>CAVRRV010000006.1:0-326036 GCA_963723615.1 uncultured Actinomycetota bacterium | reverse complement strand
CGTCGTCATCAACGACGATTACTTTCTCGACGGCCATACCTAGACAGTGAGTTTTCTTCTCCTACGTTGTGTTTCCGGGCTAGCGCTGTCGGGAGGAACTCCAGAGTATTAAAAGAGCAAAGAAAATCCTAATAGTCCTTCTTGTAGCTGATCCCGCTGAAATTGTTCTAAGTGTTTGTGAATAAAGGCCTTGCCTGAATTTCCGGCGTCCAAACGCATTGTGTACAATAAAAATTTTACCATATTCCATTTTCTCAGGCATCCCTTAAGATACTGGATCGAAAAAGTTTGGATCATGGAGCAATTAGGGACAGGCCCGCCGGTCTGGCGGTTTGTGTCGAGTGGGGCCGTACACGAGTTCAACAATCGGGTGGGTGGCCCCAGCGCCCTATTTCTCCCGGTGAATCGAGAATAGTGAACTACGGGAGGTCTTTGGCTCATCGCCACGGCGCGAAAGCCGCCAGTGACTTTGTGGTGACAATGGCTCATCTGTTGACGGCCGACGAAGCCGGTCCGGAAATGACGCGGCTAAGCGAGTTACGAGAATATCTCGTGGCAAAACTTCGGCTTTTCTTGCCGCGCCACATTCAGATAAATACGCCGGCTGGTTCCAGCGATGCGGAGGCTCAGAGTGAATGCCAAGCAGCTTTTGTTCTGCTTGTTAGCGTCTCCGTCCACAGAAAGTAGCTGTCCGGCGAGCAGCCACCATCATTCTTGTTGGAACTGTCGAATGCTTGACTGCCGGGCGGTCTATCGCTCGACTGGTCACACGGGAGGTGTGCAAGCTGAGTTCTGTAAGACGGGTGTTTACCAAGATAAGGCCATCGCTGAGACGCTTGGAGATTCAGGAGAACCGTCTGAATTTGAGGTCGCCTGAGGCTCGTTCAAAAATCACAAATCACAAATGACAGATGACAAATATTGGTTGGGGCCAGCGTGTTTTGCAAAATTTGTCATTTGTCATTTTGTCATCTGTCATTCGCAGGCGCGTCTCCGATCAGCTGGCGCAGCCTTTCGACGCTGAGTTCGTCGAGTTGGTGAACGGTGACAACTGCACCCTTCAATAAGTCAATTGAGTCGGCGGTAGCGACCGCTACCACTTTCATACGCCCGCGACGCGCTGCCTCGATTTAGACCAAAGCGTCTTCGAAACGGACGCACCTCTTGGAAGGGAGGCTGAGGCGGCCTGCCGCTTTCAAGTGATCGCCTCGAGTCGGGTTTACCATGGGAGACATCTTCAGCCGTGATGATAGCTTGAAAGCGATCCTTGTGTTTTATCAATTGTCTCAATTTTATGCGTGAGCCGAGGAGCAGTCTTCCTTTCAGCCGGCTCAACCACGTCACCACACCGGCTAATGGTTCTTGTCTTATTCCAGACCCATTTCCGGTAGAGAAGCCTTTTCTCTTGTGATTGCTTTTAATCTCGGCTGGATCCGAGTCCACTGCAGAAAATTCTGAATAATGACTTCGTTCTTCATCCAAATCTTTTTCTTGAAGCGGCCTGGCGGAAGGCTGTACCCGGTTTCTTTGGCTAATGGTTGTTATCTTTTTGTGATGAGCGGAGGAGTCGATGACCACTCCGTCCCAATCTTTTATGGCGCCAATAGAGCCCTGATCTAGACATAGGAACTTAAACCGCGAATGTACACGAATGGATTCCGCCTGCGCCAAGCCTACGGCGCGACAGGTTGCGAGTTAAGCCTAAAAGGAGGTGGTACGTTGAGGTTCAAGAATTCAACCGCAGCCCCGAGGTGTCCGGGGTGAACTGGACGCGGACCTTTACGCAGACGGCGCGGGGTGACGCCGAAATTCGCGGAGCGTGCCTCGCTTGCGAGGCCGCGGCGAGCAGAGCGCTATCCGAATGCAACGTATTCGTTCTTTCCCGCAGTACTACAGAGCCCTGTTTACATCAGCAAGGGCCTTACTTTAACCACTTCCCCTCGTTCACCACGGCCTCGCAAGCGAGGCACGCTCCACAATCGGCATTCGCAGTTCACCTATCTGCGTAAATCTGCGTCTAATCTGCGGTTGAAGTTTTGTTCCTTCGCGGTTCAGAAGCGACGCATGCCAGGGAGTGAATACGTTTGAGCTGGGCGGCGTCCTGCTGGACTTGGTTGGCATCGAGATACATCACCTCGGGATCCAGATCGAATTTGATCTTGTGAAATCCGTTAATCGGTTTCTCGATCGCTTTGGCCACATCTTCCAGCTGATAGATCGGTTGGCCATTAACCGTTTTGACGGCCATATAATTCAGCTGCGGATAACCGATGGAATCGTCGTTGGCAAGATCTGGCTTAAGAAAACGATCTTACGCGGCTTAGGGAAAAGATCGCCTTGGTAATGATCGAAATAGACGAGTCGCTGCGGAGCTTCCCTCTGCCAGGCCGGTCCCCATTCTCGCACATATCGGCGGCTAAGTCCGGAAAACTAACCCACCCAAGATCAGGTAGCGCGGAGTCTCGCCCGATGATATATGAATTCGCATCACGTAATCTCGGCCCGGTTTATGGAACAAGGACACAACGATGTCCTCGCGTTCGCCATGCGGAGTAATGTGACCGGCACTTTTTGGCCCGAGTACGACAACGTGGCGACGAGATGCGTAATCGAGAGCCGGCCATAAAGTGAGTCGTCGTAATCGCCGTCTGAGTCGATAGGCTTTCCGGCAACCGATAACAAGACGTCACCGGTTTGAATATCCCCCTCGGCGGCGGCCCCGTCGGGCTCGACATCGTCGACGTAGATACGGCCTCGGGATCGGCCAGCTTTTCATACTCGCGGAACCGCGGATCTCGGGTCGGCGAAAACGAGAAGCGCGAAAGTCGGGAACCCTTGGGTCCTGGTTGACGGGCGGCTTCCTTCAGAAAATGTCGAATGACCGGCGTTGAGATGGCTTCGATGGTCTGAGAACCGGAGCGACCGAAGGAGCATCGAGATCAGGCGATCCCCCTGTACAATCGGCAACGTGAAACCGTCGTCTCGGTACTGCAGAGGACAGCTCATCTTGAACAGAAGATAGCTATAAACTTCCAGCTCAGCGCTGGTCATGAGCGCCTCTGTGGACACCGGTGTGCCGTTCGCCTCCAACTGGACCACAGACAAATGGTCTCCAACCGCTGGACACCAGCCTGGATCCGAAAGTCGGAGACCATTTGTCTGTGGTCCAGTTGGAGGCGAACGGCACACCGGTGTCCACAGAGGCGCTCATGACCAGCGCTGAGGTAGGTCACTACGCACTGGAAGATTATAGCTATCTTCTGTTCAAGATGAGCTGTCCTCTGCAGTACCGAGACAACAGTTTCACGTTGCCGATTGTACAGGATCATCACCTGATCTCGATGCTCCTTCGGTACGATCCCCGTTCTCAGACCATCGAAGCCATCTCAACGCCGGTCATTCAACATTTTCTGAAGGAAGCCGACCATCAACCGTACCAAGGGTTCCCGAGCTTCGGCATCTCGTTTTCGCCGACCCGAGATCCGCAGTTCCGCCAGTATGAAAAGCTGGCCGATCCCGAAGGCGGTATCTACGTCGACGATGTCGAGCCCGACGCACCCGCTGCCCAGGCCGATATTCAAACCGGTGACGTCTTGTTATCGGTTGCCGGAAAGCCTATCGACTCAGACGGCGATTACGACGACTCGCTTTATGGCCGGCTCTCGATTACGCATCTCATCACCACGTTGTCGTACTCGGGCCAAAAAGTGCCGGTCACATTACTCCGGCATGGCGAACGCAAGGACGTCGTTGTGTCCTTGTTCCATAAACCGCCCCAAGATTACGTGATCGATCCATATATCATCGGGCGAGCTCCGCGCTACCTGATCTTGGGTGGGTTAGTTTTTGCAGAGCTTAGCCGCCAATATCTGCGAGAATGGGGACCGGCCTGGCAGAGGGAAGCTCCGCAGCGATTCGTCTATTTCGATCATTACCAAGGCGATCTTTTCCCTAAGCCGCGTAAGATCGTTTTCTTAAGCCAGATCTTGCCAAACAACGATACCATCGGTTATCCGCAGCTGAATTATATGGCCGTAGAACGGGTTAATGGCCAACCGATCTATCGGCTGGAAGATGTGGCCAAAGCGATCGAGAAACCGATTAACGGATTTCACAAGATCGAATTCGATCTGGATCCCAAGGTGATGTATCTCGATGCCAACCAAGTCCAGCAGGACGCCGCCCAGCTCCAAAAAACGTATTCACTCCCTGCCATGCGTCGCTTCTGAACCGCGAAGGAACAAAACTTCAACCGCAGATTAGACGCAGATTTACGCAGATAGGTGAACTGCGAATGCCGATTGTGGAGCGTGCCTCGCTTGCGAGGCCGTGGTGAACAAGGAGAAATCGTAGAGTAAGGCCCTTGTGTAATCTGCGCTCTGTAGTGCTGCGGGGAAGAACGAATACGTTCGTGCGAATCTCGCTCTGCTCACCACGGCCTCGCAAGCGAGGCACGCTCCACGATTCCGGCATCACCCCGCGCCATCTGCGTAAACCTGCGTCCATTTCACCCCGGAGACTTTCGGGGCTGCGGTTGAATTCTTGAACCTCGACGTACCACCTCCTTTAGGCTTAACTTCGCAACCTGTCGCGCCGTAGGCTTGGCGCAGGCGGATCCATTCGTGTACATTCGCGGTTTAATTTCCTATGTCTGATCAGGGCTCTATTGGCGCAATATTCGATTGGGACGGAGTGGTCATCGACTCCTCCGCTCATCACGAGGAAAGTTGGGAAAGATTAGCCAAAGAAACCGGGTACAGCCTTCCGCCAGGCCACTTCAAGAAAGGGTTCGGGATGAAGAACGAAGTCATTATTCCGAATTTTCTGCAGTGGACTTCGGATCCAGCCGAGATTAACCGGCTTTCACTGCGGAAGGAGGCTCTCTACCGGGAGATCGTTCTGGAATGGGGCCTTGAGCCGTTAGCCGGTGTGGTGACGTGGTTGAGCCGGCTGAGGGATGCCGGAATCCCGTGCGCGATCGGCTCCTCGACGCATCGGCTGAACATTGAGACCGGTTTGAAATCGATCGGCCTCAAGGATCGCTTTCAAGCTATCATCACGGCTGAAGATGTCTCCCATGGTAAACCCGATCCCGAGGTGTTCTTGAAAGCGGCAGGCCGCCTCAGCCTGCCTTCCGAGAGGTGCGTCGTTTTCGAAGACGCTTTGGTCGGAATCGAGGCAGCGCATCGCGGCGGTATGAAAGTGGTAGCGGTCGCTACCACCAACTCAATTGACTTATTGAAGGGTGCAGATGTCGCCGTTCACCAACTCGACGAACTCAGCGTCGAAAGGCTGCGCCAGCTGATCGGAGACTCGCCTGCGAATGACAGATGACAAAATGACAAATGACAAATTTTGCCGGAACACGCTGGCCCCAACCAATATTTGTCATCTGTCATTTGTGATTTGTCATTTTTGAACGAGCCTCAGGCGAGTTCGGAAAGCCCATAGCAACCTCGAATTCAGACGGGTTCTCCTGAATCTCCAAGCGTCTCAGCGATGGCCTTATCTTGGTAAACACCGTCTTACAGAACTCAGCTTGCACACCTCCCGTGTGACCAGTCGAGCGATAGACCAGCCAAGCAGTCAAGCGTTCGACCTTAATCGACAGTTCCAACAAGAATGATGGTGGCTGCTCGCCGGACAGCTCTTTCTGGAGCAACGCTAACAAGCAGAACAAAAGCTGCTTGGCATTCACTCTGACCTCCGCATCGCTGGAACCAGCCGGCGTATTTATCTGAATGTGGCGCGGCAAGAAAAGCCGAAGTTTTGCCACGAGATATTCTCGTAACTCGCTTAGCCGCGTCATTTCCGGACCGGCTTCGTCGGCCGTCAACAGATCAGCCATTGTCACCACAAAGTCACTGGCGGCTTTCGCGCCATCCCGAATCAGCCAAAGACTTTCCCGTAGTTCACGATTCTCGATTCGCCGGGAGAGATGGGCGTCGCTCACCGAGAGAATACCACCCACCCGATTGTTGAACTCGTGTACGGCCCGCTCGAGCACAAACCGCCAGACCGGCGAGCCACTGTCCTCTAATTCCTCCATGATCCAAACTTTTTCGATCCATTATCTTAAGGGATGCCTGAGAAAATGGAATATGGTAAAATTACCTATTCCTCAATCCGTTTGAACACCTTACATTCAGCGCAAGGCCTTTATTCACAAACACTTAGAACAATTTAGCGGGATCAGCTACAAGAAGGACTATTAGGATTTTCTTTGCTCTTTTAATACTCTGGAGTTCCTCCCGACAGCGCTAGCCCGGAAACACGAGACGTAGGAGAAGAAACATTGGTGTCGAGGTATGGCCATCGAGAAAGTAATCGTCGTTGATGACGACGCCACAATTCGTCGCTCGCTTGAGTTGCAATTAAAAGGCAAACGTCTTGCGGTGGCCCTCTGCGCGACCATTAGCGAGGCCGAACGAACGGTTGCCGCTGAACCCTTTGACTTAATGTTTGTCGATGTGCGTTTGCCGGATGGCGACGGTACTGATCTCCTAGCCAGGCTAAGCAGCCAGCCGCGTAAGCCGGTCATTGTGATGATGACGGGGCACGGGTCCGTTGAGTCCGCCGTCAGTTGCATCCGGGCCGGAGCCTTCGATTACATCATCAAACCATTCTCCTCCGGGCAAATCGAAGTCGTCATGAACAAGGCGGCCAGCTTCATTCAGGCCCTTAAAGTCAACCAGGTTCTCTCGTACCAAGCAACCGACCCGGCGCCTTTGATCGGTGAAAGCCAGAGAATCCGCCAATTGCGTCAGCTGATCCAAAAGGTCGCTTCCACCGAAGCCACGGTTCTCATCGGCGGTGAGAATGGAACCGGCAAGGAGCTCGTTGCGACCGAGATCTTTCGGGCCAGTGCGCGTTCTGCCAAACCGTTTATCAAGGTCAATTGCGCAGCGATTTCTGAGAACCTGATCGAAAGCGAGTTTTTTGGACACGAAAAAGGAGCTTTTACCGGGGCGACAGAAAAGAGAGAAGGCCGGTTCGAGCTCGCAGACCAGGGGACCATTCTGTTGGACGAAGTCAGTGAAATACCCCCGAGACTTCAGGCCAAGCTCTTGCGAGTGCTACAGGAACGCGAATTCGAAAGGGTCGGCGGAGGCCGCACGATACGCGTGAATGTGCGAGTGTTAGCAACCACCAACCGTGATTTGGCTACCTCAGTCGAGCGTCAGGAGTTCCGGCAGGACCTGTACTATCGCTTGAACGTTTTCCCGATCACCGTTCCGCCCCTGCGAGCGCGGAAGGAAGATATCCCTCTGCTGGTTGATGCTTTTCTAAAGAGGATTGCTCAGCGCACCGGTATTCACTCGCCCGCGGTGACACCACAAGCCATGGCCATCCTGATGGCATACGATTGGCCCGGCAATGTGCGCGAGCTACAGAATGTCATCGAACGGGCCGTGATTTTGCATGACCCAGAAGAAGGCATCAACGCGGAGGTTATGTCGCCTATGTTTCCAAACATCGACATCGGCGAACCGCCAATCGAGCGAATCGCGCTCGCGTCCGGCACAACTTTGGCCTTCCCGGAAGAAGTGATTCCGCTCGAATCAGTCGAACGGGAATACATCATGCATGCGCTCCGGCAAGCGAAAGGCAATCGCACCCAAACCGCTCAGATGCTGGGAATCAGTATTCGAACCCTGCGGAATAAGCTGAATCAGCTGAAGGGCGAGGCCGAAGATGATGACAAATGACAAATCCCAGATGACAGATCCTTACATTTGTCATTTGCAATTTGTCATTTGTCATCGCTTTTAGCGCATGAATCGTTTTGTTGATCAGGTTGCAGTGGTGACTGGAGCGGGCCGCGGAATCGGGCAAGCGATCGCCGAGCGCTTTGCCGCTGAAGGCGCGAAAGTCGCGGTCATTAGCCGGACCCAAGAGAACGCTCAAGCAACCGCCGACAGGCTTAACAGCGAGAAACCGGAGACGGCCAGGGCCTATGCGGTCGATGTGGCCAATGCTCAAGCCGTGGCCACGGTCTGCCGTCAGATTCTCAAAGATTTTGGCCAGGTCACGATTCTCGTGAACAATGCCGGCATCACCCGCGACCGGCTGAGCATGCGTATGTCGGAAGAGGATTGGGACACGGTGGTGGATACCAACCTGAAAGGGGCCTTCCATTTCATTCAAAACCTTCAACGTCCGATGATGAAACAGCATTACGGCAGGATCATCAACATTACCTCGATCAGCGGATTGGTCGGACAAGCAGGACAGGTCAACTATTCGGCCAGCAAAGCCGGCCTCATCGGTTTAACCAAAGCCTTGGCCAAGGAAGTGTCTGGACGCCAAGTAACCGTTAACGCTGTAGCCCCTGGGTTTATCAGCACTGATATGACGAAAGAGTTGCCGGAAGCGGTTCGCCAGCAAATGCTCGACCACATCCCTTTGCGGTCGTTCGGCGACGTCGCAGACGTAGCCGCCACAGTTGCGTTTCTCGCAAGCAAAGAAGCGAAGTATATCACGGGCCAGGTGCTGTCCGTTGACGGCGGTTTAGCCATGTAGACTCTGGTGGGGCGAGGCTCCCTGAGGACTAAAACGGGTCGCGAAGGGTCTCTGCTATTGCCTCCTCCAATCTAGACTAGGCCGACGGGATCGCCGAGCCGGGCCCAGGACTTGCCACCTCCCGAATTTGCTATCTAAGCGCCAGGGGCATACGTTTTTGCCTAGTTGATTCGATTATGCAGCCCAACAAACCCTCTACGCCTGGGCGTGACCTAAAGATACGCGGCCTCAACCCAGCAAATCCTTTATGGCCGCTCGCGGAACTGGGTGACCTCAGCAAGCCGCGATTCATGGCAGACCCTGAATTTACTAGTTTTGATCTGACTGCACTGTGTCGCGACGATTGCCGAGCTTCGGCTTCGCTACCTAGCGGGGATCAAGGGTTTCAGTCATTGTTCCCGATCCCGCGGCTGGTGACGGGATTGCCCTGGCGCTTCGCAAAAGATACAACGACTCCTGTTTTACCAGACCCTGACTTTGTTCCTTTCGAGCTGGGCTATATCATCCAAGATAGGTTCGCGGCGCAGCGAATTTAGCACCCACTCCGGGGAGGCGGCGGACAATTCAAGAACCTTCGCGGCTGCCCCTATTTACCGAGCCCCTGGGATGCTTGATTGATCGAATCGATCAGCGTCTGGCGGTCTGACCCGTTATAGTCCACAGCTAAGCTCGCCGCTTCTTGCAAAAGTGCTCTTGCCTTAAGCTCGTTATCATCGCCCTGGATTCTCGCCTTCCCGGTAGCCAACTTACAGAGCACAGCAATCAAATCACGCTTCGCGCCGGCGTTAAACTTATATTGGTCTGCCAGTGTTCGGCGCTGGTCCAAGCTTTGTTGGTACTCTTCAACGGCCGCATCCAATTTGCCTTGGGCTTTTAGCGCATCGCCAATTTTTGCGTGAATGGCAGATAGCCCATCTCGAAACGTGGTATCGGAGTTATCCAAGTCGACCAAGCCCTGCCGAAGCTTAAGACAGAGCTGGTATGAGCTCTGGGCTTCAGCTGGATGGCCTTGCCTCAACGCAACGTCCCCGATCTTCTCGTAGCTGGTTGATAGATCGTTTTGGTAAACGGTGCTTTTTGGATCTTGCTCAACCAACCGCTTGTTGATTGCTAACCCTTGTTGATAAACGGCGGCAGCCTCGGCCAAATTGCCTTGCAGCAGAAAGACGTCTCCGACCTTGTTACAGGCCCAGGAAAGATCATCTTGCCAGCTCCCATTTGATCCATCGTCGTCGACCAACTGCTGAGCAATGGCTTGTGCCTGACGATAAGCGGAGAGCGCTTCTGGCAACTTGCTCTCCAGTTTGAAGACATCACCCAGGTTGGTGTAGCTGATCGAAAGATTGCGCTTCCAAAAGGTGTTGGACTTGTCTTGATCGACGAGCGAGCGGCGAATATTTAGGCACAATTGATAAGACTCAAGAGCGTCTGCAAGTTTGCCCTGATCCTTGAGCAGGTCGCCTACTTCCTCGTAACTGACCGAGAGATCGTTTTGCCAAGGGATGTTGGACTTATCGTGTTCAACTAAATGTTTAATGATCCTCAAGCCCTCTTCATAACCGTCCAGGCTTTCTGGAAACTGACCTTTTTCGTATAAAACGTCGGCAACTCGGTTGTAACTAGCCGAAAGATTGCGTTGCCATTCCGCGTTGGTTTTGTCTTGTTCGGCTAGCGCTCGCCGGATGTCGAGACTCGTTTGGAAGGCTTCGAGTGCCGCTTTCAGGTTGCCTCCCGACTCCTGGACATAGCCTATACCTTGATAACCATTAGCAAGATTAGATCGCCATTCAGTGTTCGAAGGATCCTGTTCTAACAAGTGTTGGCAGAATGCCAATCCTTGCTGGTAAGCATCGAGCGCCGCCTGTGAATCCCCTTTGGCTCTCAGCGCCTCCCCAAGCAAGATATAACCCGCCGCCAGATCGCCTTGCAAGCTGAAGTCTGCTGGGGCCTTTTCGGCCAAGCCTTTTTTTATGCTCAAGCTTTGCTGATAGGCGTCTAGCGCTTGCGGCAGTTCACCTTTATCTTTCAAGACGTCACCAAGATTGGTCAGCATGACCGCTCGTTGCCGTAGCCGGCCCGAGGTCATTTGCTCGCTGGGTAAGCCGTCTAAATAAGCCTTAGCCCTGTCGGCAACATCCCCTAAAATCTTCAAGCGCCCGATGGGCTTCAATTTGTCTCGCAAATCACCGAGCATGTAGTTGATCAATCCATCCGCCTGGTCACGCGCTGTATTCGCCGCTTTGGCCTGTCTCTGCGCTTCACGCTCGGCCCCAAACGCAAAGATCGCTAAGCCGGTCATCACCAGTGCGACTGTGGAAGCCAGCGTAGCTAAGCCGATCAAGTAACGCCGGCGTCTTTCCTGTTCACGCTGCTTTAGAGCAGCATAGTCAACCGCGATTAAGCCCGCGATCAGCTTAAGTTTCGCGTTTAGTTTTCCGTCTTTCCCTTTCCGCGCGTCGCCCGCAATCGGCTCCGTCCGTTCCGGTGTGAGCACCCCGCTCGCGTCCATTCGAAATCGCAGTGCTTCAGGGAAACACTCTTCTTCCGGCGACGCGCCATTCTTAGCTTCTGCGGCATTCGGTTCTCCCGCTGCGATTAAGGCCAGGACTCGGTCTTCCCGGTTCAAGCTCTTGAAATACTTGATCTCCTCGTTGACCCAACGAGAACCCGCAGCGCGGGGCGAACAGATCACGATCAGAGACCGTGATTGTTGGAGAGCACGCTGAATGTTGGCGCCGAGACTCGACGACGCGGAGAGCTCTTCCCGATCCCGAAATATTGGATAAAGCCGGCGCGGCACCGGACCAAAGATGCCGTTCTTACCGACTAGACGCTTGGGCACACGGTAGGTTTCCAGCGCCCGATGTAACCAATCACCCAGTCTTTTGTCGGCGTGGCTATAACTGATGAACGCCCAGTAACGATAGTCCGCTGATTCTCCGGTTCGGACCGAATCGCCATCCACTCTGGCTTCGGGCCTCAATACAACATCGCTTCCGCCGGAGGATCAGTGGGCACCACTTGAGCGGCCTTTAGCATCACTTTGGTCTGACTTCCGTTCGTAACGAACTCAGGTTGGCCGATCACCTTCACCCAACTCATGTCCGCAATCGAAACTGGCCCTCCCGCTTTCACCGGCACAGAAATCGGTCGCGCATCAGCTGCACAACAGACAATGAACATCCGGACAATCTTGAACTCGCTCTTGTCAGAGCCGGGTAGATATTGTCCGATCACTTCGACGGTTTTTCCGGAAAACATTTTGCGCAGACTCTCCTCTGTCTGGCTGTACAAAAGGTCGCTCACTTCCAAAGCAATGTTACCGTCGGGCGCTTTTGGTAGATATTGCTCGGCATCATCCTGAGAGCCTTGTCCGGTGGAGTTCTGACTCACCGTGTTCCCACTCCCATCTTGGGGCAAAGGCGGCTCGATTGAGCTCTCATCCTGATCTCCGCCTAATGCGGCTGAAGGAATGACGGGTTGATTAGGGTCTTTCGCCGCAGTGCTGGCATCCTTCGCTACGTTGCGCACGGGAAGCCCGCTGACATCCTGTACAAAACCCCGATTTAAGATCGCCTGTTGATCATAGCTATCCTTCGAAAACACGGTGCCAGCTACCAATGGTACTGTGATCACTCCCAAAGCCAGCATCGCCCGAACTGGGTTACGCGGATTGCTGTGAATACATTGCCCGTCGACGCAGCAATCCATCGATCTCTTGGTAACGAGATAGATAGCACCAGCAATACAGAATCCGATACCGCCAGCCAGTTCCCACAGACGAAATTGGGGATGCAAATATTGGTCGATACGGCCGTTAATAAAAAAGGCGATCAACACGCCGCCCAACCCTAACAACGTAATCCCGTTAAAAAGCTTAGCGGCCCAAGTTCGCATAGACGGCTGGCAAAAACGCGACGCAGAGTACCCCTACAACAATAAAAAGTCCAACACCCAGCGCCACGACCGTGCGTTTCTTTAACAACGAGCTGTACAAAAAAAGGAGCTTAAAATCGAACATCGGCCCAAAAATGAGAAACGCCATCCGTGCCGGTATCGGGAACGATGTAAACGTGGCAGCGATAAAAGCATCTGACGTACTGCACAAGGTCAAGATTCCCGCGATCGCCATCATGGCCACAACCGACAAGATCGGGCTCGATGCCATAGGCAAGATAATCCGTTGATCGATCGCCGTATTGAAAACGGACGCGACCGCTGCGCCGATCATGAAGTAGATAGCTGTGTCAATAAAGTCGTCGCTCGCAAGTTGCACGGCTCCAATCAGGCGTTGCCTAACCGACACACCGCGACTGGCATCGGGTGCGTCCGGCATCGCGGCAATGCTTAAAGCGGATCGCCGCCGGCTCGTCCGCGTTGGGACTGCCTGACTGCCTAACAATCGCGCGGGATCCAGCCGGGAGACAGCGAGCCCTACCACGACCGCTACCAAGTAACCGCTAATTAATCGAACGGCGGTATTAAGCCCCGGTTGCTGGCCTCGGAAAGCCGCGTAGGTGCTGATCGCCACCAACGGATTGACGATCGGCGAGGCCAGCATATAGGTAAGACCGCAAGATAACGGAAGCCCTTTGTCCAACAGCCGTCGAACCACCGGCACGACACCGCATTCGCAAACCGGAAAGATCAGCCCCAACAGACCGCTGACCAACGTCGCCAGAAAACGGTTCTTCGGCAGAAACCGAGTGATGACCCGGGAAGGTACAAACGCCGCAATAAATCCGGAGATCAACGATCCCACTAAGACAAACGGCAGTCCTTCAAACGCCAGCGCCAGGAACGAAAACCAAAAGTTCTGCCAACTGAAATGAAACCAATTCATTCAACGAACCGCGAATGGACACGAATGAACGCGAATCACATCGAAGACAACAATTTTAACCGCAGATGCACGCAAAAGAGAGGGATGAACCGCCAAATCTACACGAATAAAGACCGGAACGAAAACCTCAACCGCAGATAGACGCAGATGAAGACTGGGAGCAGATCGCAGCTGACGTTGAGAGACGCGTCATGGGATGGCAACATTCTGGAAAACGTTAATATCCGCAGATTTCGTTGTGGGCTTCGGATCAGTCCTTGGGCTACCGAAAGCGTAACCGAGTCAGAACTTTTTTTTATCTAAAGTGACGTGCCCAAGCCTAAAGGCGAAATCTGCGTAATCTGTGTAATCTGCGGATATTCCAAATCTCAACGTGCTGTCGGCAGACGGAGTGCGTTTTCAACCCTGGTCTCAGTCAGGTTCCTGTCTTTATCTGCGTAAATCTGCGTCCATTTCACCCCGGAGACTTTCGGGGCTGCGGTTAAGGTGTTTCTCTTCGGCCTTTATTCGCGCCCATTCGTGGTCCGTCTCCTAATCTCCGGTCCAGCCGCGGATAAAGCTTTCGATCAACTCCGGTAACTCGTCGCTGTAGCCGCCTTCCAAGACCGCTGCTGCGGGAATATTGGTTTCGCGAAGCCAGGTACCGAACCGGTAAAAATGGTCGGCTTCGAGTCGTAAGTTGGTTATTGGGTCGTTGAGATAGGCGTCGAAGCCTGCGGAGACGAGCAATAAATCCGGCCGAAAAGCCACCAACCGATCTAGAGCTTCTCTGACCTTGGCAGCGTGCATTTCGCCGTCCGTCATCGGCGGAACCGGCCAGTTGAGAATGTTCTGAAAAGAATGAGTCCCGGTCCCCGGATACCCAGGATATTGGTGAATCGATGCAAACAAGATGCGTTCATTTCCCGTAACGATCGCTTCGGTGCCGTTGCCATGATGTGCATCAAAATCCCAGATCGCGACCCGCTCGCATCCGTCCCTAAGGGCAACCAGAGCTGCCACCGCAATCGAGTTCAGATAACAAAAACCCATGGCCTGTGCTCGCTTGGCGTGATGTCCCGGCGGCCGGAGAAGGGAAAACGCTGGCTCACCCTTCCTGGCTGACTCCACCGCCATCAGAGCGCCGCCAGTCGCGCGCCGCGCATGTTGATCGATCTCTGGATAATATGGGGTATCTATATCGAAATCGATGGGCTGACGCAGTCTGGCCAGATGTGCCTCATCATGCGCTAGTAACAGGGCCTTGTCGTCTGCGATTAACGGCCGTTCCCAAACCAGTTGCGGTAGAACCTTCTTGAGATGCGGGACAGTGCTCAGCAGACGTTCCGGCCGCTCCGGATGCTGGCTCTCTCCATACTTCGTTGCGGCATCATCGAAAATGATCTTCATCGTTTTAAGGGACGAACAAACTTCAAAGCCGTTTGTGTCGGCGAAAACGAAACTACCTTAACATCTTTTAATCCTGCAGCTCTGCCCGCTAAAATGACACTGGATTCCGGAATGTGAGACTGCCCTTTTGGATAGACGATCCAAAGAGCCCCACGTTCATTTAAGCGCGGAAGCAGGTCAGGAATCTTTGGAAGTTCGTCTGCTTTTTGCGCTCCCCAGAAGAGTAAGTCGCATTGGGCTTTGCTTCTAGCCGCAACGAATACTACTCCTGAACGGTCCAGCTCGGCTTCAAACTCGGCATCCAATAAATTCATCAGCACAACTTCGCTACCGGCTTTAACCCCGAGCTTCTCAGCCCGCGACTTCGGATGCAGGATCTTTTCGGCCCAGATCCCAGCCTTTTCGCCAAGTTCGAGTCGAAGCTCGCCTTCCGGACCACACAAGCTAAGCGTCCCCTTATTAGCAACGACCTTCGCCAAATTCCGAAAGAAGATTTTGCAGCGAAAATCGCCTCGGAAGAGGACATGATCAGATTCCAAAAGCGCTTTCCCATCACTATGCCGGTCCCCAAAACGTGCTCGACAGTTGATCTCGTAGCCCATTTTACTCACCCAGCAATTTTCATTTCGGTTCCTCGGTTCCTTTGAGAGATGCCCTCAGCTCATCCGCCGCGTGGGCGAAGAGAGCCAGCCCGCGTAAAGCCGCCACCCGATCGACCGGCGATAGCCGTTCCAGCAAAGCCTCTACCAAAGCCGGGTCGAGCACCGATTGCTGTTGCTTGATTCGTACCCCGGCTCGGGTCAGCCGAATCTGGACCCGGCGCGCATCTTTCTGGTCGCGCTCTCGCCGTACATAACCGGCATCGACCAAGCGCTGAATCGAAAGGGACATGGTCGAGGCCGTCACACCCAAATGGTTTGCCAACGTGAAAAGACTCGTGCCGTCGACCTCATCGAGATGATCCAGGATGCTCGCCTGGTGAGCACTTAGGACCTTCCTGGTCTTGGGATCGCGAACGTGACGGCGATGGCAGGCAAAATAGATGCGAGCATACCAGCCGATCAGTTTATCGACATCCGGGACCATCGATAGACCCATAAACGAACATTACTTTGATTTGTCAAACCAAATTAATAGGCAGGCGGGTGTGTGCTTGCGAGACCAAGGGGTCGCCACCCCTGGAGCGCTGCCTCGCTTGCGAGGCCGAGGGTGAGCAGCGGGAAACCGTCAAGTAGATCCAATTTTTGGCGGCGCTCTATTGCGGACACTGCTTTTACCCGCTGCAGAGCACCGACAGACCGTAGGCCCAACCCGCCGTCATCCTTTGCTCACCATCGGCCTCGCAAGCGAGGCAACGCTCCACGGGTGGCGCCCCCACGGCCTCGCAAGCGAGGCGCGCTCCAGTATTCCCAACGACCACTTGCGCGCTTTTCGCTGTGGGTCTTCATTCCTAACTCACGCGGATCGGCCCGCTGGGCCGCGTCCTACTGTATGAAGAAGCAGCTTATCGCCATTCCCATTCGCATGTCTACTAGCTCGCTCGAGTCCGCTGAACCCGCCCCTTTGATTCCTCTACGCGATTTCTTTCGCAATCCCACAACGACTTTTTATCAAGTCTCGCCGTCCGGCGATTATATCGCGTTCCTACGCCCTTACGAGAACCGCCTGAACGTTTGGATCCAACCTCGAAAAGGCGGCGAACCGCGGAGAGTAACCGGTGTGACTGACCGCGACATCACGGCCTATTTTTGGAAGACCGACAAGTATATCCTGTTTATCCGCGATTCTGGCGGAGACGAGAACTATCACCTCTACGCGGCAGACCGCGATGGGAAAAGTGTACGCGATCTAACTCCGTTCGAGAGCATACAGACTCGTATGATCGACGATCTGCCTTTGAACCCGAAAGAGGTGATCATCGGCCTGAACCGGCGCAACAAAGAGATCTTTGACGCTTACCGTCTCAACGTCGAGACCGGTGATCTGCAGTTGGCTGCAGAAAACCCGGGAAATATCTCCGACTGGATCACCGATCACGATGGCAACATCCGTGCCGCCAGTACCACCGACGGGGTTAACACCAGCCTGCTATACCGAAGGTCTGAAGGCGATCCTTGGAAACCCGTTCTCACTACAAGCTTCAAAGAAGCGTTCACGCCGGCGTTTTTCACTTTTGATGATCAGCGCCTGTATGGCACCTCGAATATCGGGCGGGACAAAGCTGCAGCCGTCGAACTGGATCCTGCGACGGGCAAAGAAACCAAACTGATCTTTGAGCACCAGGATGTCGATATCTCGTCGCTCGCCTTTTCCCGGAAACGTAAAGTTTTAACTGAGGCCACTTACACCACTTGGCGCACCGAACGTCATTGCTTCGACACCCAATCGGAGGAGCGCTTTGAAGATCTCAAACAAAAGCTGCCGGGTTATGAAGTCTTCATTATCTCGGGTAACGACGACGAGAATGTGTTCGTGGTGCGCACTATGAATGATCGTTCGATGGGCGCCTTTTATCTGTATGACGGCGTCTCGAAAGAATTGTCGAAGCTCGCCGATAGGGCGCCATGGCTGCACGAGAATGATCTTTGTGAGATGAAGCCGATCGATTACCAGGCGCGGGACGGACTTACGGTTCATGGCTATCTGACGCTACCTAACGGCAGCGAACCGAAGAATCTACCGGTGGTGGTTAACCCGCACGGCGGACCGTGGGTTCGCGACAGCTGGATGTTTAATCCCGAGGTGCAATTTCTGGCTAACCGAGGATATGCGGTTCTGCAGATGAACTTCCGCGGCTCCGTCGGGTACGGTCGCAAATTCTGGGAACTCGGATTTAAAGAATGGGGCGGCAAAATGCAGGATGATATCACCGATGGGGTGAATTGGCTGATTAAGCAGGGAATCGCGGATCCGAAGCGGGTTGCGATTTATGGAGGAAGCTACGGAGGATATGCCGTGCTTGAAGGCCTGGTCAAAGAATCCCGACTTTTCGCAGCCGGCGTTGATTATGTCGGTGTCTCGAACCTGTTCACTTTCCTAAAGACCATCCCACCCTACTGGAAACCCATGCTTGATATGATCTATGAGATGCTTGGTGACCCGGACAAAGACAAGGCCTGGTTCCAGGAACATTCGCCCGCGCTGAACGCCGATCGGATCGAGACTCCGCTCTTTGTCGCCCAAGGCGCTAAAGACCCTCGAGTCAACATCAACGAGTCAAACCAGATCGTGGAAGCACTGCGAAAACGCGGCGTTCAGGTGGAATACATGGTCAAAGACAACGAGGGTCACGGCTTCCTAAACGAAGAAAACCGCTTCGATTTCTATACCGCGATGGAGAAGTTTTTAGCGGAACACCTTAGACCCGAGGCAGCAAAGAGTTGATTGGCTGTTCTCAATGTCAGTCGAGTGGTGCGGATGGGACCTATCGGACACATGGGACTTATGCGAGCCACCTGGTCTAGAACCTTTTCTCGAATATTTCGTATCTCTATCTGTCAAAATGGATGTTCTTTCACATTTCTTAACGCCAACAATGCCTTCAACGAACCGCAGCGACTCCACTGGGCTTACCCGCCCTCAACGAAACCGCACCTCTGGGCGGTTTCCCTTTCACTTTTCACCTTTCACCTTTCACGTCTCGCTTCTCGTCTCCGCGTTTTTCCTCGTCGCGACCCGAATTCCAGCATCCGCTGATGATGCTATTCCTCCGAAGCTCCCGCTTCAGGACTTCTTTCGTAACCCACAGGCCGCCGGATATACCCTATCTGATGACGGCAAAAATTTGGCGTTTCTGGCGCCGTGGCAAAACCGTTTAAATGTTTGGGTTCAGAGCGCAGCCGGAGGTGAAGCCAAACGCCTGACGGATGTGACTGATCGCGACCTCGCTGGGGTATCCTGGAAAGGTAACGACACAATTCTGTTCGAGAAGGACAACGGCGGAGACGAAAATTACCATCTTTTTGCCGTCTCGCGCACGGGCGGTGAACCGCGTGATCTAACCCCGTTTCCGGGGGTAAAGGTGTCCGTTATCGACGATTTAGAGGACGATCCGACTCATGTCCTGATCCAGACAAACCAGAGAGACAAAGAGGTGTTTGACGCCTACCGGTTGGACGTTTCAACCGGCAAATCGCAATTAGTGGCGCAGAATCCCGGAAACATCAATTCGTGGATCACGGACTGGCAGGGCCGGATTCGTGCCGCCACCACCACGGACGGCGTCAATACCAGCTTACTCTATCGCAAGACAGAACAGGACCCCTGGAAAACGGTTCTAACCACGAATTTTCGAGAAACCTTCGATCCGGAATGTTTCACTTTCGATAATAAAAATTTGTATGGCGTCTCGAATATCGGCCGCGACAAAGCCGCAGCCGTAGAGTTCGACCCGGAGTCAGGCAAAGAGGTCCGGATCATCTACGAGAATCCCGAGGTCGATGTCTCTCACATCGGTTACTCGAAAAAGCGGAAGGTGTTGACCTTCGTCACCTATGTCGACTGGAAAGCAGAGATGGCGTTTTTGGACCCCCAAACTGAAGATGCCTACAAGAAGCTGCGCAGCCAATTGCCGGGCTACGAAGTAGCTCGAGTGAGCGCGGACCGAGACGAACAGAACTTCGTGGTGCGCACCAGCAGCGACCGGACATTGGGCTCCTATTATCTCTTCAACGTCAGCTCCGGGGATCTGCGAAAGTTGAGCGAGCTTGGGCCTTGGATAAAAGAGAATCAGATGGCGGAAATGAAGCCCGTCGAATATCAGGCGCGCGACGGGGTGACAATCCACGGCTACTTAACTTTACCCAAAGGCCGCGACCCAAAACACCTTCCGGTGATCGTTAACCCACACGGCGGACCCTGGGCCCGAGACGAATGGGGATTTGATCCTGAGGTGCAATTTCTGTCCAACCGAGGGTATGCCGTGTTCCAACCGAATTATCGGGGGTCGACTGGGTACGGTAGGAAATTTTGGGAATTGAGCTTCAAACAATGGGGAGGCTCAATGCAGGACGATATCACCGACGGTACGAAGTGGCTGATCCAACAAGGGATCGCCGAGCCGGCCCGGATTGCGATCTACGGCGCGAGTTACGGTGGCTATGCCGTATTGGAGGCCCTGGTGAAAGAACCCGACCTCTACGCTGCCGGGGTTGATTACGTCGGAGTTTCTAACCTCTTGAAGTTCTTGGATACGATTCCGCCCTATTGGAAACCAGAACTCGAAATGATGCACGCCATGATCGGGGACCCAGAAAAAGATCGGACTTGGCTGACAGATCATTCCCCCGCTCTTAACGCCGACAAGATTCAGAAACCACTGTTCGTAGCCCAGGGAGCAAACGATCCCAGAGTCAACATCGACGAGTCGAACCAGATTGTAGCGGCGCTGCGAAAACGAGGGATTACCATCGAGTACATGGTCAAGCAAAATGAAGGCCATGGGTTCAGCAACCAGGAGAACCAATTCGATTTTTATAGCGCGATGGAAAAATTCCTGGACCAGCATTTAATCCAGTCGAGTCCAAAGACCGCCTCGCGATAGGGACCCGGTGGAGCGCTGCCTCGCTTGCGAGGCCGTGATGAGCAGAGAGATAACGCTACGATTGTCATTCCTGCATCTGCGCTCTGTATCGCGCCGATTGGGTTGTGGGCTAAAACTAACTATCTCAATCCTCCAAAACGGCATCTCCCAATCTTTGCTCCCACCAACCTTGCCAAAGATAGAGCGCAGTACACGCAACAACATTGGATACCAACTTCTCCCTGCGCACCACGGCCTCGCAAGCGAGGCAGCGCTCCACGGCTGCGCCTCACAGTTGACGACCAACTAAACGCAGGGAATAAGGCACGGCATGCGAGGCATCAGTTTGGTCCTTCTCTTTTCCCTCACGATCCCGACGATCCGGTTAGCGGCACAAACACCTGCTCCCAGCAGCACTCCCCCGGAACCAATTTCGCTACAGGTTGATGCGACCGACGTCGCAGCCCGAAAGCTACTGCACTCACATCTCAGCATACCGGTCACATCAGGTCCCCTCACTCTGTATTATCCCAAATGGATCCCTGGCGAACATGCGTCCACCGGTCCGATCGACGGCGTCGTAGGTATGCAATTTACCGTAAACGGTCAGCCAATCCCCTGGAGACGTGATCTGGTCGATCTGTACGCATTCCATTGCGAGGTACCAGCAGGAGCCACGCATATAGAGGTCTCTCTCGATTTTGCAATCCCAGTCGAACCTGGTGCATTCTCCACGGAGGCGTCTGCGTCCGCCAAGCTGGCGATGATCAACTGGTATGAGTTGCTTGTTTATCCGGCAGGTTTCAAGACCAACGATCTCACCTTCCAGGCAGAATTGAGGTTGCCGGAACACTGGCAATTCGGCACTGCCCTGCCGATTCTCGAGAACGGGAATCCGGTGCGATTCCGCCCGGTATCTTTGGCCACGCTGGCCGATTCGCCGCTCGTTGCCGGGCTCTATTATCGCCATGTCGAACTCGCTACCACGGCGCCCACCAACGAAATGGATATCGTGGCGGACAGTAAGGAGGCGTTGGAACTCCCGGATGCGAAGATTGCCGAATACAAAAGCCTGGTGAAAGAAGCCGGCGCGCTTTTCTCCGCCACCCACTACGAACATTATCACTTTCTAGTTTCCCTGAGCGACCAGACCTTCCACGACGGAATCGAACATCACGAGTCCAGCTTGAATGCGGCCCCCGAAGATTACTTCACGGACAAAGACCAGCTAGACGCCGCTTCTGACCTTTTGCCGCATGAGTTCGTCCACTCTTGGAATGGCAAATACCGGCGTCCGGCCGACCTTGCCACCCCGGATTTCCAGCAGCCGATGCGAGACGATTTGCTATGGGTCTACGAAGGATTAACCGAATATCTTGGCAGTTTTCTTCTAACCGCCCGCTCTGGTCTGCGTTCCCCTGAATTAACCAGAGACTGGCTGGCATCCTACGCAGCTGACTTGGACACCACAAGCGGACGGCAATGGCGTCCTCTTCAGGATACCGCCGACGATGCATCGCGTCTTTATGCTGCTCCAGACCAATGGGAAAACCGGCGTCGCGCGGTCGATTTTTATCCGGAAGGAGTGCTGCTATGGCTGGAAGCAGATACGATCATCCGGCAGCAAACGAATGGTCAACGATCCCTCGATGATTTTTGCCATGCTTTCCATGGCGGCCAGAGCGGTCCCCCGATGCTAAAAACGTACACCTTTGATGAGGTAATCCAGACGCTCAACTCAGTAGCTCCATATGACTGGCGCCAATTCTGGCTGACTCGCCTGAACTCCACCTCGCCGCGCGCCCCGCTAAACGGAATCACGGCTGCCGGCTGGAAACTAGTCTATTCAGACAAAAGAAACCTTCCCATGGACGTGGCTGCGAGAGAAGAAACGCTGCAACGAACTCTTGTCGATCGGTCTGCTCTTGGACGAAGACGGCACCATCACTGATGTTGCTGCCAATAGCCCGGCCGACATCGCTAAATTGGCCCCGAGTATGAAAGTCGTGGCAGTGAATTCGCGCGCTTATTCGGTGGACCGCCTGCGCGAAGCAATTAAAGACGCAACTAAGTCAGAATCTGCCCCGATCGAGTTGATCGTCACCAACTCGGACTATTACGAAACCGTGCACATCGATTACCACGGCGGCCTGCGTTATCCGCATCTGGAGCGAACCGAGGGCCAGGCGGATCTGCTAGGCGCCATTATCGCTCCGCACGTGCGGTGAGGCGGTTCGTTCTTGGATTGTGTGCAGGCCCATCGCCCGGGAGGGATCGCGTCCTCGCGATCCGTTGTTACCGAAGCCGAGGACGTGTTGTGATCGCGGACGAAAATACACCTTTAGGTTGTGGCACGTCCTCGCGGCGCGCGGGGACGCGCGCCCTCCCTCTCCTCACTCACCCTCACCCCTGCATCCTGGCTCCAGACTCCTCTTCCCTCGTCCCATTGAGGCGCAATACCGTCGAGGCCACAACAAAAAGACCTCCAGCCAATGAGAAAAGAGCGATCGGAAGACTTGTCCTGCTCGAGATGAAGCCAACCAAAGGCGGACCGATCAAGAACCCCAGGTAACCGGTAGCAAAAACCGATGACGTTGCTTGCTCAATCTCCCCGCCAGCCCGTTTGGCAGCCAACGAGAAAAGTAAGGGCACCAGGTTAGCGATTCCGAAACCCGCTAAACCAAAGGCGCCGATGCTTACCCATGGCGTCGGTGCAAAAGAGGCGATACCGAGGCAGATCGCCGAGACCGCCGCACTCCCTACGATCACAGTTTTGCGTCCAAAACTCCTCGCTAAAGTGTCGCCGACGAATCTGCCAATCGTCATAAACAGTGCGAACGCATTGTACCCGAATACCGTCATGTATTCGCTGACATGATAACTCGTCCGAAGATGAACGCCGGCCCAATCCGCCACCGCTCCTTCGGTCATCATCACGAGCAGGCATAGTAATCCGAAAACCGCTAGGATCCCCCTCGGAAAACTTAAAACGGACCCACCGCCGGCCCCAGCTCCCGTTCTGAGCAAGCCACCGCGCGCGAATAGGGTTAGACAAACGCCGACCACGGTAATCAATGGCAAATGCGCCCAGGTCCAGGCTGGAGCCGCCAGAAACAGGCTGCCACACAACGAACCACACCAGCAGCTTAAGCTCCAAAAGGCGTGAAAGGACGACATTACCGGCTTCCTGATCAGGCTCTCATAGGAGGCAGCCTGACTGTTCATTGCGATGTCCATCAACCCATTACCGGCTCCCAGGAACAACAATGAACCTGCCAAGGACCAAAAGTTCGTGGCGATCCCAGGCCCGATAAGGGATATCGGGAAAACGATTCCTGCCAGAATCGCGATCTTGCGGGAGCCATACCTGGACATCAGCCAGCCGCTGATCCACATGGTGGCCAGAGCCCCCAGCCCGGCACAGAGGAGCGCTAGCCCTAGCATCTGGTCATTTAGCCCTAAGTGCTCTTTCAAGAGAGGGATATGGGATATCCAGCTCGACATACCCAGCCCATTTGCCACAAAGAGCGCAATCGTCGCGATACGGAGAGAACGATGTTCGTCCAAGTAAAAGAAGTCCTTTTTTAGTGTCCTGTCCCATAAGTAACATGGCTTTCGTCCGGCAGCTGCCGGACGAAAGCCACGCTATTTATGAGACAGGACACCAGTTCTCAAACTACACAAACCCCGTCGATTCGGAGCTGTTCAATTTCCTTCGGGTCTGCTCCTGCTTCGACAAAGGCGTTGTTAAGGATCCTTGCCGGCCCAACTACGAAAGGCGCCATTTTTCCGAACTTCTCCGCTGAAATGACCGCTGCAATCGTGCCTGCACAACGGATCAGCGCCTGTTTTAGCTCTAACTCTTCCACCGAAAATGTTGAAACCCCAACGTGCCGATGGACAGCACAGACGCCTAGGTAGCAAAGGTCAGCCCGAAAATCGCTTATTTCTTTGACGGCTCGTACCCCGGTAGTCACTAGTTCCCGGGCCAGAATTCTGCCGCCAAGAACGATCACTTCAACCAAAGGCATCTCAGAAAGCGCCGTCGCCACCGGAAGGCTTGGTGTGACCGCCGTAAATGGCAGCTCACGTGGGATCCAGCGAATCAGTTCCTGGTTTGTGCTCCCGCCATCGAATAAAACGACGTTCCTCGGCTGAATCAGCGCCACAGCCTTCTGCGCTAGTTCCGGTTTGAGGGAAGGCGGCTGGGCGGAACATTCCGTGACCTTCCTCGGAAACGGAGCAGCTCGCAACGCGCCGCCATGGACCCGCCGAGCCAAGCCTTCTGCAACCAGCTGATTGAGGTCTCTACGCACTGTGTCCACGGAGACTCGCAATGAAGTAGCCAAGTCCGCCGCGATCACTTTGCCATGGTTGGTCAAGACCTCCAGAATCCGTTCCCGGCGCTCGATAGGGAACAATTCTAGGTCAGGAGCTGCTGTATCATGCACGATTGAGCGCGAGAGTACGATTTAATGCATGACTCGTCAAGATATTTCCTGGTTGTTCCGGAAATCGCGGTAATACGCAGTAATGCGCATGATAGTGCGCGACATTCGTGTAAGCCGCTATAGCACACCAACATACGTCAGCGAAGTGCTTTGCCTTGAAGTGCGTGAACGCCACGCCCACCGCCCGGGAGGGATCGCGTCCTCGCAATCCTTTGTTACCGAAGCCGCGTGTGTGTCACAACTGGGAACGAAAAATAAATCTTTTGGCTCTGGCACGTTCTCGCGGCGCGCGGGGACGCGCGCCCTCCCCGATCCCCTCTCAACGCAGCACCAGTTCCGCGATTTGCAAAGCGTTAAGGGCAGCTCCTTTCAGGAGCTGGTCCCCGCAGGTCCAGAATGCTAGCCCGTTCTCGAATGCCCAATCGATGCGCAGACGGCCCACGGCACACTCCTTTTTGCCTGAACAAGTGATCGGCATCGGGTATTCCAGGCGGCCCGGGTCGTCGACCAGAGCAATGCCTGGCGCCTTAGCCAGAACGTCACGTGCATGGTCCACCGAGACATGTTTGGCGAATTCCGCCGTTATCGCCACCGAATGCGACCGGTAAACCGGCACCCGAACACAGGTGATCGACGCCCGAAACGTCGGATGATGCATAATCTTCCGGCTCTCGTTCCGAAACTTTTCTTCCTCTTTGGTGTAACCGGACTCGAGAAAGATGTCGACCTGCGGCAAGACGTTGAATGCGATCGGGTGCGGAAACACGCTTTGCCTGAGCGGTTGATCCGCCAAATAGGCTTCTGTCTGACTCGTCAGCTCGGCAATTGCCTTGGCCCCGGCGCCAGAAACAGCCTGAAAACTTGTGGCAACCACCCGATTGACGTGAAAAGCTTTGTGGAGCGGATAAAGCGCCATTAAAGCGACAATCGTCGTGCAGTTTGGCACCGCAATCGTGCCTTTGTGCGCTCCAGCATCGTCTGGATTAATCTCCGGAATCACCAGGGGTACTTCCGAATCCGTCCGGAAGGCGGACGAATTATCCACCACGACGGCTCCCTGCTTCACCGCCGCCGGCGCAAATTCCCTCGAAGTGCCGGCGCCTGCGCTGAAGAACGCCAGATCAACGCCGGCGAACGAATCAGTTTTCAACTCCTCCACCGTCAGCGAATCTCCCTTAAACTTGAGCTGTTTCCCCGCAGATTTGGCCGAGGCCAGGAGCTTCAAGCTCTTGACAGGAAGGTCTCCTTCTTCAAGCAACTTAATAAATTCAGCGCCAACCGCACCGGTAGCACCCGCTATTGCCAAATTGAAACCGTTAGCCATGGAAGGAGCATGAACGTAGCGTGCAAAAATCACTCGCGCTACGGGAATGAGCAGCGGATCGGGCAAGCAGCGAGTCGTGGATGCATCAGGATGCGCAACCAAGACATAATTCAGTTGTTTGATCTGATAGACGTCGGGACGGAAGTCGAGATCTTGCCATGAAGGCCCTATTGCCCCGGAAAATCCACCTTAATTGCTTCGGATTGACCCTTTTACTTCTGCGGCCCGTAGGGTTCGAATTTACAAAAATGCATTTGTCTGAACCAAACGTTCAGCCTAATACCAACATGCTGCTAGCTAGGAAAGGAGGCGAGAGATAAATACAATGAAGATCGTGAAGTGCATCACCTTGGCGGCTTTTGCCGCTCTGGCCCTCGGAATGTCGGCCTGCCACAGTAACAATACCCCACCCCCGGCACCGGCGAAGACGACCACCGGTTACTCGAAGTAGGCCTGCGCCTCGGAGAGTATTTGATACCCGCCTCAGCGATCTGAGGCGGGTTTTTCTCTTTTAAGACTCACGTACTGCGAGTTGGCGATCGAAAATCGCCATTCGAAGTCAGGAGATTTTGTAATGCCGACACGCCGGTCAACGACTACGGCCGGCTGTTTCGGGTTTCGGGTCAGCGAAACACCAGGGATGGAGAAAAAATCTTGCCCGTGCCATTGAGCGGTGATCCCCATTGCCTGGGTAAGCTTACCCGGGCCGGAGCAAAGCGTTTTGTCCTGATTTACGCGACGTCTCCGTCTCATCACGTCCAAACCCGACACCGGCTGCAGCGCCCGGATGAGGACAAATCCACGCAAATCGCCGCCTTTGGTCAGAAAATTCAGCAGCCAATGCACTCCGTAGTTTAGATAGATATACACGGTCCCAGGGGGCAGATCTCGGATAAAGGTCCGGGTCGTCGGCCGTACAAATGCGTGGGATGCCTCGTCTCCGTGTTCCGCATAGGCCTCCGTTTCTACAATGATGCCGGCTGTTTCGCCCCACGTCAGCGTGCACCCCAGCATTTCTCTGGCACAAACCAGCGGCGGCCGCTCAAAGAACTGTCTCGTCAGGGTTTCGTTCTGCATCGATCTCTAGCCTTTGAAAAGCGTAAGGTCACATAAGTCCTATTGGTCCCATAGGTCCCATTCGCGACATACCCCTGAAGCCGAAAGAAACCAAGATTACCACGACCAGAGCGCGATTTCCTAGAGCCCCGAGGGATGATCCAGGAAAACCCAGGGCACCTCGAAAACGCTCGCCACGCGACCCGCCAGCGCTTTTACTCCGCCCGTCTCCGTCGCATAATGCCCGGCATAGATCAGATTGATTCCCAACTCCTCGGCCATAGTGAACGTGTGATGCGGCCCTTCGCCGGTAATAAAAGTATCCACGCCCTCGTTCTTAGCCTGCGCCAGCTCAGATCCGCCGCCTCCTGTTACGATGCCAACTCTTTTGACACGATCGGGACCCGCATGACAATGCCAGACCGTTCGGGCAAATTTCTGTTCGATTCTCCCTAGTAATGTCGCGTAATCAATCTCGACACCGGAGAAACAGCCCACGGAACGACCCTTGAATTCGAAGAACGGCTCAACTGGCATCAATCCGAGCTCCGCCGCGAGCAGAACGTTGTTCCCAATCTCAGGATGAGCATCCAACGGAAGGTGGGCGCTGTAGATCGCGAGGTTCGCTCCGATTGCTTTGGCCAGCTTCCGATAGCCATGACCTGCTATTGGCGCACAACCACCCCAGAATAATCCGTGGTGAACCAGCAACAGATCCACCTCTTCGGCGATTGCCATCTCAACCACCCGCAGACCCGAGTCGACCGCTGCGCCGATCTTCGTGACCCGACCCGAGTTTTCGAGTTGTAGCCCGTTAAATGCGTCCGGGTAATCCGGAAATGCCGGAATGTCCAAGAGGCGGTCCAAGTATTCCGTGATCGCTGGTAGTGCTGCGTGAGGCTCTGATTTCATCGGCGTCCGCCGTAATAAATAGGCGAGTTCGAGGAGTTACAAGCATGGAAGGCACCGGGTCTGGAGGGGAGCCGCTTTGGTACGTGCCACAAAAACCTTGCTCTATTTCTCATATCGCGGGCCTGACCTAAACACGCTAAAGCAGGCGGCTCCCGGAAACTATCTGTCGCGCAGTTCCGCCCGACGTTTCTTCCATCCGTTTTCCGCGCACCCAGTCCGATTACCGAGTGCCCGGTTATTCGCGGGAGCCGCCTGCTTTTACGCTCTTCAGGTTGGGTTCGCGCTGTGAGCAATAGAGCGAGGTTTTTATGCGACACACCAAAGCGGCTCCCCTCCAGACGCTCCGACTCCTGGCCTACCACCCGGAACAGGATCGAAATTGAGAGCGGCCTCGTCTGCTAACAGCGCAACCTCAAACGGCTCGGCGGCGTGTTGGCGTTGGAATTTCGTCGGCAGGGAACATCCAGTACCTTGCGACGAGCCTAGGCCATTCAGGAGCCTCGCCCTACCAGCCTAGATCTCCACTCTCGGAACGATTTGCCCCGCGTAGGCAATCGAGAGCCGTTTTACTCCTTTTATTCTCTTCGCAATCGAGCGCACTTGGGCCAAGATGCGCACAAGAACCAGCTCGTTCCGGTAACCGACCGAGTATGAATACTCCGGTTTCACCGCCATGTGAAGCAGCGCCAGTGTGTCTTCACCAGTCCTCGTGTAGACAACCACCCCAGCCAGGTCCTTTTCTCGGCCGCGGTCCATGAATGCGTATAACGTCTGCACTTCTCGCCCTTCAATCCCGATTCTGATTTGCTCGTGTTCCACGATGATCTTCGGGAATCCGTAACTGAGAATTGAAGCGTTTATCCCCGATTCATGTTCGCCCTGCTGCGGGTGGAAAAACATCAGCGCTTCTAACTCTTCCCGGCGGTCAACCGGCAAAGAAGACGAAAACGTCAGGTTTACCACAAGTCCTTTGCTTAGGCGTGACCGGCCCCTATGTCAACAGCCCGGCTGGATGGCAAATCGTCAACGATTTGCCAGCCAGCCGGGCTTTAGCCAGGAAGTCGAACCCAGAGCGCTTCAAATGCTGATCATTTTTGAACGTTGCGGGCTCGACTTCCTGGCTGCGGGTGGTTATCGTTGGGCGATTTCCCCCAGTATGATTCAGCAAGTAGCCCAGAAGCGCAAAAAACGCCTCTTGCAACTACGTGAAGCACAGCGCCGCCGGCGGACCCGCCTCAAGGAAGAGCATAAAGCCTTTCTTCAGATAATCCTCACCGAAGACATGCAAGCCGCTTTGCGGAAGCTGAGTGCGTCACGCGATATCCCCATGCACCTTTGTGCTGCCGAGCTCATCGAGGAAGGGCTCGAACGATACAACCTAGAACCGCTGATAACCTCAGCGCCTACATTGGAAAGTGCGAATGGCCCGGAATCCATCCCTCGACCCAAATCGGAGGTCATCGAGCCGACGCTAACCGACTAACACCTGAAAAGGAGCCAGGAGTCAGAATCCAGGAGCCAGGAGGTCCGGCTGTCTGGAGAACATTAGACGGTGGTTAGCCAACCGCCTAGAAGTAATCAGTAATCCAGTAATCAGTAATCAGTGCCGAACCCGGATCGACCACTGATTACTGATTGCTCATGTGCTTGCCCCGAGAGAGCTGCGAACCCTCGATCATTCGACGCGCTTACCACTTGCTCATGGCAGGCGTCCTGGCTCCTGGATTCTGGCTCCTGGCTCCTTTTCAAGGTGGCAGCGCTCCAGGGTTACGACCAAACGCCGCACGCCCGCATAGCTTAATAGGGTGGCCGCCTGACTTTGCATCAATTTGACGCGTTGGGCGGCAGGGGTTTAGTTGCTATGCGACCCAAGGAACAAGCCGTTACAGGGCTCGCACAAACCAGTTTCCTTGATGAAATTCTATGGCTTACGAACTTCCTCCTCTACCCTATCCAACTAACGCGCTGGAGCCACATATTGATGCCAAGACGATGGAAATCCATCATGACAAGCATCACCAAGCGTATATTACCAACGCAAATAATGCGCTCAAGGACCACCCGGACTTAGCTGCGAAGCCTGTCGACGAGCTTATCGCTAATCTTAGCCAGGTACCCGAATCGATTCGGACGGCAGTACGGAACAACGCAGGCGGTCACTCTAACCACTCGTTCTTTTGGAAAATTATGGCTCCGAGCGCCGGCGGTACTCCAAAGGGAAAACTGGCCGACGCGATTACTGCGACTTTCGGCAGCATTGACGCATTTAAAGAGAAATTTCAGGCGGCCGGCGCCGGTAGATTTGGCAGCGGTTGGGCGTGGCTAGTGGTGAATAAAGAAGGCAAACTCGAAGTCATCTCTACTCCAAACCAGGATAGCCCGATTATGGATGGTTTGAAACCGGTCATTGGTCTCGATGTTTGGGAACATTCCTACTACCTGCTCTACCAAAATCGGCGACCTGACTACCTGAAGGCTTGGTGGAACGTCGTCAGCTGGGACCAAGCCGAACAGAACTTCCTGGCAGCCAAATAACGCTAAAACGCCGGTAGGGCGAAAATCTCGGCGCGCCGATGACTTACCATTTGTGTTGACGTCTACGCGCCGGATTTGAGCCATGCGTGCGCGCGGCAACATCCAGCACGTCATCGTTCTCATGACCAGCGTGTCCAGCGAGGTAGAGACCGCACGGCGCGGCTCAAATCCGGCGCGCATACACGTGACCTGAATGGTCCGTCCACGGCGCGCCGAGATTTTCGCCCTACCAGCCTGCGCCCTTTACAAATGACTGATGCATTTGTAGAGGGTGCAAACTGTGGCATACCTCAATGATAACTATCTTAAGCTTAAGGCTGGTTACCTATTCCCAGAAATTGCTCGCCGGGTGAGACAGTTCGGCGAAGAGAAGCCGGACCTAAGCAAGAAGATCATTCGTTGCGGAATCGGGGACGTCACCGAGCCATTACCTGCAGCCGCCATTGAGGCGATGCATCGTGCAGTAGACGAACTGGCTCATCGAGAATCCTTTCGCGGGTATGGGCCGGAGCAAGGTTATGAATTTCTCCGGAATGCAATCGTCGAAAATGACTATCGCTCCCGCGGACTCGAAGTGGCTACGGACGAAATCTTTGTGTCGGATGGTTCCAAATGTGATTGCGCAAATATCCTCGATATTTTTGGGCCGCAGAATCGGATTGCAGTTATGGATCCGGTTTACCCGGTGTACGTCGATACCAATGTTATGGCCGGTCACACTGGAGAAGCGGACTCGGCCGGCGCCTACTCCGGTTTAGTCTATTTGCGGTGTAACGAAACAAACGGCTTTGTTCCCGCGCCGCCCAAAGAAAAAGTCGACCTGATTTATCTTTGTTATCCAAACAATCCCACGGGAGCAACGGCTACCCGGGACCAGTTGAACGAGTGGGTCGATTACGCGCTGGCTTCCCGAGCAATCATACTCTTCGATGCGGCTTACGAAGCGTATATTACGGATCCCGAAATACCCCACTCTATCTACGAGATACCGGGGGCTAGAAAATGTGCCATCGAGTTTCGCAGTTTTTCCAAGAATGGTGGATTCACCGGTGTCCGCTGCGGGTTTACCGTCTTGCCGAAAGAATTGTCAGCCACCACTCAATCGGGCGAGAGCAGACCGTTACATCCGCTTTGGCACCGTCGATTCAGCACCAAATTCAACAGCGTCAACTATCCAGTCCAGCGCGGAGCAGAGTCCCTCTACTCCAAGGCCGGCCGAGAACAGGTTCGATCCCTGATTGATCACTATCTCGGAAATGCGCGCCTGCTGGTGGCCGCCCTGCAGAAGACCGGTCTGAGCGTTTATGGCGGAATCAATGCTCCCTACTTGTGGGTGAAAGCCCCGTCCGGCTACGGGAGTTGGGCCGTGTTTGATAAGATTCTAAACGAGATCCAGGTGGTAATCACCCCAGGGGCGGGATTCGGCGCCCAAGGAGAAGGTTTCTTCCGGGTCTCGGCCTTTAATTCCCGCGAAAATGCTGAAGTTGTAACCGAGCGGTTCAAGAAGGTAAAATGGTAGCGGAACTCGCCTTAGGCTCGTTCCAATGACAGATCACAGATGACAAATGACAAATGGACCAGGTCCGGGCTCCATAATTTTGTCATCTGTCATTTGTCATTTGTCATTGAAGGAGCCTAAGGCGAGTTCCGCCTTCTTTTGCCTAACGCCAATATCCGGCTAGGTTAAAAAACTATTCTAGGATCTCTGACTACCGACCGATGTTCTCATCCGTAATCAGCTCACCACCTGAGGCCACAGACAAGAAAACCCTGTACGCAGAGATCCTTCGCGCGTTGCCAGCGGTACTGGCCGGCGAGACCGACTTCATCGCGAATCTCGCGAATGCCGCCGCGTTACTTTTCTGGAGCCTGCCTGCTGTTAACTGGGCCGGCTTTTATCTCCTTAAGGACCAAGAGCTGGTACTCGGCCCGTTTCAAGGAAGAATCGCCTGCGTCCGGATCAAACTTGGGCAAGGCGTCTGCGGAACCGCCGCTGAACAACGCCAAACAGTAGCGGTAGCGAACGTCCACGAATTTCCAAGTCACATCGCCTGCGATAGCGCTTCAAACTCCGAGATCGTCCTCCCGATAATTAAAAGCGACGCGTTAATCGGCGTTCTCGATATCGATAGCCCCGAGTTCGCTCGCTTCGACGACCAGGACAAAACCGAACTCCAAAAATTCGTCCAAATCCTAACCGCCGCGATCTGATCCAGCGGGCCAACTTAAAGACCTACAACTTATAACCTAAAACCTGCAACTATTTCATGCCTCAGTCTCTTTCTCTCCCTGACAATCTGCCGGTTCCACAAGATGATGGGGCATGCGCTCACCTCGCGGGTCTGAAGATGCCTCAGTTAGCGCTGCTCACCACCGCCGGACCCACCATCGATTTCTCAAGCCTCACCGGTCGAAGCGTTATTTTTTGCTACCCGAAAACAGGCCTGCCTGGAAAAGAACCGTCGGCGGTCTGGAACGAAATTCCAGGGGCACGAGGATGCACGCCACAGAATTGTGGGTTCCGGGACGAGTACGCTAATTTGCAGCGGGCGGGCGTGAAACAGGTGTTCGGGCTAAGCACCCAGAGTTCCGGCTATCAACAAGAAGCCGTCGAACGGCTGCATTTACCCTATCTGCTCGTTTCCGATGAAAAGCTGGCCTTCACTCATACACTGAACCTGCCCACATTTGACTTTGAAGGCGAAACCCTGATTAAACGCCTCACCTTGATCGTTGATGATGCGATGATTACTCACGTTCTCTATCCGGTATTTCCGCCGGACAAAAGTGCGGCTGATACTCTCGCGTGGATCAAACAGCACCCGGTAGCCGGGTGACCGTCGAACTGGCTCGAATCCGCGCTTTTATGGTCAACTATTCCGGGGCTCAGTTTTGAAATCGCTGGCTGACTTTCAACAGCTCATTCCCAACACGGCGCTCGAGCCTCTAGCCGCTGAGGTCGTATCGGTGGACGAAAAAGGGTTGACCCTGCGAATCCCCATCACAAACGCGACTCGGCAACCATTCGGCCTCTTACACGGCGGCATTAGCCTGCTGCTGGCGGAAAGCGCTGCCAGCATGCATTCAGCTTGGGATATTAATCCTGAAGAAGTGATCCCGGTCGGAATCGAGATCAACGGCTCACATCTGCGTTCGGCAACCTCAGGCCACGTCATTGCCGTTGCCCGCGTCTTGCGCCGATCACACGCTCTCGCGGTTCACTCCGTACAAATCATCCACGAAGAAACCAAGAACCAGCTCTGCGAGTGCCGGGTGACTAATTACTTTAAGCGAACCGCGGGGATAAAGCGTGAACAATGAGATGGTAGGGCGAGGCTCCGGAAAGGCCCAGGATTAAACCAAGGGTAATAGACTCGCCACCTTAAGCACACAATGTTTTGCGCCTAGAAACGCGCCGCGCCGGGGCCGCGCTCGCAGTTTCGGCTCGGCGCGCGTACAGGCGTAACCAAATCTAATCTCGCGAGAACACCAATCGCCTTGTGGAATCCTCCAGGCCTTGCCGGAGGTGTATGGACCGGAAAGATCGTTAACGAGTGTTCGGATACATCGTTAACAGTTTAGAAGTGTGTGGGAAGAGGTGTTTTTGGTCAAGGGGGTGTGATTAATCTGGGTAGGCTAGAGAACACAGAGGGGGTCGGTATTGTTTAGCGATCAAGGGATCGTTGAGATCCAGAATGCCGATTTTTTTCCAACCGAAGAACAGTTCAAAGTAGCCGTCTGTATCGGTGGGTCGCAAAGCGAGCTCAAAGCCACCAAAAGCTTGGCCAACATAGTAGAGCTTACTTTTAAATTTGATCTCCCCTTTTTTGCTCACTAAGCGGAGCTCATCGCCGGGAAGATATTGAGGCAAATGGAGGGTTTTGGGCCAAGGCCGAGAGCTGGGTTGATAACGGCTGGCAGGGACAGCCAGATCTAAAGCTTCATGAGGCCGATGCAGGTTGTAGCGAGTACGAAAAGCCTCAAACTGGCTGCGACAGTGCTCATGATCGAGCCAGGCGGTGCAGCGATCGAGCAGTTCGACTTGGAGCGTGCGATGAAAACGTTCTTCTTTACCTTGGGTTTGGGGGTGATAGGGCCGGCCATGCCAGAGCTCAACACCCAGACGCAGTAGCCAAACGCCCAATGCGCTGAAAGCACAGGCGCTATCGGCCCCCCGCCAAGGTGCGCCGTTATCACAAAGGATGGCTCGCGGCAGACCATAGCGTTCAAAAGTACTTTGCAGCGCCTCTTGAACGCTTGGCAGGCGCTGATTAGCACAGGGCTCTAGCTGCAATGAAAAGCGGGAGTGATCATCCAAAAGCGTTAAGGGGTGACAGACTCCGGAACGCAACGTTTGCAGGGGAGCTTTAAAGTCCATTTGCCATAGATCATTGGGAGCCAGATGCTCAAAACGTTGCCAAGGACCTAGTGGACCACTGGGTGGCTCAATCAGTAGGCCCCGGCGACGCAACACCTCGGTGATGGTGCTAGGGCTAGGAACGGCCTTTAGGCCCAGGTCCAGTAGTCGGCGCCGCAGTTTGCGTCCTCCCCATGCCGGGTTTTGCTGGCGTAACTCCACGATGCGCTCTTCGAGCTCAACCCGGGTGGTATGGGGATGATGGTGGGGCCGGCGCGGGCGCTCTTCTAAGCCCTCGACTCCTGCCTCTTCGTAGCGGCGCAGCCATTTATAGCCACAGGTTCTGCTGATGCCAAAGCGCTGACATAGAGCGCCAAAACTGCCCTGCCTTTGGCGGGCCAAAGTCACAAATTCTTCTTTCATCGTTAACAGTTTTTTCATCGGCCAGGGCATGATTAGGCGCACTGACGTGCGCCTTTGATGCCCTGGCAAAAACTGTCAACGATGTTCCCGAACGACTGTTAACGATGTATCCGGTCTGTACACCGGAGCCTCGCCCTACCAACGATCCCACTAATCACCTCTCACACTCACTCCCCCCCTCCCGACATCGTCAACAGCTCAGGATAGTGGTTGCGGGCTACCGCCTCGCATTTCGCTAAGATCTCATTGGCCGACGTCATGGTGCGGATCTCGGCGGCGAGTTGGGCGCATTCTTTCGCGTTCAACGTCTGAACTGCTTTCTTCACGCGCGGCACCAGACCAGGGCTAGCGCTCAGTTCATCAACCCCTAGGCCGACGAGTAGCGGCGTCAAAGTCACCTCACCCGCCATCTCCCCGCAGACACCGACCCAAATATCGTTCGAGTGCGCCGCCTCTACCGTCATCTCCAAAAGACGAACAATGGCGGGATGCGTCGGCTCATAAAGATGGGCAATGCGCTCATTCACCCGGTCGACCGCCACGGTGTATTGAATCAAATCGTTCGTACCGATACTAAAGAAGTCCGCTTCCTTGGCCAGAGCGTCAGCCACTAAGACAGCGCTCGGTATTTCGATCATGATACCGATCTCCATCTCCTCGTTAAACGCGACCCCATCCTCACGCAGCTCAGCCCGGCAACTTTCTAAGACCTCATTGGCTTGGCGCAGCTCGGATAGACCCGAGATCATGGGATACATAAGGCTCACATTACCACCCACACTCGCGCGCAGAATCGCTCGAAGCTGAGCCTTGAAGATATCCGGTCGGTCCAGACAAAACCGGATCGCTCGGCAACCCAGAAACGGATTGATCTCCATCGGCATGTGAGAATGACTCAGAAACTTGTCTCCACCTAAGTCCAAGGTGCGAATAATGACGCTGTGCGGGTGGATGGCCTGAGCAACCGCCTGGTAGACCCGGAACTGATCTTCCTCGTTTGGCAGTTCAGTCTTGTTCAGGAAAAAAAACTCAGTTCGATAGAGCCCGACACCCCTGGCGCCAGCCTGGTTGACGAGACTCACATCCTCGGGAAGCTCGATATTTGCCGAAAGGATAATCTCCGTACCGTCGGTGGTGATACACGCGGTCTCCCTGAGGGTGGTCAACTGCTCTTCCACCTTCTCCAGGCGTACCTCTAATTCTCCGTACTCCCACAGGGCCTGATCTGCTGGATTGAGAATCAACAACCCAGTATTGCCATCCAACAGAATGTGATCGCCGTTTTTAAGACGTGTACTGGCGTCTTTCAGGCCCACTACAGCCGGGATATTCAACGACCGAGCCATGATGGCCGTGTGCGAAGTCCGGCTCCCAATATCCGTGGCGATACCGAGCACAAACTGCCGATTCAAAGTAGCGGCATCAGACGGAGTAAGATTATGGGCCAGGATGATGTGCGGCTCCTCCATCTGTGATAGCGGCCGTCCGGATCGACCGAGCAGATTGCGGATGATCCGTTTAGTGACGTCGTGGATATCGAAGGCCCGCTCCCTCAGATAGGGATCATCGATCTCGCTCAGCGTGCGGGCATAACGGTTGGCGACCTCGGAAAAGATAAACTCTACATTCCACAGATCGCGCTGCAGAGTGCGTAACACCTCGTCAATCAGCGTGTGATCTTCGACCACCAGGAGATGCGCATCGAAGATACTTGCGTCCTTGGCGCCGATTGCCTCCGCGATCTTCTGCTGCATCTCCAGGATCTGCGCCCGGGTGGCAATAAGAGCAGCCTCGAACCGAGCAATTTCTCCCGGCACGTCGCTGCTATCTATCTTCTTCTTCGGTGGTTCTTCATCCTCAGGATGGTGGATGAAGACAGTGCCGCGACTAATTCCGGCGGAAACGCCGACACCTCGAAGCCGTACTTCCTCATCACTCATTTCGCGATCAGAACCTAATGAAAGAAACGGAAGATTCGATTAGAAAGAAAGGTTTTGCGTAAAATAGAGCGGCCTGAACGTCAATATTTTTCCACGCTCGGGAGGGCGCGCGTCCTCGCGCGCCGAAAAACCCACGCGCAGTCTCGCAAATCTGACCGTTCGAGCGGGTATTGGGCTTCGCGCACAGCGGATCGCGGGGACGCGATCCCTCCCGGAACCATCATTCCTCATTAAACTTGCCTTCAATCAGCGTCTCAAGCTCTTGCACCGCTTTGTCGGCATCGGAACCTTCTGCGGAAAGCATTAATTTCGTTCCCTGACCGGCAGCCAGCATCATTAGTCCCATGATGCTTTTGCCATTCACCTGTTCCCCGTCTTTTTCGACCCAAATCTCAGCCCGATGCTTATTCGCGACCCGGACAAACATCGCGGCAGGGCGAGCGTGGAGACCAAGCTTGTTCACGATGGTCACCTCTCGCTTAACTTTTTCTGGCCCCGAACGTTTGTTCAATAACCCCATTTACTTCTCCTTGTTCTTTTGCATCAAGCTCAATAGCCGCTGATTAAATTCCACTGCGCTGTTTTGGCCCAAACTTTTTAGTTTCTGGTCCAGCGCCCCAACTTCCACCAAACGGGCAAGGTCTCGCCCGGTACGTACCGGAATGGTGATATGGGGAATACGAATCCCGAGGATGTCATAATATTCCCGTTCAAGTCCAATCCTATCAACCTCTTCCAGTTCGTGCCAATCCACGAGGGTTACGACTAAGTCAAGACGCTTCTCCAGCCGTATACTGCCGACGCCAAAGATGGATGCAACATTGATGATGCCGAGACCTCGCACTTCCATGTGATATCGGGTCAGGTCGGGAGCTGTACCGACTAACTCTCGTCCCTCGATCGCCCGGAATCGGGTTACATCGTCGCTGACCAGGCTGTGGCCCCGTTCAATCAAGCCCAACACGCATTCGCTCTTGCCAATTCCACTACTCCCCCGAATCAGGGTTCCTATCCCCATAATATCGACCATGCTCCCATGTTCGGTGCAGGTCGGCGCGAAATCCATCTCCAGGGCGATCGTGGCCGCGTTGATAAATCGCATCGTGACCAGCGGGGTCCGGAATATGGCCACATGATGTTCAGCAGCTGCCTCAAGCAGACCACGCGGCACCGGAAGAGTGCGCGAGACCACTACACACGGGATGTGTTGAGCGCAGAGCTGGAAACAACGCGCGCGCTCTTCCGCCTCGTCGAGACTTTTCAAATAACTCGATTCGGCGTTCCCTAAGACTTGGATCCGCTTTCCGGCGAAGTAGACAAAAAAACCGGAAAGCGCTAGGCCGGGCCGATTAATGGTTGGCTCCCGGACTTTGCGGTCAAACCCAATTGCCGGCCCGACTAACTTGAGCTGTAGAGCTTCCGCGTGCCGGCTGTAAAACTCACCGACCTCGATGAACGGACGTTTGCCTTTGATCATCGGGCGGATAAATCATTTGGCTCGGTGGAACGGTAGGGACGAGCCTCTGCTCGTCCCTTGGCACGTGTCCTCCGATGATTCAGCATGGCCGCGGTTGTTAAAATCAAGGGACGAGCCGGAGCTCGTCCCTACCTCATCTCACAAAGTCAGTGAGTCTGTCGGTCACTCAGTTCGTCAATGGCTGCGCGAACGCGTTAGGTGAAAGTTGGTTCAATCAGGCCGAAGTCGCCATGCTTTCGTCGATACAGCACACTCACTTTTTCCGTTTTCGCGTTCAGAAAAACCAGGAATTGTTTCTTCGAAAACTCCATCTGCAAAACCGCTTCCTCAGGTGACATCGGTTTTACTGGATATTTCTCGGTTTGGATCAATTCGGGCTCGCCGCTTACCTTTTCTTCGTTTTCAAACTCCTCGATTGAAGCGCCGTCCAATGCCGCTTTGCTTGTGAGCCAGCGCCACTTAGCTGAGTTCTCAGCCATCTCACGTCCTAGTTGTTGCCGTCCTGGACGATGGTTGCGCATTATTAAGCGGGTCTTACACTTCCGCATTTGCCGGGCAATGCGCAGCATAACCTGATCGATCGACGCGTACATGTCATTCGACGTGGAGCTCGCTTCTAGAGTGATGTGATTGCTGCAGTGCAAAATCACTTCCGCTTGATGCCGATATTTCTGCACATCAAGAATAACCTGCACCTCAATAATCTTGGGGTAATCAAGGTGAAGCGTTGATGCCTTCCGACGGCAATACTCCTTCATTGCCTCGGTAACGCTGACATGTCTTCCGGTTACTTGGATCGATGGGTTTGCATTTCTAATCTGCATGGGAACCCTTTCTGGTTGTTTGTTTGCCGATCATCAGCCGTTCCAACGACGGCAGTTGCGAGATCTCGCAAGTCAGTCGCTGGTGCGAGCGGAACTGACCGGCAACGATTTGGCTTGTTCTTCCGGGAAGAGAACCGTCTCTCTTTCCGTCACATGCGAAAACGTTCACCCAAATAGAGTTGGCGACTAATCGGGTCATTAATCAAAAATTCTCGGCTACCCTGGCTTTCAACCCGGCCATCGTAAACTAGGTAGGCTCGGTCCACGATCTCGAGCGTCTCGCGAACGTTATGGTCGGTAATCAGAATGGACAGGCCGGAGCTCCGCAAATTTGAGATATGTTGCTGGATCTCAGCGACGGCAATCGGATCAACGCCGCTAAAGGGTTCATCCAGCATGATCATCTGCGGATTCGTGACCAACGAACGTGCGATCGTCAGCCGCCTTTTTTCACCGCCGCTGAGAGTCAACGCTTGGTTCTTGGCCAAATTCTCGATGCCAAACTGGCGGAGCAACTGCTCGCAGCGCTGCTTCTTCTCTCGGCGCTTACCTGGCAGCATCTCGAGAATCGCCATGATATTTTGCTCGACGGTCAGTTTTCGAAAGATCGACTCTTCCTGCGGCAGATACCCCATCCCCATTCTGGCCCGGCGATGCATCGCGAAGCGAGTGACATCGCGATTATCAAAGAAAACTCGACCACCGTTCGGCCGCACAAGACCCACAATAAGATAAAAAGTCGTCGTTTTACCAGCACCATTTGGTCCTAATAGTCCCACGACCTCCCCACGATTGACGTGAATATCGATCCCGTTAACGACAGCCCGGCCCCCATAGATCTTGACCAATTTCTCGGTCCTCAGAATAGCCTCGCTGACCTTATCCTCAGTCGAGAGGAGCGGTACCGGAGCGGTCGTCAAGTTAGTGGATAGCATTATTCTTCTGAGCGTTATCCGGATCGAGTCTCCTCTGCGAGTTGTTTGGATCCAGTTGAGGCTCTCCGGGAGAAGGGGAAGGCGACTGCATCGTTTTCTTGTCTTCAATAACAGTCCTACTAGGACCGAAAGTCTGCAACCGTCCGTCTCGGTAAAGGATCATACGGGTACCTTCTTCAGTCGCGATATGCGTATTCACTCCCTGGGTCACTTGCGGCCAGCCGATTAAAGTAACGGCATCCTGTTTCGCATTGTAAATGGCTTTTTGAGCTCGCCCGGTGTCCAGTACCGGCGGCGTGGCGCTGGGGCTGGCTGACGGGGTTGCCTCGCCGAACACTCCGGTGCTTCCAAAGGTCTTCGCCTCCGGAGTCACAGCGGTGTTCGCAACCGGTGTCGTCCGAGGACTGCCACTGGCGTCGGCGGTCTGTGTTTTGTCCTTCGACTGATTCACGTGAACAATGATGACATTTCCATCGGCATGAGCTTCCTTAATGCCACCCCCGTCCTCCTGCTTGTTCATCCACACCGTCAGCTTGTCCGTGGTCATCGTGAATTGAGGGTCGATCACCTTGACGTTCCCTACAAAAATCGCCGTATGAGCGTTGCCGTCAAAATCCGACTCCTCTTTCGCAGTAATTTCCGTGGGACCTTTGTTTTCCGAGTCGTCAGTCCCGAACGCGCCCGGCGTTTTCTTGGCGTCGGCCGTACCCTTTTCCGCCCCCTTTTTATTTGTTCCGGCTGCGGAACCCGCCGCGTGGGCCGAAGCTCGTGCGCTAGGTTTTGGAGAACCCGTAGTCTGCGCCCAGACGAGGCCAGGACAAAAGCCAATAACTAAGAGCCAAATAAGTCTACTTCTGTTCATTGGCCGATACTTCTTCCGGGTTCTTCTTCTTTAGCTCATCCCGATTAAAGATAATCAGGGTGACGTTCTTGATCACTTTTCCCTGGCGCGTCTTAGTGTTGAATACGGCGCTGTCCCCAGTGAGCCGGAAGTCAGCTCGGGTAATGATCACCGGATCATGGGTCGTTATGACGTTCGTCTCCGTATTCATTACGGAGTTGACCATTTCAACCTTCGCGCTCGGCTCTCCCGTTTGCTCGTCGTAGGTTTGAATCGTCGAATTGTGCATCTCGACATTGGCTTGGTCCAGCCGGCGTACCTTTTCTACGTCCACCACGGCTTGCAGTTTTCCGTCATCATTTCGAATCGGCAGCCTCAATCCCTTGGCATCGTGGCCCACCGGTATCGGAATATCGATCTTACGGTCCGGTTTCGGTTGTTTCGGTTTATCAGCCCATAGCTCTACCCCGGTGAGCCCTAGAAGGCCGAGAATCGCGACGAGCTTAATGCACGATTTCATGGATCCGTTGTAGTTGAGACAATAAATTGGGTAATTCTTTTAAAGGGATTTGGTTCGGCCCATCCGAGAGCGCCTTGGCCGGGTCAATATGCGTCTCAATGAAGATCCCGTCACACCCCGCAGCCACTGCCGCCCTCGCCAGAACTGGAGCCAACTCCCCGTCACCGCCGGTTGCGTCACCGGCGCTCCCCGGTCGCTGCACGGAATGCGTCGCATCGAAAATCACGGGATAGCCCTGTTGTTTGATCCAGTACAACGAACGCATGTCAGCCACAAGATTATTGTAGCCAAAGCTTACGCCCCTCTCTGTGAAGACGTAGCTCTTGCAACCAAAGTTTTCTAATTTTTCGGCTATATTTCGAACGTCCCACGGAGCCAAAAATTGTCCCTTTTTTACATTGACCGGCCTCCCCGTCTCCGCGGCCGCCCGAATCAGGTCGGTCTGACGGCAAAGAAAGGCCGGAATCTGTAGCAAGTCGACGTAATCGGCGGCGCGTTTCGCTTCCTCCGGCGAGTGGACATCGGTCGTAACCGGTACTTTGAACTTATCACCAACCGCTCGGAGGAGTTTGCAACCTTCTTCGACCCCAAAACCACGGTACGATTTTGCTGATGTCCTGTTGGCTTTGTCGTAGGAGGCCTTGAAAATCCAAGATAGCTGTCGCGACTGCGCCAGGCTAGACAGCTCCGCTGCCATCGTCCACAGGAACGCCTCCGATTCGATGACACACGGCCCCAGAATAAAAAGCGGCCTGGCTCCGCCGGTCTGAACCGACCCAACCGTAAACGTACGCGTCAAGAGCCGTAACTTTTTACAAATTTCCGTTTACCGTCGCCTTCGGCGCCGGTTCCAGTGGCTTCGCCAATGGGAGAACCCTGACTTTCAGCCTCCGGTTTCGAGGGGCTGACTGGTTCCGGTGCTGGACTCACTGAGCCACCCGACCGCTGCCTTTGAGCGACTTCTACAAAGGCGATCTGCAGATTCGCCAACGCATTTGCCAAGATCCGGTCTTCGTCGTGGGTCAGATTGCCCTTGGTCTTCTCTTGGATCATGACCAGTTGATCGATCAACAACTGGGCCATATCCAAATTCACTTCCGCCTTTCCGGTCTTTGGATGCGGGATTTGCCCAAGCATAAACGCCGCATTCTGGGCTTGCATCATCACAAACTCGATGAATCGCTGCGCCATTTCGCCCGAAGAAACGGGCGTGTTTTGGTATTCTGCCATACAAAACTCCTGATGATCTAAGACTTTACAATCACCGTTGTGGCCGGTTTATCCATCAAATATTTGTGACATACCCCCAGCAGATCTTGGGTCGTCAGTTCTTCGATCTGTTTCTGGCGTTGGTCAAAGTAATCCAGGCTGAATCCGTACAACTGGTTGAGCGTTAGACTGTGGCAATAAGACTCCAGATTTTGTTTCTGGAATCCCAACTGGGCTAGCAGCTTCTTCTTAGACCGGCGCAATTCTTCTTCAGATAAGCCGTCTGACGCCAGCGCGTCGATTTCTTCGTGGTACAGCTTCGCCACCTCTTCCACCGTCTCTGGAGCCGTAGCGGCATACATTGTAAATAGACCGGGCGCCAAGCCCAGCGCCAGAGAGGTTCCGACAGAATAAGCGAGTCCCAGCTCCTCTCGGAGTTTAACAAAGAAGCGCGAGCTGGCATCCCCGGCCGCTTCATCCAGAGCTTCAAAAGCGACCCGGTCAGGATCAGACAGAGTACAGGCAAGATACCCCATGGTTACGAATGCCTGATGTTTTTCGTTCCGTTCCACGATTGTCTGCGCCGCAAACGGCTTCACAGCCGGCATGTCGAATGAGTAGCCAGCAGGCCGCTGCGGGAGCGATCCAACAGTTTGGCAAAGCTCTTTCCACAATTTCTCTTCATCAAAATGGCCGCAGATACCGAGAGCCCAGGCCGTGCTGGTTTTCACCCACTCGTGGAGCTGGGTCAGATCCGCCCGCTCAATGTTAGCAACGCTCGCCTTGGTCCCCAGCGGGTTCGCGGCGTAGGGATGACTCCCATAGATAGCGCTCCGCAACGTGTTGCGCGCGATTACACCGGACTGTGACTCGTCCGCCTCGATGGCCGCGATCTGGCTCGCTCTCTCCCTCTCGATCGCATCCTCTGGAAACGTGGGCCCTGACAAAATCTCTGTAAATAGGGTCAGTACTCGCCCGAAATCGTCCGACAGCGAACCGAAGCCAAAACGAAAGGAGTTGTAACCGGAATCCCCGAAAAGAGAACCGCCTAAGCTCTCGACCATGTCCGCGATCTCTTGAGCGCTCCTTTTCGCGGTTCCTTTCAACAAGCACTGGGTGTAGAGCCGGCCAATCCCACCTCTTTTCGGCGGTTCCGTCAGCACGCCTCCTGCGGACACTAGGGTCCCATGCAGAAGGGGTAGCCGGTCGTCGGGAATTAGCACCACCGGCACGCCGTTCGGTAATACTCGGACCTGGTTCTTCTTTTCAGGCAGGCTCCGCGCTGATGCGCTCCGCGCCGAGGTCTTGGGACGCACCGAGACGACGTTCAGACTGTCCTCCTTTAGATAACGATCAAATACTGCTTGGACTTGCTCGAAGGATACGGCCTCGACCCGCTCGAGATAACGTCGGTTAAACTTCAGATTTCTGGTGTAAAGCCAGTTTAGCCCAATATCCGACGCGACGCCTCGCACGCTTTGCAACTGTTCTAAAGCGCTCACCCAAATAATCCGCTTGGCTTTAGCGAGCCCATCTGCACCCAGGCCCTGCTTTCTCCAAGCTGCAAGTTTAGTGAGTACTATCTCATCGATCCCATCAATATTCTCAATCGGGCACGTCCCAGATACCGTTAGTAATCCCGGAAAAGCCGGAGTGAAGGCATATGCCCCGATTGAATGAACCACTCCTAGTTTTTCCCGCACTTCCTCGAAAAGAAACGAGCTGGCCCCGCCGCCCAGCAGGATAGAAAGCACATCGAGCGCAGGTACATCCTGATGGAAGATCGCGGGCACATGCCATGCCAGGTTAAAATAACCAATCGCTGTCTCAAAAGACTCCGTCTCATCACGCCGGCCCACCTGCGGAGGCTCGGCCGGAATTACCATTGGCGCCGCCGGCCTTGGCGATACGGCTCCGAAGCTCCTCTGAACCCACCCCTGCACCTTCTCCACCTGGACATCACCCGAAACCACTACAAAAACGTTCTCCGGAACATAGCGGCGCCTGTAATAGGCTAACAGGGTCTCCCTGTCGATCTGGTCGAAGCTCCGGCGCAAACCGATAACTGGGTAACGGCACGGATGCACTTGATAGGCCGTAGCGAAAGTCAGATGGCTCAAAGTTCGATCCGGATCGTCATAGCCCAAATCGAACTCCCGCCGGATGACATCCATCTCCCGGCTCATTTCTTCTTCGTCGATTACCGACTCGAATAACATGTCGGCCACAAGATCCAAGGCAGTCGAGACTGCCGCAGCGGGGCAATCCACCCAAAAAACCGTGCGATCGAACGAGGTATAAGCATTCAGGTATCCGCCGGCTTGATGAATTTCCTCGCTAATTTCTTTAGCGCTTCGTTTGGCCGTCCCCTTGAAAAGCATGTGCTCGAGCAAATGGGTTAGGCCGCCACCGACCCACTCCCCCTCGTGCACGCTGCCGGTTTCACACCAAACCTGCACACTGGCTACATTGGCGTAGTGATCCGGTGCTATCAATAGAGTTAGACCGTTTGCCAGGGTGGATTTTTCCACCGAAATCTCAGGAGCATCCATTAGTTGCGCCCGAAGCTACGATCTTTTCGCGGTGCTGGTTTTTAGCGGCTCGAAGGGAGCAACAAAAGCTTCCTGAAAGTCCACGCCGTCTTGGAAATCTCCCGGGCTGTCAGAGTCTGTTTTGCCGAAGACTCCGGCACCGATCAGATTGAACACAATGTTTCCTACATCCTGAGAAGATGTAACCCGCCAGTATTCGAAAACAGTCATTGCCATCGGGCCGAACTCCTTCAAAGCGTATTGCTGGAACCCCGCCATCAATTCCTTTGCTGTCACATGGACGTTGAGACCCGTTTGGCTGCGCTTATTTTGCTTGATCGTAAATTCCAGCGCCTCCTTTACGAACTCATAAGCGGCTGCTTCGAACCGCGGATCTTTTCTTACAATCTCCTCGACGATTTCGTTGAACGATTTCTGCATTACCTGCTGTTTTCTAAGAATGGCGGAGCCGGGGTGGCGGCGTCGCGAAAGTGTTTCACGATCGCTCCGACGAAAATAGCGGACAAGAATAGGATTATAAAGATTTGTTCCCTTCGCGTCAGGCGAAACACCGGCCCAATATACGAAAGTCCCCTGTTTTGTCATCCGTTGTTCGTTTCGTGGCTGCTCGCCGGTTTTCTTAGGGCAATAAGCGGCTCCCATCGCCCCCGATAATCGTCCTCGTGCTCGTGCTCGAAAGGTTTGGAAGGTTGCTGCGATGTTCGATCGCGCAGCGCGTGGAGGGGAGCCGCTTTGGTGTGTATCCTGTCCCCCCTCGCAACTTTCGCCTCAACACTAGTCCAGCCGCAGCGCAGGAAAACAGGCGGCTCCCGGGAAGGACCCATCGGCTCGCAGCTCTATAGTTCGCGTTTAAACGAATCAAAAGTCACAGGTAATTGCATCACACTGGGTTATTCCCGGGAGCCGCTTGTTGCGACATTCTTCGGTCCGAACGAAGCGTTGAAACGATTATTGCGAGGTCCCTGTGATGCGCGCCAAAGCGGCTCCCCTCCAGCCGCTGGGCAATCGCTCATCCCGTCGACCCGCGAACCTTTCGAGCACGAGGACGATGGGCGCCGCCGCCCCCTTACGGCTCCGGCTCCAGCCTCACCAAACCCTTCTCGAACTCCACTTTGCGGAATCGATTAAGCGCTTCTCGCTCGATACCGAACCCGTTCCAGAGCTCCCCAAAGAATGGGTACTGGACTATCCGCATGAATGCCGGCGCGATTGCTAGCCGGCCGATTGCGCCGCCGCGGTTGTCGAATGCGGGTACCACCTCGGCCACAAGGCGGGCGACCGTTTCATCGAGGTCTTCGCCGAGCTGTTGGGCGAAGCCGCTGACGATTCCTCACTTGTTGCGCGCTTTGGCGGTGACGAGTTTGTCATTGTGCCGGCGGCGCCCATGGATGCCGAAGCCGCTGAGGCGTTGGCCGAACAGCTGCAAACGCAAGTGCACAAGCAGGTGGCGGTCGACGGCGAGACGATAACCCGCACCGTCAGTATCGGCGTCACGGTGGGTGAGCCCGGCCGCGACGACGCTTCAGACATCCTGCGTCGAGCCGATCAGGCCGTGGTGTCGGCGAAGAACGTCGGCGGAAACACTGTAGCCGCCTTTAACCCGGAGATGGCGGAAAAGTACGCGATCCGCAACGACATCGAGTTGCACCTCGAAGGGACCATCGAAACCGATAGCGGCGCACTGGTCCTGCATTACCTTCCGGAGTTTGACATGCGCACCGGTGAGATCCTCGGGACCGAGGCGCTCATTCGTTGGCGCCACCCCACGCGAGGGCTGCTGTTGCCTGACTCGTTCATGGGGGTGGTCGAATCCATCAACTTGGCGGGGAAACTCGGTCGTCTTGTAATGCGCTCAGCCTGTGCGCAATTCAGCGATTGGCACAACCGCGGTCTAGGGCGCGATGTAGTGCTGAGCATCAATGTGTCGCCCGCGCAACTGGTCACGGACGGCTTCGTCGCCATGGTGGCCGCAACGCTCGACGAGTTTGTGCTCGACGCAGGCACGGTATGCCTGGAGATCACCGAACACGTGGTTGTGCAAGATATCGACACCACCCACAAAACGCTCGCGGGGTTGAAGGAAATCGGCGTTCAGGTCGCGATCGACGACTTCGGAACTGGCTATAGCGCGTTGACGTATTTGAAGTCTCTTCCTGTTGACACGCTCAAGATTGACAAAGAATTTGTCCGCGACCTCGGCACAGACGAGGCTGATATGGCGATCTTGCGGCAGGTCATGGCCTTGGCCGACGCCTTTGGACTCGACGTCATCGCCGAAGGTGTCGAGACCGACGCCGCGGCCAGGGCACTGCTTGACTTGGGTTGCCGTCGAGCGCAGGGCTTTTTGCTATCGCGCCCGCTCGACAGGATGGCGATGGAGTCTCTGCTTGTCCAGCGTCGGGTACTAATGGACTTTTCGAATTAGCCACGTTTGTCAGGCGACTTTTGGTCTGGGTCGGACAACTTTGCTCAGTTGCGGCTTCATCGGCCGTTCGTACGATGACGAGACCACCTGTGGCTCAAGCGCTTATGCCTCCGCTGGCTCCCGCAAGGCTTGCATCACGCGGTGGCTGCTGAACATCAAGGACCCGTGTGCGACTGGCTACCCCACATTGCGCGCGGCGAAATCTGTGTCGCGGCGGCTGTAGAAATCTTGGGTTAGTCGCTGCGTCTCCATGCGAATCTTGGCAGCCTGCTGCGGTTCGGCGTGGTTAACGAAGTCGCGTCGATTCCACCAGATCATTTTGGTTTGGTAACGGTCGTCAGGGTAGGGGGTAGCCGGAATGGCTGCCACCACCCCGCCCGCCGTGCGCCAGCGGTTCAGCACGTGTGTCGCGGCGGTGGCCATCATGAACTGGCAGTCGAGCAGAGCCGTAATGTTGCAACCGCTTCGGGCTAATGCGTTGATAAGAGCACGATTCCGATCTGAATCGTCGATTACCCAGCCCGCCTTCATCTCCAGGACGCCGAAGGGAATCCGGTCTGTGATCATGTCGCGGACCGCCTGCTGCCCGGGCTGCCACGCCCATTCGACGACCGCATGCGAGTCGTCAGCCGACCGCAGCGGTCCCTTGGCTCGCAATCCTCCCACCATCCGTCCGGCATCATCGATCATTGCGAAGAACATGACGGTATCGGCTCCGCTGCGCAGCGCATCGAGGTCGAGAGCGCACGCGACACCATGCTTGCGATAGCTGCGCTCGGCACCCAGTGAAAACTCGGCCCACAAGTCGGGATCGACCGCTGGCTGCGACAGCACCAACGTGCAGTCGATGTCGGGATCACGCCAGCTAAGGCGCTGGTCCAGCTGGAACCGACCGACAGTCATAAGATCGAGCGGAATAGCGTCCGATGGTATCCATTCACGCATCAATCGAACTCCCGATATTGCCTCGCCCTTATTTAAATACGTCGCGAATTTATTTGCGGGTATTTACCAACGTGATTCCTGCGCTGAACAAAAAGAGTATAACCCTTTTTGCGGGTTTTTTAGTGCGAGCAGGTCGCGCGCAAGGTACCCAAATGACGACCATGCTGAGTGCAAACTGAGGGTTTGACCTGGGCCAACAAAGTTCTCGGCAATGCAACCTGCAGCACGAAATTTGTTACTCGCGAGTATTGGGCAGCGCAGTTCGCCTGGCGGAGGAAGACGAGCGCGTACGTGTTCCACGGTGAGTCAAAGAAAGGCAACACGTTTCGCAGCAAAGTGTATTAAAACGGTGTCGAATTGCTGGACAAATTCGCCCGACGTCCGGGTAGGGTGCGCAGCGACCCGCGACCAGGCCGTCGCGGATGCCAGTCGCCGTCTCGTCCAACGTCAGTTCGCGCCGCCGGCAAGCCGCTCCGGCAAAAGCTAGCTGTCGCCGTTGGCCACGTGCCGCGCGAGCCGCTCGATCGTCGGGTATGCGTATGGGAGATAGGCAGAGAGCGGATGGCCGACGAAATCCTCCAGCTCGCCCGTCAGCGTTATCGTGTCTGCCGAATCGAGGCCGAGGTGATCGAACCGGCGTGCGCGATCGATCTCGTTGGCTGGAGTTCCAGTCCGGTGCGCGACATGTGCGGCCAGCATCGCTTCGATCTCTTCGTAGCTCTTCATCCCGTACTCCTGCGAGTTGCTGATCGAGCGAAGCGCGCTGCGATGACGGTTTTTTGCGCGACGTTGAAGCGATAGCTCTCGAGCGGACCTATCACGCCGGGCTTCCGGCTGAAGTGGCCCGGAGGCGCGCGACGAGCGCCTGCTCCTGCGAGTCCATCGCTACCACCGCCCCGGCAGATCGATCCGCCGCATGGTCAAGCGCAGCAGTGTGAACGCGCCGAGCTCAAACGAGTACGCGAACACGCGCAGGTAACGCTCGCAGCGCGCGACGACCTCCTCGCTGGACACCGCGACCGCGTCCGCTCGCTGCGCACGCAAGCGGTCGAACCATGCGCGCAAGGTTTTGACGTAGTCGTCGCGATCGTTTCGCACCTTTTCGATCTCGAGTTCCATTTCTGCGGCGAGCGCAATGTCCGCGAGCCGTGGCAGCTCCGACTCAGGGAAGACCTGGTCGACGATGAAACGGTCGCGCAGTGGTCGATCACGCGGGATATCCCCGTACGCGATCGTCTGGAGCGAGAGCCGCCCGCCGGGCTTGAGCCAATCTCGGCACGACCGGAAGAATCTGCGGTAGGCCTCGATTTGCTCCTCTGGCGACAAGCCCTGGCGCGCAAAATGCTCGAACGCACCGACAGAGATGATGGCATCGAACGGCTCAGTCGGCTCGTAGTCACTCCAGTTGCGCACCAAGACCTCGACGTTGTCCGGTGCGATCTCGCGCAGGTATTCGGCCTGCGCGTCGGAGAGCGTGAGCCCTACCGCATGTTTCACGCCGTGCGAGGCCACCAGATGCATCGGCATGGCGCCCCAACCGCAGCCGACGTCGAGCACACGCGCTGCGCCGGCTGCGCGCGCCTGATCGACATGGAAGTCAAGCTTGCGACGTTGCGCGCGCTCGAGATCGTCGTCGGGGTCTTCCCACATCGCGCACGAGTAGCTCATCGTCGGATCGAGCCAGATCCGCCAGAACTCGTTGCCGACGTCATAGTGATGGCGAATCGCGGCCGGCCTGGCGCCTAAGTACGTCTCGCGCATGCAGTCAGGACTCCGTCTTGCTGAGCACCGGCTGCTTGAGGTCGCTGGCCAGCCCGCACGCCGACAACGCGCGTAACACCGCGCCGCCGACGTCGATCTGCCACCAGCGCACCCTGGTGGTGTACGCGCGCGGCGCGTCGTGATGATTGGCGTGATAGCCGCCGCCGAAGCCGGGTAGTGCGAGCCACATGCTGTTGCGCGCCTGCCCCGAGTGCGTCAACTGCGCGCGGCCACCGAGCGCATGGCCGAACGAATTGACGGCCCAGGTGACCTGGGTCACCACGAACACGCGAACCATCCCGCCCCACAGGAAACCTGTGAGCGCGCCCCGCGCGCCGCCGGCGGCGAAGCCGATCAGCGTCGGGATCACCAGTCCCAGCACGCCCCACAAGAGGTAGCTGCGGTGCAGCGAGACCGTGCGCGGGCTTTGCCACAGGTCCTTCACCTCGCCCGCGGAGATCGTCATCGCGGTGTGTTCCGGCCGAAAGAGCCACCCGACATGCGCGTGCACCAGCCCGTGCATGCCGCTGAACGGCCAGTGCGGCGAGTGCGGATCGCCCTCGCGATCGGTGAGCCCATGGTGGCGGCGATGCATCGCGACCCACCACATCACCGGGCCGAGGAATGCACTCGATCCGAGCGCGCCCAGGACCCAGACCAACGCAGGCCGAGCGGTGAACGAGCGGTGCGCGAAATAGCGGTGGAAGCCCAGCTCGACACCCAATATCGTCGCCGTCGCGCCGACTGCCAACACGATCAGGTCGGTTCGCGAGGGTGCGACTCCGCCGAACCACAACGCCGCGGCCGCGATCACGGCGCCGGGCGGTGCGAAAACTGCGAACGCGGCGAGCGCGTAGCCGCGTGTCATGTGCGTCGCTCGGTCACATGACGATGAACCTCGACGAGCTCGCCCCGCGAGTACAAAGCGCGGCACTCGCTGCGCCTGAGCTTGCCGCTGGTCGTGCGCGGGATGCCGCCGCGGTTGACGAATACGACCGAGTCGGCCGACGTCCCGTGTGCGGTAGCGACAGCAGCGACGATCTGGTCGGCCACCTCGCTCCATACCGCTACCGCGTCGCGCGCGATCTCACTGACGATCACGAGCCGCTCGCGCAGGCCGTCATCGTGGCTGAATGCCGCGCATCCGTTCGCATGCAGCGATCCAAGGCGCAGCTGTTCGACGGTGGTCTCGAGGTCCTCCGCGACATAGTTGACGCCGTTCTTGACCACCACGTCTTTGGCGCGGCCGGTGATGTACAGCTCGCCGTCGACGATGCAGCCGAGATCGCCAGTTCGTAGCCATCTGGGATTGTCGGGGGTGCCGTCGAGCGTGGCGGCGAACGTTTCGCGCGAGGCCTGCTCGTCGCCGAAATAACCGCCCGCGACGCTCGCACTGTGTACCCAGATCTCGCCCTCAACGCCATCATCGCAGCGAGCACCGAGTGCGCGGTCAACGATCGCGAGCTCGGTCCCGATGCACGCGCGACCACAGCTGACGCGCGCGGGGCCGTTCGGGTCGCGCCACATGGTCGGCGGCTCATCGCGCCGCCCGCCCGATACGATCAGCGTCGCCTCGGCGAGCCCATAGCACGGGTAGAACGCCTCGCGGCGAAAGCCGACCTTGGCGAATGTCGCCGCGAAGCGGTCGAGGGTCGCCGCGCGCACCGGCTCGGCGCCCACGAACGCGAGGTCCCAGCTCGACAAGTCGAGGCCGGCGAGGCTCTTGTCGCCCTGGCGCTCCACGGCAGCGACGCACATGTCGTAGGCGAAGTTCGGCCCGCCACTCCTGGTAGCGCGGTGGTGTGTGATCTCGTGCAGCCAGCGCAGCGGGTGCTTGAGGAACTGCAGCGGCGACATGATCACGCACTCGAAACCTACGTAGACCGGTTGCACCACGTAGCCGATGAGGCCCATGTCGTGCTGGAAAGGCAGCCAACCCAGCGCCACCGTCGACGGGGTGTGCCCGAACGCGTCCTCGATCATCGCTTCATTGGCCATCAGGTTCGCATGGGTGACCATCACGCCGCGCGGCGTGCCGCTGGAGCCCGATGAGTACTGGAGGATGGCGAGATCCTCGAGAGTGACGGTTAACTCGGGCGCCGGCATGTCGGCAAGAGCAATGTCGTCGACCGCGATGCACGGGATCTCGGCGAGCGCGGGGACTAATGCTCGCGCTGGGAGTATCTCGCGGGTGGTGAGCACGACGTCGGGTCGCGCGTCGGCAACGATCGCGCACAGGCGCGGCAACGTCTGCTCGAGCCGCGACGGGATCGGAACGTGCGCCGGAACCGCGCACACGCCAGCGTAAAAGCAGCCGAACAACGCGTCGAGAAACGACGCGTTGTCGGGCAGCAGCAGCAGCGCGCGCGGCTGCTCCTGCGTGCGCGGGAGGTCCGCCAAAACGGCGGTCACGGCGCGCGCACCTGCGGCAAGCTGGGCCCAGGTGCGCGTGTTCACGCCGCCCCCGTCCTCGACGAACGAGAAGGCACGGCGATCCGGGAGAGAGCGTGCCTGGTGCTCCAAACGGTCTGCCATCGTCAGGCGGGCGGGATCGCCGTACGCTTCCGAGCGACTCGGTTGAGGGCCTCGCTGATAATCTCCGGTTACTAGCGCCCCCATGTCCGTCCCTCCCTCAAATACGGGCGCCTAACGGCCGCGTTAAATAAGCAGCATACCCATGACTACTTAAGGACGTGTCCGTGAACGAGCCAGAATATCGGCCGCAGGCGGTGGGCCGCGGACAGCACTAGCTCCGTCGCCAGGACTCGAACCTGAACTCTCAGAACCAAAATCTGATGTGCTGCCGATTACACCACGACGGACCACGCATCAGCGGCGAGCACGTCCGCTCGCCCGTGCCCGGCCACAATGACCGTCCGCGCTCACTGATGCCTTCGTCAGACTGTAGTGCAACCCGTTAACCTGTTAGGCGTGGCCGCGCCGGACAAGGAAACGCGGGCGCCCCGCACCAGAATGACCGGTAGCGAGCGCCGCCACCAACTCATCGACATCGCGCGGTCGCTGTTCGCCGAGCGGGGCTACGAGGGAACCTCGATCGAGGAGATCGCCCTTCGCGCCAACGTGTCCAAACCCGTCGTCTACGAGCACTTCGGCGGTAAAGAAGGCTTGTACGCGGTCGTCGTCGACCGGGAAATGTCGGCGTTGCTGGACGGCATCACGTCGTCGCTGACCAACAACCGGTCCCGGGTGCGTGTCGAACGGGTCGCACTGGCGTTGCTCACCTACGTCGAAGAACGGACCGATGGCTTCCGGATCATGATCCGTGACTCGCCGGCCTCGATCAGCTCGGGCACCTACTCCAGCCTGCTCAACGACGCGGTCAGCCAGGTCAGCTCGATCCTGGCCGGCGACTTCGCCCGGCGCGGCCTGGATCCGGAGCTGGCCCCGCTGTACGCCCAGGCACTGGTCGGTTCGGTGTCGATGACCGCGCAATGGTGGCTCGACACCCGGGAGCCCAAGAAAGAAGTGGTCGCCGCACATCTGGTCAACCTGATGTGGAACGGCCTGACCCATCTGGAAGCCGATCCGCACCTGCAAGACGAATAGCGGCAAGCAACTCGCCGTTATCCAAGCTCACGCGATAACAGGTCGGCGACCGTTTCGCGGCGGACCAGTTCACGTGCCCGACCGTCGGCAACCGCCACCACTGGTGGCCGACCGACCATGTTGTAGTTCGACGCCATGCTGTGGTGATAGGCGCCGGTGCAGGCCACCGCCAGCAGATCGCCCGGGTGCAGGTCGACCGGCAGCTCGACGTCGCGGGCGATCTCGTCGCCGGCTTCGCAGTGTCGCCCCGCCACCGTGACCCGTTGCCTCGGCCCGAGGGAATGCCGATTGGCAAGCGCAACAGTGTATTTCGCGCCATACAATGACACCCGCGGGTTGTCGCTCATGCCACCGTCGACGGCGACGAAGGTACGTCCGCCCGGTTGAGTCTTGACGCCGCACACCTGGTACAGCGTGACACCGGCGCGGGCGCTGATGGCCCGGCCCGGCTCGACCACGATGACCGGCCGAGGGAAGCGTTCGGCGGCGCAAGCCGCGTCCAGCGCATCGTCGATGGCCCGGGCCAACTCGTCGATATTGAGCTCCGGATCACCAGCCACATAGGGGATCCCATGCCCGCCACCGATGTTCAGCTCGGTCAGGATCACACCGTGCCGGGCGCGAATGTCGGCCATTACGGGGATCATTCGGCGAATCGCCTCGCCGTAGAGCTTGGCATCGGTGACCTGCGAGCCGATATGGCAATGCAGCCCGATCAGGTCGAGGCCGGGGTGTGCCAGGACACGTGCCACCGCGTCGGCGGCATGCCCGCCGTCAAGGGTGAACCCGAACTTCTGGTCACTGATCCCCGTGGTGACGGCGCGGTGGCCGTGGATGTCGATGTCCGGGGTCACCCGGATGAGCACCCGCTGCCGTCGAGTGGCCACACCGGCGAGGTCGACGATTTCGCTGCAGGAGTCCAGCACGATCCGCCCGACCCCGACGCGCACGGCGGCGCGCAGTTCATCAGGTGATTTCGCGTTGCCGTGCATGACGATGTGGGCGGGTTGCACCCCGGCCATGATGGCGGCGGTCAGCTCGCCGATCGAGCAGACGTCGATGCTGAGCCCCTCTTCGCGCGCCCAGCGCGCCACCGCGATGGTCAGCAGCGACTTGCCGGCGTAGACGACCTCGGCGTGACGCAACGCCTTGCGATAACGGCGGGCGCGAGAGCGGAAGTCGGCCTCGTCGATCACGTAGGTCGGGGTGCGGAACTCGTCGGCGACCTCGGTGAGGGGTACGTCGCCAACGCAGAGCCGACCCTCGTCGTCGGAATGGGTGGTAAGCGGCCAGATCGCCGGATGGAAGCGCGGCGGAGCCGCATAGCCTATGGAAGGCAGGATGTCCGGCAACGTCATTGTCATGACTCCAACGTCCGCTCGGTTCTCGTCGAATGCCGCTGCCCTTACAGTTCCTTGACAGTGCTGGCCTCAAAATTGACGAGCCCGCGGACCCATACAATGGCGGCATCATGACCGCACCGGGGCCGGAATGTGTAGTTACCCCGATCGCGGGGCTGGTGGAGTTGGCGTTGCGCGCGCCGACGCTGCAGCGACTCATCGACCTGGCTGCCGATCGACCCGAGCAATTGACGCTGGTCGGCCCGGCCAGCGCCCGGCTGTTCGTCGCCTGCGCGCTGGCCCGCCAGGGTCCGCTGCTGGTTGTCAGCGCCACCGGCCGCGAAGCCGATGACCTGTCGGTCGAACTACGCGGTGTCTTCGGTGACGCCGTCGCGCTGTTCCCGTCCTGGGAGACACTGCCCCACGAGCGGCTGTCTCCCGGCGTCGACACCGTCGGCGCGCGGCTGATGCTGCTGCGCCGGCTGGCCCACCCGCAGGACGCCCGGCTGGGCCCGCCGTTGCAGGTGGTGGTCACTGCGGTCCGCTCGCTGCTGCAGCCGATGGCTCCGCAGCTGGGCCTGCTGGAACCCCTCACCCTGACCATCGGCGACGACACCGGCGCCAACGGCGGATTCGAAGGCGTTATCGCCCGGCTGGTCGAGCTGGCTTACACGCGGGTGGACATGGTCGGTCGACGTGGCGAATTCGCTGTCCGGGGCGGCATCCTGGACATCTTCGCCCCGACCGCGGAGCACCCGGTGCGGGTGGAGTTCTGGGGCGACGAGGTCACCGAGATGCGGATGTTCGCGGTGGCCGACCAGCGGTCGATTCCCGAGATCAGCGTCGACACCGTGATCGCCGTCGCGTGCCGGGAGCTGTTGCTGACCGACGAGGTGCGGGCGCGGGCGGCCGAGCTGGCCGGGCAACAGCCCCAGCCCGAGCGCGGTGTCACCGGCGGAGTCGGCGACATGCTGGCCAGGCTCGCCGAGGGCATCCCGGTCGACGGTATGGAGGCGCTGCTGCCGGTGCTGAGGCCCGACGACGTGGCGCTGCTGACCGATCAGCTGGCCGATGGGACGCCGGTGCTGGTCTGCGACCCGGAAAAGGTCCGCACCCGCGCGGCTGACCTGATCAAAACCGGCCGCGAATTCCTCGAGGCGTCGTGGTCGGTGGCCGCGGTCGGGGGTGATTCGCCTATCGACGTCGAGCAACTCGGTGGATCGGGATTCCGCGAACTCGACGAGGTGCAGATCGCGGCGCGGCAGACCGGCCACCCGTGCTGGACACTCAGCCAGCTCTCCGATGAGTCGGCGGTCGAGCTGGATATCCGCGCCGCGCCGTCGGCCCGCGGCCATCAGCGCGACATCGACGAAATCTTCGCGATGCTACGCGCGCACGTATCGACCGGCGGGGCCGCTGCCGTCGTCGCACCCGGAACCGGAACCGCGCATCGCGTGGTCGAGCAGTTGGCCGAATCCGACACGCCGGCAACGATGTTGGAGCCAGGAGCGGAGCCCAAGCCTGGCGTGGTCGGGGTGCTCAAAGGCCCGCTGCACGACGGCCTGATTGTAGGGGGCGTTCCCGCAGCGCTGGTGATCATTACCGAGACCGATCTTACTGGCAACCGGGTGACCGCTACCGACGGCAAACGGCTGGCCGCCAAACGCCGCAATACCGTCGACCCACTGGCCTTGACCGCAGGCGACCTGGTGGTCCACGACCAGCACGGCATCGGACGATTCGTGGAGATGACCGAGCGCACCGTCGGCGGAGCCCGGCGCGAGTATCTGGTGCTGGAGTACGCGTCGAGCAAACGGGGTCAAAACGGAACCGACAAGCTTTATGTGCCAATGGATTCGCTGGACCAGCTGTCGCGGTATGTCGGTGGGCAGGCCCCGGCGCTGAGCCGGCTCGGCGGCAGTGACTGGGTCAACACCAAGACCAAGGCCCGCAAAGCGGTCAGGGAGATCGCTGGCGAGCTGGTGTCGCTGTACGCGAAGCGGCAAGCCTCCGCAGGACACGCGTTCGGTCCGGACACCCCGTGGCAGGCCGAAATGGAGGACGCGTTCGGCTTCACCGAAACCGTCGACCAGCTCACCGCCATCACCGAGGTGAAGACGGATATGGAGAAACCGGTGCCGATGGACCGGGTGATCTGCGGTGACGTCGGCTACGGCAAGACCGAGATCGCGGTCCGGGCGGCGTTCAAGGCGGTCCAGGACGGCAAGCAGGTCGCGGTGCTGGTGCCCACCACGCTGTTGGCCGATCAGCATCTGCAGACCTTCACCGAGCGGATGGCCGGCTTCCCGGTCAGGATCAAGGGCCTGTCCCGGTTCACCGATACCGTCGAATCCCGCGCCGTGATCGACGGCATGGCCGATGGCAACGTTGACATCGTCATCGGCACCCATCGGCTGTTGCAGACCGGGGTGCGGTGGAAAGACCTCGGCCTGGTGGTCGTCGACGAGGAACAGCGTTTCGGCGTCGAGCACAAGGAGCACATCAAGTCGCTGCGCACTCACGTCGACGTGCTGACGATGAGTGCGACCCCGATCCCGCGCACGCTGGAAATGAGTTTGGCCGGGATCCGCGAGATGTCGACGATCCTGACCCCGCCCGAAGAGCGCTACCCGGTGCTGACCTATGTCGGGGCGCACGACGACAAGCAAGTCGCCGCGGCGCTGCGCAGGGAATTGCTGCGCGACGGGCAGGCTTTCTACGTGCACAACCGGGTCAGCTCGATCGACCAGGCCGCGGCGCGGGTGCGGGAACTGGTGCCGCAAGCCAAGGTCGCCGTCGCACATGGACAAATGCACGAGGACCTGCTGGAAACCACCGTCGAAGGATTCTGGAACCGCGAGTACGACATCCTGGTGTGCACCACGATCGTCGAGACCGGCCTGGATATCTCCAATGCCAACACGCTGATCGTCGAGCGCGCTGACACCTTCGGTCTGGCCCAGCTGCACCAGCTGCGCGGCCGGGTCGGCCGCAGCCGCGAACGTGGTTACGCCTATCTCCTGTATCCGCAGCATGCGCCGCTGACCGAGACCGCCTACGACCGGTTGGCGACGATCGCACAGAACAACGAGCTGGGCGCCGGCATGGCCGTGGCGATGAAGGACCTGGAGATCCGTGGCGCCGGCAATGTGCTGGGCGTGGAGCAGTCCGGGCACGTCGCCGGGGTGGGCTTTGACCTGTATGTCCGGCTGGTCGGCGAGGCCGTGGAAGCATATCGAGCGGCCTATCGCGGCGAAACCGTCGTTAGCGCCGAGGAGCCCAAAGACGTGCGGATCGACCTGCCGGTCGACGCGCACCTGCCGCCGGACTACATCCCCAGCGACCGATTACGGCTGGAGGGGTACCGGCGGCTCGCCGCGGCAGCCGACGACGCGCAAGTCGATGCCGTCATCGAGGAGCTGACCGACCGCTACGGCGCGCTGCCCGAAACCGCCCAGCGGCTGGTGGCCGTTGCGCGACTTCGACTGCTGTGCCGCGCTGCCGGCATCACCGAGGTGTCGGCAGCGTCGGCGGCCACGGTGCGGCTGGCCCCGATCACGCTGCCGGACTCCGCCCAAGTGCGACTGGCCCGGATGTATCCGGGGGCGCGTTATCGTGCCACGACGGCGACGGTGCAGGTTCCGATTCCGCGTGCCGGTGGCGTCGACGCACCACGAATTCGTGACCTCGAACTGGTGAACATGGTGGCTGAGCTGGTATCGGCGCTGGATGGGGGAGAATCGAGCAGGGTTGGTTCAAGGAAAGCGGCAGGCGCCGGGTGAGGAGCGACAAGCACTATGACTGTCGTCTTGGTCGACCCTCGCCGCCCGTCGCTGGTTCCGGTGGAAGCCATCGAGTTGCTCACCGGTGAGGTCCAGTACACCGAGGAGATGCCCGTCGCGGTGCCCTGGACGCTGCCTGCGGCGCGCCCGGCGCATACCGGGGAGGATGCTCCGGTGTTGTTGTCCTCAGACCCCGAACACCCGTCGGTCACGGCACGATTGGCCGCCGGTGAGCGCCTGATTTCCGCGCCCGACCAGCAGCCCGGGGAGCGGCTGGTGGACGCCGTCGCGATGATGGACAAACTGCGGACCGCCGGACCCTGGGAAAGTGAGCAGACTCACGATTCCTTGCGCCGGTTCCTTCTGGAGGAGACCTACGAGCTCTTCGACGCGGTCCGTAGCGGTGATGCCAACGCGTTGCGAGAAGAGCTCGGCGACGTCCTGCTTCAGGTGCTTTTCCACGCCCGCATCGCCGAGGACGCGCCACAGCATCCGTTCACCATCGACGATGTCGCTGACGCGCTGCTGCGAAAACTGGGCAACCGGGTTCCGGGAGTTCTTGCTGGAGAGCCGATTTCGCTTGACGAGCAGTTGGCTCAATGGGAGGAACGCAAAGCCCTGGAGAAGCCGCGGAAATCGATGATGGACGATGTGCCCACCGGTCAGCCGGCTTTGGCTTTGGCGCATAAAGTGGTTCAGCGGGTCACACGGGCCGGGTTCCCTGCCGACCTGATCCCGGCGGAAATCACATCGATCACGGTGACATCCGATGTCGACGTCGAAAATGCCTTGCGCACCGCAGTTTTAGAGTTCATGGATACTGTCCGCGGCACCGAGAAGGCGGTCGCCGCGGAGCGTCGGGGAGAAGATGTTCCCGCAGAGCTCGACGTCGCTCCGGTCGGCGTGATCATCGAGGAGGAGTGGCGGGCCTGCTGGCCGCCGGCGGACGGGGTCGAACCGGAAGTCGTGCCCGCGGACGCCGCTGACGAGCCGGCTGCGAAACCAGAAGAGGATGGCACCGAAGCCGTCACACCCGAGGAGTCGGTGCCGGAAGACGCAGACTCCGACGACGATCAGTCCAACACGACCGACCCCCAGTAGGGGCCAGCCCGGCCGCTCATGTGGCGGCGCGACGCCCGCGGCACAGGCAGAGACTGCAAGTCATAGACAACGTGTGAAAGCATGCTAGAAGCATGTACCGCGCCGGATCCGACGAAGAGCGCTGGTGATGTTCGACACGCCCGGCGAGACGGCCGACACCTGCTGAATGCAGCCAGGACGCACGTCATCATCGCTGGAAAACCGGGGTATGCCGGACAGCCGGCGCCAGCGACGGGGTGACCTACCCGATTCCCATGGGACCATGGTCGAGGAATCGTGTTTAGGGGTGTGCTGTGTCGCCGGTCCGTTGGCTACGGGCGTTCGCCGTCTTAGGTGCAACGGCGCTGCTATTGGCATCGAGTTGTACCTGGCAGCTGGGCCCCTACATCCCCAAGGGTGTGCCGCCGCCACCCGGCGCTGCGGTGCCGCCGGTCGACACCCACGCCAAGGGCCGGCCCGCGAACCAGTTGCGTGGCTGGGCGGCCGAACATGCCCCGGCACTGAGAATCCCGGTGACCGCTCTGGAGGCCTACGGCTACGCCGCACGGGTCGCCGAGGTGGAAAACCCCAATTGCCATATCGCCTGGACGACGCTTGCCGGCATCGGCCAGGTCGAAAGCCATCACGGCACCTATCACCACGCGACGCTGCTACCCAACGGAGATGTGCGTCCCCCGATCCGGGGTGTGCGCCTCGACGGGACCAACGGCACCATGCGCATCATCGACAGCGATCCGGGCGGCATGGACGGCGACTCGGACACCGTGCGGGCGATGGGACCGATGCAGTTCATTCCGGAGACGTGGCGGCTATACGGGGTGGACGCCAACAACGACGGCGTTGTCAGCGTGGACAACATCGATGATGCAGCGTTGTCGGCTGCGGGTTATTTGTGTTGGCGCGGAAAGGATCTCGCTACACCGCGAGGGTGGATAACGGCGCTGCGGGCCTACAACGATTCCGAGGTGTATGCCCGTGCCGTGCGCGACTGGGCTACCGCCTATGCGGCGGGTCACCCGCTCTGACCTGCCTCTAGGCTACTGGTGGCAGTTACGGAGCGCGGAGGTAGTCCGTAACCCTTACGACGCAAGGAGAACCCAGTGCCGATTATCGAGCAGGTCGGGGCCCGCGAGATCCTCGATTCCCGTGGCAACCCGACGGTCGAGGTCGAGGTGGCTCTGATCGACGGGACATTCGCGCGGGCCGCGGTGCCCTCCGGTGCGTCGACCGGCGACCATGAGGCCGTCGAGCTGCGCGACGGCGGCGACCGGTATGGCGGCAAGGGCGTCAGAAAGGCCGTGCAGGCCGTGCTCGACGAAATCGCTCCGGCCGTGATCGGACTCAACGCCGACGATCAGCGGCTGGTCGACCAGGCTCTGCTGGACCTCGACGGCACCCCGGACAAGTCCCGGTTGGGCGCCAACGCCATCCTCGGCGTATCCCTCGCGGTCAGCAAGGCGGCCGCCGATTCCGCCGAGTTGCCGCTGTTCCGCTATCTCGGCGGGCCGAACGCGCACATCCTGCCGGTACCGATGATGAACATCCTCAATGGCGGCGCGCACGCCGACACCGCCGTCGACATCCAGGAGTTCATGGTGGCCCCGATCGGCGCGCCGAGCTTTTACGAGGCGCTGCGCTGGGGTGCTGAGGTCTACCACGCCCTCAAAGCGGTGCTCAAGAAACAAGGCCTGTCCACCGCCGTGGGCGACGAGGGCGGGTTCGCCGCCGACGTGGCCGACACCAAGACGGCGCTGGATCTGATCACCGTGGCCATCGAATCCGCCGGCTTCAAACCCGGCGCCGACGTGGCGTTGGCCCTCGACGCGGCGGCCACCGAGTTCTACACCGAGTCCAGCGGCTACGCCTTTGAAAAGAAAACGCTCAACGCGGATCAAATGACACAGTTCTACGCCGAACTCATCGACTCCTATCCGCTCGTATCCATCGAAGACCCGCTGGCCGAAGATGATTGGGACGGGTGGGTTGCCATGACGACGGCCATCGGGGACCGGGTACAGATCGTCGGCGATGATCTGTTCGTCACCAATCCCGAACGGCTGGAAGAAGGCATCGACAAGGGCGCGGCAAATGCCTTGCTGGTCAAGGTCAACCAGATCGGGACGTTGACCGAGACCCTCGACGCGGTGTCATTGGCCCACCACAGCGGATACCGGACGATGATGAGCCACCGCAGCGGCGAGACGGAAGACACCACGATCGCCGATCTCGCGGTGGCGGTGGGAAGCGGGCAGATCAAGACCGGCGCGCCTGCCCGCAGCGAACGAGTGGCGAAGTTCAATCAGCTGCTTCGGATCGAAGAAGCCCTCGGCGACGCCGCCCGCTACGCAGGCGATCTGGCATTCCCCCGGTACGCGCCGGAAGCCAGATAGCCGTCAGAACTGATGCCCGAATCGAAACGGCCAGAACCGAAGCGGCGCTCGCCGGCCCCACGTCCGGGCCGGGGCGGCGATTCGGAAGCGGGCCGGCCGCGCAAATCGCCGGCCGCTCGTCGCGGGCCAACCGCATCCCGTGCCGCGCCGGAGCCGGTCGAACCCATCAGACGCGCGATCGCCGAATCGGCCGAGCAGCGGTCCGATCAACGACTCGGCATGACCGCGCGGCGGGCGGCGATCCTGGCGGCCGTTGTCTGCGTGCTGACGCTGACCATCGCAGGCCCGGTCCGCACCTATTTCGCGCAGCGCACCGAGATGAAGCAGCTGACCGCCTCCGAAGCCGCGTTGCGCCAGCAGATTGCCGGTCTCGAGCAGCAGAAGGTCAAACTCGCCGACCCCGCCTACATTGCGGCGCAAGCCCGCGAACGTCTGGGTTTCGTGATGCCGGGTGAGGTCCCCTATCAGGTCCAACTTCCGCCGAACGCGGCACTGCCCGTGGAGCCGGGGTCGGCGCCGGCGGCCTCAGCCTCCAACGACCCCTGGTATACGTCGCTGTGGCACACCATCGCCGACACCCCGCACGCCGCGCCGACACCCGCACCGCAGGCGCCCGCACCGCCGCCGACACCCGGACCGCCGAGTCCCTTGCCGCCCGGTGGTTGATCGTGCGGACCTCGATGTGGTGGCCGGCCAGCTCGGCCGCGAGCCGCGTGGAGTGCTCCAGATCGCCTACCGATGTCCCAACGGTGAACCAGGCGTGGTGAAGACGGCGCCGAAACTGCCTGGCGGAACGCCATTTCCGACGTTGTACTACCTGACGCATCCGGTGCTGACCGCCGCGGCGAGCAGGTTGGAGTCGACCGGGATGATGCGGGAGATGGCCGAGCGGTTACGCCGCGAACCCGAACTGGCCGCCGGCTATCGGCGGGCCCACGAGTCGTATCTGGCCGAGCGGGACGCGATCGAGCCGCTGGGCACGACGGTGTCCGCCGGCGGTATGCCCGATCGGGTCAAATGCCTGCATGTGCTGATCGCACACTCGCTGGCCAAAGGTCGCGGAACCAACCCGCTCGGCGACGAGGCGCTGGCGGTGCTGGCCGCCGAGCCGTCGATGGCCGGCATCCTGACGCCGGGGCAGTGGATATGAGTCGCGTCGCGGCAATCGACTGCGGTACTAACTCGATTCGGTTGCTGATCGCCGACGCGCTCGATGGGCAGCTGCGCGACGTGCATCGCGAGATGCGCATCGTGCGGCTCGGTCAGGGCGTCGACGCAACCGGCCGCTTCGCACCGGATGCGTTGCAACGCACCCGGGCCGCACTCGTCGACTACGCCGCGCTGTGCACATCGCACGGCATCGACCGGATACGCATGGTCGCGACGTCGGCCACGCGTGACGCAGCCAATCGTGACGTCTTTTTCGCGATGACGGCCGATGTGCTCGGCGACGTGGTCGAGGGTGCGGTCGCCGAGGTGATCACCGGCGTCGAAGAGGCCGAGCTGTCATTCCGTGGAGCGGTGAACGAATTAGACTCCGCTGCAGCACCTTTCGTCATTGTTGACCTGGGCGGCGGATCGACCGAGGTTGTGCTCGGGGTAGACACGGTGGTGGCGAGCTTCTCGGCCGACATCGGCTGCGTGCGGCTGACCGAGCGCTGTCTGCACTCGGATCCACCAACGACTGCCGAGGTGGCGGCTGCCCGCGAGGTGGTTCGCGAATGCCTTAGGGAGGCACTGCGTGTCGTCCCGGTGGAAGATGCCCGTACCTGGGTCGGTGTGGCCGGCACGATGACGACGATCGCCGCGCTCGCGCAGGACATGACGACGTATGACTCTGCGGTCATTCATCTTTCGCGGGTGGGCATGGACCGGCTGCTCGCGGTGTGCGACGGGCTGATCGGGATGTCGCGAATACAGCGTGCGGCGCTGGGGCCGATGCACGAGGGACGGGCCGACGTAATCGGTGGCGGCGCAATCGTGATCGAGGAATTGGCGGTCGCGCTGCGTGAGCGCGCCGGCATCGACGCGCTGACGGTCAGCGAGCACGACATCCTGGACGGCATTGCCCTCTCGATCGCCGACTGATCGGTCGGCCTGCAACGCTGCTCATCCCAACGGGCGGTGTCTGATTGAGATTTCCAGCAGACGCTTCTTCTGTTCGGTGTACTCCTGTTCGCTCAGCCGTCCCTCGTCGCGCTGCCGGGCGATATCGCGTATCGCGGCCGCGACTCCGGTGACCACCGTCCGAGGTGCGGGTGATGCTTCGGCGTCACCGTCGGCCGCCACGCCCGGACCGCGAATTGCCAGACGAGCGTGGGTCACCGGTTTGCCGCCGTCCTGCTTGGCGTCAGCAGCCGGCGAGCCGGTCATGGATTGCCCGGCCATGCCCGCCAGCCCCATCTGGTTGAACGCGCTCGCCGAGCCGGCTTCTAACGGCGCCGCCGCGCTGGCGCTGGCGTTGGTGATCGGCGACACCATTGCGACAGAGCGTATCTCCGGTGCGGCGACGGTCCAGTTCGACGGAACGGACAGAGCCCCGATTGTGTTGGCCTGGCCCAGACCCGCCGACATGGTCGGCGCCGATGCCGCGACCGGACCCGGGTTGGTGATAATCGCCGGGAACCCCGTGGGGGGTTCGACGCCTGTCCCCGGCCAGGCCTCCACCCCCTGCCAGCCGCTGACGTTGTTATCTGTGCGCAGACCGCCGATGGTGCCGAGATAGGCGATGGGAAGGTCCACCGGCCCAGATAGGGCATCCATCGGTATGACCAGGTAAAGGGTAGCGAGGTCGCTTGGTGCACTGAGAAAAACGGTGATCAGGTTGCTCAATGTGCCCAGCGGGTCGCTCTGGGCCGGCGCCGCTGCCGCGGACAATGCCTGCGACGCACCAGATACGGTGCTTTGCGCATTGCCCGCGGATGTGCCGGCTGCTTGGCTGACTGCGGCAGCTTGACTGGCCGTCCCGCCGGGGGTGGTGCTCTTCTCGGGTGAGCTGAACGGCGTGAGCGCGGTCGCTGATGCCGACGAACCCGCATAGGTGTACATCGCCACGGCGTCCTGGGCCCACATCTCGGCGTACTGGGCCTCGGTCGCCGCGATCGCCGCCGTGTTCTGCCCGAAGAAGTTCGTCGCGACCAGCGTCATAAGCAGACTGCGGTTGGCGGCAATCACCGGCGGCGGCACCGTCGACGCAAACGCCGCCTCGTAGGCGGCGGCGGCCGCTGCGGCCTGGGCGGAAGTCTGCTCGGCCCGTGCAGCGGTGCTACTCAGCCATTCCACATAGGGCCCGGCCGCGGCCGTCATCGACGTGGACGACGGACCTGACCATGACCCGGAGGTTAGCTCCGACACCACCGACTGATAAGCGCTGGCCGCGGTATACAGTTCGTCGGCCAGCCCTCCCCAGGCCTGCGCAGCGGCCAGCATCGGCCCCGATCCCGGACCGGTATACATCCGGCCGGAGTTGATCTCCGGCGGATAAATCCCGAAATCCATTGCTGCACATACCTCTTCCAGACAACCGGCGCATCCGCCACATGGCGGTGGGTGGTTCAGCGACCGAGCAGGCGGTTCTTTTGCTCGGTGTATTCCTCGTCGGTCAAAATTCCCTCGTCGCGGAGCTTGGCGAAGTCGCGTAGCTCGGCCGCCACTCCGGTGACCACGGTCCGGGGCTTGTCCTGCAACGTGTCACCGTCACCGTCAGACGCGGCAGGGGCGCCGCTACTTCCGGCGCCTGCGGGGCGAGCCGCCACCCGATTGCTGGCCGCCGCCTTGCCGGCACCTTTGTCGCCGCCCGTGCCCAGCGTGCCGGCGATGGCCCGGCCGGCCATAGCCGCCACCGCCAACTCGCCGTAGGTGCTGCCCGAGCCGGCTTCCACGATCTCCGCGGTGGCCACCGCGGGGACGGCGCCGGCACTGGTTTCCGGCAACGCCGGCAATGTGTATGACACGGGGCGTACCGCCGGTGTGGCGATGGTCCACGTCGGCGGCACGGACAACGCCCCGACCGTGTTGGCTTCGCCCAGTCCCGCCGATAGCGCCGTCGCCGTCGCCGGCCCGACCGGGCCCGTGATACGCGCCGGGAACTCTGTGGGGGGCGCGTCCCCGGTATCCGGCCAGGGTTGTTGCCCTGCCCAGCCGCTGACGATCTTGTCCGTGTGCAAACCGGTTCCAGCACCGATGATGTCCAAGGGAAGGGCTGTCACCCCGATCACGCCGAATGGTATGTCGGCGAGCAAGGTAGCGATGGACGCTGGTGCGTCGAGAAAGATGCTGATCAGGTCGCTCAACGTGCCGAGCGGATCGCTGGCCTGCGCCGGCGCCGCGGCAGCCGGCGCCGCCGTTGCGGCGCTCTGCAGCGCGTTGGGTACCGCGGAGAACGCCTGCTGGACCGTGCTCTGCACATTGCCGGCCGACGTCCCGGTTGCTTGGCTGACCGCGGCTGCCTGGCCGGCCGACCCGCCTGGGTTGGTGTTCTGTTGGGGTGGAGTGAACGGTGTCAGTGATGTCGCGGATGCCGACGACGCTGCGTAGCCGTACATCGCCGCGGAGTCCTGCGCCCACATCTCGGCGTACTGCGCCTCGTTGGCCGCAATCGCCTGCGTGTTCCGGCCGAACAGGTTTGTCGCCACCAGCGTCATCAATCGACTGCGGTTTGCCGTAACCATCGACGGCGGCACCGTCGACGTGAACGCGGTTTGGTAGGCGGCGGCTGCCGTTTTGGCCTGGGCACCCGTCTCCTCGGCCTGCGCGGCGGTGGCGGTCAGCCACGCGGTATAGGACGCGGCCGCAGCGGCCATCGACGCTGACGATGGCCCCGACCACGACCCGGCGGTCAAACCGGAGACCACCGATTGATACGAGTTGGCGGCCGAATGCAGTTCGGCAGCCAGCCCGCCCCAGGCCTCTGCAGCGGCGAGCATCGGTCCCGACCCGGGGCCCGCATACATTCGAGCGGAGTTGATCTCCGGCGGATAGATCCCGAAATCCATTGCTAGCCAACCCCTCTAATTCACCGCGATCGAGCCGGCCCAGCACCCGGCCGTGGCCGCGCCATTGACCGTCGAGTGAATGGTGGCATGCGCCACGATTTCTGTCGCTTCCGGGTGCGGCGCGTCGTCAGCCGAGGTCGCGGCAGGCGTCCGCCTGGTCGCATCTGCGCCGCTCACCGCGCCGACGATCTCTGGCAAAATCACCGGCCCGCGCTCCCGGTATTCGGGCTCGACGGTCCCAGAAAGCATTGATTCCCCCTTCCGATAATGGTTGAGCAAGCTGGCTAATTTGTGGCGTCAGGTCGTGCATTGGGGCCTACCAGCGGACTGACTTGACCGGCGGACAATGTCATTATGGGTTTTTAACGGGAGGTATACAATTAATGACGCCTGTCTAATGGCGATTTGCGGCAGCAATCACCCATATTTCTCAGGTTAATCACTCGTATTTCTCAGGTTTACCGATTCGTTGACATTCGCGTTCGCCCCCGACCCGATGGCCAGGCCCGATTCTATGCCGTGGCTGGTGTGGTTTCTCGCTGGCGACACCAGTCCCCAGGTAGTTGCCAGGTTCGGTCAGGCAGGGTACGCGCGCTAACGGGAACTCCTCATCCGGCGGTGCTCAACCGGTTCTTGCTTGGCGACTGATGTCGGTGTCTTGCCGTCGGTCGGCTGGGTAGGCTCCGTGGTCGTCGGGGCGCGTTCTGTGCCGGTGGCGGGTTCCCGGGGGGGCAATCCCTTACGCAACGTCGTCAACAATTCCCGGTACGGACCGACAAGGTAGACGGTGTCACCGGCCCTGAACCGCGCATCGCGGCGCGGCCGCATCTGGACCGGTGCGTCCTCCCGGGTGATCGCGATGACGCGGGTTTGGGTGGAGGCTTCCAACATCTGCAGCCCATCCAATTCGCTGCCGGCCCCCACATGCATTGCGCCGATCATGAAGGAGCTCTGCCCGACCGAGAACGTACCCAGCACCTGCAGGCCCATCGCGGCGCCGATGAACCAGGGTGCGGCCAACGCGACGGTGGACCGGACGTTGTCGAAACCGAACCGCTGTGCGACCGCGAGGCCCAGCGTGCGGTCATAGACGCGCAGCACCAGCGAAACGTCGGCCCGGCGGTTGACCTTGGGCAGCACTCGCGGTCCCAACATCTCGGCCAGCACGATCCCGGCTTCGATGTTGATCATGTCGTTGCGGGTAAGCACCGCCACCGCACGTGCGCGATCCAAGCGCGCCGATTCCAGCGTTTGCAGCAGCGTGCCATCCCCGAAAATCACCGGAACGTCCAGTTCTCGCACCAACGGCAAAAAGCTGTTCTCCTCGTCAAGCTCGACCACCGCGACGTCGTAGCCCGCGGCGGTCAGGTCGCTGACCACGCGGATGCCGAGCGCGCTCAGCCCGACGACGATGATGTGGTTTCGCAGATGACGTACCCGTGGGCGTGCAGCCGCGAAGACGAAGCGTCGCGACAGCAGCACGTCGGCGATGAACGCGACCAGCAAAGCGATCGTGGTCGCTCCGCCGAACATCAGCCCTGCGGCGAACAGCCGCAGCCATACGACCTGATGCGCGAAGCTGAAGTCGCCGTAGCCCGTTGTGGTGATCGTCTCAATGGTGAAGTACAACGCGTCGATCCAGGACATCCGCGGGTGCCGGTAGTTGAAGTGCAACATAATCATCGAGCCGACGATCAGGATCGAGGCAGCCGCCAACGCGGGATAAAACGCCGGGTTGAAATCGTTGAGCAACACCCGGAGGGCGTCGACCACTCGCCGCAGCTGGAAGCGTCGCACGCGTGTTCTGGTCGGACGCCGGATTCTGATGCCGCGGTTGGCCGACTCTTCGGCGGTCCCGATCATCACCGTCCAGTCGCCGGCGCATACTTCGAAATCCCGACCCGGGCAGACCTCGAGCTCATCGGGGGTGGGTGAGTTCTCGCCGTGAATGACCGCGACCGGTGCCAGGTCGCCGTAGATCTCGCGGAGCGTGGCATCACGCGACGCTTCGCGACCTGAGACGACGAACTTGATGCCGGCCGCCTCGAACGGGTGCGTGGTCTGTGCCAGACATGCTTCGACGACCGACGGGGCCGCGAGTTCGGCGACGTTGAAAATTGCACCGGGCCCGTTGTCGTCGGCCACTGCTTCACGCAGCACGTCGTTGGCCAGCCGTGCAACCACGCGCACGTTCGGGTTGGCTTTCCTTGCCAGCAGCGCAATTTCGAGATTCGACGCGTCGTCATCACCGGCGCAGACGACGGCGATAGCGTGAGCGACCTCAGCGCGGGCGAGCTCACGAGCGACTCCCGTGTCGGCGAGATCGGTGTTGGCCAGCCGGACAACGGTCGCGCCGGCGCGTTTCAGCTCCTCGATGATCGTTATGGCCAGCGCATCGTCACCGCTGACAATGATGTGATGATGCATTCTCTCGTCCGCCACTCGGGTATACCTGTTCGCGATCGAGTCCAAGACTCCGCGCGGGTTGGCACCCGCTTTGCCGATGCCGTTACTGGTGCAGGTTACACCACGGCCTTATGCCATCCGGCCTCGACACTTAATTTTGCTGGCACTGAAAGCGACTCGTCCCGCCGCTGATGCCATCGCAACGTAAGGCCGTCGATTCGTCCCGACGATCTCGGCGCAACAGCGACATCCCTGCACTGAGCAAAGCTCCGGCCAGAGCGTAAAGTCGCTCTCGCGCAGAGTGTTTCGCTCGACAGCAAAGTCTCGGGCAATCGGCGTCGGCGACTTAACACCAACGTAATGCGGCGCTGACGATCACGCCTCGAAGCGATAACCCATGCCCGCCTCAGTCAGCAGATGGTTGGGGTGCGATGGGTCGTCCTCGAGCTTGCGTCGCAACTGCGCGAGAAAGACACGCAGATAATGGGTTTCCTTCGCGTACTTGGGTCCCCAGACCTCTTTGAGTAACTCCTCGCGCCCGACCAGCTTGCCGCGGTTGCGCACCAGCATTTCCAGCATTCCCCATTCCGTCGGGGTCAGGTGGACCTCCTCGCCGTTCTTGATCACCTTTTTCGCCGTAAGGTCGACAATGAACGACTTGGTTTCCACCACAGGATTGTCCGCGCCAGTGGCCACTGCTGCCCGTCGCACTGCGGCCCGTAGCCGTGCCAGGAGTTCGTCCATCCCGAACGGCTTCGTCATGTAATCGTCGGCGCCTGCGTCTAGTGCTCCTACCTTGTCAGCCGAATCGGTGCGTGCCGACAGCACGATCACCGGAGCTGTCATCCAGCCGCGTAGGCCGGCGAGCACGTCGATACCGGGTATATCGGGCATGCCCAGATCCAGGATCACCACCTGGGGTGGGTGCTCGGCGGCGGCTGCCAGTGCGCGCGACCCGGTGGCGGCGGTGATCACTTCATAGCCGCGCACCGACAAGTTGATGCGCAGTGCACGCAAAAGCTGAGGGTCGTCATCGACCACCAGCACGCGAGTCATAGGCGCCGCTCCTCCGGCGGCGCCGCCAGGTCCACCAGAACGGTCAGCCCCCCGCCAGGGGTGTCGGTCGCTGTAATGGTGCCGCCCATTGCCTCGACGAAGCCCTTGGCCACCGACAGGCCAAGTCCCAGACCGGTGGTCGTATCGCAATCGCCGAGTCGCTGGAACGGTTGGAACATCCGCTCCGCGGCGCCTTTGGACACTCCCGGTCCTTCATCGACAACGTTGATCAGTACGCGCGTCCCGACCTGACCCGCATTGACCCGCACCATGCTCTGCGGCGCGTAGCGCAGCGCATTAACGATGAGGTTGGACAGCACCCGTTCCAGCAGACCTGCGTCGGCCATGGCAATCGTCCCGCCGACCTCCACCTTGATCCGGTCGAGGCTGCCCCGCCCGAAGACCGTGCTGCGTCCCCCGATGCCGACGAGCGCGCGTTGCACGACCTCTTCGAGATAGACCTCGGTCAGCTCTGGCCGGACCACGCCGGCGGCCAGCCGAGACGAGTCCAGCAGGTTGGCCACCAGGGAGGTCAGCTGATCGATCGACTCTTCAACCGTGGCAAGCAATTCACCGGTGTCTTCTGGCGAGAACCAGACGTCTTCGGCGCGCAGGCTGGATACCGCGGCCTTGGCGGCGGTCAGGGGAGTCCGCAGGTCGTGGCCAAGGGCAGAGAGCAGCAAGCGGCGCAGCTCGTCGGCCTCAGCGAGCGATTGAACCTTGCCAGCCTCTTCGGCTAGCTCGCCTTGTTTGACCAGACCTGCGGCTTGCGTCGCGACCACCGACAGCACCCGCCGGTCACGGCCGGTCAAGCCGCGCCCGGACATCAGCATCCAGAATTCGTCATCGCCGACTTTCACGGCGGTGTCAGCGGAATCCACGGTCGCACATGGGTCTTTGCCCACGCTCGCGACCGGCTCGAAGCGACCGTCGACATCGCGCACCAGGCACACCGCGCGCTGCGAGTAAGCCTCCCGTACCCGCTCCAGCAGCGTGGTGAGATCGGCGCCGCGCAGCACCGACCCGGCGAACAGCGCCAGCAACTCCGCCTCCTGAGTCGCGCGCCTGGCCTCGCGGGCACGGCTGGCTGCCGCGTCCACCAGTACGGCGATCGCCATCGCGACCCCCAACAGAACCACTATGGTGACGGCGTTGCTCAGGTTGTCCATGGCGAACGAGTAGCGCGGGTCGGTCAGGAAATAGACCAGCAGCGCCCCGGACAACAGCCCCGACAACACCGCTGGTGCCACACCGCCGAACAACGCGACGGCAATCACCCCGGCGAAGAAGATGGCAGTCTTTCCGCCGATGTCGAGCACCGGGTCCAGCCACCGGGACGTGATCGCCAAGATCGCCCACGGCACACTGATCGCAGCCATCCACGACATGATCTGGCGAGTGCGCGGCGAAATCGAAGAGAACGACAAGCCGCGGTTGGCCTGCTCATGGGTGACCATGTGCACGTCGATCTTGCCCGAGTCATTGATGGTGGCCGCGCCGATTCCCTCGCTGAAGAAGCTCGCCCACCGTGACCGCCGAGAGCTGCCGAGCACCAGCTGCGTGGCGTTGGTCTCGCGGGCGAAGTCGAGCAGTGCGGTCGACACGTCGTCGCCGACCACGAGGTGAACCGTCGCGCCCAGGCTTGCGGCGAGTTCACGTACCTTGCCCATTTCACGTGGGGACACACCCGACAGTCCGTCACCTCGGACGACGTGCACCACCATGAGTTGGGCGCCCGACCTCGACGCGATGCGAGACGCGCGGCGCACCAACGTTTCCGACTCCGGGCCACCCGTTACGGCGACGACCACCCGTTCGCGGGCTTCCCAGGTATCCGTAATCTTCTTGTCGGCACGGTATTTCGCCAATGCCGCATCGACCTGGTCGGCAAGCCACAACAGCGCGATTTCGCGTAGTGCGGTCAGGTTGCCGGTGCGAAAGTAGTTGGACAGCGCCGCATCGATCCGCTCCGGCGGGTAGACGTTGCCGTGGGCGAGCCTGCGCCGCAAGGCTTCCGGTGTGATATCGACCAACTCGATCTGAGCTGCTTTACGGACGATCTCGTCGGGCACGGTTTCGCGCTGCTCGACGCCGGTGATCTGCGCGACGACGTCGTTGAGGCTCTCCAGGTGCTGGATGTTGAGCGTCGAGATCACGGTGATCCCGGCGTCGAGAAGTGTTTCGATGTCCTTCCACCGCTTGGCATTAACGCTGCCTGGGATGTTGCTGTGCGCATATTCATCGACCAGCGCCACTTCGGGCTTTCGCCGCAACACCGCCTCGACGTCGAGTTCCGGGAACATCGTTCCGCGGTAGGAGATGTAGTGCGGCGGAATGACTTCGATGCCTTTGATGAGCTCGCCGACCTTCTTGCGGCCGTGCGTCTCCACTATCGCCGCGACGACGTCGGTACCACGCTCCAGCCTGCGATGCGCCTCGCCGAGCATCGCACAGGTCTTGCCGACACCCGGGGCGGCGCCTAGGTAGATGCGCAAGTCGCCGCGTCGCTGTGTTTGCACCATGTGGGCAAGCGCCTCATCGGGGCTTGCCGCTGGTGGCGCCGCCGGCTCGTCGGTGGAGGTCACATAGACATCATCCACCGTTCAAGACTTCACCGGGAAATTGCCGTCCAACTCGAGGTTGAGTGCCAGCACGTTAACCACTGGCTCGCCGACGAAGCCGAGCAGACGACCGTGCTGGTTGTGCTGCACCGCGTCGCGCACCTGTGCGGCGCTGATCCCCCGCACCCGGGCCACCCGGGCCACCTGGATATCGGCGTAAGCCGGCGAGATATTGGGGTCCAGGCCGCTGGCGCTGGCGGTGACGGCGTCGGCCGTTACCGCCGGGTGATCAGAAGCTGCGCCGCGAATCGGAACGATCTGACCAACCGAGTAGTCCTGCCCGTACTGAGCGCATTGCACCCGCACTCCCTCGTAGAACTGCTGGAACACCGTGGTCGGTGCGCTCCCGGGCGTCGAGCAGGGTTCGTTCACGCTGACCACCTGAGTCGGATGGATCACGTTGCCGGAAGAGTCTCGCGGCCCGATCACCGACAGCACCGCCCCGACACCGCCGCCGGTGCAGAACGGGCGTGAACCGTCGACGTTTTCGAGCTTGCCGATCGCCACGCTGCGCGAGCACACCTGAGTCAGCAGGCTGGGCTTGAACCCGGCGGTCGACGGATCGGCGCCTGGCGCCAGCTTGCTCGGGTCGGCGGGCGTGTCGACGATGCTTTCCGGGCCCAGGTTGGTGGGTCCCGATGCCAGTGGGTCGTAGCCCTTTCCGGCTGCCGACGGCCTGCTCTGGAAGTACTGCGGCAGCGGGTTGCCATCCTTGTCGGTGAACAGCTGGCCGATCAGTTTGCTGCCGACCGGCTTTCCGGAAACGTTGACGATCGAGCCCTCCGCCTTGGCGTGCAATCCGGGAAGCAGCGCGACTCCCCAGACGACCAAGGGGTAGGCGAAGCCGGTGATCACGGTCAGCACCAGCAGCGCGCGCAGCGCGGCCCAGTGTTGGCGAACGAGGTTGGTGAAGTTCATGTCAGCCCATCCCGGGGATAAATTGCACGACTAGGTCGATCAGTTTGATGCCGATGAACGGGGCGACGATGCCCCCCAGGCCGTAGATATAAAGGTTGCGGCTCAGCAGCTTCGACGCGCTGCTCGGTGTGTACTGAACACCGCGCAGCGCCAACGGAATCAGCGCGACGATGATCACCGCGTTGAAAATCACGGCGGAAAGAATCGCCGACTGCGGGCTGTGCAGCCGCATCACGTTGATCAGGTCCAGTCCGGGGAACAGCGCCACGAACATGGCCGGGATGATCGCGAAATACTTGGCGATGTCATTGGCGATCGAGAACGTGCTCAACGCGCCACGCGTAATCAACAGCTGCTTGCCGATTTCCACGATCTCGATGAGCTTGGTCGGGTCGGAGTCCAGGTCCACCATGTTGCCGGCCTCTTTGGCCGCGCTGGTCCCGCTGTTCATCGCGACTCCGACGTCGGCCTGAGCCAGCGCCGGCGCGTCGTTGGTGCCGTCACCGGTCATCGCGACCAGCCGGCCACCCTCCTGCTCGCGCTTGATCAGCATCATCTTGTCTTCGGGGGTGGCTTCGGCAAGAAAGTCGTCGACCCCGGCCTCGTCGGCGATCGCTCGGGCGGTCAACGGGTTGTCCCCGGTGATCATCACCGTTCGGATGCCCATCTTGCGCATCTCGTCGAAACGCGCACGCATGCCGTGCTTGACCACATCCTTCAGGTGGATGACGCCGAGCACGTCGGCTTTCTTGCCGGCGTCGCCGTTGCTGACCACGCCGACCACCAGCGGGGTCCCGCCGGCAGCCGAAATGCCGTCGACAATTTCGCCGAGCACGTCGGGAATGGTGCCGCCCTGGTCGCGGATCCACTTGGCCACCGAGCTGGCCGCGCCCTTGCGCAGTTGTCGTCCGTCGAGGTCGACGCCCGACATCCTGGTCGTCGCGGTGAACTCGACCCAGTGGGCCTGGCTGAGCTCACCGGGGGAGCGCTCTCGCAGCCCATAGGCCTGCTTCGCGTAGACGACGATCGAGCGGCCCTCGGGGGTCTCGTCTGCCAGGCTGGACAGCTGAGCGGCGTCCGCCAGCTCTTCAGATGTGACACCCGTGACCGGGATGAATTCCGATGCCTCCCGGTTGCCCAGCGTGATCGTGCCGGTCTTGTCCAACAGCAACGTGTTGACGTCGCCGGCAGCCTCGACCGCGCGGCCCGACATGGCCAGCACGTTGCGCTGTACCAGCCGGTCCATGCCGGCGATGCCGATCGCCGACAGCAACGCCCCGATCGTGGTGGGGATCAGGCACACCAGCAGAGCCACCAAGACAACACCGGTCACTCCGTTCTGCGTAAGGGCGGTCGTGTCCGCGACACCGGGGCTATTGGCCTTGGAGTAGATCGCCAGCGGCTGCAGCGTCGCCACTGCGAACACGAAGATGATGGTCAGTGCTGCGAGCAGAATGTTCAGTGCGATCTCGTTCGGCGTCTTCTGCCGGTTGGCGCCCTCGACCAATGCAATCATCCGGTCGATGAAGCTTTTGCCGGGCTCTTGGGTGATCTTGATGATGATGCGGTCCGAGAGCACGGTGGTGCCGCCGGTGACCGCTGAGCGGTCGCCGCCGGACTCCCGGATCACCGGCGCTGATTCGCCGGTGATGGCCGCTTCGTTCACCGACGCAATGCCGTCCACGATCTCGCCGTCGCCCGGGATGATTTCTCCCGCCTCGACAACGACAATGTCGCCTTTTAGCAGCTCCGGCGCCCGGACGTCCTCCTCGGTGCCGGGGGTCTCGGGTGACCAGCCGTGTAGCCGGCGCGCGATGGTGTCGGCCTTCGATTTGCGCAAGGTGTCGGCCTGGGCTTTGCCTCGTCCTTCAGCGACAGCCTCAGCGAGGTTGCCGAAAAGCACTGTCAGCCAGAGCCAGAACACGATGAGCCAGCCGAACCACGACGAGTCGCGGATCGTCAGCGCCGTCGACCAGACGGCGCCAATCTCGACGATGAACATCACCGGGTTGCGCCACAGGGTGCGCGGATCGAGCTTGCGCAATGCGTCGGGCAGCGATTTGGTCAGCAGCGCGGGGTCGAGTCGGCCGCCCTGAACCCGCCCGCCCGGCGCGTGGCCGCCGCGGTGGCGCTGCGATGAACGGGCGGAACGGGCTTTCAAAGCCGTAGAAGTTGGCATTTCAGTGAATTCCTTCAGCGAGGGGCCCGAGTGCCCACATGGGCAGGAAGGTGAGGGCAACAAGAATCACCGTGACGCCGGCGACCATTCCGATGAACTGCGGACGATGGGTGGGCAGGGTACCGGGGGACTCCGGCTTATGACCTTGGCGGGCCAGCGAGCCGGCCAACGCGAGCACCAACACGATTGGCAGGAACCGGCCGAAGACCATCGCCAGGCCCACTGCGGTGTTGTACCACGTGGTGTTGGCGTTCAGGCCCGCGAAAGCCGAGCCATTGTTGTTCGCGCCGGAGGTGAACGCATATAGCACCTCCGACAGGCCGTGCGGTCCGGTGTTGAGCATGCTCGCGCGTTCGCCCGGCAGCGCCATCGCGATGGCGGTGCCGATCAACACGATGAGGGGAGTGACCAGGAAATAGCTTGCGGCGAGCTTCATTTCGCGGGGGTTGATCTTCTTGCCGAGGTACTCCGGAGTGCGCCCGACCATCAGCCCGGCGACGAACACCGTGATCACCGCAAGGACCAGCATGCCGTACAGGCCAGATCCGGTGCCGCCGGGCGCCACCTCACCCAGCTGCATGTTAAAGATCGTCACCATGCCGCCGAGGCTGGTGTAGGAGTCGTGAAACGAGTCGACGGCACCACAAGAGGTCAGCGTGGTCGAAACGGCGAACACCGAGGAGTTGGGAACACCGAAGCGTTGCTCCACACCTTCCATGGCCGCCCCGACCGCGGTCGGCACCGTGCCGTGGTGCTGCAGCTGCATCCACATCATGATCGTCCAGCTGATCGCGGCGAGCGTCGTCATGATTGCGGCTATCGCGTAGCCCTGCTTCTTGCTGCCCACCATGCGGCCGAAGGTGCGCGGCAGCGAGAAGCTGATGGCCAGCAGCAGGAAGATCTCGACCCAGTTGGTCCAACTGTTCGGATTCTCGAAGGGGTGAGCGGAGTTGGCGTTGTAGAAGCCGCCGCCGTTGGTGCCGAGTTCCTTGATGGCTTCCTGGCTGGCGACCGGTCCTCCGGTGATGGTCTGCTGGGAGCCGGCCAGCGTGGTCACGACCTGGTCGTGCAGGTGGAAGTTCTGGATCATTCCACCGGCGATCAGCACGATTGCGGCGATAAACGAGATCGGCAGCAGGAGGCGCAGCGTCCCGCGGACCAGATCCACCCAGAAGTTGCCCAGCTCGTTGCTCTTGATTCGGGCGAAGCCGCGAACCACCGCCATCGCGACGGCTATGCCCACCGCGGCGGAGACGAAGTTCTGCACGGCCAAGCCGGCCATCTGCACCAGGTGGCCCTGCGTCGACTCGCCCGAGTACGCCTGCCAGTTGGTGTTCGTTACGAAGCTGATCGCGGTGTTCCACGCCAGCGACGGAGTCATCGGTGTCGCTGGATCGTGTAGGTGTAGCGGCAACTTGCCCTGCACCAACTGGAAGAAGAACAGGAACAGCACGCTGACCGCCGAGAACGCCAGGACACTGCGGGCGTAGGCGTACCAGGGCTGTTGGGCTTTGGGGTCGGCGCCGATGGCGCGGTAGATGACCTTCTCGACTCGCCAGTCCCGCGGCGAGGTGTAGACGTGGTACATGTAGTCGCCCAGCGGTACGTGCACCGCTACCAATGCCAGCACGAGCAAAGCGAGGAATGCGATCCCCGCAAAAGAAGTGCTCACCTAAAACCTCTCCGGAACGAACAAGGCCGCGACTAGATAGACCGCCAGCAGTACTGACAGTGCGAGGCCGATGATGTTGTCGTAGCTCATAGCTTTTCGACCAGCTTTTGCGCAAGGCCAAGGACGGCGAACACTGCCACCGTCAGCAGGACGTAGGCAACCACGGACATAGTTACTCCGTTCGTGTGACAAGCCGATCGCTCAACCGTCGATTGAGTCTAGGCATCGGCATGCAACTTAGCCCTCGGCGATGAGGATCCAGAACGAAAGTAGGCTCCGCCGGTGCATAAAGCGTCTTCGTTAACGCTTTCTTTACGGCCTGCCCGGCCAATTGGGGTTTGCGGCGGGTGGGGCCGTGCCTAATTCGATGCTGTCGCGCCATGCCTATTACCGGTGCATATCTGTCGGCATGCCGTCGAAATCGCTCGCCGCGCTAAGTTTGCTAAAGAGCATCGCGATCGACTAGTTGACGAGTGGCAGGCGGACGCGGAAAGTGGTTTGGCCGGCAGCGGAATCGGCGGTGACCGACCCGCGGTGAGCCTTGACGATCGAGTCGACAATGGCGAGGCCCAGTCCATTTCCGGAGCCGTCGTGTCGGGCGTTCTTCGCGCGCACGAACCGATCGAAGAGGTGGGGGAGCAGCTCCGCGTCGATCTCGGGCCCGTCGTCGGCAACTGTCAATTCGGCGTAGGGCGCATCGGCGCCCGACCGATGGCAGGCGATAGCCGTCGTCACCGTGACCCCTTCCGGGGTATGGACCCAACCATTGGTCAGCAGATTACTGACAAGTTGGTGCAGGCGGTCGGGGTCACCCCGCACCCAGACCGCCTCGTCGGGCAGGTCCTTGGTCCAGCGGTGGCTGGGCGCCGCCACCGCCGCGTCGTTCACCGCGTTGAGGACGATATCGCCCAGGTCGACTTCCTCGGTGCGCAGATCTTCGCCTTCGCCCAATCGGGAGAGCAGCAGCAGCTCGTCGACGAGCGACGTCATCCGTCGGGCTTCCGACTCGATACGGGCCAGCGCGTATTCCGTGGTCGGTGGCAACGCCGCGCTGTCTTGGCGGGTGAGCTCGGCGTAGCCCTGGATCGATGACAACGGGGTGCGCAGTTCGTGGCTGGCGTCGGTGATGAATTGCCGCATACGCCGGTCGGATTCGGCGCGGTGCGCGAGCGCGCTATCCACATTGTCTAGCAATCGGTTCAAGGTGTGTCCGACGATTCCCACCTCGTTGTCCGGATCGGTGTCCTCCGGTTGCACCCTGGCGGTGATGCGATGAGCGTCGCCGGTAAGTGGCGTGCCGGCGACCTCGGCAGCGGTCGCGGCGACGCGGCGCAACGGGCGCAGTGCGTAAGTGACCACCAGCGTGGTGAGGCCCGCCGTTACCAGCATTGCGGAGATCAAAAGCATTATGGCACTGACGATTCGGTGGGCGATGGTTCTGTTTGCAAGGTCCAGTGAAACCCCGACGACGAGTTGGTCATCGGCACCGGCACTTTGGCTGTTCACCCGGAATGAACCAAGGCTGCCCAGTTTCACAGTGCGTAGTTGGCCGTCGTGCCAGGGCTGTGCCTTGATGGCGGCGATGACATCGGGCTGGGCGGGGCGCGGATCGTCTTCGAAAAAGACCGCCGAGCCGATCACGTCGCCGTCGTGGAGCACGGCAATGACGTTTCCGGCGTTCTGTCCGGTGAACCCGAGCATCGCCTGCCCGATATCGCCGCGATGGCCCGATTCGCCCAGGCGGTGCCTGGTGAACGAATGGTCCAGTGCGTCCAGCGATTCGGCGACTTCAGCATCATTCATTGTGGTGACATAGTTTCGCAAGCTCAGCACGGAGACAACGCCGACGACCAGCACGACAACCGTGACTACCGCCGATACGCCAAGGACCAGCTGACGGCGTAATGTGCGCGGGCGCCACCACGGAGTGGTTGGAGGCCCGGTCATTTCGCTGTCATTTCGGCGCTATGCCGGCGGGCGCAGCATGTACCCGACACCGCGTACGGTGTGGATCATCGGCTCTCTGCCGGCGTCGATCTTCTTCCGCAGATACGAGATGTACAGATCGACGATGCTGGTGCGTCCCGCGAAGTCGTAATTCCAGACGCGGTCGAGGATCTCGGTGCGGGCCAGCGCGCGGCCCCGATTGCGCATCAGGAAGCGCAGCAGCTCGAACTCGGTCGAGGTAAGCGAAATCGGCGTGCCTGCGCGGGAGACTTCGTGGCTCGAACCGTCCAGCTTGAGCTCGCCGACCTTGAGACCCTCCTCGGCCGGCGGGGCGAGCTGGTTGGAACGGCGAAGCAGCCCGCGTAACCGGGCGACCAACTCCTCCAGGCTGAACGGCTTGGTCATGTAGTCGTCGGCGCCCGCCGTCAAGCCCGTGACCCGGTCCATCACCGAGTCGCGCGCGGTCAGGAAAAGGGTGGGCGTGTAGGGCTCTGATTCGCGGATGCGTTGCAGGATCTGCAGGCCGTCGACGTCGGGCAGCATGATGTCGAGGACGAGCACGTCGGGGCCGACCTCGTCGAACTTGCTGACGGCCTCCCGACCGTTGTGTGCGACCTCGACGGTCCAGCCTTCGTAGTGCAATGCCATCTTGACCAGGTTGGTCAATGCCGGTTCGTCGTCGACCAGCAAAACCCGGATCGGCGATCCATCGGCCCGGCTGATCCGGGGCAGCTGACCGAGGATGGCCTGACGTGGCCGCTGCTCACGCGCGGACCCCGACATTATCGCCATGTTCGGCAATTGTTCCTGGCGCACACGTGATTGTCACGAAGCTCATAGCGTTCTCAAATGTGTCGGCCATCCGGCGAGCGTCCGCCGAGGTCTTCAAATATGCGTTCTCTATGCATTCCATTAGTGAGCTTGCTATGTCGTCGTACTCCAAAAACACTGTGTAGCAGAGCTCTTGACTAGTGGAGACGGCAGACCAAAAGTGAGGCTACATCGCTAACCGCTTGTGAGTAAACACTTTACGTAACTTTGCCGTAACAAAATCGACTGACGAGCAGCCGCGACCATCGATGCGCGCGGGCCGTTTGCAATCAAAACTTTGGAGAAATCAATGTCTTTGTCGCCTTTCGTGACAACGCATCCGGAGATGCTGTCGTCCGCGGCCGGCGATCTGGCTGGTATCGGTTCGGCGATGGCCGCCGCAAATGAGGCAGCGGCGGCCCCGACCGGCGGGGTCGTTCCGGCGGCGGCTGACGAGGTGTCGGCGCTGACGGCGGCGCAGTTCGCCGCGCACGCGGGCAGCTACCAGGCCATCAGCGCCGCGGCCGACGCCATTCATTCGTTGCTGGTCAGCACCCTGCAGACCAACGCCGCGTCCTACGCGGCCACTGAAGCCGCCAACGCGATCGCCGCCGGCTAGCCCCAAGCACAACGGAAAGGAAAGAAGGGTAAAGGCAATGGACTTCGGGGCGTTTCCGCCGGAGATCAACTCGGCTCGCATGTACGCCGGACCTGGCGCCGGCTCGATGCTGGCCGCCGCCGGGGCATGGGACGGGCTCGCGGCTGACCTGCACTCCACAGCAGCCTCCTACGGTGCGGTGGTTTCCGGGCTCACCGGTGGGTCGTGGCGGGGTGCCGCGTCGACGTCGATGGCCGCCGCGGTTGCACCGTTTTTGACGTGGATGAGCGCGACCGCCGCACAATCCGAGCAGGCGGCCAGCCAGGCCAGGGCGGCAGCCAGCGCCTACGAGGCGGCGTTCGCGATGACGGTGCCGCCGGCGGTTATCGCCGCCAACCGGGCTCAGCTGATGGCGCTGGTAGCAACAAATTTCCTGGGTCAGAACACGCCGGCGATCATGGCCACCGAGGCTCACTACGGGGCAATGTGGGCCCAGGACGCCGCGGCCATGTACAGCTACGCCGCCAACTCGGCGGCAGCCTCGACGTTGGCGCCGTTCACCCCGCCCAAGTCGACCACGAACCCGGCAGGCATGACCGGTCAGTCCGCCGCAGTGGCCCAGGCTGCCGGCACATCCACCGGCAGCCACGCGCAGACCGTCGCTTCGACATCGCTGTCGACGGTTCCTCAAACGCTGCAGGGCCTCTCACAGCCGACGCAGTCGGCATCCGGCCTCTCGCAACTGCTGACGGGCAACGGTACGGCGCTGGCATCCTCTAGCGCCTCGGGAGTATCTGGGCCGCTGAGTGCGCTTTCGAGTCTGGCTGGGTCGACGGGCAAGGGCGTCGGCAAAAGTGCGGGCACGGGTGCCAGCTCGGGCCTCGGGGCACTCGACAGCTTGGTGGACATCGGGTCATCTTCGTCAAGTGGCGTCGCCGATTTTGGTACCGACGTGGCCGGCTTGGGCGCCGATGGCGCCGGCCTGGGAACCGACGTCGGCGGCCTGGGTACGGATTTCGGCGGCGTGGGGCTGGATTTGCTGGGCGCCGATTCGCTGTTCCAGTCCGAGGGACTGGGCCCGATCGACGGATTGGGCGGACTGGGCCTGGCACCTGCTATGGGCGGTTCGATGCCGATGGGTCCCTTCGGCTTTGGTGGTTCGGGCGCCGCGGCGAGTATGGGGCAGGCAAGCTCGGTCGGGGCACTGTCCGTGCCGCAGAGTTGGACGGACGTCGGCCCGGCCGCCGGATCGGTGAGCGCCCCCAGCGCGATGGCGGTGCCCAGCAGCGGCTTTGGCGCGGCGCCGGCTGCGTCGACGAATGGGCAGGTTATGACTCAGTCGTCGGTGACGGGTCAGGTCGCACGCGAGTCTGGCGATGTGTTGCAGCGAATCGGGTTGCGCTCCACCGTGCTCCCGCACCTGGCCGGGTAGCTTTCACAATGTTGTGGCCCGCACACCGGTTGGTGTGCGGGCCACGGGGGTTGTGCGGAGCGTTAGGCCCAGCTGGAGCCGACGGCGGAGTCGGTGCTGGACATGTTGTTGCCGGCGGTTTGCACCTTTTGGCCGTGGGAGTTGGCCTGTTGGTAGATGACCTGGAAGTTGCGGCCCAACTGGGTGATGAACTCCTGGCAGGCCACCGAACCCGAGCCGCCCCAAAAGTCGCCGGCGGCCAGCACATCACGAACGATGGCTTGGTGCTCCTGCTCCAACGAGGCGGCCTGGGCGCGGATGGTGGCGCCGTGGGCATCCACGTCGCCGAACTGGTAGTTAATCGACATGGGTGTTCTCCTAACGAGTGGGTGAGGTGGGCTAGCTGGACAGGATCTGCTGGGAGGCCTGCTCTTGGGATTCGTAATTGTTGGCGTCCCGGATCAGCCCGTCGCGCACACCGTGGAGCATGTTGACGATGTTGCGGAAGGCCTGGTTCATCTGGCCCATGGTGTCGTAGGAGGTGGACTGCGCCATCCCACTCCAGCTGGCACCGGCGATGTTCTGCGACGACGCCCACATCTTGCGGGCCTCGTCCTCCACCGTCTGGGCGTGCACATCGAAACGGCCCGCCATCGACCGCATCTCATGCGGGTCAGTCATAAAACGCGTAGGCATATCCCTATCTCCTTAAATCGATGTCATTTCCGTGCTCATGCGTTGTGCGGCACCAGCCGCCTGATGCACAGGCTACGACCTGGCGATGAACGGGCGGCTTCAAACGCGTGACAAGTTGTTCTTTTTTGTTATCCACTGCGGCACCCATGAAATGTTGTGGCCCGCACACCGGTTGGTGTGCGGGCCACGGGGGTTGTGCGGAGCGTTAGGCCCAGCTGGAGCCGACGGCGGAGTCGGTGCTGGACATGTTGTTGCCGGCGGTTTGCACCTTTTGGCCGTGGGAGTTGGCCTGTTGGTAGATGACCTGGAAGTTGCGGCCCAACTGGGTGATGAACTCCTGGCAGGCCACCGAACCCGAGCCGCCCCAAAAGTCGCCGGCGGCCAGCACATCACGAACGATGGACTGGTGCTCCTGCTCCAACGAGGCCGCCTGTTGGCGGATGGTGGCGCCGTGGGCATCCACGTCGCCGAACTGGTAGTTAATCGACATGGGTGTTCTCCTAACGAGTGGGTGAGGTGGGCTAGCTGGACAGGATCTGCTGGGAGGCCTGCTCTTGGGATTCGTAGTGGTTGGCATCCCGGATCAGCCCGTCGCGCACACCGTGGAGCATGTTGACGATGTTGCGGAAGGCCTGGTTCATCTGGCCCATGGTGTCGTAGGAGGTGGACTGCGCCATCCCACTCCAGCTGGCACCGGCAATGTTCTGCGACGACGCCCACATCTTGCGGGCCTCGTCCTCCACCGTCTGGGCGTGCACATCGAAACGGCCCGCCATCGACCGCATCTCGTGCGGGTCAGTCATAAAACGCGTAGGCATATCTCTCTCCTTGTCGTGAGTTATCGGTACTGATCGTGACGCCGTCTACCCGCAGAACGGGACTGCGGCGTCGAGACTGATGACTGGTCTCAGCTAGGCCGCATCGCCTCCCCCGCCGTCATCAGACGAACACCTGTTTGGGCATCACCTTGGGCTTGACGCCGTAGCGCGGTCCCATGCCGTTGCCTCCTCCACGGCCGCCGGCGGAGGCCATTCCCGGCATAACGCCTTGCATGCCGCCACCCCCCATACCAGCGGTCTCATCGGCGGCCGCGGTCCAGCCCGAGCCCGCCAACGTGGCACCGGTCTCAGCCGGGGCGGCCGCGGACCAGGCGGCCGGCACCGACATCCCGCCGACCGAGGACGCCGAGCCCATACCCGCCAGGGCCGCGCCTCCGCCCATTGACCCCGTCGCGCCCGCCAGCGTCGAGCCGAAGCCCAAACCGGCGCCGAGGGGGGTGACGTCGCCCAGGGTGACGCCGAATGGGGCGCCGGAAAGGAAGTGGCCGAGAAGCGGGAGCGTTGCGGACATCATCGCCTGGTTCCAGGCCAGCGTGACACCGATGTTGTAAATGCCATTGCTCACGATCGGTACGCCCAACAAACCGTTGATAGCTGACAGCAAACTCCCGGGTGCCAGCAACCCCTGCGCCGGGGCGGCGAGGCTCTGCAGCGGGTTGGCGGCCGCACCCACTGCGTTTTGCAGGCCACCGAGCGTGTTGCTGAGCGTCGCCGTCGTCCCGTTGCTGCTGACGGCGTTGCCGACCGCGGCGGCTTGTAGTCCCTGCCCGGTTAGGTTGCTGTTCTCGGCCGGCGGGGTCAATGGTGACAGCGTAGCGTTGGCTGCCGCGGCGCTGGCGTAGCCGTACATCGCGGCGGCGTCCTGCGCCCAAAACTCCCCGTACATAGCCTCGTTGGCCGCGATCGCCGGGGTGTTTTGACCCAGGATGTTGGTCGCGACGAGCGCCGCCAGCGCCGCCCGGTTGGCGGCGATAACCGGGGGCGGGATGCTGGCAGCAAAGGCCGTCTCGTATGCCGCCGCCGACGCGGTGGCCCGGGTGGCTGCTTCCTGCAGCTGCCCGGAGGTGGTGGTCAGCCAGGTGATGTAGGGCTGGGCCGCGGCGGCCATCGCCTCTGACGACGGCCCCTGCCACTCCGAGCCGGTGAGTTGGGAGATCACCGACTCGTAGGACGCCGCGTTCGAGCTCAATTCCGAGCTCAGGTTGCTGAACGCCGACGAGGCGGCCATCAGCGGTCCCGCTCCGGCGCCGGAGTAGATGAGTGCGGAGTTGACCTCCGGGGTTCGCGATGCGAAATCAAAAACCACTTTTTTAATCCCGTCTCTTAATTGATCGGATTCTGCTTGAGGTTTAACCGGCCGGCGTTGGCCGCCTGGATTCCTAGGTGATCGTCGGCTTGGGAATCGTCGGCATGACCTTGGGTTTGACGCCGTAGCGCGGGGCTCCGAAGCTGGAGCCGCCGCGACCGCCGTTGGCGACCGCGGGCATGCCGGCAATGCCGGCCGGAGCCCCGGTCGACATCCCCCCGGCGGGCGCAGCGGTGGTCCAGCCCTGAGACGCCAACGTGATGGGCGTGCTCGCCGCCGGGATTCCGGCCCCGCCGGCCCAGCTGGGCGGCACCGACAGTGCGCCGATGGACGATCCCGTGCCGGCCCCGGCCAACACCGGCGCAGCGCCGAGGCCGCCGGCTCCGCCGACGCCGCCAACGGCCGCTGCCGGACCGACGTCTCCGGCCAAGCCGACTCCCAAGCCCCCGAGGTCGGCGGAAGCGGTCGAGGGACCGGCTAGCGTCGTCAACATGCCGCCGCCGCCCAAGCCGATCAAGTCCGATTCGGCGGATGCGAAGTTACCGCCCTCATCCAGCGGCACGATCGAGAGGTTACTCGACAAGATGGAAAGAGGTCCGGTAGTAAGGAAGGACGTCAGGCCGTTGATGAGCCCTGCGAGGCCCCCTTGCGCGGGCTGCGCGGCGGCCGACGACGCGCTGTTGGACAGCGAGGAAGCGGCGGCCCCGGCCTGGTTGGCCGACTCGGTCTCTTGGTAGGAGCCGGAGGAGCTCTGCAGGAGGCTCACGAACTGCTGGTGAATGGCCTGGGCCTGGGCGCTGACCGTTTGGTAGAGCTGCCCGTAGGTAGAGAACACGCCGGCCTGCAGGGCCGACACCTCGTCGGAGGCCGCGGGGGCGACGGCTGTGGTCGGGGCTGCGGCGGCCGAGCTCTCGGCGGTAAACGAGTTGCCGATGCCTTCTAGCTGGGCCGCGGCCGCGGCGATCGCTTGCGGCACTGTTGTCACGAAAGCCATGTGTCTCTCCTGGTGGAAAGCGGCCGGCCCCAGCGGGGTCGGCCACAGTGGTCGGTGTCAGTGTGTGCTGGAATCCGGCGTCGGGTCCACGGTTCTACCTTGGCGTAACCTGAGCGCGACCGCATACCGCGTTAATGGCTTCTTAACGTACGGTCCGAACTTTTAACACGCAGCTTGGATCGACCTGCCGTTTCGGGCGCCCGGTCAGGGTTCCCGCAGCCACGCGCTACATTCGTCGGTGGCCCCCATAGCCCAATCGGCAGAGGCAGCGGACTTAAAATCCGCCCAGTGTGGGTTCGAGTCCCACTGGGGGCACGGCGGAAGGCGGGGACGTGGTCTCAGGGTTGTCTCAGGCTGCTCTCAGGGGGTCAAGGTGTGCGATATGTGGACAACGGCGTCCAGAGCTTCACCTTGATACGACCGCCTCGGATGGCCTAACACTTTTACGGTTTCTTAGCGGCCCACTGGGCCGCTTGCGGCGGCTGGATCAGACGATCGGGCCAGGCGGTCCATCCTGGTCGGCAGTGCCAAGCAGATCGAGCTGCATCCAGGCCACGTCGTGCCAGCTGTCGTGCTTCCATGCCACGTGCCGGTATAAGCCGGCGTCCTGGAACCCGAAGGATCGATGAAAGCCGTTGCTGGCCTCGTTGGGTTGGGTGATACCGGCGAAGGCTTGCCGGTAGCCGCGCACGGTGAGCCGGCGCAGCAGCTGCGTGTAGAGCTCGCGTCCTCCGCCGGCGCGGTGATGGTGGACGTCGACATAGATACCGGTCTCAGCCGACCATTGGAAGGCGGCCAGGCGCTTCAGTGGCTGCCCATACGCAAAGCCGATGATCTGGTCATCTCGCTCGAGGACGAGCCAATCGTGGGTGGCGCGGAGCCCACCGATGCGCGCAGCCATCTCATCAGCGGTCGGGACGTCGATTTCCCAACTGATCGCTGTGTTCTGGACGTAGGGGCGGTAAATCGCCAGGCATGCACCGGCATCCCGTGCTGAAGCCGGACGCACGCCACTGCTGCTTGCCTCCATGCCATTATTCTCCAACCGGCTGGCTCTGGTGCCGTGAGCGGGCATGCCCGTCGACGTCATATAGTTGCGCGATGGTTGATCGACTTTCGGGACCTGATGCTGACGCTGGACAAAAACTTGTAAGCGATGTATCCACGCCAACCGTATTGATAGCTACCCCCATGTATGGGGGTATGGCTGCGGGGCTTTACACCGCGTCAATGGTGCAATTACCCGCTATCTTCCTGAGAAACAGGGTTGATTCGTTGTACGTCTTCTCGTCGACTGAAAGCCTCGTACCAAATGCCAGGAATGTCTTAACCCATGAATTTCTTGAATCCCAGGCTACCCATTTGATGTGGATTGATGCGGATATTGGGTTTAATGCCATGGATATAGTAAGCATGCTGATAGCCGATAAGGACATCGTGTGTGGGATATATCCCAAGAAAGAAGTCGATTGGGCGCGTGTGGCGGAGGCGGTCAAGGCTGGCGTCCCCCCGGAAGAGTTACGCAACCATGCAGGCCTGTTCGCCATTAAACTCTTAGCCAGCTCCGCTGGCGGTCTTGGCGCCGACTCTGATGGGTTGTTTGAGATTGAGGCCGGAGGTACCGGATTTATGCTCATCAAGCGCGGCGTGTTTGACACTCTATCCGAGGTTGTCTCCGAATATGCACTAGACCAAAAAGTAGTCAAAGAGTTTTACGCCACGACCATCGAGCCTGGGTCGGGCAGGCTGATAACGGAAGATTATCATTTCTGTAGGCTGGCACGCAGCCACGGTTTCAAGGTTTATGCAGCGCCCTGGGCGCGTTTAAGCCATGCCGGAACATATGTATTTGAGCGCCGTTTTGATCCGGAGTGGCTAAAGGTACGCGATGGATCCGGAATTGATCCCAGCGGCTAGGAGGCCGCCGTGGTGTGCGCTTGGCGCAGATGGGGATGGGCGTCGTGACGGTCGCGGTGAGGCACGCGGCGCTCCCATGCCACAAACGCGAGCAACCCCACGACCCCCACGACTGTCGATGCGGTGACGAGAAGGTCGATCCATCCGCGCCGCTGAGACTCGATCAACGCAAAAACTATGGTGCTCAACCCAGTTGCCGACAATGCGGCGCCGTCGAGCCATGCCGAAATACCCGCCGAACGGCGTACCGATGTCCATAGCCCGGCACTACAACTTTCATCGGCGCAACCTAACTCGCGGTGATGCCTACGCGCTCCCGCGCCCCAGGCGGCCAGCGTCTTCCAACAGATCGGCGGCGCTGACAACGCTCACAGCAGGTTTGGTCATCTGGGCGGCGACCTCACGGGCTCGGGTGATGCATTGCGGATCAAGGATGGAACGCAGGTCTGCGACCAGCGAACCCAGGTTACTGGCCGAGAAGGCACGCCCTGAGCCGACTTTCAGCCGCGTGACGGCATCTGCCCAGATCTGCTGATCGTTGATCGGGTGCCAGAGGATCAACGCTGGTACTCCGGCCCGCATGCCTGCGGCCGTGGTACCGGCGCCCCCTTGATGAACCACCGCGCGGCAAGCGGGAAAAATGGCCGAGTGATTCACCGCGCCGACAATCTTCACCTGGTCAGAAGGCGGGGCATCGGCGAAGTCACTTGCCCCAGAGCAAATCAATGCTCGCTCGCCCAACCGCGCGCAGGCCACGCTGATCAGGCCGAACGTCTGAGCGGCGTATGGGAGCCACACGCCGCTGCCAAAGCCGAAGTAGATCGGCGGCGTTCCCTCGGCGATCCAGGACAAGACCTCGTCGTCGGCTTCGGTCGGCAACTCCAGTGTCAGCGCCCCGACGAAGGGCCGCCAACCATCCCCGTCCGCCCACTCGGCTGCCAGATCGGGAAAACAGAGCGCGTCGTAGGCCTGAATCTCTAGGGATCGCGTCGAGTGTCCCGTCGCCTCAGGCAGGCCCAGTTCACGGCGTTGGGCGTCTTCAGCCTCCTCTGTTGTGTCGCCGGCCCAGCCACTCAGGCGTGAGTGCGCCCCCGGGAAGAAGTGCAGCGCCGCGTGCGGGATGCCGTAATACTCCGCGACGTTGGCGGCCAGCCCCTGCTCGATTCTGCCCGTAAGTAACAGGTCGGCCCCGTTTGCCAGCGCCGTCAGCGTCGTGCCCCACTCCTCCATGGCCCGGGACAGGTATTCGATATGCGTTGCCATCGCGCTGGCCGGATCCTCGATCATCCGGTTGCGGACGGGACCGAGGGGCTCCGGGCCGAAGGCGACCGCAGCAAATCCCACCGTCTCAAGGAAGCCAACCATGTTGGGCGGGACCGCCATGCACACGTCGTGACCTCGGCGCAGCAGCTCCCGACCGACAGCGGCGAAAGGCTCGACATCGCCCCGAGTTCCGTAGCTGGCCAGTACCACTTTCACCGGCGAAGCCTAACTTAAGGTACGCCTAACGCCCGAGCAGCCGCTCGATCCTCTAATGATCGCCACCACCATGACCCCGCTCGTGGGCGCGCCATCGCGAAGCTTCACGTGGGATCTCGCCGGACACCGTCAGGGACGCCTCCACGTCGAGAAGCTTTCTGGACCGTTACGATGGCGGGCTGCCCACGGCAGAGCAACGAAAGCTGCTGCTCCGCAGCAACTTCAACGTCGATGGGTAGAATCATCGACGGACGCGCACCAGTCCGCCTTACCCGGCGGTCATTCGTGCTGGCAAATACATATCCGCGCGCAACAAGCGCCGCACGGGCAGCGCGCCCCGATCCCGTAGCGGCGACTTAATGCCGCAATCGTAAGGGCAGTAGCGGTATTTCGGCCTTAGCGGCCGCCGCCCCCGCCGCCGACGCGTCCTCCGCCGCCCCGCCGATGGTTGCCTTCACGGTGCTGGTCTCAATCATGGTCCAGAAACTATCGCTGAATCTGCTGCGGCGGCAATACGGTTCAAGGTAAACAACTCCCCTTCTGTTGCGCGAACAGGGGCGCGTATCTCCTCTTACTCGTCGGAGTGCCAGACGTCGGCGGCTGCTGACGGTGACCACGGTCGCGATGCTAAACAGCATCACCGCACCCCTATGACCTGCTCCGCAGTCCGCTGTAATGCTCTCCGCGACGGAGGCGGAGTCCAGGACCGTCAGGTACCGTTCGAAAGCATTCGGGACAGTTGGAGAAATTATGGTGTTCGCTGAGCCGATCATTGTCGTGCTGGGCCCGCGGTGCGGAGGCACATCTGCCGTTGCCGGCGTGCTGCACCACCTCGGCGTCTTCATGGGCGCAGATTTCGTCTTGACCTATCGCGAATTAGATAAAAGCTGGGAAGATACGCGGCTTAGCCAATTGTGCCGCAGGGCCTTTAACGAGCGCAGCCTTGCGCTGCAAATGAACCCTGGTTCTTTCGAGGCAAAACTTCGCAGTTGGGCTCACCACCATTACCATGCTGCGCGCATAGCGGGTCGTCGACCTGGCGCCAAAGACCCGCTGCTTTGCCTCGCGATCGGTTTCATCATTGACGCCGGTATACCGATGGTGCCGGTGGTGGTAGATCGCCCATTCGCGAAAGTGGTGGCGTCGCTCAATCGGCTTGAGTGGTTTGCAGATGAGCAGGAGCGAGCCGAGTCAACGGCACATCTGATTGGCGCTCGCGACCGCGCGCTGGCGGGCGTTGCGACCGTGAAGGTCGATTTCGAAGCACTTCGCGCCACGCCCGCCGACGTAATCCGCCGCCTCGTCGACGAATTGGGCCTCGAGGTAACGGAGACACAACTCGAGGCTGCCGCGAACAGTGTTGTGAAGCAGGCCGACGTACCCCGCGAGGTGGATCCTTTCCGCCGGCTCATCGAACAGCTATTGCCTGAGGTCGAACGCAACCCCGCAGATGCGGAAGCGGTATACAACCTGGCCCAGTTCTACTTCGGCGCGGAGGATTTCGCCAATGCACACAAGTGGTATACGCGGTTCATTGACATCGGCGCCCCAGACGAGGACATCTTCTTGGCGATGCTCCGAGTCGCGCAGTCGATGGAAATGCTGCATGTGCCGTGGCCCGAAATTCAAGATGCCTACCTGAGAACCTGGGAATTCCGACCGACCCGCGCAGAGCCATTCTTCGGCATCGCCCGACATTACAGCGCCGAGAACCGCTACCGGCTCGGCTACCTATTCGCTGAACGCGCCGCCCAAATTCCGCTACCCGAAGACGACATGATTGTGCTGGAGCCAGACCTCTACGCCTGGTGGGCAGCCCTTCAGCAGGCGGTGTGTGCATACCAGATAGGTAAGCAAACCGAAGCGTTTGCGCTGTGGCGGCGCGTGCTGGCCCGCCCTGACATTCCTGACGGCGTGCGGCAAAGCATTGCCGACGAGTTGGGCCTCGCGGTAACAGAGGCCCAACTGAAAGCGGCTGCGGACAGCGTTATGAAACCTGCCGACGTGCCCCGCGACGTGGATCCTGACCAGCGTTTCATCGAACTTCCACAGCCCGAGGTGACAGACAACCCCGACCATCTGCGACCGGTGTCCACGCTGGCCCAGACCTATTTCCATGCGGGCGATTACGCCAGCGCGCGCACGTGGTTTGAGCGAATGATAGAGCTCGGCGACTCGGACGAGGGAACATTCTGGGCGATGCTGCGGCTCGCGCAATCGATGGAGATGCTCGGCGAACCGTGGCCCGATGTTCAGGACGCCTACATACGAGCCTGGGAGTTCCGACCAACCCGCGCGGAGCCACTCTACGACATCGCCCGCCATTACATTGCCGAGAAGCGCGCCCGGCTCGGCTACCTATTCGCCCAGCGCGCCGCCGAAATCCCGTTGCCCGAAGGCGACAAGACGATACCGCACCCAGACCTCTACGCTTGGCGCACAACCTTTCAGCAGCTGGTGTGCGCGTACCACATAGACAAGCAAGCCGAAGCGTTCACGCTGTCGCGGCGCCTGCTGGCCCGCCCCGATATCCCCGACGCTGATCGGCAAGGCATCGCGAGCATTCGAGACTTGCCGGTGCCGACCATGCTGGAGGCGGCATCGTCATACCCAGATGTGCTGGCGCGCAACCTCATCGCTGGACCACCCGACGCAGAAGTCACCGCCAGCCTGGTCGCCGGGCCGGACCGGGCTGCCACCGAACAAACACTCAACTCGTTTCTGCACTGCTGCACCGACGTCTCACGAGCCGGACGCTTCCTAGTGGTCGATGCCGGCCTGTCGGCCCAAGATCGCGCGATACTGCAAGAGGGATACAAGTTTATCGAGTTCGCCGACTGTAGGGCCGACCACGCACCCGGCCCCCAGCTCAAGCAGCTCCGCGACCAAATCCACGGCCGGTACTGGCTGCATCTGGGCCAGGGCTGGCAGTTTTTTGCCCCCGAAAATTTGATCACCCGCCTAACCGCCGTGCTCGACGCCGAAACACAGGTGTTCCAGGTAGGAATCAACCTCGCCGACGCGGTCAGGCTCACCGGCATCAGCGCACCCGAACAGACGGTGCGCCGAACGCCCGATGCCGGCCGCTACGTCCGGGCCGAGACTGTGGCCAGAGGCCCGTCGATGTTCGACACCGCACGATTGGATCGGACCGGCGGCATGGACTCCATCAACCCCGATCCCATCGCGGAACTCGGGCGGTGTGCGGCCGCCGCCGGGCTACAGACCGCCAGCCTCGACGAAGTACTCTGCATCACCGCCGTCTGACGGTGAAGCGGCGTCTACCTGTGCATTTTCGCTAAGTTACGGAACCGCGCAGAGTTCCTCTTCGGCCGAATGTGATTTGTGCCTCTTTTCGTGCATCGGCTAAGAAACTCTTATTTACAAAATAATTATGCTGACGAATGTTTTCGGTTAGCGAAAATCGAGAAATGCCAGGCGAAACCAACTGTATCGTTTGCTGTTTGGAACGGAGGCAGGCGCTGACTAAATATCGGTTAAGGGCGCCCTGAGTTACCGGCGTGACGTGGGCAACAATCGGTCGTGTCGCCCTATTTGGGCGCAAATTCAGCCGCTAGACTCGGCCGGAAGTGGCGCTCGACGCGCCTGATCCGAGGGATCTGGGTTTGCGGTCTGCGGAAGCATTGGACCGTCTGAAGCGTTTGACCTCCCAGATGCCGAACGTCCGCGCACCACGGACCAACGAGTAGAGGCTGGTACCACTGTGAGCGATGTTAGCCGTGTAAACGGACGGGAGTGGACTGCCGGGGGATTCCCCGAGATCGGTGCGGCCCCGGGTTTCACCGTGGTCGCCGAAATCGCCGTCCAGCGCGGCGCCGTCAGCGGGATCGCCGTCAGTCCCGACGGCGCCCGCCTGATGACCACCCACTACGGCGACGGCAGCGTCTCGCTGATCGACACCGCGAATTGCGCCGTCGCGCAGACGGTCATCGACATCGAAGAGCCGTTCGCGATCGCCATGTCCGACGCGTCGGGGAGCCGCGCCTACGTCAGCACCGTGTCGGCGGCGTATGACTCGATCCTGTGCCTCGACACCGATGCCAACCACGTCGTTGCGACCCACCCGCTGGCATATAGCGTCACCGACCTGGCGGTCAGCCCGGACGGGAGGCATGTCTACGCCAGCCGGGTTGCGGTCAACGGCGCCGACGTCGCCATCCTCGACATCAAGACGGGTGACGACGACGCGATCAGCATCGCGACCACCGCCGGCACCACCACCGAGTGCGTGCGGGTGAGCCCGGACGGCCGCCGACTGTACGTCGCGGCCAACGGAGCATCCAATGCAGAGCTTCTGGTGATCGACACGCGGCGGCACCGCGTGCTGAACACCATCGAAATCGGTTCGGCTATCAGGGATATCGCGCTCAGCCCGGACGGCGCCACCGCATATGTCGGCAGCTGCGGTCCCGACTTCGGCACGGTGCTCGACGTCATCGACACCCGGACGTCCGCGATCACCAACACCTACAAGTTCGGTGATACCGCGGGCGTTCTCGCTCAATTGACGGTGAGCCGCGACGGTCAGCGCGCATACCTGGTCGGCGACCAGAGCGTGACAGTCCTGTCGACCTCGACGCACGACGTCATCGGCAGCATCGTGATCGATGACCAGCCGTCGCGCGCGATCGAAAGCCCAGACGGCAACCGGCTGTACATCGCCGACTATGCCGGCACGGTGACCGTCCTGGCGATCGCTTCGGCAACCCCGCCGGTCAATGCGCTCACATCGGATGACGAACCGACCGTCGCGCACCAGCGGGCGTTTCCCGACCTGCTGGTACTCGAGCCGACGCTGGCCTAGCAGGCGCCCCGGCCACATCGCCGCCAACGCGATTGATCGGGCGTGGGATGATCGCCACGAGGGCGGGCGTCTGGCGGGCCGGCCCTGGGTAGCAGGCGGCGGAACCAAAGGCGGTCCATCGATGTACAGCACCATGCAGAGCTTCCCGTTGACGATCACCGCCATCCTGCGGCACGCCTGTCGTGTCCATGGAGCACGCAAGGTCACCACGGCGACCGGCGGCGGTTACCGCGACTGCACATACGCCGAGCTCGGGCAGCAGGCGGCGCAGTTGGCGAACGCATTGCGGCGCATCGGTGTCACCGGCGACCAGCGGGTCGCCACCTTCATGTGGAACAACGCCGAACACCTGGCGGCGTATCTGGCGGTGCCGGCGATGGGTGCGGTGCTGCATACGCTCAACATCCGGCTGTTCCCCGAGCAGGTCGTGTATGTCGCCAACGAGGCCGAAGACCAAGTGGTGCTGGTCGATTTGTCGCTGGCCAAGCTGCTGGCGCCGATACTGGCCGACCTCGACACCGTGCACACCGTGATCGCGGTCGGCGATGGCGACACGACCGCCCTCGAGGAATCGGGCAAGACCGTGCTGCGCTACGCCGACGTGATCGCCGACGAATCGGTCGAGTTCGACTGGCCAGACATCGACGAGAACTGCGCGGCCGCAATGTGTTACACCAGTGGCACCACCGGCAATCCCAAAGGCGTTGTCTACAGCCACCGTTCGAGCTATCTGCACACCATGGCGACCTGTACCAGCAACGGCATCGGAGTCGGCTCCAGCGATTGCGTTTTGCCGATCGTGCCGATGTTCCATGCCAATGCGTGGGGCCTACCGTATGCGGCGCTGATGGCCGGCGCCGACTTGGTGTTGCCCGATCGGCATCTGGACGCCACGTCGCTGGTCGACATGATCGAAAAGCTGCGGCCAACCGTCGCGGGCGCGGTGCCGACCATCTGGAACGACGTCATGCACTATCTCGAGCAAAACCCGGGCCACGACGTGTCGTCGCTGCGCGTCGTTCCCTGCGGCGGCTCGGCCGTGCCGGTGTCGCTGATGCGCACCTTCGAGGAGAGGCACGGCGTCCAGATCCGTCAACTGTGGGGCATGACGGAAACGTCGCCGATGGCCACCATGGCCTGGCCGCCGCCGGGCACCCCGGAGGAGCAGCATTGGACGTTCCGGGCGAGCCAGGGTCAACCGCTTTGCGGTGTGGAAGCCCGGATCGTTGACGACGACGGGCAGGTGCTGACCAACGACAACCAGGCCGTCGGCGAGGTGGAAGTTCGCGGTCCGTGGATCACCAGTTCCTATTACCGAGGCCATGACGAGTCGAAATTCGACTCCGGCTGGTTGCGCACCGGCGACGTGGGCCGTATCGACGAGCGGGGCTTCATCACTCTGACCGATCGCGCCAAAGACGTGATCAAGTCGGGCGGGGAATGGATTTCGTCGGTCGAGTTGGAGAACTGCCTGATCGCGCACTCGGACGTGATCGAGGCCGCGGTGGTCGGAGTTCCCGACGAGCGTTGGCAGGAACGCCCACTGGCCGTCGTCGTTGCCAAAGATGGCTCTGATGTCAGTGCCGATGAGTTGCGAAAATTCCTGGCCGACAAGGTCGTTCGGTGGTGGTTGCCGGAACGCTGGACGTTTGTCGACGAGATTCCGCGTACCAGCGTCGGCAAGTACGACAAGAAGACCATCCGGTCCCGATACGCCGACAAGGTTTATGAGGTCAGCGAAGCGCGAGACTGAAGGGAACGCGGTTATGAGCCTGCGGGTCGTTCAATGGGCAACGGGGTCGGTCGGTGTGGCCGCGATCAAGGGCGTGCTCGAGCACCCCGAATTGGAACTCACCGGCTGCTGGGTGCATTCGGAAGCCAAGGGCGGCAAGGATGTCGGCGAGATCATCGGCACACCGCCGGTGGGCGTGACCGCGACCAACAGCCTCGACGATATTCTCGCGCTGGACGCCGATGCAGTGATCTACGCGCCGCTGCTGCCCAACGCCGCCGAAGTCGCGGCGCTGCTGCGCTCAGGCAAGAACGTCGTCACCCCCGTCGGCTGGTTCTACCCGGGCGAGAAGGAGGCCGCACCGCTGGAGGTTGCCGCGCAGGCCGGCAACGCCACGCTGCACGGCGCAGGCATCGGTCCGGGTGCGGCGACCGAGCTGTTTCCGCTGCTGCTCTCGGTGATGTCCACCGGTGTGACTTTTGTTCGCTCCGAAGAGTTTTCCGACCTGCGGACCTACGGTGCCCCGGATGTGCTGCGCTATGTGATGGGCTTCGGCGGCACACCGGACAAGGCGCTGACGGGACCGATGCAGAAAATTCTTGACGGCGGATTCTTTCAGTCGGTGCGGCTGTGCGTCGACCGGCTGGGTTTTGCCGCCGACCCTGAGATCCGCAGCTCGCAGGAGGTGGCGGTGGCGACTGGCCCCATCGATTCGCCCATCGGTGTGATCGAGCCGGGGCAGGTCGCGGGACGCCGCTTCCACTGGGAGGCGGTGGTCGGCGATACCGCGGTCGTCCGAATCACGGTGAACTGGTTGATGGGTGAGGAAAACCTTGATCCGCCTTGGTCGTTCGGGCCGGCCGGGGAACGCTACGAAATCGAGGTCCGCGGAAACCCGGACGCCTTCGTCACGGTCAAGGGCTGGCAGCCGGAAAGTGTGGAAGCCGGGCTGAAAAGCAACCCCGGGGTCGTCGCGACCGCGGCCCACTGCGTCAACGCCGTTCCGGCGACGTGTGCGGCACCGGCCGGCATCCAGAGTTTCTTCGACCTGCCACTGATCACCGCTCGGGCCGCCCCCGGGCTGTCGCGGTAACCTACCGCCATGGCAAGCACTCTGGCTGTCCAGCAATCTCGCGTCATTCCCGTCAGCATCGACGATGCCTTCGCCGGCACATTGCCGCTACCGCTCACCACGATTTTCAGCCACCGGTACGGGCCCATCCCGCCGATCAGAGGAGTGCGCGACCAAGTTGGCGAGTGGAGCACTGTCGGCCAGACCCGCGTCGTGCTGCTGAGTGGCGGGGGCAGCATGCGCGAAGAGCTGACCAGCGTTGACCCGCCACGGTCGTTCGGCTATGTCTTGACCGACATCAGCGGTCCGATGGCATTGCTGGTCGGCCGGGCCGATGGCGAGTGGACCTTTACCCCGAGCGGCTCCGCGACCACGGTCACCTGGCGCTGGAACATCCATTCCCGGTGGGCGCTGACCGCGCCGCTGCTGCCGGTGTTGGGCCGGTTGTGGAAGGGCTATGCGCGCCAAGCGCTGGAGCAACTTTCCGCGCAACTGGTGGGCTGAACACCGCAACGTCGCAATCGTCGCCTAACCTCGAGAGCCATGTGCCGACTTTTCGCGCTGCACGCCGGGACCAATGTTGTCACCGCCACGTTTTGGCTGCTGGACGCCCCGGATAACCTCGCCGCCCAGAGCAGGAAAAACCCGGACGGCACCGGTCTGGGCGTCTTCGACGGCCAGGGTCGCCCGCAGGTGCGCAAGCAGCCGATCGCGGCGTGGCAGGACGCCGACTTCGCCACCGAAGCACATCAGCTAACCGGCACTACCTTTATCGCGCATGTCCGCTACGCGACCACCGGAGCCCACGAGGTTGTTAACACCCATCCCTTCCTGCAGGACGGCCGGATCTTCGCTCACAACGGCGTGGTGGAAGGTCTGGATGTGCTCGACCAGCGGCTGGCCGAGCTCGGCACCGCCGACCTGGTGTTGGGGCAGACCGACTCCGAGCGGGTCTTCGCGTTGATCACCGCCTCGATCCGGGCGCGCGGCGGCGATGTGACGGCCGGTCTGGTCGACGCCTTGGGCTGGCTGGCCACCAACGTTCCGATCTATGCCGTCAACGTGCTGCTCAGCACCGCCACCGATCTGTGGGCACTGCGTTACCCGGATCCCAACAAGCTCTACATATTGGACCGTCGTGAAACCCCGTCGGATCACCGATTCCATCTGCGCACCGATCGCATTCGCGCGGACAGTGACCATCTGCAGTCGCGGCCGTCGGTGGTGTTCGCCAGCGAGCGGATGGACGACGATCCGCGATGGCGGCTAGTGGCTCCGGGCGAGCTGGTCCATGTCGACTCCGCGCTGCAGATCACCAGTGACGTGGTGTTGCCCGATCCGCCTCGACACCAGCTGCGCCCTGCGGATCTCAACGCCACGGCGCAAGCGGCGCAGCACACCGCGGCGACGTGACGACCAGACAGGCGCTGGTGCTCGGTGGCGGGGGAGTGGCGGGAATCGCCTGGGAGACAGGTGTTCTGCGCGGCATCGCCGACGAGTCGCCCGCCGCGGCTCGGGCGCTGCTGGATTCCGACGTGTTGGTGGGCACCTCGGCCGGTTCGGCGGTTGCGGCGCAGATCGGCAGCGGCTGCAGCCTCGAGGACCTGTTCAAACGCCAGATCCAGGAAAGCTCCGCCGAAATCGATCCGGGCAATGGCATCGACACCGTCGTCGAGCTTTTCCTGCAGGCCGTCGCGGACCCGCACAGCACGGTGACCCAGAAGAGGCAACGGATCGGCGCCGTCGCGCTGGCAACCGAGACGCTCCCAGAGCCGGTACGCCGCGACGTGATCGTCCAGCGGCTGCCGTCGCAGCACTGGTCCGATCGGGTGCTGCGGGTCACGGCGATCGACATCGGCACCGGGAAACTCGTTGTTTTCGACCGGGATTCGGGCGTCAAGCTGGTCGACGCGGTGGCGGCCAGTTGCGCGGTGCCGGGAGTGTGGCCGCCGGTCACCATCGGCGAGCGGCGCTACATGGACGGCGGGATCGGCAGCACGATCAACCTGCACGTCGCCGACGACTGCGACACGGCGGTGGTGCTGGTGCCCGCCGGCGAGTCGGCGCCATCGTCGTTTGGCGAGGGACCTGCGAGCGAGATCGCCGCATTCGGGGGCACGGCCCTGGGCCTGTTCGCCGACGACGAGTCGCTGGCCGTGTTCGGTTCGAACCCGTTGGATCCGCGCTGCCGCATCGCCTCGGCGGAGGCCGGGCGGGCGCAGGGCCGGCGCGAGGCGGCCGGTGTCGCCGCTTTCCTCGGCATCGCATGACCCTCAGCGGATCACCGGAATAAGCAGCCGGGCAACGTGTTCCGGCCCCCAGTGCAGGGTGCATTTAGCCCGCGGCCCACGCTCATACGCGGAGGGAAACTGGCCGGTGAGCGGGTTGCGCGGCCACAACCACCGACCGGCCACGACAAGCCGCAACTGCTCGCCGGCTCTGAACAGCGTCGCCGACGGTCCGAGCGGGATGTCGACCTGAACAACCTGACCCGGCTGCAGCGGGCGGCGCGCGTCGAGCGTCGGCACCGGCTCGAAGGGCCGGGAGCGGGCTTCGTCCAGGCCCCGCATCGACGCCTTCAACCAGCCGCAGGTGATCCGATCACGTCCGAATCCGTAAGAGCCTTCGAACGGCACATACGTTCGGCCTCGCCACTTTTCGACGCCGACGAGCAGGTCCACGTCGTCGCTGCCGTGGGCTTCGACGAACACCCGTAGCGACATCGGTCCGGTGATTTCGGTGTCCGTGGGCAGTGTCCAGCCGAAACGTGCTCCGCCGGAACGGGTGTCGAATGTGATGTATCCCGGTTGTTCGGGGGGTGCGGCGCACAGGCCGGCGTCGGCCAGGTGCAATGGCGTCCAATCGGCCGACGCTGGCGGCCAGCTGGATTCGTCGCGAACTTCGACGACGCGGTCGCGGTCCTCCCGAACTTCCAGGCGCACCCGCGGCAACGGCTCGCCGGGTATCTCTCGCAGGTGGCGGTTGAGGAACGCCAGCTGGGTGCCCAGAGCCGACTCGGAGTAGAACGTCGTCCACTTGCCGCCACGGTGGGTGTACAAGTGCCGATCGGGCGACGCGATCTGCTCGAAGCCCCGCACCGAGCCGCGGCTGTGCAAGTTGTTGTCCGAGAAGCTGCCGCAGATCAGGGCGGGCACCTCGATCCTGGACAGCTCAGGCACCAGCGCCTGCCACCACTCGTCACGCAGCGGTCGTTTCGTATTCTCCTCGCCCAGGCTGTATTTCAGACGTGCGGCCTTCAGGCCGCGGCTCCAAATTTTGAGGAAGCCGATCTCCCTGATACCGCCCGGCCGCGCCACGTCGCGGTAGGCGTCGGTGAACCCCTCCCAAGGGACGATCGCCTTCAGATGCGGCGGCCGCAGCGCAGCGGCCTTCCACTGCGAGATGGCAAGGTAGGACACCCCGATCATGCCGACCGCGCCGGTGCTCCACGGCTGCTGACCGGCCCACTCGATGAGGTCGTAGACGTCTTCGCCTTCCTGATCGGACAACAGCGAACACATACCGTCGGAGTGGCCGGCGCCGCGCAGGTCGCAGTTGACGACCACGTATCCATGTGCGGTCCACCACACCGGATCCGGTGCCTCCCAGCCGGTGAGGCTGGAAAACCGGAGACTGGACGGTTGCCGCAACGCGCGGTACTGCTGCGACACCGAATAGCCTCGGCCACGCTTCTTTTCGGGGAGGTTGTCCTTGCCATAGGGATGAGCGCACAACAGCACCGGAAATGGACCCGCACCGGGCGGCCGATACACGTTGGTGCGCAACACAGTTCCGTCACGCGTCGTGACCGGTATGTCGTTCTCGATCACGACACTGCCGGGCGCCGGCGCGTAGACATCGGCGGGAGAATCCAAGAAGCCGCGCAGACGCGCCATCGCGTAGCGCGCCGACCCGGGTCGTTTCCAGGGCTGATCAGGAGCCGCCGCGTCGGGTGAAGTGGGTCGTGCCATGGCTTTTCCCTCTCGTCAGTTCTCGATCCCCGGCGATGCGGCTTGGGGTGGGTCAATGGTGTCCAGCGCGCGGGCGGCCAGCATGCGACCGATGTCGATCACCTCAGCCGCCCGGTGGAATTCCAGGCCGCGGCAGGCCGAGCGCGGCACCTCGATCAGCAAGTCGGGCGGGTAGGCGGCCAGGGTGTGGCGCGCGAGGGCAGCCTGGGCGATGTCGATGGTGCGGTTCATCACTTCGAAACCGCCCAGCTTGGGCACGTCGGGTTCGTCGTCGGCGTTCTCAGCCATTTCGGCGGCCGTTTCGCCGACCTCCGGGATCGATGCGCCGAACCGGTTGAGCACTGCGCGCGCGGTCGGCCAGTCGAGCAGCGCCGACGTGCTGCTCAGCATGCGGTTCAGCCACTCGGTCGACGGCCGGGGTTCGGGCTCGCGGCTGCCGCCGGTCTCGCTGCCGGACAAGCTGACCGCGATGGTCAGATCGGCGTTGACGGCGGCGATCGGCGCCATCGGCAGCGGATCGAGGATCCCGCCGTCGGCGAGCAGCCGCCCGTCGACGACGTGCGGCGCGATCACCCCCGGGATGGCAATCGACGCCCGGATGGCCTCGTCGACCGGCCCGCGCTGCAGCCACACCGACTTGCCGGCCAGCAGATCGGTGGCCACCGCGGTGTAGGGGATCGGCAACTGCTCGATGGTGGCAGCGCCGAGGATGTCACGCACCGCGTCGAGGATTTTTTCCGCGCGCAGCACACCGGCCGCCGTGATCGACGGGTCCAGCAGCCGCAGGATGGCGCGCTGAGTCAATGACTGTGCCCAGTCGGCGAATTCGTCGAGCCGTTCCGCTGCCTGCAAACCACCGACGAGCGCGCCCATCGACGAGCCGGCGATCCCGACGATCTGGTAACCGCGGTCGCGCAGCTCGTAGATCACCCCGATGTGGGCGTACCCGCGCGCACCGCCGCTCCCCAGGGCCAGCGCCACCCGGGGCCGCGACGAATCGCCGGTGCGGTGAGCGTCGAGCTGCGCGGAGCCGGGCGCGGGCAGAGCATCGGAGTCGGCCATGTCTTCATTTTCGCGCGTGCCGGGCGGGTTTTTTCAGCCGTGATCCGAATTCCGGTCACAGCGCACGAAGTGTTATCCGCACTCGTCGTTGGCGGCCGCATTGGCCGCGACGATCACCGCCGCCTGCCGGGCCAGGGGCAACGCGGCCCATGCGATATTCCAGGTGCCGGTGCCGACGACGCCTGGCGCCTGGACCGCCGCCAAGTACCTCTCGACCAACGCCTGTCGGTCGCCCGGGTGGCCCTGCATCCACATCGTCGCGGCATGGCAGGCCTGGAAATACTCTTCTTCGGTCGACCGTGCCGGCAAGCTGATCTTGGTCGTCACACCAGCGGGTGAGATCGAGACGACACCGGGCAGCACCGTGGCCGCGGGCTTCAAGGTGCTGGGCGGTGTCACCGGAGTGGGTGGGCCCTTCTCGCGGTCTGCCGAGCAGCCCGTCATCGGCGAGACAGCGGTCAATACGACAACCGTGCCCCACACCAGGGGGCGAAATGGGCGCCACCGCACCCCGTCAATCTATGTAACACTGACTGCCGTGACGCAGCGAACCGGATTTTGGGAGTGTTGTCGGCCCTGACCCGCCGCCGCCCTTGGTCCGCTTGTCCGCTTTGGAGCTTCTTGCATGGTTTCCGCAAACCTCGTTGCCGACGCTGTCCTGTCCCACCCCTCGACCCTCCGGTCCGTCTCCGGCCCTACCCGGCTGCGGCTGGCCGACCTGCTGCACATCACCGACCGAACCGCCGACGACGTGCTCAGCGGTCGCTACGACCACGTGGTCCCGCCGGGCGGTGTGCCCGCCGACGACCGCTGGTTCGCACGGCTGCACGGTGACGACGAAGTCGATATCTGGCTGATCAGCTGGGTACCCGGGCATCGCACCGAGCTGCACGACCACGGCGGATCGCTGGGTGCGCTGACGTTGTTGTCCGGGTCGTTAGACGAATTTCGTTGGGACGGTGAAAGATTGCGCTGCAAACGGTTGGAGGCCGGGGATCAGGCCGGGTTCCCGCTGGGCTGGGTGCATGACGTGGTGTGGGCCCCGACCGGCCCGGGCCCTTCCGCGACATCTCCAGCCGTGACGTCCCTCTCCGAGACGCTGGGGCCCGAGACGCAGGGGCCTTCGCTGAGCGTGCACGCGTATTCGCCGCCGCTGACGGTGATGTCGTATTACGAGGTCACCGACGCAGCACAGGCTGCGGCGCAAGCGGACTGAGCTGACCGACCAACCGGAGAATCTATGAGCCGCATCGATCAGGTTCTGGCGGCGGCGCGTACCCGGTTGCGGCGCCTGGCTGCCGATGAGGTGCCCGCGGCGCTGCGGCGCGGCGCGTTGCTCGTCGACATCCGGCCGCAGGCCCAGCGGACGCGCGAAGGGGAGGTGCCCGAGTCCCTGAAGGCCCTCGTCATCGAGCGCAACGTGCTGGAGTGGCGGTGCGACCCAACCAGTGACGCCCGGTTGCCCCAAGCCGTCAGCGACGACGTGGAGTGGGTGGTGCTGTGCTCGGAGGGCTACACGTCAAGTCTCGCCGCGGTAGCACTGCAGGACCTGGGCCTGCATCTAGCGACGGATGTCGTCGGCGGCTACCGCGCGCTGGCCGCGGCCGGAGTGCTGGCCGCGGGGTAGGTGGGCTCAGCCGCCTCCGCCTCCGCCTCCGCCGCCGCCGTCGCCGCCGCCGTAGTACCACCAGTCATTCGGGTTGTAGTACTCATAGTTCTGTTGTGGCGGGGCCGGTGGCGGCGGCGCATCGGTGGGTGGATCAGCAGGCGGCGGCGCCGGGAGCACACTCGGCGTGCCGCTCGAACCGGGCGCCGCGAAGGCCGGCACGCTGAGCGCGGCCGCGGGCATAGCGATAAGCACCCCCGCCACCGCGATCTTGGTGATGGTGCTACCGACGCTCGGTGGAATTGTCCAAGTCATCGATCACTCCCTCCATGGGGTTTCGAATAGGCTGATACTGCCACTTGACTGATCGATGAGCTAGGCATCCGGCTCACTCACAGCCACTGTTCACCGACGTCAGGTGTCGCTGGCGTGCAGCATCGGGCGCAGCCTGGCCGTCTTCTCCGGCGTCCAGCCCGGAGGCTGCAGCACCGCCGCCCAGCCATTGGCGACGTCGCCGACGTAGACATGACCGTGGCCCTGCGGGACATCGACGGCCACCGCCATGTCGGCCGACACCTGCAAAAACGTCACCACCGGGATCCATTCGGTCTCGGGAAGCACGTCGTAGCCACGTTTTTCGCGTAACCAGTCGGGTTTGCGGAACAGCAGGCCGGGATTCCACCACGCGATGGGATCGGATGCGTGTTGCAGATAGACCACCCGCGGGTGTTGCCACGCGTCGTGCGGGCGATCCAGATTGTCCGGACGGGCCACGAAACGCACGTGGTGTCCGTCGTCGTAGATCGGCAGCCATTCCGGTGAGCCGCGATCGCGGGTCGCGGTCAGACCGGTCCAGATGGTGTTCTGGAAGGTCGGCCCGGAAAACAGCGCGCCGTCGGTGCGGGCTAACACGTTGTTGAGGCTCATGAACGGCGCCTCGCCGCCGAAGGAGCCCAGGCTTTCGCCGAATACGACGAGCTTGGGGCGCTGTCCCTCTGGTATGTGGCGCACCAGGGCGTCGACCGCCTCGAACAACGCCTGGCCGGCCTGGCGCGCGTTCTCCTTATCCACCAGAAACGACAGCCAGCTGGGCAGAAACGAGTACTGCATGCTCACGATTGCGGTGTTGCCGTTGTACATGTACTCCAGCGCATCGGCTTCCGCTTCGTTGATCCAGCCGGTTCCGGTGGTGGTTCCGACCGCGACGACGGCGCGCTGCAGCCCGCCGGTGCGCTGCAACTCGCGGGCGGCCAACTCGGCGGTCGCGGTGATGCCGTCCGCCGAGTTCAGCCCGGCGTAGGCGCGGATCGGCTCGGTCGCCGGCGTGCCGTTGAACTTGGTCAGCTGATCGACGGTCGGCCCGTTTCCGACGAAGATCCGCCCCTGGTGTCCGAGCGACTCCCACGACACCAGCGATTCCGGCCCGCCCGAGCGGTTCGGCGTCTTCGGTCGCGCGCTTGTAGGGCTCGTCTCGTTGTTGACGGTGGCGAAGGTGTTATTCAGGGTCCGCATCGCGAATTTCACCACCACGCCGTTGAGCAACGCGATCGTCAGCGCCACCAACAAAAACACCACAATGACAGCTGAAACCCGCGGCGGCGCAACGCGATCGAGTTGGCGATCGAGGAAACGGATCAGTCGGCCGACGAGCTGGCCGATCTCTACCACGGCGAACAGCACGATCAACGACAGCGCGGTGGCCAGCGGGTAGTCGAACCATTTCAAGTGTGCGACTCCCATCAAATCGCGCACCCGGTCCTGCCAGACGTGAAACCAGATCACCATCGCGACCATGCCGACTGCGCCGACCGCGATCAGCCCCAGCCAGGCCACGCGCGGCGCGCGCGGACTGGAGTTACGTGATCGCATGAAACGCACCAGCCACACCGCGAAAACTCCGAGGCCGTAACCGGTCGCCCCGGCGATGCCGCTGACCAGACTTTGGAACAGCGGACCCCGTGGCAACAGCGACGGCGTCATGGAAAACCAGATGAACACCAGGCCGACCGCAGTGCCGGTGAACGTGTAATGCCGAACCCACCAGTCGTCTCGGCCGGACACCGGGGCGGGTGGCGTCGGTTCTGCTGTGGCCACCGCGCCGTTGGGCTCGGTGCTGGGCTGGCCGGCCTGCTCCGTCATGTCAGCGCCTCAGCGGTGGGTGAAGTTCGGGGGCCGTTTTTCGATGAACGCGGCCATTCCTTCGGATTGGTCGTCGGTCGCGAAAGCCGAATGGAACAGCCGTCGTTCGTAGAGCAGCCCTTCGGCCAACGTGGATTCGAAGGCGCGGTTGACCGCCTCCTTGGCCATCCGGGACGCCGACCGCGACATCTGCGAGATGGTGGTGGCGACGGCCTTGGCCGCGGTCAGCAAGTCGTCGGCGGGCACCACCCGCGACACCAGGCCGCTGCGCTCGGCCTCGGCGGCGTCGATGGTGCGGCCGGTCAGAATCAGGTCCATCGCCTTGGCCTTGCCGATGGCCCGGGTCAGCCGCTGTGAACCGCCCATGCCCGGCAGCACGCCGAGTTTGATCTCGGGTTGGCCGAATTTCGCGGTGTCAGCGGCGATCAGCAGGTCACACATCATCGCCAGTTCGCAGCCGCCGCCCAGCGCATGTCCGGCGACAGCGGCGATCGTCGGGGTGCGAACGGCGGCCAGCTTGGCCCAGGGGGCGAAGAAGTCGTCGTCGAAGACGTCGGAGAACGCCAGGCTGGACATTTCTTTGATGTCGGCGCCCGCGGCGAACGCTTTCGCCGACCCGGTGATGATGATCGCTCCGATGCCGCGATCGTTGTCGAATTCGGCTGCCGCGGTGGTGACTTCGCTCATGACTTGGCTGTTGAGCGCGTTGAGCGCTTTCGGCCGGTTCAGCGTGATGATGCCGACCCGCTCGTCGCGCTCGACCAGGATGGTTTCGTACGTATTCGTCGTTGTCGTCACTGCGGCTGCCTTCCTAGAACTTCAGATCGTCGTCGACAGGTGCGAAATATGGGTCAACGTCGGCCGCGGTCACGCCGGCCAGCGATGCCGGCGACCACTTCGGATTGCGGTCCTTATCGACCAGCTGCGCGCGGATGCCCTCCACCAGGTCGTGTGAGCGCAGCGACGCGGACGACACCCGATAGTCCTGGGCCAGAACGTCTTCCAGCGTGTCAAGCTTGGCGGCGCGGCGCACTGCCTCCAGCGTCACCGACAGCGCGACGGGAGAGCGGGTGGCGATCAGGTTGGCGGCGTCGTGGGCGGCCTCGGCGTCGTGGCCCCGCAGTGCGGCGACGATGTCGGCAACGGTGTCACCGGCGTAGCACCGGTCGATCCAATCACGTTGAGCGGCAAGGTCACTGGGTGGCGGTTCGATTGCGTGGGCGGCGATTGCCGGCTCGACGCCGTCGGTGACGATGGCCTGGCTGAACTTGTCCAGTTTGTCGTGGGGCACGTAGTGGTCGGCGAAACCCAGCGCGATTGCGTCGGCGCCGGAGAACGGCGCACCGGTGAGCGCGGCGTGCAAGCCCAGCGATCCCGGTGCGCGCGACAGCAGGTAAGCGCCGCCGACGTCGGGGATGAAGCCGATACCGACCTCGGGCATCGCCACCTTCGACGTATCGGTCACCACCCGGGTGTTGGCGTGTGCGCCCACACCGACGCCGCCGCCCATCACAATGCCGTCCATCAGTGCTACGTATGTCTTGGGAAAGCGGCCGATCTGACCGTTAAGCAGGTATTCGTCGTGCCAGAACCGCCGCGCGGCGACCCCGTCGGCGCGTGCGCTGTGGTAGATCGCCACCACATCCCCGCCGGCGCACAGCCCGCGCTCCCCAGCCCCGGCCAGCACCACCACACCGATCGCGGTGTCCTGCTCCCAACCGGCCAGAACCGCGCGCAGCTCGTTGACCATGCCCTGATTCAGCGAGTTGATCGCCTTGGGACGGTTGAGCGTCACAAAGCCGACGCCGTTTTCGACGCGGCTCAAGATCTCGTCAGATTCGTCCGTCACGCGCGTGGTCTCCCCTCGATGTGAATCCCTCGTCGAATGCTGGTCAGGACTTGACGAGCAATCTAGATCGTTACCCGCATCGGGACGCTCCCGGGTAAGGTCTATCTCGAGAAGGTCCGGCCGTAAGCCAAGGGAAGCTGCCCGGGAACACGGCCGGGCTTCGGTTCGTTGATCAGTTGTTCGTACGGCTCGAAGTCACAGCTCACGAGAGGAACCGACGGTGCGGGAGACTAGCAACCCGGTATTTCGCTCGCTGCCCAAGCAGCGCGGCGGATACGCGCAGTTTGGCAGCGGAGTCGCGGGCGCCGCGACGCAGTATGGGCATCAGACGGACCCCTATGCTCCGTATGCCGACCAGCAGGCAGGCGTTTCCCGCCCGCTGACCATTGACGACGTCGTCACCAAGACCGGAATCACCCTGGCGGTGCTGTCGGCTGTCGCCGTCGTCTCCTACTTCATGGTGGAGGCTAACCAGGCGCTGGCCGCCCCGTTCACCTTCATCGGCGCGTTCGGTGGTCTGGCGTTGGTGCTCATCGCCACCTTCGGGCGCAAGCAGGACAGCCCGGCGATCGTGCTGACGTACGCCGCGTTGGAGGGGCTGTTCCTCGGAGCGTTCTCCTTCCTGCTGGCCCACTTCTCGGTGTCGAGCACCAATGCCGGGGCGCTGATCGGACAGGCGATCCTGGGCACTATCGGGGTATTCGTCGGGATGCTCGTCGTCTACAAGACCGGCGCCATCCGGGTCACCCCGAAATTCACCCGGATGCTCGTCGCGGGCATGTTCGGTGTGCTGGCGCTGATGATCGGGAACCTGGTGTTGGGAATGTTCGGCGTCGGCCACGGCGAGGGGCTGGGGCTGCGGAGCGGTGGCCCGCTGGCCATCATCTTCTCGCTGGTGTGCATCGCGATCGCGGCGTTCAGCTTCCTGATCGACTTCGACGCCGCCGACCAAATGATCCGCGCCGGAGCGCCCGAAAAGGCGGCATGGGGCATCGCGCTGGGCCTGACCGTGACCCTGGTCTGGCTCTACATCGAGATCCTGCGCCTGCTCAGTTATCTACAAAGCGACTAGCGCTTCACACGAGAAAGCCGGCACGTACGCAACGTGCCGGCTTTTTCATGCGCTGGTGTTGACGGTGCTGTTGAGTCGCCGAAGCCGGAATCCGGCTAGCCGGGGAGTCCATTCTTGATGGCGGTGTCTTGCTTCTGGGCGACGTCGGTAACGAAATCCGGTGGAGCCGGCGAGCCAGCAGGTCCATCGAATTCCAGAGTGGTGAATGCCTTGCCCTCGGTGAACAGCACCATCGTCACCCCTTTGGAGCCGTCCGGCGAGTCGCCCGAGGCCGTCGTACCGCCAGTACCGACGTTGGCCGGTCCGGGCGTTCCTTTTACAGAATCACCCAGCTTCGCCTTGGCTGAGTCGAGCGCGCTGGCCGCAGCGGAAGGATCGTTCATAACGAGGATGGTGTCGCGGATCACGTTACTGCCGTCGTCGTTGCTGAACGTTGTCTCCACCCCCGCGTTGCCATTCGGGTTCTGTGTTATCGGGCTCGCTTTGAATTCTTCGGGCGCGTTGAGATCGCCGGCTTGGATCAGCAGTTTGGCGTAGTCGGTGGATTGGGGTTGCGCCGAATTCGATGCCGAGCTGTGGCTCGTCGACGTGGCCGACCCCGATGATGTCGTCGGCGACTTCGAATTGCTGGTGCAGCCGACCATTGATGCGCCTACAACGGCCGCCGCAGTCACTCCAGCGACCGCCTTCAGGGAAATGCTGATAGTGCCCTCCTTGAACCCAAGTCTTCTCAAACTCGAATCCGTTAGGCCACCTTGCGGCAGCTGGCAAACGGTAACCCATCCTTGCGAAGTGCCTTCGCGCGCCCACTGTTCAACAAGCGACGTGGCACGCCGACGTGACGTCGCCGGATGCACGCCGGGCCGGAGACGTCGGTCAGTTCAGCCGCTCGATCACCATGGCCATGCCCTGACCGCCGCCCACGCACATGGTTTCCAGACCGAACGTCTTGTCGTAGGTCGTCAGGTTGTTGAGCAGCGTGGTGGCGATGCGGGCACCGGTCATGCCGAACGGGTGGCCCAGGGCGATCGCACCACCGGAGACGTTCAGCTTGTCCTCGTCGATGCCCAGTTCGCGCGCGGAGCCGACCACTTGCACCGCGAAGGCCTCGTTGATCTCGAACAGGTCGATGTCCTTGACCGACAAGCCGGCTCTTTGCAGCGCTTTCTTGGATGCCTCGATCGGTCCGAGGCCCATGATCTCCGGGGACAGGCCGCTCACCCCGGTGGACACGATGCGGGCCAGCGGTTTCAGGCCGAGTTCTTTGGCCTTGGTGTCGCTGGTGATCACCACCGCGGCGGCGCCATCATTCAGTGGGCAGGCATTGCCCGCGGTCACGGTGCCGTTGGGCCGGAACACCGGCTTGAGCTCGCTGATCTTCTCGTAGGTTGTTCCCGGTCGCGGGCCGTCGTCGGCGCTGACCGTGGTGCCGTCGGGCAGGGTGACGGGAACGATCTCGCGCTCGAAGAACCCGCTCTTGATCGCCTCCTCGGCACGGTTCTGGCTGCGCACCCCCCAGTGGTCCTGGTCTTCTCTGCTGATCCCGGTCAGGATCGCGACGTTTTCGGCGGTTTGACCCATCGCGATGTAGATATCGGGCAGCGCGTGGTCTTTGCGGGGATCGTGCCAATCGTCGGCGCCGTCGGCCGCGCTGGCCGTGCGTTTTTGGGCGTCGTCGAACACCGGGTTTTTGGTGTCGGGCCAGGAGTCCGAGTTGCCCTTGACGAACCGGGAGACCGTCTCGACGCCGGCGGAGATGAATGCGTCGCCTTCACCGGCCTTGATCGCGTGGAACGCCATCCGGATGGTCTGCAGTGACGACGAACAGTATCGGTTGACGGTGGTGCCCGGCAGGAAGTCGTAGCCGAGTTGGACGGCGACGACGCGGGCCATGTTGAAGCCCTGCTCGCCACCGGGCAGCCCGCAGCCCAAGATCAGGTCGTCGATCTGGTGGGGGTTCAGCCCCTCCACCTTGTCCAGTGCGGCGCGCACCATCTGCGCCGCCAGGTCGTCGGGCCGCATGCTGACCAGCGACCCTTTCATGGCGCGGCCGATCGGCGAACGGGCAGTTGAAACGATGACGGCTTCCGGCATGACGGCTCCATCCATGGGGTGTGGTCTGGAGCTGAATCTAGCCCGACGACGATGCGGGCCGTCAAACGGCCCGAGGTGGGGGCACGCCCCCTCGCCGCTACGCGGCTGGGGGTACCCCCACCCGCTTGCGGGGGAGAGCCGGGCAATCTAGCCAGGGCCAGCCACGACGAAGGGTGCCGGCACGCCGGTGGTGGGCCGCCGCCACAGCCGCGAGATCAGCCCAAGCGCCGAATAGCCGCCGGGACCGGCCTCCGTGGCGGTCGCCGACGGCAGGGCAGGTACCGGCTCGCCGGCCCAGTCGCCGAGCGCGTGGCACAACGCCGGCAGCAGCTGGCTTGCGGCGAGCGCGTATCCGGCCGCCGACGGATGGAACTGGTCTTCGGACAACATCAGCTCGGGCGAATGCCGGAACTCCTCGTTGACAAGTGAGGCGAGCGGCACCGGCACGCCGCCGGCCGCCCTGACGGCGCCGGACTGTGCGCGGGCGAGCCGCAGTCCGCGGGTACGCACCGTCCAGCGCAGCGGCTGCGGGATCGCCTTGACGACCCCGAAATCGGGGCAGGTGGCAACGACGACCACCGCGCCGCTGGCGCACAGCCGTCGCACCGCTGCGCCGAGCCTCCGCGCGGAGGCGCCGATCCCGTTGAGCGCAGTCACGTCGTTGGCACCGATCAAGATGACCGCGGCGTCCGGTGGTGGACCGGCCACGAACATGGCGTCGACCTGGCCGGATAAGCCCTTTGATGTGGCCCCCATGATCGCTTTGGTGCTCAACCGGATACGTTTGCCGGTCTGTTCGGCCAGTCCGCGGGCAATCAGCACACCGGGAACCTCGTCGGCGCTGCGACAGCCGTACCCGGTGGCCGTCGAGTCCCCAAAGATCATCAGGTGCACGTCGACCGGCGTCCCGCGTTCCCAGCGCTGCACGGGCCCGCCACCCTGGCCGTACACGCCATCAGCCCGCGGCGGGATGTCCCAAGCTTTGGGGATCACGTTGCGCGCTCGCTGTGCCTGACCGATCAGCAGGTTGCGTGCGCCCAAATAGGCCGTGCCGGTCGATGCCAGCGCGCCCGCCGCGGCCAGCGCAACCATCGACCCCCGAGGTGCGCGTATTACCACGCGACCAGTTTATGTCGCCGGCGGCCGGTCTTCATGGAGCCCAGCCTTCGCGCGATCACAGGTCGGAGCAATTCTGGTATCGAATCCGACTCTTTGATTGTTGAAGTTTTTTGAAGTGTCAAGCTAAGTTTGCGAGGTTGGCTGAGTGCCAGGCCGGAAACGCCTCACATGAAGCAGATGAACCGGTCGCTCCGCTACTTGGTCGACATGCTGTATCGCACTACAACGGCGTAGGAGTGTCGAGCATGACCGCACCGAGCAAGGTTTCGGGCTCGCCCCGAAATACCGTTCGCGGCCGCGACGTGTTGCGGGCCCGCAGATTCCCCGTCAGCGATGGCGCACCCGTCGAGGTCGTCGAGACTGGACCCAGCATCGCCGCGATGATGGCGTCGCTGGCTTGTCGTCTGACGATCCGTCCGGCGTTGGCCGTTTGCAGCTATGTCCCGCATCTCCCTTGGCCGTTCGGCCTCGTCGACTTCGCTTCCCGGGTGTTGCTTCCGGGACCCGGAACCGTCCGCGCGACAGTCGAGTTGCCGCACGCCACCGCGCAGCTGGTTCGCGCGCCCGGCGTGCTGCCGGCCGACGGCAAGCGACGGGTGGTGCTCTATCTGCACGGCGGCGCGTTCTTGACGTGTGGGGTCAACTCGCACAGCCGAATCGTCAACGCATTGTCGAAGTTTGCCGATTCACCGGTACTGGTGGTCAACTACCGGCTGATCCCGAAGCACTCGGTCGGCATGGCGCTCGACGACTGCCACGATGCCTACCGTTGGCTGCGGTTGCGCGGATATCAGCCGGAGCAGATCGTGATGGCCGGCGACTCCGCCGGAGGTTATCTGGCTCTGGCTCTGGCGCAACGGCTTCAGCAGGTCCACGAGGAACCGGCGGCGCTGGTGGCGATCTCGCCGTTGCTGCAACTGGCCAAGGAGCCCAAGCAGTCGCACCCGAACATCAAGACCGATGCGATGTTCCCGGCCAAGGCATTCGATGCCCTGGTCGCCCTGGTCGCCAAGGCCGCAGCCAAGCACGTGGTGGACGGAAAGCCCGAGCAGCTCTATGAGCCGCTCGACCACCTCGAGCCGGGGCTGCCCCGGACGTTGATCCACGTGTCGGGGTCGGAGGTGTTGTTGCACGACGCGCGCGTGGCCGCCCGCGCACTTGCGGCTGCGGGAGTGCCGACCGAGGTCCGGGTCTGGCCCGGCCAGATTCACGACTTCCAGCTCGCCGCGCCGGTGGTGCCCGAGGCCACGCGCTCGTTGCGGCAGATCGGCGAGTACATCCGGGAGGCCACCGGCTAGCGTTCGGGTTCTTGAGGCCGATTGCCCGGTTCTCCCCCGCAAGCGGGTGAGGGTACCCCCAGCCGCGCACCGGAGAGGGGGCGTGCCACCGCCTCGGGCAGCTGCGCGGCCCGCATCGTCACCGGGCGAGTCCCTGCGCGTAGCCGCGCAACACCTGAGACCATTTAGGCATGCGGATCGCGCGACACATCAGTGAACTCATCGGAAATACTCCACTGGTTCAGCTGACCTCAGTCGTGCCGCCGGGGTCGGGCAGGGTGGTGGCCAAGGTCGAGTACCTCAACCCGGGTTTGAGCAGCAAGGACCGGATCGCGGTGAAGATGATCGATGCCGCCGAGGCCAGCGGAGAGCTCAAGCCGGGCGGCACCATCGTCGAACCCACCTCCGGAAACACCGGCGTCGGATTGGCGCTGGTTGCCCAAAACCGCGGTTATCGGTGCGTGTTCGTCTGCCCCGACAAGGTCAGCGAGGACAAGCAGAACGTGCTGCGCGCCTACGGTGCCGAGGTCGTGGTGTGCCCGACGGCGGTGCCGCCCGACCATCCGGACAGCTACTACAGCGTCTCCGACCGATTGGTGGAAGAGATCGAAGGTGCGTGGAAGCCCGACCAGTACTCCAATCCGCAGGGCCCGGCTAGCCACTACGAGACCACCGGCCCGGAGATCTGGGCCGACACCGACGGCCAGGTCACCCATTTCGTCGCGGGCATCGGCACCGGCGGGACGATTACCGGCGCCGGCCGCTATCTCAAGGACATCTCCGCCGACAGGCCGCAAGGGCCGGTACGTGTCGTCGGGGCCGACCCGGAAGGGTCGGTGTATTCCGGTGGCAGCGGCCGGCCCTATCTCGTCGAAGGGGTAGGCGAGGACTTCTGGCCGGCGGCCTACGACCGGGCTGTGCCCGACGAAATCATCGCGGTGTCCGACTCCGACTCGTTCAACATGACCAGGCGGCTGGCCCGCGAGGAGGCCATGCTGGTCGGCGGGTCGTGCGGAATGGCGGTGGTGGCGGCGCTGAAGGTCGCCGAGGAAGCCGGGCCCGACGCGTTGATCGTGGTCCTGCTGCCGGACGGCGGCCGCGGCTACATGTCGAAGATTTTCAACGATGCCTGGATGTCGTCGTACGGGTTCCTGCGCACCAGGCTGGACGGCTCGATCGAACAGCCCACGGTCGGTGACGTGCTGCGGGGCAAGTCCGGCCAGCTGCCCGACTTGGTGCACACCCACCCGTCGGAGACGGTGCGCGACGCGATCGGCATCCTGCGCGAGTACGGGGTGTCGCAGATGCCCGTCGTCGGCGCCGAGCCGCCGGTGATGGCCGGCGAGGTGGCCGGCAGTGTCTCTGAGCGCGAACTGCTTTCGGCAGTCTTCGAGGGCCGCGCCAATCTGGCCGACGCCGTCGGGATGCACATGAGTCCGCCGCTGCCGATCATCGGGGCCGGCGAACTGGTCAGCTCGCTGGCCAAGACGCTGCGGGATTTGGACGCCGTCATGGTCGTCGAGGAAGGCAAACCGGTGGGAGTCATCACCCGGTATGACTTGTTGGGTTTCCTGTCCGATGGCGCGTTACGCAAGTAGCGGGATGGTCAGCAGGCAAATTACTTCGGGTAGCGAACCACTGCGCTCGTGACCTGGCTTGCCGCCGGCGCCCGCTGGCGCCACCCCCGCGGAGCTTGCGTGGATGCAGCGTGGTGGTCGGGGTTCTCGGGTACCGTAATGCCGCCCAGTCCAGCAAATACTGTGCAAAGGGAAAGCCGTTCATGACCGACCAACCGCCTCCATCGTCGTTCCCGCCGCCTCCACCGCCAGGGGGTAGTGAGTACCCGCCGCCGCCCCCGCCGTCCGGCGGATATCTGCCGCCACCGCCCGGGCCGGCGATCCGCGGTCTGCCGCAGCAGGCCTACACGCTATGGCTCACCCGGGTCGCGGCGTATCTCATCGACTACCTGCCGTTCGTGGTGATCCTGGGCGTCGGTTGGCTGATTCTGCAGAACTCGGTCGACACGGCGTGTCTGACCGATATCACCCCGTACGACGTCGACCAGATCTGCTCGGTCGGCTATTCGACGTTGGGTGTGACGGTCATGTGGGGCGCCCTGCTGGCCGGGTTGGCCTATTTGGTCTGGAATTACGGCTACCGGCAGGGTACGACCGGATCGAGCATCGGTAAGGCGGTGCTGAGGTTCAAAGTCGTCAGCGAGAACACCGGGAAGCCGCTCGGTTTCGGAATGTCCGTTCTGCGCCAGATCGCCCACCTGATCGATGCCGGCATCCTTTACATCGGCTACCTGTTCCCGCTCTGGGATGCCAAACGCCAAACGCTGGCCGACAAGATCATGGCGACGGTCTGCCTGCCGCTCGAGCAGGCCGCACCCGACGGCGCCACCGGATACGGATCGGCATAGGCGCCGTCAGATCACGGAAAACAGGCCGGGAAGGGGCACTGGAGGCCCGGCGGCGGTGGTGGCGGCGCATCGCCCTCGAAGATGTTTTGAGCGACATTGCCCTGTCCATGCTGGACGTACCAGTAGGTGTGGCACACGTTCGCGTCCCAGACGACCGGGTTCACCCGCAGGTTGCCGGTCTGCACCGGAGGATCCCCGGGGCACCAACGACAGGGGCCCTCCGGGTGATCCTCGGGGCAGCCGGGCCACGACTGCGGCGCAGGACCGGGACGGGCTTCGGCAGCACCCGCGCCAACGACCCCGCGACACCGCCCCACAGCAGAACAGTCGTTGCCAAGCCCACGATCAGTCGCCTCATAACTGATGATTCTGCTGTCCGTAAAGCTCCGTGCGCTTGGGGAAATTACCTAATTTTGACGTTTGGTGCGTTCTTGCCGACGTGATCGCGATGGCTAGGCTGATCGTCGATGAGCGAACAGCGCAACGCGCCTGCCGGCGGTGACGGACACTTTCAAGGCGCCGGACTGGCCACCAAGGCTATCCATGCCGGCTACCGGCCCGACCCGTCGACCGGCGCGGTCAATGCTCCGATCTACGCCAGCAGCACCTTTGCCCAGGACGGCGTCGGCGGTCTGCGCGGCGGATACGAATACGCGCGCACCGGCAATCCGACCAGGGCCGCGCTAGAGACGGCGCTGGCGGCCGTCGAAGAGGGTAGATTCGGCCGCGCATTCGGTTCCGGCATGGCGGCCAGCGACTGCGCGCTGCGCGCGCTGCTGCGTCCCGGAGACCATGTGGTGATCCCCGACGACGCCTACGGCGGAACATTTCGGCTGATCGACAAGGTGTTCACCCAATGGGGTGTGGAGCACACTCCGGTCGCGTTGTCCGATCTCGACGCGGTCCGCGCAGCGCTCACCCCGCGCACCAGGCTGATCTGGGTGGAGACGCCCACCAACCCGCTGCTCTCGATTGCCGATATCGCCGCAATTGCCGAGCTTGGCGCCGAACACTCCGCGAAAGTGTTGGTGGACAACACATTTGCGTCGCCAGCACTGCAGCAGCCGCTGACGCTCGGCGCCGACATCGTGCTGCACTCGACCACGAAATACATCGGCGGACACTCCGATGTGGTGGGCGGCGCGCTGGTCACCAACGACGAGGAGTTGGACGCGGCGTTCGGTTTCTTGCAGAACGGGGCCGGTGCGGTGCCGGGACCGTTCGATGCCTACCTGACCATGCGCGGCCTGAAGACGCTGGTGCTGCGGATGCAGCGACACAGCGAAAACGCCGCTGCGGTCGCCGAATTCCTCGCTGGCCACGCGTCGGTGAGCGCGGTGCTGTATCCGGGTCTGCCCACTCACCCCGGTCACCAGATCGCCGCGCGGCAGATGCGCGGTTTCGGCGGCATGGTCTCGGTGCGGATGCGGGGCGGACGGAGCGCGGCCGAGGCGCTGTGCGCCAACACCAAGGTATTCATCCTGGCCGAGTCGCTCGGTGGGGTGGAGTCACTGATCGAGCATCCGGGCGCGATGACCCATGCGTCGACCGCCGGTTCCCAGTTGGAGGTTCCCGACGATCTGGTGCGGCTCTCGGTCGGCATTGAGGACATCGCCGACCTGATAGCCGATCTCGAACAGGCGCTCAGTTAGCCTGCCGTCCGGATGGCTTCAACGCATGGCGGACGGCCGCGGTCGTCACGGCGAGGTTGACTTCGGCTAGGTCCGGCTCCGCATCGCCCACCCAACTACCGCTGGCTATATCACCGGCCCGGCTGAGCACCCACTCCCAGCCTCGGTCGTTGAGGCTGAGCACGGCGCCCAGCCCGTCGACGGTGTACAGCAGCGAGATGACCGACGCCAGCGCCGGATCGGGTGTGCTGTCGTCGAACAGCGTGGACATCATCGCCGCACGAACCTGCGTCACCCGGCTGCGGTCGACAAACGGCCACGCACGCTGGCGCTTGAATCCCTTGGCCGGCAAGCGAACCTGCTGTATCTGACCGCTGCGTTCGAGCTGCCAAAGCACGGTTGCCGGAACACCGCGTCGCAGCTTGGCAATCGCCACGGCGGGACTAATGGGACGCCGCAGCAACAGGTTCAGCGCCGGTGTCATCACCGGATCGACCGGATCGGGCCCGTTGAGCACGAGCAGCCGTCCCGCTTCCACCGGCTCGCTGTCGACGGCCGGCCGGATCCGGCAGGAGTGCGCCAAATCCAACAGCACTGCGGCGGACAGGACGCGTCCGTAGCGCGCGCCGTCCAATGCCGGCCGCGCTGATGCGTTGTCGAGCAAGAGCAGCAGTAAATCCTCGGCGATGCGCGCCATCAGCAGATCTGATCTCGCCCTGTCCCCGACCCAGTGGCCTAATCAGGCGTGGTAGGGCTCCGCGCTGACCAGCGTCACTTTGACGGTGTTGCCGTTGGGCACGGTGTAGCTGCGGGTGTCACCCACCTTGGCGTCGATCAGAGCCCCGCCCAGTGGCGAGTTCGGCGAGTACACCTCGAGCTTGCCCTCGTTAACGCCCTCTTGGCGGGTCGCGATCAGGAAGGTCTCGCTGTCCGACTTGTCGCCGTTGTAATAAACCTTCACCACAGAACCGGGCAGTGCCACCCCGGACTGCTTGGGAGCTTCGCCGACCTTCGCGTTGTTGAGCAGGTCCTGCAGCTGGCGGATTCGGGCCTCTTGCTGACCCTGCTCTTCGCGAGCGGCGTGGTATCCGCCGTTTTCGCGCAGGTCCCCTTCCTCGCGCCGGTCGTTGATTTCGGCGGCGATGACCGGACGATTCGCGATTAATTGATCGAGCTCGGTCTTGAGTCGATCATGTGATTCCTGGGTCAACCAGGTCACCTGGGTGTCCGTCATCTTCGTCGTGCTCCTTGGTGTCGGTTGGGCGGCATCCGCCTCGGCAGGTTGTCGGTCTTGCTGCCGGGCGGTTCCACCACGTGTACTGCCGACCCCAGTAGTCGGGCGGACCCCCAGCGCGGCACACATGGCCGCTAATGCAGCAATACACGGTCCCAGCCGGAACCGTGCATCCAGAGATCGTACCACCGCCGTTGTGGGCGCCGCGTACATTTTTCGCAGTTGGGCGTTTGTCAGCGGTTTGCCAGAGCCTCGTGCGGTCAGGGCGCACGCAGGTAGCCGGGCACATCGGTGCCGCAACCGTAAATGTCGCCCACCACCGCCGGCTTGCTGGACTTCACGATCGTCGTCACCTGCACCGTTGCCTCGGATGCCGGCGGAACCAGCACCTCGCGCCGGCCGGTCTCGCTGCCGTCTTTCGCGCGCACCCGCACGATGCAGTCAACTGGCCGCGACGGGTCCGTTCGCGTCACGCTGATCGTTACCGAAACTGTCTGGTTGTCGATCAGCCGATAGCCGGCCAGCGTGCCTTCGACGTCGCTGCGGCCCAGCCGTTGATAACCGATGGCGGCGACGACAATGCCGGCCGCGACCACCATGACAACCAGGGCGACGACCCGGCGCCGCGACGGGCGGGGCAACCCTGCACGCCCATAGCGGCTCTGCGGTGGCGAGGAGAAAGCTTCGGTCATGTTGTCTGGTGGTAGGTGCCGGGTAGTCGGGTTTCAAGCCCCGGCATCGCGGATGGAACTATTAGACCTGGAACTATAGGGCCCAAAGACAGCACACAGTCAGGGAGCACGTGAGCGAACTGCGGTTGATGGCGGTGCACGCCCACCCGGACGACGAGTCCAGCAAGGGCGCCGCCACGCTTGCCCGCTACGCCGATGAGGGCCACCGCGTGCTCGTGGTGACCCTGACCGGCGGCGAGCGCGGCGATATCCTCAACCCGGCCATGGACCTGCCGGAAGTGCACGGGCGCATCGCTGATATCCGCCGTGACGAGATGGCCAAGGCCGCTGAGATCCTCGGCGTCGAGCACACCTGGCTGGGCTTCGTCGACTCCGGGCTGCCGAAGGGGGATCCGCCGCCGCCGCTGCCGGAGGACTGCTTCGCGCTGACGCCGCTGGAGGTGCCCACCGAGGCGCTGGTGCGGGTGGTGCGCGAATTCCGGCCGCACGTGATGACGACCTACGACGAGAACGGCGGCTACCCGCACCCCGACCACATCCGCTGCCATCAGGTTTCGGTCGCCGCCTACGAAGCGGCCGGTGACCATCGGCGGTTCCCGGACGCGGGCCCGGTGTGGGAGATCTCCAAGCTCTACTACAACCACGGATTCCTGCGCCAGCGGATGCAAATGCTGCAGGACGAGTTCGCCAAGCACGGTCAAAAGGGGCCGTTCGAGAAGTGGCTGGCGCACTGGGATCCCGCGCACGATGTCCACGCCGACCGGGTAACGACCCGGATCGAGTGCTCGGCGTATTTCAGTCAACGTGACGACGCGCTGCGTGCGCACGCCACCCAGATCGACCCCAATGGGGATTTCTTCGCCGCCCCGATCGCATGGCAGCAGCGGCTGTGGTCGACCGAAGAGTTCGAGCTGGCCCGCTCGGGTGTGCCGGTGCGTCTGCCGGAGTCCGATCTGTTCGCCGGAATCGAGGCGAAGCAGTGATCCATCTTCATCTCGCCGCGGTCGGAGTGCTGGCCGGCTGGCACGCCGACGACGGGCCGCACAACAGCGGACCCGATTTCGGCAAAGCCAGCCCGTTCGGCTTGCTGGTGGTGGTGCTGTTGCTGATCAGCCTGCTGTTTTTGGTGCGCTCGATGAACCGGCACCTCAAGAAGCTTCCAGAGTCGTTCGACCCCCAGCACCCGGAACCGGATCAGGCCGTCGACGACGGGACGATCGGCGACCAGTCGGCCCATCCCGATGACCGATCACCGCATGAGCCCGGCGGTTAGGACCACGCAATGAGCCCGGGTACCAACATGCTCGCCGGGGCCGCCAGTCCCTACCTGCGTCAGCACGCCCACAACCCGGTGCACTGGCAGCAATGGTCGCCGCGGGCGCTGGCCGAGGCCGTCGAACGCGATGTGCCGATCCTGCTCTCGATCGGCTACGCCGCTTGCCACTGGTGCCACGTCATGGCCCACGAGTCGTTCGAAGACGACGAGGTGGCCGCGGCGATGAACGCCGGGTTCGTGTGCGTCAAAGTCGACCGCGAGGAACGGCCCGACATCGACGCCGTCTACATGAACGCCACTGTCGCGCTCACCGGCCAGGGCGGCTGGCCCATGACGTGTTTCCTGACGCCCGACGGGCGGCCCTTTTTCTGCGGCACCTACTATCCGAAAGTCGCTTTTCTGCAGCTGCTTTCGGCTGTGGCCAGTACTTGGCGGGACCGTCGCGAGGAGGTCGAGCAGGCCTCCGATCACATCGCAAGCGAACTGCGGTCAATGGCTGGGGCACCCCGGGGGCAGCCCTCCAGCGGCCGGGAGGTGGAGCCGGTGCTCTGCGACCACGCCGTCGCTGCGATTCTGCACGACGAGGACACTGTCCACGGCGGTTTCGGCGGTGCACCGAAATTCCCGCCGTCAGCGTTGCTGGAGGCGCTGTTACGGCACTGGGAGCGGACCGGCTCAGCGCAGGCGCTGGCCACGTTCCGCCGTACCGGTACGGCGATGGCCAGGGGCGGAATGTACGACCAGCTGGCCGGCGGATTCGCCCGCTACAGCGTCGACAACGCTTGGGTGGTACCGCATTTCGAGAAGATGCTCTACGACAACGCGCTGCTGTTGCGGGCCTACGCGCACTGGGCCCGGCGAACCGGCGATCCGTTGCCGCGCCGGGTCGCCGGCGAGACCGCACGTTTCCTGCTCGACGAGTTGCGCGAGGCCGAGATGTTCACCTCGTCGCTGGACGCCGATGCCGACGGCCGCGAGGGCTCGACCTATGTCTGGACGCCCGCGCAGCTGACCGAAGTGCTCGGAGATAACGACGGGCCTTGGGCCGCTTCGGTTTTGGGAGTGACCGAGGCGGGCACTTTCGACGCTGGCGCATCGGTGCTGCAGCTGCCAAAGGATCCCGACGACCCGGGCCGCTTCGACCGTGCCCGAACCGCGCTGCTGGCCGCCCGGCTGGACCGGCCCCAACCGGATCGCGACGACAAGGTCGTCACCGCCTGGAACGGGCTGGCGATCAGCGCGCTGGCCGAGGCCAGTGTGGCGTTGGCCGCACCCGAGCTGGCCGACGCCGCCGTTGATTGCGCGTCGGCGCTGGTAGCGCTGCACCTGGTGGACGGCCGGCTGCGCCGGGCCAGCCTCGGTGGGCGGGTCGGTGAGAGCGCCGCGATCCTGGAAGACCACGCGATGCTGGCCACCGGGCTGCTGGCGCTCTACCAGCTGACCACGGACGCCGCCTGGCTGACGACTGCCACCGATTTGTTGGATATTGCATTGGCGCACTTCGCCGATCACGACCGGTCGGGCCGTTGGTTCGACAGCGCAGACGACGCCGAGCGGTTGATGTTGCGGCCCGCCGACCCGCTGGACGGTGCTACGCCGTCGGGGGCATCCTCGATCGCCGAAGCGCTGCTGACCGCGGCGCATTTGACCGGCGGACAGCGAGCTGACCGCTACGGGCAGGCGGCAGCTGAGGCGCTGCAGGCGCACTCTTCGCTGCTGGCCCGCGCGCCGCGCTCGGCCGGCCATTGGCTGGCGGTGGCGGAATCCGCTGTGCGCGGGCCGTTGCAGATCGCGGTGGCCTGTGACGGGCCGGGATCGTCGTTGCTGGCCGACGCGCGCCGACTCGCGCCGGGCGGGGCGATCGTCGTCGGCGGCAAAGTGGGCTCGTCGGAACTGCTGGCCGGCCGCGACCGGCTGGCCGATGCCGACGCGGCCTATGTGTGCCGCGGCCGGGTCTGCGACCTGCCGGTCACCACCGGCGAAGCGTTGGCGGTGGCGCTGGATGCGCCACGGTAGCGTTGCGTCCGATGCCGAGTGCTGAACACATCGCCAGACCGTCAACCGCTACATCAGCCTGATTGCCAAGGGCAGCGCGGACGATCTGGTCGATTTGTACGCCGACGACGGCACTGTCGAGGACCCGGTCGGGGGCGAGGTACACATCGGCAGGCAGGCGATCCATGGTTTCTACTCCGCAGTCGAAAACGTCGAACGGGAATGCGAGTTGGTGACGCTGCGGGTGGCCGGCAACGAGGCGGCTTTCCAGTTCCGGTTGACGGTGACGGCGGGCGACAGCCGGATGCTCATCGAGCCGATCGACGTGATGGCGTTCGGCGACGACGGCAAGGTCACTGCGACGAAGGCCTACTGGTCGGCCGACAGCGTCACGCAGCTTTAGCTGACTTGTCAGGCCGGGTGGCCGACGTAGAACACTGCCAGCCACACGGCGATGTAGTGGCAGATCGCGGCCACCGCGGTGCAGGCGTGGAAGAACTCGTGATAGCCGAACGTGCTCGGCCATGGGTCGGGCCAGCGCAGCGCATACAGAATGCCGCCGATGCTATACAGAGCGCCGCCGACAATCAGCAGCACCATCGCGGCCACCCCGGCGATGTGCATGATCACCGCGACGTAGAACGCGGCAACCCAGCCGAGCAGCAGGTAGAGCGGCACACCGACCCAGCGCGGCGCGCTCGGCCAGCACATCTTGAGCAACACCCCGGCGACCGCACCGCCCCACACGATGGACAGCACCAGCATCCCCGCGTCGTGCGGCATCGCCAACAGCGCGAACGGCGTGTAGGTGCCGGCGATCAACACGAAAATCATCGAATGGTCGAGCCGCCTCATCCATGTCCGGACGGTCGCCGATTTCCACGTCACCCGGTGATAGATGGCGCTGACGGTGAACATCCCCACGACGGCGCCGGTGTAGGCGAACGTTGCCAAACCGGCTTTGAGTCCTGCCAGCGGCCAAGACACCGATATCAGCGAAGCGCCGGCGGCGACAGCGACGATCGCCGACACCAAATGGATCCAGCCGCGTGCCCTCGGCTTGGTCAGCACGTCGGCAGCAGACTGCAGGGCCTGACCGGCGACTTCCTCGACAGCCTTGACCGGCCCGGAAGTGCCGGGCTCGGTGACCACGTGGGTCTCGCGACTCAATATGCCTCCCTGACTTGCGACAGGATCGCCGATGATCAGTACCCCCCACAGTAATCTGGATCGCTGTGGAGATCATTCCGCCGCGCGTCAAGGAACCGCTGTATCGGCTCTACGAGTTGCGGTTGCGGCAAGGCCTGGCCGCGTCCAAATCCGCGCTGCCGCGCCACATCGCGGTGCTGTGCGACGGCAACCGGCGCTGGGCACGCGACGCCGGCTACGACGACGTCAGTTATGGCTACCGGATGGGCGCGGCCAAGATCGCCGAGATGCTGCGTTGGTGCCAAGAAGCCGGCATCGAAATGGCCACCGTTTATTTGCTTTCCACCGAAAACCTGCGACGTGACCCGGCCGAACTGGCCGCGCTCATCGAGATCATCACCGATGTCGTAGAGGAGATCTGCGCGCCGGCCAACCGCTGGAGCGTGCGCACCGTCGGGGATTTGGAACTGATCGGCGAAGAGCCCGCGCGACGACTTCGCGAGGCCGTCGAGGGCACCGCATCCACCGGAAACGGTGGCTTTCACGTCAACGTCGCGGTGGGGTACGGCGGTCGCCAGGAAATCGCCGACGCCGTCCGCGCGCTGCTGAGCAAGGAACTCGCCAACGGAGCCAGCGGGGAGGACCTCGTCGAAGCGGTCACCGTCGACGCGATCTCCGAGAATCTTTACACCTCCGGGCAGCCGGACCCCGATCTGGTCATCCGTACTTCGGGTGAGCAGCGACTGTCCGGTTTCCTGCTGTGGCAAAGCGCCTACTCGGAGATGTGGTTCACCGAAGCGCACTGGCCGGCGTTCCGGCGGGTTGATTTCCTTCGCGCATTGCGCGATTACAGCTTGCGCCATCGCCGTTACGGCATCTGACGGCGTGCCACACTGAAGGCATGGCTGCGCTTTCGGCGTTGGTGTTTTCACTGAGCTGGTGGCTGGGGCTGTATCTGTTGGCCCGCGACCCGCGCAAGCCGGTGCTCGCGTTCTCGGCGATCGGCCTGTGCAGCTTCGCGACGGCGGTGGCGCTGGATGCGGTGCGGCTCGTCACGCACTCTGCGCTGCTCGGCCACGTCGAGATCTATTTGGTGGCCGTCCCCGGCGTGGCCTGGTTCGCGGTGCTCGTCGAGCTGGCCCGGCCGTGCGACACCGGGCGGGCGCGCACCGGCGAGCTGTTGCTGGTCGGCGGCGTCGGCGCGCTGACCTTGGTTGGCGCGACGCTGGCCCGCAGCGTCGACGGGCCGCTGCGGCTCGGCCATGTGGTGATGTGCGTGGTGATCTCGGCGTCCACGCTGGGCGCGATGATCGCCGCGCTGCGGCGCCGGGTGCAGACCATCCCGGTGGTCGGGCTGGTCATCACGGCGACGTTGTTCTTTGCGCTGGCCAACGCCATCCTGATCATTCCGCTGGGCGTGGTGCCCAGCTGGCTGGCGTTGGCGTCGACGGGTTGCGACGTGCTGGGGCTGGGTGTGGCGGTGGCGCTGTGGGACGCGTTCGACGAGGGTCAGGCGCTGCGGGCCGACATGCTGCGCTCGTTCACCGGCGCCGGCGCGGTCGTCTCGCTGCTCGGCGGCCAGATGCTGATCGGCATCGCGTTGACCCGCCAGCAGGCCACCGCGCAGGTTGCGCTGACGGTGCTGCTGTTCACCAGCCTGGCGATCGCAACCTCCGTGCAGGTGCTGGCCGACCCGCTGGCCGGGCTGCTGGACCGGTTGGTGTTCTCGCGATCGCCAGTGCTGCGCGCCCACCGGGAGACGTTGCGGCGCACGCAATCCGCGCTGCCGCTGGTCTCGGCCGATCCGCTCGACGGCTTCGACGATGACACGTTCGCCCGGCTGACCCGCCGCGCGCTGGGTCACTACGGCGACCTGTCCAAGCTGGTCGCCAACCCGCTGACCGCGCTGCCGGCCGTCGACGAGCGGCTGGCCGCCCGCGGAGCCCCCGACCAGCCGTTGGAGCGGGCCATCGAGCTTAAGGCTCTGCTGGCGGACCGCATCGCACGGCTCAAACCGCGCGACGGCGGCGACTTCGGCACCACCGAGCAGTGGCGCTACTACAACTCGCTGTATTTCCCGTATGTCGTGGGTGTGCGCGCCTACGCCCAGAACGCCACCGCCGCCGGTCTGGACCCGACCGCCCGGCAGGCCTGGCAGTGGTTCGTCACCGAGGTGCCGCAGCGGTCGCTGCACAACTGGCAGAACGCCGCGGCCCGGCTCATTGCCGCCGATTTGCGCGGCCGGGTGGCTGTCTCGAGCTAGCGCGCGGCGACGATGCGCGCCGTGGAGCGGCGCGAGAAGGAGCCGGGCATTAAGACCGCGCGGCGACGATGCGCGCCGTGGAGCGGCGCGAGAAGGAGCCGGGCATTAAGACTTAGCTCGGCTAGTCAAGGAATACGTGGTCTAGATCACTCGGTTGACCTGCGCATGGCAGTGCTTGGCAGTGCCACGCGTCGATCTGGCAGTCCCAGAACGGCAGGCTTAGATGTGTTCGACCCGACATCGCAAGGAGTTCTCCACATGACCGCTGTTACTGGACTGGCCACCCGACCCTTCGCCGACTCGACTGACTCCCTGTTGCGGTTTGCCATGCGGTTCGACGCAACGCTGACCGGCCTCGTCGGCCTGGTGATCGCCGGGGCCGCCGATCCTATCTCGTCGTTGACCGGGCTGAGCTCCATCGCGGAGTACGGCCTCGGTGCGTTCTTCGTGCTCTACGGATTGGTGGTGTTCGGCTTGGCCGCAGCACCCGACCTGCGCCGCGCCGGGATCGGCGTCGTCATCGCCAACATCGTTTTCACGGTGGCGGCCGTCGTCGTGGCGGCCGCGGATGCGCTGCCGCTGACCCAGACGGGGATCGCCGCGACACTGGCCAGCGGTGTTTACACCGCGATGATCGGCTACCTGCAATACCTCGGAGTGCGCCGCCTGCCGGCGTGACTCTCATCCCGCCGGTGCGGGGCGCCGCCGTCAGAGGTTGCGGTGGACGACCCCGCATCGGCTTGCGCTGAGTGGGTTATCCCGCCGCAAGTTTCACCGGCCGACCACCGTTCGGCGGCCCTGCAGTCGCGAAGTCACAGCTTGCGCAGCCGCAGCCGGTTGATGGAGTGGTCGGCGTCCTTGCGCAGCACCAGAGTGGCGCGCGGGCGGGTGGGCAGAATGTTCTCGACGAGGTTCGGCCGGTTGATCGACCGCCAGATGTCGCGGGCGGCGACGTCGGCCTGCTGATCGGTCAGCCCTGCGTAGTGGTGGAAGTGCGAAGCCGGGTCGGCGAACGCTGTTGAGCGCATCGCCAAGAACCGCGAGATGTACCACTGCTCGATGTCCTCGACCCGCGCGTCCACATACAGCGAGAAGTCAAACAAGTCCGACACCATCAGGGTGGGCCCGGTCTGCAGCACGTTGAGACCCTCGAGGATCAGGATGTCGGGGTGGCGGACCACTTGCTTGGCGTCGGGCACCCGGTCGTAGTGCAGGTGCGAGTACACCGGCGCGCACGCGTAGTCCGAACCCGACTTGACCGAGGTGACGAATCGCATCAGCGCCCGCCGGTCATAGCTCTCCGGAAAGCCTTTGCGGTGCATCAGATTTCGCCGCGCCAGCTCATCGTTGGGGTAGAGAAACCCGTCGGTGGTCACCAGGTCGACGCGCGGGTGGTGATCCCAGCGGGCCAGCAGCGCCTGCAGCACGCGGGCCGTCGTCGACTTACCGACCGCCACACTGCCGGCCACCCCGATGATGAACGGTACGGGCCGATCGGGATTTTGTTGGGGCTCGCCGAGGAATTCGGCGGTGGCAGAGAACAGCCCTTGCCGGGCGGCGACTTGGAGGTGCAAGAGCCGGGCCAGCGGCAGGTAGACCTCTTCGACCTCGAGCAGGTTGACCTGCTCGCCGAGACCGCGCAAGCCGACGACTTCTTCCTCGGTCAACGGCTGCGGCGTCGACATGCGTAGCGCGCGCCATTGACGTCGATCGAACTCCACATAGGGACTCGGCTCGCTCAGCCGCGGCATGGCTGTCAGTCTTGCAGCCTCGGCCGCACTGTGGGCGGCTGGGGCGACCGGATAGCGTTAGCGCGCGTGGAACTCAGTCTGGAACCCGCCGCGCTGATCCGCGAGTACCTGCTGCTCGGTTTGCGCTTCGACCGCATCGAGTCCGGTTACGTCGACGCCTTTACCGGTGATCCGGCGCTGCGCCAAACGGTGTTGGCCGAACCCGCGCCTGACCCGGCCGACTTGGTCCGCCAGGCTCGGCGACTGATCGCGGCGCTGCCAGATGTGCCGCGCGGCAGTGCATCCAGTGGATTCGACGAGCCTCGCGTGGACTATCTGGGTGCTCATCTGCGCGCATTGGCCTGCGCGGGCCGCAAGTTCGCCGGAGAAGAGATCGGCTTCGTCGACGAGGTGCACGACTACTTCGACGTGCACATCAGCAAGGGCGAGGAACAGACCTACCGGCAGGCGCATGCCCGGCTCGACGAGGCGCTGGGCGGCAGCGGCCCGTTGGCCGACCGGATGGAGGCTCACCGCATCGGCGAAGAGATCCCGCCCGATCGGCTGGGCGAGTGCATCGAGGCGTTCTCCAGCGCGCTTCGCGACCGGGTTCGCGCGCAGTATCCGCTTCCGGACACCGAAACCGTTGTCTATCAGGTGGTGACCGACAAGCCGTGGTCGGGATTCAACTATTACCTGGGCAACTACCGCTCAACGGTCGCCGTCAACGCCGACGTCAAGCAACTGCTGTCCAACCTGCCACGGCTGGTGGCCCACGAATCCTATCCGGGGCACCACACCGAGCACTGCCGCAAAGAGGTCGGGTTGGTCAACCGGAAAGGCCACGGCGAGCAGACCATTTTCCTGGTGAACACGCCGCAGTGTCTGATCGCTGAGGGCTTGGCCGACCTGGCGCTCTATGCGGCGATCGGCCCGGGCTGGGGGCGCTGGGCCGCTGACATCTACGCCGATCTTGGACTGAGGTTCGACGGCGAGCGTGCCGAGGCGATGTCCGAAGCATCGGCGGCGCTGGCCGGTGTGCGTCAGGACGCGGCGCTGATGTTGCACGACGAGCACCGCGACGCCGATGAGGTTGCGGCTTTCCTGCGCCGCTGGCTGCTGGTCAACGACACCCGCGCCCGGCAGATGCTGCGGTTTTTGTCCTCGCCACTGTGGCGCGCCTACACCAGCACCTATGTCGAGGGGTACCGGTTGCTGCGCCGCTGGCTGGACGACCGCCCTGCCGGGGTGAACGTTGCTGAGCGGTTCGGCCGGCTACTCGACGACCCGCTGATCCCGTCGGCGCTGCCGGACTAGGCAGTTTCCCGTCGTGCTCCCCTGGATAGACTGGCCCGCGTGACTGCTGCACCTGATGCCCGTACCGCTGCCTCCGTGATGTCGGCGCCGTTGGCCGACGTCGATCCCGACATCGCCGAGCTGCTCGGCAAGGAGCTGAGCCGCCAGCGCGACACGCTGGAGATGATCGCCTCGGAGAACTTCGCGCCCCGCGCGGTGCTGCAGGCCCAGGGCAGCGTGCTGACCAACAAATACGCCGAGGGTCTGCCCGGCCGGCGCTACTACGGCGGCTGCGAGTACGTCGACGTGGTGGAAAACATCGCCCGCGACCGGGCCAAGGCGTTGTTCGGCGCCGACTTCGCCAACGTGCAGCCGCACTCGGGCGCGCAGGCCAACGCCGCGGTGCTGCACGCGCTGATGTCGCCGGGGGAGCACCTGCTGGGGCTGGACCTGGCCAACGGCGGACACCTGACCCACGGCATGCGGCTGAACTTCTCCGGCAAGCTCTACGAGACCGGCTTCTACGGCGTCGATCCCACGACGCACCTCATCGACATGGACGCGGTGCGGGCCAAGGCGCTGGAGTTCCGGCCCAAGGTGTTGATCGCCGGGTGGTCGGCCTACCCGCGGATCCTGGACTTCGCGGCGTTCAAGTCGATCGCCGACGAGGTCGACGCCAAGCTGTGGGTGGACATGGCGCACTTCGCGGGCCTGGTCGCCGCGGGGCTGCACCCGTCCCCGGTACCGCACGCCGACGTCGTGTCCACCACCGTGCACAAGACGCTGGGTGGCGCGCGGTCCGGCCTGATCCTGGGCAAGCAGGAGTACGCCAAGTCGATCAACTCCGCGGTCTTCCCCGGCCAGCAGGGTGGGCCGCTGATGCACGTCATCGCGGCCAAGGCGGTCGCGCTGAAGATCGCAGGCACCCCGGAATTCGCCGACCGTCAGCAGCGCACGCTGTCCGGCGCCCGGATCATCGCCGAACGACTGCTGGCCCCCGATGTCGCCAAGGCCGGCGTCTCGGTGGTCAGCCGTGGCACCGACGTTCACCTGGTGCTGGTTGACCTGCGCGACTCGCCGCTGGACGGACAGGCCGCCGAGGATCTGCTGCACGAGGTCGGCATCACCGTCAACCGCAACGCCGTGCCCAACGACCCGCGGCCGCCGATGGTGACTTCAGGCCTGCGGGTCGGCACCCCGGCGCTGGCCACCCGCGGCTTCGGAGACGCCGAGTTCAGCGAGGTCGCCGACATCATCGCCACCGCGCTGGCGGCGGGCAGCGCGGCCGACGTTTCCGCGCTGCGGGACCGCGTGACGCGGCTCGCCAGGGAGTTCCCGCTGTACGAGGGACTCGAAGACTGGTCGCTGGTGTAGCCCCGCAGCGGATTTCACGGAACCTGTGTACGCGGGTTACGGTTACCTCATGGCACAGAAACCTGTCGCTAACGCGTTCATTCTTGAACTCAAGCCGGTCGTGGGCGAGAACCTCGACCGCCACCTCGGCACCGAGGAGCTCTGGTTCGCGCATGACTTCGTGCCGTTCGAGCAGGGCGAGAACTTCGCCTTCCTCGGCGGGCGTGACTGGGACCCGTCGCAGGTGACGCTGCCCAGAGCCATCACCGACGCGTGCGAGATTCTGCTCGTCACCAAAGACAACGTGGCGGGTTATCACCGCGAACTCGTCGAGCACTTCATCCTCGAAGAGGAGTGGGGCCACTGGCTGGGCCGGTGGACCGCCGAAGAACACCTGCACGCCATTGCACTGCGCGAGTACTTCGTCGTGACCCGCGAGGTCGACCCGACCGCCAACGAGCAGGTCCGCTTCGAGCACGTGTCGGTCAAGGGGTATCGCGCCGACCAGTATTCCCAGGTCGAAACCCTGGTGTTCATGGCTTTCTTCGAGCGCGCCCACGCGGTGTACTGCAACAACCTGGCGGCCCAGATCGAAGAGCCGGTGCTGGCCGGACTCATTGCGCACATTGCGCGAGATGAAGAGCGGCACGAGGAGTTCTTCTCCAACCTCGTAGCGCACTGCCTCGGCTACACCCGCGATGAGACCATCGCGGCGATCGCCGCCCGTGCGGCTGACCTCCAAGTCGTCGGCGCTGACATCGACGCCTACCAAGACAAAGTGCGAAACGTCGCCGACGCAGGCATTTTCGGCCCGGATCAACTGCGGCAGGTGATTTCCGACCGCATCACCGCATGGGGAGTCGCTGACGAGCCTGCGCTGCGGCAGCTCGTCATCAGCTAGCCGCGTCGGCGCGCCTGCGCGGCGGACATGCGCAGACGAGAGTAGCGTCGCAATCGATGGCTAGCGACATGCTCTGCTGTCCGGGCGGCGCCTCTCGTCTCTACTTCGACAGGACCGCCGGCCCCGGTCCTGGCGCCGCGGCCCCCGCCGAATCGTCCGTGCGGGCCGCACGGGCTTCAGCCCGGTTATGACGCGTCGCGCGTATGGGTGGCGCTGGGGCCACCACCCGCATGCGACAGCGAACCGGGCGACGAGCTCGAGGAGCGCTTCGTGACCAAATCCCCGGCGGTTCCACAGGACACCATCAGGACGTACGTCCTTGACACCTCGGTGTTGTTGTCCGATCCGTGGGCCTGTTCCCGCTTCGCCGAACACGAAGTGGTGGTTCCGTTGGTGGTGATAAGTGAGCTCGAGGCCAAACGCCACCACCATGAGCTGGGTTGGTTCGCCCGTCAGGCGTTGCGCTTGTTCGACGACCTCCGGCTCGAGCACGGGCGGCTGGACCAGCCCATTCCGGTTGGGACGCAAGGCGGCACGCTGCACGTCGAACTCAACCACAGCGACCCGGACGTGCTGCCGGCCGGGTTCCGCACCGACACCAACGACTCGCGCATCCTGTGCTGCGCCGCCAACCTCGCCGCTGAAGGCAAACGAGTCACGTTGGTGAGCAAAGACATTCCGCTGCGCGTCAAAGCGGGTGCGGTGGGTCTGCCTGCCGACGAGTACCACGCGCAGGACGTCATCACGTCCGGCTGGACCGGGATGACGGAGATCGAAGCCACAGCCGAGGACATCGACGCGCTATTCGCCGACGGCGAGGTGGACCTGGCTGCAGCGCGAGACCTGCCCTGCCACACCGGTATTCGGCTGCTCGCCGGTAGCTCACACGCGCTCGGCCGGGTCAACGCGCACAAGCGCGTTCAACTGGTCCGCGGCGACCGCGAGGTATTCGGGCTGCGCGGTCGCTCCGCCGAGCAGCGGGTGGCCCTGGAACTGCTGCTCGACGAGTCGGTGGGCATCGTATCGCTGGGCGGCAAGGCCGGCACCGGCAAGTCGGCGCTGGCGCTGTGCGCCGGGCTGGAAGCCGTGCTGGAGCGACGCACACAGCGCAAGGTGGTCGTGTTCCGCCCGCTGTATGCGGTCGGCGGCCAGGAGTTGGGCTACCTGCCCGGCAGCGAGAGCGACAAGATGGGCCCGTGGGCGCAGGCGGTCTTCGACACACTCGAAGGTCTGGCCAGCCCGGCGGTGCTCGAGGAGGTGCTCTCCCGCGGGATGCTCGAGGTGCTGCCGCTGACACATATCCGTGGCCGCTCGCTGCACGACTCCTTCGTCATCGTCGATGAGGCACAGTCGCTGGAACGCAACGTGCTGCTGACCGTGTTGTCGCGGCTGGGCACGGGATCGCGGGTGGTGTTGACTCACGATGTCGCTCAGCGCGACAACCTGCGGGTGGGCCGCCATGACGGGGTCGCGGCCGTGGTCGAGAAACTCAAGGGGCACCCGCTTTTCGCGCACATCACGCTGCTGCGCAGCGAGCGGTCGCCGATCGCAGCGCTGGTCACCGAGATGCTGGAGGAGATCAGCCGGGCCCCGCTGCCGTAGGGCTGGATTGTCGCGCGGCGACCTGCTGCGCCCGGCTTCGCCGCGCTTGCAATCGCCGCGGGTAAGCTTCCCGCCGTGCCGAGACGACCAGACACCCAGGCGTGGCGTTATTGGCGTACTGTCGCTGGCGCCGTGGCAGCGGCCGTCGTCGTAGCGGTCGGCGCGTTCACCGGGCACGTCAGGTTCGCCCGAGCCACCGACGTCGTCGACTGCGCGCAAGTCAAATGCGTGGCGTTGACTTTCGACGACGGCCCCACCCCGTACACCGACCGCCTGCTGGGCATCCTGACCGCCAACAAAGCCAAGGCGACGTTCTTCGAGATCGGCAACAAGGTCGCCGCCAACCCGGCCGGCGCCAAACGGGTTGTCGATGCGGGCATGGAGATCGGCAACCACACCTGGGAACACCCCAACATGACGACGTTGCCCCCGCCCGACGTTCCCGGCCAGTTGTCCAGAGCCAACGACGCGATCGTCGCCGCCACCGGTGTGACGCCGAAGTTGTGGCGGCCGCCGGGCGGGTTGACCGACGCCGCGGTCAACGAGCAGGCCGCAAAAGTCGGTCTGGCCGGAATCCTGTGGGACGTCATCCCTTTCGACTGGATCAACGACTCCAACACCGCGGCCAGCAGATACCTGCTGATGACCCAGATCAAGCCCGGTTCGGTGGTGTTGCTGCACGACACCTACTCCAGCACGGTCGATCTGGTCTACCAGTTCATCCCGGTGCTCAAGGCCAACGACTATCACTTGGTGACGGTCAGCCAGCTACTTGGGCAGCGAGCACCGGGCAGCGTCTACGGCAGCCGGGAGAACGGACCGCCGGCCAACGACCTGCACGACATCCCTGCCGCCGAGATTCCGTCGTTGCCCGACACGCCGTCGCCGGCGCCAATGCCCAACTTCCCGATCACCGATGTTCCGGGGCAGAACTCGGGCGGAACGAACAACGGCAGCTAGCCGGACATTCGCACAGGATGTCACCCAAGCCCACTACCACCCAGCAAACCGCGACTGACTTTCGAGGCCCTCATATGTCGTCTATTTCGAGACGCGGGGTCGCCCTCCGATCCGACCACCGTTATGGCATCGCCTCGGCCCACTCGGTATGCCCCTCGAAGCCCAGCGATGTCGCCATGTCGCGGTAGCGATCCCGGAGATCCGCGTAGGCCACCATGTCGCCGCGAGCCCGCGCCAGCAGAGTTCGTGATCGCAGCAGCCAAATGTCTCGTATCACCAAACCCTCGTCGGCTGGCGCGGCCGCTAACCGCTCGATCGCAGCCTCGGCTTCGACTAGGTCGCCGTCGGCCCCGCGATCGATCAGTGTCTCCACCAGAACACCCGTCGTCGGAATGCCCCACCCCAGCAGCCGTTCCTCGCGGAATAGATGATCGACGGCGGCGTGCATGAGAGCTATGGCGTCATCGCGATCTCCACGCCGAGCCCTCTCACGCGCCAAGTACACGTTGACGAGCGGTAACTCGGACAACAGGTATCCATGGCGTAGGAACACGTCGCTGGCCTCTTCCAGGAGCCGCTGTCCGCGGTCACGATCGGCAGCCGCGTGGCGGTGCACGAGCGCGACGGCCAATGTCGCCCGTACGAAGGTCACCGCGAGATCATCACTGGATCGCTCGGCAATCCGTAGGGCCTCCTCGATCTCGTGCACTGCGGAATCGTGGGGCCGCAGTACGCCATTCGATACTGTCGGGAAGTAGGCGAAGGCGACGGCGAAGGCGTAGGACATGGGGTCGGCGCTGCGCGCCATGGCGAGGCCGTGCTCCGTGTCGTCGCGCCATCCGTCACGACCCAGGCAATAACGAGCCACAGCCCGCGTCGTAAAGGCGAGGGCTAGCGGCGACCCGAAAAGGAAATTGCCTTTCGACGGATCACCGTCGGCCAGGTCGATGACTGTCTGCGACCACCGCAGCATGTCAGACCACTCGGCGCTATCACTCCTGGCATAAACCAGCGGATTGGCCAACCCAACCGTCAAGGTCGGATCACCGAGCGACTCGATGAATGCCCAGGCCTCTGAGGCCAGCCGCGACGCGTCACGCATCCGGTCCTGCCACAAATGATCCATCACCAGCCCGACCATCGCGATGGCCAGTGACGCCTTGTCCCCGGCGGCGGTGCACAGCTCGCGCAATTCATCGAAGTGAGCACCGACCACACGTTCATGGACTCGCCAGGCGGTCCCGCACAACATGGTGCGCGGAGCGATGCGCAGGGCTGCCTGGTCCGGATCATCGCCGGGTAGGGCGTCGGCGATCTTCACCGAACGCTCCCAACTCAGCCGTGCTGCGGCGATGTCGCGGTTGGTCGCCCACGTTGCGGCGCGCATGTGCCAGCCGTAGGCGGTGTTCAGATCACCGGCGGCCTCGAGATGCTCGGCGATCAACGCAGCATTTTCATCAGCCGAAGCCGGGCTACGGGCCTCGATTACGGCGGCAAGCCGCCGGTGCAGCTCGGCACGATCGGATTTGAGCTGCGAGTCGTAGGCCACCGAGCGGATCAGCGGATGGTGAAACACATACTGCGGTGTTCGGGTGAACCTCACCTGATCAACGAGTTCGGCCACCACAAGATCCTCGACAAGGGGTTCAATGCCCAGCGTTTCGAGCAGGCCCGCGTCGAACCGTGAGCCGATGACCGCCGCAGCACTCAAGGTGCGCTTGGCCGCCGGGGCAAGGCGGTCGATGCGGGCAGCAATAGTCGCCTGCACGGTGGCGGGCATGCTGACCTCGGCCACACCGGCCGTCGAGACGTAGGCGCTGCGGATGCCGCGTAGCACACCGCGCTCGGCCAGGTCGCGCACCATCTCCTCGGCGAAAAACGGATTACCGGCGGCCCTCTCGACGATCTTCTGGCCCAGCGCGTCAACAGAGGGGTCGTGGCCGAGCAGCTCTGAGACCAGTGCTGCGGTCTCCGAATCACTCAGCGGCGCAAGGGCGATGCTCTGCGCACCGTGCACCCGGCTCAACGGACCGCGATATTCGGGGCGGCAGCTGACCAGCACGAGCGAGGGCGTTTGCGGAATGACCGTGAGGAAGTCGGTCAGCATCGACTCGCTGATCTCATCGATCCAATGCACGTCCTCGATGATGTAGAGCGCCGGGGTATCGCGGGCCAACGACGTGGCATTCACCAGTGCGGTCAACCGCCGCCGACGGGCATCCGGATCGATCTTCGGCAGCTCCACATCGGGATCGGCGATGCCCAGCAGGTCATCGAAGAGAACCAAGTCCTCCGGGTCTGCGTCAGAAACCCGGTCGCGCAATTGATCGCGGGCGGCCCGCCCTCCTAGACCCTCGACTCCTGAAGCCGCGCGCAAGAGGCGAGCGACGGCGTGGAACGGAATCTGGCTGGTGTGCGACTCGCAGAAGGTTACGAAAACCTCCACCCCACGCGCAGAGGCCATAGCGGAAAGCTCACGCACCAGACGGCTCTTGCCGATGCCCGGTGATCCGACCACGGTGACCACCGCGCCGTGGCCATCGACTGCGCGGGCCAACAAGCTCTCAATGGCGGAGAGTTCCCACCGCCGACCGACCAGATTCGACTCAGCACGCGTGACGGCAGCTCGTTCCGCCATGCCCAACAGCCGACGAGCAGGCACCGGCTTGTCGGCACCCTTGATGGGAAGCAGCTCAGCGTCGCCGAGAGTCGCAGCGTCCTCAACCAGCCGTGCGGTGGACGGGCTGAGCATCACCCCACCCGGCGGTGCCACCGACTCCATCCGCTGTGCCGTACCGACTTGCTCACCAACGGCGGTGTAACCGAAAGCACCCGAACCGATCTCACCTGCGATCACCTCACCGGAGTTCAGTCCCACCCGCAACTGCAGATCCACACCGTCGCGGTTTCGGGCGTCGACGGCAAGCCGCTTGGCCTCCTCCTGAACGCCCAACGCCGCCAGACAGGCACGAACAGCGTGGTCCTCCAACGCCACCGGCGCACCGAAAACGGCCATGATGCCGTCACCGGTGAACTTGTCCACCGTGCCGCCATACCGCTGCACCACCACCGCCGCACGGTTGACCAATTCGGCCATGATCTCCCGCAGCCGCTCTGTGCCGACGGCCGCGGCGATGTCCATCGAGTGGACCACATCGGCGAAGAGAACCGTGACCTGCTTATACTCCGGGTGGGTATCGGCGCCGTTGACTGGTGAGCCGCAACTGTGGCAAAAACGGGCGTTCTCCAAAGGCTCGGCGCCACATGTCCGGCACGCCGCTACGGTCGTCATCCGACCCTCCGCCTATCCCGGCCCCCAGCATTTGCAGTGGTCCTCAAAGAATAGGCCGTCGGACACTCCACGAAGGGCTGTTGGCCAGCGAAGCGTCGTCGCGGCGATGCCAGCAAGAAGGTGTGCCTCAATCGGACCTCCTGTGGCGGGTCAGGTCGGGCTATGAGCTTATCGACGTCGCCCCGGATGACGCGTCGGTCACTGATCCGGTAGCTCACCGGTGGCGGCTGCTGCCAGCAGCTCACCGCGGCCGATCTGGGTTACCAGGCTGGCGGTGTCAAAGTAGATGCGCTCGTTGATAATTCGGTCGCCGTCAAAAAAGAACACCGCGATGATCGGCACCCGGAACGCCTTGCCGGTGGGCGGCAGGCCGTAGAACTCGCCGAGATTGGTTCCCAGCAGATCGAATTCGGTGATCACCGCGTCGTCGCTGGAGTGGTATCGAACATTTTCGTGGCGCTGGTCGGGGAACGCGGTCCGGGTCGTCAGGTAATAACCCATGACCTCGTCGTCACCGTCGAAGACCTGGCCGGTGGCCATGATCTCGTAGCGCGGGTGCCCGTTGAAGGTGGCCAGGGTGCGGTCGAATTCCTTGGTCACCTCGGTGCTCATGTGCTCTTCGACGGTGGCAAGGCGGCGTCGCCGAAGGTCGTCGCCGATCATGTCGGCTCGTCGGTGACCTTGGTCATCGCCAGCACGTCGAGGCGACGGTCGAGTTCCTCCTCGGACAGTTTGTCGCCGATCAGCCCGCGATCGATCACCGTCTGGCGAATCGTCTTGTGTTCCTTGAGCGCCTGCTTGGCCACCGCGGCGGCCTCTTCGTAGCCGATCGCCGAGTTCAGCGGCGTCACGATCGACGGGGACGACTCGGCCAGCTCCCGCAGATGCTCGACATGGGCGGTCAGCCCGGTGATGCACCGCTCGGCGAACACTGTCGAGACGTTGGTCAGCAGCTTGAACGACTCGAGCAGGTTGCGGGCCATCATCGGGATGTAGACGTTGAGCTCGAAGGCTCCGCCCGCGCCACCCCATGCGACCGCCGCGTCGTTGCCGACCACTTGAGCGGCGACCTGCGTAACCGCTTCCGCCAGAACGGGATTGACCTTGCCCGGCATAATCGAGCTGCCAGGCTGCAGGTCCGGCAATTGGATCTCGGCGAGCCCGGTCAGCGGGCCTGAGCCCATCCAGCGGACGTCGTTGGCGATCTTGGTCAACGAGACCGCGATGGTGCGCAGTGCGCCGGACGCCTCGACCAGCCCGTCGCGGGCGGCTTGGGCTTCGAAAGAGTTTACGGCCGTGCGTAGTTCGGTCAGACCGGTCTCGGAGACCAGTACCTGGACCACCTTGGCGCCGAAGCCGTCGGGAGCGTTGAGGCCGGTGCCCACCGCGGTGCCGCCGATCGCCAGCTCGCCCAGCCGGGGCAGCGTGGCGCGGACCCTTTCTATGCCGGCCTCGATCTGGCGGGCGTAGCCGGAGAACTCCTGCCCCAGCGTCACCGGGACGGCGTCCATGAGATGCGTGCGGCCCGATTTCACTACGGTGCGCCACTCGCGGGCTTTGTCTGCGAGTGCGTCGTGCAGCACCTGCAGTGCCGGGATGAGATGGCGCACAGCGGCTTCGGTGGCCGCGATGTGGGTGGCGCTCGGGAAGGTGTCGTTGGACGACTGCGACATGTTGACGTCGTCGTTGGGATGCACGGTCACACCGCCCGCGGCAGCGATGGACGCGATCACCTCGTTGGCGTTCATGTTGGAGCTGGTGCCCGACCCGGTTTGGAAGACGTCGATGGGGAATTGGTCGTCGTGGCGCCCGTCGGCGATTTCATTGGCGGCGGCAATGATCGCGTCGGCCTTGTCCGGTGCCAGCAACCCGAGGTCCTTGTTGACTTGCGCGCATGCGCCCTTCAGCAGACCCAAGGCGCGGATCTGAGTGCGCTCCAGGCCGCGGCCCGAGATCGGGAAGTTCTCCACCGCCCGCTGAGTCTGGGCTCGCCACAACGCTTTCGCCGGCACCCGGACCTCGCCCATGGTGTCGTGTTCGATGCGGTACTCGGTGTCTTCGGCGGCGTGTGCAGCCATAGGTTTGGATCCCTCGCTGTGGTTGACGGTGGTGGTTACGGCAATGGGTACGCGGCGCTGCTGTCGCCGGTGAAGTCGATGGCCGAGTATTCGTTGAGCTTGGACAGCCGGTGATAGGCCTCGACCATCCGCAGCGTGCCGGACTTCGAGCGCATCACGATCGACTGGGTGGTGCAGCCGCCGGGCTGATAGCGCACACCCTTGAGCAGGTCACCGTCGGTGACACCGGTCGCGCAGAAGAAGACGTTCTCCCCGGACACCAGATCCTCGGTGGTCAGTACCTGGTCGAGGTCGTAGCCGGCGTCGATTGCCTTCTGCCGTTCGGCGTCGTCCTTCGGCGCCAGCTGCGCCTGGATCTCGCCGCCCATGCAGCGGATCGCCGCCGCGGTGATGATGCCCTCCGGGGTTCCGCCGATCCCGGCCAGCATGTCGGTGCCGGAGCCCGGCCGGCACGCCGAGATCGCGCCCGCCACGTCGCCGTCGGTGATCAATCGGATGCGCGCCCCGGTGATCCGCACATCCTCGATCAGCTGCGCGTGCCGCGGTCGGTCCAGGATGCATACCGTCATGTCCGGCACGGACAGACCCTTGACCTTGGCGACCGCCCGGATGTTGTCGGCGACCGGCGCGGTGATGTCCAGTACGTGAGCGGCGTCGGGACCCACGGCGATCTTGTTCATGTAGAACACCGCCGACGGGTCGAACATCGAGCCGCGATCCGCCACCGCAAGCACCGAGATGGCGTTGGGCATGCCCTTGCTCATCAGCGTGGTGCCGTCGATCGGGTCGACGGCGAAGTCGCAGTCGGGGCCGTCGCCGTTGCCGACTTCCTCGCCGTTGTAGAGCATCGGCGCGTGGTCTTTCTCGCCCTCGCCGATCACGACGACACCGCGCATCGACACCGAATTGACCAATTGGCGTATCGCGTCGACGGCCGCGGCGTCGCCGCCCTCCTTGTCGCCGCGACCCACCCAGCGGCCGGCGGCCATGGCGCCTGCTTCGGTGACCCGGACCAGCTCCAGAGCAAGGTTGCGGTCCGGGGCTTCACGACGAGAAGCTGCGCTCATGGTTGCCGATTGTCCCAGAAGCGGGTTGGCGCTCGGGAGCTGGGATACTGGTGATGTGACGACGCAGCCGCAACCCACGGCCAAGCCGGCCAAGCCCCGGCTGCTGCAGGACGGCCGGGATATGTTCTGGTCGATCGCGCCGCTGGTGCTGGCCTGCATCGTCTTGGCGGGCCTGGTCGGGATGTGCACGTTTGGTCCGGGCGGAACCAACCGCGGACAGGTGCCGTCCTACGACGCCGTCAGTGCGCTGCGAGCCGACGCGCAGACCCTGGGGTTCCCGGTCCGGTTGCCGCGGCTGCCCGAGGGCTGGCAGCCCAACTCCGGCAGCCGCGGCGGTGTTCCAGACGGTCGAACCGACCCGTCGACCGGTCAGCGGCTGCGCGCGGTCACCTCCACCGTCGGATACATCAGCCCCACCGGCATGTATCTGGGCCTGACCCAAAGCAACGCCGACGAGGACAAGCTGGTCGGCTCGATCCACCCGTCGATGTACCCCACCGGAACGGACGACGTCGCGGGCACGCGGTGGATCGTCTATCACGGTGCGGGCTCGGCGGGCGATGCCAGCGAGCCGGTGTGGACGACGCGGCTGAATAGCCCGGCCGGTCCCGCGCAGGTCGCGATCACGGGTGCCGGCAGCGTCGATCAGTTTCGTACGCTTGCGGCGGCCACCCAATCACAGCCGCCGTTACCGGCGCACCGGTAGAAGGGACCATCGCATGAGCTCACCGGAAGCCGACCTCACCGGTTGGTCAGTGGCACCGTTCACCGGCGGCGGGTACACCCATGACGTCTACCGCAAGGGCGAAGGGCCTGGCGTGGTGCTCATCCCCGAGCTACCGGGCATCCATCCCGGTGTGCTCGGGTTGGGCAATCACTTGGTGGACAACGGGTTCACCGTCGTGATCCCGTCGCTGTTCGGCGAGCCGGGCCGGGCGATAACAGCCGGCTATGTGCTTCCGGCGATCACCCGTGCCTGTGTGACAAGGGAATTCGCCGCGTTCGCGACCAACAAGCAGCGGCCGGTGTCGGTGTTCCTGCGCGCGTTAGCTCGTGACTTGAACAAGTCGACGCCGGGCAAGGGCGTCGGGGTGATCGGTCAGTGTTTCACCGGCGGCTTCGCGCTGGCCGCCGCGGTCGACGAGAGTGTGCTTGCACCGGTGCTCAGCCAGCCGTCGGTGCCGTTTCCGCTCACACCGCGCCAGCGGCGCGATCCCGGGGTGAGCGAGCTGGAGTTGAACGCCTTCGCTGACCGTGCCGCCAACGAGGGCTTGTGCGCGATGGGCCTGCGGTTCAGTGAGGACAGGACGGCGCCGGGCGAACGGTTCGCCACGCTCAAAGAACGGCTGGGCGACGCGTTCGAGGTGATCGAAATCAACTCGGGCCCAGGCAATGAGCACGGCTTCTCCCGGATGGCGCATTCGGTGCTGACCGGCGAGGTCCGTGAGGTCGACGGGCAGCCGGCCTACGAGGCACGCAAGCGGGTGGTCGAGTTCCTCACCCAGCGGCTAGCGGTGTCCTAGCCGAGCGGCTTTCCAGCGGGTGAGCCAACCGGGCTTGTCGTCCTGATCGTCGCGTTCTTGGAGCTCGACGCCCTTGTACACCGCGAGGTAGACGTCGATGGTGGTGACGATGACGATCATCAGCACCGGGCCGATGACAATGCCCCACGGGCCGAACATCGCGATGCCCGCGAACACCGAAAGCAACATGAGCGCCGGGTTGAGCCGAGCATCACGCGGCACCAGGATCGGGCGCAAGAAGTTGTCGAGGTTTGTCACCACCACCAGATGCCACAGCACCACGAACGCGCCGCCAATGATGTTGCCGTAGAACATCATCCCGATGCCGAACGGGATGGTCACAATCCCACCGCCCAGCGGAATGATGGACAAGGCGGTCAACAGAATCGCAAATATGAAGAAGCCGTGGTGGAATCCGGCGACATAGATGGACGCAGCTCCGGCAACGCCCTGACACAGTGCGATGACAAACTGTCCGATCACGGTGCCGCGCACCATGGAGCCCATTTTCCTTAGGTACAAATCGGTTACGTCTTCACCGAGCGGATTGAGCTGGCGGATCAAGGTGAGCAGCTTCTCCCGGTTGGTCAGCAACGCGACAAACACGTACAAGAAGATGATGGCGGCGGTCACCGTGCCGAACAGACCGCCGGCCGTGTCCTGCAGGAAATGCAAGAACCATTCGCCGGCCTTCTGCGCGACGCTCACCATCGTCTTTCGCAGCGACGCAGCGGTCACCGTGATGTGCAGGAATGGCAGCCGCGCCAAGAGTTTGTTGACGACCTGCAGACTGTGGTCGCCGAGATCGCTGAGATTGGTCCTGGCGACCCAGCCCGCGACGTGGGTGATCATCCGGGAAATCTGGACGATCGCCAGTAGCACGAGCAGGCCGATCGGCACGATCACGACGGCCAGCGCCGTGAGCAGCGTGCAGGTGGCCGCCATCCCGCTTCCGAGTCGACGATTGAACCGTTCGAAAAGCGGGGTAAACAGATACGCCCCGACGGCGGCCACCACGATGAGGACGAAGTAGCTGCGGAGGAAGTACCCGGCGAACAGCAGGCTGATAATGGTGACGACCGCAAGGGCCCGTTTCTGGGTGAGGGTGAATTCGGTGTTCATGCCGGCAACTAAGCGGAGCGCTCGACGGTTGATCTGGCGGTCTGCCGCGCGCGCTGATCGGCGATGAATCGGATCGACAAGCGTTGCAGCAGACCGGGCGCCAGCCGGGCGAACACCCATGACGCGTGTGCCCGCTTGGGCACGACCAGCAGCGCCTTATTGCGGCCGATCGCCTTCAAGGTGTCGCGAGCCAGCCGATCGGCGCTGTAGGCGGTCTTCATGCCCTGCCCGCGCAGGTAGTAGTCGCGACCGACGAAACCGCCGATGGCGCCTTTGTCCAGAATCGGCGTCTCGACGGCGGCCGGGCACACCGCTAGCACGCCCACGCCGCGGGGAACGGCTTCCGAGCGCAGCGCCAGCGACAGCCCCACTATCGCGTGCTTGGTCATCACATAACTGGTGATCTGGCCGGCGGCGGTCAGCCCGGCCATCGACGCGGTGTTGACGATGTGGCCGTGCCCCTGCCGCAGCATCACCGGGTAGGCGGCCGTCACCCCGTGCACGACGCCGCGGATGTTGACGTCGATGATGGCGTTCCACTGGTCCAGGGTGAGCAGTTCGGTGTCGCCGCCCCAAGCGATTCCGGCGTTGTTGAACATCAGGTCGAGCCGTCCGGTGCGGGCGACCACGGCGTCGACGGCGGCCGCCACCGCGGCCGCGTCGGTGACGTCGAGGGTGGCCGATGTGGCGGTGCCGGGACCGTGCAGGCTTTGCGCGGTGCGGGCCGCCGCGGCGCCGTCGACGTCGGTGCAGACGACGTCGGCGCCCGCGTTGACCAGGGCCCGGCACAGCGCCGCGCCGATGCCCGAGCCGGCGCCGGTGACGATCGCCTGCTTGCCGATGAGATTCCCGGAAGTCACTGTGCGGCCAGCTTCATCACGTGGCCGTAGATGTCGGGATAGCGCCGCAGGTGCGCACCGCCGTTGAGGTCAAGCACCTCACCGGTCAGCCACGGAGCCCTGCAGAGGAACACCACGGCCTCGGCGATCTCCTCGGGAGTCCCGGCCCGGCCCAGCGGCGTGTTCTCCAGGTATTCGTCGAGCAGGCCCGGAATCTGAGTGGCCGGCTCGGTGAGCGGAGTGTGCACGAACCCGGGCGCGACGGCGTTGACCCGGATACCGTGCGGCGCGAGTTCGAGGGCCGCGACTTGCGTCAGCATCGACAGCCCGGCCTTGGCTGCGCAGTAGGCGCTCATCGCCGCGGCGGGCTGGCGTGCGTTGAGCGAACTGATCGACACCAGCGCCCCGCCGTCGCGCAGCCGGGGCGCGGCGTGCTTGATCACCAGAAAACTACCGGTAAGGCAGACGTCGACGACGGAGCGGAAATCTTCGACGGGCAGTTCGGTGATCAGCCCCACGCCGCTGTAGCCGGCGGTGTTGACGACTATGTCGAGCGCGCCGGCGTGGTCGAACAGGGCCCGTACCGAGTCTTCGTCGATGACCTCGACCGTGGCGGCGCTGTGCGGATCGCCGAGTTCGGCGGCGACGGTATGTGCGCCGTCGGTATTGCGGTCCGCGACGGTCACCCGGCAGTTGTCGGCGGCCAGCGCATGCGCCACCGCCCGGCCGATGCCCGAGGCGCCGCCCACGACGACGGCGGTGCGGCTGGTCATGTGGGGCTCCTATCGGGTCGTGGGTCATCCCATTTGGCACCGATCACCCGCCACGGGTCCGCGTAGCGGCCGGGGTAGCCGTAGTACGGCGAGCGACGCTTGAGCAGCGCATGGGCCAGCGGAGCCGCCAGCCGCGCCGGATGGCGCCGCCAGCCCATCCGGTCGGCCGTCTCGGCGAGCAGCTGCGGCCACGAAACCCGTTGGAAATTCAGGGCTTCCGCCGAGCGCGTAGTGTCCATCCAGTCGGTGGCGAACCAGTCGGCGTCGCTGTCCGGGTTGCCCCTCCGCCCGGCGGGTATTCCGCCGACTAGACCTATAGCGGCCGCGGTGGACGGGGCGATATCACCCTGGACCAACCGGTGCGAGTCATCGCCGCCGATCAACAGCGTCTCGCCGATCACCGGCGTGGTGGTGGCGGCGACGAAGGCGCGCGCAACGTCACGCACGTCGACGGTCTGGATGCGGCCGTTGATGGGCAGCGACGCCTCGAAGTAAATGGTGTCCAGGTCGAGGTCGAGCCTCGGCTCGGCGGTGAGCACGCCGCCCAGCCGCAGCACCACCCAGTCCAGCCCGGAGCCGCGCACCAGCTGCTCGGCTTCCACCTTGTGGGCGCCGTAGTTATCGGATGGTCGCAGCGCGGTGTCCGCGGTGAGCACGTCGGTGACGCGGTGCGGGTTGCGGGCGCCATAGGTGGCGACGCTGGAAGCCTGGACGAACCGCGGTGGCGCCGGCAATGCCTTGGCGGCGTTGACCAAGAATCCGGTCGCATCGACGTTGACGCGGCGGGCTAACGCCGGCCGGGCGTAGCAGACCGGCGGGATGATCGCGGCGAGGTGGACGATCGCCGCCGGCGAGACTGCGCCCAGCAGCGCGGCGACCGCATCCGGATCGGTGAGGTCGGCCCAGCGCACGTCGGTGGACGGCAGCAGCGTGGCCGCCTTGCGGTTGGCCGGCACGTCGAGATCGGTGGCGACGACGCGGCGACCGTCGGCAAGCAGCTGTCGCACAGTCGCCGACCCGACCAGTCCGAACGCCCCGGTGACCAGCACAGTCTCGGACATTGGGCGCCGCTCCTCCGCATCGCTTCGTCCCCCGCAAGCGGGTGGGGGCACCCCCAGCGGCGCAGCAGCGAGGGGGCGTGCCCCCACTGCATCGTCGCCGGCGCGCATGGCCCTCCTTGCTCGCGAAAAGTGTATTTCGCGACGTGCCGACTCGGAATATGTTCGCAGTCGCACTTTCGCCAGTCGACAAGGGGGCGCGCCATCAAGCGCGGGGCGGCGACGATTACCGCGTCGCCTCAGCCGGCCGAGCCGCGACCGGTGCAGCCGGCTCGATGTCGAGCTTTGAACGACGTCGCGGGCGCCCGGTTTGCGGCGGTGCCGCAGCTTTCATCTGGTCGAACAGCTCGGTGTAGTAGGGCAGGCATTCCGCCGTCGCCTGCTCGGTGGTGAACAACGGCCGATAGCCGAGGTCGCGGGTGGCCTTGGCCACCGAGAAATAGTTGTCCAGATACAGCCGCTCGACGGCCAGCGGCTCCAGCGGGGGCTGCGGCAGCCCGAACCGGAAATGCAGCCGCTGCCAACCCGACATCGCCGCGCGGACCGCGGCACCGGATATCCGCAGCCGGGGCAGGCGCTGTCCGCAGGCCGCCACTACCGGTCGGGCGAACTCGAACATGTTCACCGGTTCGGCGTCGTTGATGAAGTACGCGTGTCCGGGCGCGGTTCCGCCCGCCACCAGGTGTTCGGCGGCCAAGATGAAGCCGTGAATCAGGTTGTGCACGTAGGAGTTATCCAACCGGGCGGCCTTGCGTCCCACCAACACCTTGACGTGGCCGGCCAGCACACTTTCGAACACCTTGCGGAACATCGTCTGATCGCCGCAACCCCAGATTCCGCTTGGGCGTATCGCGCACGTCAGCAGTCCGTCAATCCCATTCTGGGACAGTACAAATCGCTCGGCGACCACTTTCGTCTCGGTGTAGAGGTCGTTGAACCGGTCGGTGTAGGGCAACGTCTCGTCACCTCCGGCAATGCGCTTGCCGCCCATCACGACGCTGTTGGACGACGTGTAGACGAACCGCTTCACCCCGGCGGCCTGGGCAGCGTGCACCAAGTCCTTCGTTCCGTCGACGTTGACGGCGAAACTGCGCTGCCGGTACTCCTCGGTGACCGAGGCACCGCCCATCAGCTCGATGAGCGCCGCGGTGTGGAAGACGGTGTCGATGCCGTCGACCGCGGCCGCGACGAAATCGCGGTCGCAGATGTCGCCCTGCAGCACCTCCAGCCCGGGCTGGGCGGGCAGCGGCGAGGGCGCACGGTCGAAGGACCGCACCTGGTAGCCGCGGTCGAGCAGGGTAGTCACCAGGTTGGCGCCGACGAACCCCGAGCCGCCGGTGACCAGGATCCGGCCCAACTGGGTGGTCAGTGATGATGCAGAAATCTCAGCCATGTCGCAGACGATAACTGAAACGTGTTCCAGTTTCGAATAAAAACCTGCAAAATGATTTCGATTTCAAGAATCTTCGGACTCGCTGGCGGCCAGCGCCTGGGCAACCCGCTCACGAGCGCCAGCTAAGTGTTCTTCGCATCGTTTTGCCAGCTGTTCGCCTCTTTCCCACAAATTCAGCGACGCATCGAGGTCGAGCCCGCCCTGCTCAAGAAGCCGCACAACTTCCATCAGTTCGTCTCGGCAACTTTCATACCCGAGCTGACTAATAGGTGTAGCCTCGTCACTCGCCATCGGTTGGTCCCTCGCTCACCGCTGCGATGGCGCCATCGGCGACCCGCACCCGCAACTTGGTCCCCGCCGGAGCGTCGTCGGCGCAGCGCAGCACCGCTGCAGGCCCCTTCGCCGGAACAGTCTGCACCACGGCATAGCCGCGGGCGAGGGTGGCCGCCGGACCCAACGTGGCCAGCCGGGCGGCCAAGTGTCCGACGCGTTCGGCTTCCACGTCGATCAGTCGGGTGATGTCTCGACGAACCGCCGACCGGGCGCGGTGAACCTCGTCGGCGCGCACTGCCAGCGCCGCCAGCGGCTCAGCCAACACTGGGCGGCTGCGCAACTGCGCGAGCACGCGCTCTTCGCGGGCCACCCAGTTGCGCAGCGCCTGGGCGCTGCGTCGGCGCAGGTCGTTGAGCAAGCGCTGCTCTGCCGCGGTATCCGGGACGATCCTCTTGGCGGCATCGGTGGGAGTGGCGGCGCGCAGGTCGGCGACCAGGTCGCACAGCGGATTGTCCGGCTCGTGACCGACCGCACTCACCACCGGGGTGCGGCAGGCAGCGATCGCGCGGCACAGCGTCTCGTCGGAGAACGGCAGCAAGTCCTCCACGCTGCCGCCGCCGCGGGCCACCACGATGACATCGACATCCGGGTCGGCGTCCAGTTCGCGCAGCGCCGCGACGATTTGGGAAACCGCGCCCGGACCCTGGACGGCGGTGTTGCGGACGGCGAAGCGCACCGCGGGCCACCGCGTGGCGGTCACCGTCGTCACGTCGCGCTCTGCGGCACTGGCTCGACCGGTGATCAACCCGACCGTGGTCGGCAGGAAAGGCAGCGGCCGCTTGAGCCGCGGGTCGAAAAGCCCTTCGGCGTCCAGCAGCCGTCGCAGCCGCTCGATGCGGGCCAGCAGCTCACCGATGCCTACCGCGCGTATTTCGCTGAGCCGCAACGTTAAAGTGCCACGGCCGGTGAAGAAGTTCGGCTTGCCGCAGACCACCACCTGCACACCCTCGACGAGCTTGACCGGCGCACTATCCACCAGGTCGCGCGGAGCGGTCACGGTCAGCGACATGTCGGCGGCCGGATCGCGCAGCACCATGAAGACGGTCTTGGCGCCCGGCCGGATATTGATCTGGGTCAGCTGGCCTTCAACCCAGACGGTGCCCAATTTGTCGATCCAGCTCGCGATCCGGATCGCAACCGCGCGAACCGGAAACGGGTTCTCGGCCGAATTCGCCGATCCAGCCGGCACTGCGGCGGTGTTGGCGGTCACTTCGCCGTCGCGCGCGTGATCCTGTTGGCGAGCAGCGTCTGGAACGGCGCGCGGGCCTTGGTGGCCTCTTCGTAGGCCAGCAGCGCCTCGAGCTCGTCCAGGTCGAGTGTTTGCAGTCTGGCCCGCAACTGGGCCAGTGTCAGCGTTTCGTAGTCGAGCTCGTCGGCCACCGCGGGCGCAGGCACCGTCTGCTTCGCGTGCTTCGCGGCCGGCTTCCTCGCCCGTGCGACCGGCTGAGTCGGGGGATCGGCCGCCGCACCCCCGGCCGAGTCGCGAGCCGTGTACAGCGCAAACCGTCCTTCTGCGCGCTGTTCGCCGTCGAGGCTGCTGACGCCGTAGGTCTCCGTATCGCCGTCAGGGTCGTCGGCCAGGTCCTCGTCGAACGTCGCCCACTCCGGCTGCTCGTCCTTGGGCGGAAAGATCTGCTCCAGGGTGGCATCACCCTTGATCACCAGCTCGGCCATGTTCTGCTGGAACCGCATCACGACGTGCGCGGCCTGACTGACCAGCGTCATCGGATACATCAGGATGGTTTTCGGCAGCTTGAACGTCTCCTCGACGGCGAATGTCGCCGCGCCCACCAGCAGCCGGACCCCATACGGTGCAGTAGCCATGCGGTCAAGACTGCCTTAACCGGCGGTCAACGCCAAGCCGACAGCGCGAGCTGTGCCCCACGAGATGTGCAGAGTCGAGTCGGCAGAAAGTAACCTGGGTGTCATGCCGCCAACCGTCAACATGGGGATCCCGGGCGCCGCCAGCTCGGCGGTCGAGCCGGCGACCGGTAAGCGGGTGCTGCTGGCCGAGCCGCGGGGATACTGCGCCGGCGTGGACCGCGCCGTCGAGACGGTCGAACGCGCGCTGGAAAAGCACGGCCCACCCGTCTATGTCCGGCATGAGATCGTGCACAACCGCCACGTGGTGGAGACGCTGGCCAAGGCGGGGGCGGTTTTCATCGACGAGACCGACGAGGTTCCCGAGGGCGCCATCGTGGTGTTCTCCGCCCACGGCGTCGCGCCAACCGTGCACGTGTCGGCCGCCGAGCGGAAACTGCAGGTCATCGACGCCACCTGCCCGTTGGTCACCAAGGTGCACAACGAGGCCAAGCGCTTCGCCCGCGACGACTACGACATCCTGCTCATCGGTCACGAGGGCCATGAGGAGGTCATCGGCACCGCCGGTGAAGCCCCCGACCATGTGCAGCTGGTCGACGGGCCCGGCGCCGTCGACGGTGTGACGGTTCGCGACGAGGACAAGGTGATCTGGTTATCGCAGACCACGCTGTCCGTCGACGAGACCATGGAGACCGTGCAGCGGCTGCGCGCGCGCTTCCCGAAACTGCAGGACCCGCCCAGCGACGACATCTGCTACGCAACCCAGAATCGCCAGGTCGCGGTCAAGGCGATGGCGCCCGAGTGTGAGCTGGTGATCGTCGTCGGCTCGCGCAATTCGTCGAACTCGGTGCGGTTGGTCGAGGTGGCTCTGGGCGCCGGGTCGGCAGCCGCGCATCTGGTGGACTACGCCGACGATATCGACCCCGCGTGGCTGGACGGGGCCACCACAGTCGGGGTCACCTCCGGTGCGTCGGTGCCTGAGGTGCTGGTGCGCGGCGTGCTGGAGCGGCTGGGCGAATACGGCTATGACGTGGTGCAGCCCGTGACGACAGCCAACGAGACCCTGGTGTTCGCCCTGCCCCGGGAGATCAGGCCGGCGCGCGGCGTTTAGACGTCGTACTCCCAGGAATCGGCTGCGGTCTTTCGCGGTCGCCGGGGGCGGGACGTGGCCTCGTCGTGCGACTCTTCGGTCCGATACCGGACCCGGGAGATGGGGTGGTGTGTCGCGGTGGCGCCCGATGCCCCGTTCGGCACGGACCTGCGGCGCGGCTCGGGCGGCGCGACGGGTTCGTAGGGCTCCATGGGCTCGTAGGGGTCGAAGCGGCTGCTGCGGCCGGCCGGGCGACCTTTGCCAGCATGCGGGTCACGGATTTCCCGGGGTGGCCGACCACGCAGGTCCGGATCGCGCGGCAACCTGCCGCGGCGGGGTGGCTCCGGGGCATCGAACTCGCGGGTGCTCGTCGGGCGTCGACGCCGGGCACGCTCGTGGGTCGGTTCGGGCGCGTCGTCCAGCGGGGGTCGAATGTGCCGCGAACGCGAGGCTGCCGGCCGCTTGCCGGTTCTTCTGCTTTCGGTCGGCCTCGCAGATCTCGTGGAACGTTCAACGGCATGCACTCGGCGCGAACTGCGCTTGGCGGCTTTGTCGACCGTCTCGTCATCGGTGGACTCGCGACCGAAGAGTGACGTCAGCCTCGCGGCAAACCCGAGCCGTCCGCCGGCGCTCGCCGTGTCGGCTCCGGCGGTTTCGGTGGCCAAGGTCGATGCGGTCGCGTGCGAGCGGGTGGCCATTCCCAGGTACCACCTGATCAGGCCAACCAGCAGCACGCCGGCCGCGGTGAACAGCATCATCGGGAATCGCTCGATCAGCGGATAACCACAGTTGATCAGCAGGTCTCTGAGGCCGGTGAATTTGGCGCCGTGAAACAGCCAGTAGGCGCCGGGCACCGCACAGAACAAGATCAGCGGTGGCTGGATGACCGCGGTGAAGATCCCGGACTGGCGCACGGCCAGCACCGCAGCTACGCAACCCGCCACGTAAAGAGCTGAGAAGACGCTCGTCAGCTCCCTGCCCGATCCGGCGTCGAAAGCAAAGCCGACGGCGCTGCCGGTGAGTGCGACCACCACCGCGGCCCACCACGGCACACCAGGAATCTGGGGGATTATCGAACGGTGATCTGCGGCCACCGCCGACTGCGCCCGCTGTGCTGACACACGTCGACCGTACCGGCTCGGCGTCGAAAGGCTGGTAAAGACCTTGTAAGCATCCTGTGGGCGTGCCACGTTTCTCGTGGGTGTGCGTCGGTGGCGTGTTAGCGGGGTTCTCCTACACTTGAATCCCTGTGAGCCTGAGCCTCGGGATTGTGGGTTTGCCGAATGTCGGCAAATCGACCCTGTTTAACGCGCTGACCAGAAACAACGTGGTTGCCGCCAACTATCCCTTCGCGACGATCGAGCCGAACGAGGGCGTGGTGCCGCTGCCCGATCCGCGGTTGGCGACTTTGGCGGAGATGTTCGCTTCGGAGCGGATCGTGCCGGCGCCGGTGACCTTCGTCGACATCGCCGGGCTCGTTGCCGGCGCGTCCGAAGGGGCCGGCCTGGGCAACAAATTCCTGGCCAACATCCGCGAATGCGACGCGATCTGCCAGGTGGTGCGGGTGTTCTCCGACGACGACGTGACGCACGTCGCCGGGCAGGTGGACCCGAAGTCTGACATCGAGGTCATCGAGACCGAGCTGCTCCTCGCCGATATGCAGACGCTTGAGCGTGCGGTGCCGAGGCTGGAGAAAGAAGCCCGCAATAGCAAAGAACGCAAACCGCTCTACGACGCCGCCCTGGCTGCTCAAAAGACGCTTGACGGCGGGACGACGCTCTTCGCCGCGGGGGCGGATGCGCTGCTACTACGCGAATTAAATCTGCTGACCACCAAACCCTTCCTCTACGCGTTCAACGCCGACGAGGCGGTGCTCACCGATGCTGATCGGGTCGCCGACCTGCGTGCCCTGGTGTCGCCCGCAGACGCGGTGTTCCTGGACGCCAAGATCGAGGCCGAGCTCACCGAGCTTGACGACGAGTCGGCCGCCGAGCTGCTGGAGTCGATCGGTCAGGCGGAGCGCGGCCTGGATGCCTTGGCCCGGGCCGGTTTTCACACCCTGAAGCTGCAGACCTTCCTCACGGCCGGGCCCAAGGAGTCGCGGGCGTGGACCATCCATCAAGGCGACACCGCGCCGAAGGCGGCCGGGGTGATCCATACCGACTTCGAGAAGGGCTTCATCAAGGCCGAGATCGTGTCCTACGACGACCTGGTGGCGGCGGGTTCGATGGCCGCGGCCAAGGCGGCCGGCAAGGTGCGCATGGAGGGCAAGGACTACGTGATGGCCGACGGCGACGTGGTGGAGTTCCGGTTCAACGTGTAAAAGACCAGTTTCACTGGGCATTCATGCGCTATCCGTACGCAGTTCCCGTGGCCTGATCGAACAAGGCGGTAGCGGCTGCCCGCGTACGGTCGTCGCGTTCGGCCATTGTTCCACGCGATCCCGTTAGGGTGGCGAAATGAGCGATGCTTCGCCGCAGTGGGAGTACACATGGTTCCATTCCGCGGGCGACGATGCGCTGAATGAAATGATGCGCAAAGCGAACGCGCTGGGGGAACAGGGATGGGAAATGGTTAACTTCGCGGTGGACGAGCGAAAACCCTTTACGGCCGTGTGCTTCTTCAAACGGCCGCTAGATCCAGGGCGCGTGAAGCCGGAACCTCGACGTTTTCTCTAAATACCCGGGACGGCGCGCGGACTACCGGCGATGTACGTGAATGAGGCTTTGAGCGCCAAAGTCGTTGTGTCCCAAGGGTTGGGCTACCCTCGCGCCTCTGGCGCGAACGGTGCTCACGACCGTTCCGGTCGCAGTCGGCCCGGTACACGTTTTCCGCGCAGGTAGATGAAAGACCGACGGCGACGTGGTCGAGTTCCGCTTCCAAGCAACCTCTGGACAGCAGAAGAAGGCTTAGAGGTTCCTCTTGGCCCAGAACTTTCCAGGGCTGGAGCCGACGGTGGTCGCGTTGGACTCCCTAGTACACGTAGCTCAACGCTACTTGGCCAGCGCCTACGACTCGGTGGCGAGTCTGATCGAGGAAACCTACCCCGTGCAGAGTAATGGCGTAGCAAAGTACCCGCATGTCGAGAAACCTGAGCGTCGTCGGTACTGTCTTGTGCTCCATAGCAATTCGAGACGCAGCACTGAGCAACGCGCTGGATGAATGGATCGCCTTTACCCACGGAGACTCACCCAGGTCTTAGACCGCCCCTTGGACGCCTTCGTGACAGATCACATCGACTTCGTCCATTCAAGTTCTCCGCGGACGAGAAGCTGCCTGGCTGGGACTCCACCGTCGGCCCCAGCGGGCCCTGCGGTGCCAATAAATGGCTCGTTATCGAAATGCCATTCAAGCTAGTTAAAACCGGGTGAGCATTACCATTTCGCGACCGGTGCCTGCTAGTCATGGCGGGCGGAAGTGCAGGTCGACCTGCGTCTGGTGATATTTGAGGCCGCGGCGGTCAGCCAGCCTGCGTACCTATCGCGCCGGCAGCCTGGCGGAGGTGACGACCTATTTGTTCGACGTTTCGTAATGAGAGGGTCGTGAAGGGATGCACGCAGATGTTGTGCGTGACGCGACCGAGTTGGTCGAAGATCGGTGCCGTGATCGCGCCGACGTACTGCCTTTGGCGGCTGCCGGGCTTTCCTGAAGCCCTTGGGGCGCCGGTAATTTCGAGGAGCACTTCGTTGAGGTGGTCGCGCACGGAGTCGGACTGCGCATCCATCTGCAGTCTGGTCATAACGGGGATGGCCGATACCATATCCGGGCTCATACGTTCCACGCTGAACCCGTGGTGACGGGTCTCCTCAAGGTGTTGCTCGAGCCGCGCCTCGAAGGCGGGACTGTTCACTCCGCTGCGCTCGATCCAAACACGACGCTCATCAGCCGGCTCCCATGCCGCGTACGCCGGCCCGAACGGGGCGGCGAACGGTACTCGGTCACCCGCCGAGAGGCTCCATCGGTCATCGGATCCTGCAATGAAGGCGGTGATGACGAGCGAGTCGCCGACGCGCTCGGACACCGACGCTGCGTAGCCAGTGTCTGTCGCGGCACCTGATGCGGCCGCGCGGGCGGCGTGTGCGATGGACGGGGACTGATCAATCCGCCCGGCCAGCCTGACCAGTGCAGCACCAACGGAGAATGTCTTATCGGCAGGGTTACGGGTGACCCAGCCCCTCTCGCAGAGTTCTTTGAGGATCACGTAGGCCGTCGCCTGGTTGAGGCCTAAGGCGCGCACGATGTCGCTGAGTCGTGTTGTGCTGCCACGGCGTTCGGCGAGCAGCTCGATGATGTCGACCACCCGCCGGGTCGGCGGAGACGAAGCGGTCACGAATAACTCCTGCCGCAAGGGATGTCGACTATACGAAGACTACTACCGCTCAACTGACACGGTGCCACAAGCAGCGCCGTTGACTCCGAAAACGTTCTTCTCTACGTTTCGTATATCTAAATGAGTGAAATTGAATAATCAACATACGTGGAGCGAGTCGCTTCGCATCCGAAGGGCACACATGAACTCCAAGGCCGGTGACGCGCCCGCGTCGAATTTCCGCGATGTCGAGGGCCTCCATGAGGTCGAGGCGATCAAGCAGTTGAAGGCCCGTTACTGCCGATACCTGGACACCAAAGATTGGGATGCTTGGCGCACCATTTTCGCTGACGATTTCCTCAGCGACACCTCTGAATCCGGCGGTGATGTGGTCGCCGGGGCTGATTCGTTCGTTGCCTACACGCGCGGGCATATCGGGAAGGCCTCTCAACCCACGGTGCACCAGGTGCATGCTCCTGAGATCGAGCTGACGTCAGCCACTACGGCTACCGGTGTCTGGGCGCTGCAAGATGTCGTGCGCCTGGCGCCGGGGCTGAATCTGCAGGGCTACGGCCACTACCACGAGACGTACGAGAAGATCGACGGACGTTGGTACATCAAGAGTTCGAAGTTGACGCGGCTTCGAGAAGACATCTTCAATCCCGTGTTTACATTTCGGGTTCCTAAACGGCTGCGCGATGCCGCTGGGGCCGCGGTGCGGAAACGCTCGAAGTGAGCAACTCTGTCCTCATCACCGGCGCGTTCGGCCAGGTGGGCAAGCGCTGCACGGAGATACTGCTGTCGCGCGGACGCGCCGTAGTCGCCACGGATCTGCGCACTGACACGGTGGTAGCCACAGCCGACGAGATTGGCCGCGGTAAGCATCCAGGCAGGCTGACGACGGTGTATGCCGACCTCCTCGACGCAGCAGTCATCGGCAACCTCATCGCCGAGCATGAACCCAGCGCCATCATCCACCTGGCCGGGATGTATTCCCCACCGTCGTACCGCAATCCGCGACTGGCCAGGCGCATCAACGTCGAGGGCACCACGAATCTGGTGCGGGCCGCCGAGTCCCTGTCCGTGCCGCCGCTGCTCGTGTTCGCCTCCAGCGCCGCGGTGTATGGGTCACGCAACCCCTACCGCTATCCCGAACGCATCACGGCACAAACGCCCGTCAACCCCATCGACCAATACGGTGAAGACAAAGTGCTCGCCGAAGCCGTGATTAAGGGCAGCGCTCTGCCGTATGCGCTGCTTCGGTTAGGCGGGATCATCTCCCCGGACGGCGCAGCAAACCTCGACACCAACTACCTGCTGTTGATGCGAGCGACTCCCGGCGATAACCGGCTGCACACCATCGACGCGCGGGACGTGGCATTGGCTTTCGCCAACGCCGTCGACCGCGGTCACACTATCGACGGCAAAGCGCTGCTCATCGCCGGCGACGACACACACCTGCACGTGCACCGCGATGTCGAAGACGACATATTCGAAGCGGTCGGCATCGGGCGCCTCGGCTCCCAAGCCAGCCTGCCGGGTGACCCCGAGGACGATCGTGGGTGGGCCTTCACCGGGTGGTTCGACACGACCGAATCGCAAGCTCTGCTCGACTACCACCGCCATGACTGGCTACAAACGGTCGCGTGGGTCGCCGAGTCCCAAACCCGACCCATTCGCGTGCTGCTGCGCGCAGTGGGTCCGGTGCTTCGGCCAGTCATGCGTACGGCTCTGGCTGCCCAGCGCCGGGTCGAGCGACGCGGACGCTATGCCGACCCGTGGACTTTCATCGCCACCAAGTACGGACCCGAGGTCCTAGCGACAAGCGACGAAACATCATGGCAGTGAGCGACATCAGCGCGGTCGAACAGCTCGGAAGAATCTGGTTGCCGAGCCTGCGCGCCGGGCAGGCTCGGCCAACCATCGGGCTAGGACTTGAGGAAGTCTTGGGGGGTGAGTGGAGTTAGTGCACGTGGCCAAGCAGCGCCGCGACCAGATTCAGGGCAGCGTCAATCTCGGGTTTGCCGCGTCCAAGGACGTGGGCGTAGAGGTGTGGATCGCACATCCGGACGATCGCGTCGCCACACACGGCGGCCGGCAGCGGTATTTCGAGCCGCCCGGCGGCCACTTCAGTGGCCAGCATGTCACCGATCAGTCGTCCCGCGGTCTGCTCGACTTGGCCCGGCAATAAGACGAGCCGCATGAACAGCAAGGGCTCGCGTTCAGACAGCATCCGCAGAGGCCGGGCGGCGATGACCGCGTGCATGAACCGGTCCAGTACCTCGAGCACGTGTTCCAAACCACCTTCTGCAGTGGTGCACGTGGTTGCCCTGCGGAATGTGCGCTCGGTCGCTTGGGCGAGCAGGGTGCCGAGTAGGTCTTCACGATTGCCGACGATCCGGTAGAGCGTGGAGCGGCCGATGCCAAGCGCTGTGGCCAGGGCGGACATGTCGAGCGATTGGCCGGCCAGATACTGCTGCGTCGCTGCGTCGATGACGGCCTGGCGGGTCAGGGTCGCGCCAAGCCGCGCGTTAGGGATTTGGGGCGACGAGCTAGCTATGCCCATATCCAGCAGACTATGAGATTTTCGCACCCGAGCATCTGGGACAGTATAGCGATGTGTGCCATAATAAAACACAACTTCCAAGTGTTCCGCAGTGAAGGGTTGCAATGGACCACACTCGGCATCAGCTCGCGCAGCCATCTCGACCGTGTCCTACTAGAAGGACCCGCCGACGCTGTCTGATCATTGGTGCCTCGACAAACGTCGAGGCACCGAGGTCGGTTGATGGCGGGCCAATCCATCGCACTACCGACTGGGGGATGCGAACGCACCCCGAAGCGGCTGACGATGGCCCTGACATGAAGTGGCGAAAGCGCTCTACCAGACGTCCGCAAAGCCGTCAGGTGTGGTGCAACGGTCTCATTCAGGCCGACACCGGTTGGCAGGCCTGGTCGGGGTCGATTCCTGCCGCTCTGCAGCCAGCGAGTCGGGTGTTTCGTTGAACCAAGTTGAGATCGATATTGGCCGGCAGGATCGCGCAGCAACCGCTTCGACCCTGAACAAGGCTCGACGTCGACAACCTCTACAAGGCGATAGTTAAATGTCAGAACACGTGCCCCCCGACGTCGACGTAATCTCGCAACAGGGCGCACCCGGTGGCTTCGAACTGGTGCTGGCTTCGGCAGCGTTCCGTACGATCAGCGATCACATCCCCGGTCACGAACTGCGCACGATGGCAGCAGCTTTGGTGCAGCACCCGGGTCCGACGCTCACGCCGGTCATCGATCTCGCGCGTCAGCTGGTCCCCATCGTGCTGGGTAGCGACGGCCAGCGCACGTCGCGCGATCGGCGCTTCGCCGATCCAGCGTGGCGCACCAACCCGTTGCTCCGGCGGATCGCCCTCGGGTATCTCGCATCCTGTCAAGCGGTCGAGCGCATCGTGGCCGGTGCCGAGGTGGACTGGCGCACCAAGGAACGCGTCAAGCTATTGGCCGACAATCTGTTGGCTGCTGCGGCGCCGACCAACAACCCGGTTCTGCATCCGTTGTCGTGTGCAGCGCGCGATCGACACGGGCGGGCGGAGCTGGCTGCGCGGTCTGCAGCAGCTTGTCATCGACATGGGTGCGCCTCCGCGACTTCCGGCGACGGTCGACACTACGGCGTTCTCAATCGGTGAAAACATCGCCGCCACCCCGGGGAAGGTTGTCTGGCGCAGTGAGCTGTTCGAGCTGATCCAGTATGCGCCGACGGCCGAGACCGTCGACGAGACTCCGGTGTTGTTCGTGGCCTCGCCGGTCAATAAGTACTACCTGCTCGACCTCAGCCCGCGCAGATCGGTCATCGCCGCCGAACTCGCCTGTGGACGTCAGGTGTTCGTCATCTCGTGGGTCAACCCGGATCAACGGCACGGCGATGCCGGTCTCGATGAGTACGTCTCGAGCATCCTTGACTCACTCGATGCGATCGATGCGATCACCGGTGGCGATCGCGCCCACTTGCTCGGGCTATGTGGGGGAGGACAACTCGCTGTCGCCGTGGCCGGCTATCTGGCGGCCACCGGGCGGCAGGCGCGGTTAGCGACACTGACGCTGGCGATCACCGTTGTCGACTTCGAGCGGGGCGGACCGCAAGGCGCGCTGATCGATCGAAAGGTGGCAAAACGAGCGATCGCGCGCGCCACCAAAGATGGGTTCTTCGACGGCAAAAACAGCGCTGTGACCTTCGCCTGGCTTCGACCCAACGACGGGATCTGGGCCAATGTCGTGAACGACTATCTGCTCGGTCAGCAACCGCCGGCTGAGCCGTTGCTGTATTGGGCCGCAGACCAAACCAACCTGGCGTTGCAGTTGGGTGTGGATCTCCTCGAGATGGTGGTGGGCAACGGCTTCGCCGCCGGGAAGGTGCGGGTACTCGACCAGGCGATCGACCTGCGCAACGTCACGGTGGACACCTACGTACTGGGCGCATCGACCGACCACATCTCGCCCTGGCCCGATTGCTACCGCACCCGCGCCCTGCTCGGTGGATCGACGACGTTCGTGCTGGCTCGCGGTGGGCACGCGGTCGCTGTCGCGACCCCACCCGGCAATCCGAAGGCCAGCTACCGCACCGGTACGTCGTCAACGCCGGATCCCGAGCAGTGGCTGGCTGAGTCGACCGACAACCCAGGTAGCTGGTGGGACCACTGGAATCAATGGATCCAGGAATGCACCCCGACAACCCGTCCGGCACCCACGACCCTGGGTTCAGTGAATACGCCGGCCCTTGCGGAGGCCCCCGGTACCTACGTCCGTGCGATGCTCGCATGAATCACCCCCATTTCGACCCGACCGGCTCACAGCCGGAACCGCTGCCGGTAGTCGCGGCCGGGACATCAGCCGAGTTCGGACATCCGCTGCTCGAATTACGTTGGTACGGCGAACTCGCCCGTCTGGTAGCCGACCCGGTGATACGCGGACGTGGCGTGCCGCGCGGAGACGGCCGGAGCGTCCTTCTGCTGCCGGGTTTTCTCGCTGGCGACAGTTCGCTGTCGTTGCTCGCTCTGTTCTTGCGGCGTATCGGATATCGCCCAATCCAATGTGGGATCTGGTTCAACTCCGGCTGCTTCGCCACCTTCGACCGGCGCATGGTCGACCGGCTCGTCGGTGCGCACGACCGTAGCGGTAGGCGAGTCGCGATCATCGGGCACAGCCGCGGCGGGCACTACGCACGCTCATTAGCCGCACGGCATCCAAACCTGGTATCACATGTGGTCGCCATGGGCACCGGACTCGAAGATCCCCTGGATGTGTCGGCGCTGAGCCACTGGGCGGCCGTCACCGCGCAGACCGTGCTGCACACTGGCGATCCGCAGCGAGCCGCTCTGGGTTGCCTCGCGGCCGGTTGCACCTGCGCGCCGTCCCAGGCCTTCAAGATGGCTGTTCCGGACCGGGTCAGGATGACCTCGATTTTCTCGCGCACCGATGGAGTGGTGCGCTGGTCGTCGTGTGTCGCCGACTATGCCGACTGTGTCGAGGTTCCCGGTAGTCATCTGGGGATGATGTGCAACCGGCACGCCTACCGAGCGGTGGCGCACGCTCTCGCTCAGCCGAGCAGTTAGCGATTCGTCCGATTCAGAGATCGCCCCCGTCATAACCGGAAGGAAAAACGATGGCAGTAGTCGAAACCGTACGCGGCCCCAGCGACACACCCGTGATCTCGCAGCGCGGGGAGTGGTCGACAACCCTCGCTGCTGCATCGAGGTGACGAAATGAACGGAATGATCGTGGAGATTCCGCGCACTGACAACCCGTTTCCGCGTACGGGGATTTCGCGCGACGACAACGGCATCCCACGCTTCGACGACCTGCCGCCGACGTTGCTGGATGTACTGCGGTCACATGTAGAAAGCCGACCCGACAGCGAGGCAGTGGCCGAAGTCGGCGGCGATCGATTGTCCTACCGACAGTTGTGGGACGGTGCCGCGCGAGTCGCCGGGGGGCTTCGAGCCGCTGGACTGCGACGTGGTGATCGTGTGGCGGTGCGTTATCCGGCCGGAGTGAACTGGGTGCTGGCGTTCTGGGGCACGGTGATGGCCGGCGGGATCGCGGTGGCGGTCAACACTCGGTCGACGCGACCGGAGGTGGAATTCGTCCTGACCGACGCCGGGGTGCGGGTGGACCTCACGGCCGATGCCGCGCTGCCCGACGGTTACTCGTACGTCGAGGAGGGCCTCGGTGCCGACGACGTGGCCGCACTCTTCTACACGTCGGGCACGACCGGGCATCCGAAGGGCGTGCCGACCACGCATAAAGCATTTCTTACCAACGCGGAGAACATGATCCGCTGTCTCGGGGTACCGAACGATGTGGGCGAGGGGCTGCGCACCCTGATCTGCGTGCCGCTGTTTCACGTGACCGGCTGTAATTCGCAGCTGTTGACCGCCTTGTACGTCGGCGGTACCTCGGTGATAATGCCTGCGCTCGACCTCCCGACATTGGCCGGCCTGCTGTCCGTCGAGCGGATCACGTTCTTGGTTTCCGTACCGGCTGTGTACTCGTTGTTGTTGCGGAACAAGGCCTTTCCGGGCGCGGACGTGTCCGGCGTGCGGTGGTTGGCCTACGGCGGTGCACCGATTGCACCCTCGTTGGTGCATGCGCTGAAGGAGGCTTTCCCCGCAGCGACGGTGATGAACGGCTACGGCATGACAGAGACGGCATCGCTGATGACCGTGCTGCCCGACAGCGATGTGGTCGAGCACGCCGACTCGGTTGGCTACGCTGTCCCGGCCGTCGACTTAGGCATCGATCCGATCGCCGACGACTCGCGCGTCGGCGAACTGGTAGCCCGCGGAGCCAATGTCACCAACGGGTACTGGGATAGCCCAGAGGCCACCGCCGCCACGATCGTCGACGGATGGATGCACACCGGGGATGTTGTGCGTGTCGACGACGCGGGCCGCGTCCACATCATCGACCGGGTCAAAGACATCATCATCCGCGGAGGGGAGAACGTCTCGAGCGTGGAGGTCGAAGGTGTGCTGCTGGCAGCGCCGGGTGTCGCCGACGCCGCCGTCCTCGCCGTCCCAGACGATGTCATGGGTGAGAAGGTTGGCGCCGTCCTCTACACCGATGGTGCACAGGTGGATCTGGCGGCCGTCATCGGGCACTGCTGCGGGCATCTCGCCGACTTCAAGGTTCCCCAGTACGCCGTGGTGGTCAACGAGGCACTGCCGCGCACCGCCTCGGGCAAACTGCTCAAGACCCGTCTGCGCGAACAGGTCCAGTGGGGTCCCCCGTTGCGCTGATCTGAACGCCTCGAGGATGTGATGCGTACGCCACTGCACTCCGGCTGGGGCCAGAACCGCTGAACCACAACAGTTTCCCTTCGATATCAGGAGTTTTGGAACATGCCGGAAGGTTGCATAAGCGGGCAATCGCCCGTAGGAACTTCGCAAGTACCCGACCGGCACGCCCGCGTGCGTGCAACCCGCGAAGAAAGGTGAGCGTGGCCTGAAATGACACCACAACATCAACTACCTTCGAACCCCGGACTGGACCTGACCGGCCGGACCGCGATCGTCACCGGTGCCTCGCGCGGCATCGGGTTAGCCGCCGCACAAGCTATCGCAGCGGCCGGCGGCAACGTCGTGCTGACATCTCGTTCCCAGGAGTCCGCGGACGCCGCTGCCATGCAGGTGAACGGGTCGGCGGTGGGCGTCGCGGCGCACGCCGTCGACGAGGAGGCAGCGCGGCGCTGCATCGGCATCACCCTCGAGCGGTTCGGCAGTGTCGACATCCTCATAAACAACGCCGGAACCAATCCGGCATACGGCCCGGTCATCGACCAAGACCACGCCCGGTTCGCCAAGACGTTCGATGTGAACCTCTGGGCGCCGATACTGTGGACATCTGTGGCCGCGCGCGCCTGGATGGCCGAGCACGGCGGCGTCGTGGTCAACACCGCGTCCATCGGCGGCATGGGATGCGAACCGAACCTGGGGTTGTACAACGCTTCCAAAGCGGCCCTGATCCACATCACTAAGCAGATGGCGCTCGAGCTGTCGCCCGAGATCAGGGTGAACGCAGTCGCGCCGGGCGTGGTGCGGACCAAACTGGCCGAGGCGCTGTGGAAGGAAAACGAACTGCAGGTCGCCGCAACCACACCGCTCAACCGGATCGGCTCACCCGAGGATATCGGCGCGGCCATCGCGTTCATCGTGTCTGACGCAGCGAGTTGGATGACGGGTGAGACCATCGCGATCGACGGTGGTCAGCGGCTCGGCGACCCCCGTCTGTTCCGCGGCGGAGCCGCCGTCGGTGTGTGACCTCCAACAAACGGACGGTTACTGATCGGTGGTCTGCACGTCGACCCAGTTCGGGGTGCCCTCCACGTATTCGGTTTTCGTTGGCATGACAAACCTTTCGCGCGGTTGCGTCGGATCGAGAAACGTACCGGGCGATCCCTTTCGCGGCCGAGGGATGTCGCCGAACTGTGTTTGGCTTTCGAGGTACATCGCCGTCTGATGTAGCCGAAACCCATTGACGCGCTGGACGATTTTGTCGCGGTGTTCTGTGTGTCGTTCCTCTCTCTGGGAGGTCACGCTCCGCTTCAACGCCTAGTGGCACAGCCGGGCACTGATCAGCGTGGCCGCGAACCCGTGAGCAACGTTGCAGCCTTGGTTGTCGGAGGGGGTGCTTAGCATGCCTTGCACAAGCCGCGCACTGACATGGACATGGGGGTTTTCATGAAGTTCGTTTCGACCCGCATCATCACGGCCGACGTCAATCGGCTGGTCGATTTCTACGAGATGGTCACCGAAGTCTCCGCGGTATGGGGGAACGAGCTTTTCGCCGAGATTCCGACTCCGGTTGGCACGCTGGCCATTGGCAGCGACAAGACCGTGCCGCTGTTCGGAGACGGATCCGCCGAGCCGGGAGCCAACCGGAGCGTGATAGTGGAGTTCATTGTCGAGGACGTGGACGCCGAGTACGCGCGGCTGCGCGAGCGCGTAGTCGAGGTCGTGACAGAGCCGACAACCATGCCGTGGGGTAACCGCGCGCTGTTATTCCGGGATCCAGATGGAAACCTTGTCAACCTGTTCACTCCGGTCACAGACGAGGCCCGCGCCAAGTTCGGAGTTTGACGATCGGCGAAGAGTCGGACGGCGACGTTGGTCGAGTTCCGCTTTTAACGTGTAGGCAGCCGAAGAAGTGCATGATTGTCGTTGACCATCTTTATCATCAGCTCATGCACTGGGCGTCCTCGCTAAACCCCGCCGCATCAAGCCTTCTCAGCTCACGAGCCTTACTTCCAGCATGAAGATTGCTTATGTTTTCCTTCCGCTCTACTTCGGGCTCTTGGCGGGCTTCGTCGGCCACAGCGTCCGGATCGGCTTGGTCGGAGCCGTCGTCGGTCTGGTTCTCGCTATGTTGCTCTCACGTGAGGCCAGGCGGCGCCCGCCCCTCGACGCGAGCATGACGGCGATTGACGGCATGACCGGGACGGAGTTTGAGGACTACGTCGCTGCCCGCCTGCGCCGAGCCGGTTGGCGGGTCACGTTCACACCGGTGAGTGGCGACTACGGCGTCGACCTGATCGCCGAAAAGGACGGTAAGTCGGTGGCGATCCAGTGCAAGCGCCACGGCAACTCCGTCGGCGTCGCGGCTGTTCAGCAGGTTGTTTCCGGCGCACGCCACCACGGATGCACGAAGAGCATTGTCGTCAGCAACCAGGAATTCACACAGGCGGCCAAGCAATTGGCCTTCACCCACGGCTGCCAGTTGATTGGTCGCAAAGCGTTGCAAGCTTGGGTGCCGCCTCCTGCGCGACGGGCGGTTTAGGGGTCCTGGCTGACCCGCTACTTGCCTGGATTCCGGCTAAGGGAAATTCTTGGGAGATGGCGACTATCAGGCAGGCCAGACCGTCGGCTCGGCGGACGACGACCGCGCTGGTGAGTGGCGGGTTGGCGTTGTCCGTTTTCGGACTGGCCGACGGCCCCGACCCCTGGGCCGAGGCGGCGCCGGCCCCTTCGCCCAGCTATCACTGGTGCCCTGGTGATCAATGGGACCCGGGCCGGGCCCCCGTCTCGGACTGGGACTGGAATCACTGCCACGACTGGCAACGCTCGGGAGGCCCGTCTGCTCCCGCGGGCTTCGGACCCTGGGGCCCTCCGCCGCCGTGGGCATCGCCGCAGCCACCTCCACCGCCGTGGGCACCCGGGGCTAATTTGACGTGGAACCGGACTGCCAACGGGTGGGGATTCTGGAACAACGGCACCTGGACTCCGATCTGAGGAAACGCCGGGTGAATGCCCAGTCGGCCTCAGGTTAGAAACAGCAGGGCGGACGCTACCGCCGCGACCTAGGCACTCAGATCAGCTTTTGGACGACCTCTGCGAGGCGGCCGCCGCAGCCCGCTTGCTTGCGACGCCCAGATGCGGCCCGGCATGCCTAGGGCTGCACCCGCTGGTATGGGCCGACGGTGCTGACTTCGAACCGCTGCCCTTTGGGCTGCGTGTCATAGGTGTCCCGCTCCAATCCAAGACGACGCCCGCGCCGAATACTTCACGAGGAGGACAACGATGGCCCATCCCCCCGTCGACGATCTGCCCGAAGAGGCCGCCGCCACGCTGCTCGGCGTCTGCGGGCAGCTGTCGCAGTCGCGGCAAGCAGGCCTGGCGCGGTGGGCCGCCTCGGTGTCCGACGCCCTGCTAGCCCGGCTGGTGACAGTTACGACCGGCGCACGCGTCGACTTCACCGACACCGAACCGGGCCGGCCGCTAGCACAGCTCGACGCCGCCGAACTGGAATGGCTGCAGTCGGTCCTGCTCGCCGGTGCTGACGCCAGCGACGACGAGGCGGTCATCGAGTGGTGCACCCGCATGGGCCGGCTCATCGTCGCCGAGTTCTACCGCCGCGAATACGAGCGGGCGGTGATCAACGACAAGGCCGCCGCCATCGAAGCTAAGGAGCTTGCGCGAGGCGCGGCCAGCGCCCGACCTTCGCGGCATTCCGCCTTGGAGCGAGGTGTCCAACCTGCCTGAGTGACGTCAAAGTGACGTCATCGCAACCGGTTTCGAAGATTGCGATCTTGTCGTTCGTCCTCGTGCGGTTCTACGCTTGGAGGCGGATGAAAGCTCCGTCAGGTGGTGGCCGTAGGCGCACTCACTGCCGAGAGAACCACGCTGTGCTGTTCTCTCATTCGGATTTAGGTCTGCGAACTCACCGGTCAGCCCGTAGCATCTGCGCAGTCGAGAGGAAAGCAATGAGCAGACGGGCGTGCGCTCAGTGTGAGCCTGAGCCCCTTTGTTGTCGGCGCCGACTGGTCCGAGCCTTGGGAACCCGCCGGTGAGGGCCACGCGGCTTCTCTTCATTACGGCAGCGGCCACCGTCGCGAGCCTATGTGGCGCTCCGATGGCGCACGCCGACGAGGCCGGTTATCTGGACCAGCTGAGCCAGCATGGGTATATGGTGACTGAGCCGTCGGGGCAATACCTGCTGGGCAGCGGCCACGCGATGTGCCAGCAACTGCAGGCCGGGCACTCGCCAGAAGACGTCGCCAAGCACTGGACGTACCCGAACGCGTCGTATCAGAACTTGTTGGACATGGCGAGGGCGGCACAAGCAAACTTGTGCCACTAGCATCGATTAGTCTGCGACGACAGCGATTTCGCTGCCCAGCCGGTAAGGCGCCACAAGCGGAAGGTCATCACCGCTCCAAAACCTGCCGGGGTCAAACCAGTTGGAACGCTTCTCGGTCTCGATCAGCCCCATCTCTTCGTAGGTGACTGCCACCGTCTCTGCGCAATACGCGGACTCAAAGCGGCCCTGTCGCTGCTGCGCCCTGCGCCGCCGCGTCGATTCACGAATCCTGCTGTCTAAGAATGGGATTCCACGCACCCAGTCGTACCTAGTCGGGAGTTGACCGCGCAGCCACCGCAGCGTGAGCCGGGTCGTGGACGGAAACGGGGTGCCGTCCATCCGGGCGATGACGCGCAGCAGCCGATTTTCCTGCTCGCGGTCCGCGTCGGGGCTCAGCTGACGCAACCAGCATCGCTGCCCGTAGCGAGTCAGCCACCGCTCGACGGCTTGCCGGGCGTCGTTGAGTTGCACACCCCGGTGGTTGGTGCCGGTCCAGACATCGGTCAGTTTGTCGCCGAGCTCGGCATGCCACATCAACGGCGGCAGATCCTCGATCGCCACCGTCATGCCGACGTGGTTGACCGGGCTGTTCGACAGGGTCTGGATCGCACGGTCCGGTCCCGACTGGCCGCGAAACAGCCAGACGTCGCCGGTTCGGGTTTCGTCCAGCGCGCGATCGAGGCTCACCGTATGTGTTTCCACCACCGCACCATATGCACATACCGCCGTTGCCGGGATGCACTCGCGAATAACCTGAGCCCATGCGCACGATTTGGAAGTTGCTGGGGTTGGCCGGTGTCGTCGGGGTGGCAGCCGGGGGAGTGCTGGTGGTCCGCGATCAGCGGCGACGCAAGGCCTACACGTCCAACGAGATCCGGGACCGGCTGCACCAGCGCCTGGCCGAGGCGGGCGAGGCCTAAGCCAGGCGACGATGCGGTCCGGTACGCCTGAGGTGGGGGCACCTTGCGCTCGCGGGGGAAAGCCGGGCAATCGGCTTCAGCATCAGGCGGCGACGGCGTAGAGGCGGTGGGTGCCGGCGAACCCCTTCAATTCGGCGTCGCGGCCGTCGTCGAAAGAGATGTCCTCGCAGTCGCTGAGGGCGTCTCGCACGGTATCGCTCACCAAAATCTCCCCGCCACCGGCTTGGGCAGCGACGCGCGCCGCCATGGCGACGTTGCGGCCGAACAGGTCGTCGCCGCGGCGTACCGATCGGCCCATGTGGATTCCGATCCTCACCCGAAACCCGTTGTGCCGCTTTCGTTGTGCATCCTTCTGTAGCGCGTCCTGCATGTCGATGCCGCAGCGCACCGCCTGCTCGGCCCGAGCGAACGCGATCATGAATCCGTCACCCTGGCTTTTCACCACATGCCCGGAGCGCTGCTTGACCAGCGTGCGGACCAGCTTGTCGTGCTCACCGATCAACTTCACCCAGGCCCGGTCGCCGACCCGCTCGTTGAGAGCGGTGGACTCCTCGATATCGGAGAACAGAATCGCCACCTTGCCGTCCGGAGTGACCCGGGCCAGATCCGGGCGCTCCACCTCCGCCCAATCCGCGAGATCCTCGATCGAGCTGCGCACCGCGGCGCCGAACCCCTCCTTGCGTACCAGGTTCGCGGTCTGCCAGACGGTCTTGACCGCCTCTCGACCGCTGGAGAGCAGCCAACTGCGGTTGTCGGCGTGAAGCCGTAGTGCGTCGGCTTCGCGGCGAGTGCGGGTCACCAGCACCCACATGGCGCCCAGGGCGGCGGCTTCGATCACCGCGACGCCGGCCAGCGCGTAGACCGCGATCAACAGATGGTCATGCATGCCACGCATCTTCCCTGATCTGTCTTGTCTTCCGCAGCGACAGTGCCAGATCAGCGGCGCAACCAGCCACCTTGACGTTCCTGGGTGGCCAGCAGGCAAGCGAAAGGTCAACTGCGAGAGGACAGTCCGAAAATCTCCGGCAACTTGTTGTGCCAGCCTCACCGAACGGCTGGTGTTTGCCCGCTTTGAGTAAGCGGTTACGCATTTGCTCGGCTACTAGTTGTCGGGCCGAACCGCAGTGTTTAGGGTTGAAGCTGGCCGCGGCGGGATCGAGTTAAGCGCATTTTGCAAGTGTTGAGCCGGAGCTGATAGTCGATTTTTCGTGGAGGTCCCGATTGGCCGAATCCGGCGATAGCGCGTCAGATCTGCTGGTGATCTTTGGAATTACCGGCGACCTGGCACGCAAGATGACCTTCCAAGCCCTGTACCGCCTGGAGCGCAGGGAATTGCTGCAGTGTCCGGTCTTGGGGGTGGCCAGCGACGACATCGCGAAAGAGGAATTGGTCAACCGGGCCCGCAAAGCGATCGCAGACGCCGGCGAAAAAATCGATGACAAGGTGTTCGACCGGTTCGCAAACCGACTGTCCTACCTGCGCGGCGACGTCACCGACCCCGCGCTGTACGCCGCGCTGGCCGAGCGGATCGGCGCAAAGCGCGACTGCCTGTACTACCTGGAAATGCCGCCGTCGCTGTTCGCGCCGATCGTGGAGAACCTGGGCAAGGCCGGGCTGCTGGAGCACTCCCGCGTCGCAGTGGAAAAGCCATTCGGTCACGACCTGAAGTCCGCGGGCGATCTCAACGACCGGCTCCGTGCGGTGTTGGACGAGGACCAGATCTTCCGGGTGGACCACTTCCTGGGCAAGGAACCGGTCGTCGAACTGGAATATCTGCGCTTCGGCAACCTGGCGCTGGTTGAGTTGTGGGATCGTCACAGCATCTCCGAAATTCAGATCACCATGGCCGAGGACTTCGGCGTCGACGATCGGGGCAAGTTCTACGACGCGGTCGGTACGTTGCGCGACGTCGTGCAAAACCATCTGCTACAGGTGCTCGCGGGAGTTGCGATGGAGCCCCCGGTCGGGCCGAGCGCAGACGACTACAACGACAAAAAGGCTGACGTTTTGCGCGCGATACCGGAGGTGGACCCGGACCGCTCCGTGCGGGGTCAATATCGCGGTTACACCGACGTCGACGGGGTGGCCAAGCGTTCTGCGACCGAGACCTTCGTCGCGCTGCGGGTGGAGATCGACAACTGGCGATGGGCCGGGGTGCCAATCTTTCTGCGGGCGGGCAAGGCACTGGCCGAACGAGTCACCGAGGTGCGGTTGTTCACCCACCGCGTCCCCTCGTTGGCTTTCCTGCCCGACCGTAGGCGGGCCGAACCCAACCAGATTGTGCTACGGATCGACCCCGATCCCGGACTGCGCCTGCAGCTGACCGCGATAGACGGTAATCGCTGGCGCGACCTGCACCTGGATTCTTCGTTCATGCAGGACTTGGGCGAGCCGCTCACCCCCTATGAGCGGCTGCTGCACGGGGGGCTGACCGGGGATCATCAACTGTTCGCTCGCGAGGACGGCATCGAAGAAACCTGGCGCATCGTGCAGCCGCTGCTGGACAACCCCGGCAAGATCCACCGCTACGAACCCGGCTCCTGGGGGCCGGACGCGGCACGCGAACTGCTACGCGGTCATCGCGGCTGGCAACAGCCGTGGCTAGTCGACAACCACCACTAAGGAGAACAGGACAACATGCAGCTAGGGATGATCGGCTTGGGCCGGATGGGCGCGAACATCGTCCGCCGGTTGGTAGATGCCGGGCACGAATGCGTTGTGTACGACCACAATCCGGACGCGGTCAAGGCGATGGCCGGTGAAGACAAGATCACCGGGGTGTCGTCGCTGTCCGAACTGGTCGACAAGCTCACAAAGCCTCGCATCGTCTGGGTGATGGTGCCCGCCGGCGATATCACCACCGAGGCAATTAAGGAGCTGGTCAACACGCTGCAATCGGGCGACATCGTGATCGACGGCGGGAACACCTACTACCGCGACGACATCCGACACGCCCAGCTCCTGTCCGAGCGCGGGATTCAGCTACTGGACTGCGGCACCAGCGGCGGTGTGTGGGGTCGGGAGCGCGGTTACTGCTTGATGATCGGCGGCGACGACAAAGCATTCGCGCACGCGGAGCCGATATTCGCCAGCGTCGCACCCGGCGTGGAGGCGGCGCCGCGCACCCCCGGTCGAGACGGTGAGGTCGCTCAATCGGAGAAGGGGTACTTGCACTGCGGGCCTTCCGGGGCGGGGCACTTCGTCAAGATGGTGCACAACGGCATCGAGTACGGCATGATGGCCTCACTCGCCGAGGGGCTGAACATTCTTCGCAACGCCGACATCGGTACCCGCGTGAAAAAGGGAGAAGGTGACGCGGAGACCGCTCCGCTGTCGAATCCCGAGTTCTACCAATACAATATCGATATCCCCGATGTCGCCGAGGTATGGCGGCGCGGCAGCGTCATCGGCTCCTGGTTGTTGGACCTGACCGCGATCGCGCTACACCAATCGCCCGATCTGAAGGAGTTCACCGGGCGGGTCTCCGACTCCGGGGAGGGCCGGTGGACTGCCATCGCGGCGATAGACGAAGGAGTTCCCGCGCCGGTGCTCACCACCGCGCTGCAGTCCCGGTTCGCCTCCCGCCGTCTCGATGACTTCGCCAACCAGGCGCTGTCGGCGATGCGCAAACAGTTCGGCGGGCACGCGGAGAAACCGGAGGGCTAGCCCGGTTGGCTACTTGCCGGGGCAGCCGTTGAGGGCGCGGTAGATGAACTCGGTCAAGGTGTCGATCGCCTCGTCGTCGTCGACGCGTCGACCGCCGAACCGGCCTTCGTTGAGTTGCCAGCGGTAGCTGAACCCGTCGAGCAGTGCGACGAACATGGGTAACACCAGCTCGGGCGGCCCCGGCAGGCTACGTCCAGCTTCGGCGATAGGGTCCAAATGATCGCTGATGTGGTCGAGGTTCCCGGCCACCATCGCTTCCAGCTGTGCCCCGAACTCGGCGTTGACCTGGGCAGCCTGCCGCAGTGCGGTCAGTTCGACGCCGTGGCGGGTGTAGAACCGCCAGTAGTTCGCGATGTGCCAGCGAACGGCGTCGCGGTCGCTGAAGTCTGCGCGGTGTTGGAAGTCCGGCGCGAAAATCGCTGCGTCACTTTCCGCTAACGCGTCGGTCAGCAGTGCGGTGAGTAGCTCTTCCTTCCCGGTGAAGTGGTTGTAAAACGATCCGGCGGCGCGGCCGGCTTCGGCGGTGATGTCGGTGATCTTGGTGTTCAGGTATCCCTGACGCGCGAACACACGCCGTGCCGCTTCCTTCAGCGCCGCCTCGGTGCTCGCGGCCTGTTCGGTGCGTTTCACCTCCGGTGGCCTCCTTGACAGAAAAGCTAACATCGCCGAGACTGAATCAAAATTCAGTGAAAGTCAATTCAGCAATGGAGGCAGCATGGAGGTAGACGTGCTGGTCGTGGGGGCAGGACCGACCGGGCTCGCGTTGGCGCTGGACTTGGCCCGCCGAGGCGTCCGCGTGCGGGTTGTCGACAAGGCGGATCGGTTTTCGCTCGGATCACGCGGCGACGGCATACAGCCGCGCACGCTGGAGGTGTTCGAGGATCTCGGAGTTCTCGACGAGGTGATTTCCGCCGGCATGCCGGCACCGGTCACCCGGATCTATGACGGCGACCGAGTGGTATGGGAGCGCCGGATGGTCGAGCCGGTGGCCCCGCGTCCCGATGTGCCGTACCCCAACGTGTGGTTTGTGCCGCAGTGGCGGACCGAGCAGATCCTGCGGTCGCGGCTGGCCGGTCACGGAGTTGAGGTTGTGCTCAACACCGGATTGGCCGGGTTCGAGCAGGACCAGGACGGCGTGACTGCGCGGCTGGAACGCGGACGGACCCTGCGCGCGGCGTACCTGGTCGGCGCCGACGGCGGTCGCAGTACCGTGCGCCGTCAACTCGCGGTGCCGTTCGTCGGCGAGACCCACGACGACATCACGATGCTGCTGGCCGATGTGCGCGTCGATGGCCTCGACCACGATTACGGGCACGGCTGGATGCTTGAGGGGCACACGTACTTCGGCTTTACTCCGCTGGCCGGCGGCGACGACACCTTCGTGGTCGGCACCAGCGCTGCGGGCATACCTTGCACCCTCGACGGTCTGCAGCACACGCTTGAAGCCGTCTCGGGGCGCACCGACATTCGGCTGCGCGAACTGACCTGGGTCACGATCTGGCGTCCGAACATTCGGATGGTGCAGCAGTTTCGAGTCGGCCGGGTCTTTGTCGCCGGCGACGCCGCGCACGTGCATCCGCCGACCGGCGGTCAGGGCCTCAACACCGGTGTGCAGGACGGCTACAACTTGGGCTGGAAGCTCGGCGCAGTGCTCGACGGGGTGCCCGACGACCTACTCGACAGCTACCAAGCAGAGCGGCTGCCGGTCGCCGCGCGGGTGCTTGGCATCAGCACGCAGCTGCTGGAGAAGCACGTCAGCGGCGCCGATGACGCATTCGAGCGCGGCGAGGAAACCCGTCAACTCGACCTGAGCTACCGAGGTGGGCCGTTGACGCTCGACGACGGCTCCAGTAGCACTCTGGCCGCGGGTGATCGGGCACCCGACGCGCCATGCCTACACGACGGCCGGCCGGTGCGCCTGTTCAGCTGCTACGCCGGACCGCATTGGACACTGCTGAGATTCGGGTCAACCGCACCGACGCTTGACCGTCCCGGCGTGCAGTCCCACCACATCGGCAGCGATCTAGTCGACGCGGATCACCACATACACGATGCCTACAACGTGAAAGACGCTGCGGCGGTGCTGGTTCGGCCCGATGGCTATATCGGGGTCATCACGTCACAACCGGCTGCCCTGGCGGCCTACGCGGATCGGGTCATGCCGAGCGCGTCACGAACGTCACCACGACGTTGCTGAAGGCGTCGTTGTCGTCACCAGCCGCGGTGTGTCCGGCATCGGACAGTTCGACGAACTCCGCGTTGGGCACGGTGTCCAGAAAGTGCCGCACACCTTCCGGGCTGACGACGTCGGAGAGCTTGCCGCGGATCAACAGCACCGGAATCGTCAAGTCGGCCGCGGCCTGCTCGAATTTTTCGGTGCGCAGTTGCGGGTCGTCGCCCGGCTTGGTCATAAACGCCGGGTCCCAATGCCAGTACCAGCGGCCGTCGCGCAGCCGCAAGTTCTTTTTCAACCCCTCCGGGCTGCGCGGCCTGGTCCGATACGGCAGATACGCGGCGACGGCATCAGCGGCCTCTTCGAGCGAGCCGAACCCATGGAGACCGCTGAACATGAACTCGCGGATGCGAGCGCTCCCGTTCTTCTCAAACCGCGGCACGACGTCGACCAGCACCAACCGCGTGACTCGGTCTGGTCCGGCCCGATCCGCGACGAGAATGCCGGTCAACCCGCCCATGCTCGCCCCGATCAGAATTACCGGCCTGCCGATGGCATCGAGAACCTGCATCACGTCAGCGGTCAACGTCTCGACGTCGTAGTCGGCGTCGGGCGCCCGATCACTGTCGCCATGACCGCGGCTGTCCAGCGCGACCACGTGAAATCCCGCGTCGGCTAAGACCTGGCCGGTGTTCTTCCAGGAGAACCGATTCTGGCCGCCGCCGTGCAGCATGAGGATCGTTGGCCGACCGGCCGCCGCGTCGACGCCGCGATTCCACTCGTCGGCGACCAGGGTGAGCCCCTGAACACCGGAAAACTCGACAGTGTGTGGCGTGCTGCTCACGGTAGTCACGGGCTTCTCCTCGGCCGGGATTAATTGCCCGGCTCCTCCTCAGCCCGCTGCGCGGCCCGCGTCGTCGCCAGGCGTGGTATCCGCCTGACGTTACCGAGGTGGGCTATCCAACTTCGATACCGGGGGCAGGTGGCAGCGGCGCGTCGGGGGATGCCGGTGAGTTTTTGCCGTCGCCTGGGTCTATCCGGTAGACCCTTGCCACAAAGTCCAATAACGACCAAGACCAACAACTAGGAGGCGGCCATGCCCCCGATCACGCCCTCACTGTGGTTCGACCACAACCTGGAGGCGGCGGCGACGTTCTACACCTCGGTATTTCCGAACTCGCACATCGAGAGCTTCAACCGAAGCACCGACGCCGGGCCCGGCGAGCCGGGTTCGATCTTGTCCGGCAGCTTCATGTTGGACGGCACCCAGTTCATCGGCAATAACCTATAGGTCGGGCATATACATCCAAGATTGTCACGGCGCATCCTAGTTCCAAAGCCGTTGCGGGCCGAGAGGAGAAACCGATGGCCCCAGACCGTCTGAGCAGTCTCGTCGGTTTGTGCGCCGCGTCGCTCGCGATCGCCCTGTCGCTTCCCCCAACTGCCTCTGCCGACCCTCCGTCCTGGAACGGCGAGTACGCGATCACGTTCATCGTTGGTCCCAAGGATGGGACTAGCGTGGCGGCCAGTCAGGCTGAGGTGCAGTACACCGATACCTATGGGTTCCGGTCGAGCTGTACGAGCGGAAAGTGCATTGCCACGATCATTAGCGGCCCTCCGCCGAGGAACCCGACGGTTCCGCAACCGGTTCAATTCACCTGGGACGGGTCGTCCTGGACGCAAGTCACCGATTTTCAATGGGACTGCATGATGCCCGACACCACGATCCAATGGAATCCGGCCCGCGGCGAAACCCGCTACACGCCCCAACCAGACGGGTCACTTTCCGGCACCATGCACACCGAGATCCTGAGCGGCGCGTGCCAGGGCACACTTGACATGCACATGACGGCCGAGCGCGCATAACCGTATAGATGGGGTATAGGGCCGCGAGGGGACCGTAAGTTTCAGGCCCCGACGGGAGCGGATCTGCGGACGCCTTTTGAAGAAGACCACGAGCCGGGCGGCGATAGCGCCCGCGGCCAAACTCGGCGACAGCCAGATGATGTCCTTCACTGGGTTCTCCTCGGGGTGAGGCACCAGGCCCCGGCTCGGTGCCGAGGCCTCGCGTTGGGTTACTCCTCACCGCGCAACGCGCGGTGGATGCTATCTTTCGAGACGGTTAGGCTGGCTCAACCGAGCTCACGGAAGTCCAGCCGCAAGTTCATTGCCTTACCCCCACGGCTGGCAGCGTCGGTACGTCAGCACATCGAGCCGTCTGTGAGCCACCCCGGCCTGCGCCGCGCCGCCGAACAGCAGGCCACGCAAAATGACGTTCATCATGGCGTCGGCTCCGGGTAGTCGTCCGGGTGCCACGCTCCCATGTATTGCCACTGCGTCTTGGCCAACTTCTCCAGCCATATCGCCACCGCCTTAAGGTAGGCAAGGTGTTCGACGCCGTGGTAATGCGGAATAGGACCCGGTACCAGGCTGCTGTAGGGCAGCTCTCGCAATGCTTGATCGACTTGCCACAGCGGCTTTGAATCATGGCGATAGCTCGTGCTCATGACATTCTTCTCGCTGTAGGCATCATCGAATACCGATGGCGGTCTGGCATCATCAGCCCACCGGCCACGACGCCGATGATCAGCTTCTTCCTGTCTTTCATTGCCATCTCCATTTCCCAGTGCCTCGGCTCTGTGCCGCGACCCCATTCGAGCCAGCGGACGCCTACCTTGACGGCCTCCCCGCGCGTGCGGCCTGCAGCCCGAGGGCGAGTCCGAGGGGCGGCTCGCACTTGAAGACGGCATCGAATGTGACATGCTGTCGTCCGTGACAGCAATGATAGGAACTAAACAGAATAATAATCAATATTGCGGACATAATTTCCTCGTGATTCCGCTCACACCGCGACCACCGATAGCGACCCGCGGCAGAGCTACGCGGGTTGCCCAAGCGCGACCTGCGGTTTGTCGGACGTAGCCATACGCGCGGTGGGAGACTTGAGGCCCAGCACCAGCAGATACGGGAGGTGGCGATGACGACGGTGTACGTGGTCACGGCGGGTAGCGGCGACACCTACCGCATCGAACGGGTCTACCTTGACCGCGACGAGGCGTACAACTTCGCGCGTGACTACAACGGCATTGCCCCTGTTGAGCCTGTTCAGGTCGAGGAATGGGAGACCGGTGCCCCGCCGGGGGCCTACGACGGCCTGTACTGGCGGGCGGAGTGGTGGGCGCGTGTCCCGGTCAGCAAGCGTCGCGGGGCGCTGCGGCACACCGACGAGGGTGAACGGTTCGACGACTTCGCCATCCGCCAAGAATGGTGGACCGGCGACGCTCTGCCGGAGGCCAAGGTGGTGCGCCGCGAATTGGCCGGGGTGCCCAGGGTGGAGGTGGCGGGCTTGTCGCGGGAGAAGGTAGAGGAACTGTTCTGGGACACGATTACCCAGGTCAGGGCCGATCTGGCGGGAGTGCCGAGGAAGTAGTTTCCGCTCTCCTGTGTAACAAGTAGAAAAAATTGCGCGCGGTGACTCGACATTGCCGCCCATGGTGAGTCATGATCTGCGCATGGACCGACGCACCCTGGAACGGCTCGGCCACCACATCGTGAGCCGGCGTGTAGCGCTCGGCTACCGTAACCGCACCGACCTGGCCAACAGCCTGCAGTTCACCGTGCGCACCCTCTCCGACATCGAAAACGGCGTGCGCAAGGCCAGCCCGGGCACCTACGCCATGCTCGAAAACAAGCTCGGCTGGGCACCCGGCAGCATCGACACCATCCTGGCCGGCGGAGAACCCAAAGCGTTGGTGGTCAAGCTGCGGCCCACCGCGCCCACCCCTCGAACCCATGCCGACACCACCGAAGCGCTCTCGCGCGCCTCGACCGAGGAGCTGCTGCTGGAGTTGCGTCGCCGCATCATCCGGCCTCGCGACCGACGCCACGACACCTGGGATGCCTGGGACGATGGCCTTGACGCGCAAGGCTATTGGCCCGAGGAGCGCTAGCAAAGCGTGGAGTTCAGCTGGTCCCCACTCATGTATTGACGTCTAGCCGGTCAGCCGGTCGATCCATTCGATCGTCGCGTTGATGATCGGAGTCACGTCGTGCGGGTCCTCGCACGCCGCGACCATCAGCGGCGACTCGGCCATGATCGACACCAGGACAGCGGTGCAGCAGCTGTCCACGTGGCGAGTTGTCCAACTCCAGCACCGACATCTAGCTACCGAACGCCGCGGTCATCCGAGCGCGGCGAGCGTACTCGAAACCCGCTGGTGTGTCGCCGGACACCAGCACCCTCGCCGCGTGCCGGTTCTCCCACATCGCCTCGAGGTACGCCTGGACGTGTAGCTCGAATGCTCGCCGCGGGGCCACCGGGCCGGCTTGCTCCAATGCCTTGGCTATCCGCGCGTCGACGGCCTGCGCCATCCGCTCGAAGATGGCCAGAAATAGCTCTTTTTGCCGCCGAAATGGTTGATAGATGCTGCCGATGCTGGTCCCGGACCCGGCCACCACGTCGGCCATCGTCGCGGCGGTGAAACCGCGCGTGCCGAACGCATCGGTGGCCGCGTCCAAGATGTGCCGCTGGGTGTCATCGGTTTTGGCCCAGCGCCGGGCGCGCGGGTGGGCAGTACCGCTGCGGGCCATCACTAGAGTTAACGCGTTCGCGTGAACGACTGGAATGCCGTTCTGGAAATATTGGGCACCGGTCGCGATCGTTGGCCCGACACGTACGTTGGACAACACCGGCGCCTGAACCCGGGTTGATCTGCGCCGACGTGCCGAACAGGAGCGAACATGCCAGACGATGCTGCCACCTCCGGCGGCGAGGCCGATGCGCCGGTAGACGTGGTGTACCTCCGGCGGATCCAATCCCCGGCCCAGGTTGAACGGATCGCGCTGATCGCCGGCCTGATCGCGGGAGTGGTGTTGGCAGGGCTGGTGGGTTGGCTCAGTTTCCGGACCTACGAGACCCAAAACCGCGAGGCGCAGCGCAATCTGTTCGTGCAAACGGCTCAGCAGGTCGCGGTGAACCTCAGCACAGTGGACTACCAGCATGCCGACGCTGACGCGCAACGGATCCTGGACTCGGCGACCGGCAAGTTCGCCGACAGCTTCTCCCGCCGGAAGCAGTCATACATCGACGACGCCAAGCGGACGCGGTCGAAATCGCTAGGTGCCGTCACGGATGCTGGACTGGAATCGCTGAACGGCGACCTGGGCCGGGTGCTGGTCGCTGTGACGGTGAAGTCCGCCGACCCCGCGCAAGTACAGCAGGAGCCGCAGTTCCTACGGATGAGGATCACCGTGCAAAAGATGGGCGACGCCGCCAAGGTCTCCGACGTCGTGTTCGTGTCATGACGCGGTCACAATCCGTCAACTGGTCGCGTGTCCTCGTTTACGGCTTGCTTCCCGGTCTGGTGTTGCTGCTCGCGATGGCCGCCGGCTTGCTGAAGTGGAAGGACTCGTCGATTCGCAACATCGACCTTGCCCGCAGCCAATCAGTCTCGGCTGCAAGGGATTCCGCCGTCGCGGTGCTTTCCTTCCGGTCCGACACCGTGGACCGGGACGTGGCGGCCGCGCGGGAGCGCTTGACCGGCGGTTTCCTCGACACGTACACGCAGCGGACGCAGCAGGAGCTCATTCCCAATGCGAGAGAACGGCACGTCGTCGCGACCGCCAGCGCGCCCCTGGCGGCATCGGAGTCGGTGACCCAGAATCACGGGGTGGTCCTGCTCTTCGTCACCCAGACCGTCAGGATCGGTGACGCCCCGCCGGTGGATATCGGCTCCAGCGTCCGGGTAACGCTCGACAAGATCGGTGATCGCTGGCTGATCTCCGACTTCGACCAGTACTAGTCGCGACGAGGCAGCCACCCGAAGGATCAGGTGATGACCCGACCACCCTGGATCGATGTACATGCTCCCGCCGTGGAGTTGAAGGCCCTGACGTGGGGGCCGCCTGACGGCCCGATTGCGCTGTGCCTGCACGGATTCCCCGATACCGCCTACGGCTGGCGCAACTTCGCGCCCCGGCTGGCGGAGTCGGGCTGGCGGGTGGTGGCGCCGTTCATGCGCGGCTACGCGCCGTCGTCGATTCCCTCGGACGGCAGTTATCACGTCGGGGCGCTGATGGCCGATGCGTTGCAGGTGCGGTCCTCGGCCGGTGGCACCGAGCGCGACGTGGTGATCGGGCACGATTGGGGTGCGATGGCGGCAAACGGTCTGGCCGCGATGCCAGACAGTCCATTCGCCAAGGCGGTGATCATGTCCGTGCCGCCGGCTGCGGCGTTTCGGGGACGGGTTCCCGATGCCGGCCGGTTGCTGGCTCAGATTCCCCCTCAGCTACTGCGCAGCTGGTACATGATGTACTTCCAATTGCCTTGGCTGCCAGAGCGTTCCGCCTCCTGGTTGTTGCCGCGGCTGTGGAGACGATGGTCGCCGGGTTACGACGCGAAAGAGGATCTGCGCCATGTCGACGCCGCGATCGGCACAGCGGAGAGCTGGCGCGCCGCGCTCGGACCGTATCGGGCAACGATCCGTAACACCCGCCCGCCGATGCGCTACGCCGAACTGCACCGGCACTGGACATCGCCACCGAGGCTGCCGAGCCTTTACCTACACGGACGCGACGACGGCTGCATGACAGCGGCTTTCGCGGACTGGACCCGACGAGCGCTTCCCGACGGCAGCGACGTGGCCATCGTCGAGCATGCCGGACATTTCCTCCAGCTCGACCAGCCCGAACGGGTGGCTGAGTTGGTGTTGAGTTTCATCGGCTCAACCGACTAGCTGGCGGCCCTGGGGTATTACGGCCCGTCGTCGTCTTCGTCGTCGCTGAGGAGTTTTTCGGGGTGTTGGTGCTTCCACGGCTGGCAGCGCACCATCCCCGCCGATGATCCGGGCGACCGGCCATGGAGCATGGACATCGAGGTGTACGTGCACGGCACCCAGGACGCCGACGGCACAGTCACACGACACATATCAGTGCACCAGTTGCACGCGGACAATCCGATCACCGCGGCAGGCACGCCAACTCGCCCACGCGCTTGCCGCGGCCGGGCCGCGGACGAAGCCGAGCAGATGGACCGCTATGAAATAGGCCCTCCCGACGAATACGACGAACGAGGCGAGGAACTGTAGCGGCCCGTCACCTGCTCCGGGGTAGCGGGCCGCCTCCTTTATGTCGAGAAATGTTTAAGTATGACACCCTTTACGCGCCGCGTATCCCCCCGCATCTACCGCCTCCGGCGCCCGCTCCGCCGCGCTTCCAGCGAAGCAGACAGCAACCTCGGAACTATGAAACACTACGCATATTCGCAGGGTATTGGCGTGCAAGAATACTTTTGACCGTCTTTCACCCAGCACAGATAACATACATTCTCGTTCTTCACGTGGCCGGCAAGAGTGAACGACGGAATGCGCGCGCCAGATTTATCTGTGCAAAAAAGATGAGTAACTTTCCCGTCCTCTACTTCAGCATAGTAGCTGACACCCTCATCGTCCTTCCAGAACAATTGTGTTCCGTCTTTACCTAGATCTAAGTCGTCGCGAAAAGGGACCACCGGAAAGGAGTCCTCGGCGGACGAGGAAAGTTCTCCATGTAGCGAGAGTGACGACATTTTGCCCCTTTGCATGTGTGTTGCGTTGATTGAATCCTGCCTTCGCAGATCCTAACCGGAGTAGCACTCAACGCCCGGTAGGTACAACCTGCCTCCAGCAGAGAATGTCAGGGTCAGACACTCTTCATTCCCGCGCAGGCGGGTCGCTTTACGGCCCGCTGAGGGTCAGGAACCGGCCTCTCCGACCGGTTGGAGTCGCGGCGGTGTCTCGGCGACGACCGCGGCATCTACGGGGAATATCGCCCAGAGGATTACCCGACCGGGAGCGGGTAAAGAATGAAGGGCCCCGGCGACCACGGAACGCTATACGGCGGTGGATGATGACGAGATCCGCGCCGCTGCGGCGTGCGCATGGTGAGGTTCTTTTTCGTGGCATCACGAAAAACTCAGTCGTCGTCCCTGGGCTCGACGATCATGGTGACGACCGCGTCAAGCGGGAAGTCGACGGTGTACCCCCCTTCAGGGAGATCAGACGTCAGCCTGATCTTCGGTGGTTCGCCAGCGGCCTTATTGTGGATGAGCTTGATCCCGTCGATGACGAAGGTCGTAGGCGGTACACCATCTATGCCGGACGGCAAGAGCAGTTCGAAACCGATCTCCACTTCGTCGACGCGGCTTTCGGTGGTCGCGTAGTGTTTCGCCATTCGCGCAACTCTATTGGTCGCCCACCTGTGTTTTTCGGCGTTGACCGGAAAACACCCCGCCAGATGGAGGTTTTCGCCAACTCGAACGCATGTGCGAATCCCATCGCCATTCGACGACGCAACCAGGTCCGCGAACCCACACCTGTGGATAAAGGTCCAACTGTGGATAAACCGCGCCGTTCATAGGATGCAGAGATGCCAACCCGGATGGCGGCGGTCGACGCGCAGTTCTACTGGATGTCGGCCAAGGTCCCTAGCGACGATTTCCTGCTCTACGCATTCGCCGGTGAGCCAACGGATTTCGAGCGCGCCGTCGACGAGGTCCGCGGTCGGGCGCAAGCTTGTCACGCCTTGACGCTGCGCGTTGACGACGGATCACCGTTGACCTATCCGCACTGGGTGCCGACAGCCGTCGAGCCGGCGCGGGTGCTCCGCCACCAACTCGACGACAACAGCTGGCGTGGCTGTCTGGACACCGTAGTTCGGCTCGCCGACGACCAGCTGGATATCCGCCGGGCGCCGTGGCGCCTGCACGTGTTCGCGCCAGTGCACGGCATTCCGGTCGGCACCGGGCCGGGCACGGTCGCGGTCATGCAGGTCGCGCACGCGCTGGCCGACGGTGTTCGCGCCTCGGCGCTGGCCGCCTGGCTGTTCGGTCGGAAGACCCCGGTGCCCGACGTGGTGGCGTCGTCGGGCTTCCTGCCCTGGCGCGCTGTGGATGCCGCTCGCGCCCATCGCAAGCTGGTGCGTGATACCCGCGCCGGGCTGCTGCGACCCTCGGCCGGATCACGGCCGCCGCTGTCCACCAATGCCCGGCCCGCCGGCGCGCGCACCATGCATACACTGGCGCGGCACCGCTCGCAGCTGCGTGGGCCCACAGTCACCGTCGCGGCACTGGCGGCGGTGTCCGGTGCACTCTCCGGCCACCTGGGCGATGCGGCCGCGTCGCTGGTCGCGGAGGTGCCAATGGCTAAACCGGGTGTGCCACAAGCACATAACCACTTCTTCAACGTGACGGTTGGGCTGTATCCGGATCTGAGCCGACCGGCCCGCCTTGAGCGGATCGCCGCAGACCTGGCCGATGCCCGCCGGCGCTCGCGGCACCCTGCGGCGCGCGCGGCAGACCAGGCATTCGCCGCGGTGCCGGCTCCGCTGCTGCGGTGGGGCATCGGCCACTTCGATCCCGACGTCCGACCGTCGCAAGTGTCCGGAAACACCGTGCTGTCAAGTGTTTTCCGCGGGCCCGACGACCTGCGCTTTGGCGATGCGCCCGTGCTGCTGACCGCCGGCTATCCGGCGCTGTCACCGGCGATGGGCCTCACCCATGGCGTGCACGGTATCGGCGACACCATCGCTATCAGCGTCCACGCGGCCGAATCGGCGATCGGTGACATCGACGAGTATCTGGCCAGGCTGGACGCCGAGCTGTAGCGAAATCTATTGGGCGTCGCCGGATTTAGCTTCCGATTCGCGGGTCAGACCGGCGGCGATGATCAGCTCCTCATGCAGTTCGAACCACACGGTGTGGTAGGACTCGATGAGTGGTCGGGACAACCAAACCGTCTCGCCGGCACTGACTTTGTCCAGCGCAGCCTGCAGCTTGGTCGCGTAGCGGCTCAGTCGCGGCAGCTGGGCGGCGGCGGCGGCGATGATCGGCGTGACCCGTCGATGCACGCCGTCGAGCCGGGCCAGGACGGCCGCGTCGTAGTCGGTGTCCTCATGTGTGTTGGGATGGCCGTCCTTGAGCTGCCAATCGGTAACCACTGCTTTGAATTCGGCGTTGACGGCGCGGAAGTCGCCGTAGGCGGCCGAAAGCGCCGCCTTGTCGACGTGCTGGCGCTCGCCGGTCAGCAACTCGTCGAGACGGGCCCGGCCATCAGGGCTGACCCGCAACGCCTTGCCGTCGACCAGCAGACCCGAGCGGGTGAGCTGGTCAACGATGGCGGCAAGGTCGTTCGGATCTTCTCCCAGCGTCGCAGCCAGGTCGACGGGGCTCACCCGACCCTTCAGCCGGACCGCCTGCAACACCGCCAACTCGCTCACGTGTCCGCGCGCAGCCGTATCGCAGCCAGCATCGCGAGCAGCGGGTTGGCGGACACCACGTCGCCATGCCCACTGGCCATGGCGGTGCGGACCGCGGCCTCGGAATGGCGCTCCAGTCGTGGGTAGTCGCCGCGGGTATGCGCCCGTAGCGGGCTGACCCGTCGCGCGATGTCGGCCAATTCGCGCAGCTCCGGCGTGTCGTCCTCGGACCAGGCCGACAGCTGCAGGCTGCCGTCGCGCACTTCGCCTTCATTGCCGTCGACGGTGACCAGCTTGCCGGCCAGTGACTCGGTGACCCCGCGGCCGCAGCCCACCACGGCCGCCCGGCCGAGTTCACGGCTGACCACTGCCGCGTGGCTGGTGGCACCACCGGTTTCGGTGACGATCCCGCGTGCGATCAGCATGCCGTGGATGTCGTCGGGACTGGTGTGGTTGCGCACCAGGATGACATCCTCGCCCCGGTCGGCGGCCTCGATGGCCGCGTCCACCTCGGTATAGGCCCGCCCTGATGCGACGCCGGGGCCTGCCGGCAAGCCGCTGGCTAAAAGCTTTGCGGCTAAGCGGATTTTCGGCTGCAGCGATGGCTGCAGTAACGCCTCCACATGCGCAGGCGTCACCCGCTGCAGCGTCTCGGCCTCGTCGATGAGGCCATCGTTGTGCAGTTGCAGTGCCAGGCGCACCGCGGCCTGCGCCGACCGCTTCGCCGCCCGGGTCTGCAGCAGCCACAGTGTCCCGTCTTCAATGGTGAACTCGATTTCTTGCACGTCCGACGCGAGTCGCTCCAACGAGCGGGCGGCGCCGATCAATTCGTCGTAGACAGCCGGCTGCTGGTCGCGCAGCGCGGCGATCGGCTCGACGTCGACCGTGCCCGACACCACGTCATCCCCCTGGCCGCCGGGCAGCCATTCGCCGAACTCCTCGCGGGCGCCGGTCATCGGGTTTCGCGAAAACACGACGCCGGCACCGGAATTGACGTTGATGTTGCCGAAGACCATTGCCTGCACCACCACCGCGGTACCGCCGCATTCGTCGAGCCCGTGATGCGTGCGGTAGGCGACCGCGCGCGGTGAGTCCCACGACGCGAACACGGCCTCAATCGCGGAGCGCAACTGTAGGTACGGGTCGTCTGGAGCCGGGCTGCCCACGATGTGCTGATACCAGCCGGTGAACCGCCGCCGAGTGTCGCGGGCGAAGTCGGCTGTCCCATCAACGGCCAGCGCCTCTTCGACGGCGTCGCTGACCCCGAGATCCAACAGCGTGTCCATCATCCCGGGCATCGACACCGCTGCACCGGAGCGCACGCTGACCAGCAGCGGATGCGGTCCTCGTCCGAAGGTGCGGGAGGTCGCGGCTTCCAGTCGGCGCATTCCGTCGAGCACGTCGTCCCAGATCGCGTCCATGGTCGCCGCGGGTTCGGCGCGATAACGGGCGCCCACCTCGGCGGTGATGCAGAACGCGGGTGGTACCGGCAGACCGTTGCCGCGCATCATGTCGATGCCATGTCCCTTGTGGCCGAGAATCTCCGGCGGAGACTTCGCGTTGCCGTCCAGCAGCAGTACAGGCGGTGTGGGCATGCGGATGTTCAGGATCGGCCGCACAACCGGTCGACCCCGAAGTCGGTACCGAAACCGCGGCGCAGCGCGAGAGGGATCGCGCCCAAGGTGCGCCCGGCGTGGCCGGCTCCAATGATCGTGATCTTGATGTGCGGCTCCTTTGCGGTCGTTTGCGGGTGGCAGGATACCTCTGCTCATCCTCGCCTACCCGATGATCTAGGTTGACGTCTATGACTGCCTATGATGTCGGTTTACTGATCCTGCGGCTGGTGCTGGGGTTGACACTCGCCGCTCATGGCTACAACAAGTTCTTCGGCGGCGGGCGGATACCGGGAACCGCGCGTTGGTTCGAAAGCATCGGCATGAAGCACGGCACGTTCCAGGCCGTGGTCGCGGCCAGCACCGAGATGAGCGCCGGTCTGGGCTTGGCCGCTGGGCTGCTCACCCCTATCCCCGCCGCAGGCTTCGTCGCGCTGATGCTGGTCGCCGCGTGGACCGTGCACCGCCCCAACGGCTTCTTCATAGTCAAAGAAGGGTGGGAATACAACCTGGTGCTGGCGACCGGCGCGGTGGTGGTGGCCACGCTGGGCGCCGGCCGGTACAGCCTGGATTGGCTGATCTTCGGGGATAACTGGCGCGCCGGCTGGGACGGTCTGCTGAGCTCCCTGCTCCTAGGCTTGGGCGGCGCGGTCGGCCAGCTGCTGATCTTCTATCGTCCGCCGGTCAAACAGGCTCAGTAGCCGGCGAGTAAGGCAGGCTGCTGCCGGTGTTCTCGTCGACGGCGACGCGTCCGCCGAGGTAGGGAAACGCGCGCTGCGCGCAGGCCGACCGGTTGCAGATCTTGCAGCCTGCCCCGATGGGGACGGCGGTGCTCGGGTCGTCGAGGGCGATCCCGGTGGAGTAGACCAGCTTGTCGGCGTGGATCAGGTCGCAGCCCAAACCGATAGCAAAGCTTTTGTGCTGGCCCAGATAGCCCTGACCTTCAGGCGCGGTGGTCTTGGCAAGCCAGAAATACGAACGGCCATCGGGCATCTGGGCGACCTGCGTGACGATCCGGCCCGGCTGGGCGAATGCGTCGTGCACCACCCACAGAGGGCAGCTGCCGCCCACCCGGCTGAAATGAAATGCTGTGGCGGACTGGCGCTTCGAGATGTTTCCGGCCTTGTCGGTTCTGACGAAGATGAACGGCACCCCACGCAGCTGCGGTCGCTGCAACGTCGAGAGCCGGTGACACACCGTCTCGAAGCCGACCTCGAAACGGCGAGCCAGCAGGTCGATGTCGTACCGTAATTCGGCTGCGGCACTGTGGAACACACGGTATGGCAACAGAAAAGCGCCGGCGAAATAGTTGGCCAGCCCGATTCGGGCGACGCCGCGGGATTCGGAGCTGAGCTGGTCGTCAGTGGCCACGATCGCCGACAGCAGCTCCGGCTGGCTGAATAAGGCCAACTGGGTGGCGATCTGAAAGGCACGCTGGCCCGGCAACAGCCACTGCGCGATCCGCAGCACCCGGGTATCGGGGTCGTAGGAGCGCTTGGCGTGCTCGGCGAGATCGGCGTCAATGACTACGCCTACGCCGAACCGGTCACGCATCAGTGCCGACAGTTGGATGTCCAGCCCGCCGACGGTCATCCCGCTCTCGGTGAACATCTGCTCGGCCGCGATGTCGAGTTCGCCAATGTAGTTGTTGCGGTCGTAGAAGAAATCCCGGACTTCCTCGAACGGCATTGGGCGCTGCGCCGGCAGTGGCGTTTCCGTCGTCGCGTGAGAGCGATATGCCTCCAGTTCCTCGGTGGCGTCCCGCAGGCGGCGGTACACGGCAACCAGGTTCCGGCCGACCTCGGGCATCCGGGCAACCAGCTCCTCGATTTGAGCAGGGCTGACGGCGTGTTCGGCCGCGGTGGCGGTGAAGACGTCGGACAGGTCGGCCACCAACCGGGCGTCGGAATCGGAGGAGAAGTAATGCGGGGGCAGGTCGAACCGCTCGGTGAGTGCAAGGAGCACCGGCACCGTGATGGGCCGCTGGTCGTTCTCCAGCTGGTTGACGTAGCTGGTGGACAAGTCCAGCGCTCGGGCCAGCGCGACCTGGGTGAGTCCGCGCTCTTCGCGCAACCGCCGCAGTCGGGCGCCGGAAAACATCTTCGTCACCGCTGACATGCTACTCCGGTGCCTTTCGCAACATTCGCAATCTTCGCTGACTAAGGACGCAGAATTACACACATGCTGGGGCTTTCTTTTGCTTTCCGCGTTGCATAGTGTGCGGATTATGTTGATCCATTCGGTTCGGACCCACCGCAGTGCCGACGACTTTCCGATCACCGAGCACCTGGCCTACAAGATCGCGCAGGTTGCGGCCGATCCGGTTCCGGTGCCACCGGAGACCGCGGCGATGGTGATCAACCGAATCATCGACAACGCGGCGGTCAGCGCCGCATCGGTCGTGCGCCGACCGGTCACCACGGCACGCGAGCAGGCCCTGGCCCACCCGTCAGCGCCGGGCGCGACGGTGTTCGGCGTGGACGGCAGCTACTCCGCCGAGTGGGCGGCCTGGGCCAACGGCGTCGCGGTGCGCGAACTGGACTACCACGACACCTTCCTGGCCGCCGAGTACTCGCACCCCGGCGACAACATCCCGCCGCTGGTGGCGGTCGCCCAACAGCTCAGCGTGGATGGCGCCGACCTGATCCGCGGCCTGGCCACCGCCTACGAGATCCAGATCGATCTGGTCAAAGGCATCTCCCTGCACGAGTTCAAGATCGACCATGTTGCGCACCTGGGCCCGTCGGCCGCCGCCGGCCTGGGCACCCTGCTGCGACTCGACGTCGACACCATCTACCAGGCGATCGGGCAGGCGCTGCATCTGACCACGGCCACCCGGCAATCCCGCAAAGGCCTGATCTCCAGCTGGAAGGCGTACGCGCCGGCGTTCGCGGGCAAGATCGCCATCGAGGCCGTCGACCGGGCGCTGCGCGGCGAGGGATCACCGGCACCGATCTGGGAAGGCGAGGACGGCGTGATCGCCTGGCTGCTCGGCGGACCCGAGCGCGAATACCAGGTGCCGCTGCCCGGGCCCGGCGAACCCAAGCGGGCCATCCTGGACAGCTACACGAAAGAGCACTCCGCCGAGTACCAGAGCCAGGCGCCCATCGACCTGGCGCGGCGGTTGCGCGAGCGCATCGGCGACCTCGACCAGATCGCGACGATCGTGCTGCACACCAGCCACCACACCCACTACGTGATCGGCACCGGCTCCGGAGACCCGCAGAAGTTCGACCCTGACGCTTCCCGCGAGACGCTCGACCACTCGCTGCCCTACATCTTCGCGGTCGCGCTGGAAGACGGCACCTGGAACCACGAACTCTCCTATGCCCCCGAACGGGCCCACCGGCCCGAAACCGTTGCGTTGTGGCACAAGATCTCGACCGTCGAAGACCCGGAGTGGACTCGCCGCTACCACTCCAACGACCCGGCTGAGAAGGCGTTCGGGGCCCGCGCGGAGGTGACGCTCAAGAGCGGCGAGGTGATCACCGACGAGCTGGCGGTCGCCGACGCGCATCCGCTGGGCGCGCGGCCGTTCCAGCGCGAACAGTACATCGGCAAGTTCACCGAGCTCGCCGACGGCGTGGTGGATGCCGCTGAGCAGCAACGGTTCCTGGACGCGGTGCAGCGTGTCGGCGAGCTGAAGGGCAGCGAGCTGTCCGCGCTGAACGTGCGGGTGCTACCCGAAGTGTTGGATAAGGCGCCGACCATTCCACCCGGGATCTTCCGGTGACCGGGTTGCTGGGAGCGGCATCCAGCGCCGCCGACAAACGGGCAGTGTTTCGGGCCGGTCTGAATTCCGGTCGGCTGCAACGCTTCCCGGGTGCGTTCTCACCGCTGGTGGCCAAGCTCGTCGCCGAGATCGGATTCGAGGGAGTTTACGTTTCGGGCGCCGTATTGTCAGCCGACCTGGGACTGCCCGACATCGGGCTGACCACGCTGACCGAGGTCACCGCGCGCGGCGCGCAGATCGCAGCGGTCACCGACCTGCCCACGCTGATCGATGCCGACACCGGATTCGGCGAGCCGATGAGCGCCGCGCGCACCGTCACGCTCCTGGAGGACGCCGGGCTGGCGGGCTGTCACCTCGAAGACCAGGTCAACCCCAAACGGTGCGGCCACCTCGACGGCAAGGCCGTCGTCCCGACCGCCGAGATGGTCAAGCGGCTGCGGGCGGCGGTGGCGGCGCGCCGCGACCCCAACTTCGTCGTCTGCGCCCGCACCGACGCCGCCGGGATCGAGGGCCTGCCGGCCGCGATCGAGCGGGCCCGCGCTTACGCCGACGCCGGCGCCGACCTGATCTTCACCGAGGCGCTGACCGGACCCGCCGACTTCGAGCAATTCCGCGCCGCGGTGGACACCCCGCTATTGGCCAATATGACCGAGTTTGGCAAGTCAGAGCTGCTGAGCGTGTCGCGGCTCACCGACATCGGCTACAACGTGGTGATCTACCCGGTCACGACGCTGCGGCTGGCGATGCTCGCCGTCGAGGACGGCCTGCGCGAAATCGACGCAAAGGGAACACAATCCGGCCTGCTGGATCGCATGCAGCACCGCAAGCGGCTCTACGAGCTACTGCGGTACGCCGACTACAACGAGTTCGACGACGAGATCTTCAATTTCACCGTGAAAGGACCGGACCAATGACTTCCGTCGCCCCCGCCGAAACGAAAATCTATAAGGGTCTGGCCGGCGTCGTCGTCGACACCACCGCGATCTCCAAGGTGGTACCCGAGACGAACTCCCTGACCTACCGTGGCTACGCGGTTCAGGATCTCGCCGCGCACTGCACCTTCGAGCAGGTCGCCTACCTGTTGTGGCACGGCGAACTGCCGAACGACGGTGAGCTGGCGCTGTTCAACCAGCGTGAGCGCGCCAGCCGCCGGCTGGACCGTTCGCTGCAGTCTCTGCTGGAAAAGCTGCCGGAAAACTGCCACCCGATGGACGTGGTGCGGACCGCGATCAGTTACCTAGGTGCCGAGGATCCGGAAGAGGACGACAGCTCGGAATCGGCGAACTTCGCCAAGTCGCTGCGGATGTTCGCCCTGCTGCCCACCATCGTCGCCTTCGACATGCGGCGCCGCCGTGGCCTGGCGCCGATCGCACCGCACAGCCACCTCGGCTACGCGGAGAACTTCTTGCGGATGTGCTTCGGTGAAGTACCCGAGCCGACCATTGTGTCTGCGTTCGAGCAGTCGATGATTCTCTACGCGGAGCACAGCTTCAACGCGTCCACGTTCGCCGCACGAGTGGTGACCTCGACGCAGTCTGACATCTACAGCGCGGTAACGGCGGCGATCGGTGCCCTCAAGGGCCCGTTGCATGGTGGGGCCAACGAGGCGGTTATGCACGACATGATCGACATCGGCCAGTCCGACAAGGCATCGGAGTGGTTGCACGGCAAGCTGTCCCGCAAAGACAAGGTCATGGGCTTCGGGCACCGCGTCTACAAGAATGGCGACTCTCGGGTGCCGACGATGAAAGAGGCTCTGGGCCGAGTCGCCGAGGTCCGCAACGGCCAGCGTTGGCTGGACATCTACCAGGTATTGGAGACGGAGATGTTCGCCGCCACCAAGATCAAGCCCAACCTGGACTTTCCCACGGGCCCTGCTTATTACCTGATGGGATTCGACATCCCCAGTTTCACTCCGCTTTTCGTCATGAGCCGGATCACCGGTTGGACCGCCCACATCATCGAGCAGACCGCCTCCAACGCGCTCATCCGCCCGCTGTCGGCGTACTCAGGCCCGGCGCAGCGGGAGTTGCCACCGCGCGAGCTCGGCGGCGGACAGACGCGAAAGTACAACTAGACAACCGCTTCTCGACTAGGTCACAAAAGATCGGTGATGGTCTTGAGGCCGGCGTCGTAGAGCACCCCGGGCAGCATGCCCCCGTCGTGTTCGATCGTCGTGCCGTTGACGAAGTCGGCGGCTCCGCCGGCCAGGAAGACGCACACCCGGCCGACCTCCGCGGGGTCGCCCGCGCGGCGCAACGGGACGGCGGCGAAGTACTTTTCGCCGGTCGGGTCGTCTTTCGGTAGCACGAACGACCGGAAGTTCTCCGTCATTGTCGGGCCCAGTGCGATGCAGTTGACCCGGACCTTCGGCCCCCACTCCTGCGCCAGCGACCGGGTGAGATGGTTGAGCCCGCTCTTGGCCGCCCCGTAGGACACCAGGGTTGGTGAGCCCGCCGGATGCCCGGCGCCGCTGGAAATGTTGATGATGCAGCCGATTCCGTCCTGAGTGGCCATCTGCCGGCAGACGCGGATGGCGAACCAGAGTGGACTGATCAGGTTCATCTGCACCGCGTAAGCATGGAACAGCGCGGTGCGCTCGAAGTCGTCGTCGCTGCGCGGTGCGCCCTGAATGCGTTGCACCAGTGCGGGAATGCTTTCCGCATGCGGCGCCGGGACGGTGCCGCCGGCGTTGTTCACCAAGATGTCGATCCGACCGTGGGTGGCCACGACGTCGGCGACGAAGGTGTCGATCGAGCGGTAGTCACCTTGATCGCAGACCTTCTGGGAGGCGCGTGCAGCCCAGTCGGCGTCGATGCCGGGGATGGTGTCCAGCGACGAACGCGAGCAGCCGATGACCGTAGCGCCGGAGCGCAGCAACTCGTGGGCGATGCCGACACCCACGCCTCGGCTGGTTCCGGTGACGATCGCGATCTTGCTGTCGAGGACGCCCATGAGTCGACCTTCCGTCGTTGTTGACAGTGGCTGCCAGCCGGTCATACTGTGCCATGCGCGGTGAATGCGTGTCCATGCCGCGCGATGTCGATTCGGGAGGTCACCGGTGAGCAATCCGTCCAAGTTGCGTGTCGTTCAGTGGGCGACCGGAGGTGTCGGCAAAGCCGCGATCGAATGCGTGCTGAATCACCCGCAACTCGAGTTGGCCGGATGCTGGGTGCACAGCGCGGAGAAGAACGGGCGCGACGTCGGCGGAATCCTTGGTGGCGAAGCGCTTGGTGTCGCCGCCACGTCGGACATCGACGACGTGCTGGCCCTCGACGCCGACTGCGTGGTGTACAGCCCGCTGATCCCCAACGACGAAGAGGTCGTGGCGATTCTGCGGTCCGGAAAGAACGTCGTCACCCCGGTCGGCTGGGTGTATCCGGACCTGAGTAACCCCGCCGTCCAAGCGATCGCCGACGCCGCACTCGAGGCTGGGGTGACGCTGCACGGGTCGGGAATCCATCCTGGCGGCATCACCGAGCGATTCCCGCTGATGGTTTCTTCACTGTCATCGGCGGTCACTCACGTGCGCGCCGAGGAGTTCTCCGACATCCGTACCTACAACGCCCCGGACGTGGTGCGCCACATCATGGGCTTTGGCGGCACCCCGGAGGAAGCCATCCAAGGGCCGATGGCCAGCCTGCTTGAAAACGGCTTCAAGATGTCGGTGCGAATGATCGCCGACCATATGGGATTTCGCATCGACCCCAACATCAGGACCATCCAGGAGATCGCCGTGGCGACCTCCGACATCGACTACGACCCATTCCCTCTTCGCCCGGGAACCGTTGCCGCGCGCAGGTTCCGCTGGCAAGCCCTCGCCGACGGTGAGCCGGTGATCACCGCGGCGGTCAACTGGCTGATGGGCGAAGCCAACCTGGAACCGGCCTGGGATTTCGGTGGAATCGGCGAACGCTTCGAGGTCGAGATCACCGGCGACCCCACCGTCAGCCTCACCTTCAAGGGACTGCAACCGCCGTCGATCGCCGAAGGACTGCAACGAAATCCGGGCGTGGTGGCGACCGCCAACCATTGCGTCAACGCCATCCCCGTCGTCTGCGCCGCCGACCCCGGCATCAAGACCTACCTGGACCTGCCGTTGTTCGCCGGACGCCCGGCTGCCGATCTCGCGGCGAGCACATCATGACGACCTCCGGCGTCCTAGACGATGTGTCGTTCTGCCATCTGGTCGTCGGAGTGACCGACATGGGTCGTGCACTGGCGTTCTACCGCGATGTGCTGGGGATGGACGTCGTGTTCGAGACCCTGATCTCCGGCGAGCCCTTCGATGCGGTTCTGCATGCGAAACGCAAACAGGAGGGCCGCGTCGTGGGCGGCCTGCTGGGCGGGTTGATGATCGAGTTGCTGTCGCTGGGAGCCAAACCCGCCACGGATAAGCCGGCCCGCCGGGGCATCACCGGTATCCAGAATGTGTCTTTGTCGGTCATCGACTTGGATGACACCCACCGCCGCATCCGCAACGCGGGCTACCCGCCAGAGCAGGATCCTTTCGAGATCGGCGGAGTCCGAATGTTTTTCGTCAACGACCCGGACGGAACTCCGGTTGAATTCATTGAGCTGCCGGGTGGTGTGCGAACCACCTACGAGATGCACCGGGGCGTGCGGCTGCAGCTGGGACCGGCCACATGAGTTACACCCACCCCGACTCGATGAACGGCCACGTCGCGATCGTCACCGGCGCCGCCCAAGGCGTCGGCAAGGGCATCGCCGCCGCACTACTCGATCGCGGTGCCGCGGTACTGCTGGTCGACATCCTCGAAGACAAGCTGACCGAGACAACCGACGAGCTCAGGACGGCGGGTCGAGTCGAGAAGCTAGTCGCCGATTTGCGGGATCCGGAAAGCCCCCGGCGGATCGTTGCGGCAGCGGTCGACGCCTTCGGCGCGGTGCACGGTCTGGTCAACAACGCTATCGCCACCAACGAACCCAAGGCGTTCGTCGACATCACCACCGAAGACCTGGCACTCGGCAACGACGTCGGCCCCCGCGCGAGTTTCCTGCTCATGCAAGCCGTGCACCCGCTGATGGTCCAGGCGGGCGGTGGGTCAATCGTCAACCTCGGCTCAGGGACGGGCACCGGCGGCGAACCCAAGTGGGGCGGCTACGCCGCAGCAAAAGAAGCCATCCGCGGGCTGTCGAAGGTCGCCGCCCTGGAATGGGGGCGCGACAACATCCGCGTCAACGTGATATGCCCGTTCGCCGAATCCGACGGCGTCAAACTGTGGAAGCAGTTCGCACCCGACGATTTCGCAAAGGCGGTCAGACGCGTTCCGATGAAGCGCATCGGCGATGTCCGCAGCGACGTGGGCGCGCTGGTGTCGTTCCTGCTCAGCACCGACGCGACTTTCATCACCGGGCAGACCATTCACGTCGACGGTGGAATCGGCTGTTTCCGATGACCGAGTCGCTGCGAGATCGGCAGCGCGCGCAGATCCGGGCCGATATTCGGCGCGCGGCATTTCGGCTGTTCATCGAACGCGGGTACGACGCCGTGACGACGGAGGAAATTGCCACGGCCGCAGGGGTTTCCCCGCGCACGTTCTTTCGGCATGTGCCGACGAAGGAGGAGCTGCTGCTGGCGCCGGTTCGCCATGGCGGCGCCGCAATCGTCGGCCTCCTCGAAGAGCGTCCCGCCGCCGAGTCGCCCGACCTGGCGCTGATCAACGCCATCGTCACGCGAACCCGCTCGTTCGGCGTGGCCGACACCGAAGAGTGGCGGGAGGCCCTGCTGGTCGCCCCGGATCTGCTCGGCAAGCTGACAGTGCACACGCCCGCCGACAAGGAGCGGGCGAAGAAGCTGATCGCCGCACGCATGGGCGCCAATCCCGACACCGATATCCGGCCGGGTCTACTGGTCCAACTTGCTTTTGCAGCAGCTGATTTCGCCTTTCAGCAGTGGGTCCGCCAGTCGACGAAAAAGCCACGGGCGCTAGATCGCTACGTCACCGAAGCCCTCGAAGCGGTCAAGAGTCCGCACTGGAGAAGGAGGCGCACTTCATGAAAGTCGCGAAAACGACGAGTAAGGCGTGGTCACTGGCTCTGGTCGTTGCGGCATACCAACCTCAGTCAATCCCGGCAGGCGCTCGGGTGTGATTGACAGTACGGTGTCGTCCCCGGGAACCGATACCGGTTCGCGGCCACCCATCGGTAGATGGCATCTTCGATGAAGCGGATGCCGGGAATCCGGTAAATTGCCAACGGGATTCGGGTGCCGACCGCTTCCGAGAATGCCGCGTTGGCGGCCTCTGCGCCAGAATAGACGGCGCCCGAGGAATCCAGCCAGCGGACCGATTCCAGCAGGCTCGTCGGCGCGATGCCCAATCGCTCTGCGGCTCCGGGACTTTGCAACACCTCGGTCTGTAGGTTGCCGCTTCGATCGATCTTCAGCAGGAAATCCCTGGAGCGAGTGCACATTCCACAGGCTCCGTCGAAGAACAGGGTTCCTGCCGAGCATTCGACGTTCATCGTGAGACACCCTGTCGCGGTTGCAGCCGCAGCAGCGACGCCGAAGCCTTCTCGACGGACCGGCGGGCCCGCATGCCTACGATCGCGAACACGACGCCGGTGCCGATCTCGGTTAGGGCGCTAAACCAGGAGAGCCACGTCACATTGATGTGCGGCGGCGAGATGAAGCTGTCCTGGTAGCCCGGCAAGAATGTCGGCAGCAGGTGCGCGTAGGTGAAAACCACGGCGCTGCCGAATCCGACCGCGATCGCGGCTTCCGGTGCTCGTCGGCGTTGGGTGAGCGCCATAACGACTGCGGCCACGACGAACAACCCCTGAATCATGCCGCCGATCATGACGAACGGCGGCGAGGCTGACATGCCGCGGCGCAGATGGTCCAGGCCGTGAATCCCGAAACCGATTGCGAATAATATTGCCGCCCAACGGAGATACCGGCTGGCGGAGTCGGGTGGCTGCGAAATCTGAATTGTCATCGCGGATCACCGTCCTTGACGCAGGCGGATGAGGCGAAATTGCCTGCTTGAACTCCGTTCTACTACTACGCGAGGTAGTAGTCAAGGGTAGGCAGTGATCCGGCGAACCGGGACCATCCAGCTAGAACACGTTCTAATCTTGCCGCCATGGGATTTCTCAAACAGGAAACTCCGCAGATCGACTTCGAGGAGTGGAGCAAGGGCACCCGCGCTGAGAAGATCATCCCGATGGCCCGGCACTGGGCCGAGGTCGGCTTCGGCACACCGGTGCTGCTGCACCTGTTCTACGTCGTCAAGATCGGCCTCTACATCCTGGCGGCATGGCTCCTTGCGCTGACCACCACGGGTATCGACGGCTTCACGAACGTCGCGCACTGGTACGCCGAGCCCATCGTGTTCGAGAAGGTCGTGCTCTACACGATGTTGTTCGAGGTGGTCGGCCTGGGCTGCGGCTTCGGGCCGCTGAACAACCGGTTCTTCCCGCCGTTGGGCTCGATCCTGTACTGGCTGCGGCCCGACACCATCCGGTTGCCGCCGTGGCCGGATCGAATACCGTTCACCAAGGGCGATCGGCGCACTCCGGTCGACGCGCTGCTGTACGGCGCCCTGCTGGTGCTCCTCGTCATCGCGATCTTCTCCGACGGCACCGGGCCGGTTCCGGCGTTGGGCACCACAGTCGGGGTGCTGCCGGCTTGGCAGATCTGGGCGGTGGTGGGTGTGCTGGCCGTGCTGGGGCTGCGCGACAAGGTCATCTTCCTGGCCGCCCGCGGCGAGGTGTACGCCTCGTTCACCGTCGCCTTCCTGTTCGCCGGCTACGGCATGGACATGATCGTGGGCGCCAAACTCGTGTGCCTGGTCATCTGGCTGGGCGCGGCGACGTCGAAGCTGAACAAACACTTCCCGTTCGTCATCTCGACGATGATGAGCAACAATCCGGTGTTTCGGCCGCGGTTCATCAAACGCAAGTTCTTCGAACACTTTCCGGACGACCTGCGTCCGGGGCGGCTGTCGCGCCGGCTCGCGCATTTCAGCACGGCGATCGAGGGACTGGTGCCGCTGGTGCTGTTCTTCAGTCAGGGCGGCTGGCCGACCGCGATTGCCGCGTTCATCATGCTGTGTTTCCACTTCGGCATCCTGTCGTCGATTCCGATGGGAGTGCCGCTGGAGTGGAACGTATTCATGATGTTCAGCGTGCTGGCGCTGTTCGTCGGGCACGCCGCGGTCGGGCTGGGGGACCTGACTACACCGCTGCCGATACTGCTGTTCGTCGTCGTCGCGGGGACGGTCGTGCTTGGAAACCTGTTCCCGCGCAAGGTTTCCTTCCTGCCCGGCATGCGCTACTACGCGGGCAACTGGGATACCACGCTGTGGTGCATCAAGCCGTCGGCCGACGCGAAGATCGCCAACGGCATCATCGCGATCGCGAGCATGCCCGCCGCCCAGCTGGAGAAGTTCTATGGCAGCAAAGAAGCCGCGCAGATCCCGATGTACATGGGATATGCGTTCCGCGCCTTCAACACTCACGGCCGGGCGCTGTTCACCTTGGCGCACCGCGCGATGGCCGGTCACAGCGAGGACGACTACGTGCTGACCGACGGTGAGCGGATCACCAGCACCGCCATCGGGTGGAATTTCGGCGACGGGCACTTCAGCAACGAGCAGTTGGTCGCGGCTCTGCACAAACGCTGCCACTTCGAGCCGGGGGAGGTGCGCGTCGTGATGCTCGACGCCCAGCCCATCCACCGCCAGACGCAGCAGTACCGGCTGGTGGACGCGGCCACCGGCGAATTCGAGCGCGGCCACGTCCGGGTGGCCGATATGGTGACCCGCCAGCCGTGGGCCGACGACGTGCCCGTGCATGTCGACGGAGACCGGGCCGAGGGGCTGGATTCACGCCGAGCGTGAAGCTGTTGCGAGATTTAGACCATTTTCTCGCAACAGTTTCACAATGGACGCTGCACGCCAGCGTGACGGCAAAGGCCGAGCGCCACGCACGCGTGACGCTCGGCCTTACTCGCGAGGTTAGCTTCCGGCGCGAACTTCCTGCGCCGCGGCGACCATGTTCTTCAGCGACGCAGCTACCTCTTCGGCGTTGCGTGTCTTCAGACCACAGTCGGGGTTGACCCACAGTCGTTCAGCGGGAACGGCTTTCAGCGCGGCCCGCAGCGACTTGGCCATCTCGTCGGTGCTCGGCACCCGCGGCGAGTGAATGTCATAGACACCCGGGCCCACGCTGTTGGAGAAGCCAACCGAGTTCAGGTCGTCCAGCACCTCCATGTGCGAGCGCGCCGCCTCGATGGAGGTCACGTCGGCATCCAGGTCGGCGATAGCCCCAATAACCTCGCCGAACTCCGAGTAGCACAGATGGGTGTGGATCTGGGTCGAGTCGGCGACGCCGGAGGTAGCCAAGCGGAACGACCCTACGGCCCAGCTCAAGTAGTCGTCCTGGTCGGCGCGACGCAGCGGCAGCAGCTCACGCAACGCCGGCTCGTCAACCTGGATGACCGCGATACCGGCGGACTGCAGATCGACTGTCTCGTCGCGAATGGCCAGCGCCACCTGGTTGGCGGTGTCGGCCAGCGGCTGGTCGTCACGGACAAATGACCACGCCAGGATGGTGACAGGACCGGTCAACATGCCCTTCACCGGCTTGTCGGTCAAGGACTGCGCGTAGGTAGCCCAGTCGACCGTCATCGGATGCGGGCGGGACACGTCGCCGTACAGAACCGGCGGGCGCACGCAGCGGCTGCCGTAGGACTGCACCCAGCCGTTCTGGGTGGCGAAGAAGCCCTCCAGCTGCTCGGCGAAGTACTGCACCATGTCGTTGCGCTCCGGCTCGCCGTGCACCAGCACGTCGATCCCGAGGTCTTCCTGCAGCTTGATGACGTCGGCGATCTCCTGCTTCATCCTGTTGTTGTATTCCGCCTCGTCGATCTCGCCGGCCCGCAGCGCCGCGCGCGCCTTGCGGATCGCCGTGGTCTGCGGGTAGGAGCCGATGGTCGTGGTCGGCAGCGGCGGCAGATGCAGCCGCGCGTCCTGGCTGGCGCGGCGTTCGGCCGCATCGCCACGGTGCGCACCGGAGGCCACGATCGAGTCGATCCGAGCGCGGACCTGGCCGTTGTGCAGGCGCGGATCACTCTTGCGCGAGGCCACGGCGGCATTCGACGCCGCGATCTCGTCGGCGACCGTCTCGCGCCCGTCGTGCAGTGCGCGCGCGAGCGTCACCACCTCGGTGACCTTTTCCTGCCCAAATGCCAGCCAGCTGCGCAGGGCGTCGTCGAGGTCGGTTTCGGGCTCCAACGAGTACGGCACGTGCATGGTGGAACACGACGTCGACACCGCGACCGTGGCCGCTGAACCCAGCAGGGTGCCCAGCTTGCCCAGCGCGGACTCCAGGTCGGTGCGCCAGATGTTGCGCCCGTCGACCACGCCGGCCACCAGGATCTTGTTGGCCAGCTCCGGCACCGCGGCTATCGCCGTGTCGGCACCGTACACAAGGTCGACGCCGATCGCCTCGACCGGCGTGCGGGCCAGCCCAGCCAGGGAAGCGCCGGGGTCACCGAAATAGGTGGCGACGTAGATGGCCGGCCGGTTACTCACCGCGCCCAGTGCGTTGTATACCGCCTCGGCCAGCGCAGGCGCGTCGGGGGAGATGTCGGTCACCAGGGCGGGCTCGTCGAGCTGCACCCACTCCACGCCCTTGTCGGCGAGCTGGCCCAGCAGGTCGGAGTACAGCGGAACCAGTTCGTCGAGCTGCTCGATCGGTGCGCCCGCACCGTCGACAGCCTTGCTCAGCAGCAGGAAGGTGATCGGCCCGATGATCACCGGGCGGGCCGGAATGCCTTGGTCCTGGGCCTCTTTGAGTTCCGACAGCACTTTTTCGGGGTGCAGCGAGAACGTGGTCTTCGGCCCGATCTCGGGCACGATGTAGTGGTAGTTGGTGTCGAACCACTTGGTCATCTCCAGCGGCGCGACTTCCTTGTTGCCGCGCGCCGCGGCGAAATAGCGGTCCAGGTCGTCGGAAATCTGCTGGGCGCGCGGCGGCAGCGCGCCGAGCAGCACCGCGGTGTCGAGCACCTGGTCGTAGTAGGAGAAGGTGTTCACGGGCACCGAATCCAGGCCGGCAGCGACCAGTTGCGACCAGGTGTCGCGGCGCAAGGTGGCGGCGACGTTCTCGAGCTCTGACCGGCTGGTCCGGCCCGCCCAGTAGCCCTCGGTCGCCCGCTTGAGTTCCCTGCGCGGGCCGATACGTGGGGAGCCGGTGACGGTGGCGGTAAACGGTCTAGCGGTCACAATGGTCCTTCAATCGACGGGGTGTCACCGCCAGCGGACGCGAAACCGATCCGGTCGCAGTGCGCACACTGGAACTGCAACCATTACGGCCAGACGCCCATTCCTCGAGGCGATGAGCCGCCAGGCGCGGCGCGCCCGGCACAGCCGGCAGGTCTTCGGACTCGCAGGCACGCACCGGGTGGTGCTCCTAATGGCCGTCGCTTCCCGGTCGTTGGACCAGTGCTTTTGACGGTGTTCGTTCCTGCTTACCGCTGCGGGACAGTCCCGGACTCCCACCGGGTTCCCTCTTGCGACGCATGTTGAACATGCTCCGCTCGATGCCGACACCGCTGTCGGCAAACCAACTGCGCCGTAAAGATTACCTGGCCTGTGGTCCGCGTTAGGTGGCGGCCAGCGCTTCGGCGATGGATACGTCGCCATTGTTGAAGTCGATGGTCCGGCGGATGGTCGAATCGTCGCTCAGTGCGGCGGCCGCCACCAGTGCGACGTCTTCGCGCGAGACTCCTCTCTTTCCGGCGCCTTCGGCACCGGCCGCGCCCACGGCGATCCGGCCGGTCGCCGGTTCCAGCGTGAGGCTCCCGGGCCCCAGCACGGTCCAATCCAGGTCGCTGGCGCGAAGGTGGGTATCGGCAGCCGCTTTCGCCTCGGCATACGGGAAAAACGAATTATCCTGCGATACACCGTGATCGGGTCCGGCGCCGAAGTACGACACCATCACGAAGCGCCGCACGCCGGCCTGCCCGGCAGCATCGATCACCCGGATCGCGGCGTCGCGGTCGACGGCATAGGTGCGCGCCGGGTCGCCGCCACCGGCCCCGGCTGAGAACGCCACCGCGTCGTGCCCGGCGAGCAGATCGGCCAGCGCAGCGGTGTCCAGCGTCTCGATATCGGCGACGACCGGACGGGCACCCGTCGCGGCGACGTCGTCGGCGTGGTCGGGATTACGGAAGACCGACGTCACCTCGTCACCACGCTCCGTCAAGATGCGAGCCAGATGCAAAGCGACCTTGCCGTGGCCGCCGATGACGACAATGCGCGACATGATTCTCGACGCTACCCGCCGGGCTTAGCACCCCCGCGACGAGCCGACTAACGGGTTGGTCAACAATCGAGGCACAACCGTCATGTCGCAAGGGGTTATCAAAAGGAGAAAGTCATGGCTGAAGCCGTCATCGTCGAGGCAATCCGCTCACCGGTCGGCAAACGCAACGGTGGGCTGTCCGGCGTACACCCCGCCGACCTGTCCGCGCAGGTGCTCAACGGACTCGTCCAGAAGGCCGGCGTCGACCCGGAGATCGTCGACGACGTGATCTGGGGATGCGTCATGCAGGCCGGCGAGCAGTCCCTCGACATCGCGCGCACCGCGTTGCTGACCGCCGGCTGGCCGGAGACCGTTCCCGGTGTCACCGTCGACCGTCAGTGTGGATCCAGCCAGCAGTCGATCCACTTCGCCGCCGCCGGCGTGATCGCCGGTCACTACGACGTCGTCGTCGCCGGTGGGGTGGAGTCGATGTCGCGGACACCGATGGGATCCTCGCTGGCCAACGGTGGCCGGCCGTTCCCGGACAGTTTCCTGTCTCGCTACGACGGCGCGGTCCCCAACCAGGGCATCGGTGCGGAGATGATCGCCGAGCAGTGGGGGCTCGACCGGACCGCGCTCGACGAGTTCTCGCTGGGCTCGCACGAAAAAGCGGGAGCCGCACAAGATTCCGGTGCATTCGATGACCAGATCGTGGGCATCAAAGACCAGGACGGCAACCCGGTGCTCAAGGATGAGGGCATCCGCCGGGGCACGCCGATCGAGAAGATGGCGCAGCTCAAGCCAGCCTTCAAAGAGGACGGCGTGATTCACGCCGGGAACTCCAGCCAGATCTCCGACGGTTCAGCGGCGCTGTTGTTCATGTCGGCGGAGAAGGCGAAGTCGTTGAAACTCAACCCGATCGCCAAGGTGCACACCGCGACGCTGGCCGGCGCCAACCCGGTGATCATGCTGACCGCGCCGATCCCGGCGACCCAAAAGGCGCTGAAGCGCTCCGGTCTCAAGCTGGAGGACATCGGGGTGTTCGAGGTCAACGAGGCGTTCGCGCCGGTGCCGCTGGCCTGGTTGAAGGACATCGGGGCCGACGAGAAGAAGCTCAACCCAAACGGCGGTGCGATCGCGCTCGGCCATCCGCTCGGCGGATCCGGTGCCCGGATCATGACCACGATGCTCTACCACATGCGGGACAAGGGAATTCGTTACGGCCTGCAAACCATGTGCGAAGGCGGTGGCCAGGCCAACGCCACAATCGTGGAGCTGCTGTGACCGAAGCCGTCGCCGCCGCGGAAGCCCAGTCAAAACCTGGAGCGCTGGTCGAGCGCCGCGGCAACGTCATGGTGATCACGATCAACCGGCCCGAGGCCCGCAATGCGGTCAACGGCGCCGTCAGCGTTGCCGTCGGCGACGCGCTCGCGCAGGCCCAAGACGACGCCGACGTGCGGGCTGTGGTGATCACCGGCGCCGGCGACAAATCCTTCTGCGCGGGAGCCGATCTCAAGGCGATTTCGCGCCGTGAGAATCTCTACCACCCTGACCACGGCGAGTGGGGCTTCGCGGGGTACGTCCACCACTTCATCGACAAGCCGACGATCGCTGCGGTCAACGGCACCGCGCTGGGTGGTGGCACCGAGTTGGCCCTGGCCAGTGACCTCGTGGTGGCCGAGGAACGCGCGAAGTTCGGTCTGCCGGAAGTCAAGGTCGGCCTGATCGCGGGTGCCGGCGGCGTGTTCCGCATCGCGCATCAGCTGCCGCGAAAAGTGGCGATGCAGATGCTGCTCACCGGCGAGCCGATCAGCGCAGCCGAGGCGGCCAACTGGGGACTGATCAACCAGGTCGTCCCGGACGGCACCGTGCTGGAGGCCGCGCTGGCCCTGGCCGAGCGGGTCACCGTCAACGCGCCGCTGTCGGTACAGGCCAGCAAGCGGATCGCCTACGGCGCCGACGACGGCGTCATCCCCGAAGAGGAACCCGGCTGGGCCCGCACCGCGCGCGAGTTCGGTACGTTGCTGAGATCCGAGGACGCCAAGGAAGGCCCGTTGGCGTTCGCTGAGAAGCGCCAGCCGGTCTGGAAAGCGCGCTGATCAGTAGTCAGAGCGGCATCAGATGGTCGAGAGCACCAACCAGGCGGCCACCGACGATCGGCACGCACTCGTCGGGTAGCTCGTCAGTCACTGCTACACCTTCGCGGTCCAGTTCGTCGAGAAAGCGTGGTAGTCCGCGCATGGCCCCGGACGGCACGTCGTGGATTACCACCACGGTGTGTTCTCGCGTCCCGACGTCGGTTAGCGCGCGGTCGACCCACCCGACCGGATCCGCCCAATCGCGCGGCACGCTGTTCCATAAGACGCAAGTGTGTTCGCCGCTAACCAAATATTCGACCGCAGTCCGGTTAAGGCACCTCCGGTCGAGCTGCCCCTCTGTGCCCCAAGGGCGGAAGAGGAAGCTTTCGCCGGTGAATTCACGTAAAACATCGTGGGCCGTTGCGATTTCGGCGACAGTTTGCTCCTCAGGCAGCTCGCCGAGGGGCCGACCGTGAGTCAGCGAGTGATTGCCCACCCGGTGACAATCCCGAACCATTCGTGTGAGCAGGGCACGAGCAACTGCGTCTCCGTCTACGCGGTTGGCGACGACGAAAAAAAACGCCCGGAGCGATCGCTCCGCAAGTAGGTCGAGAACCTCGTCGGTCACACCGGGCGTCGGTCCATTGTCGAAAGTGAGTGTGACCCGTCTACCTCGCGGCACAGCGTTGATTGACCTCTCTCACTCCGACGCCCAGGCGCTCGGCCCTCCCCTCTGGGGACGAGTGCGTCAACTGGCAACGCTAGCTCTGAGTTGTCGCCATATGGGTGCTAACTGATCGATCAGTCAGCTACTGTAGCCTGGACCACCGACAACAGACAACGGAGACTTCGTCGACAACGCCCGAGCCGAGTCCAGTCGCTGCGACAAACGCCCGAATGCGTATCCTCGCGGCGGCTTTCGAGTGCTTCTGCGAGTTTGGCTACGAGAAATCCTCGATGAAGCGGATCGCCGCGCGCGCCGGTGTCTCCCAACCCCTGCTTCACCACCACTTCGGCACCAAAGAACAGTTGGTCGAGTCGGCGATTGGCGAGATGGCCGCTGACATCTTCTCGACGGCATTCGACCAGTTACCGCAGCGCGGATCTGTCGCTGAACGACTCGATGCTGCCAAAGAACTGCTGTACGCGCTGTTCGTGAACAATTTGCTCGCCGCGACCTTCACAGTGGAATTCGCCGCGGCAGCAAACCACAACGAGTCCCTCAAACAAGCCTATTTAAATTACCAGCAAACCCAACAGCGGCAGGTCGCGCGCTTCGTCGAAGATCTGGCTCCCGGAGCGGAGACCGACTTATCCGTCGGGCTCATCGAGACATTCCTCCTCGGGATGGCGATGCGCCGCCCCTTCACCAACGACCAAACCGCATTCCGGGCCGAGTTCGACGCCCACGCTCAACTGTTGATCAACCATCTCATCGCTCAAGGAACGGAGCATTCAGCGCCATGACGACCGTCAAGCCGGAAAGTGCGCTTGAGTCCCCAGTCGACGGGAGCATCGCGGGCAGCAAAGGCAAGCCCCTCTTCCTGAAACGTTACGAGCATCCGAACGCCCAGTACACGCTGGTTCTGGTGCATGGCACCGCGGGTTACAGCGCGGCCTACCACGATTTCGCCGAGCAATTCCGGCGACACTTTCCGGCGACGGTCTGGGCCTTCGACTTGACCGGCCACGGGCGCACCCCCGGCCCGCGAGGCGTCTTCACCTTCGAAGATTTCCTCGAGGACGTTCGGGCTGTGTCCGACCACGCGGCCGAACGCACCGGCCTTCCGGTGGTGCTGCACGGGGCCAGTCAGGGAGGCGAAATTGCGTTCCACGCGCTCGCCCGGTGCCCACGGGTGGCCGGAGCCGTGTGCATGAACATCTTGCTGAACGACGAGCTGCAGATGAACCGGGCGATTCAGTTGATGCGTTCACCGATGATGGATCGTCTGGCCCGAGGTATTGGCGACCGGGTTCGGGTACCGCTACGCCGGGTCATCGACTTCAAAGCTGCCTACCAGGAACACCCAGATTTATTGCCTGAGAAGCTGATTGACCCGCTCAATGTCTGGTCCTACGGCTTCAGGAGCTACCACTCCGTCTTCAACTACAAGCCGCGTGAACCCTCCGCGGCCAATACCAAGCCCGTCCTGGTCTCGCCTCTGGCGAGAAGCGACGAGGTCGTCGACCCCGACCATGTTCGGGCCTGCTTTGAGCGCATCGGCGGGCCGAAAGATCTCTTCGTGATGCCCGGCGGTGGACACCAGCTCATGCTCTTCGAGACCGACCTGTATAGCCGAGTTGTCGACTCATGGATCCGTGAGCGCGTCTTAGGTCGAGCGCGTTCGTGGACGGCGCCGCTCGACGTCGAAGAGCGGACTTACTTTGACTTCTTGGACCGCGAGCGGCGCAGCGAGGCCAGCGGCGAGCCGGATTACCACTACTCCTGGCTGGACAAGCTCCTCACCAGAGTCCACAACGGCACGATCGAACGCGGTGTGCGCTACTTCGCCCAGGCCCAGGCCAGCGCGCATTGGCGGTTCACCGAACAGCTGGTCAGCAAAATCGACTACGCCGCTTGGCCATTCCTGCGCGATTACTTACCCGAGTCGGCGCGAACCGAGCCTGCGCGGATGGCGGTGGTCGGCTGCGGCAGCGGTGAATCGATCCGCGGTTTGTCTGAGGTGGCGCCCGAGCTTCGGGACTGGGAGATCGATGGCTTCGACGTCGACTACAAGGCCATCCGGGCAGCGAGGCGGTCCTTCGCCGACGTCGCAAGCGTTCAATTCCATGTCGGGGACATCCGCGATCGGAACGTGCTGCCCAGCGATCAATTCGACGTCGTCTACATGCACGGAATACTCGACCACTGTGGCGAGCACCGCGCGGTACTGGCGAATGTCTATCGTGCGCTCAAACCCGGCGGGCGGGTGTTTTATGTGGCACCGGACCGCAACCTGTACACCTGGCTGGCCTTCGTCACCGTCGGCCCGTTGTTTGTGTCCGGCCTGTACAAGTCGATTCACGACTTTCGCCGGTTCGCAAGACCCGCCGAACTTTCCAGACTCCTCGAAGATCTCGGTTACCGGCCATTGCGCCGGCTTGGGGCGTCCCGGGGGCCGGCCATCGCCGGGCTTGAATACACGACCAAGCTGAACCTGTTTTCCCTGCGGCGCGCATATCACAAGCACAACCTTGCCGGCTTCACGTTCGTACTGACCAAAGCCCGAAGCTGGCTCGGCGGCCGATATTTGGGCGAATACGTGGGAGCGGCGGAAAAACCCGTTGCCGGGACCGCCACCGATGATCAGCAGGTCAGCGTCACGCGTAGCCCAGCGCCGCGTTTTCCACCCTGATCCGTACCGTGAGCAGCAGCGCGTTGGCCAGCGTGAAACAGGCTGCGGTCAGCCACGCCGTGTGTACCAGCGGCAGTGCGATACCTTCAACGACGACGGCCACATAGTTCGGGTGGTGCAGCCACCGGTAGGGGCCCCGCCGTATCAACGGCGCCTGCGGGACCACGATCACCAGCGTGTTCCACCGATGGCCCAGTGTTCTTACGCACCACCAACGCAGCGCCTGACTCAGTACCACCAATGCGAGCATCGGCCAGCCCAGCCATGCGATGAACGGTCGGTGCAATGCCCAAACCTCGACAACGCATCCGAGCAGCAACGCGGTGTGAATCGTGACCATCACCGGATAGTGGTTATGGCCGAATTCCTTGCCGCCGTTGGCGAAAGCCCATCGAGCGTTGCGCTTGGACACGATCAGCTCCGCCAGTCGCTCGATGCCGATCGCCAGGATCAGCAGGTAGTACACGGGCTACCAGCCGAGCAGCACGAGTTCCGAGCAGAACCCCGGCCCCATGGCGAGCATCAGCCCAAACGAGCCCGCCGGCGGCGGATCGGCCATGTTCGCCCGAAGTACATCCAGTACCGACACCGACGAAAGGTTTGCGTTCTCGCGCAACGAGTTTCGAGTGTGGTCAAGAGCGTCTGCCGGAAGGTCCAGCGTATTCTCGACGGCTTCGATCACCTTCGGGCCGCCGGGGTGGCAGACCCATGTCGAGATGTCCGCTGGGGTCAGGCCGTGGTCGCTCAGGAAGTTGCGAACGTCTTCGCCCAAGTACTTTTCGGCGACGGTCGCGACCTCCGTGGACAACTTGATCTGGAAGCCGTTAGTGCCGATATTCCAGCCCATCACGTCTTCGGTGTCGGGGTAGAGCCGGCTGCGGGTGGCCAGCACCTTGGGTCCGGCGGGTGTGCGGGCAGCCCCTTTGGCGACGACGGCGGCCGCGCCGTCACCAAACAGGCTGGCGGCCACCAGATTGGCGATGGAGTAGTCGTCGCGCTGCAGCGTCAGTGAGCACAGTTCTACGGCGAGCAGCACCGACACGTGATCGGGGAACGCGAGCAGATAGTCGTGCACGCGGGCCACCCCGGCGGCCCCGGCGACACAGCCGAGTCCGAATAGCGGCACCCGCTTGACGTCGGGTCGCAACCCGACGCGCGTCGCCAGCCGGGCCTCCAATGTAGGCACCGCCAGCCCGGTGACCGTCGTCGAGAAGACGATATCGACCTCGGCGGCGTTGACTTTAGCGGTGTCCAGAGCTGAAAGCAGCGCGCGCTCGCCAAGTTCCAGGGCGGTGTCGATGAATATGTCGTTGGCTTCGGTGAAGCCGCTCAACTTGCCGTATTGCGGCAGCGGTAGCGCGATGCGGCGGGTCTGCACCCCGCTGCGGGCCCCGAACCGGTCGAACTGCGGCCCACCGAAACCGGTCAGGCCCGACAGCGCTTCCTGTTGCCCGACCTGATGCGGCGGGAACTCGACCGCTACCGCCGCGATGGACGGGGTCGGTGAGGCATCGGCTTTGGACCCCTGCAGGCCGGGGCTCACGGGGCGCATCTTGCGATCGTATCCAAGTGCGGGGTACGACGCTGCGGCTTCATGGTTCAACCTCACTACGAGTTCAACGTCAGTCTAACGAAGCAACTAAACGTCAGTCCAATATTCCTGGGTGGCCAGTTTTCCCCGGCGTCGCCGGTGATCATTCAACGCGCCAAGATGTGCACCGCTCGCTTGAAGACGCCCGGTAACACGGTGCACGCCGGTACGAGGGCGGGGCGGACCGCGCGCGGCGCGGTGGCCAACACCAGCCCCCGGGTGAGCAGCCGGTACTCGCGCGTAATGCGATACCACGCGGCTTCATATGACGACGGTTCACCGGCGGCGATGGCGTTCACAGCTGCGGCGGCTTGCTTGACGGCCAGGCTGACGCCCTCGCCGGTGAGGGCATCTTCGTATCCGGCCGCGTCCCCCACCAACAGCACCCGCCCCGCGACCCGGCGTGAAACGACTTGTCGCATCGGCCCGCAGCCCCGCGCCTGCCCGCGGCTGGCGCCCTCCAAATGGTTTGCCAGCCGCGGGAACCAGGCGAGTTCCGGGCGCTCGCGGGACAGGATCGCGACGCCGACCAAGTCCGGCTCAACCGGTGTCACATAAGCCTCACCCCACCGCGACCAGTACACTTCGACGAACTCCGACCAGGCCGGCACCCGGTAATGCCAGCGCACCCCATACCGGCGTGGCGTTCCGGCGACGGCCTTGATGCCGACGGCCCGGCGAACCGCCGAGTGCAGTCCATCGGCGGCGACCAACCATTTCGCACGGACACCGGCAGCCGTCACGCCATAGGCGTCTTGGTCGACACTGGTAATTCGCGTCGAGATCCATTCGGTGTCTTGCTCTTTGGCTCGTGACGCCAGCGCGGCATGCAGTGTGGTGCGCCGCACACCCCGTCCCGGGGCGTCGCGGAACCTCGCCTCTGCGCGGCGGTTTTCGCTCACGTAGGCGATACCCCGTAACGGCATCCCGGCCGGGTCCACGCCCAGCAATGCGAGTTGGGCCAGGCCGCCGGGCATCAGGCCCTCGCCGCAGGCCTTGTCGATGGGATTCTCGCGCGGCTCGGCAACGATCACCGAAAGCCCTTGGCGCCGAGCGTGTAATGCTGTGGCAAGACCGCCCGGACCGCCGCCGGCGATGAGGAGGTCTGCGTCGTAGGTCGTCATGCGTAGCCCAATGCCGAGTTCTCGACTTTGATCCGCACCGTCAGCAGCAGCGCGTTGGCCACGGTGAAACCGATCGCGGTCAGCCATGCGCCGTGCACCAGAGGCAGCGCGACCCCCTCGGCGACGACGGCCACGTAGTTGGGGTGGTGTATCCAGCGGTACGGACCTGATTGCACCAGCTGCGATTTCGGCAACACGATCACTCGGGTGTTCCACCGTCGGCCCAGCGTCGTCACACACCACCAGCGTAGGACCTGGCTTATGGCTACCACGACCAGCATTGGCCAGCCGATCCATGGCAGGAAGGGCCGGTGCAGCGCCCACACTTCGATGGCGCAGCCCAGAAGCAGGGCGGTGTGGAGAACGACCATGACGGGATAGTGGTTGCGGCCAAACTCCTTGCCGCCGTGGGCCAAAGCCCAGCGGGCATTGCCTTTGGCGACCAGCAGCTCGATGAGCCGTTCGATACCGACGGCCAGGATCAGCAGGTAATACACCGCTTACCAGCCCAACAGTACGAGTTCGGAGGAGAAACCCGGTCCCATGGCGACCATCAGCCCAATCGACCCCGGTGAGGGCGGATCGGCCATGGTGTCCCGAAGGATATCCAAAACCGATACCGACGAGAGGTTCCCGTTGTCGCGCAGTGACTTTCTCGTGCGGTCGAGGGCGTCGGGGGGCAGCTCGAGCACACTTTCGAACGTGTCGATCACCTTCGGGCCGGCGGCGTGCAACACCCACGTTGATATGTCTGCGGTGCTCAGTCCGTGCTCGGCCAGGAACTTGCGGACGTCGTCGCCCAGGTATTTCTCGACGATTGTCGCGATCTCGACGGACAAGACGATCCCGAAACCGTCACTGCCGATTTTCCAGCCCAGCACGTTTTCGGTGTCGGGGTAGGTACGGCTGCGGGTGGCCAACACCTTGGGCCCCGCCGGGGTGCGGTCGGCCCCTGTCGCGATCAGCGCGCCCGCGCCGTCACCGAAGAGGCTGGAGGCGACGAGGTTCGCGATTGAATTGTCCCCGCGCTGAATTGTGAGTGAGCACAGCTCAACGGCGAGCAATGCGGCGACCTGATCCGGGTAAGCGCGCAGGTAGTCGTACACCCGCGCCAGTCCGGCGGCTCCGGCGACACAGCCCAGCCCGAACAGCGGGACCCGTTTGACATCAGGCCGTAGCCCCACGCGAGTGATCAGCCGTGCCTCCAGCGACGGCACGGCGAGCCCGGTGACCGTGGTCGAAAAGATGACATCGACGTCGGACGGTTCAACTCCGGCTTTCGCCAGGGCGGAGACCAGTGCCCGCTCGCCAAGCTCCAAAGCGATGTCAAGGTAGGTGTCGTTGGCCTCCGTGAAGCCGCTCAGCTCGCCGTATCGCGACAGCGGGAGCGCAAGGTGGCGAGTCGAGACCCCGCTGCTTTTGGCGAAGCGCTGGATTTCCAGGCCCGCGATATCGGCCAAAGTGGACGACAGTTCTTCTTGGGTGTGCCGATGCGGCGGAAAGGCCAAAGCCACACCGGCCACGGAAGGCGCGCCGGTCGTGTCGGGCGTGGCTAAATCAACGTCGCACAGCGTTGCATGAGTCTCAGAGTCCATGCCGAGGTTACGGTGCTGCACCGAAATCGGTTCAATGGCTCCTCCTCTCGTGCTCGCATCGTCGCGGGGCAACAAGCGAACTCACTGCTGGCACGCAGCACGATCGGTAGGTTGGAGTGTGTGCGGATTCTGGTGACGGGCGCGACCGGTTATGTGGGATCGCGACTGGTCACGGCGCTACTCGCCGCCGGCCACGAGGTGCTGGCCGCCACCCGCGACCCGGCCGGGCTTGCCCGCATGGGGTGGTTTGACGACGTTACGGCGGTAACTCTGGACGCCTCCGACGTCGAGTCGGTTCGTGTGGCGTTCGCCACTGCCGGTCCGGTCGACGTCGTTTACTACCTGGTCCACGCCATCGGGCAACCCGGCTTCCGCGATGCCGACCGCGCCGCGGCCGGCAATCTCGCCGCCGCTGCCAAGGACGCCGATGTGCGTCGCATCGTCTACCTGGGCGGCTTCGTCCCCGAAGACCCCGATGACGGGGAGTTGTCCGAGCACCTGACCAGTCGGGCAGAGGTGGCCGAGGTGCTAACGGTCGAGGGTGGTCCGGAAGTGGTGTGGCTCGGCGCGGCATTGATTTTTGGCGCCGGCTCAACGTCGTTCGAGATGTTGCGTTACGTCGGTGACCGTTTCCCGGTCATTCCGATCCCGAAGTGGATGGACAATCCGATCGACCCGATTTCCATCCGCGACGTGCTGCACTACCTCGTCGCAGCGGCCGCTGCCGGGCAAGTACCGGCGGGCGCCTACGATATCGCCGGCCCCGACACGACGTCATACCATGCGCTGCTGAGAACCTATGCCCGGATCTCCGGCCAGTGGCACACCGGTGTGCCGGTGCGCGGGCTGGGCACCACGCTGGCGTCATGGGTGACCGCGGTTGCGTTGCCGGTACCCGACGGGTTGGCCGCGGATCTGGTGGAGTCACTGGATCACCCGATGCGGGCCAGCGGAACCGGCCTGCGCAACCTGGTTGCCGATCCGCCGGGCGGCCTGCTTCCTGTCGAGGACGCGATGACCCGCGCGCTGTCCAGCCGCCGGCCGCGCCCGGTCAACGCGCTGGCTGATCCACACCACCTTGCCGACAGCGATCCGGCGTGGGCCGGCGGCGATGCGCTGCGCCTGCGACGGCTCGCGGGAATGGTGACCCCGCCGATCGCGCGGCCCGGCCTCGGCTTGGTGGATGTCGTGCCCGGCCCCATCGCCGGTGCGCTGCGGACCGGCCTGGACATCCTGATCACCCTGACACCGAAGGTGCGTTTTGCATGACCGACCCGCGCCGGCGACGATGCAGAGCAAGAGCGATGTGGGAGTACCTCCCGCTTGCGGGGGAGAGGAGCGGTGCCCGTGACTGAAGTTAGTCGTCCCAAGGCCAGCGCCCTGGTCGAGATCCGTCGCGGAATCTTCAATGTCGCTGTGCCGCACAACGAACCGCCCTCGATTGTGCGACGCCGACGGATCGTGGTCGCGATCGTGCTGCTGCTCGGCGCCGCGGCGTTGGGCCTCGCGCTCAGCCGCCATCCCGGTGAATCGAGCTTCTACTGGTTGTCGCTGGCGCTGGCGGGAGTGTGGGCGCTCGGGGCATTTGTCTCTGGACCGTTGCATCTGGGTGGCGTCCGCTGGCGTGGTCGCAACCAGCGCCCGGTGATCAGCGGCACCGTGATCGGTCTGCTGCTGGGCGCCGTCTTCGTGCTCGGTGGGTTGATCGCCAGAGAGATCCCGGCGGTCTCCGAGCTGATCACCCGCGTGCTGCAATACACCGACCAGGGATCGTGGCGGCTGATCATGGCGATTGCGCTGCTGGGCGCCATCGCCGAGGAGCTGTTCTACCGCGGTGCGCTCTACACCGCGCTGGGCCGGCACCACCCATTACTGATCTCGACCGTCGTGTACGTGGCCGCGACGATGGCCAGCCAGAACCTGATGCTCGGCTTCGCCGCGATCATCCTGGGGACCGTGTGCGCATTAGAGCGCCGCGCCACCGGCGGGGTATTGGCGCCGATCCTGACCCACCTCGTGTGGACCCTTGTCGTATTGCTCGCCCTGCCGCCGCTGTTCGGTTTGTGAGCTTCGAAGGTCAGTTGTCGGTGAAGTTCGGTGTCCGACGCTGCTGGAAAGCCTTTGCGCCCTCACGGAAGTCGTGTGATTTCAGTAGCACTGACTGACCCTGCAGTTCGCGCTGCAGGGCGGGCTCCAACTCGCTAAGAGTGGCCGCGTTGATGGCGTCCTTGGTCTTGGCGAACGCCACCGCTGGGCCGGACAGCAATCCGGACACCACCTTGTCCACCTCGGCCTCGAAGTCGTCAGCCGGGTAGACCGCGCTGATCAGGCCGAAAGCCAGCGCATCGGCGGCGGGCAGCCGCTCGGCCAGCAACGCCATTCGCATCGCACGCATTCGGCCGATCGCCGCGGCAATCAGCGCCGAAGCGCCGCCGTCGGGCATCAGGCCGATCTTGGTGAATGCGAGCATGAAAAACGCTGTGTCCGAAGCCAATACCAGGTCGCACGCCAAGGCCAGGGAGACGCCGACGCCGGCCGCTGGACCTTGAACGACCGCTACTACCGGGTGCGGCAGCGTCGCGATCGCCCGGACGGCGCGGTTGGCCGCCAAGATGAGCTCGTCCCCGGGGCCACTGCCGGCCACGTCGTCGGCGCTCATCCCCGCTCCGGAGCAGAAGCCGCGGCCGGCACCGCCCAGGCGCACCACTTTCACCCGGGGATCGTTGGCCGCCTGCTCCATGGCATCGGCGATGCCGGCCAGCACCGGCAACGTCAGTGAGTTCAGGCTCTCCGCACGATCGATCGTCACCGACAGCACTCCGTCGGCGAGGTTGACGGCAAGGCCGGTGACGGGTGCGAGAGTGTCGATTCCGGAATCGATGGCGGTCATAGGCTCGACTGTAAGCCACCTTCCGCGACCGGGGTGCAGGGCGCTCGACGGCGGCTGCGAAGATGCCATTGGGATTTGGTGGCGACCCGCTGCGCCCGGCTTCGCCGCGCTTGCGATCGCCACTGGAAGCTGGTGACGACGAGGAGGTCGGTAGCGATGGCGGGACCGCTGACAGGATTGCGAGTCGTCGAACTCGCCGGGATCGGGCCCGGCCCGCACGCCGCGATGATCCTCGGCGACCTCGGTGCCGATGTCGTGCGAATCGACCGACCCGGCGCCACCGGCACCGACCCCATGCTGCGCAACCGCCGCTTCGTCGTCGCTGACCTCAAGTCCGAGCAGGGCCGCGAGCTGGTGCTCAAGCTCGTCGCCAAGGCCGACGTGCTGATCGAGGGTTACCGCCCGGGCGTCACCGAGCGACTGGGCCTGGGTCCGGACGACTGCGCCAAGGTGAACGACCGGCTCGTCTACGCCCGGATGACCGGCTGGGGTCAGACCGGCCCACGCAGCCAGCAGGCCGGTCACGACATCAACTACATCTCACTCAACGGCGTGCTGCACTCCATCGGCCGCGTCAATGAGCGGCCGGTACCGCCGCTGAACCTGGTCGGCGACTTCGGCGGCGGGTCGATGTTCGTGCTGATCGGCATCCTGGCAGCGTTGTGGGAGCGGCAAACGTCAGGCAAGGGCCAGGTCATCGACGCGGCGATGATCGACGGGTCCTCGGTGCTGGTGCAGATGATGTGGGGGATGCGCGCCATGGGCATGTGGACCGACGAGCGCGGCACCAACATGCTCGACGGCGGCGCGCCTTACTACGACACCTACGAATGCGCGGACGGTCGCTACGTCGCGGTGGGTGCTATCGAGTCGCAGTTCTACGCGGCGATGTTGGCCGGGCTCGGCCTGGACGCCGCGGATTTGCCGGAGCAAAACGACCGCAGCCGCTGGCCTGAGTTGCGGGCCCGGTTCACCGAGGTGTTCGCCGGCCGCGACCGCGACCACTGGGCCAAGGTGTTCGCTGATTCAGACGCGTGTGTGACGCCGGTGCTGGCATTCGGTGAGGTCGAGACCGAGCCGCACATCACCCAGCGGAACACCTTCTACCGAGCCCGCGGCGGGCTGCAGCCGTTGCCGGCGCCCCGGTTCTCGCGTTCGGCTCCGGGTGAACCGCGTCCGCCGGGGCAGCCGGGCGCCGACACCGAAGACGTCCTCAACGACTGGGTATAGTCCCGACCAACCAGTAGGTCGGCTTCTGCTAGGGGAGGGCCCGACCGGACCGAAAGGAACATTTGCGTGGAGATCACAGATGCCGTAGCACTCGTCACCGGTGGAGCGTCAGGGCTGGGCCTGGCCACCACCAAGCGCCTGCTCGATGCCGGCGCGCAGGTGGTTGTGCTCGACCTCAAAGGCGAGGAGGTGGTCCGCGAACTCGGTGATCGTGCGCGTTTCGCCCCCGCCGACGTCACCGACGAGAATGCGGTGACCGCGGCCCTGGATATCGCCGAATCGCTTGGCCCGCTGCGCATCGTGGTCAACTGCGCAGGCACCGGTAACGCCATCAGGGTGCTGAGTAAGGACGGCGTTTTCCCGCTGGACGCGTTCCGCAAGGTCGTGGACATCAACCTGATCGGCACCTTCAACGTGTTGCGGCTGGGCGCGGAGCGGATCGCCAAGACCGACCTGGTCGGCGAAGAGCGCGGCGTCATCATCAACACCGCGTCGGTAGCAGCCTTCGACGGCCAGATTGGTCAGGCCGCCTATTCGGCGTCCAAGGGCGGTGTGGTCGGCATGACGCTGCCTATCGCACGCGACCTGGCCAGCAAAGGCATCCGGGTCGTGACGATCGCGCCCGGCCTATTCGACACACCGTTGCTGGCCGGCCTTCCCGAGCCGGCCAGGGAGTCGCTCGGCAAACAGGTGCCGCACCCCAGCCGGCTGGGCAAACCCGACGAGTACGGCGCGCTCGCCCTGCACATCGTCGAGAACCCGATGCTCAACGGCGAGGTCATCCGGTTGGACGGCGCGATCCGCATGGCGCCGCGGTAACCCAGCCAAAGAAGAAGACCCCCGCCGAAGCGGGGGCCGAAACAATCGAGGAACGGCAAAGGTGCCTTCGAGGCGCCCTCTCACCTCGTCACCGGGGCGCCCATATCGATAGGCGCGTACCGCGCAGGTCAGCTGGCGTTGGGGAGCGGGTGCCAATCGTCGAACTGCTCCGAGCACTCTCCCTCTACCAGCACGTCGCCGTGGTAGAGAGCCTCGAAATCAGCTTTGATCACGTCGGCACTCGAGTCGTCGATCCACATGTAGGTCAGCCTATGAGTCAGCATTAAGGAATCATTGAGTCACGATTCGGAAAATCGTGGCAATTATTACCGATCGGTAGGGTCGTGGCGCGTGGACGCGACGTCCGGATGGTTGGAACTGGCCTATTGGGCAGACGTGTAACCGCATAAGCTTGGGGAAATGTCCCGGCTATTGCACGTTGCGTTGAACCATCGTGGGTCCCAGGTTCGTATCTATCGGTAGGGCGTCGACGACGCGCTCGCCCGTTGCGAAGGTAACTTACCATTGATAAGTTAGCGCGGGTACCACGGCGGAAGGAGACGCATGCTGCAGCAGATCGCTCGCCTTGCCATCGCCGCCCCCCGGCGGATTCTCGCGGTGGCGGCTCTGGTCCTGGTGGCAGCCGCGGTCTTCGGCATTCCGGTCGCTAAAAATCTGTCCGTCGGCGGATTCCAAGACCCCACGTCGCAATCTGCCCACGCCCTTCAGTTGTTGACCGACAAATTCGGGCAAAGCGATCAGCAGATGTTGATCGTGGTGACCGCACCCGCTGGTGCCCGAAGCCCCCAGGCCCGCCAGATCGCCACCGACATCGTCGACCAGCTGAAGGGGTCATCCTCGGTCTTCAACGTGTCGTCGGCGTGGACGTCGCCGCCGCAGGCCGCCACAGAGCTAGTGAGCAAGGACGGCAAGTCGGGACTAATCGTTGCGAACCTCAAGGGTGGCGAAAACAACGCGCAGAAATACGCCAAGACGCTGGCTGCCCAAGTTGTGCACGACCGGGACGGCGTGACTGTGCGCGCCGGCGGCATCGCGATGATCTACGACCAGATCAACCAGCAGAACGAACGCGACCTGCTGTTGATGGAATCCCTGGCGATTCCGTTGAGCTTCGTGGTGCTGGTGTGGGTGTTCGGTGGGTTGCTGGCAGCTGCGCTGCCGTTGATGCTGGGCGGGTTGGCGATCGTCGGATCGATGTCGGTGCTGCGGCTGATTTCGTTTGCCACCGATGTGTCGGCGTACTCGCTGAACCTGACCACCGCGTTGGGCCTGGCGCTGGCGATCGACTACACGCTGCTGATCATCAGCCGCTACCGCGACGAGCTGGCCGACGGCAGCACTCGAGATGAGGCGCTGATTCGGACTATGGCCACCGCCGGTCGCTCGGTGTTGTTCGCCGCGGCGACCGTCTCCTTATCGATGTCGGTGATGGTGCTGTTCCCAATGTACTTCTTGAAGTCGTTCGCCTATGCCGGCATCGCCACCGTGGGATTCGTCGCGTTCGCGGCGATCGTGGTGACACCGGCCGCGATCGTCCTGCTGGGGCCACGGCTGGACTCATTGGACGTGCGACGGCTGGCGCGCCGGGCGCTGCGCCGCCCCGATCCGGTGCGCAAACCGGTCGAGAAGCTGTTCTGGTACCGCTCGACCAAGTTCGTGATGCGCCGCGCCGTGCCCGTCGGTCTGGTTGTGGTCACGCTGCTGTTGCTGCTTGGGGTTCCCTTCCTCGGGGTGAAGTGGGGTATGCCCGACGACCGCGTGCTGCCGAGGTCGGCCTCAGCGCACGCAGTCGGCGACCAGTTGCGCCGCGACTTCACCGATGACTCGGCGACAGCTGTGCCTGTTGTCGTCCCGGACGTCCGCGGGGTGCGTCCGGGCGACATCAGTCGCTACGCCGCCGACCTGTCGCGGGTTGTCGACGTCTCGGCCGTTTCGGCGCCGACCGGGACGTTTGTGGCCGGAAACCGGATCGGACCACCTTCCGCGGCCACCGGGCTGGCCGACGGCAGCGCATTTCTCACCGTGTCCACCACTGCGCCGCTGTTCTCGGAAGCCTCTAACACCCAACTCGACCGATTGCACGCCGTGCCGGGGCCTGCCGGGCGATCCGTCCAGGTGGCCGGAATGGCACAGATCAACCGCGACAGCGTCGAGGGCATCATGACGCGATTGCCGCTCGTGCTGGGGCTGATCGCCGTCATTACCTTCGTGCTGCTGTTCCTGCTGACCGGCAGCGTCGTGTTGCCGCTCAAGGCGCTGGTGCTCAACGTGCTGTCGCTGACGGCGGCGTTCGGCGCGTTGGTGTGGGTCTTCCAGGACGGCCATCTTGGCGCGCTAGGGACGACCCCCAGCGGGACCTTAGTGGCGAACATCCCGGTGTTGTTGTTCTGCATCGCATTTGGGCTGTCAATGGACTACGAGGTGTTTCTGATCTCGAGGATCCGCGAGTACTGGCTGGCGTCCGGCGCCGGCCGGCCGGCGACACCGACCCCAGCCGCAGCCCGTGCCGCTATTGACGAGAGTGTGGCGCTCGGGTTGGCCCGCACCGGCCGGGTGATCACCGCCGCTGCACTGGTGATGTCGATAACATTCGCCGCGCTGATCGCCGCCCAGGTGTCGTTTATGCGGATGTTCGGTCTCGGCCTGACACTTGCCGTGCTGGCGGACGCCACCTTAGTGCGGACGGTGCTGGTGCCGGCGTTCATGCACGTGCTCGGCCGGTGGAATTGGTGGGCGCCCAAACCGTTGGCGTCGCTTCATGACCGGTTCGGGATCAGTGAGGCCGGCGCCGCGGAGCCGCTGCCAGCCCCCGGCCGTACGACCGGACGGCACCGCCGCGCCGACGTCGTCGACCCGGCGGCGGCCGCCGGATCCAACGGCGATCGGAGCAGACGCACCGCCGCAACGGTCAGCCACCGTGGCTAGCCCGCAAACGGATAATCTTCGCCGCCGGCGTGCGCCGCGTGGGTCCGGCATTCTGCTCCGCGACGAAATCCTCGACGCTGCAACAGAACTCCTGCTGGGAACCGGGCACGCCAAGGCGGTGTCGATCCGCTCGGTGGCAGAACGCGTCGGTGTGACGCCACCATCGATCTATCTGCATTTCCAAGACAAAGACACATTGCTCGACGCGGTGTGCGCACGCTACTTCGAGAAGCTGGACGAGGAAATGCAGCGGGTGTCCGCAGGGCAGCCCTGCACCGTCGACGTGCTGCGAGCTCAGGGGCTGGCGTATGTCCGGTTCGCGACCGAAACCCCGGAGCTCTATCGGATCGCGACGATGGGCGAGTGGCGGTCAGACAGCAACGTGGACGCCGCCCTGGCCAGCTCGGCGTTCGAGCATATGTGCGCCACCGTGCAAACGCTGATGGACGAGGGCACCTTCCCGCAAGGCGATGCCGCGACAGTCGCCCTGGAACTGTGGAGCGCCGCGCACGGGGTGGCCTCGCTGCTGATCGCCAAGCCGCACCTGCCGTTCGGTGACGCGGAAGCGTTTGCCGATCGGGTGCTGCGCGCAATCTTTGCGGGGCATATGGTGGCCGGACTGGTCGGCGCCGATGCGACTCCGCAGCAGGTAGTGGAACGGTTGACGGCACTTGGATCTTCGGAGCAACACCCGAAAGGTTTGTAGGCATGACGTCATCGGCCGCGGTCACCGTCGACCACCCCTTCTTCGCCCGGATCTGGCCCACCATCGCCGCACATGAGACCGAGCAGATGCGCGAATTACGTCGGGAAAATCTGGCCGGATTGTCGGGCCGGGTCCTCGAGGTCGGTGTGGGCACGGGGACCAACTTCGCGCTCTACCCGGATTCCGTTGCGCAAGTCGTCGCGGTCGAGCCCGAGCGGCGGCTGGCCGTACGTGCCCGGAACGCGGCCGCCGTCGCACATGTTCCGATCGTGGTGACTGATAGGACGGTAGAGAGTCTCTCGGCTGCTGAGCCGTTTGACGCGGTGGTGTGCTCGCTGGTGCTGTGCTCGGTAAAAGACCCTGATTTGGTGCTGCGGCAACTGCTTTCGTGGTTGCGGCCGGGCGGCGAGCTGCGGTATTTGGAGCATGTGGCCAGCGGCGGAATCCGGGGCCGGTTCCAGCAGTTGGTCGACGCGACGATATGGCCGAGGCTGGCGGGTAACTGCCACACCCACCGCCACACCGAGAGGTCGATCCGCGCCGCAGGATTCGACGTCGACAACGGCCGAACCGAGCAGACTTTGCCGGCGTGGGCCCCGCTCCCGGTGTCGGAGTTCTTGCTGGGCCGGGCGCGGCGCCCGGCCTAGTTCAGTAGGGCGGGCAACCGCTGCAACAGTGTCGGAAGCGCCGTACTGGCCGATTCGCGCACGGTGATCGTGGCGCTGCTTGACAGCGCCGTCGGCTCCGGGTTGACCTCGATGACGACCGTCCCGCGCGCCAGCGCCAAATCGGGCAGTCCCGCCGCCGGGTACACGATGCCCGAGGTCCCCACCACGACCAGCACGTCGGCGGCGGTTGTCGCGTCCACCGCGTGCTGCCACGGCTCCTCAGGCAGCGCTTCGCCGAACCACACGATGTCGGGCCGGATTAAACCGCCGCAGCCGCAGGTCGGTGGCTCCACTTCCAGCGCGGGCTCCGGCATCTCGGGTAGGTCGCCGGTGTAGGGCACATTGCAAGTCGCACAACGGAAGTCAAACAAGCTGCCGTGCAGGTGATGCACCGGTGAGCTGCCGGCGCGCTCGTGCAGGTCGTCGACGTTTTGGGTGACGACGCTGACCTCGGCGTGGTCCTGCCATGCGGCGACGGCGCGGTGGCCGGCGTTGGGTTCGACGGTGCCGACCAGATAGTGCCGCCAGAGATACCATCCCCAAACTCGTTCGGGATTGCGCAGCCAACCTTGGATACTGGACAACTCGTAGGGGTCGAACCGGGCCCACAGTCCGTTCTTGTCGTCGCGAAACGTCGGCACGCCGCTCTCCGCAGAGATTCCCGCGCCGGACAGGACCGTTATTCGCACCCCACCAACATAGCGGGACTGCGGGATACTGAGCAGGTGGAGCTGGGGGAATGGCTGACGGTTGACGAACGAGCGGGTCGACCGCTGTTCGACCAGCTCCGTAATCAGGTCATCGAGGCAATTCGGGCCGGTACCTTGCCACCCGGGGCCCGGCTGCCGACGGTGCGTGAACTCGCCGGTGAATTGGGCCTGGCCGTCAACACCGTGGCCCGCGCATATCGTGAGTTGGAGATCGCCGGGATCGTCGAAACCCGAGGGCGATTCGGCACATTCGTTGCCCGGGCCGATCCTTCTGATACCGCGATGGCGGCCGCCGCGAGCGCCTATCTCGACGTCGCACGCGGACTTGGACTCGGCAAGGCCGAGGCGCTGCGCTACCTGGAGGCCGCCTCCGAGGACTGAGCCCGCGGGATTCCGCGTCGGTCAGCGCAGAACTTTGGCCAACGTACGCAAGTTGCGGGTGGTCGTCGACGACTTGTATCGCTTCTTGCCCATCGTTTTGCCGATGGTGCTGTCCAGTGTGTGGTTCTTGGGCACCTGCCAATAGATCACGCCTGCGGACTTGGGGCCGCACGCGATCTTCTCGTCGGCCTCGGCTTCGTCGGCCAGCGCAGCGAGTTCGTCGAGCACGTCGACGTCGCTGACAAACGTGACGTAGGACTGGTATCCGTCCACCTCGGGCTCGAACGGGTAGCCGTCGACGATCGCCCGCACCTTCTTGATGGGGTAGACCAGCACCCAGGCGTCGTATCCGAATTGCTTCCGCAGCGCCTTTTCGGCCGTGGCGCGCACCGCATCCGCCGCGCCGGGCGAATCCAGCGTGACGTTGCCGGTGGCCAGGATGGTACGGACATTGGTGAGTCCGGCGTCGGTCAACGCGGCCGCTACGTCGGCCATCTTCAGGTTGACGCCGCCGACGTTGACGCCGCGCAGGAATGCCGCGTACTGGGTCATGAGCTCAAATCCCGTTGCCGCCGCTGCGTGTTGTCGTCGACCCGCGTCATAGCGTGATCGTAGCGACGCCGCCGTCGAATCGGTCCGTGATCTGTGTCGGCGGGTACGCTTTCGCCATGGGACGCCAAGTGTTCGACGACAAGCTGCTGGCCGTGATCGCGGACAACTCCCTCGGTGTGCTGGCCACTGTCAAGCGTGACGGGCGTCCACAGCTGTCCAACGTGACGTACTACTTCGACGCCCGCAACGCCGCCGTTCAGGTGTCGGTCACCGAGCCGCGCGCCAAGACGCGCAACCTACGTCGCGACCCGCGGGCTTCGTTGCTGGTCAGTTCCGACGACGGCTGGTCGTATGCCGTTGCCGAGGGCACCGCGAAGTTGACGCCACCGGCGACTGCGCTCGACGACGACACCGTCGAATCGCTGATCACGTTGTACCGCAACATCGCCGGCGAACATCCGGACTGGGACGACTACCGCGAGGCGATGGTCACCGACCGTCGCGTCTTGCTGACCCTGCCGATCGCGCACGTATACGGCATGCCGCCGGGCGTGCGGTGAATCACGCTGAAGCGGCGCGGGCGCGCTAGGCTGCGGGCATGGCTGGATCCAAGTCGGGGCCCGAGTCTGCGTCGGAGGACGGCACCAAACGCAAGTTCCGCGAAGCGCTCGACCGCAAGAATGCGAAGTCGTCGGGCGGAGCGGATCACAAGGACGGCGGCGGCGCAAGGCAGCCTCGCGTTCACGGGCCGGTGGAGAACCGCAGAGAGTTTCGCCGCAAGAGCGGTTAGGCGCCTATCCGGCGGCGTGCAGCTCGGCCTTCTCGTCCGCCTCGGCGATCCCGAAAAACACCGCAGGAACGACGAATTCAATCGCCGTGAGCACTTCCTGGAACCAGTGCGGACGCCCCTTGTGTACCAGCGAAATCAACCGTCCGATCGCGCTGATCAGCATGACGCCCGCCAGCAGGCGCACCTCGCCGGCCCGGATAGGGGATTTGCGGGCGGCCCGTAGCCAGGCGAGGCCGTAGCCGGCGAAATAGGCAGAGTAGAACCGCTCGCGTGAATCGACCGTGGGGTTGGCGTCCGTCGCGCCAGGAACCGAGGCTGTACCGAGAGCAAAATGGTAGACGCCGATGGCGATGCAGGACAGTCCGGCGAACCCGGCCAGGTTCTTCAAGGAGCGACCGGTGACGACAGGTGTGTCGGCCATACCGGCGGTTCCTCTCATCGACAACGATCGTGTTCCGCCCACCTTAACGCGGTGGTGTCCGCACAGTCTTAGACTGGCCGAGTGCCGAAGCTGCAGCTTGCTCAAGACCCGGCCGCGGATGCGCTGCTCGGAACCAACCCATTGGCGCTGCTGGTCGGCATGCTGCTGGACCAGCAGGTTCCGATGGAGACCGCATTCGCCGGACCCAAGAAGATCGCCGACCGGATGGGCAGTTTCGATGCAACCGAGATCGCCGACTACGATCCGGACAAGTTCGCCGACTTGTGCTCGGAACGGCCTGCAATACATCGCTTTCCAGGCTCGATGGCCAAGCGGATCCAGGCGTTGGCCCAGATCATCGTGGACCGCTATCACGGCGATGCGGCCGCGTTGTGGACCGCAGGCGACCCCGACGGACCCGAGTTGCTGCGACGGCTCAAGGACCTACCCGGGTTCGGCGAGCAGAAGGCGCGAATATTCTTGGCGCTGCTCGGTAAGCAGTACGCGGTGACCCCGAAGGGTTGGCGGACAGCTGCCGGCGAATACGGCACGGCCGGCACGCACCTGTCGGTTGCCGACATCGCCGGTGCCCGTTCACTTGAGCAGGTCCGGTCTTACAAGAAGCAAATGAAGGCAGCTAAGAAGGCGAACGGAAAGGCAGCAACATGAAGACACACCTGAACTGTCCGTGTGGCGAGGCGATCGTCGGCAAAGACGAAGACGATTTGGTCGAGCTGACCCAGGCGCACCTTGCCACCGTTCATCCCGGCCTGGAGTACGACCGGGACGCGATTCTGTTCATGGCCTACTGACGGCTGATCCGCCAACGCCCACACGGCGATGGGTGCGCGCCTGCGGATTGAACCGGGGTTACGGCACCACCGTCGAACCGATGGTGGGCATGAACTGGCACTGCTTGTCCTTGGTCGTGACCTGCCCGAAGATCGTCGACATGACGCTGCCTGAACCGGTGTCGACGACGGCGGTCAACGTGGTCGGCCCCTGCGGGTTGATGTCCGGCTGCGGTTTGAGCGTCGCGCTGCCCGACTTGCCGGTGGTCAGATTCACCCAGGTGACATTCAACGGCAGCTTCTGCACATTGGCGGGCCCCGGAGTGCCGATGGCGGTGAACACGTAGGCCGTCTGCCCGGCTTGCGGGCCCGGGGCAGGGATCTTCGCGGGTCCGGCCACCGACAGTGCGGGCGCCAGCACGTTACCGCCGTCGGCCAAGCAGCCGTTGCTGATCGAGGGATACATGAAGTCCTGCGTGGGCGGTGCGTCCGGGCTGAAACCCGGCGCCGCCGCGGCGGCCGGAGGAGCCGGTGCGGGCGCCGCGGGTGGCCCAGCCGGTGCGGCAAGAGCCGGCCCGGCGGGTGGCACGGCCGCGGCTACCGGCACGGCATTCGCAGGGGCAGGTGCGGCCTCGGGCCCGGGACCGGCAGCATGGACAGGGTCGATACCTGTCGGTAGGTGCGCCTGAGCACCCGGTTCCACACCAGGCGGGACGATATGCGCCGTCGGGGCGGAGCCCGGTGGCTGGTTCAGATCGGCCGGAACCGCCGCGTTGGGCGCCTGGACGAACTGGTTCACCGACGCCGCAACGCTTTTCGATTGATCGGGAGCTGTAGGACTAGAAGCGAATGCCGACGCCGCGGCCATCAGCAACTGCGTTGCTTGCTCGGGGTTACCGGCGGCTTGCTGGATGATGGGGCTCAACTCGGTCAGCGCCGGCAGCCCTGGCACCTGTTGAGCGGGGATCGGCTGGGGCGCCGGCGGGTCAGCGGCGGCACTCGGGCTGAGCGCACTGTGGCGCTGGATGCGATAGCCGCGGCGGCGAAGGCGCTGATCAGATTCCTGGTGGTGAACAAGGTGTTCTCCCGGTCGTCGGTGTTGGTGGCCGGCTAGCGCACAGCGGCGCTAGCCGGCCAGCGTGCGGTGTCAGGGCAGAGCGGACACAGGGAACAGCAACGGGTTTGGCGATGTGACCGGCGCCGGTGCACTCACCGGCACGGACGGGCTGGAGACCGGTACCCCGCCAGTGATCAATGAGGTCAGGTCGCCGGGCAGCGACACCTGCTGCGGCAGCGGCACTGGGAGGAACGGCATTTGCGGCAAGTTGAGCTGCGCTTGGGGCAGCAGCCCCGCGGGTCCGGTCGCCGGCGCGGCCGCGGCCGGAACCGTCGGTGTCAACCCTGGAATACCGTGGGCGCGGTCGCGGCCGGAACGGTCGGTGTCAACCCGGGGATGCCGGGCGCCGTGGCGGCCGGGGCCGCAACGGTCGGTGTCAACCCTGGAATGCCGGGGATGCCGGGCGCCGTGGCGGCCGGGGCCGCAACGGTCGGTGTCAACCCTGGAATACCGAGTCCGGGCGCGGCGGTCGCCGCCGGAGCCGCGGTGGTGGCTCCGGGAATGAGCGACGACGCTCCCGGGATGGCGGAGGTTGCCCCGGGCAGGCCAGCGCCTGCCGGCTGTGGGACTTTGATCGCAGCACTGGCCAACGGCGGTGGTGTGGCCGGCTGTCCACCCAGGAGGCCTTGCAGTAGCTGGGGTGCGTTGGCCGCCGAGGTGACCAGTTGCTCCCCGATGTTGGGTGTGGGCACCGGTGCTGGGTCGGCGTGGGCTGTACCCATCAGACCGCCGATGAGCAACGCTGCCGATGAGCCCACCACGACGGTGGTGGCGCGTAACAACGTCCTAACAGTTGACATGACTCTCCCTGAATCTCGATGACGGGCTTCGGCGCTGATAGTTCGCCTGATATAGAAGTGACTCAAGTGACACGTCTGGCATTTATTCGATCGTTACGGATACGAGCGGCTGCGGTGACCGAACCGGCTCATGCCGGGAGCCGCCATACCCTGCGCGGCCCCCGTTAGAGTCGTGCAGATAGACGCCACCTCGGCCGCCCCGGCGGCAGCTACCATCCGCCGGCGGGCGATTTCACTGAACGCACTCGGGCCGGTGCTGTTGGTCGTGAGCGTCGCCGCCCGGCTGGCCTGGACGTATCTGGCTCCTAACGGGGCCAACTTCGTCGACTTGCACGTGTACATCGGCGGTGCGGCCACCATCGACCACCCGGGAAGCCTGTACCACTACGTTTACGCCGACCAGACGCCGGATTTCCCGCTCCCGTTCACCTATCCGCCGTTCGCGGCGGTCATCTTCTATCCGCTGCACCTGCTGCCGTTCGGCCTGGTCGCCTTCTGCTGGCAGGTCGGGACGATGGCCGCGCTCTACGGCGTGGTCCGGATCAGCCAACGCTTGCTCGGCGTCGAGGCCGGCGAGGGTCACCGACTCGCGATGCTGTGGACGGCGGTCGCGATCTGGCTCGAACCGCTGCGCAGCACGTTCGACTACGGCCAGATCAACGTGCTGCTGGTGCTGGCCACACTGCTGGCGGTCTACACCACCCGGTGGTGGTTGTCTGGGCTGTTGGTCGGGACGGCGGCCGGCGTAAAGCTGACCCCGGCGATCGCGGGCCTCTATTTCGTCGGTGCCCGCAGGTGGAGTGCTGCGGCGTTTTCCGCAGTCGTATTCCTGGCCACCGTTGCGGTGTCGGCGCTGGTCGTCGGCGATGAGACCCGCTACTACTTCACCGATTTGATTTTCAAGACCGACCGGATCGGGCCGATCTGCACAATTTTCAACCAGTCCTGGCGGGGCGGCATCTGCCGGATATTCGGCCACGACGCCGGCTATAGCCCGCTGGTGCTGACCGGGATCGCCGTCACCGCAATACTTTCCGTCCTGGCCTGGCGCGCGCTGAGCAACGGCGCCGCCGTGCCGGACCGGCTCGGCACGCTGCTGGTGGTTGAGCTGTTCGGGCTGCTACTCTCGCCGATTTCCTGGACCCACCACTGGGTGTGGCTGGTGCCGTTGATGATCTGGCTGCTGCACGGACCGTTATCGGCGCGTCGTGGCGCGCGGATTCTCGGCTGGACCTGGTTGGTGCTGACCATCATCGGCGTGCCGTGGCTGCTGAGCTTTGCCCAGCCGACCATCTGGCAGAACGGCAGGCCGTGGTATCAGGCGTGGGGCGGACTGGTGTACATCGTGGCGACACTGGCGACGTTGGCCTGGATTGCCGCCAGCGCAGCGCAGCGCGGCCCGCGGGAAGCGCCGGCGCGGCTGCATAAAAGTGACAATCCCATTCGGCACGGAGGACGATCCACGGGTTCCGTCGACGCGGCTCCATAACGAAATAACCCCACTCGGGGCGGTGACCGCCGAGTGGGGTTATTCGTCCCCTCGTGTTATGGCTGCCGTAGCGATGGCCGATCGCCCGGCCAAATGGTTCGCTGCGCGAAGCTGAGCAACCGGGGCCACTCCGATGATGATCAACGCGAGCCAGGCCACGCCCCTGGACGCAGGGGGCACCGCCCTGATGCGGGCTCGCGCGACGAGCCAGGCCCGTTTAGTCCCCGATGATCCCGTCGATATCGCGCGCCATCTCGATGTCGTTTTGCGTGATACCACCCGCAGAATGCGTCACCAGCGCGAAAGTCACCGTCCGCCAACGGATATCGATGTCGGGGTGATGATCTTGGGCTTCGGCGTGCTCAGCCACCCGGCGCACGGCGTCGATACCGGCGAGGAAGGCCGGAAACTTGATCGACCGGCGCAGCGCGCCGTCGGCGCGCTTCCAGCCGTTGAGTTGGGGCAGGGCGGCGTCGACTTGCTCATCCGTTAACACAGCCATAGAACCGACGGTATACCGTCACTCGCGATGCCGAACCAGATCGTCGTTGCCGGGGCCGTCATCTCCGGCTCTGCGGTGTTGGTGGCCCAGCGGCGCAGGCCGCCCGAGTTGGCCGGCCGCTGGGAATTGCCGGGCGGCAAGGTCGCGGCCGGTGAGACCGAGCCCGTGGCGTTGGCCCGCGAACTGGCCGAGGAGCTGGGCATCGAAGTCGCGGTCGGCCAACGTCTGGGCGACGATATTCCGCTCAATGCCACGACGACGCTGCGGGCCTACCAAGTCAGCCTGATCCGCGGCGAACCGCATCCGCACGACCACGCCGCGTTGCGCTGGGTAGGCGCTGCTGACCTGCACGACGTCGACTGGGTGCCCGCCGATCGGGGATGCCTGGCGGCGCTGAATCGAGTCCTGGAATCGCGGTGAGCGCCGCGCTCGGTTTCGCTATCCACCGCCCGCGCTGCCACACTCGACGGCGTGGATTTCCGCAACATCGCCATCGTCGCCCACGTCGACCACGGCAAGACGACCCTGGTTGACGCCATGCTGCGGCAGTCCGGTGCGCTGCACGAACGCGGTGATCTGCAGGACCGTGTGATGGACAGCGGTGACCTGGAACGGGAAAAGGGCATCACGATCCTGGCCAAGAACACCGCCGTGCACCGCCATAACGCCGATGGGACCGTGACGGTGATCAATGTGATCGACACACCCGGGCACGCCGACTTCGGCGGCGAGGTGGAGCGCGGGCTGTCCATGGTGGACGGCGTGCTGCTGCTGGTCGACGCGTCCGAGGGCCCGCTGCCGCAGACCCGGTTCGTGCTGCGCAAGGCGCTGGCCGCGCATCTGCCGGTGATCCTCGTCGTCAACAAAACCGACCGGCCCGACGCTCGCATCGCCGAGGTCGTGCACGCCAGCCACGACCTGTTGCTCGATGTCGCGTCCGATCTCGACGACGAGGCGGCCGCGGCCGCCGAGCACGCGCTGGGCCTGCCGACGCTGTATGCGTCCGGGCGCGCCGGCGTCGCGAGTACCGAGGCGCCCGTCGACGGCGAGGTGCCTGCGGGCGACAACCTTGACCCGCTGTTCGACGTGCTGATGGAGCACATCCCGCCGCCGATCGGGGACCCCGAGGCGCCGCTGCAGGCGCTGGTGGCCAACCTGGACGCGTCGCCCTTCCTCGGCCGGCTCGCGTTGGTCCGCATCTACAAAGGCAAGCTGCGCAAGGGCCAGCAGGTGGCGTGGATGCGCGAGGTGGACGGGTTGCCCGTCATCACCAACGCCAAGATCACCGAGCTGCTCGTGACCGAGGGCGTCGAGCGCACCGCCACCGACGAGGCGATCGCCGGCGACATCGTGGCCGTGGCCGGGCTGCCCGAGATCATGATCGGCGACACGCTGGCCGATCCCGAGCACGCCCACGCGCTGCCGCGCATCACGGTCGACGAGCCGGCCATCTCGGTGACCATCGGCACCAACACCTCGCCGCTGGCGGGCAAGGTGTCGGGGCACAAGCTGACTGCGCGCATGGTCCGCAACCGACTGGACACCGAGTTGGTCGGCAACGTGTCCATCCGGGTCGTCGACATCGACCGGCCCGACGCGTGGGAGGTGCAGGGCCGCGGCGAGCTGGCGCTGGCGGTGCTGGTCGAACAGATGCGCCGAGAGGGCTTCGAGCTCACGGTCGGCAAGCCGCAGGTGGTCACCAGGACGATCGACGGCAAGCTGCACGAGCCGTTCGAGGCGATGACGATCGACTGTCCCGACGAGTTCGTCGGCGCGATCACCCAGCTGATGGCCGGCCGCAAGGGCCGCATGGAGGAGATGACCAACCACGCTGCGGGCTGGGTCCGGATGGACTTCATCGTGCCAAGCCGCGGCCTGATCGGCTTCCGCACCGACTTCCTCACCCTCACCCGCGGCACCGGCATCGCCAACGCGGTGTTCGACGGCTACCGGCCGTGGGCGGGCGAGATCCGGGCCCGGCACACCGGGTCGCTGGTGTCCGACCGGACCGGCACCATCACGCCGTTCGCGCTGCTTCAACTCGCCGACCGGGGCCAGTTCTTCGTCGATCCCGGCCAGGACACTTACGAGGGAATGGTCGTCGGGATCAACCCGCGGCCAGAGGATCTCGACATCAACGTCACCCGCGAGAAGAAGCTGACCAATATGCGATCGTCGACCGCGGACGTCTTCGAGACGTTGGCCAAGCCGCTCGAACTCGACCTGGAGCAGGCGATGGAATTCTGTGCGAACGACGAATGCGTCGAGGTGACGCCTGAGATCGTCCGGGTCCGCAAGGCCGAGTTGGACGCCACCACACGTGCGCGTAGCAAGGCGCGGGCCAAAGCCCGCGGCTAGCAGGCCAGCGTCTGAACAGCCCGCTGAGACTCGTGAGGTTCGGGCAGCCGGGCCCGGATACCCTGTTGGTCGTGCCGAAACGAGCCCGCCGCGTCCGCGTGACCATCGGCGTGCTGGTTTCCCTGCTGGCGTTGGTCGCCTGCGCCGTCAGTCCGCCCCCGGCGCCGCAGAGCACCGAAACCTCGCGGAGCACGGCGCCGCCGCCGCAGCGGAAGACGCAGATCATCATGGGCATCGACTCGATCGGCGCCGGTTTCAACCCGCATCTGCTGTCCGATCTGTCGGCGGTCAACGCCGCGATCAGTGCGCTGGTGCTGCCCAGCGCGTTCCGGCCGGTGGCCGATCCGGCCACGCCGACGGGATCCCGCTGGGAGATGGACCCGACGCTGCTGGTGTCCGCCGATGTGACCAACGAGAACCCGTTCACGGTGACGTACAAGATCCGGCCGGAGGCCCAGTGGACCGACAACGCTCCCATCGCCGCCGACGACTTCTGGTATTTGTGGCGGCAAATGGTCGGCCAACCCGGTGTGGTCGATCCGGCCGGTTACGACCTGATCACCGGGGTGCAATCGATCGACGGCGGTAAGCAGGCGGTCGTCACGTTCTCCCAGCCCTACCCGGCGTGGCGCGAATTGTTCAGCAACATCCTTCCGGCGCACATCGTCAAGGACGTCCCGGGCGGATTCCCGGCCGGGCTGGCGCGCGCCCTGCCGGTCACCGGCGGACAGTTCCGAGTGGAAACCATCGACCCGCAACGCGACGAAATCCTGCTCGCCCGCAACGACCGCTACTGGGGACCGCCGGCCAAGCCGGATCTGATCTTGTTCCGCCGGGCGGGGGATCCGGCCGCGCTGGCCGATTCGGTCCGTAACGGCGACACTCAGGTCGCCCAGGTGCACGGTGGCTCAGCGGCTTTCGCTCAGTTGTCGGCCATCCCGGGCGTGCGGACCGCCCGGATCATGACGCCGCGGGTCATGCAGCTCACGCTGCGCGCCAACGAGCCCAAGCTGGCCGATGGGCAGGTGCGCAAGGCAATCCTGGGACTGCTCGACGTGGACTTGCTCGCCGCCGTCGGCGCGGGCAGCGACAACACCGTCAGCCTGGACCAGGCGCAAATCCGCTCGCCCAGCGACCCCGGCTATGTGCCGACCGCACCGCCGGCGCTGACCAGAACCGCGGCATTGGGGCTACTGGAGTCGTCGGGGTACCAGATCGACAACGACACATCGGCATCGGTCACACCGCCACCCCCGGCAGGGTCGGCGCCGGCGACGCCCAATAACGGACCGCCGGAGATCACCCGGGGCCGCATCAGCAAGGACGGCAAGCAGCTGTCCCTGATCATCGGCGTCGCGGCCAATGACCCGACATCGCTGGCCGTGGCTAACACCGCCGCCGACCAGTTGCGCAATGTCGGCATTGCCGCCACCGTGCTGGCGCTCGATCCGGTGGCGATGTACCGCGACACGTTGGTCAACAACCGGGTGGACGCCCTTGTCGGTTGGCGCGAGGCCGGCGGGAACTTGGCAACCCTGTTGGCCTCTCGCTACAGCTGCCCCGCGTTGGAGGCAACGGCGGTGTCGACGGCGGCGGCGCCGACGGCCTCATCCGACCCTTCCGTTCCGGTGAAAGCGACCCCTGCCACCACGTCGGCCGCCCCCACGTCGACGGCACCTGGCCGCGCACAGGAGCCCGGCGCGCTGGTGCAGGCGCCGTCAAACCTCACCGGGATCTGCGATCACAGCATTCAGTCGAACATCGATGCCGCCCTCAAGGGCTCGAAGGACATCAATGACGTGGTCAATGCCGTGGAGCCACAGCTGTGGAACATGTCTACTGTGCTGCCGATCCTGCAGGACACCACGATCGTCGGTGCCGGCCCCAGCGTGCAGAACGTCAGCCTCTCGGGCGCAGTGCCGGTCGGGATTGTCGGCGATGCCGGGCAGTGGGTGAAGACCGGGCAGTGAGCAGCCGGGCCGGCCATCTGTAACGATTCGGTATGAATGACCCTTTTTAAGGTTGCTCTCAGGTAGTGTTCGATCTACCGGTTCAGCACAGAGCCGGGGGCGTGCACCAGCTAGGTGGGTCCGCCATGCGACGCGGGCCGATCCTCAGCAGCTTCTTCTGATCGAAGTTTCACTTCGACACCCACAACGCCAAAGGCGGACCGACCGGGGGGCGGCCCGCCTTTGGCGTTCGACGAGTCTGGGTTGCTCGGGCTAGCGTTCCGTGCCTGACACCGAAGGGCCGAAACGGACTCCGAAACGGGATATTGTGAACGATATTGTTCACAAATGTTTTCGTGCGTTTTGTCGATCAGGTGAGGAGCAATCATGGCTACCGACATCGACCCGATGTTCGAGGAGCTCTACGGCGGCGAGCGTTCGGGCGAGGGCCTGATCCCATGGGACATCGGCGGGCCGCAGCCGGTGGTGCAGCAGTTGGTCGCCTATGGAGCGGTACGCGGCGAGGTGCTCGACCCGGGTACTGGTCCCGGCCATCACGCCATCCACTATGCGTCACAAGGCTATTCGACGACCGGTGTCGATGGGTCGTCCTCGGCGATCGAGCGGGCCAAGCGCAACGCCGAGCGGGCCGGGGTGCAGGTTGACTTCCGGGTGGGCGACGCCACCGTGCTGGACGGCTTCGAGGGCCGGTTCGACACCGTCGTCGACAGCGCCTTCTACCACGTATTTCTCGACGATCAGCAAGCGCAGACGCGCTACGCCCAAGCGCTACACCGCGCCACCAAGCCCGGCGCGCGACTGTTCATGTTCGAGTTCGGCCGTCACAACGTCAACGGCCTGCAGTTCGACGGTCTGCCTGCCGACAACTTCGAGCAGGTATTCGGTTCGAGTGGATGGCGCGTCGACTATGTCGGCACCTCCACATATGTCGGCGTCTTCCGGCCCGAGACGTTGGTGTTCATGACCAACATGATGAGCGCCGATCCGGACATGGCAGCGCGGTTTGGACCACTGCAGGATCGACTGAAAACCATTGGGCCGCTGCTGGATAACTATCGCGTGCATTTCCCCGTCTGGTCGGTCGTGGCTAGCCGACTCGACTAGCGTCAGCCGGCCTGCACCGACGCCGAGTGGGCGACCACGGTGTCGACGATGTGCGTGAGCTGGCGCTTGTTCGGCGGGGCGCCGGTGAGCAGCACCTGCTGGTTGATCAACGCGGTGCCGACTCGTGCCGTGTACGGCGTCAGCGTGGCGGCGTCGATCTCGCCGTTGGCCGCGCCGGCTTGCAGGATCGATTCGATGATCCGCAAGCGGGGCCCCACCACGGCGTCGGCGAAGATGGCGCGCAATTCCGGCTCGTGGAGGAGCTGATTCATGATCCCCAGGCCGGGGAAAGCGGTCTTGCCGGCAACGACGTCGCAGTGCGCGGTGAAGATAGCCAGCAGGTTCTCCCGGGCCGATCGGTCAGAGCGGGGCTCGGGCAACGGTGGCAGCGCGTAAAGCAGCGCCGCCTGAACCAAGTCGTGCTTGCTGGACCAGCGTCGATACAACGCGGCTTTGCCGGTGCGGGCCCGCCCCGCGATACCTTCCATGGTCAGTCCGCCGTAACCGACAGCAGCCAGCTCGGCCAGCGCCGCGTCGTAGAGCGCGTCCTCGAGTTGTTTGCCTCGGCGGCGGGTGCGGATCGCTGCGGTCTGCTCTGCCATGCGTAGATAGTAGCCACCAGCGTTTCTTGGGCGGAGCTGGCTTTGCCGATTCGCCGACTATCACTGCGGCTCAGTGGTTTACGGCGGGAAATACATTGCCGCGCAGCACACCGGTATGGTGCGTCCATGCAGGAGACTCCGCGGCTGTTGTTCGTGCATGCCCATCCCGACGACGAGAGCATCACCAACGGCGCAACCATCGCCCATTACGCAGCCCGCGGGGCGCAGGTGCACGTCGTCACCTGCACGCTCGGCGAGGAGGGTGAGGTCATCGGGGACCAATGGGCGTGGCTGGCCGTCGATCACGCCGACCAACTCGGTGGTTACCGCATCGGCGAGCTGACCGCGGCACTGCAGGCCCTGGGCGTCGGCGCGCCGATCTTCCTCGGTGGCCCGGGCCGCTGGCGTGATTCGGGCATGGTGGGCACCGCACCGCGGCGCCAGCAACGGTTCATCGACGCCGACGAGCGTGAAGCGGTCGGAGCGCTGGTCACCCTGATTCGCACGTTGCGGCCGCACGTCGTGGTGACCTACGACGCCATTGGCGGATACGGGCACCCCGACCACGTGCAGGCCCACGTCGTCACCACGGCCGCGGTCGCCGCGGCCGGTACCGACGACTACCCGGGCACGCCGTGGACCGTGCCGAAGTTCTATTGGACGGTCATCGCCCGGAGCGCATTCACGGCAGGCTGGGAGGTGCTCGGCCCCGACGATTTGCGGTCCGAATGGGTGATTCCGCCGGCCGATGGCGATTTCGGCGGACTCGGCTACTCCGACGATGAGATCGACGCCGTCATCGAGGCCCCGGACGCCTTGTCGGCCAAGACGGCGGCGCTGGCCGCACACGCTACCCAGGTGATCGTCGGCCCGACCGGCCGGGCGTGCGCGTTGTCGAACAACTTGGCGCTGCCCATCGTGGCGCAGGAGCACTATATTTTGGCTGCCGGCGCCGCGGGGGATCGCGATGAGCGAGGCTGGGAGACTGATCTGCTCGCCGGACTCGACCTCGTCGAGCCCGCCAAGCGGTAGGCTTCCGACCAGGCAGCCACGGAAGGAGTCCGATGGATCCGGATCTGGACCAGAACCAGCAACACTGGCAGGACCGTTTAGACCGCTTCCAGTGGGTGCTCATGTCGATCGCTTCGCAATTGGACAGCGTCCCGAACTGACCGCCACCAAGCCGCGCGTCGGACAGATCGACGAGACCGGCGCGACGGACCCGGCAATTCGAATCGTCTTTCTGACGTTGCTCGCCGTCGACGGCGTTATCTCCGCAATCGGCGGCGCGCTGCTGCTGCCGGCCTACATCGGCTCGACCCCGTTTCCCGTCAGCGCGCTGGTCAGCGGCCTGGTCAATGCGGCTTTGGTCTGGGCGGCCGGACGATGGACCACATCGTCGCGGCTGGCCGCACTGCCGCTGTGGACCTGGCTGTTGGCAGTTGGCGCGATGGCCCTGCCCGGTCCGGGTGGCGACATCATCTTTGGTGGGCGCGGTGTGATGTCCTACGCCCCATTGCTGCTGCTCGTGGCGGGTGTGCTGCCCCCGACCTGGGTGCTGTGGCAGCGCCGAGCCGCACGCTGACGAATCTCACGACCAGGCATTTCTTCGCCAAGAGGGCAGGGACCCGCTATTGCACATCCGGAGGCTACTGTTGCGCACATGGCACGCGTCGGGGTCGCAGATGGTTGCGACGTGCGGATGAAATTCGGCTGGGCGGAAGTTACACCAACGTGCCACTGACTCCGGGCGAACAACCGGCCCTGCTGCCAAACCCGTCGGTCCCGCCGCGATCTAACGGATCCGCGATGCGGCGAGTGTTGCGGCGGGCTCGCGACGGGGTGGCGCTGAACGTCGACGAGGCGGCCATCGCGCTCACCGCGCGCGGCGAGGATCTCGCCGAGCTGTGTCGCAGCGCCGCGCGGGTGCGCGACGCCGGTCTGGAATCAGCCGGACGGCGCGGTGTGGGTGGCCGGCTGCCAGTCAGCTACTCGCGCAAGGTGTTCATCCCGGTGACGCATCTGTGCCGGGACGCCTGCCGCTACTGCACATTCGTCACGGTGCCCGGCAAGCTGCGTGCCCAGGGCGCCGGGATGTATCTGGAACCCGACGAGATCCTCGATATCGCCCGTCGCGGCGGCGAACTCGGTTGCAAGGAAGCGTTATTCACCCTCGGCGATCGCCCCGAGGAACGGTGGCCGGAGGCGCGTGAGTGGCTGGACGAACGCGGCTACGACTCCACCTTGTCCTACCTGCGGGCGATGGCGATCCGGGTGCTGGAGGAAACCGGGCTGTTGCCCCACTTGAACCCCGGCGTGATGAGCTGGTCGGAGTTGTCGCGGCTGAAGCCGGTGGCGCCGTCGATGGGCATGATGCTGGAGACGACGTCGCGGCGGCTGTTCGAAACGAAGGGCCTGGCACACTACGGCAGCCCCGACAAAGATCCGGCGGTCCGCCTGCGCACACTGACCGACGCGGGGCGGTTGTCCATTCCGTTCACCACTGGCTTACTGGTAGGCATCGGCGAGACTCTCACCGAGCGGGCCGAGACATTGCATGCAATTCGCAAGTCGCACAAGGAGTTCGGTCACGTCCAGGAAGTCATCGTGCAGAACTTCCGCGCCAAACAACACACCGCGATGGCCTCGGAGCCCGACGCCGGTATCGATGAATTCCTGGCCACGGTGGCGGTGGCGCGGCTGGTCCTCGGTCCGGGAATGCGCATCCAAGCGCCGCCGAACCTGGTGTCGGCCGACGAGTGCCTGGCGCTGATCGCCGCGGGTGTCGACGACTGGGGCGGCGTCTCGCCGCTCACGCCTGATCACGTCAACCCCGAGCGGCCGTGGCCCGCACTCGACGAGCTTGCCGCCGTCACCGCCGAGGCGGGATACGACCTGGTGGAGCGGCTGACCGCCCAGCCCAAGTACGTCCAGGCCGGAGCGGCGTGGATCGACCCGCGGGTGCGCGGCCATGTCGCGGCGCTGGCCGATCCGGCCACCGGGCTGGCCCGCGATGTGAACCCCGTGGGCATGCCGTGGCAGGAGCCCGACGACGTGTCATCGTCGGGTCGGGTGGACCTCAACGCGTCGATCGACAGCGAAGGCCGCAACACCGAGACCCGCAGCGACCTGGACAGCGCATTCGGGGACTGGGACTCGATCCGTGCCCAGGTGCACGACCTGGCCGCCCGAGCGCCCGAACGCATCGACACCGACGTGCTCGCCGCTTTGAGTGCGGCGGAACGTGACCCGGCCGGCTGCACCGACGCGGAGTACCTGGCGTTGGCCACCGCTGACGGCCCTGCGCTGGACGCTGTTGCCGCCCTGGCAGATTCGTTGCGCCGCGACGTGGTCGGTGACGATGTGACGTTCGTGGTCAACCGCAACATCAACTTCACCAACATCTGTTACACGGGCTGCCGGTTCTGCGCCTTTGCGCAGCGCAAGGGCGACGCCGATGCTTACTCGCTGTCGGCGGCCGAGGTCGCCCAGCGTGCCTGGGAGGCCCACGTCGTCGGCGCCACCGAGGTGTGCATGCAGGGCGGCATCGATCCCGAGCTGCCGGTCACCGGATACGCCGACCTGGTTCGTGCGGTCAAGGCGCGGGTTCCGTCGATGCACGTGCATGCGTTTTCGCCGATGGAGATCGCCAACGGTGTGACCAAGAGCGGCTTGAGTATTCGTGAGTGGCTGACCAGCCTGCGTGAGGCGGGCCTGGACACCATCCCTGGCACCGCTGCGGAGATCCTCGACGACGAAATCCGTTGGGTGCTCACCAAAGGCAAGCTGCCAACCTCGATGTGGATCGAGATCGTGACGACTGCGCACGAGGTGGGCCTGCGGTCATCCTCGACGATGATGTACGGACACGTCGACGACCCCCGGCACTGGGTCGGTCACCTCAACGTGTTGCGTGACATCCAGGACCGCACTGGAGGTTTCACCGAGTTCGTGCCGCTGCCGTTCGTGCATCAGAACTCACCGCTGTACCTCGCCGGTGCGGCACGGCCGGGGCCAAGCCATCGCGACAACCGCGCCGTGCACGCGTTGGCGCGGATCATGTTGCACGGCCGTATCTCTCATATCCAAACCAGCTGGGTCAAGCTCGGTGTCGAGCGCACGCAGGTGATGCTCAACGGCGGTGCCAACGATTTGGGCGGCACCCTGATGGAAGAGACCATCTCGCGGATGGCCGGCTCCGAATACGGATCGGCCAAGACGGTTCCCGAGTTGATGGCGATCGCCGAGGGCATCGGTCGCCCGGCACGCCAGCGCACCACCACGTACAGCCCGCTCGCGGCGTGAGGTGCACGGCATGTGGCGACTCGGGTTTCGCCGAATGTGAAGTCATTGCGAAAAATCGGCCGAAAATTCGCAACAGCATCACGCTCGATGAGGCCTTTGGCTGGCGTTGGTCAGGCCGGCTACTGAACGACGCCTCTAGAGCCGGGCCGCCAGCTCGGTGCCTTGTTTGATGGCGCGCTTGGCGTCCAGCTCCACGGCGAATGCGGCACCGCCGATGATGTGCGGGTCCATACCGCCCAGCCGCAGTTCATCTTCCAGGTCCCGCACCGGCTCTTGACCCGCGCAGACCACGACGTTGTCCACCGTCAGCAGCTGTGGTCGCTCTCGCTTCGGGCCGAAGCTGATGTGCAGCCCGTCGTCGCTCACCCGTTCGTAGTTGACTCCGGAAAGCTGGTGAACGCCTTTGGCCTTCAACGAAGCCCGGTGCACCCATCCGCTGGTCTTGCCGAGCCGCCTTCCTTGCGCTCCGTTCGTGCGCTGCAGTAGATACACCTCACGCGCCGGTGGCGCTGGAATCGGAGTGGTCAGCGCGCCCTGTGCCTCCCACGGATCGGCCACGCCCCACTCGGCCTTCCATTCTTTTAGGCCTTGCGGTTCATGCGTTGGCGAGGAGTCGGTGACCAGGAACTCGCTGACGTCGAAACCGATGCCGCCCGCTCCGATCACAGCGACGCTGTTTCCGACCGGTTTGACGCCGGTGATGGCCTCGGCGTAGGTCAGCACCATTGGATGATCGATTCCGGGGATGGCCGGAATCCGCGGCGCCACACCGGTGGCAAGCACGACATCGTCGTAGCCGGCCAGCTCGGTTGCCGACACCCGAGTGCCCAGCCGGACCACCACGCCGTGCTTGTGGAGCATTGCCGTGAAATACCGGATGGTTTCGTTGAATTCTTCCTTACCCGGGATGCGGCGCGCCATGTCGAACTGGCCGCCGATGAAGTCGTTGGCCTCGAACAGCGTGACGTGGTGACCGCGCGCAGCGGCGTTGACCGCGGTTGCCAGCCCGGCCGGACCGGCCCCGACAACCGCGATCGAGCGAGTCCGCCGGGTCGGTAAGAGCACCAGCTGCGTCTCGTGGCCGGCCCGTGGATTGAGCAGACACGATACCGTCTTCTTCACGAACGCGTGATCCAGGCAGGCCTGATTGCAGGCGATGCAGGTGTTGATCTCGTCGTCGCGCGCGGCTTGCGCCTTGAGCACCCACTCCGGGTCCGCCAGCAGCGGGCGCGCCATCGAGATCAGCTGCACGTGGGTGTCGGCCAGGATCTGTTCGGCCGCCTGCGGCATGTTGATCCGGTTGGATGCCACCACCGGGATATTGACGTGTTCTGCGACGGCATGGCTGATGTCCGCGAAGGCGCTGTTAGGCACCGACGTGACGATCGTCGGCACCCGCGCCTCGTGCCAGCCGAAGCCGGAGTTGATGATGGTTGCGCCCGCAGCCTCTACTTCGGTTGCCAACGCGAGGATTTCGTCCCAGCTCTGGCCGCCCTCGACGTAGTCGGCCATCGACATCCGGTAGCAGATGATGAAATCGGATCCGACCGCCGCGCGGGTGCGGCGCACGATCTCGACCGGGAACCGGCGGCGCTTGTCCGATGTGCCGCCCCAGGTGTCGCTGCGCTTGTTGGTTCGCGGGGCCAGGAACTGGTTGATCAAATACCCTTCACTGCCCATGATTTCGACGCCGTCGTAGCCCGCCTCGCGGGCCAGCTTTGCGCAGCGCGCGAAGTCGTCGATCGTGCTCTGCACGCCGCTCGACGAGAGCCGGCGCGGACGAAACGGGTTGATCGGCGCCTTGATTGACGACGCGCTGACCGAAAGCGGATGGTACGCATACCGTCCGGCATGCAGGATCTGCAGCAAGATCTTGCCGCCCGCATCGTGGACCGCGCTAGTGATCTGGCGGTGCCGGCGAGCCTGCGCGGAGGAGACCAGTTCCGAGGCGAAGGGCAGCAACCAGCCGGTTCGGTTGGGAGCGTAGCCACCGGTGATGATCAGGCCGACGCCACCATGGGCGCGTTCGGCGAAGTACTCGGCGAGTCGGTCGATATGGCGAGCACGGTCCTCCAGACCGGTGTGCATCGAACCCATGATCACCCGGTTACGCAGCGTGGTAAACCCGAGATCCAACGGGGACAACAGGTTTGGATAGGTCATGAACCCTCCTGTAATGCCACGGTCACTTCGTCGAGCCAGTCGATAGTGCTTTCCTCTGCGCGGATTCCACCGCGCAGCACCAGATATTGATGTAGCGCGCTGCCGTTGAGCGCCGACGGATCGGGGAACTGTCTCTTCTCGAATCCGCGGTAGGTGTCCAGCAGCTGGGCACGTTCGGCGCGCAGGGCGGTTATCTGGGTGTGCAGCGCTGCGGTGTCGCCGTAGGCGGCGCCGCGCAGCTTGACGGCGACATCACGGTTGCGGTTGTCGCTGAGCGCCGCGCCGCGCCCGGTCAGCGGCTCGGCGATCCAGCGGGCCAATTCGGCGCGGCCGGCTTCAGAGACGGTGTAGACCTTCTTGTCCGGCCGTCCGCGCTGGACGACCAGCGTCGCCGACACCCAGCCGTCGTGTTCCATCGCCCGCAGAGTGCGGTAGATCTGCTGGTGGGTGGCGCCCCAGAAATACCCGATCGAGCGATCGAACCGGTGCGCCAGCTCATAGCCGGAGCCGGACTGTTCGCACAGGGACACCAAGATCGCGTGGGGGAGTGCCACGCGGGCAGCATAAGAACAACGGGCAACGCTATGCAACTAGTTGCAGTGCACCAACGCGCATAGCGGCCAGGGTGCTTGCGTTGTATATGCAACGTCTAGTATCAGTAACCAAGGATCCGCATCGCCGGGAAGCGAAACGCTAGGGCACACTAGGGCAGGCTTTCACTTACCGGCATAGCGAAACAGCCACATGGATTTGCACATGGAGGAGACCGTGAGGAGACGTCTGTGACGTACACGATCGCCGAACCCTGCGTCGACATCAAGGACAAGGCATGCATTGAGGAATGCCCGGTCGACTGCATCTACGAGGGCGCTCGGATGCTTTACATACACCCCGACGAATGCGTCGACTGTGGTGCCTGCGAGCCGGTCTGCCCGGTCGAGGCGATCTACTACGAGGACGATGTGCCCGAGCAGTGGAACCAGTACACGCAGATCAACGCGGACTTCTTCGCTGAACTCGGATCTCCCGGTGGCGCAGCGAAAGTCGGCATGACCGAAAACGACCCGCAGGTCGTCAAGGACCTCCCGCCCCAGGGTGAGGACGACTGAGCAGCCTGGTGAACCGCCGGCGCATCTCGGCGTCGTTGCCGGAGTTCCCGTGGGACACCCTGGCCGACGCGACCGCGCTGGCCAAGTCGCACCCGGACGGCATCGTCGACCTGTCCGTCGGCACGCCCGTCGACCCGGTCGCACCGCTGATCCGCGAAGCTCTCGCCGCAGCCAGCGCCGCACCGGGATACCCCACGACCGCGGGCACCCCGGAGCTTCGCGAGTCGGCTGTCGCCGCGCTGGGTCGCCGCTATGGCGTCACCGAATTGACCGAGGCCGCCGTGCTGCCGGTCATCGGCACCAAGGAACTCATCGCCTGGTTGCCGACCTTGCTCGGTCTCGGCGCCGAGGATCTGGTCGTGGTGCCGGAGTTGGCCTATCCGACATACGACGTCGGCGCGCGGCTGGCCGGAACTCAGGTGCTCGACGCCGATTCGCTCACCCAGCTCGGGCCCCAGGCGCCGGCATTGGTGTACGTGAACTCGCCGAGCAATCCGACCGGGCAGGTACTCGGTGTCGATCATCTGCGCAAGCTCGTCGGCTGGGCCCGGGAACGTGGCGCGCTGGTGGCATCCGACGAGTGCTACCTGGGCCTGGGCTGGGACGCCGAGCCGGTCTCGGTATTGCATCCGTCGGTGTGCGACGGCGACCACACCGGCCTGCTGGCGGTGCACTCGCTGTCCAAGAGCTCCTCGCTGGCCGGCTACCGGGCGGGCTTCGTCGCCGGGGACGCCGCCGTGGTCGGCGAGCTGCTGGCGGTGCGCAAACACGCCGGGATGATGGTGCCAAGGCCAGTGCAGTCAGCCATGGTCGCCGCCCTGGACGACGACGCCCACGAGCGCGAGCAGCGCGACCGCTACCGCCGACGCCGGGATGCGTTGCTACCGGCATTCCGCTCGGCCGGCTTCACCGTCGACCATTCCCACGCCGGGCTGTATCTATGGGTCACCCGCGGCGAGGCATGCCGCGACACCGTCGCCTGGCTGGCACAACGTGGCATCCTGGCGGCGCCCGGCGAGTTCTACGGCCCGCGCGGTGCCCGGCATGTCCGGGTGGCGTTGACCGCCACCGATGAGCGGGTGGCCGCTGCCGTCGACCGGCTGACGATGTAACAACTCAGGCAGCACGCGTACGGTCGCTGTGTGATTCGCGCCGGCGACGATGCAGTGGGGGCACGCCCCCTCGCCGCTGTGCGGCTGGGGGTACCCCCACCCGCTTGCGGGGGACGAAGCGATGGGGAGGAGCGGCGCTCATGACTCGCGACCACCCGGAATATGACGTCGAGGCGGTGGACCGGCTGCCCTTCACCACCCCGGAGAAGTCGCAGCGTTACCGCACCGAGAACTACCGGGGAGCCGTGGGCCTCAACTGGTACCGAACCGACCCCAGCCTGCAGCTGACGATGGCCTACTACCTGCCGCCCGACGAGTTGGACGTCGTGGAACCCCACCTGAGCGCTATCGGTGAGTTGATGGGTGGCCCGGTGGCCCGGTGGGCCGAGCAGACCGACCGCAATCCGGCACGGCTGGAGCGCTACGACCGCTGGGGCCACGACATCAGCCAGGTGGTCCAGCCGACGTCGTTCATCGAGTCCAAACGGGCGGTCCTGGACGCGCAAACGGCACTCAAAGACGACGCGCGGAGCGCCGGCCTCAACCCGTCGTTGCCGTTATTCGCGGCCAACTACCTGCTCAATCAGGCTGACATCGGCATGGGCTGCGCGCTGGGAACTGGCGGCGGCATGGTCAAGTCGCTGGTTGCGGCGTATGCGCCCGCGGACGTGCGCGAGCATGTCCTCGCCAAATTCGCGACCGGCGAGTGGGAGGGCGAAACCGCTCAGCTGCTGACCGAGCGTGCCGGCGGTTCCGACCTCGGCACGCTGGAGACGACAGCAACACGGCACGGAGATGCCTGGCTGCTCAACGGTTTCAAGTGGTTTGCGTCCAACTGCGACGGTCAGGTGTTCGTCGTGCTGGCCAAGCCGGAGGGAGCCCCGGATTCCAGCCGAGGCGTGGCGACCTTCCTGGTGCTGCGAACCCGCCGCGACGGCACGCGCAACGGCATTCGCATCCGCCGCCTCAAAGACAAGCTCGGGACACGCTCGGTGGCCTCCGGAGAGGTGGAGTTCGTCGACGCGGAGGCGTTCTTGCTGTCCGGCGAGCCGAGCAGCCACGAAGCTGAGCCGCAGCTGCACGATGGCAAGGGGCTGGGCCGAATGATGGAGCTGACCAACGCGGCCCGGCTCGGCATCGCCCTGTTCGCAGTGGGCAACGCGCGCCGCGCCCTGGTCGAATCGCTGTGCTACGCCCGGCAGCGGCGGGCATTCGGCGACAGGCTGCTCGACAAGCCGTTGATGCGCCGCAAGCTGGCCGAGATGATCGTCGATGTCGAAGCCGCTCAAGCGCTGGTGTTCGACTGCGTCGGTTTCGCCAATCACCGCCAGCCCAGGACGGTGCGGCAGCGCATCGCCGTGCCGGTCACGAAGCTCAAAGTGTGCCGGCTGGGCATCACCATGGCCTCGGACGCGATCGAGATCCACGGCGGCAACGGCTATATCGAAACGTGGCCGGTGGCAAGGCTTTTGCGTGACGCGCAGGTCAACACGATCTGGGAGGGCCCCGACAACATCCTCTGCCTCGACGTGCGCCGGGGTATCGAGCGTATGCAGGCCCATCAGCCGCTGCTACAGCGAATGCACGACGCGGTCTCGGTGTCCGACGACGACGACACGACGCTGCTGGTGCAGCGCCGCATCGAGGATCTCGAAGCGGCGATCACCGCCTGGACTAAGCTGCCTGCGGGGGTGGCCGAGGCTCGGCTGTTCCCGCTCGCCCAATTCATGGGTGACGTCTACGCCGGCGCTTTGCTCACCGAGCAGGCCGCGTGGGAGCGAGCCACCCGCCAGACGGACCGCAAGGCCGTCGTGGCCCGGTTGTATGCGCGGCGTTACCTTGCCGAGCTGGGACCACTTCGTGGTATCGACGATGAGGTCGATGAGGGGATCGAGCGGTTCGACCAACTCGCCGATGGGGCGCTAATGGCGGACTGACCACCCGGACGCGGTCGGTTGTCCGCGCCGGTCCAGCGCCCGATCGGCAGAATTGACCGTGAGCGTAGGAATGCATCAAGATTCCGTAAAGAAGGTTTCGGGGCTGCTGTGGAGGGGCGTCCCGGCGCGCGCGATCGGCGCAACGACCGTAGGCTTTGGCCGGGTTCGTCATGGTTCTGTAAGAAATCGGCAAGATTGCGTAAGGAATTTGTTATGAGACAACTGGGCGGCGAGCAGCGGTTACCGCCGTCGTTCTCCGACCGGTGTAAGAGGGCCTTCCTCGGAAGGCCGATGATCACCGATCAACTCCAACACGAGCGTTTGTCTAACCCCGTTGCACTCGGGGTGCTTTCACCAGACGCAATCTCCTCGACCGCATACGGTTCTGAGCAGGTCATGATCGAACTGCTCCCGGCCGCCGGAATGGCCGCGTTCGCATTGTTACTTCCCATCACCGGTGTCATCCTGCTGATCCTGGTGTTGGTGGCCGCGTCGTATCGCCAGGTGGTGATGGTCTACACCCGTTCCGGCGGTTCTTACGTGGTCGCACGGGAGAACTTCGGACCCAAGATCGCGCAGATCGCCGCGGCATCGCTTTTGATCGATTATGTGGTCACCGTCGCGGTGCAGTGCGCGGCCGGGACGGTGGCCGTGGCGTCCGCGATACCCGTCTTGGGCCCCTACAGCTTGGAAATCACCGTCGGCATTGTCCTCATCATGTGCTTCGCCAACCTGCGCGGATTGCGGGAAGCCGGAGCTCCTTTCGCGCTGCCGACCTATTTATTTGTCGGCATGGTCTCGTTGACAATCGTTGTCGGAGTCATCCGGGAATTCTTCGGGGGCCTACCGCTCTACGACCCGGCGCACACCGATGGAGCGGTGGCGGTGCAACACGGCAGCGGTCTGATCATGGGCGCGACGATCCTCATCGTGCTGCGCGCATTCGCCAATGGCGGCTCGTCGCTGACCGGCGTCGAGGCGATTTCGAACACGGTCAACAGCTTCCGCAAGCCCGAAGGTGTCAATGCCCGCAAGGTCCTCACCGTCATGGCGTGCGTTCTCGCATTTTTGTTAGCCGGTGTCGCCTGGCTTGCGCACATCACCCACGCCTTTCCCTATGCCAATGGCTATCCGTCGATGCTGTCCGAGATTGCCCGGGCGGTTTTCGGCAACGGGGCGATCGGCAAGGCGCTGTACTTTCTCGTTCAGGCAGCGACCGCCCTGATCCTCTACACCGGTGGCAACACCAGCTTCAACGGCTTTCCCGCGCTCGCGAGTTTCGTTGCCGAGGACAGTTTTCTTCCGCGGCCGTTGATGAAACGGGGCCACCGGCTGGTCTTCTCCAACGGCATCATCACGCTGACCGCACTCTCGGTGGCACTGCTGATTGGGACGGGCGGATCGCTCAACGCTCTGGTGCCGTTTTACGCGATCGGGGTGTTCACCGGCTTCTCGATGGCCGGCTACGGCATGACCAAACACTGGCTGACCCATCGTGGGCCCGGCTGGCGATCCAAGCTGGTGATCAACCTGTCCGCGGGCCTGCTGTCCACGGTCGTGGTGGCCATTTTCGCGGTCGCCAAGTTCACCGAAGGGGCCTGGCTCGTCGTCGTTGTCTTCCCGATTCTGGTGTTCGCGTTGATGCGGCTCAATCGGCAGTATCGCGCCGAGGCCTCGGTGTTGGAGATGTCGGTTGCGGACAGTCCGGACTTGGCCGAGCATGCCCGGCACCGAGTCTTCATCTTCGTGGATTCGGTCGACCTGGCCGAGGTTGAGGCGATGCGCTACGCCAAGGGGCTGCAGGCCGACGAGCTGACCGCGGTGCACTTTGTGTTGGACTCGGCTCATGCCGCGCGATTACAGCGGCGATGGCAGCACTTCGGGCATGTTGCCGAGTTGCGGACGGTCGACTGCCTGGATCGCAATTTGAGCCGGGCCGCCCAAGACCTGGTCCTGCAGGTTATGAACGAGCACGCAGACACCAAGGTGACGGTGCTGTTGCCGCGCCGGGAGTATTCGCAGCTATTGGGCCGGCTGCTGCACGACCGCACCGCAGACAAGGTCGCCCGGGTGATCAGCCGGATCCCGGACGCAAGCGCGCAGATTGTGGCCTACGACATAGCGACTCGGATCGCACAAGCGACGACGGCCGCAAACGGATCTCCACCCCGGTCGAGTCATGCGGGTAGTCGGATGGACATGCCCGAATTGCAGCAGCCCCACCTGGAGGATTTGAGCCCACAGGTCGTCGAGTCCGGAGGAAAGTGATACGTGGTGACTACATCGGAGCGTAACTCGAGCATCCCGCCGACTTTTTCCGACGGTTGGAAGCGCGTTGTTCTTGGCAAGCCGCTGGTGAGCGAGCAGCTGGAATCGCAGAGATTGTCGAATCCGGTTGCGCTTGGCGCGCTTTCACCGGATGCGATCTCGTCGACCGCTTACGGGCCCGAACAGGTCATGATCGAGCTGCTGCCGCGCGCCGGGATGGCCGCGTTCGCGTTGTTGCTTCCGATCATCGGCGTCATCTTGTTCATCTTGTTGTTGGTATCCGCGTCGTATCGCGGGGTTGTCATGACCTACGCCCGGGCCGGTGGCTCTTATATGGTGGCGCGGGACAACTTCGGGCCCCGGGTGGCGCAGATCGCTGCAGCGGCATTGTTGATCGACTACGTGGTCACCGCCGCAGTGCAGCCCGCAGCCGGGACAGTGGCGCTCTGCTCGGCGATACCTGCGCTGCATCCCTACCACTTGGAAATCACCATCGGGGTGCTGCTGTTGATCTGTACTGCCAACTTGCGCGGATTGCGGCAGTCGGGCCGGACTTTCGCGATAACGACGTACTCGTTCGTGGCAATGATCACGTTGACGATCCTGACCGGCCTGGTTCGTGAAATCTTCTGGGGTCTACCGAAATACGATCCAGCACACATTGCCGGGGCGGTACCGGTCCATCAGGGCAACGGGCTGGTGATGGGTGCCACGGTTCTGGTGGTGCTGCGCGCGTTTGCCAACGGCGGCACTTCGCTGACCGGGGTCGAGGCGATTTCCAACACCGTCAACGTCTTTCGCGCGCCGCAGGGCCCCAACGCTCGTCGGGTGCTGACCGTGATGGCCTGCATTCTCGGGTTTCTGTTGGCCGGTGTGGCCTGGCTTGCCGTCGTCACCCACGCCACCCCGTATCTAGATGAATACCCGTCGATGCTGTCGGAGATCGCCCGGGCGGTCTTCGGCAACGGGCTACTCGGGAACATCCTCTACTTCCTAGTCCAGGCGTCCAGCGCCGCAATCCTGTTCACCGGTGCCAACACCGGCTTCAACGGATTTCCTGCATTGGCGAGTTTTGTTGCCGAGGACCGTTTTCTGCCGCGGCCGCTGACCAAACGCGGCCATCGTCTGGTGTTCTCCAACGGCATCATCACGCTGACCGTGCTGGCGGTGGCGCTGCTGTTGGTGACCCGCGCTTCGGTCAACGCGTTGGTGCCGTTCTTCGCGATCGGCGTGTTCACCGCGTTCGCGATGGCCGGCTTCGGCATGAGCAGACACCACTACACCCATCGTGAGCACGGCTGGCGCCGCAAGGTGGTGGTCAACCTGTCCGCAGGGATCATGTCGACGATCGTGGTGGGGATCTTTGTGGTGGCCAAGTTCACCGAAGGGGCCTGGCTAGTCGTCCTGGTTTTTCCTGTCCTGGTGTATGGCTTGATACGGCTCAACCGGCAGTACAGTGCCGAGGCTTCCGTCCTGGAGATGTCGCGCACCGAGCGTCCCGAGTTGGCCAAGTACGCACGACTGCGGGTGTTCGTCTTCGTGGATTCGGTCGACCTCGCCGAGGTGGAGGCGCTGCGCTACGGAAAAGGGCTGCACGCCGAAGAGTTGCTCGCAGTCCACTTCGTGGTAGACGCCGATCACTCCGCTCAGCTGCAGGAGCGCTGGCGGCACTTCGAGCACGACACCCGGCTGCGGGTGATCGACTGTCCGGATCGCAATTTGAGTCGGGTCGCGCAGGAACTGGTCCTGCAGGTGAAAAGAGACCATCCGGAAACCAAGGTCACGGTGCTGTTGCCGCGTCGAACATATTCAGCGATGCTGGGTCGATTGCTACATGACCGCACCGCTGACAAGATGGCCAGGGCTGTCAGCCGCATCCCCGGCGCCACCGCGATCATCGTGCCCTACGACGTCGAGTCCCGGATCGCACGGGTGGATCCTGACGCTTTGGCCCAGCGGGTCGCGCGGGAAACCAGCGAAGGCGTGTTAACCGTCGAAGCCGACTAACGCGCAGGTGACTGCGTAGCATCTCGCGCTTTCGACATCGTCGGTAGTTGGCCGCCCGGCAAAGTCCCCGATAGAGATACTGCATCCTCGAACGACGGTTGCTGAATGCGCCTTAGACTCCGGTGGACGCTGAATCTCGGATGGGGTGGTCGTGACAGCACCAGCTGGCGAGCAAGACGTACCGTTGTCTTTTTCGGCCCTGTGCAAGCGCATTTTTCTCGGGAAACCGATGATCACCGAGGAGTTGTCCTCCGAGAGATTATCGAACCCCGTTGCACTGGGCGCACTTTCACCTGATGCGATCTCATCGACCGCCTACGGGCCCGAACAGGTCCTGACCGAATTGCTCCCGCACGCCGGGCTGGCAGCGTTCGTCTTGCTGCTTCCCATCATGGGCGTCATCCTGGTGATCCTGGCGCTGGTGGCCGCGTCGTATCGGCAGGTCGTGATGACCTACACCAGAGCCGGTGGCTCCTACATCGTCGCGCGGGAGAACTTCGGGCCTCGGATAGCGCAGGTGGCCGCGGCGGCACTGCTGATCGATTACGTCGTGACGGTAGCGGTGCAGTCGGCGGCGGGCACGGTGGCGGTGGCCTCCGCGCTACCCGCGCTGGGGCCGTTCAGCCTGGAGATCACCGTCGGTGTGGTGATCCTCATCAGCTATCTGAACTTGCGTGGGCTGCGCGAAGCCGGCCGGCCGTTTGCGATTGCGACCTACGCCTTTGTGGTCATGATCACGGTGACGATTGTCACCGGCGTCATCCGCCACATCTTTTGGGGCTTACCGCAATACGATCCCGGCCACCTCGCCGGAGCGGTGCCGGTCCAGCACGGCAGCGGTCTGGTGATGGGCGCGACGATCCTGGTGGTGCTTCGGGCGTTCGCCAACGGCGGTTCGTCGCTGACCGGAGTCGAGGCCATCTCCAACACCGTCACCGTCTTCCGTAAGCCGCAGGGCATCAACGCGCGGCGTGTCCTCACCGCAATGGCCTGCATTCTGGGGTTCTTGCTGGCAGGCGTCGGCTACCTCACCTATGCCACCCACGCCGCGCCGTTTCTCGACGAATACCCCTCGGTGCTCTCCCAGGTTGCCCGGGCCGTTTTCGGCAACGGGTTCATCGGCAACACCATGTATGTCCTGGTCCAAGTATCGACCGCGGCCATTCTGTACACGGGCGCCAACACCAGCTTCAACGGGTTCCCCGCGCTGGCGAGTTTCGTCGCAGAAGACCGCTTTTTGCCGCGCCAGCTTATGCAACGCGGCTACCGGCTGGTGTTCTCCAACGGCATCATCACGCTCGCTGCGCTGTCGGTGGCGTTGCTGGTGTTCACCGGCGGGTCGGTCAACGCCTTGGTGCCGTTCTACGCGATCGGAGTTTTCACCGGGTTCTCGATGGCGGGTTACGGGATGAGCAAGTACCACCTCACCCACCGCGAACCGGGCTGGCGGCACAGGTTGGTGATCAACCTCTCCGCGGCGGTTCTGTCGACGATCGTGGTGGCAATCTTCGCGGTGGCCAAGTTCACCGAAGGGGCGTGGCTGGTCGTCGTTATCTTCCCGGTAATGGTCTTCGGCCTGATACGGCTCAACCGCGAGTACCGGGCCGAGTCGGCGATCCTTCAGGCGTTCCGCACCGATCGCCCCGAGTTGGTGAAGTATGCGCGACATCGTGTGTTCGTCTTTGTCAATTCGCTTGACCTCGCGGTGCTCGCGGCATTGCGCTACGGGAAGGGACTGCGCGCCGACGAGCTGATCGCCGTGCATTTCATGGTCGACGCCGCCCATGCCGCAGAGCTGAGGACTCGTTGGGATGACTTCGATCTCGACACCAGGCTTCGGGTGGTGGACTGCCCGGACCGGCAGATCAACCGGGCGGCGCAAGCGTTGGTCGCCAAGGCGCGAAACGAACACGCGAACACCAACGTGACGGTCTTGCTGCCGCGTCGAACGTATGCGCCGCTACTGGGACGATTGCTCCATGACCGCACGGCGGACAAAATCGCCCGTGCTGTCAGCCAGGTCCCGGACGCCGCCGCCACCATCGTGCCCTACGACGTGCAGTCCCGGATCCGCGAAGCCTTCCCGGACATTTGGGAAGAAAAGATCACCCGAAAGGTCGAGCAATTCGAGGCCCGGGTGTTGCAAAGCGAGAACCAGACCGTGGACGCCTACGAACACCCGGAACGGCCGGCGACGGTGATCGCGGTGGACAGCGTGATCCCGGGACGCCGTGCCACCGTCGAGGGCCGGGTCAGCGAAGTAGAGGAAATCACCAAACGTCGACAGACGTACCGGGTGTTCGTGGTTGGCGACGAGAGCGGGGAAATCCGCGTCACCTTCCGGCCCGGGCAAGGCGGCGACGACATCCAGCCCGGGCAACTGCTCCGGATCACCGGGAAGGTGCACCAGAGCGGCACGCGCCAGGCGTCGATGCTCGACCCAACCTATGAGGTGATCGAGCGGCCGGAGCAGACGTAGCGCAGTATCCGGCGACGTAGGGTGCAACCCGTGCATGTCCACCCCGAGGTCCGCGACGCGCTGGCGGCCGGTCGGCCCGTCGTCGCGCTGGAGAGCACGATCATCAGTCATGGTCTGCCGCGGCCGGACAACCTGCGCATCGCACGCGAGATCGAGGAGGCGGTACGCTCCGGCGGGGCCGTGCCGGCCACGATTGCGATCATCGGCGGCGAGCCGCACGTCGGGCTCAACGACACAGCGTTACGGCGGGTCGCCGAGGGCGACGCGGTGGTCAAGGTCAGCGTCCGCGATGTCGCGGTGCTCGCGGCCCGGGGCGGGGACGGCGGGACGACGGTCGCCTCGACCGCGCACCTGGCAGCGGCGGCGGGCATCAGGGTGTTCGCCACCGGCGGGCTGGGCGGCGTGCATCGCGGCGCGCGTGACAGCTGGGATGAGTCCGCGGACCTGATGACCCTCTCGCGCACCGGCGTGCTCGTGGTTTGCGCGGGCGTCAAGTCCATCCTGGACGTCGGGGCCACCCTGGAGCGGTTGGAGTCCCTCAACGTCGCGGTGATCGGCTACCGCACCGACCGGTTCCCCGGCTTCTACCTCGCCGATTCCGGCCACCCGGTGGGCTGGCGGGTGGACACGCCGGCGCAGGCCGCCGACGTGCTGCGCGCCGGACGGCGGCTGGGCACCGACGGCTACGGGCTGGTGCTGGCCAACCCCATCGCACCCGGCGACGAGATGGACCGTGCGCTGCACGACCGGGTGCTTGCCACCGGCCTGGCCGCCGCCGAGACCCAGGGTGTGCGCGGCAAGGACGTCACCCCGTTTTTGCTCGACTTCTTCCACCGCGAGACGCACGGCGCGTCGATCGCGGCCAACGTCGCGCTGGTGCTGTCCAACGCCCGGTTGGCGGCAGAGGTCGCTGCCGCCTTGGCCACGGATGAAGTCACGGGGTGAGGATGTAGTCGTCGTCGTGCGGCCGGGCCAGCATGCGGGTGAGCCGCTTTCGGTCGAATGGCCACAGATCGATGTGGTTGTCGTCGGCGAAGTACCACGAGTTGCAACCGGTGTTCCACACGGTCGGGACCATCGCCTCGGCGACGTCGTCGGCGAAGCGGCTGGTGGCTTCCTCGGTGACTTCGACGGTGGTGATCTCGCCGTCGCGGAATCGTCGCAGCCAATCAGTGACATAGCGCGCGGTCAGTTCGGCGACGTGCTGCAGCGACATCGACCCGGTGGGCGAGTTGGGGCCCAGGACCATGAACAGATTGGGAAATCCGGGGATCGCGGTCATTCCCCAGGCCCGAGGACCTTTCGCCCAGGCGTCATCGATCGACAGTCCATCCCGGCCGCGGAGCGTCATCGGGCGCATGTAGTTGTGGGCCTGAAAACCGGTGGCGAGCACGATCGCATCCAGATCGTGGTGGATGCCGTCGGCCGTTCGCAGTCCGGTCTCGGTGACCTCGGCGATCGGCTCGCTGACGAAACTGGCGTTGGGCGCAGAGATGCGCCGGTAATAGTTGCCCGAGAGGACCTGCCGCTTGCAGAACGGTTGGTAGTCAGGGGTTAACTTGGCGCGAAGATCCTTGTTCCGCACCAGCGTTCGCAGACACATCCAGCCGTAGCGCTGGGCCAGCCGGCGTCGCCAGGTCGGCCGGATCACCAGGTCGACCAAGTAGTCGGAACCAAGGAGCTGCGACAGCCGCACTGCCTTTTCCTGTTTCGGCAACGCCCGTAGCATCCGACCGACGATGCGTGGTTGCCTCATGCCCATCGGCATCCACATCACCCACTGCGGTGTGCGGGCAAAATGGGTGATATGCGCCGCGTCGGGTTGCAGCGCTGAAAAGACCTGTGTACCAGTCGATCCGGTGCCGATCACCGCAACGCGTTTGCCTCGTGTGTCGATGTCGGTCCAGCGCGCGGTGTGCACCACCGGCCCGGTAAACGAGTCGAGGCCCGGAATGTCCGGGATGAAGGGGTGGTGCAGCACGCCCGTGGCGACGATGACGAAGTCCGCGTCGATCTCGTCTCCGCCAGCGGTGGATACCCGCCAGCGGTTCCCGGCGAACACCGCCGAAGTGACTTCACAGCCCAGCCTCAGATGCGATTCCAGTTGCAGGGCATCGATGAGGTCACGGTGATAGCGCTGGATCTCGTCACCGGTTGCCCACACATGCTTCCAGTCAGGTTTCGGCGCGAACGCGAATTGGTAGCCGTATGACGGCACGTCGCATCGCAGTCCTGGATAGCGGTTCCAATGCCACACGCCGCCAACGTCGGAACCCTTCTCCAGCATGATGAAGTTGGTGAAGCCGGCTTGCTTCAAGACATGAGCGACAGCGATCCCGGCCATGCCGGCGCCGACGATGACGATCCGAGGATCCCGCCTCGCGGCCTTGGCGGTCATATCCGAACCCTATGCTTGCCGAAACCGCTGCGGCAAGAGTTCGCTCGCTTCGGACTTACGGTGCGTCGCCGTCGTCATCGTCGCGCAGCAGTTTTTCGGGGTGGTGGTAGGTATTGGTGCGGGGTTGGCCCTGGTCGAGGTGGGGTGGTGGAATCCATTCGGTGTCGCCGGTTTTCAGCTTGCGGGTGCGCCAGGCGCCGCGGGTGACGAGTTTGTGGTGTGGGCCGCAGCCCTGGGTCAGGTCGTTCACGTCTGTGGTCCGGCACTTGGCGTAGTCGGTCACGTGGTGCACTTCGGTGAGGTAGCCGGGCACATCGCAATTGGGAAACGAACAGCCACGGTCCTTGGCGTAGAGCACTATTCGTTGTCCGGGTGAGGCCAGCCGTTTGGTGTGATAGAGCCCGATCGCCTGGCCTTCGTCGAAGATGGCGAGGTAGTGATGCGCGTGGGAGGCCAGCCGGATCACATCGGACATCGGTAACAGGGTGCCGCCGCCGGTGAGCGCGGTGCCGGCACCGGCTTCCAGGTCTTTGAGCGTGGTGGTGACGATGATCGATGCGGGCAGGCCGTTGTGCTGGCCCAAATCACCGGAGGCCAGCGCGGCGCGAGTCAGCGCCGCCAATGCGTCATGGTTGCGCTGGCCAGCGCTGCGGGTGTCGTTGTCGATGGCTGCCTGCGCTGGGGCGCCGTTGATGCACGGGCTGAGGTCGGCGGGGTTGCACATGCCCGGTGCGGCCAGTTTGGCCAACACCGCATCCCACCCGGCGCGGGCTTCCGGCGTCAAATACCCGCTGATCGGGGACATACCATCGATGTCTTGTTTGCCGATGGTGACGCCGCGCCGCCGAGCGCGATCGTCGTTGGTGAAATCGCCGTCGGGGTTGAGGCAGTCGGTGAGTTTGTCGGCCAGCTTGCTCAACTCGTCGGGGCGATGCGCGCTGCCCAACCGGGCCAGCTGCGCCTCAGCCTTCTGTCGGGTTTCGGCGTCGACGAAGTCGGGCAGCCGGTGCCAGAAACTGCGGATCACCGCCACGTGGCCGGATCCGATGTGCCCATTCCGCTGTGCCTCGGCGGTGGCCGGCAACACCGGCTCCAAGGCTTCGCCGGTCAGCCCGCGCCGTGGGCCCAGATCAGCAGCCTCGTGAATGCGCCGCGATGCTTCTCCGCGGGTGATCCCAAGCCGGTTGGCCAATGCCGAGGGCAGTTTGCCGCCCAACTCAGTCGCGTCGGCCTGCTCGCCGACCTGGTTGATCAAGGGGTGCTCGATGGCCGGCAGCTGACGGCGCATTTTCTCGCAGCGCTGCAGCATTGCCAGCCGCTCCGGGGTGGTCAGCGCATCGAAAGACAACTGCAAAGCACGATCGAGGTCAGCCTCGAGCGCGTCGAAGGCTCCGACGACATCTTCCCGGCTACTCGAACTCATGTTCGAATGATAATGGAAAGGGCCGACAGCAGCGGCGACTATCCACAGGTAAAACTAAAGTGACACAAATGGTTTCAGGATTGGAGTCACCCCGCCCATCGGTGGCTAAACCAATGGGTGGTTAAGTGGTCGACGCCGACGACGGAAGGACAGTCGTGAAGAAACTGTCAGCTGTGCTGGCTTCGCTGGCCGGACTCGCGGTCACCGCCGATGGCTACCAGCCGCTGAGCAAGCGCGGTTATCTCTCGATCTATGCGTTCAGCTTCGGGGTGTTCGCATCGGAGCTGCCGCTGCAGCTGATTGTCGGGCAGTTTGCGCTGCTGGCCGCGGTAAGCCGTAGGCTGTCGCCACAGTTGCGTCGATTCAGCTGGGTGGTGTCGGCGCTGTCATGGTTGGGGTTGCTGGGCCTGAACCGTCTCGGCCACCAGGCCAGCCTGCCGCTCACCGCCGCGCTCGACGCCGGGTTGGGCACCGATCGCCGAACCGAGTCGGGCGATCTGTGGAAGCGGCCAGCCGGTGCAGGCACGGCGAAATCGCCGGGTGTGGCCCGCATGCTCCGCATCTATCGCGACTACGCGCACGACACCGACATCAGTTACGGCGATTATGGCTCCCGCAACCACCTCGACATCTGGCGACGGCCCGACCTCGACCGCGGCGGACGGGCGCCGGTGCTTTTGCAGGTGCCCGGCGGCGCCTGGATGGTCGGCAGCAAACGCCAACAGGCGTATCCGTTGATGAGTCATCTGGCCGAATTGGGCTGGGTGTGCGTGGCGATCAACTACCGGCTCAGTCCACGCTCCACCTGGCCCGACCACATCGTCGACGTCAAGCGCGCGCTGGCCTGGACCAAGGAGCACATCGCCGAGTACGGCGGCGACCCGGACTGGATCGCGATCACCGGCGGCTCGGCCGGCGGGCACCTGTCGGCGTTGGCCGCTCTGACCGCGAACGACCCGCAATTTCAGCCGGGCTTCGAAGACGCCGACACCAGCGTGCGGGCGGCGGTCCCGTTCTACGGCGTCTACGACTTCACCCGAACCGACAATGCAATCCATCCGCTCATGGTGCCGCCGCTGGCGAAGTACGTGTTCAAGCTGGGGCGGGCCGACATAGCAGATGCTTTCCGCACCGCCTCGCCGATCACTCATATCTCTGCACATGCGCCACCGTTTTTCGTGCTGCATGGGCGCAACGACTCGTTGATCCCGGTCGAACAGGCCCGCGCCTTCAGCGCGCGGCTCCGCAAAGTCAGCCGCCAGCCGGTTGCCTACGCCGAACTGCCGTTCGCGCAGCACGCGTTCGACATCTTCGGGTCGGCGCGGGCCGCCCATGCGGCGGTGGCCGTCGAGCAGTTTCTCGCCGAGATCTATGAACGCACGACCGTATCCGCTAGCCGGATCGCTCAGTAGCCCGCAAACCCAGCGAAAGAAGCAGCCGCACATCGGGATCGGCCAGCGACGTCGAGAGCAATGTCTCTATCCGGCGAGCCCGGTAGCGCACGGTGTTGGGATGGACGTGCAGCTGCTGCGCCGCAGCGGCCACGTCGCCGAAACTGTCCAGATAGTGCCGCAGTGTCTGTGCCAGCACGGGGTCGTGGGCTTGCAGGTCGCGCACCCGGGGGTCCACGAGCCGTTCGTCGGCGCCGACCATCGTGACGATCTCGTCGAGCAGCACGGTGGTGCGCGCTTCGGTCAGCGACGTCACCTGGCCAAACGAATCCGGATGGCGCTCAGCACTATCCAGCACCCGGTCCACTTCCGCGCGTACCGCGGGCAGGCCGGCCAGTCCGGGGAGCGGTGCGGCGATGACGGCCCGCAACTGCAGTCCCAGCTCGGTGCGCAAAGCGCCGATGGTGCCGCGAATCCAGGAGTGCAGCGACGACCGCTTCGTCGTATGAGGAAGCAGCACATACACCCGCGAGCCGTGCGATCCGACCTGGGCATCAGCCCGAAAAGCGTTGGCGCTCAATGCCAGCACGTCGGCCAGCCTGGCGTGACGGCCTGGGCTGTGGAAACCGATCAGGGCGGCGGTGCCGTCGGTGACGATGCCCAGTTCTTTCGCGATGGCGTCCACGTCGACCGATCCGCGATCGGCCAGACCCAGTAGCTGCTGGGCGCGTAACGCGTGCGTCGACGGCTTGGCCGCCAGCCGGGACATGATGCGGGCCGCCAGCACCGCAGCTCCGCGCAGTATCTCCTCGGCGTCGTCGGCCAGCGGCCGGGAGCCTTGCTGTACCCAGATGGTGCCGGTGAAACCCGGCGCCCGGCGGGCGTCAAGGCCCGGCTGGTGGATGCCGACGGCAAGCCGGGGTCGCAGACCCAACTCGGGCCGCTCGGCGACTCGGACCACTTCGCCGCTGGCCCGCAGCGCGTCGAAGATGCCCCATTGGCCGATCCACTTCAGGTGTTGGGGCGGTCCGGCACGGCCCAGGATCGACAGCCGCCGCAATTCGTCGGCTTCGTCGTTGGATGCCGAATAGGCCAACACGTGCGACTGCTCGTCTTCGATGCTGACCATGCCGTGAATACGGTCGGCCAGAGACTGCGCCAGGCCGAACAAGTCGGTGCCGGAGTCGTAGCGCGGATCGGCCCGGTCACCATGGTGTTCGAGGACGTGATTGACCAGTCGGTAGAGCCGCTCCCAGCGGGCCTGCGGTTCCACGGCCACCACCGCAGTCCCGGCTGCGACGGCCCGGGCGACCAGCGCATCGGAGGGTTGCTTGGCGAAGATCGCCACCGGCGCGCGCCCGGCCGGATCGGTGACATGCCTGTCGAGCCAGTGCTGGCCCTCGTTGTCGGTGACGCCGAGCAGAAAGAAGACGTCGGCCGAATCCGCGCCCGTCGCCAGGCCCAGCCTTACATCGTCGGAATCGATCAGCGCTGCCGTCGCCACCGGCAAGTCCAGACCGCGAGGCGCCTCGACCAGGCTCACCACGGTGGTGTCCAGGGCCAATAGCAATTGGCCCAGCCCGACACCGGCAGCTCGCATGTTGTCCGATTCTACTGGAAATTGGATCCGGGCTTGTCCGATCGGCCAAGCTGGCAGGGCTTCGCCGCTGGGATCCTAAGGACATGGACGCGATTACCGATGTTCCGCCGCCAGCCAACGAACCGATCCACGACTACGCCCCGGATTCGCCCGAACGCACCCGACTGCAGACCGCGCTCACGTCGCTGGCCGATCACCCGGTCGACCTGCCGCACGTCATCGGCGGCACCCATCGAATGGGCGATGGTGAGCGGATTGACGTCGTGCAACCGCACCGGCATGCGGCGACGCTGGGCACACTGAGCAACGCCCAGCACGCCGATGCAGCCGCCGCCGTGGACGCCGCGATGGCGGCCCGAACACACTGGGCGGCAATGCCGTTCGACGACCGCGCCACGATCTTTCTGCGGGCCGCCGATCTGCTCGCCGGGCCGTGGCGGGAGAAGCTCGCGGCCGCGACCATGCTGGGGCAATCCAAAACCGCCTACCAGGCCGAGATCGACGCGCCCTGCGAGCTGGTCGATTTCTGGAGGTTCAACGTCGATTTCGCGCGCCAGATCCTGGCGCAGCAGCCGCTGAGCGTACGCGGCGAGTGGAATCGCACCGACTACCGGCCGCTGGACGGGTTCGTCTATGCGATCACGCCGTTCAACTTCACGGCGATCGCCGGGAATCTGCCCACCGCACCGGCCCTGATGGGTAACACCGTGGTGTGGAAGCCGTCGATCACTCAGACACTGGCCGCATATCTGACGATGCAATTGCTGGAGGCGGCAGGGCTGCCGCCCGGCGTGATCAACCTCGTCACCGGCGACGGCTACGCGGTTTCGGATGTGGTGCTGGGCGATCCGCGGCTGGCCGGCATCCACTTCACCGGATCGACGGCGACTTTCCAACGGCTGTGGCAACAGGTCGGCGTCAACATCGAGCGCTACAAAAGCTACCCGCGGCTGGTGGGTGAGACTGGTGGCAAAGACTTTGTGCTCGCCCACACTTCGGCTCAACCGGATGTGCTGCGCACGGCGCTGATCCGCGGCGCGTTCGATTACCAGGGTCAGAAGTGCTCGGCGGCGTCGCGGGCATTCATCGCCCACTCGGTCTGGCAGCAGATGGGCGACGACTTCCTGGCCGCCACCGCCGAGCTGCCGTTCGGCGACATCACCGACCTGTCCAACTTCGGCGGCGCGCTGATCGACGAGCGGGCTTTCGCCAAGAACGTCAATGCGATCGAACGCGCGAAGGGTGCGGCGGGTGTCACGATCGCCGTCGGCGGCGAATACGACGACAGCGAGGGCTATTTCGTGCGTCCGACGGTGTTACTGTCCGACGACCCGACCGACGAGGCTTTCGCAACCGAGTACTTTGGTCCGCTGCTGTCGGTGTACGTCTACCCCGACAATCAGTTCGAGCAGGTCCTGGACGTCATCGACACCGGATCGCGATACGCGCTGACCGGTGCGGTGATCGCCGACGACCGAGACGCCGTGCTGGCCGCGCAGAACCGGCTGCGGTTCGCGGCAGGCAACTTCTACGTCAACGACAAGCCGACCGGGGCGGTGGTGGGCCGCCAGCCATTCGGCGGATCCCGCGGATCGGGAACCAACGACAAGGCCGGTTCCGCGATGAACCTATTGCGCTGGACGTCGGTACGCTCGATCAAGGAGACGTTCGTCCCGGCCACCGATCACCACTACCCGCACATGGCGCACTGATGTCCGGTCTGTTCGCCAAGACGCTGCGCCCGGCGATCCTGTCGGCCAGCCGCTCCGACGGGTTGCGGCGCACCGCCGAACGGTTGCCGGTCACCCGCAAGGTGGTGCATCGGTTCGTGCCCGGAGCGACGCTTGATCGGGTGCTCGACAGCGTTGCGGCGCTGCGCGATTCCGGACGGCTGGTCAGCATCGACTACCTAGGCGAGGACGTCACCGACGTGGACGGCGCTAACGCCACCATGCGTTCCTACCTCCAGCTTCTCGACGCGTTGGGCCGCCGGCCGGATGCCACCCACGTTCGCGTGCGCCCACTGGAGGTATCGCTGAAGCTATCCGCGTTGGGACAGGCCCTTGACCGCGACGGCGAGAAGATCGCCATGGAGAACGCGCACACTATTTGCGAGCGGGCCGAACAGATCGGCGCCTGGGTGACCGTGGACGCCGAAGACCACACCACCACGGATTCCACGCTGTCGATCGCGTCTGACCTGCGCACTGATTTTCCTTGGCTGGGTGTGGTTTTGCAGGCCTACCTGCGGCGCACGCACGGTGACTGTGAGCAGTTTGCCGCATCCGGGGCCAGGGTCCGGCTGTGCAAAGGTGCCTACGACGAGCCTGCGTCAGTGGCTTATCGGGACGCCCCAGCGGTCACCGATTCCTACCTGCGCTGTCTTGCGGCGCTGATGGCAGGGTCGGGGTACCCGATGGTCGCCTCTCACGACCCGGTCGTCATCGACGCGGTGCCCGGGTTGGCCAGCGAATTCCACCGCGGTGTAGCGGATTTCGAATACCAGATGCTGTACGGCATCCGCGATGGTGAGCAGCTGCGGCTGACGTCCGCCGGCAACCGGGTTCGGGTGTACGTGCCGTTCGGCACCCAGTGGTACGGGTACTTCATGCGTCGACTGGCCGAGCGACCGGCCAATCTGACGTTTTTCATGCGGGCGCTGGCCGAACGAGGTCACTGACCGCGCCTTGGGCTGATGGCCTTATGCAATCCTTTGTGCCCCGACTTGGCTGGCGAACTATCGTCGATGGTTACGGCTTAATGCATCAGGCGCCGTTGACAATCCAACCGTCGAGCTTGCTCAAGGTCGCATTCGATCATGGTTTGCTCCTGACAAACGTTGTGGTCGAGGGCTGAAGCGGCGAAGTAGCGATCGGGGCTCTTGTTTTCGTCAGGGAGCCTCTATGACGGCCGCGCCACGATCACCGGCACACGGACGGATTGAACGACTGCGTTGCTGACCGAACCCAACAGCGTGCCCGCGAGACGACCCCGGCCGTGACTCCCAAGCACGACAAGCTGTGCAGATTGCGATGTTTCGACGAGCGCGCGGGCTGGCTGATCGCAAACGAGGAGCTTGCTCACAGTCACGTCGGGATAGCGTTCCTGCCAACCCGCTAGCGCCTCGCTCATAAGACGCTCTTCTTCTGCCTTTACCGCCGGCCAGTCCACACCCGGAACTTCGACGAGCTCTTTGTTACTCCACGCATGCAGTGCTATCAAGTCGACGTGGCGACGCGAGGCTTCGTCAAATGCGATCTCAGTGGCGAGCTCTGAAGCTGATGAACCGTCCACTCCCACGAGAACAGGAGCGTTTGTGGGGTGTGGCATCCGCGGTTCTCCGTCATGGATGACCGCGACGGGGCAACGGGCGTGCCGCACCAGTCCAGAACTGACCGAGCCGAGCAAACCGCGAGCCAAAGCTCCGCGCCCATCGGTGCCGACGACAATCAGTTCCGCATCTTCGGACCGGTCGACGAGCGTCGGGCCGGGGGCCGAAAACTGCAATTCGCCATTGATTGTTATCTGCGCAGTATCGTTCGCGATGTCATGGGCGATCTTCGATGCGTTTGCGAGAACGCCGCGACCCTCGGCTTCCTGCCATCCCGCCACCTCTTCTAGCACCTTGGCCTGCGACCATGTCCGACCTATGGGATCTTGCACATGCATCAAGGTGAGCGGTACGCCGCGCATGACAGCATCGTGCGCGGCCCAACTAACAGCGGCATCCGATGCGGGCGATCCGTCGACGCCGACGATGATGCCGTAGTGCTTTGTTGTTGAGGACATTTTGATTTCCTTTCGTCAAGGTGAACGCTATGCCGCGTCGCACCGCCCGTCGTGAGGCTTTGGTCCTTACTTAAGACGGTCGTCGGGCCTTCTTCGTGTTTGCCGCCATCGAAGCCCCAGGCCGTCGAGGCCGAAGGACCTACGCGCATTCATGTGCGAGTGACGGCGTGCAGGATGGAATGCGCTGCATCCAGTTCGTAGTTATCAGTTACTGGATTCGTAGTTATCAGTTACTGGATGAGCGAGCGGCGGTAGCCGCAGACGCGTACTCTCGCCCGATAGCTGCGACTCAATCGCCGAGGTGTGCCGGCAGCAGCCACGCCGCGATCGACTTGCGTCCGTTGGGTTCTTCGTTCAACTTCATGCCGGGGATACTGGGAAGCCCGCTGGCATGTTGCCGTCAACGCTGAGTGGTCAGCCGAACCGGCCGGAAATGTAGTCCTCGGTGGCCTTCTGGTCAGGCTTGGAGAAAATCTTCTCGGTGTTGTTGATTTCGACCAGCCGTCCCGGCTTGCCGGTGGCCTCCAGGTTGAAGAACGCGGTGTGATCGCTGACGCGAGCAGCCTGCTGCATGTTGTGGGTAACGATGACGATGGTGTACTGCGCCTTGAGCTCTGCGATCAGATCCTCGATAGCCAGCGTCGAGATGGGGTCAAGCGCAGAACAGGGTTCGTCCATCAGCAGTACGTCGGGCGAGACGGCGATCGCCCGAGCGATGCAGAGCCGCTGCTGCTGGCCACCGGATAGGCCCCCACCGGGCGTGTCCAGCCGATCTTTCACCTCGTTCCACAGGTTCGCCCCGCGCAACGACCGTTCGGCGAGCTCGTCGAGGTCTTTCTTCTTGTGTGTCCCTTGCAGTTTCAATCCAGCGACCACATTGTCGCGAATCGACATGGTGGGAAAGGGGTTTGGCCGCTGGAACACCATCCCGACGATGCGGCGCACAGCAACCGCGCTGATCTGCTTGCCGTAGATGTCACAGCCGTCGAGCAACACCGATCCTTCCACCCGCCCCCCCGGGGCGGTCTCGTGCAGACGGTTCAGGGCCCGCAAAACAGTCGACTTGCCGCACCCGGATGGTCCTATCAACGCGGTGACACTCCGCGGATTGACCGTCATGTTGAGGTCGGCCACCGCCTTGAAGGAGCCGTAGTAAATGTTGAGATCCCGCGCCTCCAGCCGTTTTGCGCCCCTGCGCAGCCGAAGGACGCTGTCCGTTACCGGCGGCTCGGTCGCTGGGGGTGCCGGCGGGGCTGCGTGCTGGGTACTCCCGATCGCCGCGCCACCCGTTGTCACGTTGATGTCCCGTGTCATGCGATCCTCCTGTGGTGTCATTTGCTTTCAGACCCGGCCGGCGGACCCGCGTTGTTGTCGCAAGTTGGCCGAACCCCCACAGCCCTGGACCGGCGGCCTATTCGGCCACCGGCGCGCCCCAGTGAACACTGAAGCCAGAGTCGTCCTCATGCTCTAGGTTCTGTCACACGTCCGCGACCAATGCTGGTTCGGCTGGCGATCCACCGGGCCGCCACGGTGAATAGCAGGACCAACGCCACCAAAGTCAGTGCTCCCGCCCAGGCACGGGCTTGGGCGGCCTTGTACCCGGTTATGGCGTTGCCGAAGATCTGCAACGACAGTGTCGACATGCGCTTGGTCGGGTTGAGTTCGATGAACAAGTCGTTGCCGAGCGCAGTCAGCAGCAGCGGCGCTGTTTCTCCCATGGCGCGCGCAAACGCGAGCATGATCCCGGTGATGATTCCTGAGCTGGCGGTGGGAAGCACGATTGACATAATGGTGCCCGCCTTGGTGGCGCCCAGCGCGAACGAGGCTTCACGCAGTTCGCGGGGCACGAGTCGCAGCATCTCCTCGGTCGAGCGGATCACCAGCGGCAGCATGACCAGTCCGAGGGCTATCCCTCCGGCGATGCCGGAGAACCCGAAGAACACCACCCACATCGCGTAGACCAGTGCGCCGGTGACGATCGTGGGCACGCCGACCAGGATGTCGGTGAGAAAGCGTGTCACCCGGGCCAGTTGGCCTCCGTATTCGACCAGGTAGATCGCTGCCGCGATACCGACGGGCATCGACAGCAGCGTCGCGATGCCGGTGACGATGAGGCTTCCGATGATGCCGTTCAGGAATCCGCCGCCCGGCTGGCTGGGATTGCCGGGCGGGGTCTGGGTGAGGAACTCCGGGCCCAGGTACTTCAGTCCCTGTCCAGCGACGTAGACGAGCACCCAGGCCAGCACGGCGACGGTGGCGATCATGACCAGTAGCAGCACGGCGTGCATGAACAGGTTGGTGATTTGGCGGCGGCGCTCCCCGGGGAACGCGTCGATCTCGGACAGTTCCTCGAGTGGTTCTTCGTCGATCGTCATGCTCACGCGATGTGCTCCGAAACCCGGCCGACGATGCGCTTACCGATCATGTTGACGAGCAATGACAACAACAGCAACCCGAAGGCGACCACGAACAGTGAATCCAGATGGAAAGGTTGGTTGGCTTCGGTGAACTCATTGGCGATGACGCTCGGCATGGTGGATCCCGGGCGCATAATCCCGTGCGGGATGGTCAACACGTTGTTGCCGATCAGCATGGTCACCGCGATTGTTTCGCCGAACGCGCGGCCTAGACCCAGGATCGCGGCACCGACGATCCCCGAACGCGATCGTGGCAACACCGCGAGGCGCAGCATCTCCCATTTGGTCGCGCCGAACGCCAGCGCGGCTTCCTTTTCGGCGACCGGTGCGGTGTCGAAGACTTCCCGACAAATCGCGGTGACGATGGGCAGCACCATGATCGCAAGGACCACGCCAGCCGCGAACACGGAATATCCGAAAAATGGGCCCTGAAACAACCAGCCCAGCACCGGGATTCCCGACACCGACGTCAACCCGTGACCGATCGGCCCCAGCGCGGGGATCATCGCGAACACCCCCCAAAAGCCGTAAACCACGCTTGGGATCGCCGCGAGCAAGTCGACCAACGATGACAACGGTCGGCGGAGCACCGCTGGCGACAGATTGGTGATGTAGAGGGCCACCGCGACGGCAACCGGCACAGCGATCACCATCGCGACCAGCGAGGTCACCACGGTCCCGTAGATGAACTGCAAGATCCCGTAAGGATTCGGCTTGGACGAGGTGGCCAGTGCCTCCGATGGCGCCCAGCGAGGGTGAAAAGAACTCAGCGGCCCGTAGTGCGACAGAGCCGGCCACGCCCTTATCAGAAGGAACACTGCCGTTGCCACCAAGACCGCAATCACGGTCAGCGCCGCGGTGGCCATCAGCCGCGCGAACAGCCCATCGGTGAACTCGCCGTCCGATGGTCGCTCCGACGTGTCGGGCGGGGCTAGGACTTCCGCGGTCAAAACTTCCCCTGTGGGGCATCCCGGATCATTTTCCGACCGGGCCGCCGTTGAGGGTGATCTTTTGAACGATGCCCGCTGCCAAACCCTGCAAATCCTTGCCCAGCGGGGCGTAGTTGACGCTGGCAGCATCGTCCTGACCCGCAGATAGGGTCCAGGAGAAGAAGTTGACCAGCGCCTTTGCCTTCGCTGGGTCGGTCTGGTTCTGGTACACCAGCGCGTAGGTGGTGCCGGTGATCGGGTAGGCGTGGGGATCGGGCCCGTCGGTCAGGCTTACCCGTAGGTCCGGCGGGTAGGCGATGCCTTGGGTGCCGGCGGTGATGGTGGCGACGCAGGGCTGAATGAAGTTGCCGGTCTTGTTTTTCACGACGCCGTAATTGAGGTTCTGCGCCAACGCGTAGGCCAACTCGACGTAGCCGATGCTTCCGTCGGTCTGGTTGATCACCCCGGAAACGCCCTCGTTGCCCTTACCGCCGATGCCCACTGGCCATGCGATGTCCTTGCCGAAACTCCTGTCGGAGCCGCCAAGGGCTTGCACCCAGGTCGGGCTTTCCTTGGTCAGAAAGTCCGTCCACACCGCGGTGGTGCCGGAGCCGTCCGAGCGGTGGGCCACCGCGATCGGCTGGTCGGGAAGGGTCGCGCCCGGATTCAGCGCGACCAGTGCCGGGTCGTTCCATTTGGTGATCTTGCCGGCGAAGATCTTGCCCAACGTGTCACCGTCGAACTTGAGGCCGGTTTGGACGCCCTTGACGTTGTAGGTGGGTACGACGGCGCCCAGTGTCAACGGGATGTGCAGGATCGGGCCGAATTTCGAGGCCGTCTGTTCGCTGTCCTTCATCGGGGTATCGGATGCGCCGAAGTCGACTGTGCCGGCGATGATCTGCTGCACACCGCCGCCGGAGCCGATCGGCTGATAGGCGACCTGCACCCCGTCGGACTGTGAGTAGTCTTTGGTCCACACCGACATGACCGGCGCCACGAACGTCGACCCGGCACCCGACAAACTGGTCGCACCGCCGTCGATCTTCGGGATCGTCCTGGGGTAGCCGGGTTTTGCAGCCGCCCGCTGACCACAAATCTGGCCCGCTATGTTCTGCTGGGTGCCGCTGGCGGCTCCACCGCCACTAGTGCTTCCACACCCGGTCAGACTCGCTGCAACGATGGCGACCACCGCGGTGATCGTCATGGTTCGGAGGAACATCAACGCCTCCTGATCCCGCGATGCGCATGCATCCCATTCATCGAAGACCCTCGAGATGAACACGCGGCGTTTCAAACCTGGCAAGGAAATGAACACCCTGGCTAGGTGATCGCTGCCGGTCACGCCGCCTGCGACAACTACGGCAGCCCCGCCCTGGCTGGCCAAATGACCGGCCAACTTGACGTTTTTCATGCGGGCGCTGGCGCAGCGCGGTCAATGACTCGTAGCCCATCGAGACTGCGCCTAGGGCGTGAAATCGCTTATCATGGCGGTCATCTGCCCGTCAGGGCCGACAGGCGACCACTAAGAATTTTGCGTTCGTAGCTTGCGCGACTGCCCGACGAGTCGGTTCGGGATCACAACACTCGATCAGTGCTTTTCGGTACGGCGAGAGTGTGCACGTCGATCAATCTGCTGATATCGCTTGCGGTCACGATGCCCACCAGTTGGCCACGGTCCATCACGAGCGCCCGGCTGCCGCGGCTCGGCGTTAGCCGCTCCAGCAAGGCGATGAGCGGCTCATGCGGTACGGCAGTGATGACTCGGTCCATCGGAATGGCAGCATCGCGCACCAGGGTAGTACCGCGTGCGCCGAGAGCCACCTGCCGCAATTGCGCCAGCGTGATCAGTCCCACGATGGTGCCACCGGGGCCTTCTACCGGATAGGCCGAGTGACGGTGGCCGAGAACGTAGGACTGGATGAAGTCCTCCACGGATATCCAGCCGGGAGCCGTATGCGGGCGGGCGGTCATCGCGTCGACGACGCGGACGCCGGAAAGGGACTGGCGAGTCAAAATCCGGCGTTCTTCGCCCTGCGCTGCGGAGAGCAGAAACCAGCCGATGAACACGGTCCACACGCCGGTCACAATCGATGCGACCATGAACTCGAACAGCCCGAGCGCGATGAGTGCGTACCCGACGATGCGGCCGCCGCGAGTGGCGCCGAGCTCACCGCGGACCTTGTCGCCGTGGCGGCGCCATAAGTAAGCGCTGAGCACGCGGCCACCGTCCAAGGGCGCACCCGGCAACAGGTTGAACAGACCGAGTAACAAGTTGATCCCCGATAACCACCACGCCACGCCTACGGCGATATTCGTGACGCCTAATTGCCGGAACGCCACGGCAAGGGCCGCAAAGACTCCCGCCAGCGCCAGGCTTGTCACCGGACCGGAAACCGCGATACGGAATTCTGTTTTCGCGGTCTGTGCTTCGCCCCCTAAGCGAGTAACGCCTCCGAACAACCACAGCGTCACATCGGACACCGGTACTCCGGCGCGACGGGCTACGACAGCATGCGTCAATTCGTGCGCCAGTAATGACGCCAGCAGCACCATCGCGCCGACTGCGCCGGCAAGCCAATAGGTCGGTACCGAATGACCGGGCGCAGTGTCAGATAGCGTGCTGGCGAGGCTCCAGGTGAACAACCATAGGATGACCAGGACGCTCCAATGGACGCCGAGGCGGAAGCCTGCGACCGTTCCAAGACGTATGTGCTCACCCACGTCATAACTCCAGATCTGCTGTTGACCAATAGAATTCGCTGGTTCCCTAGTCAGCGCCTACGGTTTCCAAGCTAGGACGGCCTGGGTGAGCTTCCTAGGGTCGTTCGGCACCTCTGTGGAGAGCCGTTTGACACGAAGATTCGCGCGTAGCGCATTTGATGCATGGCGTCGACGTCTAGAAAGCGATGAGCGGCGCGGTCCAGTGAACGACGGTTCCACCCTCTGGCGGCGAGGTGAAGCGGCATGTTCCGCCGACTTGTTCAGCGCGTCGATGCATGTTTGCCAGTCCGCTTTGCCGTTGGTTGTCCGCGGGAATGCCGTGGCCGTTGTCCCGGACGTCGATGCTCAGTTCGTCGGCGACCGTGACTTCGATGGTTAGACGGGTGGCGCCGGAATGCCGAACAGTGTTGCTGACGGCTTCCGCGACAACAGCTTCGGCGTGCTGAGCCAGTTCGGGACCAATAGCGGTCATCGGACCGGACATGTGCAGCGTGGTCACGATATTTCGGTTTTGGGTCAGATCAGCGATCACATTCTGCATCCGCCGACGGAACCCGCCGTCGTGCGCAGTCGGAGATTGCAGTTGGAAGATCGCGGTGCGGATCTCCTCGATCGTGGCTTGCAGATCATCAACCGTGCGGTTGAGTCGGTCGATGACTCCTCGGCGAATTCGCTCGTGCGATGGTGCCTTGTACGTCCATGCCGATCGCGAATAGCCGTTGGATGACCTGGTCATGCAGGTCATGGGCAATCCGTTCGCGATCGGCCAAGATAGCCAGCTCACGGGCATGTTCGCGGCCGCTGGCGACGGTCAATGCGATAGCGGCGTGGTCAGCGAAATCACTTACCAATTCCAGATAGCTGGCGTCGAATGGCTGCTGACCCACGCTGCGCGCGACGGCGATAACGCCCACGACCGTGCCATCGGCTCGAAGCGGCATCACGATCGCGGGCCGTTCACCGATGTCGGTAAACGCCTGGATCGGGATGACGTAATGCTTCGGTGATCAGCGGTGTGCCGGAGCGGAAAACGCCGCCGCTAGTTGAGCCTTCCACTGGAACGCGTTGACCAATCACCTCGCCGGCATGCAGACCCACCGCAGCCGACACGATCAGCGTGGCGATCTCGTCGGTGCCGACAGGTCGGCGTAGGTCGAAACGAGCACGATTGCCTGCTCGGCATCGGTAAGTTTCCGCACCTGCTCGGCGATCCGCTGCAGTGACCGCAGATGTGGGTCGATACCCGAAAGCAGTGCGGTGATGATTTCGCGGCTGGCGTCCGTCCACTCCGCCGAGACGCGGGTGTGGTCGAACAGTTCAGCGTTGCTGGATGGCTACTCGCCGCCGCGGCCGCCAAGGTCCGGGCAGTGACCTCGTCGGATTCGGTAAACGTTTGTGAAGGCTGGTCGTCGGCCAGGTACAAGCCAGCGACCACGGTTCCGCGGATCATGATCGGCACAGCCAAGGAAAGCGCGCATCGGGGGGTGGTGTTCGGGCAACCCGATGGCCGCCGGGTGCGTGCTGAGATCGTCCAGCCGCAAAGCCGGTATCTCTTCGAGCGGAACACCAAAAACACCTTTGCCCACCGGGCAAATGGCCGATCCGCTCGGATCGTTTCCGGGTCCATTCCGGCATGGACAAACTGCGTCCAGGCGCCGTCGGTACCGTGCACGGCCAGCGCGCCATAACGGGCCCCGGTCAATTCCATCGCTGCGGTGACGATCTGATGCAGCGTCGCGTCCAGGTCGAGATCAGAACCGACGTTGATGATCGAGCGCAGCAACTGCTCCGTCTTATCGCGCGCTCCCAGCAACTCATCGAGCTGCTGGTGCATCTGGCCGATCAACGCACGCTGGGTGGACGCCCCAACCCCCGATTCGCTCAGATCCATACTCACAGCCGTAACAACCTCCGCCCGCTGCGCCAGCGGGCACAAGAGTACGCCTGAACGATCGACCACTGTCGAACTGGACATCGAACTGGACATGAATTTTGATCCCATCAGCCGAGGATCTCGCGCCGTTCGAGCTACCGTTGACCATCAGTCCACAGCCGGCCCCGACGCTCACCGTCGAGCGGGCCACGGGGCGCCTCTCCCTTTTGGGGCTGCCATTCCTGTTCTTCATCGATGCGGCCCAAGGCGGCGCCGGCGTGCTGTATCACCGCTACGACGGGCACTATGGGCTCATTTGTCCTGCTGACTGATGTGGTGAGCAGCGACCAAGGGCCTCCCCACCGGGGACTTCCGCCTCTGCCCTGGGCATGTGCCAAGTGGCCGGATCAAGAGGTCAGTTGCCACAACGACCAGGGCTAACAAAGGGGTAGAGGAGGTGCGCTATGGCAGTGGTAGCCATGACCTCCACCAAGGCCCAATCCGGTACTAGCGCACCGAACCTGGCGGCGCTTTTCGCCGATCGGGTCGAGGCCACACCGGACAAGGAAGCATTTCGCCACCTGGATCACGGGGAGTGGGTCTCGGTCACCTGGCGAGACACCGCGACCCGCGTGGAGTCGCTGGCGGCCGGGCTGCTGGCCCTAGGCATCGAGCCGGAACAGCGAATCGGTATCGCATCTAGCACGAGATATGAGTGGGTCTTGGCCGACCTGGCGGTCATGTCCGCCGGGGCAGCCACCACAACGGTCTATGCGAATACCAACGCGACCGACACCGCCTACATCCTGGCCGACTCCGAATCCCGCATTGTTTTTGCCGAAAACGCCGACCAGCTGGCGAAGCTGACCGCGCGTCGCGGTGAGTTGCCCGCCCTCACCAAGGTGGTGATGTTCGACGGCTCAGCCGACGGGGACTGGGTAATAAAACTGGAGGATTTGGCCGAGCTCGGTGCGAAGTATTTGGCTGACCAACCAGAGTGCGTGCGCGAAACCGTCGCAGCCATCACCCCAGACCGGTTGGCGACGTTGATCTACACGTCGGGAACCACCGGCCGGCCCAAAGGTGTCCGGTTAGACCACAAGGCCTGGGTCTATCAGGGTGTGACCGTGGCCGCCATCGGTGTGGTCGGCGAAGACGATTTGCAGCTGTTGTGGTTGCCTATGGCCCATTCGTTCGGAAAGGTGTTACTGGCCGCCCAGCTGGCCTGTGGTTTCGTCAGCGCGGTGGACGGGCGGGTGGACAAGATCGTCGAGAACGCTACGGTAGTGAAACCCACTTTCATGGCCGCTGCGCCACGGATCTTTGAGAAGGCTCACGCCCGCATCGTCACCACTCAACGGCAACAAGGCGGTATCAAAGCCAAACTGTTCGGCAGGGCCTTCGCGGTGGGACTCGACGTGAACCGGCGCCGCCGGGCTGGCCAACATGGCGGACTGGCAACGAGCCTGCAGCATAAGCTGTTCGACCGTCTGGTGTTCAGCAAGGTGCGTCAGGTCTTCGGCGGGCGTATCCGCTTTTTTGTGTCCGGCTCGGCGCCGCTGAACCGCGAGATCGCCGAGTGGTTTCACGCCGCGGGCCTGCTCATCCTCGAGGGATATGGGCTCACCGAAACTGCCGGGGGCGGCTTCATCAACCGCCCGGATCACTACAAGCTCGGCACCGTCGGTCTGGTGTTCGAGGGCACAGAGGCGCGCATTGGTGCCGACGGGGAAGTCCAGATTCGCAGCCCCAATGTCATGGCGGGCTACCACCACATGCCGGAAGCCACGGCAGCGGCCTTCACCGACGATGGGTGGCTGCGCACCGGAGATGAGGGTCATCTGGACGACGAGGGCTTTCTGACCATCACCGGCCGCATCAAAGACATGTTCAAAACCTCGGGCGGCAAATACATTGTGCCGCCGACGATCGAGGAGAAATTCATCGCGTTGTGCCCGTATGCCAGCCAGTTTCTGGTCTTCGGGGAGGCGCGTAACTTCTGTGTCGCGCTGATCGCGCTGGACGCCGACGTGACGGCCAGCTGGGCGGCCCAACAAGGCTTAGCTGGCGCGTCCTACGAAGATTTGGTCAGGTCGCAGGCGGTGCGCGACTTGATTGAGGAGCATGTCAGCAGGCTCAATGCCGAGCTCAACCGGTGGGAAACGATCAAGAAGTGGGCTTTGTTGGAGCGCGACCTGACCGTCGAGGGCGGTGAACTCACACCGTCGCTGAAGGTCAAGCGGGCAGTGGTGGCCGACCGATACAAAGAGCTCCTCGACTCCTTCTATCTGTGATGACGTCCCCTGAGTGCGACGTTGTGACTTTGGGCCATATTCGCTGTGACTTGCTCCTCTGACCGAGGGGTGATCAGGCAACGCACCATTGAACGTGAATCGGCGAACCCGATTTGCAACGGTCCAGGGCGATCCGCTGCGAACGCGTGACCACTTCGGAGGCCAGCAAATGGAACACAACGAGTCGACGTCTCAGACCAAGAACTGGACGGTCGACATTTCGATCGACGAACACCGCAAGCGCACGCGTGCTAAGGCCCGGCTGCGCTGGCGGGGCAAGCATCTGACCGGCCTTGGCATCGCCCGGCTTAATCCCAGTGACCGCAACATTGCAGAGGTCGGCGACGAACTGGCCGTCGCCCGCGCGCTGTCCAACTTGGCAGATGAGTTGTTCGCCGCCACGGCTTCCGATATTCATGCTGCGACCCACGAACCGGTCGTGCTGGTGCACTGAATGCCGTGTCGGTCACATCGATGCTCGAGAATCAACGGCAGGGGCTGTAGTGACCTGCCGCCTCGTGGACGCTAATTGAAACGGAAGATCTAAGGGGACAATGTGTTTGCTGATCACGGTGCGAAGTCGGTTGTAGTGGGTATCGATGGCTCCAGGGCAGCGGTGGCTGCGGCCCAGTGGGGTGCTGCCGAGGCACTGTGCCACGATGTGGCTCTGCAGTTGCTCTATGTCATCGACCGCAATCGGGCCTTCACACCCAGCGTCGTCAAAGCCCAGTTCGCGGTGGCGGAGGCTGCTTTGCAAGATGCGCACGCCGCTGTCGAAGCAGCACACAACCCGGCCAGAATCGAATTGGAAACTGTGGAAGGCGATCCGGGAACGGCTCTAATTGAGGCGTCATGGTCGGCGGCACTGCTGTGTGTCGGCGCCCCTAAGGCCGCTCCCCATGGGCCGAGTGATTCATTGGCCTCGACTATGGCTACCTCGGCGCACTGCTCGGTGGCCGTCGTCCCCGCTACCCAGCTCTCGGTGCAACCGCGGGCCGGTTGGGTAGCGACTCTCCTAGATTCCTCGACAGACGAATACGACGTCCTTCAGCAAGCCATCGAAGAGACGCAGCTGCGCGAGCTTCCCCTGCGTGTCGTAATGCCACATCGGCATAGCCCCAACGACACGAAGGGCGACCGCGGAAAGGTCGAAGTTAGCCAGCCGGAGGCCGCGATCGAAGAGTCTCTCGTCAACTGGACGCGACGCTATCCCGGCATCGATGCGCGCATCGTCCACGCAGACCAGTTCCTCCGTTATGTGGCAGAACACCAAGGGTCAATTCAATCGGTTGTTTTGGGTGCTGCGCACCACCATGAAGTCGCGCAGTTGGTTGAACTAACCAGGTCGAGGGCGCTGCACGATGCGAACCTTTCGGTGCTGGTCGTCCGCGGCCAGCACCTCTGAGCACGGTAGTCGGCCCGTCACAAAGGTTACAGGTAGCAGGGCCCAAGTGTGCTGCGGACGTACCTCACCGACAATCCGGGTGAGCAGGCTCTAGCCAGTCGGCCGGACGGCGGCAGACGACTTGTTCACACCCTGCCGGGAAGCTTGTTCACCCTGCCGGGAAGACTGCTGATGCCGCTCATGACGCGGTCGAGGACGATGTTGTAGACGTCGCCGTCGTCGGCAATGTGGACAAGGCCGCTGTGCCGGAGGAAGGAGCGCAGGCGTTTGTCGAGTGACCATCTGGCATACGCGTCGCCGACATAGTCCGAGTTGAGGAATTGCAATGCCAGCGCGTCAACGTCAGAGTCAGTCAACAACGGTGGATCGCTGCCGGCAGCTGCCATAACGCTTCCTTCGCTTTCGAGGTCGGCCGCAGCCATGCCACGGCGCGACTTCATCGTTTCGGCGACGCACACTTTGCGGATAGGGTCGGAAGTCACCGAAGGGTATGGCCGCACGTCACACATCGGTGCGGATACATTCACCTGAGCACGGCCGGCAGCTAGGCCCAGACCGGTGGGTGACTTTAATGCCCATGCCGCGGCTGCAACACGCCATCCACCATCAAAACCTGCCTGTGCTGCAATCCGGGTACCTAGGAGCTATTCCAAACGTACAGGCCGACAACGCCATTGACGGAGGCTATTTGCCGCCCTTCTTGACCTTGAGCACCCGCTCACGCAGGCCCTCGGTGGCCGTCTCCATCAGACCTTTGGCCCCCTTTTTGATCAGAAATCCCGGGAGCGGCAGCAGGGGGTCAACGGTGAGCTCGAAGCGGACCCGGGTGGAATCGCCCTCGGGGGTCAACGTGTAGCGGGCCCGCTGCGCACGTTGCTGTTTGGCGCTGACCAGCGTCCAGCTCACGCCGTCGTCATGCACAGAGTAGGCCAGCACCTGCTCATCGCTGACGCCGACAATTTTGACGACCTGCCGAGACTTGCTCGGGCGGCCCTGGTCGTCTCGTTCGACTATTTCGACCTTCTTATGGGCCGAGGACCACTCGGTCAAGGACTCGAGGTCGAACAACACACCCATGATCTCGTCGGGCGTTGCCTCGATGAGGACTTCCCGGGACTGCGTGACAGCCATGCCGCAACCTCGCCGGATTACCTGACGACGGGCAGGGAAAAATCACTGCAGCGCAAAGCAAGGGCTCCAGCCGGACCGAAAAGTTGCTGCGCTTCGCTGGCGTGCGCAGCGCCGACTACGACCAATTGGATGGTTTTCGGGTTTCGTTCTCTGATGTAGAGCAGTCGCAACGGGATATCGGTCCCAGCAACCTCATCGGCGGCCCACAGTGCGGCGCGAACAGCTGCCTGTGACCCGTCGACGCCAATGACCACCGACTTCGGCGAATGAGACTCGAACATAGGCACTCCCGAGCAATCGGCGATTAAAGAACACGAAGAACTTTATCGATTGCGTTGCGGCGGATCAGGAGGCATTAGTCCTCGCCCGCAGGTCCGTTGTTCCCTTTCCGGTAGTGTCGGCAGGCAGCATCAAATCATGTCGCGCCGCCCTGCCGGCGGCAGATGCCGCCGACGAGGCGTGAATTCCAGCGACAGCAGAACTACCAGTGCGGCCGGGATGTGTCGCATCGACAACAGCACATAGCGGCGCTGCTCGAATGAGTGAAACTTGCGAAGGTAGCGGTACAGCGATTCAAGCTTGATCAGCGAATGACCCAGGTGAATAAGCGCGTAGTAGATGCTTTCGATCAGGCTGCGGTTCTTGTTGTCAAAGATTTCAGGGAAAGCGCCGAACGCCAACGAAAGCCGCTGACCGCCATGCTCTTTACAGTCGGTGATCATGTCGATGCTTAGTCGCTCGTCGATCCCGTTTGGTGCCCCGGGACGGCGAAATGGCACATCAAGGGTCACGTCGCTGCCGCCGCCGGACGTTGCGTACCGGTGGAATCCCTGCACCCGGCCACTCCGGTCCCGCGCGATGATCAGCTTGATACCCGGGTAGCGGCCCTCGAGCGCGTGGTCGAGAATCATCGAAAACCCGCGCTCGGCATGCGCCCCACGGTGTGAGGCATACAGCACCTCTGCCAATTCGCCCGCCAGCACACTGTCAAGTTCCTGCTCAGTCACTATCTCAGTGGTGATCCCGAAGTTGCGTGTGCGCCGCACAGCCTGGCGGAGATTGCGGAATTTCCGCCCGGCCATATTGAAGCGGCATACATCGATCACTACATCGCGCCCGATGGGCACGGGTCGCAGCGATTGGCCAATGACCGCGGCGTCACGCCACAATCCAAGCCACTGCTCACCACAGCCCAGCACTATGATGCGCCAGCCACGGCCGCGACACGTCGCGGCGAAGTCGCTGACTAGCTTTGGAAACTGGTTGCGCTGCCCGATGGGGTCACCACTGACTACCGCGAAGCCCAGCCGCGTGCAATAGGCGATCGCCGCGGTGCCCTCGGCATCGAAGTAGTAGCTTTTCATCGACTGCATCGCAAACGGGGCAAGAGGATCGCCATGGGTCGCCTCGATCAGCGCCCACAATCGCGGCAGCGCAGCAGGGTCCCGCCGCGACGGCATCGGCCACATCAATACCGCGCCTGCGCCCGCGACTAGCCCGTCGCCGAGCAACTCAAGCGAGAGCAGATGCGCAGCCAGGCCGGTCAAAAACATCACCAGCGCGGCGGTGGCGTGGATAACGGTCATGGGCCGACCCAGCAGGATGCCGCGCGCGGCCAGTGTCACCGCCACCACGAGTGACAGCGACCATGTCAGTCGGCTTGTGGTATGCCAATCGGCAGCATGGTGGTCGCGCGCCACCAACAGGATTAGCCAGCCGAGCGCGCCGACTAGCACCAGCGTGCCGATCCAGCGCGCCTGTCGCGACTCGACACTGATCATCACGCGCTCGCGGACGCCGGCCTTGGCCAGGCTCGCCGTACCCATTGCAACTCCTTACTCGTGCCCAGGCGTCATTGTGAAGCGAAAGTCTCACCAGCGCAGGGGGATACGCACAGGAGGGCTCACTACGGCCTCGCGGCATGGGTGAGCGTCTCATCGGGTAAACCGTTGGGCTGGGTGGACCTCGAGGCGGTCGACTCGCGTGTCAGGAAGCCGGTGAGTTCTCCGATAGCGCTCATCAATGGGGCGGGAAAGACGACGGTCGTGTTTTTCTCTACCCCGAGTTCGGCCAGGGTCTGCAGATTTCGCAGCTGCAAGGCCAGCGGGTGTTTCATCATAGTGTCGGATGCGTCGCCGAGTGCCGCGGCGGCGCGTGCTTCGCCCTCGGCGGCAATGATTTTGGCTCGCTTCTCCCGCTCGGCTTCGGCCTCGCGGGCCATCGCGCGTTTCATGCTGTCCGGAAGTTGGATGTCCTTGAGCTCTACCAGGGTAACTTCCACGCCCCATTCCACGGTGGTGGTGTCGAGGATCTGCCGGATGTTGGCGTTGATCACCTCTGTCTTGGCGAGCACGTCGTCGAGGGAATGTTGTCCGACGACGTTGCGCAGAGTGGTTTGTGCAATTTGATCAATCGCGGCATGGACGTTTTCGATGGCGACGACCGATTTGCGGGCATCGATGACGCGGAAGTAGGCGACAGCGGCGATGTCCACGCTGACGTTGTCGCGGGTGATGATGCCCTGTGATTGAATCGGCATGGTCACGATGCGCATCGATACCCGCCACAGGCGGTCGATGACCGGAATGATCAACCGCAGCCCGGGTTCACGAACCGCGATGACCCTGCCGAGGCGAAAGTGCACACCACGCTGATATTGCTCCACCACCCGAATCGAGGCGATCATCAACAGCATCACCACGATAAGCGCGAAAAGTGTTAAAGCTATTGCATTTTGACTCATGGTAACGACTCCCATCCCTTGATTTGTTAAAGCTTGTGGGGATTCATGGTCACGCCGCACGCGGCAGATCGGGGGTAGAGTTTCCCGCCTGTGAGATCGGTCGACTCGGTGTGGGCATCCAGCCGACGTAAGTCAGATAAAGCCCGATCAACGCGAAGCAGACACAGACCGTGCGCCACAGTGCACCCGCCTCGACCACCGAGTTCGCCATCGACATGAAGGTCGTCGGGAAGGCCAGCAGCAACAGCCCACGCAGCGCCAAAAGCCAGCCCATTACGGAAACGATGACTGCTGCAACGCCTCTCCAGCACTGGTGAAGCGCGACGATGGTAAGGCCGCCCACCAGTACGAAAGCGCCTGCTACCCAAGGCCACAGCGGATTCGTTCCGAAGTCTGAAACCAGTGCCCGCATGTCTGAGGCACGCACCACAGCGGTGACACAAGAGATGACAAAGAATGGGCCGAGCACCCGAGCAAACATGCGTGTGCTGTGCTGCGACTCTTGTGAAGAGCTCATTTCAATACCTCCATTTGATGCTGGTCGCCCGCCGAGATGGCAACCGTAATCTCAGATTTGAGATGCTTAGATCCCATAGAGCTATTCGACCATTCGAGGGTGGCGCCGCCATAGGGACGGAAGTCCCGCGTTTTCGGGCCGTTCGTCCAGCTCGGGAGTTCGCGATGATCGGGGCCGGGCTGACGGCCTAACGGGACCCTATGTCTGTTCTTACTTGGCTGCTGAGTACCGACGTTTGTGTCTCAATGCATTACGAGCCGTTGATAATCCATTGTCGTGCTTGCTCGAGTTGCTCACCGGGAAAATGCCGAACTTTGGCTGATACAAAGTGCGATGCCAGACGCTCGGCGACATCCCCGATATGCGAGTCGGTGACGAGCGCGACTTTCTTGACGCGCTTGTGATGGTCCCGAACGAAGCGAAAGTGGGTGACCATCGCCCCGAAACTGTCCCAGCCCGGGAATGCCGGGGCGTTGATAATGAGGCCGGCAAGATCGCCACTTGCCTCGATCTGGGGATCAACCGCGTTTGCCAATTCGACGAAATCTTTTTTGTCGAGTGCGGATTTGGGTCGCACCTGCAGGATGGAATGCGCGGTATCCAGGTCGTAGTCGATCATGTTCTGCTCCTGACAATCGTTGTGGTCGAGGGCTGAAGCGGCGAGGCGGTGATCGTGGGCGCTTGTTTCGTCATCTCTATGACTGACGCGCCACGATCACCGGCATCCGGACGGATTGAACGACTGCGTTGCTAACCGAACCCAAAAGCGTGCCCGCGAGACGACCCCGGCCGTGGCTCCCCAGGACGATTAGCTGTGCGGATTCCGATGTTTCGACCAGTACGCGGGCCGGCCGATCGCAAACGATGAGCCTGTGCACGGTCACGTCGGGATAGCGTTCTTGATAACCCGCCAGCGCCTCGGCCAGAAGGCGCTCTTCTTCGGCCTTGACCGCCGACCAGTCCAAACCCGGAAGTTCGAAAATTTCCTTGTCACTCCAAGCATGCAGCGCTATCAAGTCGACGTGGCGACGCGACGCCTCCTCGAAAGCTATTGCAGTAGCGAGTTCTGAGGCTGGCGAACCGTCAGTTCCCAAGAGCACGGGAGCCTGTGCGGGATGAGGCATCCGCGGATCCTCGTCGCGGATGACCGCGACAGGACAATGTGAATGCCGCATCAGCTCAGAACTGACCGAGCCGAGCAAACCGCGAGCCAATGCTCCCCGCCCGTAAGTGCCCACGACCATGAGCTCGGCCGTTTTGGACAGGTCGGCGAGCGTCGGGACGGTGCCCGAAAACATCAATTCGCTGTCGATCGGTATCGGCAGATTGTCGTTCGCGGTATCACGGGCGATCTTCAATGCGTCTGCGAGGATCCTGCGACCCTCGTTTTCCTGCCATTCCGCAAATCGGTCCAGTGTTGGCGCCTGCGCCCACGTCGAAACGGTGGGATTGACTACGTGGACCACGGTTAGCGGTATCTTGCGCATGACCGCGTCACGCGTTGCCCAACATACAGCGGCGTCCGATGCAGCGGATCCGTCGACGCCGACGACGATGCCATGGTTGTTGGTGTGTTTTGGCATTTCACGCTCCTTAAGTCAAAAGCAACGCTAGGCCGCGTCGGCTCGCCGGTCATGAGGCATTAGTCCTCAAGTTCACCGTCGAAGGGCCTTCGCGCGTGCGTTACCCGCCGGTTGCGCGCGGTGCCGGGAGTGACTATTGCCGGCGAATCGAGGCCGAGCGGCTAGGGAGACCCGATGGCCGCTCAATAAGTTTCGGCTGGGCTTCCTCGGCGTCGGTGATCCGCAGCGTTGAGATGTCACGAACGTGGGTGTTGGCTTGCATGGTGTTCGATCTCCTTCTTAGCGGTTGTGGAGTCACTGTGGAATTTCATCGACACTTAATGCGCTTTGTGCCAGAGTTTTTCAGCCTGGTCAGTGCAGTCGCCTAGGGCTTGGCTGGTGTCAATGGGGTGAGCAGTGTCCCACGTATCGTCGCGGACGGCCAAGACTCCGGCGATGTGTGGGGTAGCGTCCGAGGCGCCTGCAGGGCGATGCCTGACTCGCTCGACGGCTCTGTCCACCGATGTCCAGCACACGATCTCGAGCAGGGTCGATGCCGTCTGGCTGGCTAGCGCACGTGCCAGCTGGCGCTGGCGCGGGTCTCGCCAAGTGCCATCGAGGATCACCGGCCGGCCGCCGGTCAGTGATGAGCGTGCGCGTCGGATGACTTCGTAGTACACGGCAGCGACCTGTTCCGGTCGATAGAGGCCCTCGTCCAGGAGGCCGGCCTCGCCGTCGATTGTGTTGTGCTGTTGCAACTCTCGCCGGACATCGTCGGTGGAGATGACTTCTGCGCCAACACGATCGCCGAGTGAGTGGGCGAGGGTGGTCTTGCCGGTTCCGGGTGCGCCGCCGATGAGGACCAGCTGAACTGCGCCGGCGGCAAGGTGTTCGAGCGCCAGCGACAGATGACGCGTAGCCTCGTCCGATGCCTTGGGGTGTCCCTGTGCGAGCCGTATACAGTCGACCTTCGCCCGGACCAACGCGCGATAAGCAATATAGAAGTGCTTTAGCGACGTTGGGGAATCGTCCTTGGCAAAGTGGCTGTAGGTATCCAGGAAGTAGTTGGCGAGGTCTTTGCGCCCGATGAACTCTAAATCCATCGCTAAAAACGCTGCATCATCGATGCGGTCGACGTAACGCAGATCAGCGTCGAAATCCAAGCAATCCAGTAGCACTGGACCGTCAGGCATGCAGAAGATGTCATCGGCTAGAAGATCGCCGTGTCCGTCGACGATACGTTCATCGACGATGCGCTGTCCGAATAGCGCCGTACGACCGGCGATGTATTTTGTTGCTAGAGATTCGACTTGCTCGAGTAATTCGGACGGCGCCGCGGTTCCGGCGAAGTGCGCAAGTTCGGCGAGATTTTCTTGCCACCGGGCGCTGATGGCGCCAACCTTGCCCTGCGCGTCCACGGCCCGCCTGTGATGCGCGCGGTTGTGAAAGGTCGCCAATGCTTCCGCGATGTCGGCCAGTTCACCTTCCACCGGGGCGCCGCGTTTCACCAGCGTGGCCAGCCGCCGCGAGTCGGGATAGCGGCGCATGACGACGATAGGCTCAGCGGGACCCCCGGCGGGATCGCTCCAGTGCCCTACTCCCAGGTAGCTGTCGGGTGCAAGCCGGCTGTTGAGCAGGACTTCCCGGGCGCAGGCCCGCTCACGACGGTCGACAGTGCTGAAATCCAGGAAGTCGGTTATAACAGGTTTCTTTGCCTTGTACGCCTTGTCACCGGCGAGCACGACGACACCCGTATGTGTTTCGTGTACTTCGAGATACGAGCTGATCTTTCCGGCGGACACTCCAGCGACCTGACCGGTCTGTTCCATGGCACGATCCTGTGCCGGTGCGAGCGCTCGGCGTAGCGTCGGAGGGCCACAGTCCTGCGGTGAAGGTCACTACACGCCAGGGCCGAAAGTCCCAGCCGCATAGACAGGCGAACGGCGACGCCGTCGGGACCAACGACTCTAGCAGCGCACGGCGCCCTCGATAGGGTCGATCTCAGGGCTGAATGGAGGAAATGACATGCCTCAAGCGGTGCTGGACGTGGAGGTGGTTAAGAGGGCGGTACAGCTGGCGTGCCGCGCGCCATCGGTGCACAATAGCCAGCCGTGGCGCTGGGTAGCCGAGGGTGCAGGGCTACACCTGTTCGTCGATCGGTGCCGGTGGGTGCACAGTGCCGACCGGTCCGGCCGGGAGGCGATCATCAGTTGCGGGGCTGTCCTCGATCACCTTCGCATCGCCATGGTGGCGGCTGGCTGGCAGGCGCACATTGAGCGGTTCCCGAACCCGAACAATCGAGATCATTTGGCATCGCTCGAATTCAGTCCACTCGAATTCGTCACCGACACTCAGCGCGAGCGCACCGAGGCGATTCTGCAGCGCCGAACCGACCGGCTTCCGCTGGGCCGCCCGACGTACTGGGCGTCGTTCGAACCGGTGTTGCGCAGCAGTGTCGACGAGAGTGTCGCGATGCTCGATGTGCTCTCCGATGACGTGCGACCACAACTGGTCGAAGCGTCGCAGCTTACCGAGGCACTGCGCCGCGACGATGCTTCATATCACGCCGAACTACAATGGTGGACATCGCCTTTCGCGCTATCCGAGGGTGTGCCCCCAGACGCGCTGGCATCCGACTCAGAACGGCAGCGAGTCGACGTGGCGCGAGATTTCCCGGCTCGCAGCCGTACGGAACGCCGTGCCGACGTCGCGGCGGACTGGTCGAAAGTCCTTGTACTGTCGACCGCTGAGGACACCCGAACGGACGTCTTGCGCTGCGGCGAAGCCCTGTCCACCGTGCTGCTGGAGTGCACGATGGCCGGCATGGCGACCTGTACGCTGACCCATCTGATCGAGTTGCGCGACAGCCGCGATATCGTGCGCAGGCTCATCGGCGAACATCGGGAGCCCCAGGCGTTGATCCGGGTCGGCATCGCACCACCCATGGAAGACCTTCCTGCGGCAACACCACGACGGCCGCTCGACGATGTGCTGGAAATCCGGTAGCCGGTGTTTCACCCCGGCCTGGATTCCGTGCCGACCGCATCGTGCTTAATCCGCTGTGGCCCGAAGAGCTTGGAAAACTGGCGTTTTCCCAGAGATACCGCGGTCATCGCTTTACGCGGCGCTACCTTTGCGTGCGCGTTTGCGCTGGCGCGTTCGGCTGATGGCCACCAGCCGTGCAACTCCTTGCTCGATGCCTGCGGCGAGTCGATCAACGTCAGGTGCGGTGTCGTGGTCGGCGGTAATGCCGAAGACGAAACTGTCGGCGTAGCTCACCATCGCGATGCCTGTCCGCAGGTGAAGAGCAATCGGCGGCACCGGCAGGACTTCCAGCACTTCGCGACCCATCAGCTTCTGCCGACCACGAGGGCCGGGAACGTTGGTTGCCAAAGCGGCCACGGCATGTTGCGGCAATCGGGTCAGCAGTCGGACGGTCCAAGCCGACAGGGCGAACGGGATCATGTTGAACGCCGACAGGAATGCGGTGCCGCCCTCACGCTGACCACTGCCTTTCGCCGTCGTCATCCGGCGGTGCACGAGCTCCAGTTGCTGAACCGGGTCCGCCTCGTCGACGGGCAACAACGGCAGCATCGCCGAGACCCGGTTGTCGGTGTGATGGAGGTCCATCATCGACCGGACCGACACCGGAACCAGGGTGCGCAGCGAATCGTGGCGGGGCTGTTCACCGCGGTTGAGCAGAAGGTTGCGGTAGCTGTCGGTGATGGCGGCCAGCGCCACGTCGTTGATCGTCACATCGAAGGCCCGGGACACCTTCTGCAGCTGGGCGAGCTTAACCCTGGCCGCGCTGTAGCGCCGAATAGTTGTCACGGACCCGGTCAGCGACGATTCGGGCGGTGAGCTCAGCAGGTCCGCTGTCAGCTCAGCCACGCCCACCGCCGCGTGTTCGGCGGCGGTGGCCGCGGCGGCCGCGGTATGCCACATGCCGCCCAGCCAGGTCAACGGGTTCACGCTCATCGGGGGCGGACGCAGCGCGGGCCCATCCGGCTCCTTGGCGGCGCGAATTTTTTTCGCGAACGTGTCGCCGCCGCCGCTGTCGCTGAGCTTCGCCAGCATCTGGGTGGTGGCGATGCCGTCGGCGATGCAGTGATGGAGTTTCATCAGCATGGCCCACCTGTTGTCGGTGAGGCCTTCAATGATCCAGCACTCCCACAGCGGACGCTCACGGTCGAGCCGATGCTGCATGAGAGTCGCGATCATCTGGAACAGCTCGGCGTCATCGCCGGGTTCGGGCAGCGCGACCCGGTACAGGTGGCGCGAGATGTCGAAGTGCGGGTCGTCCACCCATTCAGGTGAGCCGAGGTCGAGTGGATGGGTACGTAGTATCTGGGTGCAGCGGGGAACTCCGCGTACCCGTTCGGCGAAGGCTGAGACAAGCTCGTCGTAGCGCGGCACCGGCCCTGCCACGATCGATACACCGCCAACCGCCAGACTCACATGAGGATCGGAATCCTCAGCCTCCAGGAAACTGGCATCCAGAGCCGTCAAATGTTCCATTACGCAACTGTCCATCCTGCGCGCGGCTGTGAGCAGGGTCGGAAGTCCTTACCTTAAAGGACGAACGACGCTTCAAAGCCGCGCGGAGTTGTCATAGCGTGAGCCAGGTGACGACCGAACGGCCGGGGCATGGCGGCCAAGTATTTCGTGCCGTGCCGCGCGGCGACGTGACCGGTGAACCCGTCAGCATCCTTTCGGTAAGCGAAAGCTGGAATCTGCTGGCAAGCGTGGCGTTAGGGCGTCTCGTCACGAGCAGCCAGGGCCAGCCCGAGATCTTTCCAGTCAACTTCGTCGTTCAGCGCCGCACCGTGCTCTTTCGGACCGCGGAGGGCACCAAGTTGGTCAGCGCCGCAATAAACAATCGTGTTCTTTTCGAGGCCGACGGCCACGATGCTGCCGAAGGCTGGAGCGTCATCGTGAACGGCATGGCGCGCATGCTCCATACCGATGAGGAGATTGAAGAGGCCGAGCGGGCACAGCTGCTGCCATGGACCGCGACGTTGAAGCTTCATTGGGTTCGCGTTCTCCCGGTCTCGGTCACCGGCCGTCGTTTCCGCTTCGGTCCGGAACCCGACCGGGAATCCACATTCGCCTGATTCGCACCTTCCGGGAGCCGGTGTCTGTCTCGGTCGTAGCCGGCGGGCATGCCAAGATCCCGCGTCGGTAGCCCGTGCGACCCGGCCTGCTCCTGTTGCGGAAAGCCGACATGCCAAGTGATTCCGGCCAAAGTGGGGAAGGCACGATGCGATTTGCGCAGCGCATGGGTGGCGTGCGGACTGGTCTTAGCCAGGGCTGGCGGCTCGGGTCTGCACCGTTGGACGGGGTGTGTGTCGGTGTGCATGGCGTCGACGCCACAGTCGGCGCAATTCGTCGGCGCCCCACACGATGAAGGGGAACGGGACTACCAGCAAGAGTTGGCCGGCCGACAGTGCGGCGGTGCCGAATAGCGAGTGCAGGAACGGTGTGTACACCAGCGTCAGGGCGAACACAATCGCCACCGCGATCCCGACGAGTAGGGCCGGATTGCTGAATACGCCGATCGCGCGCAGCGACGCGTGATCGGTGCGGGCGGCGAATGCGGTGCCGACCTGGCAGGCGACGATGCCAAGCCACGCCACGGTGGTGGCCTGTTGATAGGCGTGGTGCAGGGGGCTGCCGACCCCGGTGGGAGCACCGGGGTGCCATCCGGCCCGGTGCAGAACGAGAAGAAACCCGCCCATCACCAACACCGCGGAGATGACGCCGAGGAACGCCCAGGCACGCAGGAGCATCGATCCGCGGATGATCCCTTGCTTGGGTGGGCGCGGCGGTCGATCCATCAGTCCCGGTTCGGCTGGTTCCCGCGACAGTGCGAGTGCGGGCAGGATGTCGGTGCCCAGGTCGATCGCGAGGATCTGCAACACGGTCAGTGGCAGTGGTATCGCCCCGCCGGAGACGGCGAACACCAGAAACGGCACGACCTCGGGGACGGCGTGGGTGAAGATGTAGAGGATGAATTTGCGGATGTTGTCGTAGACCCGTCGGCCCGCCTCGACCGCGACGACGATGGTGCCGAAATCGTCGTCGGTGAGAACCATTGTGGCCGCCTCACGGGCCACGTCGGTGCCCGAGCGGCCCATGGCTACGCCGATGTCCGCGCGGTGCAGGGCAGGGGCGTCGTTGACGCCGTCGCCGGTCATGGCCACGACCTGCCCTTGGGCCCGCAGCGCGTCGGCGATGCGGAGCTTCGCCTCCGGTGAGCTGCGCGCGAAAATGATCTCCTCGTCACCGGAAAGCAGGTGGTCGAGTTCGGGTTCACTGAGTGCGTCGAGCTGTTCCCCGGTGACAATCTGGGCGCCCGTCGAGCCGATCCCGACGCGGCGGGCTATCTCGGCCGCGGTGAGGCCGTTGTCCCCGGTGACCACGTGGATGCGGATCCCGGCGCGGTGCGCCTTGGTGATCGCGTCGAGGACTTGGAGCCGGGGAGGGTCGAACAACGCGACCAGCCCCAGCAGACACAGCCCGTTCTCGGCATCGGCGCGGGCGAGACCGATTACGGTGTCGCCATCAAGTCGACGGCGCGCGATCGCCAGTATTCGCAGTGCCTTAGCGGCGTAGTGGTCGATCAACCCGGCCAGGCGGGTTCGGTCGAGGTCCGTGAGGTCGCGGAGCCCGCCACCGACCTCGGCGATGGTGGTACACCACGGCAACACGGTTTCGGGTGCGCCCTTGGTATGCACGGCAATGTTTCCGTTGCCTTCGGCATCGACCGTGGACATTCGGCGCAGGTGAGGGTCGAAGTGGAACATTGCCCGTCGACCGGCGTCGCGATCGTGCGGATCAAGGGGCGCACCGACGGTGCGGGCCAGCTCGAGCAACGCGAGTTCGGTCGGATCCCCCGTCGCCGAGCCCGAGGGTTCGGCGGCCAGTTCGGCGCTGGTGCACACGGCCGCCGTGTACGCGAGGGTGCGCATCTCACGCGAGTCGACGGCGTCGGCGCCGTTTTCGAGGTCGACCTCACCACCGGGCAGCCAGACCATGGTCACCCGCATCCTGTTCTCGGTCAGCGTGCCGGTCTTATCCGTGCAGATCACCGTCGTCGAACCCAACGTCTCCACCGCAGACAGACGCTTGACCACGGCACCGCGGCGGGCGAGATCGCGCACACCCACCGCCAACGCCAGGGTGATCGTGGGCAGCAAACCCTCGGGCACATTGGCGACGATCAGCCCGATCGCGAACGTCGCTGCGGCCGCCCAGCTCAAGCCGGCGGCAACACCGGCCGGCAAAAACACCAGCCCCGACCCGACCGCGACCAACGCGATCAACCAGGCCACCCGCTTCACCTGTCGCTCGAGCGGGCTGTCGGTACGACCGGTGCGCTGGCTCAGCGCAGCGATCCGGCCCAGTTCGGTGTGCGCGCCGGTTGCGGTGACCACCGCCCGCGCTTCTCCTTCGATGCAGGCCGTGCCGCTGAACACGAGTTCCCGGGCCTGCAGCAGGGGTCCCGTTGTGTCGACTTGATCAGCAGAGCGGGCCGCCGCAAGCGACTCACCGGTCAGCGTCGACAGGTCCACCTCCAGGTCACCGTCGATGATCCGCGCGTCGGCGCAGACCCGATTGCCCTCCGAGATCAGCAGCACATCACCGGGCACCAAAGTGCGGGCCTCGACCTCGACCTTCTGACCGTCCCGCAAGACGCGGGCGTGGGTGGGCAGGTAGGCGGCCAGCGCCTCCACCGCGCGTTCCGCCTGCAGTTCCTGAACGAACGCAAAACCGGCGTTCAACACGATCACCGCAACGATCGCCGCCGCAAGGACCGGGGTCCCGGTCAACCAGGCCAGCACGGCCGCCACAACCAGCACCAGAGCCAGCGGGTGGGTGACTTGCTTGAGCAGTTCACCCGGCCACCGTCGGCCGGAACGCTGCGGAAGCTCGTTTGGCCCATACACCAGTAGCCGCCGCTGCGCCTCGCGGCCCGACAACCCCAACGCGGACGTTCGCAGGTCCCGAAACAACGAACTCAGGGGCTCCCTGGAATCAGTTCTGCTCGAGGTCCCGCCGACCTCGAGCGTATCGCTGGAGGTCATGATCGGCCGACAACCTTTTTTGTCGGGCTTGTGGGCGAGGCCGTTCTGCGCGCTGACAATTCGGTCTCGTCGAGAAGTTCAGTCGGTCGAGAGGCACGACGACGTATCCGTGGCCCAGCCCGCGCTCGTGGGGTCGCACGGCACATGGTTGTGATCCGCCACCAGTTGTGTGACGTTATCCGCCAGCCCGGCGGTCGCGTCGGCACCGGCCGTGAATTCACGCGGCGTCGTTGGTCATCGCCGGATGCCCGCATCTATGGCGCGGATGCTCACTGCGAGCAACCGGTTAGCAAGATCCGAGAGGGCACGTGCGGTCGCCAATTCTTGACGGGCCTCGTCTGTCAGGCAATCGGACGGGTGCCGGTACGCAACTCCGGTTCCGGCCAGGTACCTTCCGGCCCAATGTAATTCGACCTTAGCCCGAGTGCGGCCGCGTCTTTCCTTCACCGCGATGCTCATCGCCGAATGTGGCGCGTCGTGGGAGGGGGGATCGTTGCGGTGCATCGTCTGTGCCTCCAAGGCGACTGTTGTATGAGCCCTGACAACCCGCGGGCCGTGGTGTCTCACTTCGAGCCTAAGCACGGCAGTAGCGGGCCCTAGGGTCCTTGGTCACCACCGCCGCAGCCATTGGGCATCAAGCGAAGCAGGCCGCAGGCGACGTAGCCGTACGGCGTGGAATCATCGCTGAGAGCAGAGGCGTAGCTGGACCCCTCCCTAGCTGCAGGTGCGCCTCGGCGAGCAATCCGCGACCGCCGTTTCAAGGGTTATGCCTCGACATGAGTTCGGCCGGAAGGTTTTTCGAGACTAGGACACGGGATCGGAACCGCTGCGCCGAACCACAGCGTGTCTGGGCCATCCCTTCGGCGCAAACCGCGACGTTTGGTAATGGGGCGTACCGTGAAGAAGGTGAGCCGTTCCGCGTCAGAAGCCTTCGGCCACAATCGCGAGTCGTACGAAAGCCTCTATCGCGGAGAGCCCGCATTTCCGGGCGCGCCCGCCCCCGAAGCCATCCCTTGGGACATCCGACAAGCGCAGCCTCGGCTTATGGAACTCGAAGCGCTCGGTGCGATCAGGGGAAAGGTGCTCGACGCTGGTTGCGGCCTCGGCGACAACGTGATCTACCTGGCTCGTCGCGGCTACTCGGTGACGGGCTTCGACAGCTCGCCGACGGCGATCGAGCAGGCCCGTACCCGTGCTTCCGAGGCCGGTGTTCAGGCGCGCTTCGACGTCGCCGACGTCACCGAACTGACCGGCTACGACCGACAGTTCGACACCGTCATCGACAGCGCGCTGTACCACTGTCTGGACCACGGCGGAAGGCAGGCATACGCCGCCGCACTGCACCGCGCGACCACGCCGAGCGCACGCTGGTTCCTGTATTGCTTTTCCGGTGAGAATGTCAACGGCGTCATCGCCCCGATGGAAGCCGTGCCGGAAGCCGACATCCGCGACACCCTCGCAAACGCCGGCTGGCGCATCGACTTCCTCGGACCCACAACCTTTCTCGGCAACACCTCAGGTTTCACCGGCAGCTTTGGGAAGCTGCCGGAGGCCCTTCTCCGACAGATGCCATCCGAGCAGGCCGAACAGATGGGCCGCATGGCCGCGCGGATGGCCACCATCCTGCCGCTCATCGACGACGGGCGCGTTCACCTGCCGTGCAACGTCGTCCACGCGACTAAGGTCGAGGCATAGGCGAGGCTCAGCCGGGAAATCGGACAGTGGTCCCGGGCATCAGCTGAACGACTCGACCACGGCATTCCACTTCGACTCCGGCGGCATCGCGTGGATCGACACTGATGATCGCCCCCTTTCCACTGACCCGCAGGTGCAGGTGCAGACCACGGTAGTGGATCGGGAATGCCAGCACGCCAAGTGTTTCCGGCCAGTGGGGTGACAGAACAATGCGATCGCCACGGATCTCCAGCCCGGTGAAGCATCGCTGCATGAGGTCGACGCTGCCGGCCATGGCCGCGAGGTGGATGCCTTCGGACGTGGTGCCGCCCTGGATGTCTGAGACGTCGGATTTGAGCGCCTGTTGGAAGAACTCCATTGCACGATCCCGGTTGGCCCGGGCGAGTACCCAGGTATGCACCACACCGCTCAGCGTCGACCCGTGCGACGTGCGCGCTAGGTAGTAGTCGACGGTCATCGGGATCTGATCGGGCGTGAACCGGTAGCCGAGCCGTTCGAACAACTCACGCAACTCATCCGACGACAGCAGGTAGAGCAGCATCAACGCATCGGCCTGCTTGGAAGCCTTGTAGCAGTTCACGTCGTCGTTCTCGGCCTCCAGGATGCGGTCGAGGCGTTGGATGTTGCCGTACCGTCGCCGGTAGCGGTCCCAATCCAGTTCCTCCAACTCGCCGTATCCCTCGAACTGGCTGATGACGCCGTCGTGGAACGGGACGTACATCCGTCGACTTACCTCTTCCCAGTGCGCCAGTTCCTCACTGTGCAGCCCGAGTTTCTCCAGTAGGTCGAGTCGGTTCGGCATCGGTAGCAGTTTCAGTGCGTCGAAGGCCCGCATAATCACCCAGACCGCCATCACGTTGGTGTACGCGTTGTTGTCGATGCCGTCGTAAGGCGCGTTGGGGTAACCGGAGTGGAATTCATCGGGCCCGATGACGCCTCGGATGCTGTAGCGATCGCGTTCTTGGTCGTAGCTGGCCCTACTTACCCAGAAGCGTGCGATCTCGCCCAGTATCTCCGCGCCATAGTCGATCAGGTAGGCGAGGTCCCCGGTGACCTGATAAAACTTCCACGCGCTATAGGCGACAGCGATGCCGATGTGGTGTGCACGAGCGCTCGAGTCGGGATTCCACCGGCCGCTGCGCGGATTGAGGTGCAGGCGTTGGCTTTCCTCACGGCCATCGGTGCCGGATTGCCACGGGAACATCGCACCGGAATAGCCCGCCGCCTTGGCGGCGTGACGTGCCTCGGGCAGGCGCCGGTAGCGGTATCCAAGCAGCGACCGGGTGATCATAGGCAGGCGTAAGTTGAGTACCGGGAAGATGAACAGCTCGTCCCAGAAGATGTGCCCGCGATATGCCTCACCGTGGAGTCCGCGAGCCGGTACCCCGACGTCGAGGTCGGAACTGTTGGGTGAAACCGTCTGCAGCAGGTGCAGGAGATGCAGTCTCAGGATGCGCAATTCGTCTGTGAAGTCTTCGAACTCGATGGACAGGCGTTCCCACAGATGTGCCCATTCACTCAGGTGCCCGTCGCGCAACTCGGCGAACCGGCCGAGTCGGCTCAGCCAGCGCTCGGCATCGACAGCGGGTTCGGACGTCGCGACATCGCGTCCGGTGAAAAGGGTCACGATTTTCTCCAGCGTCACTGCGTCACCGACTGACAGTTCGACGGCGATATCGTGACCGATTTCGGCTGCCTCGTCGACAAGGCGGTAGGTAGCCGGGACGGGAGTCCCGTCACGCCACAAGATGCTTCGCGCCGCCATGGCAATCGGAATGCGCGATTGGGTCGTCTGAACTGTCAGCAGCACAGAGTTGTCGGAGATCTCCCGCTTTTCCACTAACCCGAGATGATCGTTGGCCAAGTCCCGGTAGCGCTCGACCAGCGAGTTCTTGACGTTGCCGTCCAGCGTCGAGCGAATCTCGATTGTCCCTGACCAATCCTCGGCGACGATCGTCGTCTGAAGGGCAGCGACGTGGGGCATGTGCATCGCGATGAATCGTTGCTGTGTCAGCGAACTGGTGCGTCCGGTGTCGTCACAGAAGCGCACCTCCCTCGTCAGTACCGCGCCGCGAAGATCGAGGGTCTGCCGGTAGGACAGTACCCTGACCGCGTCGAGGTCGAACCAGCTGCCGCCGTCGACCCGGAAGGTCAGGGCAAGCCAGTTAGGCAGGTTGACCAAACTCTCGTTGTCGATTGCGGTACCCGATAGGTCGTCGACGAGACGGTTGTAAACCCCGGCGGCATAGGTGCCCGGATAGTGCACCCGATCGGCCTTCGATTCGGGCGCGGCGCCGCGGGTGGCGAAGTAGCCATTTCCCAACGTACACAACGACTCACGAAGCTTCTCGCTCTGCGGGTCATACCCCTCATAGGTGAAATCCCAAGCCTTGGAAGACGTCTGGTGCTTATTCGCCAGCCAATTCGACCCGCGCTGGACGAACTCCCGCACCTGATCGGGACTCTGCAGACTGAAACGGGCAGTCGTCTTGCGGTCGCCATCCTCGTCGTGTCGCACAACAATCCCGATGCCGTCGAATTGGACTGCGTCGAACGCATCTTCGTCGGTGAGGTCGTCGCCGATGTAGATCGGCAGCAGGGAACCCGCCGGGTCGATGCGATCACGAATCCAGGCGAGCGTGGTCCCTTTGTCCCAGTCGATGTCAGGCCGCAGCTCGACGACCTTGCGCCCGTTCGTCACGCGTAGACCGTCTCGTTGTCCGAGCTTGTGTGTGGCAGAGACGATCTCGCCGATGTGCTCCGGTGCGACCTCGCGGTAGTGAGCCGCGACGGCGAAGCGTTTGTGTTCTACCCGTACTCCGGGAATCTCCGCCAGGCTCTCGCCCAACTCGGCCGCTGCACGCTCGAGGACACCGACGGCGGCGGCCGCCGCTTCGTTTCGGTGATAGGTGCCGTCCGGTTCCGTTAGCTCAAAGCCATGGCTGCCTGCGTACCAGAGACCCGGTATCGGTACCCGGGCGCGGATATCGGCGAGGTCGCGGCCGCTCAGTATGGCGACGGGGCATTGTGCCGCCAGGCTTTCCAGCGCCTTGGCCGCTCCGTCGACGAGGGTGGCGGCGCCCGGATCGTTGACGATGGGGGACAAGGTTCCGTCGTAGTCGAGAAACAACACCGGTTCTCGGGCGCCCAGGACACCGATTATCTGGCCGTATACGCAACTCATCCGACGACAGCAGGTATAGCAGCATCAACGCATCGGCCTGCTTGGAAGCCTTGTAGCAGTTCACGTCGTCGTTCTCGGCCTCCAGGATGCGGTCGAGGCGTTGGATGTTGCCGTACCGTCGCCGGTAGCGGTCCCAATCCAGTTCCTCCAACTCGCCGTATCCCTCGAACTGGCTGATGACGCCGTCGTGGAACGGGACGTACATCCGTCGACTTACCTCTTCCCAGTGCGCCAGTTCCTCACTGTGCAGCCCGAGTTTCTCCAGTAGGTCGAGTCGGTTCGGCATCGGTAGCAGTTTCAGTGCGTCGAAGGCCCGCATAATCACCCAGACCGCCATCACGTTGGTGTACGCGTTGTTGTCGATGCCGTCGTAAGGCGCGTTGGGGTAACCGGAGTGGAATTCATCGGGCCCGATGACGCCTCGGATGCTGTAGCGATCGCGTTCTTGGTCGTAGCTGGCCCTACTTACCCAGAAGCGTGCGATCTCGCCCAGTATCTCCGCGCCATAGTCGATCAGGTAGGCGAGGTCCCCGGTGACCTGATAAAACTTCCACGCGCTATAGGCGACAGCGATGCCGATGTGGTGTGCACGAGCGCTCGAGTCGGGATTCCACCGGCCGCTGCGCGGATTGAGGTGCAGGCGTTGGCTTTCCTCACGGCCATCGGTGCCGGATTGCCACGGGAACATCGCACCGGAATAGCCCGCCGCCTTGGCGGCGTGACGTGCCTCGGGCAGGCGCCGGTAGCGGTATCCAAGCAGCGACCGGGTGATCATAGGCAGGCGTAAGTTGAGTACCGGGAAGATGAACAGCTCGTCCCAGAAGATGTGCCCGCGATATGCCTCACCGTGGAGTCCGCGAGCCGGTACCCCGACGTCGAGGTCGGAACTGTTGGGTGAAACCGTCTGCAGCAGGTGCAGGAGATGCAGTCTCAGGATGCGCAATTCGTCTGTGAAGTCTTCGAACTCGATGGACAGGCGTTCCCACAGATGTGCCCATTCACTCAGGTGCCCGTCGCGCAACTCGGCGAACCGGCCGAGTCGGCTCAGCCAGCGCTCGGCATCGACAGCGGGTTCGGACGTCGCGACATCGCGTCCGGTGAAAAGGGTCACGATTTTCTCCAGCGTCACTGCGTCACCGACTGACAGTTCGACGGCGATATCGTGACCGATTTCGGCTGCCTCGTCGACAAGGCGGTAGGTAGCCGGGACGGGAGTCCCGTCACGCCACAAGATGCTTCGCGCCGCCATGGCAATCGGAATGCGCGATTGGGTCGTCTGAACTGTCAGCAGCACAGAGTTGTCGGAGATCTCCCGCTTTTCCACTAACCCGAGATGATCGTTGGCCAAGTCCCGGTAGCGCTCGACCAGCGAGTTGTTGACGTTGCCGTCCAGCGTCGAGCGAATCTCGATTGTCCCTGACCAATCCTCGGCGACGATCGTCGTCTGAAGGGCAGCGACGTGGGGCATGTGCATCGCGATGAATCGTTGCTGTGTCAGCGAACTGGTGCGTCCGGTGTCGTCACAGAAGCGCACCTCCCTCGTCAGTACCGCGCCGCGAAGATCGAGGGTCTGCCGGTAGGACAGTACCCTGACCGCGTCGAGGTCGAACCAGCTGCCGCCGTCGACCCGGAAGGTCAGGGCAAGCCAGTTAGGCAGGTTGACCAAACTCTCGTTGTCGATTGCGGTACCCGATAGGTCGTCGACGAGACGGTTGTAAACCCCGGCGGCATAGGTGCCCGGATAGTGCACCCGATCGGCCTTCGATTCGGGCGCGGCGCCGCGGGTGGCGAAGTAGCCATTTCCCAACGTACACAACGACTCACGAAGCTTCTCGCTCTGCGGGTCATACCCCTCATAGGTGAAATCCCAAGCCTTGGAAGACGTCTGGTGCTTATTCGCCAGCCAATTCGACCCGCGCTGGACGAACTCCCGCACCTGATCGGGACTCTGCAGACTGAAACGGGCAGTCGTCTTGCGGTCGCCATCCTCGTCGTGTCGCACAACAATCCCGATGCCGTCGAATTGGACTGCGTCGAACGCATCTTCGTCGGTGAGGTCGTCGCCGATGTAGATCGGCAGCAGGGAACCCGCCGGGTCGATGCGATCACGAATCCAGGCGAGCGTGGTCCCTTTGTCCCAGTCGATGTCAGGCCGCAGCTCGACGACCTTGCGCCCGTTCGTCACGCGTAGACCGTCTCGTTGTCCGAGCTTGTGTGTGGCAGAGACGATCTCGCCGATGTGCTCCGGTGCGACCTCGCGGTAGTGAGCCGCGACGGCGAAGCGTTTGTGTTCTACCCGTACTCCGGGAATCTCCGCCAGGCTCTCGCCCAACTCGGCCGCTGCACGCTCGAGGACACCGACGGCGGCGGCCGCCGCTTCGTTTCGGTGATAGGTGCCGTCCGGTTCCGTTAGCTCAAAGCCATGGCTGCCTGCGTACCAGAGACCCGGTATCGGTACCCGGGCGCGGATATCGGCGAGGTCGCGGCCGCTCAGTATGGCGACGGGGCATTGTGCCGCCAGGCTTTCCAGCGCCTTGGCCGCTCCGTCGACGAGGGTGGCGGCGCCCGGATCGTTGACGATGGGGGACAAGGTTCCGTCGTAGTCGAGAAACAACACCGGTTCTCGGGCGCCCAGGACACCGATTATCTGGCCGTATGACAGCACCGCATCGGGGAGCTTCGACATCTGCCGGTCACCCGTGCGAACAGCGACGTCTTCCAGGTCCGCAACTACGACGTCGGCGCCGCAGCTCAGTAGTCTGTCGGCAGGCCCGGTGCGGTCGACACCGATGACGAGTGCCAAACCGCCATTGTGGGCCGCCGCCACCCCGGCATCGGCGTCGTCGACGACGACAGACCGTCCCGGACGCACACCGAGTCGGCGGGTGGCTTCGAACAGGGCCACGGCAGGGACGCCATCGACGCAGACTCCGAAAAGGTCGTCAACGCCCGCGGCTTTCAAGCGCTGTTGGCCGCCCGGGCGCAACGCATAGACGACCGTGGCGACCCCGGCGTTGAGTAGTTTTTGAACCAGCTTGATCGTCGACTCCAACACGGGAACACCATCAGTGTCGGTCAACACAGCGTCGAGGCTGAAGATCACGGCGTCGTGGTAGCGCGGGTCGACGGTGACCGGCGGCGTCATGGCGATGTCTTTGCTGGAGCGGACAACCATTGGTCTGCGGTTGCGGGCCGCTGTTCCCCGTCGTTGCGCCTCGGCGAGTCGATGTCTTCTGGGTCGGCGGCCATCTCGAAAAGCCGCTCGGCATTTTCCCGGGTGCAGGGCGCGGTGCCGGGAGTCAGCAGCATGGCTGCACCGGCTGCGATGCCCAGCCGCACCGCCTTGTCGAGTTGCCAGCCGCGGCTTAGGCCCACGGTGATGCCGGCGGTCATGGCGTCGCCGGCGCCTACGCCGCTGCCGGAGGGCACCGTTACCGGCGAATAACGTTGGCTGCCATTCGGTGTCGCAAGCAGAGCGCCCTCGGACCCGAGTGACACGACGACGAACTGAGCGCAGCCGCGGTCGACGAGTTCGTGCGCCGCGGCGAGCTGCTCTGACTCGGTGATGAGTGCCCGTCCGACACATTCACGGAGTTCTCGCACGCTCGGTTTGAGCAGAAAAACGCCGGAGGTGATGTGTCGCAGTCCAGCCCCGGAGGTGTCGAGAATCAGCCGCGCACCGCGCTCTTCACAGATGCCGGCGACCCGCTGATAGAAGTCGGCAGGCACACCGGGCGGCAGACTGCCGCTCGCCACGACGAAGTCAGCGGATGCTGCCGCGGCGCTGAGTTTTTCGAGGCACTCGGTCTGCTCGGCATCGGTAAGCGACGGACCCGGGAGGACGAATCGGTACTGCTGCGCGGTCGTGTTCTCGTCTACCGTGAAGCTTTCCCTGGTGGAGTGAGCCACGGTGATCCGCTGCACCGGCACCCCTGAGTCAGCTACCAGATCGGTCACCTTGTCGCCGGTGTGGCCGCCCGCCGGAAAGAGCGCCGATACTGACGCGCCGAGCACATGGGCGATTCGTGCGACGTTGATTCCTCCGCCGCCGGGATCGTAACGGGGCAGCCCGCATCGCATCTTGTCGGTCGGGATGACCCGATCGGTGTGCGTGGTGATGTCGAGCGCCGGATTCATCGTCAGGGTCACGATTGTGCTTCCCGAGCTCATCGGTGTCTTCATTGATCCGTACGGCCGCGATGGCGCCGCGTGGTAGAGAGCGGCACCCGCGGTGACTCCCGCGCCGGCGGCAATGAGCAGAACGCGGGCGCCTGGCGGGAGTTCTTCGGTCGCACTACTCAGTGCCGCCACCAGCGAGGCGGTATGCATGCTCTCGTCGTCGGCGACGGTGATCCGTTCCACCGGTACTGCGAGTTGGGCGGCCAGTGCCGCGCGATAGCCGTGCCGGGCCGGCGCGGCGACGATGATGTCGACGTCGGAAAGTCCGAGCGAGGTGTCCTGGAGGCAGCCGCGGGCCACCTGGGCGCCGGCGGCGGCGAATTGCTTGTCCATCGCGGCCGACCCGCTGAATCGAAGCACATTGCGCGCGTCTTCGAGTCCGACGGTGGCGCGGAAGTTCTCACCGTCGTCGGGGATGTTCACCCAGTGCACACGGCCGAGTCCGAAGTCGTCGTCGCTCCAGTCGCACAACAGTGCCGCCCCGACGGGGGAGAACGGAAAGTGCTCAGTCATCCCGCGCCCCGGGTTGGCGTCACTCGCGACGACCAGGGCGCAGTTGATGGCGTGTGATCGCAGGAATCCGTCGATGATCTGCAAGGCGGTGAGGACTCCGCAGGTTCCGTTCGAAATGTCGAAGGAGAACGTGCCGTGAGCGTCGTCGTGTGGGTCCTCGGGGTTGGCCCCTATGTCCTGCTGGATGAGCGCTGCGAGGGCGGGCTCCGCAAGATTCTTGTCGCGGTAGATGCCGGTATTGATCAGAAGGTCCACGTCGTCGGGCTCTCGGCCCGCTCGTTGCAAGCAGGTCTTGGCCGCCGCGACCGCCAGATGCAGTGCGCTGTGACGGGTGCGCCAACCACCTCGGGTGACGTCGAGGCGATCAATCACTGTGCCCATAGCGGTCCACCAAATCCTCGTCCACGGTGAGGAGAACGACGCCGATCTCCAGACCTGATGCCAGCGCAATCAACGCGATGGTTTCGCCCGGCCGGATCCGCCCGGCTTCGAGTTCTTCCACGAGGGCCACCGTGTGGGTCGTCGACGCCGTGTTTCCGTACCGATCGACGGTGATCACGGCGTCGTGCTGTGGACTGTCACCGAATGAAGCGGACACCGCGGCCATCCCCTTGCGTATTGCGCGGGCCGAGGTCTGATGCGTGATCACGTGATCGATGTCGTGCATCGCGATGCCGGCTGCTTCGAGGACTTCGTGCAGCAAAAGCGGGGTGTCGGCAATGGCTGCCCGCTGGATCCCGCGAGAATCGGTAAACATCCGGGCGCCGGGATCATGCCCCTTCGGGTAGGCAAGGCATAGTCGGCTGTAATCGGCGACCGTGGTGAATCCGGCCAGGCTGATGCCGCCAGACCCGGAGGTGGCACGTTCGAGCAGAAGTGCCGCTCCCGCATCGCCCAGTGTCAGGCATGCGAGTTCTTTGCTCATGATGTTGCGGATATGCTGCGCCGCATTCTGGCCGAGTTGCGAGATGTATTCGCCGCTGACCACCAGCCCGCGCTCGACGGTTCCCTGCCGGATCCAATTGTTGAGCACCGTGACACCTGTCAGCATTCCGGCACACGCGTTGGACAAGTCGAAGGTCACTGCCTTCTCGGCCCCGATCGCACGGGCAACGGCACTGCTCATCGTCGGCTCTACCCACTGCGTCAGGCCGCCATGAAACTTCGTGATGCTGCAACTGATCACCACATCGAGCGACGCGGCCTGCTGTTGCGCCTTGTCCAGGCAGTCCAGCGCGGCCGAGGTTGCCAGACTGTAGGAGTCCTCGTCTCCAATCGAGACGCGACGTTCGTGTATGCCGGTCAGTCGTTCCAGATCGATGTGCGTGTGATGACGCGTGCTCGCCATCAATTCGTCAGTTGTGAGCACAGTGGCAGGCAGATGCCGCCCAGCCCCGGCTAGTCGGGCGCGAAACGGCGCCGGGAGTCCTTCACCCTCCATCACCAACCAATGTTTGGGCATCGTCGCCCTCCTTCGCTTTCCCAGGATGGGCCGCGACGGCACGAGCCAACAGAGGATTTGGACCCTAAGGAGCGAGATTGAACTCCGCCACGTGATGACATCCGGCAGATAGATCGGTGACTTAGGGCCCTTCGGCCCGACAAGTCAGTGGTGGAAGCTGGCGAAGTGACCACCACGGAAGCGCGCCGGTCGACGAAACGTGGTCAACCCGTTAATCGACTTCAGTCACTGGTCGCGAGCGTCCGCGAGGAGAGCGAAATGCAAACAGAGGTGTTGAGAATTTCAGCTGGTTCGGGACGAGTTAAGCTGTCCGCTGCCGAACATGAGGAGCATTGGCTCCGAGGCCGTACGCGCCGGTGATCGTCAGTACATCTGGATCACCATGACTGCTCCACAGAGTTTCTCGGCTCGATCGGCCCCTTACCACACCCCGGAACATCGACGGTTGCGCTGGACGTGCCGCGAGCCCAGGCCGGGCGAGTGGCAAGACCCCAAATAATGCGCCATCGGTGCCGCGTAATTCCCCCATTCTGATTGAGACGAACTCGATACTCTGACTGACTGGATGGTGCAGCAACGATGACTTCCGGTATCGCGACGATTCTCACTGGGCACGAGCCAGACCGCACTGGGCTCATCGACATCTTGTGGGATGTGCAGCGCGAATCCGGCTACATTTCCGCCGAAGCCGCTGCCGGGATAGCCGATTGGCTCGGGCTGTCCGTCGAGGATGTTCTGGAGACCGCGACGTTCTACCATTTCTTCCACACCACGCCGTCGGGCCGTCACCGGATTTATCTGAGCAACACCGTCATCGCGAAAATGCACGGCTACCGCCGGGTGTATGAGGCTCTGGAACTCGACACCGGGACACGATTCGGCGGGCCCGGGTCGGCCGATTTCGGGCTGTTTGAAACCGCGTGCATCGGGTTGAGCGACCACGAACCGGCGATGCTCATCGACGATGTCGTGTTCACAGACCTGACACCGGCTTCGGTCGGTGAGATCATCGAGGGACTGAAAAGGGGTGATTCTCCGGCGCAGATCGCCAATCCGGCTGGCCTGCCACGCGACGGCCTGGCGTATGTCGATGCGCTGACACGTACCACCGTGCACACGTCGGGACCGGTGTTCTTTTGCGGTGACACCGATTACAGCGCGTTGTGGCACCGCTGCCTGGCGATGACTCCCGAGAACGTGATCGCCACGATCTCCGAGTCCGGCCTGCGGGGACTGGGCGGCGCGGGCTTCCCCACCGGCAACAAGTGGAAGTTCTGCCGCGCAGCCACCGGCGACGAGAAGTACATCATCTGCAACGCCGACGAGGGCGAGCCCGGGACATTCAAGGACCGGGCGTTGCTGACCTACTCTCCCAGGCAGGTCTTCGTGGGTATGGCGATCGCGGCCCACGGCGTTGGCGCCCATCAAGGCATCCTCTACCTTCGCGCGGAGTACGCGTATCTCCGCGACTACCTCGCACGGCAACTGGCGGAGCTACGCGAGGATGGAGTACTCGGCGACGGATTCGACATCCGTATCCAGTTGGGCGCCGGCGCCTACATCTGCGGCGACGAAACCGCGCTCATCGAGTCCTGTGAGGGTAAGCGGGGAACGCCGCGACTCAAGCCGCCTTTCCCGGTCGAGCACGGTTTCCTGGGCAAGCCGACGGTGGTCGACAACGTCGAGACACTCGCCGCGGCGACCCGGATCATGCAGGAGGGTGCCGGGTGGTTCGCGGCCATGGGGGTGCCGGGGTCAACCGGCACCCGGCTGATCAGCGTCGCCGGCGACTGCGCCGCCCCCGGGATCTACGAGGTGGAGTGGGGGATCACGTTGCGTGAGGTGCTCGACATGGTCGGCGCCGACAACCCCCTGGCCGTACAGATCAGCGGTCCCTCCGGGGAGATGCTCGCGGTGGCCGCCGACGCCGACCGCAGGCTTGCCTACGACGATCTGTCCTGCAACGGCTCCTTCATGGTGTTCAACCACGAACGCGACCTCATCGACATCGTTGGGGACTTCATGCAGTTCTTCGTCGACGAGTCATGCGGCATCTGTGTGCCCTGTCGTGCGGGCAACGTGATGCTGCGGCAGAAAATCGGCCTGTTAGCCGCGGGTCGGGCGGTCCGATCCGATCTCGACGACATGGTTGCCTGGGGTGGGATCGTCGCTCACACCAGCCGATGCGGACTCGGTGCCACCTCGCCCAATCCCATCCTGACCACGCTGAAGAAGTTCCCGGAAATCTATTCGGCCCGACTTCGTGAGCGCACCGGCGACCTGCTGCCGTCCTTCGACTCAGAGGCAGAGCTGACCGGGTATGCCCAAGCCGTTGCCGCGCTCGCACCACAGGAGTCGCTGTGAGCGTCCGGATCGAGATCGATGGCACAACCGTCACCTGCGAGGAGGGCGCGACGCTCGTCGATGTCGCCGCCCAGGCGGGCGTCTACATCCCGACCTTGTGCTATCTGCCCGACCATCCTGTGCTGGGGACCTGCCGGGTGTGTTCGGTCAAGGTCAACGGCGCGGTCGCGCCCGCCTGTGCAGTCAAGGTCAGCGACGGGATGCGGGTGGAGGTCAACGACCCAGAGACCACCGATGCGCGCAAGGCACTGGTGGAGATGCTGTTCTCCGAAGGCAACCACAATTGCCCCAGCTGTGAGAAGGCCGGCCGGTGCACGCTGCAGGCGGTCGGCTACGAGGTGGACATGATGGTGTCCCGTTTCCCGTACCAGTTCCCCGAACGGGTTGCGGACCATGCGGCGGACACGATCTGGCTGGAGCGCGACCGCTGCATCTTCTGCCAGCGTTGCGTGGAGTTCGTCCGGGATCGCGAGACCGGCAAGAAGATCTTCAGCATCAGCGGCCGTGGAGCGGATGCCCGCATCGAGATCGATGTCGAACTGGCCAACAAGATGCCCCCCGAGCAGGTCCGCGAGGCCGTCGACATCTGTCCCGTTGGAACGATACTGGAAAAAGGGGTGGGTTATGACGAGCCTATCGGTGAGCGGCGCTACGACGTCGAATCTGTGAAGGACCGGGCACTCGAACCATCACGGAGGCAAGGAAAGTGACGACGTCGAACGCCAATGAGGTTGCATCGCATGAACTTCCGGCCACCCAGCTCGACCCGGAACTGGCCGCCAAGCGCGCCGGGAAGATCAAGGTCTCGATGATCAGCCTGTGCGGCTGTTGGGGATGTAGCTTGTCGTTGCTCGACATCGACGAGCGGATGATCGACCTGCTGGACAAAATCACCATACTGCGATCGTCGTTCACCGACATCAAGCGCATTCCGGAGCGGTGCGCGATTGGATTCATCGAGGGCGGCGTCGCCAACGAGGCCAATATCGAGACGCTGCGGCACTTCAGGGACAACTGCGACGTTCTGATCTCGGTCGGCGCCTGCGCGATCTGGGGTGGTGTGCCAGCACTGCGTAACCTGGTGGGGCTCAAGGATTGTCTGGCGGAGGCATACACGAACTCCCCGACGGCACCGCCCTCCGCCAGCCGGCTGGTGCCCTATGACCGTCGGATTCCCATTCTGACCAACAACGTCTACCCGTGCCATGAGGTCGTGCAGATGGACTACTTCATCCCGGGCTGCCCGCCGGAGGCGGACGCGATCCTCGACGTGCTGGAGGACCTTGTCAACGGACGTCCCGTGAATCTGCCCAAGTCTCTCAACCGTTTCGACTGATCGGGGAATGGCCGGTATGGCGAAAACACTCGTAATCGATCCCGTCACCCGAATCGAGGGACACGGAAAGGTGGTCATCGAACTCGATGACGACCGCAACGTCACCGACGCCAAGCTGCACGTGGTGGAGTTTCGCGGCTACGAGAGGTTCATTCAGGGCCACCCGTACTGGGAAGCACCAGTTCTCATGCAGCGGATCTGTGGGATCTGCTTCGTCAGCCACCACCTTGGCGGGGCCAAGGCCCTCGACGACATGATCGGGGTCGGGCCGGCGTCGGGCACGTGTCTCACACCGACCGCAATCAAGATGCGCCGGCTCGGTCACTACGCACAGATGCTGCAATCACACGTCACCGCCTACTTCTACCTGGTGGTGCCGGAAATGTTGTTCGGGATCGACGCCGCACCCGAGCAGCGCAACTTTATCGGACTGATCGAGGCCAACCCTGGTCTCGTCAAACGTGTTGTCCGGCTCCGCAAGTGGGGCCAGGAGGTCATCGCCGCGGTCTTCGGAAAGCGCATGCACGGCCTCTCCGCGGTGCCCGGCGGCGTGAACAAAAGCCTCACAGCGGCCGACGTGGACCGATTCCTGCGCGGCGAGGACGGATTGTCCTCCATCGACGAGGTCATCGACGATGCTCAGCTGGGTCTGCAGATGTTCTACGACTTCCACGACGAGCACCGTGCCGAAGTCGACGGCTTCGCCAATGTGTCGGCGCTGAACATGTGTCTCGTGGACGATGACGGCAACGTCGATTACTACGATGGGCGGCTAAGGGTCGTCGACGAGCAGAAGAAGCTCATACGTGAGTTTGATTATCGCGACTATCTCGACCACTTCTCCGAGGGTGTCGAGAAGTGGACCTACATGAAGTTCCCGTTCCTCACCGACCTCGGCCGCGACGCGGGGTCGGTGCGGGTGGGCCCGCTGGCCCGACTCAATGTCACAAGGGGCCTGTCGACCCCAATCGCCGCCGAAGCATTGGAGAAGTTCCACGCTTACACTGGCGGACGCGCCAATAACATGACGCTGCATACCAACTGGGCGCGCACCATTGAAATCATCCACGCCGCCGAGGTTGTCAGGGACCTGCTCAATGACCCCGACCTGCAAAAAGATGACCTGGTGGTGTCACCCGGTGCGGATGCCTGGACCGGGGAAGGGGTCGGTGTGGTGGAAGCCCCCCGGGGGAGCCTGCTGCACCACTACCGCGCCGATCGCGAAGGCAATATCGCCTTCGCCAACCTGATCGTGGCCACCACCCAGAACAACCAGGTGCTCAACCGAACGGTACGCAGCGTCGCCGAGGACTATCTCGGCGGCCAGGCTGAGATCACCGAGGGCATGATGAACGCCATCGAGGTGGGGATCCGCGCCTATGACCCCTGCCTCAGCTGCGCCACCCACGCTCTCGGGCAGATGCCGTTGACCGTCACCGTTGTGGACGCGCAGGGGCGGGTGCTCGATGAGCGCGCACGCTGAACCGCACTGTGTCACGCTTGGGCTCTTCGACAACCCCACGTCGCTGATCTATGGCATCGGCAACGCCGGACGTCAGGACGACGGATTGGGCTGGGCCTTCATCGACCGGCTCGAGCACATCCATCCTCGGCCTCGCGCACGCCTGCACCGTACCTATCAGCTGGGCCTCGAAGACGCCGATCTGATCAGCCGATATACGCGAGTGTTGTTCGTGGATGCCACGAAAGACCCTGCGGTCGAATCGTTCACCCTGAGCTGTCCGGAGCCGAAGCTGGACTTCAGCTTCACCTCGCACGCAATCTCCGTGCCGTCAATCCTGGCGACCACCCAGCAGTGCTTCGAACACGTCCCCGACGCCTACTTGCTGGCGATCCGCGGCTACGAATGGGAACTCCAGCAGGGACTGACCAGCCCTGCGCAACACAACCTCAGCCACTCACTGGAGTTCTTGTCGAGACCGCGGTAGCGCTGGCAGCAACCCAATCATCGAATTTCAGCCACTGGCGTCGTATCGGATTGCCCGCCAAACAGATCACGAGTGTACCGAGCAGAAAGTCAAGCGTGTCTCCGGCAGGTCCCGCACGTAAGTGACGTTGAGAACCCCAGCCAGTCCGGGATGAGGGCAGCTGTCCGCTGCTGCCAAGGGTCGAAAGACCTTGAGTAGGTGTGAATCGCCGTCGAATGGGTGCGAGCCTCTACGGTTACCAGGGGCCGTAGTCGGTGTTGTTGGCTTGCCGTAATGCGCTGACGTAGTCGCCGCGTTCGCGTGTGGTCTCGTCGGCGCCGACGGGTACGGCGAGCAGCCCACGCAGTTCCTCGACGGTGGTATATCCCTTGCGCTGCATCCATTCGCACAACCCGTCGAGTAGTACGGCGGCGTGTTCCGGGCCGTGGCGCAGCAGTGCTGACGCGGTCATCACCACATCCGCGCCGGCAAGCAGATACTTGATCAGCTCAATGGAGCTCTCGACGCCGGTCGTCGCGGCAAGCGACGCGCCGACCCGTCCGCGTAGCAACGCAATCCACGTCAGCGGCAATCGAATCTCCGCCGCGGTGGACAACGACACCGCGCGTACCACGGTGAGGTTCTCGGGGTCGATGTCTGGCTGGAGGAATCGGTTGAACAGAACAAGCCCGTCCGCACCGGCCTCGTCGAGGCGCCGCGCCATCTCACCGGTCGCGCTGAAGTACGGGCTGAGCTTCACGGCCACCGGTACGGTTACCGCGTCCTTAACCCGCGCCAGGATGTCGAGGTGACGCTGTTCGACGTCGCGGCCGCGAATGTGCGGATCGCCGGGCAAGTAGTAGATGTTCAATTCGATTGCGGCCGCACCGGAATCCTGCATTGACCGGGCGTAGCTGGCCCAACTCCCGGGCGTGCTGCCGTTGAGGCTGCCGATCACGGGGACTGAGACCGCGCGGGCCGCGCGTTCGAGCAGACTCAGGTACTGGCGTGGGCCGTGGTCCTCGCCGGCTCCGGCCGGAAAGTAAGTCAGGGCTTCGGCGAAGCCCTCTGCACCCGCCTCGGCAAGACGTGCGTTCTGCTCCGCCTCGCGGTGCAGTTGCTCTTCGAACAGCGAATAGAGCACCACCGCACCGACGCCCGCGTCGGCGAGGCGCCGGACGCCGTCGACGGTCTGGGACAGCGGGGATGCCGCCGCCACCAGTGGGTTGCGCAATGCGAGGCCCATGTAGTGGGTCGACAGCTCCATCAGCGTTCCCTGCGGGCGTCGGCGTGGAAGTGTTCGGGACCCCGGGAAGCCATCTCCTCGTAGGTATTCCAGCGCTGTTCGATCGCCTGTTCTGCCAGCCCGAGCAGCCGTTCGGCTTCGACCGGATCGGCGTTGGCCAGTGAGCGGTACCGCAGCTCTCGGTAGAGGTAGTCGGTCAGCGGGATCCGCGGTCGGTGCGAATCGAGCAGGAACGGATTGTGGCCGGCGGCACGAAGTACTGGGTCGTAACGAACCAGCGGCCAGTGTCCGCTGGCGACCGCGCGGTACTGCTGATCCATCCCGAGACGCATATCGATGCCGTGCGCAATGCACTGGCTGTAGCCGATTACCAGCGACGGGCCATCGTAAGCCTCCGCCTCGCGGAAGGCCTGCAGGGTCTGCTGCGGGTCGGCACCCATGGCGACCTTTGCGACGTAGACGTTTCCGTAAGCGATCGCTTGCAGTGCCAGATCCTTCTTCGGCACGGTCTTGCCGGCGGCTGCGAACTTGGCGACTGCGCCCAGTGGTGTCGACTTGGACATCTGCCCGCCGGTGTTGGAATAGACCTCGGTGTCGAGCACCAGCACGTTGACATTGCGCCCGGTCGCCAACACGTGGTCGAGCCCTCCGGACCCGATGTCGTACGCCCAGCCGTCACCGCCGACGATCCACACGCTGCGCCGGACCAGGCTGTCCACCACGCTGCGCAGGTCAGCGATCAGGGCGGGATCGAGGCCCTCGAGGCGGTTCTTGAGCTCGGCCACCCGCTCACGCTGGGCTGCCAACTCCGACTCCCGCAGCTGCGGTGCCCCCAGAATGGCGTCGACGAGTTCGGTGCCGATGGCGTCGCGTAATTCGGCGAGGCGGCGCCGGGCCAGCGCGACATGTCCGTCGCTGGCCAACCGCAGGCCGAGCCCGAACTCCGCGTTGTCCTCGAACAGCGAGTTCGACCAGGCGGGACCCCGCCCGTCCGCGTCGGTGGTCCAGGGAGTGGTGGGCAGGTTGCCGCCATAGATCGACGAGCAGCCGGTTGCGTTGGCGATCATCAGCCGGTCCCCGAACAGCTGCGAGAGCAACTTGAGGTACGGCGTCTCGCCGCAACCTGCGCAGGCGCCGGAGAACTCGAACAGCGGCTGCAGGAACTGGGTGCCGCGTACGGTGCCGAAGTCCACCCGGGACCGGTCATTGGTCGGCAGGGTCTCGAAGAAGGCGATGTTCTCTCGCTCGGCAGCCACCCGCGGCTCGCTGGGGCCGAGGTTGATCGCTTTGGTGACGGCGTTGCCAGGTAGGACAACTGGGCAGGCCTCGACGCAAAGGCCGCACCCGGTGCAGTCCTCGACGTACACCTGCAACGAGAACCGGGTGTTCGGGAGGCCGACGGCGTCCAGGGGTGCGGAGTCGAATTGTCTTGGCGCCCCGGCCAGCTGGGACTGGTCGTAAAACTTGGAGCGGATCACGCTGTGCGGGCAGACGAAGCCGCAGTTGCCGCATTGAATGCAGCTGTCGGAGTCCCAGACTGCGACCAGCTCGGAAATGTTGCGTTTCTCGTATGCGGTCGTGCCGCTCGGGTAGGTGCCGTCCACCGGAAGTGCGCTGACCGGCAAGGCGTTTCCGCGTCCGGCCATCATCTCCGCGGTGACGGTGCGGACGAACTCCGGCGCGGTCTCGGGCACGGTCGGCGCCGGCGTGCGCGTGGAGGTGACCAGGGTGGGCACCTCGATCCGATGTAACCCGGCCACCGCGCCGTCCACTGCGGCCAGTTCTTTTCGCAGCACGTCGGCGCCGCGGTTGCCGTACATCTTTTCCACCGACTCCTTGATCCGGGCGATCGCCTGTTCGCGAGGCAGTACGTCCGAGATCGCGAAGAAGCACGTCTGCAGCACGATATTGATTCGCCCGGCCAGCCCGGCTTCGCGAGCGATCCGATCGGCGTCGACGGCGTACAGCGTGATCCGCTTGGCCAGGATCTGTTCCTGGACAGGCCGCGGCAGAGCGTCCCAGACCTTGGCAGCAGGCTGACGACAGTTCAGCAGCAGCGTTGCTTCGGCGGCGGCTCGAGCGAGCACGTCAATTTTGTCGAGAAACCGGAACTGGTGGCAGCCAATGAAATTGGCCGCAGTGACCAGGTAAGGAGCGCGTATGGGATCCGGCCCGAAGCGTAGATGCGACTCGGTCTGCGAACCCGACTTCTTCGAGTCGTAGACGAAGTAGCCCTGGGCGTGCAGCCCTTCTTCGGACCCCAGGATCTTGATCGTGTTCTTGTTCGCGCTGACGGTGCCGTCCGAACCCAGCCCGAAGAAGACCGCCCGGAACGTGTCAGGTGACTCGATGTCGAACGACGGGTCGTACTCGACGCTGGTACCGGAGACGTCGTCGTCGATACCGATGGTGAAACGGCGCCGTGGTTGCTCGCGAGCGAGTTCGGCGAACACCCCAGCGACCATGGCGGGCGTGAACTCCTTCGAGGACAGGCCGTAGCGTCCACCCGTCACGCGCGGCATGACGGGCCGCTCGCCGTCGGCATGCGCCTCGGCAAGCGCCGCGACAACGTCCAGATACAACGGTTCGCCGATCGACCCGGGCTCCTTGGTGCGGTCCAGAACGCCGACCGTGCGCACCGTCGCTGGCAGCGCCTCGAGGAACGCTCTGGTGGGAAATGGGCGGTACAGCCGCACCTGCACCACTCCGACCCGCTCGCCGCGTTCGGCGAGAGCGGCGACGGTCTGCACCACCGTCTCGGCGCCCGAGCCCATCACCACCAGCACGCGCTGCGCTTCAGGGTGCCCGGTGTAGTCGACGATGTGCATCGTGCGGCCGGTGCGCTCGCCCAAGCGGGACATCAGGTCCTCGACCGCACCCGGAACCCTTGCGTAGAAAGGGTTCACCGTTTCGCGCGCCTGGAAGTAGACGTCCGGGTTCTGTGCCGTGCCGCGAATGAACGGGCGCTCGGGAGACAGCGCCCGTCCGCGATGCGCCCACACCAACTCTTCGGGCACCAGCGCCCGCAGGTCGTCGTCGGAAAGCGTCTGAATCGTGTTGAGTTCGTGGGACGTTCGGAAGCCGTCGAAGAAATGCACGAACGGGACACGGGTCGCGAGCGTGGCCGCCTGCGCAACGAGTGCCAGGTCGTGCGCCTCTTGCACCGAGGCTGCCGCGAGGAGTGCGAATCCCGTCTGCCGGACGGCCATCACGTCGGAGTGGTCTCCGAAGATCGACAATCCTTGCGCTGCAAGCGATCTAGCCGCCACATTAATGACGGCCGACGTCAATTCGCCGGCGATCTTGTACATGTTCGGGATCATCAACAGGAGGCCCTGCGACGAGGTGAAGGTCGTGGTCAACGCGCCGCTCTGCAGGGCGCCGTGCAGAGCGCCCGCCGCTCCACCCTCGCTTTGCATTTCGACCACTGTCGGGACGGTGCCCCACACATTGGGCCGCCCCGCGCTGGACCATTCATCGGCCAACTCGGCCATCGGCGATGATGGTGTGATCGGGTAGATGCAGCACACCTCGTTGAGTCGGTAGGCGACCGAAACGGCGGCCTCGTTGCCATCCACCGTGACACGTGTCATCCCGGCTCCGGGAACATCTCGATGGCGTGTACGGGGCACTGATCGAAGCAGACGGCGCAGCCGGTACAGCTGTCGTAGTCGAACTTGTACCGATGCCCAACCCCGAGTTTGATCACCGCGTCCTCGGGGCATGCGCCGAGACAGCCGTCGCATTCGAAGCAGTTCCCGCACGAGAGGCAGCGCCCGGCCTCGTAGGTCGCTTGCTCGGCGGACAACCCGCCGACAACCTCGTCGAAACTCGCGACGCGCTTGGCCGGCTCGAGTTCGGGCTGCTGACGCCGCGCGGTGTCACCAAAAAACCACAGGTGCAGCGCGTCGAACGTCGCCGTCGGGTGTTTGGCGAGGCGTGCGCCCGTCGTGTTGCGCAACCAGGCGTCGATATGGTGTGCCGCCTTTTTCCCATGGCCGACACCGACTGTGACGGTGCGCTCGCTGGGCACCATGTCGCCGCCGGCGAATATGCCCGGACAGCCGGTCATCAACGATTCCGATACCCGCACGCTGCCGTCGCTATCGAACTCAACTCCCGGCAGCGTCCGCATGAACCCCGATTCCGTCTCCTGACCGAGTGCCATGATCAGGGTGTCGGCGGCCAACGTCTCGAAGCGTCCGGTCGGTTGTGGGTAACCCGAGTCGTCGAGTTCCATGACCTCGACCCGTAATTCGGGACCGTCGAACGCGCTGATCGTCCGCAGCCAGTTGATGCGTACGCCTTCGCGTTCGGCATCCTGCGCTTCCTCTTGGTGGGCGGGCATCTGCTCGCGAGTGCGGCGGTAGACGATCACCGCGTCCTCGGCGCCGAGGCGGCGGGCCACGCGGGCGGCGTCCATCGCGGTGTTGCCGCCGCCGTAGACGGCCACGTGGCGCCCGATCGCCGGCCTTTCGCCGGACGCGACGTCGCGAAGAAAAGACACCGCGTCCACCATCGTGCCGGCGTCACGGGCGGGAATGTCGACTCGTTTGGCCAGATGCGCACCGACCGCGACGAACACCGCGTCAAAGCCGCCCTCGTCCCGCTCGGCCGCGAGGTCATCGACCCGGTGATCGCTTGTCAACTCGATGCCCATAGCCGCGATCCGGTTCAGCTCGACATCCAGCACCTCACGCGGCAGCCGGTAGCTCGGAATGCCGTACCGCATCATCCCGCCGGGCACCGCGCCGGCGTCGCGGATCTCGACCGCGTGGCCGAGGCGGGCCAGATGGTAGGCGGCGGACAGTCCGCTCGGCCCCGCACCGACGACTAGGACTCGCTTGCCGGTGCGGGTCGACGGTGGGTCGAACCCCCAGCCGCGCTCGCAAGCAAGGTCACCGAGGAACCGCTCCACCGAATGAATCGATACGGAGCTGTCGAGATGGGCACGGTTGCAGACCGTTTCGCACGGGTGGTAGCACACCCGTCCGTGGATTGCGGCGAATGGGTTGTCCGCAACGAGCTGACGCCAGGCCTGCTCGTGCCGGCCGGCGGTGGCGTGGGCCAGCCAGGCTTGGATGTTCTCCCCGGCGGGGCAACCGGCATTGCAGGGCGGCAGCAAATCGACATAGACAGGTCGGCGCTCGCGCACCGGCCCTGCCCGAGAATGCCCATGCGACAGGTCTGCAAGGGGAGTCACGTCCCTTGAAGTTCCGGCTAAGGGCCGATGGAACGCGTCGCTGCTCATTGAGTCGGCACGAGCTGTTTTTCCACTTGGAGGACCTGGCGGGTGGTCTTGATCACGGTGTCGGGGTTCAGGCTCATCGACTCGATGCCGATCCGGACCAAGAACTCGGCCATGTCCGGGTAGTCCGAAGGCGCTTGTCCACACAGCCCCGAGTGGATTCCATTGCGGCGGCAGCCCTCAACGGCCAGGCGAATCATCTCCTTGACGCCCTCGTCGCGTTCGTCGTAGTCGAAGGCCACGATCTCGCTGTCACGATCGACGCCGAGGGTGAGCTGAGTCAGGTCGTTGGAGCCGATGGAGAACCCGTCGAAACGCTTGGCGAATTCATCGATCAGGATCACGTTGTTGGGGATCTCGCACATCGCGTACACCTTGAGCCCGTTCTCGCCCCGGCGCAGACCGAGGTCGGCCATCGTCTGCAGGACGAGGTCAGCCTCGGCGATTCGACGCACGAACGGGAGCATGAGAATGACGTTCGTCAGACCCATCTGTTCGCGCACACGCCGCATCGCGCGGCACTCCAGCGCGAAGCCCTCGGCGTACGCGGGATGCGCGTAACGCGAGGCGCCTCGAAAACCGAGCATCGGGTTGCTTTCGGACGGCTCGAAGGCTGCTCCGCCGATCAGGCTGGCGTACTCGTTGGTCTTGAAGTCCGACATCCTTACCACGACGGGCTTGGGCCAGAAGGCGGCGGCTATCGTGCCGATTCCTTCGGAAAGGCGCTCCACGAAGAAGTCGCTCCCGTCGGGATAGTCGTGCGTGAGCCGATCGATCGTCCTGCGCGCCTCGGGGTCGTCGACCTTCTCGGGGTGCAGCAGGGCCAGCGGGTGGACCCGGATGTACTCGCTGATGATGAACTCCATCCGAGCGAGTCCCACGCCGTCGTTCGGCAGGAACGACGTCTTGAAGGCGAGATCCGGATTCCCGAGATTGATCATGATCTGGGTTCGCGGCCGCGCCAGATCCGCCACCTCGGTGCGGTCCACATGGAAACCAACGGCACCCCGGTACACGCGGCCCGACTCGCCCTCGGCACACGACACCGTCACGACTTCGCCATCGGGCACGCAGGTGGTTGCGTCGCCGGTGCCAACCACAGCGGGGATGCCGAGTTCGCGGGCGATGATCGACGCGTGGCAGGTGCGACCGCCGCGGTTGGTGATGATCGCCGCGGCGGTCTTCATGATCGGCTCCCAGTCGGGCGTGGTGGTGTCGGCGACAAGTACCTCGCCGGGCTTGAACTCGGACAGGTGCTTGGGGTTCTCGATCCGCTTCGCCACGCCCGAGGCGATGCCCTCGCCGACCGAGCGACCCTCGACGAGTACCTCGCCTCGGCCCTCGAGCTGATAGCTTTCCAGCGCCGTTGCGCTGTGCTGGGAGGCGACCGTCTCGGGGCGGGCCTGGACGATGTAGAGCTTTCCGTCCAGACCGTCCCTGGCCCACTCCATGTCCATCGGCCGCCCGTAGTGCGCCTCGATGGTGCACGCGTAGCCGGCCAGCTCCAGGACGTCCTCATCGGTGAGGCAGAACCGAGCACGGTCGGACTTTGGTGTGGGGATGTTTCGCGTCGTGTTCTTCGTCTCACCCTCGACGAGGATCATCTTCACCGCCTTGTCGCCGATGAGGCGGCGCAACACGGCGCGGTGGCCGGCTAGATAGGTCGGCTTGTGGACGTAGAACTCGTCGGGGTCGACGGCGCCCTGAACCACATTCTCGCCGAGGCCGTAGGCGCCCGTCACGAGGACGGCGTCGCGAAACCCCGACTCGGTGTCGATGGAGAACATCACACCCGACGAAGAGATATCGGAGCGCACCATCTTCATCACGCCGATCGACAGGGAGACCTTGAAGTGGTCGAAGCCCTGGTCGAGCCGGTAATGAATGGCGCGATCAGTGAACAGGCTGGCGAAACAACGGCGGCACGTGTCGAGCAGACTCTGTTCGCCTTTGATGTTGAGATACGAATCCTGTTGGCCGGCAAAGCTCGCCGTCGGCAGGTCCTCGGCGGTCGCCGAGCTCCGCACAGCGAGGCTGACCTCCTCGCCGTACTCCTGCTGAAGCTTGCGGTAGGCATCCAGAATCTCGGCGGCCAGATCGTCGGGGAGCCCGGCGCCGTAGACGATCTCACGGGCGCGCTTGCCTTTACGCGCCAGCGCGGCGACGTCGGCGGGGTCCAGCTCGTCGAGCTCGGCATGCAGACGGTCCCAGGCGCCGGCCTTGTCCAACATGTAGCGGTAGGCCTGGGCGGTGATGGCGAATCCGTGCGGGACGCGGACGCCCTGCCCGGACAGCTTCTGGAACATCTCGCCCAGCGATGCGTTCTTTCCGCCGACAAGCGGCACATCGTCGATGCCGAACTCCTCAAAAAAGCGGACGTACCCGGATGTACTCATGACCTGTCCTCTCGTAGCGCGTTAAGCAGTCGGCAGATCGAGCCCGACCCTCACGTCATGCATGGCGAATTCGCCCAGCACCGTTGCCCGACAACGCCGTCCTCATCGTGCAGGCTGCGTCAGGAAGCCGGGGTGCACGCCGCCGACTGAGGGACGCATAAATTCACGCCTGGTCGGTCGAGCACTCCGGTGGCCGGGTGTACCTGCGATAGCGCCACAAATGCCAACCTCCCACAGCGGCACGCACGGTGCCAGGGCCGAAGGTCACTCGAATGGGTAACAGCCCGACCGGAGGTGGGCAGGAAAGCGAGGACCTTGTCCTCTGCTGCTAGGCCCAAAGCGCGGTCAGACTCAAGGTGGCGTGCAAGTGATGGGGCGCCCAGACCACAGAACTACGAGGAGATCACTATGGCTATTCGGGTGGGCGTGAACGGTTTTGGGCGTGTCGGCCGAAACTTCTTTCGCGCGGTGGACGTACAACGCGCGGCAGGCACCACCGACATCGAGATCGTCGCGGTGAACGACCTCACGGACAACAAGACTCTGGCGCACCTGCTCAAATACGACTCCGTCCTCGGACGCTTACCGCACGACGTGTCGGTCGACGACGAAGACCTTGTGGTGGGGAAGCAGCGGATCAAGGCGTGGTCCATCGCCGACGGGCCGGCGGCGGTGCCGTGGGGAGATCTGGGGGTGGATGTCGTCATCGAGTCGACCGGTCGGTTCACCGCCGCGCAGCAGGCCCGCGGTCACCTCCACGGCGGCGCGAAGAAGGTGGTGGTGTCCGCGACGTCGAAGGGTGCGGACCTCACCGTTGTGATGGGTGTCAACCATCGCGACTACGACGGCACGCAGACCGTCGTCTCCAACGCCTCGTGTACTACGAACTGCCTGGCGCCGATGGCGATGGTGCTCGACGAGGTGTTCGGAATCGAGCGCGGGCTCATGACCACCATCCACGCGTACACCCCGGACCAGAATCTTCAGGACGGTCCGCACCGCGACCTTCGGCGGGCCCGCGCCGCGGCGATCAACGTGGTTCCCACGTCCACCGGGGCCGCCCGCGCGATCAGTGTGGTGCTGCCCCAGCTCGAAGGCCGGCTCGACGGGTACGCGCTGCGGGTGCCGGTGCCCACCGGTTCAGCCACCGATCTCACCGTCATCGTCCGCGAGCCGGCAACCGCCCAGGCAGTCAACGCCGCGTTCGCGGCCGCCGCCGACGGTGAGCTGAAGGGCTTCCTCACCTACACCGAGGATCCCATCGTCTCCTCCGACATCGTGACCGACCCGTCGTCGTGCATCTTTGACTCCGGGCTCACCAAAGTCACTGGTGACCTGGTGAAGATCGTCGGTTGGTATGACAACGAGTGGGGTTACTCTCACCGCCTCGCCGACCTGACCGGCCTGGTGGCGTCCACTCTCTGAGCCGCCTAACTACAGAGGCCGCCTCAGCAACGGATGACTAAACCGGGGCCAGAACGCCGAAGCCACGATATATGTCTGTAACCGAGTCAACTGCCGACGTTCCGAAAACGTGAGTGGCCTGATTTCGTCGTAGTGAGCGTCGGCCGGCTTAACGATCATCGGCCGGATGATTCGTGATTGCCGCCTGCACCGAAGCGAATCGTGACCGAGCCCGCTCGTCGGCCGCCTGCTGCTCTGCCGGTGTGACGACGACCGCATCAGGCCCCGGAAACACCAGGGCTTCGTGCCCAGTGTTGAGCCACCGCACCATGTAGGGCGGCGAGCCGTCCGCAGCATGCATTTCGGTGATCATCCCGCGCTGCTCCGCCTGTTCGTTGGTCCTGCCCTTGACCACCAACCAATCTCCGACATTGGCTTTCATCACCAACCCCTTTCGTCCGGGTCGGCTTCTATCGTGCGGGCCCAAGGAACGTGTGGGTAGAGCAGTACGCCATCAGCCTCGTGTGCCGAAAGTCCATCGGTTGTTGTGTCACCCGTCGCGGTGCGACATCGGCCAATGGGTGCCTATCCTTCCCGGGCACCCTCAGCGGCTCGGCTGGTGCCCGACGGCAGCGCAGGCGACGTCAGTACCGGAACTCCAAGACGTCGCTCAGCGGACGGCGGGGCGTGGCGGGAACGTGTCGCTCTACCGCCGGTACCTTGCCCACCCGGATCAAGAGCTGCGGCAGCCCGGGCTGTCCGCTGAGCCCCTGGATCAGTTCTCGGGCCGGGGTTATTTCGGTCATGTGCGTGAGGGTGCAGGTCGCCATCCCGGCGATTGTGCACTCGAGCAACACAGCGGATAACACCTCGCCACAGCGCAAAACCTGCGGGCGGGTGTCATCGCGCGTGGACAGCACCAGGATCTTGGAGTGGTCGACGTCGATCGTCGCGCGTCGTTCTTCATAGCCGGTTGTCGGGAAGGCTCGTGCCACGTCGACCCGGCTGGCTTCCGAAGCGGACACTCGTGCGCTCGGCGGGACGCCCTGGTCTAGATCGAAAGGCGATGTCCACCAACGTAGTTCGGATTGATAGGAGGGGTCATTATGGCGGATTGCTTCGGTGAGCCCAGACGCCTCCGCCAACTGCTGGCGAGCATCCTCGGGTATGACGCCGAGCATCACAGTGTCTTGGTCAATCTGGCTACGCAGCTGCCGTTCCAGCGAATCCCAGCGGCGGGGTGCGGCGAACGGTAACCGGTCCGTGCGGCGCCGCAGGATGGCCCCGGCCCGCTGCCGGTCTGCATCACTGTCCGACCCCAGCGGACTGAATTCGAGCGTCGCCAAATGATCGGCATCATGGGAATCCGGGAATCGGTCGACGGCGGTATCCCAGCCGGCGACTGCCATTGCCACTCGCAGGTGATCGAGCATCGCGCCGCAGCTGAGGATCATCTCCCTACCTGAGCGATCGATGGTTTGCACCAACGCTTTAGGATCCGCGAACAGGTGAAGCTGCCCGCGCTCGGCGACCCAATGCCAGGGCTGACTGTTGTGTAATGAGGGCGCGCGGCAGGCCAGCATCACCGCGTCGCGGATCGCTTGGGGCTCCAGCATTGTCTGCGCCATACCAACCGTCCTCTCCCTTGACGTCGACGCTAGAGATTTCCCGATGAATAGCCAGGGCCGTTGGTCCTTGAGGAAATGGGCCTTCGGCCCCAGCCTTCAGCATCGGGAAATAGATACGCTTCAGTACATGACATATGTGATCGGCAGGGCATGTGTGGATGTCATGGACAAGTCATGTGTGCAGGAGTGCCCGGTGGATTGCATCTACGAGGGAGCTCGGTCCATGTACATCAACCCCGATGAATGCGTGGATTGCGGTGCCTGCAAACTGATCTGCCGGATGGATGCGATCTATTACGAAACCGATCTGCCGATAGACCAGCACCAGCACCTCGCCGACAACGCCGCCTTCTTCAGCGAGACCTTGCCGGGCCGCGATGGACCCCTCGGCTCACCCGGTGGCGCTGCCAACCTCGGGCCGTTGGGAGTCGACACGCCGTTGGTCTCCGCACTGGCACCGCGCGGGTGATCACGCAATTCGGCACCGCGGGCAACACCGTCGAGGACTATCGCTGATGGTCGCGCCGACGAATGGCCCTGCAATGCAGGAAACTTCGGTTGAGCTGCACGCCGTGGCCGAAGCAGGCGTTCACGCAAAGTTAATGCTAAGAATCCAGTGAAACAGCCTCGGGACGCCTATACGGAAAGAACGCCCGCTTCTTAGCGAGCCCCGGGCCGGCGCCACAGTCCTCCTCCAGGAGTGGGTAAATGGATAACTGGACAAGCGAACACCGTATTCAATGCCAAAGCTGCATGGCGGTAATCGACGTGGGCATCCAGCTCTCAGGCCACAACGCGGCAGAACACGACACCACAATAGAGAAAGAGTCGCTCACCGAACTGCTGGTCGATTACGGCTGGCTACCGATCTTCGCGCTGCCCGCTCATCCGTAACTCCTGTCGTTACGGCCGCCATCATCGTCGATTTAAGCATCGTAGCTTGCGCTCCCACTGCCCGTCGCCCATCCGACCCATCCGTCAGTGCGCGACCGCCATGTCCTTCGGAGCCCCGGAGGTGCCCAGGGCCGAAAGCCCCTAGCGTCCATGGCCGCGTGTCATCAAGCCGCGGCCGGCAATCGGGGCGGGCTTGGCCGTCGGGACCAAGGGCCGACAAACTGAGGACCAACGGCTCTGAAGACGCCGCCGTGTCACCGATAGCGTTGCGCACGAGGGCACCCTCATGGAGTGTGCCGGCACGGTCAAATCCCGGAGTTGCCGATGAACGGTTCGCATATACAGCCAGCGGTTGTGGTCGGCGTCGACGGTTCGACGGCGGCCCTGCGCGCTGCCCTGTGGGCCGTTGACGAGGCAGTTAGCCGGGACATCGCGCTGCGCCTCGTTCACGCACTCGACGAAGACGACAGCGAGAGTCCGGACCGCGCGGACACCGCTCGCAGGTTCGCCACCGCCGAGCGCGCCGTTCGTCGTGTCATCGCTGCTGTTGAGGCCACCGACAAGCCAGTGAAAATAGAAGTCGACATCACAAAAGGGCCGCCAGTCGGCACGCTGGTCCGCGCTTCCCGCTCAGCGGCGATGGTTTGTGTCGGCGCTGTCGGATCCGATCACTTCCAGCCGGACCGAGTCGGGTCCACGGCCGCCGCAGTAGCCACCTCGGCGCGGTGCCCGGTTGCTGTCATTCACGGATTTGGCCGTCCAACCCGACCGCATCCCGGGTGGGTCGTCGTCGAAGCCGACAAGTCCCCCGACAACGGCGTTCTGTTGGGGGCGGCGGTGGACGAGGCGCACCTGCGTAACGCGCCGCTACGGGTGATCACCTGCTGGCCAGCTCCATCCTGCGACAAGCGGGCAGTCGCCGAGGGCGATGACCGGATACACGCGCGGCTGACCCGCCGGTTGTCCCCGTGGCGGCGGCGCTATCCAGACCTTCGGATCGAGCCGATTGCGGTGCATGGCAGCATCCTCGATTATCTGGCGAAAAGCGCTGGAGACGTGCAGTTGCTCGTCGTGGGAGCCCGCGATGCCCAACATCTGGGCGAGCTTGTCGGCCCAGCAGGCAACGCCGCGCTGCGTGACTCCGACCACGCGGTGCTCGTAGTCGATCGCCAACACCTGTGAGAAGGGGCCATCATGAGCATGATGGATGCCGATGCGTCGGTCCCCGACGCTAGCCGGCAACAGCGGGGAGGGTTCGCCATGGTTGTAAGGGTCTTTTTGGTCGACGATCACGAGGTGGTTCGTCGCGGGATCGTTGACTTGCTTGGATCGGATCCGGAGTTGGAAGTCGTCGGCGAAGCCGGCTCGGTCGCCCAAGCAATGGCGCGGATACCGGCGGTGCGGCCCGATGTCGCCGTGCTCGACGTCCGCCTGCCCGACGGCAGCGGAGTCGAGCTATGCCGCGATTTGCTGTCGGATTTGCCCGACCTGCGCTGTCTGATGTTGACCTCGTTCACTTCCGATGAGGCGATGCTCGACGCGATTTTGGCCGGCGCCAGCGGATACGTCGTCAAAGACATCAAGGGCATGGAGCTGGCGCAGGCCATCAAAGATGTTGGTGCCGGCAAATCGCTGCTGGACAACAGGGCTGCTGCGGCGCTGATGGCCAAGCTTCGCGGCGCTGCCGAACGCACCGATCCGCTGCTTGGGCTCACCGACCAGGAGCGGACACTGCTCGGGCTACTCAGTGAGGGGCTGACCAATAAGCAGATCGCCGCCCGCATGTTTCTTGCCGAAAAGACGGTCAAAAATTATGTCTCACGGTTGCTGGCCAAGCTGGGAATGGAGCGGCGGACCCAAGCGGCGGTCTTCGCGTCCAAGCTAGACACCACCAACCGGCCGGACAGATAACTGAGACGGAGGTCTCGCCTGGTGCCACCATGGTCGTGTGACCGAGGCAGTTGACCCGGTAGGCGGCGCGCATCCCCTACGCGATACGTTGTCGCAGTTGCGGCTGCGGGAGCTGCTGGCCGAGGTCCAAGAACGGATCGCGCAGATCGTCGAGGGGCGCGACCGACTTGACGGCTTGGTCGAGGCGATGCTGGTGGTCACCTCGGACCTCGACTTGGACACCACCCTGCGCACGATCGTGCACACCGCCATCGAGCTCGTCGACGCCCGGTACGGGGCGCTGGGCGTCCGGGGGAGTGGACACGACCTGGTGGCGTTCATCTATGAGGGAATCGATGAAAAAGAGCGCGAGCGGATCGGGCACTTGCCCGAGGGCCGCGGTGTGCTCGGAGTATTGATCGACGAGCCGAAGCCGATCCGGTTAGACGACATCGCACAACACCCGGCTTCGGTGGGATTTCCCCCGAACCACCCGCCAATGCGGGCGTTCCTCGGTGTGCCCGTCCGGATCCGTGACGAGGTATTCGGCAACCTGTATTTGACGGAAAAAGCCAACGGGCAACCGTTCAGCGAAGACGACGAGGTGCTTGTTAAAGCGTTGGCCGCCGCTGCCGGGATCGCCATTGAGAATGCCCGCCTGTATGAACAATCCAGGGCTCGTCAATCCTGGATTGAGGCGACCCGCGATATCGCAACGGAGCTGCTGTCCGGCGCCGACCCGGCGAGAGTATTCCGGCTCATCGCCGATGAAGCCCTGAAATTGACTGAGGCCCAAGCGACTTTGGTCGCGGTTCCGGCCCCTGATGGCAAACCGCCCTCCGATGTGGATGAACTGCTGGTCGCCGAAATCGCGGGAAAGCTACCCCCGCTCGGTGCGGCACTGACAATAGCGGTCCGCGGAACGCCGGTCGGAGACGTTTTTTTGGACCGAACTCCGCGGCGATTCGACAATCTCAACCTGAAGATCGGCGACGTGGAGATCCGTCCCGGTTCCGCGCTGGTGCTGCCCCTTCGCGCCACCGACAAGGTCGCCGGTGTGCTAGTCGCACTGCGGCATGACCAATCAACGCCGTTCAGCCAAGACCAGGAAGAGATGATGGCCGCCTTCGCCGACCAGGCAGCGCTTGCCTGGCAGCTGGCCACCTCGCAGCGCTTGGCGCGCGAACTCGATGTTTTGGCCGACCGCGACCGTATCGCTCGGGACCTGCACGACCATGTCATCCAACGCCTCTTCGCCGTCGGGCTTGCCCTGCAGGGGACCATCCCGCGGGCACGATCGCCCGAAGTGCAACAGCGACTGTCGGAGTACGTCGACGACCTGCAAGCGGTCATCGAAGAAATCCGGACGACGATATTCGATCTCCATGGGCCAGCCTCGGGAGCGACCCGGCTGCGCCAGCGGCTCGACGAGGCGATCGCCCAATTCTCGGACGGGACGTTAAACATCACGACGAAGTTCATCGGACCACTCTCGGTGGTCGATGCCACGTTGGCCGATCACGCCGAAGCCGTTGTGCGCGAAGCGGTCAGTAACGCCGTGCGACACGCCAACGCCTCCACGCTCGCAGTCACCGTTAAGGTCGAAGACGAGCTGTCCATCGAAGTGGTTGACGACGGGCGGGGCATCCCCGATCAAATCACCGGCAGCGGGTTAGCGAACTTGCGTCAACGCGCACAACAGGTGGGTGGCACTTTCACTATCGGCAGCCTTCCGACCGGGGGCGCCGTAGTGCGCTGGTCGGCTCCGTTGCCCTAACCGACTTGCGCGATGTACTTACGCGTGCGACTCGCGTGCCACGATAACGGGCATCCGCGCCAACTGGGCAACGGTTTCGCTGACCGACCCCACCAGCATTTCGGCGAATCCGCCGCGGCCACGACTGCCGACCACTAGCAGCTGGGCTTCCTCCGAGCGTTTGACGAGCTCACGTGCCGGCTGATCGCGGACCACGACACGGTGCACATTCACGTCGGGGTACTGTTCTTGCCAGCCCGCTAGGCGCTCGGCCAGTACCTGATCGCCCATCGACTGCGTTGCCGGCCAATCGACGCCGGGCCACTCCGATACATCAACATCGCTCCAGGCGTGCAGAGCGATCAACCCCACCTTTCGACGCGAAGCCTCTTCGAATGCGATCGCAGTCGCCAACTCGGATGCCGACGAACCGTCAATCCCGACCAACACCGGTGCCTGAACTGGATATGGCATCAACGGATCCTCATCGTGGACGATCGCGACCGGGCAGTGCGCGTGCCGGACCAGCGCGGTACTGACCGAACCGAGAATCCGGCCGGGCCACCGCCCACTGCCGCGGGATCCGGCGACGAGCAGCTCGGCGTCTTTGGACAGGTCAACCAGTGTTGGAATGGCTGCCGACGACAAGACCTCAGTGTGGATCTGGGTGGGACCTGGGCGGTCGCAAGCGTTTTCAACAACCTTGACCGCGTCATCAAGCAGTCGGCGCCCGTGTTCTTTCTGCCATTGCGCCAAGCCCGGGGACAGCGGCGTGTCCCACCATGTGGTTAAGTTCGGCGAAACCGCGTGTACGAGCGTTAGCGAGACATTCCGTAGCTCGGCATCGCGCGCCGCCCAATCCACCGCTACCTTGGCAGCCGGCGAGTCGTCCACACCGACGACGATCCCCAAATACGCGTTACGCGACGACATGGCTTCTCCTATAGGACCGCGGGTTTCCAAAGGGCGCACCAGCAACGGTATCGGCGGTGGGCATGGCGGGTCAGGGTCATTCGTCACTAGCGATGTGGCCATAGGACCCGCAAGCGTGCAACGTCAGGTGCCTGCGGCTGTCAGGAAGTCCTCTGAAGTGGAGTCTTTCGGCTCTGGTGGCTGCCACCTGTGCGGGGCGACGCTGGATTCATATTGTTTAGCCCACAGAAAGCGGTGTTCCGATGAGCGCTCACTTCCCGGATCACGAGACCATCTACACGGCCTTGTCGCTGGCAACCCGTGCGCCGTCGGTGCACAACACACAGCCGTGGCGGTGGCGGGTGGGCTCGGACAGTCTGCACCTATATGCCGAGCGCGGGTTAAACCTACCTAGCACCGACCCTGACGGCCGCGACCTCATTCTGAGCTGCGGTATTGCCCTGCATCACTGCGTGGTGGCACTCGCGGCGCTCGGGTGGCAGTCGAAGGTCCATCGGCTACCCAACGCCGATGAATCCGAACACCTTGCCGCTGTGGAGGTTTACCGTCGTCCAGCTAGTGAGGTTGACATCACGCTGGCGGCGGCGATTCCTCGGCGGCGCACCGATCGGCGCCATTACAGCTCGTGGAGCGTACCTTCCAACTATATCGCCCTGATGGGTGCTCGCGCAGCGCGCGCCGGGGTGATGCTGCGTCAAGTCGAGGCGTTGCCCCGATTGCAACATATTGTGGCGCAAGCGGTTTGGCAACATGCGACCGACCACGATTACTTGACGGAGCTGACCACCTGGAGTGGACGATACGCATCGTTGGCCGGCGTGCCGGCTCGCAATGTACCGCAGTCCGATCCGACCGCGCCGATACCGCCGCGGCTGTTCGCGGGTCCCGCACTGGCGCAGCCTCCCGACACGGACTCCGTCGACGACAATGCCGCCGTGCTGGCACTGGGCACCAAAGAGGACAGCACGCTGGCGCGGCTGCGCGCCGGCGAGGCCACCAGCCTGGTGCTGCTAAGCGCAACCGCGCTCGGTTTGGCGAGCTGCCCAATCACCGAACCGCTGGAGATCACCGAGACACGCGATGCCGTGCAGATCGAGGTTTTCGGCATCAGCGGGTTCCCGCAAATGTTGCTGCGCGTCGGCTGGGCTCCGGTCAACGCGGACCCGTTACCGGCGACTCCGCGCCGCCCACTGAACGAGATCGTCGAATATCTGGACGGATCAGCCTTCTGCTGATGCCGCTATGGTTCAGTCAGACCTCAGGTTTGAGTTCAGCCAAGTCGATGTCAAGGTGCACGACACCACTGTCATAGCTCTTGTGTTGCGGATGCAAGCTGGCGTCGTGGAGCACCTCGAACATCAAGTGATTCGTGGTCAAGACGTCCGCGACCAAGTGCTGGATTCCGTTGGCGCGGGCAATCTGTGCGAGCCGCCGAAGTAAAACGGTTCCTACTCCGCGCCGGTGATCGTTGTGGGCCACGACGACGGCGATCTCCGCGGTTGCAGGTCTACCGCAGACCGCGTAGCTCGCGACGCCGATCAACGTTCCGGATTCAAAGGCGCCCAGTGCGTAGTCCTCACTGCTGCCGTCAGTGAGCTTGTCGGCCACGGTTTTCAGATGGGCAGGGTGCATCGTGAAGAATCTCAGGTAGCGTTCGCGATCGCTGAGCGTGTCATGGAGCGCGATGACCGCGTCGATATCCGCCGGTTCGAGCCGCCGCACCTGCACCGTGGCGCCATCCTGAAGCGTCGAGGTAAATACATCGTCCACGGCCCCTGCTTCCGGTCATTGTCAGCCCGCCTGGGTATTCCGCTGGTTCGTAACTAGGATCGGACAATCAATACCGAGCACTCGGCGTGTCCGAGGATGTGGTGCCTATGTGGCCCAATAAGACTCGCGACTTGATCGATATCAGCGCTGCCGATCACGGCGAGCTGTATCCGGCTATCGCTTACATCAAGAAAATCGGCGATACCGGTTCGGGTAGCCCTGGCGTGGAATTGCACGCTGGGATAGCGCCGCTCCCAGAAGTGGACCCGACGGTCCAGTTTGTCATAGGGCATTTCACCGAGATCTTGTCGCCACACCCCAAGCGCAAGCACCGGGGCGTGACGCAGCTGGGCCTCTCTGATCGCCTGCTCGACAACATCGTCGTTGCCGGGTGAATCGTTCACCGCGACTACAATCAAGGAGCTGCCAGGCTTCGGCCGGCTCTGCTGTGTGCGAATGATCGCGACCGGGCAAGAGGCGGCTTCGGCGAGCTCTGCGACTGTGGAACCCAGTAATGCCCGCGCAAAGCGCCCGATCCCCGTCGAACCGACGCAGACCATTTCGGCGTCACGCGATTCGGCGATAAGAGCTGTTGCGGGATCGCCGCGCAGAATCGCAGTCTCGACTTTGACGGGTTGCCCGCTAGCTGTCACCGCAGCGGAGGCAATACCGAGCGCGGTCTCGCCGTATTCAAGCTCCATCCGGACATTACCCACGGCCGCGAGCGGGGCCGGCTCGGCCTGCTGCGGGATCACTTCGACTAAACGCAGCGGGACCTCTCGACTGACAGCTTCATCGACTGCCCATTCCGCGGCCCGGATCGCTGCTTGAGAGCCGTCAATACCGACGACGATAGGCAATTGTGGTGTATTCGCATCGCGCATCGCTGATCCCGTCAACCCTTGAGTCGTAAAACTTCGGAGAGTGGTCGCCGCGGTGTGGCCGGTGGCGCTTTTTCGGTGACTGGCACCACGCCCACGCGGATGAGGACTTGGGGAACGGCGTCATGGTCCATGAGCGACTTGATCAGTTCGCGGGTGACGGCGACTTCGGTGAGGTGCGTTACCGGGCAGGTTGCCAGGCCGGCCATCGTGCATTCCAACAACGTCGCGGAAAGCGCTTCGCCGGAAGCCAACGCGTCGGTGCGAGCGTCGTCGTCGGTGGACAGCAGCAGGACCTTGGCGTGGTCTTCGGGAATTTCGAGGCGTCGTTCGGGCCGACGGTGGACGGGGAACACCCGTCCGACACCGACTCGGTCACCCTCGGCTGCCGAGACGAGGGCACTATACGGGATGCCCTCCGATGCCTCGAATGGCGCAGTCCACCAATGTAGTTCGTTATGGTAGGGAGTGTCGTAGGACCGTAACGACTCCGCGATTTGGGCTGCCTCCTCGAGGCGCGGATGCAAATCGTCGGCGATGACCTCCAGATGTACGGCTTCCCGGTTGACACTGCTGGTCACCATGGTTTCGAAGGACTGCCAGTCTGTTGGTGCGCCGAACGGCAGCCGGTCGGTGTGGCGCTCTGAGATGGCACTGGCGCGCCTCCGATCTCGGTCGGTCACAAATTCCAACGGGGTGAATTCGATCGATGCCAGGTGATTCGGGCTGTTGGGGTCAGGAAACCGGTCGATTTGCGACTGCCATCCCGCCGCGGCCATCGCGACCCGCAGATGGTCGAGCGCAGCGCCGCAACTGATGAGCGCTTCTCGCGCGGACTGGTCGGTGTCCATTACTCGACTTGGATCGAGGAATAACCGGAGTTGCCCACGGTTGAACACCCACTGCCAAGGTTGGCTGTTGTGTAGTGACGGCGCGCGGCACGCTGTCCGCACCACATCCTCGATGACTTCGGTTTCCACTACGGTGGCAGGCATCTGTCGACCTCCCGATCTTTACCTGCCTCCAGGGTTCTCCGA
>CAVRRV010000005.1:0-314410 GCA_963723615.1 uncultured Actinomycetota bacterium | reverse complement strand
CGACTTCGCTCCTGATCTGTTGCTCAAGCGCGTTGAGCCGAACCTTCAGCGCGTTCGCATCCTCGCTGTCCTGCGCCAGAATCCAACGCCCTGTCATCTCCCAGCGCCAGGCGTCCTCGTACGACGAGAGCCGGTCACCCCATTCCGGTGCGGACGGGTCGTCGGCGATCGCGCGAGCCAGACGCGGAGCCGAGGTATCCAGCTCGGCACGGATGCGGTTGCGCTCCGAAAGCGTTTGCGCAACCTCATGAAGATGCGTCAGTCGCTCGTGGGCGGAAGCGTATGCCTCAGCGTCGCGGGCGCGCGCTGTGGTCAACAGCTCGCCGGTGACCGCCGGCGGTTTCGGCCATCGCGCCTCTGTCTGCAGGAAACCGACCAACTCTTCGATGGGTGAGGTTGCGGTTACCGCGTTATCGGCGGCCGCCGCTGCTTCGACCAACTCTGCATAGCGACGGATGTCGTCGAGGTCGTTCCAATCCGGTACGGGCAACTTGTTCTGATCAAACCAGGCCCGCTCGACCTCGAGCTGATCCCCGAGTTCCAACACCTTATCGAGCTGTGCCACTTCGGTGTTGTGCCAGTGCAGTTTCTCGCCGAGCGTTTCCTCGTCCGGACTCTGGACATAGGTCGGCCACGCCTGATCCATCGCGGCGATGGTACGGGTGGCCTCGACCCAGTCGATGAAGGTGCCGAGTTGTTCGGCGGTCACTGCCGGCACACCGTTGACTTTTACTGCGCTGAAGAACGGCTCGGCGAGCTTGACGGTTTTCGAGGTGAACGCACTCGTCTTCGGTGAACCGTCAGGGAGCACTTTAATCTTGTTTCCGGAAGTAAGATGTGCAAGAAGTGATTTCGCGACCTGTTGGTGAATACTGACGTCACCACCCGAGACGACGACCGATGTGGTGGGTCCGATTCGGTCGATCAGCGTTGCGGCCGTTTCAGCGAGCGATTTGACTTGAGCCGAACGCGTCAACCAAATGTGCTGCCTGCCGCTCCGGACGTCATGAATCGCCTCATTCATCCACGCTTCGTCACGCCGCTCGAGCGTCATCGCACGGTCCGCGAGATCCGACACCCGTGTCCGCAACACTTCACGGACGTTGGAGGCTAAGGAGCGCACGAACTCAAACGAGTCATGGGTCAGCAGGCTCTGGAATCTGCCCTTATTGGCAATCGCATCCTGCTCGGCGGCGACCAAGGCGGCAAAGTCCTGTGGCGAAACCACTTTCGACAGCTCGGGAAGCCGGCGGGTGGCTTCGTCCTCGTTGCTGATCAGGTCCTGGTCCAGCAGCGCGCGATGCCACTGGACTATCTCGCTTGAAGAGACGGATCGGCCGGTCGCACTCGGATCGACGTCGAACGCGCGGATCCACTCGAATTGCGGACTTCCTCCTCGAGATGCCGGTAAGCGATTGCGGCGAGGGTGCCATTCTCCGGGCCGTCGGTCCGGGTTTCCACTTCTTGTCTACGGATCGCGATGAGCCTTTTGTATGCTTCGGCTCGATGGCGGCGGAGCTCATCGATTTTCGCGACGTGTTGGTCGATCGACTTTCGAGATTCCTCGGTGTCGAAGTCGTCAGCGCGCCTCGAGATGTTGTCAACAGCCGTACGAAGATCGGCCATGTCAGAGCGCGATTGACCGATCACGGACACGGCCAGCGATTGAATTTCACGCGGGAGTTTGGCGCGCACCTCTTGGAGCGCCCGGTCGGTCTGTGCGGTGATGAGGACACGCATTCCCTGGGCAAGCAAGTGCGAGACCAACGCCGCCGCGGTGTGCGTCTTCCCAGTGCCAGGCGGACCCTGGACCACCGTCTGCGCCGTACGATCGACGCGCTCGATGATCCGCCGCTGAGCCTCGTTCACCGGAAGCGGCAGAAAGTCTTCTTCGTCGATCGTGACGACTGCACCCGGTGTGGTGCTGGGTTCTGACTCTGGCTGGCGATCGGGATCGATCAATGGCAATACGCCGCTTGGCACTTCGCCCGACTCTTGGATCTGCGACACGATCTGCTGATAGATCTGCACCAGGCCACGGTTGGTGCGCCGACGCAGAATGATCGCCGGTGCGAATGCGCCGCGCGGCCTGGTGCCAGTCGGCGGTGCGAGGCCTTCCTCGTCATACTCCGCGTCGGGATCTAGGCGATGGACCAGGCGCCGGCAGATCGAGCCGATCGCCGGCTGGTCGAGTAGGTGTTCTTCGTACTCTCCCGCAATCTGCCTGATCTCGTCGATCTTGGCGGGACTAGGTATGAGGGCCGGATCCAGCATGTCGAGCTCGATCGACACGGCCTCGGGCGACGGCACTTGCACTACCGTCAGCGTGCCCAAGTTTTCATCGAGCCGAATCGTGATCGGCGCCGTCGCGACGTGGCGAAGGACCTGCTCGTGCTCGTCAGGCTTCCACGTGAGGCATCCGATGCCCAGAACGAGCTCGAACTCCTCGCTATGGTCCGTCGAAGCAAGGTGGATCGCGAACAGTTCCTTATAGGTATTGCGGACCGCCGCGTCGCGACGTTCGCGGTCTGCCCACAACCGCCAGTCTGTCAACCACTCGCCGAACGTGTTTTCAACTTCAGGCACCTCCGAAAGCTCTACGCGTCTGCGCTCGGTGACCTGGTCCGCTTCAGGAGTCCCGGTTTCACCGCCAACTGCGACGCGTACGGGATCTTCCTTATAGATCGCGTCGCGAAGAGATGGCTCGCGATCAACGTCGTCCGTTGGGCCCTGAACCCACACTGTTAAATGGTCCGGCACAGGGGGCGGATCAAGCTTGGGCACCCGATCCATCGCCAGCAGGGGCGAATCCGCATCGGGGTTTGCCGCTCGGTGCGCGGAGTGCACCGCCGGGTGTTCCGGCAAATCACCGAGCCATAGAGCCTTCTCGAACTTGTCCACCGTTCTGACGGGCTTGACCAGCAATTGCTGGGTACGGCCCAGAAAGGTGAAGAGATTGACTGCTTTTCGCACCAACCCGGGCAAGTCAGACTCCTGCACGACAGCGACCATCGTTCCCCTCGATTTGAATCGCAAGCGGGCCCTCCCCAAGGCGGACCACGGACGGCATGTTAACTGCCAGCGCCGACACTTTGGTGCGGATTTGGATCGTTCTTGGCTTACGCATAGCGAGGATGCCCTGCATCCGCCCGTTTCGTCCGGCGTCTGAATACCCGTCACCAAGGCCTCCGGCGATGTCGAGCATCAAAATCGGGACCTCGTATGACGCAACCTTTGATTGGCGTCTGCGCCCCCTCCCTATTCGGCTATGGCGCTGATGTGACCGCGCTGCACTGGTAGTCGAACGGGCTGCACAGCAGCTGGTTGCCTCCCGTCCAGCCGCCGTAGTACCCCGGCGTGTCCCAGGTCTGCCTCAACGGGCCGTTCCAGCGGTGCCCACCGCAATCCGCGTCCCCGGCGTGAACACCGCTGCAATCACCCGGCGCGGCCGTCGCCACTGGCGCGAACAAGAGTCCGGCACCTATCGCCGCCACCGCAATTGTGGTGATGATGGTTGGCCTCATGATTCTGCCTTCCTTGTGTTGTGCTGCTGAGTACAGCAGAGGACGCAGCGAGCCGAAACCCGCTGCGCCCTGCTCGAGGATGGTGAGCAATTTCACGTCAGATGTTGCACGTCCCGTTTGGCCCGTGGCAACGCGCAAGAGCAAACTCACAGCGAGACGTCTAGTAATTACCTTTGTACCAACGACGGGTAGGAAACCGGAGTCCGCGGTGGGGTTCGGTGAGCGGCGTACTGTGTAGCAGTCTGTTACAGTTGTAGCAGGTTGCTACACGTGGAGGCATCATGGCGAGTACCGCTGATCGAGTGACCCGTGTCGCCGCGGACTTGCTGGACAGCGCGGCCGTTGAGGGAGCGCGACAGAGTCGCTCGGCCAAGCAGCAGCTGGACCACTGGGCGCGGGTGGGACGCGCGGTGTCGAGTCAGCAGACGGCGGCTCGGCGGCGGGTGGAGTCCGCGCTGGCCGGCGATCTGGAATTGCGCGAACTGAGCGTCGAAGAGGGCGTGGTGTTCAACGCTGAGATTGCCGCGGCTGTCCAGGAGAAGCTGGCGGAGTCGAATTACGGGAAGCTGCTGGCCGAGCGCGGAATCACCACCGTCGCCCTCAACGAGGAGGGTGAGATCGTCGAGCACCGCCCTGATGGGACCTCGGTCGTGCTGACCGTGAAACGCCGACCGCCACGACGCAGGAAGGTGAACGCCACGCCCACCCGATGAAGCGGCTCGATCTCGTCGTCGGACCCAATGGTGCTGGCAAATCGACGTTCGTCGAACTCACGCTGGCGCCGCTGCTGCCTGGCAGCGCCTTCGTCAACGCCGACGAGATCGCCAAACAACGCTGGCCCGATGACCCGGCCTCGCATGCGTATCAGGCCGCACGGGTGGCAGCAGCTACCAGGGCCAAGCTCATCGAGCTGGGCAAGTCGTTCATCGCGGAAAGCGTGTTCTCCCATCCGTCAAAGCTCGAACTGATCGATGCCGCCCGCACTGCGGACTACACGATCGTCCTGCATGTCCTGCTCATCCCTGAGGAGCTGGCGGTAGAGCGGGTCCGGCACCGGGTCAGCGCCGGCGGACACGATGTGCCCGAGGACAAGATTCGCGAACGGTACCAACGTCTTTGGGCGCTCGTCGCCGCCGCGATCACCCGATGTGATTCCGCGACCGTGTACGACAACAGCGGGCTCAAAGGCCCCCGCATCGTCGCCCAGATGAACGATGGCTACGTCATCGGCTCGCCGGCCTGGCCGGCATGGACCCCTCGCGTCCTGCAATCAGGTTGGAAAACATAACCCTTTGCGCAATTGACGACGATGCGGCTGCCACCGCCGAGATGACCGGCGACAGCGTGGTACCGCTGATCGTGAACTTCTATGCGTTCGGCGCCAAGGACTTTGACGTCAAAGCGGCGCTGCACTTCATGCTCGACGCCGCGACCGAAGGTGGTGTCGGCCGCAACGGTTACGTCGAGCGGCCGGAAATCGACACCTACCTGCGCCGCGGCTACCTACCGCTGGCGACGACGTCGTGTCAGGGTTCCTTCCCTGCCGCCTCGATCAGCTTGGAGTGGTCGGTCGACGACTTCGCCATCTCCCAATTCGCCGACGCGCTAGGCGATTCCGCGACCGCAGGCGAATTCCAAGACCGCGCACAGTACTGGCAGAACCTGTTCAATCCGACCACCCACTCCATCTCGCCCCGCAACGCCCTCGGCTTCTTTCCCGAGGGCCCTGGGGTGGTGCCGCCCGGGCAGGGCTGCTTTAGCCAGGTCGGATTCGACGAGGGCAACGCCGAGCAATACGTCTGGTACGTGCCGCAGAACATCGCCGGTCTGGTGACCGCGCTCGGCGGCCGACAAGCGGTGGCCGACCGGCTCGACCGCTTCACAGGGTGAAGTGACGGCGAGGTTGTCCCGGACCTAAGCTCCGCGCGTGCGTGACATCGACACCATCGACGCCGACAACGCGGCGCGCGGCGCTGTCGACGGGTGGAGCGGAGCACTCGGACTCTGAGCGCCAGAATCATGCCCCGGCGTATCCCTGATTAGGGGGCTAGACTCTCTGTTCACCTAGTCAGGAAAAAGTTATGCCCACGATCGAGGCACACCTCCGCCGGGAGATGCACAAATACGCTGCCGAGTTACGGAAGCTGGCCTACACCGTGCCCAACGGGGTGGGAGAGCACGATCTCCTCGAGTTGTCGGAGTGGATGAACGTCGCCGCCGACGAGACCCCCGAGAAATACAAGTAGCTAGCCAACCCTTCCGCGCAGGGCGCGCCAACCGATGACGACTTGTGAGAAGCGCGTTGCGCTAGCTGTTGCGCCAGCCATCAATCGCATCCGACGCCTCTTCACAGCATTCGCTACGGCAGCCGCCTCCGCGCATGCACGACATCGAGGTTATCGACGCCGAACTTCGGCTACTGGCCGCGATACGCCCCACGGTTCTTGAGGCAGAAGGCCGGACTCCATCCACCGCGCGGAGGTCGTCGCGATCCTGGTCGCGCTAGCTGTGTTGTGGGCCACCGGCTCGCTCGGCCCGGTCTATCGGTGGTTAGTTGTACTTAGGAGTCACTCGATTTCGCGCAGTTAGTTCGGAGACAGCGCGCTACTGCTGCCGGAGCTCAGAACTCATTAGTCGCGTGTTTATGAACCACGTATTGTTTGGGCGCACAATGGATTTCAGCTAATCAGAATTGCCGTCAGGCTGACACCCGCCACCCATTGCCATGCCTTGCCTGTTGGAGGACGATGAAGTAGTCCGGCGGCGCCGTCGAGACGCTGCCCCACATACAACGGAGGCAGATCATGTATGCACGAAGCACCACCATCCAGGGGCAGCCCTCGTCCATTGACGCCGGTATCGCGCATACGCGCGACAGCGCGATGCCCGCGCTCGAGGGCATCGACGGGTGCGTTGGCTTGTCCCTGTTGGTCGACCGAACGTCCGGCCGCTGCATTGTTACCACCTCCTGGGAGTCCGAGGAGGCGATGCGTGCAAGCGAGGAGTCCATTCGGCCGATTCGTGACCGGGCCGCCGAGCTTTTGGGTGGTAGCAGGCAGGTCGAGGAATGGGAGATCGCTGCCATGCGTCGCGAGCACCGCGCGAGTGAGGGCGCCTGCGTCCGAGCCACCTGGGTCAAGGTCAGCGCGGATCAGATCGACCGAGGCATCGACTTCTACAAGATGACGATCCTGCCCGCCCTGGAGGAACTGGAAGGTTTCTGCAGTGGCAGCCTGCTAGTCGACCGAGCATCCGGTCGTGGCGTGGCCTCGGCGACCTTCGACAGCGTCGAAGCGATGGAGCGGAACAAGGACCAGTTGGACAGGATCAAAGCTACGGGCAGTCAGGAAGCACACGCAGAGGTGCTCGACGAGTGCGACTTCGAGTTGGCGGTTGCACACCTGCGTGTGCCCGAGATGGTCTGACCGGCTGCAGGTGCCGCGACCAAAGGTGTAGCAACCAACGAAGAGTGAGCCTTAAAATCCACTCCGCGCCTTTAGGCGCTTCACCGACCCGCCCGAACCGGGCACACGTGGCAACCCTCTCGGCTAGTGCCGCGACGCGGGGCAAACGAAACCAATGCTTAGTGTCAGCCGCGCGCCCCGCCGCAACCCCCTACGTAAGATCGGTTGTGAGCCCTCTGGGAGGAGGCCGTCATGCTGCGACCGCAACGATTCGAGCACGAGGTCGACCCCGGCCCGATACAGATCCAGCCTCGCAAGGTCCACTTCGACTTCTCGGACAGCCCGCTGCACTGGATTCCCGGCCATCCGGTCGCGTCGGACATGGTCGGGATCCTCAACGTGGTGCTGCCTGCGGCGGAGCGCTGGTTCGTCGCCGTGTACAACGAGGTACTGCCGTTGGTCAAGGACCCGAAGCTCGCAGAGGACATGCGTGGCTTCATCGGCCAGGAGGCCATTCACGCCGACGTGCACGAGCAGGCGCTGCACGAGTTCATGGAGGAGCGAGGCTTCGATCCGAAGCCGATCCTTGATCAGATCGAGTACTCGTTCTCCAAGGTGCTCGGCCCGTCGATGTCGACGAACCCGAGGCGGCGGCGCAACCAGCTGTGTGACCGGCTGTGGTTCATCGCCGCGCTCGAGCACTACACGGCCGTGCTCGGGGACTTCGCGCTGAACAGCGCCTGGGACGACTTCGACGCAGATCCCACCTTCGTGGATCTGTTTCGCTGGCATGCCGCGGAGGAGGTCGAACACCGCAACGTCGCGCACGACGTCGCGACCTACTTCAGCAATAGCTATCTGGACCGTGTCAGCGCGATGCTGATGGCTTCCACGTTCATGTTCGTCATGTTCCAGCGCGTCGCTTGGTACCTAGTGAAGACCGATCCGGAGGTGGACTTCGGGTGGTTGGCATTTAACCGGCTGCGCTACCTGGACTCGAAGAAGCGGCTCCTCCCGCGCTACCGAAAGCTCTTCGGCTCCAACACCCTTGACTACCTTCGGCCCGGATTCACGCCCGAGAAGATGGGGTCGACGGCGCAGGCGGTGGCCTATCTGGCCAGTTCGCCGGCCGCGCGCGCCGCTCATCTCTGATGGCACAGTTTCCGCGGATCGCCGACGTCCCGCCCAGCGCCTCGGGCCGGTCCCGCCATGACCCACTTCTGGGACTCGCGAAGGTTGTCGTGTCGGGCGTCTGGGGGCTCACGTCGTCGGTCCGGCGCCCGCCGCTGGTGGCGGAACGCGACCACACACATGTGCTTCGCGTGGTGGACCGACAGGTGGTGGCCCACCACGAGAACGTGGTGGTGCTGGCCCTGGCCGCCGCGGATGGCCAACCGCTGCCGTCGTGGTTTCCGGGCGCGCACATCGACATTCACCTGCCCAGCGGCCGCGTCCGGCAGTACTCGCTGAACGGTGATCCTGCAGTGCGCGACTCGTATCGAATCGCGGTGCGGCGCATACCCGATGGCGGCGGGGGGTCCATCGAGGTGCACGACGGCCTCACGGTGGGTGCGACGGTCACCACCGGAGGACCCCGTAACGCGTTTCCGCTGTCGGTGCCCGGCTACGGATCCCCCACGCGCCGTTTCCGGTTCATCGCGGGCGGGATCGGGATCACGCCGATCCTCCCGATGCTTCGACAGGCGCAGCGGCTTGGCATCGACTGGTCGATGGTCTACGTCGGGCGCAACGCGGACAGCCTGCCCTTCGTCGACGAGGTCGGACAGTACGGCGAGCATGTAGAGATCCGCACCGACGACGTGCATGGCCTGCCCACCGCCGACGACCTGCTGGGCGAATGCGCCGACGGCACCGCCGTTTACGCGTGCGGGCCCGCGCCGATGCTGACGGCGATCCGCGGTCGACTGGCCGGCCGCGACAACGTCGAGTTGCATTTCGAACGGTTCGCCGCGCCGCCGGTGGTGGACGGCAAGGAGTTCTCGGTGTGCATCGCGTCCACGGGCGAGGTCGTGGACGTCGGTGCCGACGAGACGCTGCTCTCGGCGTTGCAGCGGTCCGGCGTTCAGGCGCCCTACTCCTGCCAGCAGGGGTTCTGCGGGACCTGCCGGACAGGGGTTCTCGGCGGCGACGTCGACCACCGTGACACGCTGCTCACCGATCCCGAGCGACGCGCCGGGACGATGCTGGTGTGCATATCGCGGGCGCCCGAGGGCGAACGGCTCACGCTCGATCTGTAGGTGTCACGCCTCGTTGTGGAAGACGCTGACATCTGTGATTTCGCGACCGCGATCGTCGAGTTCGACGGGGGCCCGATGGATGCTGGCTGGGGGTCCCGTTGGAAACATTGGTGGTGGCTATCGTGGTGGCGATCATCCGGTATTTGGTAGTCCGTGGTTTGGTGAGTAGCTGGCTGGTGAGTCCCGGGCAGGGTTCACAGCCGCCTAAATGCAGAAGTTGAAGAGGGATCGTGGCAGATCGACCGCTAGACGCATCTACTCGGCTGGCCGTGGAACGCACACGTCTGGCTAGCGAACGAACGCTGATGGCGTGGATCCGCACCTGTACGTCGTTGATCGCTTTTGGTTTCTCGATATTCAAGTTTTTCCAGTATCTAGGGACGGAGGAGCACCGTCGCGCACCGATCGTTAGTCCCTGGGTCGTCGGGGTGGTCATGATCCTCATTGGCCTTACCGGCCTGACATTGGCCTGGTTTCAGCATCGCCAGGAGATGAAGACACTAGCGGCGGAGGTCGGACCCATGCCGTACTCGATATCCGCAATCATGGCCGGCTTGATCGCCGGCCTGGGTATCCTCGCACTCGTTGTAGTGATCTGGAGGCTGTAGCGCTTCTCGTTTTGATGTGCGGCTGCGCGCGGGCGGCGTGACCAGATTGACTGTCGCCGCAAGCCATATGCAAAGCGGGTGTATGAATCCCAGCCCCGGACCGACACCGATCACGTCCAAGATAGGTAGGGACGCATGACGCGTTCGTGGTGGGGTTGGGGAACGCTCGAGGAGGCGGCCTCGGAGCCGGAGACGCAGGCGTTGATCGCCCGGGTGGCGCAGGTGATGCCGGCCCACGACTTCACCGATCACCCACCGCCGGACCCGAGGCGGCTCGGTTTGCCGGCGCCGCGGATCACCGCGCCCAATTCCCTTACCGCGTTGTGCTCTGCCGATCCCGAAGATCGTGTCGGGCATGCTCGCGGCAAAGCGTTCCGCGATGTCGTGCGCAACCTGCAGGGCCGCCTCGACGACGTCCCCGATCTGGTCGCGAGGCCACGCACCGAGCGCGACGTGATCGACCTGCTCGACTGGTGCTCGCAAGACGCGATTGCAGTCATCCCCTATGGCGGCGGCAGTTCCGTCGTCGGCGGGATCGAACCGCGATTCGACGCGCCCGCGGTCACGATGGACCTCACCGCCATGGACGCGGTGCTCGAGATCGACCGCGCCAGCCGTGCCGCCCGCATCCAGGCCGGGGCGCTGGGACCGAAGCTGGAGGACCAGCTTCGCCCGCATGCTCTGACGCTGCGGCATTTTCCACAGTCATTCGGTTTCTCCACACTCGGCGGCTGGTTGGCTACCCGCGCGGGTGGTCACTTCGCCACGCTCTACACCCACATCGACGATCTCACCGAGTCGCTGCGGGTCGTCACCCCCGCCGGCGTCAGCGAGTCGCGACGGTTGCCGGGATCGGGTGCCGGACCCTCACCGGACCGATTGTTCCTGGGATCGGAGGGAACCCTCGGCGTGATCACCGAGGCGTGGATGCGATTGCAGCACCGGCCACGCTGGCAGGTCACCGTGTCCGTCGCGTTCAACGACTTCGCGCGTGCGGTAGCGGCGGCGCGCGCCATCGCCCAGGCCGGCCTGTATCCGTCGAACTGTCGGCTTCTCGATCCAGCCGAAGCTTTCCTCAACGCCGCAACAACGGTGTCCGGTGGGCTGCTGGTGCTGGCGTTCGAATCGGCCGATCACCCGGTCGACAGCTGGCTGGACCGGGCGCTGGAAATCACCATCGAGCATGACGGCAGGGTGATTTCGCGCCGCGGCCGCGACGACTCCGGCACCGACGCCTCCACCAACTGGCGTTCGGCGTTCCTGCGCATGCCTTATCACCGCGACGCCCTCGCGCGGCGCGCCATGATCGTGGAAACCTTCGAAACCGCCTGCACGTGGGACAACTTCGCCACCCTCCACGCCGCGGTGACCGCCGCGGCGCAGCACGCGATCGGCGCGGTCTGCGGGACGGGCGTGGTCACCTGCCGGTTCACCCACGTCTACCCCGACGGTCCCGCCCCGTACTACGGCATCTACGCCAGCGGCCGGTGGGCCAGCATCGTCGCCCAGTGGGACGACATCAAAGCCGCTGTGTCCGAAGCGATCACGACCCATGGCGGCACCATCACCCATCACCACGCCGTCGGCCGCGATCACCGACCCTGGTACGACCGGCAGCGCCCCGACCCATTCGCCGCCGCCGTGCGCGCCGCAAAGTCCGTGCTCGACCCCGCCGGGATCCTCAACCCCGGCGTGCTCATAGACCAAGGAGCCTCTTGACCGCGGTGACCATCATCCGAATCGGCAGGCCACACTCGAAGACGTCGCAGGGATTCCCTGGCTCTCTGGTAGCGCTGCCGGACCTTGACAGCGGTCGAGACGGTCTCAATACTCCACCAATACGACTGTCGGCCATCACCGATGTGAGGCTGACTGGTCGGGGCGCAATGGAGGTCGGCCGTGATCGATTTTGGACTATCCGGTAAGCGTGCTGTTGTGTCGGGTGCGGGCTACATCCCGGAGCGCGCGGGCCATGGCTGGTTCACGTCGTTGGCCCTTGCTGAGGCGGGCGCCTCGGTGGCCTGTATCGATATCGACAAGGAGCGCGCGAATCGCATTGTCGGCGAGATCGTCAGCAGGGGAGGTGATGCCATCCCGATTGTCGCCGATATGACCGACCCTGCGCAGGTCAGTCGGGCGATCGACGAAGCGGTCGTCGCTCTGGGCGGTGTTGATGTCTGCGTCGACATTATCGGTGGTGCGACCTGGTCGAAGGTCGAGGACTTCACCACCCAATTGTGGGACGCGGCGATCCACTACAACCTGAGCCAGGTTTTCTACCTTTTTCAAACCGTGGCAAGGCACATGATCGCCCAGCGCAGCGGTGGATCGTTGGTCGCACTCACCTCGGTCGACGGCATTGCGGCGGCGACCTACCATGCCGCCTACGGCGCCGCCAAGGCCGGCGTCATCTCGCTCGTCAAGACCTTCGCAGACGAACTGGGGCGGTATGGCATTCGCGCTAACGCGGTCGCGCCAGGCAATGTGGGCTCCGGCAACGAGGACCAGCCGCCACATGAGTACGCCGTCAATGGAATTAATCCGCTGGCCGCGCCCCGCGCGCATGACGTCGCCAACGCTGCGTTGTTCCTGTCCTCTGAGCTGGCTGCCCGCATCACCGGTCAGACACTCGTCGTCGACGGCGGTGCAACCATTCAGCAGCTATGGGGGCTGCCCGCATCATCGATCCCGCCGAACCCGGAGGACGCGATGCCGGAATTCATGAAACCTGGGCGGTTGGGCAGCTAGCGCCACTGGCGCTGATGAACCATCGGCAGGCCTGGCACCGAGCTTCTCCCCTTGAGCACATACGGGGTGCCTCACCGCGCCAACTACCGTGTGTGAGATCGTCTCTTGTATTTCGTAACCTTGTTCCGTAACGTCGATACAAATCAATAGCTGCCTTCGGCCGAAGGAGCATCATGAGCGGACCGGTCACCTATCGTCGCGACGAGTCCATCGCGGTGATCACGATGGACGACGGAAAGGTCAATGCGCTGGGGCCGACCATGCAGCAGGCCCTCAACGAGGCGCTCGACAACGCCGATCGCGACGACGTCGGCGCGGTGGTAATCGCCGGCAACCACCGGGTGTTCAGCGGTGGGTTTGACCTCAAGATCTTGAAAGCCGGCGAGGTGCAGCCGGCAATCGACATGCTCAAGGGCGGATTCGAACTGTCGTACCGGCTGCTGTCTTACCCGAAGCCGGTGGTCATGGCATGTACCGGCCCGGCCATCGCGATGGGGTCATTCCTGTTGTGCAGTGGCGATCACCGAATCGCCGCGCCGGGATACAACATTCAGGCCAATGAGGTTGCCATCGGAATGGTCGTGCCGTACGGGGCCTTGGCGATCATGAAACTGCGTCTGACGCCGTCGGCGTATCAGCAGGCGGTCGGGCTGTCCAAGGTGTTCTTCGGCGAGACCGCGCTAGCCGCGGGGTTTGTCGACGAGATGGACCTACCGGAGGCGGTGCTCAGGCGTGCCGAGGAGGCTGCCCTGGAATTCACCAAGCTCAACCTGGGCGCACATGCGGCCAGCAAGCTGCGCGCCCGCGCCGATGCACTCAAGGAGCTTCGCGCCGGAATAGACGGAGTGCCAGCCGAACTCGGCGTCCAGTAGAACCGGGTGCCCAGGCCGAAGCAGCGCACCCCAGAGCTTCGCGATCGAGTGCTGCGGGTCGCGGTCTCGACATTGAACCAGGACGGTCTCTCCGGGTTCACCACCCGGCGGGTCGCCGAGCAGGCCGGCACCTCGGTGCCCGCGGTGTACGAGTTGTTCAGCGACAAGTCCGGGCTGGTGCGCGCGGTGTTCTTCGAGGGATTCCGGATGCTTGGCCGCCGGCTGCTCGCCGTACCCGAGACCGACGACGCGGTCGCCGACGTGCAGCGGCTCATTCCGGTGTTCCGCCGGTTCTGCCTTGACTATCCGGCGCTGGCTCGGGTGATGTTCTCGCGACCCTTCCAGGATTTCGACCCCGGCCCCGAGGAGCTCGCGGCGTCGCCGTCGGTGCGGGAGATCTTCGTCGGCAGAATCAAGCGGTGCAGCGATGCCGGACTGCTCACCGGCGACCCGGTCGATATCGCGCACGTATTGCTTGCTCTGGCACAAGGTTTGGCGGTTCAGGAGGGTGGCCGCTGGCTGGGCAAGTCGAAGGCATCGGTGAACCGGCGCTGGGAGGTTGGGGTGACCGGGATTCTGCGAGGCTTTGCGCGCTGAAGCTCCGGCCGGGCGACGATTCGGCTTCTGGCGGCCGCTGGCCGCAGCTCGTTTGGCTGGACGAAGACTCACCGCGTTTCGCGGACTGACCCCTACATCTGTTGCGCCGGCTTCAGCACGCTGAACACTGCGCCCTGCGGGTCGGTCAAGACAGCCGACCGCCCCACGGACGGTATGTCGAACGGCTGGACCATCACCTGCCCGCCCCCCTCGGCCGCCTTGGTCGCTGTGGCGTCGGCATCGTCGACGGCGAAGTAGACATGCCAAACGTTAGGAACACCTTGCATCGGTGGTTCGGTGCAACCGCCGACATCGTTTCCACCGACCTTGAGCAGCGTGTACTTCTGACCTGGTGCCATCTCCACAGCGGAGTGCGTCAAGCCGACCACGGCCTCGTAGAAGGCCAGCGCCGATTCCGGCTTGTCCGTGATCAATTCGTTCCAGATAGGCGCGCCTGGCTCGCCGACCAGCGTCGCGCCGATGTGGCGGTTGGCCTGCCACAGCCCCACGGCCGGGCCGGTCGGATCGGCGACGAAGGCCATCCGGCCGGCTTCGCCGATATCGACGGGTGCCATCAGCACCTGCCCGCCCGCGGGGCCCACCTTGTCGACCGCCGCATCGACGTCGTCCACCGCGATGTAGGTGTTCCACATCGGGGGCCTGCCCTCCGGTGCACCCGGCGGCATCGGCGCGATCGCCGCCACCGTTTCTCCGTTCACCGTGGCCATGGAGTACACACCGCCTTGAGGCATCGGGTTGTCGTCGTAACTCCAGCCCAATAGCGATGCGTAGAACTGCTTAGCCGCGGACTGATCGGTGGTTTGCAGGTCGACCCAGTTCGGCGTGCCCTGGGCGTATTGGCTTAACTTAGGCATGATTCACCTTTCATCTGGCGAATGAATCGACACCGGCCGGTGTAGCAGACGAGTCGATCAAGGATTCCGGCATCGGGCCCGGTCGCAACGGATCGGCGAAGGTCGCACAGCCACGCCTTCCGGCGCGACGAACTCGCGGCAACCCCCAGAACATACCCGGACACCGGCTTTCAGACTACCAGCTGCCGACCGGTAGCAATAGCGAAATCCTAAGTGTGGAATCGAAATTCGAGGATGGGATGGCTGCTGACGTGATTGCCGTGGACGATCCGCGTTCGTTCCTGCACCGGTCGAAGACGAGGCTCTGGGCGACCAACTGACGCTGCGTTTTGAAAGTCGCGCCGCGGGCTGCGCAAACGGATGCGGTCCTGAACGTTTCGTCGCACCCCTGGGCGGCGCATCATGGAAGTGTGCGGATCGGAGTCGGGGTTTCCACCGCGCCCGACGCACGCCAGGCAGCGGTGGAGGCGGCAGCGCACGCGCGCGACGAGCTCGCGGGTGAGGCGCCGACGCTGGCCGTGCTACTCGGATCGCGATCACACACCGACAAGGCTGTGGACGTCCTCGACGCGGTGCAGCGGATGGTCGAGGCGCCCGCGCTGATCGGTTGCGTCGCCCAGGCGATCGTCGCCGGCCGCCAGGAGATAGAGGACGAGCCCGCGGTCGCGGTGTGGCTGGCGTCCGGCCTGGCCGCCGAGACGTTCCAGCTGGACTTCGTCCGCACCGGCTCGGGTGGCCTGCTCACCGGTTACCGGTTCGACCGGACCGCGCACGATCTGCACCTGCTGTTGCCGGACCCGTACTCATTCCCGTCGAGCCTGCTCATCGAGCACCTCAACACCGACCTGCCGGGAACGACCGTGGTGGGCGGCGTGGTGAGCGGTGGGCGGGGACCGGGCGACACCCGGCTGTTCCGCGACCACGGCGTGCTCAGCTCCGGCCTTGTGGGCGTGCGCCTGCCCGGCGTGCACGGTGTCCCGATCGTGTCGCAGGGCTGCCGGCCGATCGGCCACCCATACATCGTCACCGGCGCGGACGGCGCACTGATCACCGAGCTGGGCGGCCGACCGCCGCTGCAGCGCCTGCGTGAGATTGTCGTGGGGCTGCAGCGCGACGAGCAGGAACTGGTCAGCCACGGCCTGCAGATCGGGATCGTCGTCGACGAGCACCTGGCGGCTCCGGGTCAGGGCGACTTCCTGATCCGCGGGCTGCTCGGCGCCGACCAATCGACCGGGGCGATCGAGATCGGCGAGGTCGTCGAGGTCGGCGCGACCGTGCAGTTCCAGGTCCGTGACGCGGTGGGGGCCGACAAGGACCTGCGCCTGGCCGTAGAGCGGGCGGGAGCGGCGCTGCCCGGGCGTCCGGTTGGCGCGCTGTTGTTCACCTGCAACGGGCGTGGGCGGCGGCTGTTCGGGGTCGCCGACCACGACGCGTCGACGATCGAGGAACTGCTTGGCGGGATTCCGCTCGCCGGCTTCTTCGCCGCTGGCGAGATCGGCCCGATCGCGGGCCGCAACGCGTTGCACGGATTTACCGCGTCGATGGCGCTGTTCATCGAAGACACGAGATGAGCCGCTACCTGAGCGCTGGGCCCCACTGGCGTGCGCGTCACATCTGTCAGAGCGATGAGCAGAACCTCCGCCGAGCGACTCAGCAGCTAACCCTCGCGCCAGACGGAGGCGGTCCGCCGTTGGATGTCATACACGTCACCAAGACGATGTGAGCAGCCGGAGAGCTGTTTTATCGATTGTCCTCAATTGGTGCGGTCATGTTTCCGGCGCCGGTGGCGCCAAGTTCGCGGCGATCCAGCCAGCGCGACACGGCGTGGATTACTGCGTCGGGATTCTCGAGCTGTGGTGTGTGTCCGACGTCATGGAGAATCTCGGTGTCCCACTTGGGATTAGCGGCGGCCGCTATGCGCGCGGCGGCGACGGGCACCAGCCGATCCCGATCGCCGTGGATGAGCAGCACCGGCTGCACAAGCGACCTCATCGTGTCCTTGAAATGACGCGGCCTGAGACCGGCCCGCACCACCGACCGTGCGGCCTGCAGGTAAGCGGCATCCTGGGAGGGCATGAGGCGGCGGCGTTGTGCGACGAGTTCGGTGGCCGCATCCATCACCTCCGGGGAGCTTCGGCGCGGATCGGCAAAGCACAGGTTCACGATGCGTTCAACGAGCTCGCGGTCGGTTCTGGATCGTCTGCTGATGTCCATGAAGGCCTCGCCGACGCCGGGAAGGGCGTATATCAGGAACTGTGCGGCGACCTGGGGGTCGGGGACCTCGGCGGGTGGTGGCAGCGCCGGGTCGACGAGCACGACCGCGGCGACCGCCTGCGGGCTGGCGGCCGACTCCAGGATCGTGATGGCACCGCCCATCGAGTTGCCCATCAAAATGACTGGGCCGCTGAGGGTTTCGTTGATGAAGCGGTCGAGTACCTTCCTGTTGGCTTCGATGGTGGTCCTTCTGCCCGCAGCAGGTGAGAACCCGAATCCGGGCAGGTCGATGGCGATCACTCTGTTGCGCTCGGCCAGCGGTCCAGCGATCCTGACCCAATTCAGGTGGGAGCCACCCAATCCGTGCACCATGACGATGGGCGGAACCCCCGCCGGCCCGCCGAAGTCCACCCAGTGCACCGGTCCGGCGATGTCGCTGAAGTGACTGGCGCCTCCCCAGGGCTGCGCGAGTTGCGGTTGCATCATCTAGTCGGTCCTATTCGCTAGTCGCGCTGACGAGGCGAACCGCCAACTCGGAGTAGAGCTTGGCCACTGCTTCGGGATGGGCGTAGCGCCCTGTCGGGAACCAGCGGCAGACGTCGACACACAGTGAAATGATGGCAAGGGTGACGCCCTCGCCGTCCGGAACCGCAAAAGACCCGTCGGCGACGCCGGCTTCCACGATCTCCCGCACATGCCGCGTCAGCTTTCGGCGCAGCCCGACGATCACTCGGTAGTGGTCCGGCGAGAGTGCTGTCAACTCGTACTCGACCACCCTTGACCGGCCGTGATAAGCCGCCTGCGTCCGGGCAAACTCGCCAACCACCGCCCGTAGGCGATTGGCGGGCGATTCGCTGACCGGATCGGCGGCCTGGAGCCATTCGACGGTCTTTTGATGGCCCTCGTACGCAATGACGAAGAGCAGTTCTTCTTTGGATTTGTAGTGCGGATACATCGCGGCCGCGCTCAAACCGAGCCGTGCTGCGATGTCACGGGTGGTGGTACCGCCATAACCGTGCTCGGCGAACGCCTCGATCGCCGCCGCCCTGATCCGCGCGGCGGCCTTAGAACTACTGACGACGCTCGCCGTTGTCACGCTCACCCGATCCGCCGCATGCGCCGACTATAAGCGGTCGCTTATTTATAAGCAAGCGCTTAGTGGTGCCATTGCGCCGTCCCGTCTGAGCACCGATCGCAAGGCAACCCGCGACCCACAATCAAAGCCTTTGAACCCCAACGGGAGCGGGTCGTTGCGATCCATCGGAGTCGCTCAGCTGCTGCCGGTAGTGGCGTCCTGCAACTTGGCCATCACCTGGTCCATGCTGAAGCTCGCGGATTTCTGTCGCTGCGGGAACTCGACCAACGTCTGCAGCATCTGCGCGACGTAAGCCTGCGCCGGAACGAACAGGAAGATGTGGTCCATCATCCAGTCGTAGTAGGTGTTCGACGTGATGTCGGCCCGCTCGTACGGATCGGTCCGCAGGTTGAATAGCTTGGGCACGCGCAGTTCAACGTAGGGCTCCGCCCAGATCTGCAGGGTGCCCACGCAGCGCTGCTCGAGGAAGACGAACTTCCAGTTGTCGAACCGCAGTGCGGTGAGGTCGCCGTCGTCGGAGACATAGAAGAAGTGCTTGCGTGGGCTCTCGTCGGTCTCGCCGGTGATGTACGCCAACTGGTCGTGCCCGTCGAGATGCACCTTGTAGGTGGTGCCGTTAAGGTCTGTGCCCGCGCGCAGCCGCTCGGCGATGTCGGGCACACCTGCCGCCGACAAGAGCGTGACGAACCAGTCGGCGTGGCTCACAATGCCGGTCAGCACCGAGCCGGCCGGAATGTGCCCCGGCCATCGCACCAGCGCCGGGACGCGGTAGGCGCCCTCCCAGTTGGAGTTCTTCTCGTTGCGGAACGGGGTCATGCCGGCGTCGGGCCAGCTGTTCATGTGGGGGCCGTTGTCGGTGGAGTACATGACGATGGTGTTCTCGGCGATGCCCAGCTCGTCGAGCAGGTCCAGCATGCTGCCGACGGTGTCGTCGTGATCCAACATCGTGTCGTGGTAGCGGGACTGCCAGCGCCCTGCGCGGCCCACGCTTTCGGGCTCGGTGTGGGTGCGGAAATGCATGTGCGTGGTGTTGAACCACACGAAGAACGGGGTTTCGGCTTCGTGCTGGCGCTTGATGAAATCGACTGCGGCGTCGCGGAATTCGCCATCGCAGGTTTCCATCCGCTTCTTGGTGAGTGGCCCGGTGTCCTCGATGCGCTGGGTGCCGTCGCCGTTGGCCCAGGTGTGCAGCACGCCGCGGGGCCCGAACTTCTTGCGGAACTCGGGATCCTTCGGGTAGTCCGGCAGTTCGGGTTCCTCTTCGGCGTTGAGGTGATACAGGTTGCCGAAGAACTCGTCGAAGCCGTGCATCGTGGGCAGGTGCTCGTCGCGGTCACCGAGGTGGTTCTTGCCGAACTGGCCAGTGGCGTAGCCCTGCGCCTTGAGCGCCGTCGCGATCGTCGGGTCCTGCGCCTGCAGGCCCAGCGGCGCCCCGGGCAGGCCCACCTTGGTCAGGCCGGTGCGGTACGGGTTCTGGCCGGTGATGAACGCCGCCCGTCCGGCGGTGCAGCTCTGCTCCGCGTAATAGTCGGTGAACAGCACCCCTTCGGCGGCGACGCGGTCGATGTTGGGGGTCCGGTATCCCATCAGCCCGTTGCTGTAGCAACTGAGGTTGCTCTGACCGATGTCGTCGCCCCAGATGATCAGGACATTCGGTTTATCGCTCACTGGTTGACCTTTCGCGGTCGAAGCCCCGATGCCTCCCACCCGGGCACCAGCCGACACTGGCGCGTCCCAGGCCCCAACCGGGATCCTAGCTCCTCCGATCGACGAATCGATCGCCTCACGACAGACGCCAACGCAATCAGTCACAGTCCCCTGCAGCACCGGGATAACCAAACAATCCCGAAACCGAAACCTATCAGGCGATGTGGTGACAGCCCTTAACCGCGCGCGTCGCGCACCGCCAGGACCGGCCAGGGGTCGCGCACACCCTTGAGTTCGTGGCTGCCGCGGTCGTCGAAGGCGATCCTCGAACCGAGGACCAGCGGTGGGATCACGCCCGACACAAGTACCTCTCCCGGCCCCGCAAGCGCCATAATGCGCGCTGCAATATGGACCGCGATCCCGTGCACGTCGCGGTCGATCATCTCCACCTCGCCGGTGTGCAGGCCGGCGCGGATGTTGAGCCCGAGGTCTTGCACCGCGTCTCGGATCGCGCACGCGCAGTTGATCGCACGCGCCGGCCCGTCGAAGGTCGCGAGCGCACCGTCGCCGGTGAACTTGATGACGTCGCCCCGCGCGCTGCCCACATGGCTCGCCACGACCTCGTTGTGCACGTCGAGGGCGGCCGTCCAGGCCTCATCGCCAAGAGCCTCGGCGCGTTCGGTGGATCCGACGATGTCGGTGAACAACACGGTCGACAACACGCGGTTCGTCGGCCTGGCGGCGCGTGAACCGGTGACGAACGATTCAATCTCGTCGAGCACTCGGTCGGAGTCGCCGGCAAACCACACGTTGTCGTCCCCGTCGAATTCCACCAATCGTGCGTTCGGGATGCGATCGGCGAGATAACGCGCGTGGCCGCCGGTCACATGGCGGTCACCGCGGCGGTGCAGCAGCAGCGTCGGCGCCTGGATGCTCTCGAGCGCGGGCCGGACGTCGGTGCGCAGGAATAGGTCAAAGATGGCCTTGAAGTACCCGGGGCCGCCGGCCAGGCGCTCGCCACGAGCCCACCATCGCCGCTTCCCGTCATCGCCAGCCCAACTCGGGGCCAAGTTATCGAAGACACCACCGGTCCCGACTGCGTTGCCGAAGCTGTCGACATACCGAGTAAAGGTCGGCTCGGGCATTCCGCACGGGTAGTCGTCGGCTCGGAGATAGCGCGCGTATGGGCTAAAGAGCACCAGCGAGCGCACCCGCTGGGGATGGGTTGCGGCCAAGAGCATGGCGGGAAGCGTCGACTCCGCCATCGCGAAAATAGATGCGCACTGGCTCCCAACGGCATCGAGCACCGCGACGAGCCCGTCCGTCCAAGCCTGCATGGCCGGACGATCGTGAATCGGCACCGCATCCGAGCTTCCCATCCCGAGCAGATCGGTCATGATCAGACGGCTGAACGACGCCAGCCGACGGAGGTGGCGGGCGACAGTGGGCTCGTCCCACAGCAAGTCGATCGGGAACGTAGCGGTAGGGACGAAGAGGAGATCTGACCCGCGATCAGCGACGACCTGATACGCGAGGTGAGTATCGCCGTCTCGCGCATAGACGGTTTGGGGGACGACCGCCATGGAAAAAGCATGCCACGGTCCGGTCAGGGGCGGCGATAAGGTGAATCGCAGCGCAGCGTGAGAAGGTGAGGCCTTCGATGAGTGACATGACGACGCGGTTTGCCGAAATCGTCGGCGACCACAACTTGCTGACCGGGGACGCAATCCCCGACGACTATTTCCACGACGAAGTGTTGACGACGGCGCCGCAGAAGCCCGCGTACGTCGCCAAACCCGCAAGCGCAGAAGAGGTTTCGCAGCTGTTGAAGACCGCCTCGGCACACGGCGTGCCGGTGACCGCCCGCGGGTCCGGGACCGGCTTGTCGGGCGCGGCGATTCCGCGGGAAGGCGGGCTGGTGATCTCCTTCGAGCGGATGAACGCGGTCCTGGAGGTCGATACGACCAACCAGGTAGCCGTCGTGCAGCCAGGTGTGACCCTGACCGAGCTGGACGCCGCGACCGTTTATGCCGGGCTGAGCTACATGGTTCAACCGGGCGAGCTGTCCTCCAGCGTCGGTGGGAACGTCGGAACCAACGCCGGTGGGATGCGCGCGGTCAAGTACGGGATAGCCCGCCATAACGTGCTCGGGTTGCAGGCAGTGCTGCCGACCGGCGAGATCATCCGAACCGGCGGCAAGATCGCCAAGGTGTCCACCGGCTACGACCTGACCCAGCTCATCGTCGGCTCCGAAGGCACCCTGGCCTTGGCCACCGAGGTGACCGTCAAGCTTCATCCGCGGCTCGACCACAGCGCCACCGTGCTCGCCCCGTTCGCCGACTTCGACCAAGTCATGGAGGCAGTACCCAAGATCCTCGCCAGCGGGCTGGTGCCCTACATCCTGGAATACATCGACAACATGACGATGGCTGCACTCGTCCATACCCAGAATCTGGAGCTGGGTATCCCCGACAAAATCCGCGACAGCTGCCAGGCGTATCTCGTTGTGGCGCTTGAGAACCGCACTGCCGACCGACTGGACGAGGATGTCGAGCGGGCCGGTGAGCTGGTCGCCGAGCTGGGTGCCGTCGACGCCTATGTGCTGGAAGGAGGCTCAGCACGCAAGCTGATCGAGGCGCGCGAGAAGGCGTTTTGGACGGCAAAGGCGATCGGCGCAGACGACATCATCGACACCGTTGTGCCGCGCTCCGCGATGCCGAAATTCCTTTCCGCCGCACGCGATCTGGCGGCGACCGCGGGAGGTGCCGCGGCCGGCTGCGGACACGCGGGCGACGGCAACGTGCACTTGGCCATCATCTGCAAGGACCCGGAGAAAAAGAAGAAGCTGATGACCGACATCTTCGCGTTGGCAATGGAATTGGGCGGCGCGATCTCCGGCGAACACGGCCTCGGCCGCGCCAAAACCCCTTACTTCCGCAAACTGGAAGACCCCGTCAAGATCGAGCTCATGCGCCGCATCAAACAGAGCTTCGACCCGGCGGGCATCCTCAACCCCGATGTTCTCTTCACGGCGGAAGAAGCCTGAGCTCAGCCGTGCACGTCGATGTGATGATGATTCCGCAACCGCTGGGGCAGGTCGGTGACCTGGCCCGGCGTACTGGAAATACCCGGGGGCTATCGCTCGTGCCCCGGCGAGTGGTGGGATCAGCAGTACGCTCATGCCGTGCCGGAAACGTCGTACGCCAAGTGCGGCGATCTGAGCCTGGCGTATCAGGTGTTCGGCGACGGACCGATCGAGCTGGTCTTCGTCGGGCCGTTCGTCACCCACATCGAGCTGTTCTGGACCATCCCCGAATTCAAGGCCTTCTTCGACCAGCTCGCCAGGTTCTGTCGCGTCGTAGTGTTTGACAAGGCCGGGGTCGGGCTGTCGGACCCGGTCCCGCACGTTCGCACGGTGGATGATCGAGCGACTGAGATCGAGGCTGTCATGGATGCCGTCGGCTTCGGAAGGGCCGTTCTTTTCGGCATGAATGACGGTGGATTTGCGTCCATTGTTTTCGCGGCAACACGACCGGAGCGAACCCGGGCGTTGATCCTCTCCGACGCGTATTCGTTCTCTGGCTTCATGGAGGGGTGGGACGACGTCGAGTGCGACCCGGCCCAGCTGTGGGCCCGGGCCCTCCCCGAGCTGGGTGAAGACTATATGCCGTCGGTGGAGCAGTTTGCCCGCCTTCAGGAAATCGCAGGCGGCGTCCGCTCGCGGTGGGGCAGCGGTGCGACATTGAGCATCACCGCGCCGTCAGTGGCCGGTCGATTCCGCCAGCTCGCCATGTTTGAGCGCATGTGCGCCAGCCCGGGGATGGCGCGCGCATCACTCGAAGCGGCGTTCCGGATCGACGTGCGGCCGATCCTGCCGACGATCACCGTGCCAACCCTGGTCATCCATGCCCGCGAGGACCTCGTCGTGCCGGTGCAAGCGGGCCGCTATTTGGCCGACCACATCCCGGGCGCGCGGTACCTCGAGGTCGACAGCGCAGACCACCTGCCCTGGTTCAGCGATCCGGACAGGATCCTGACCGAGATCGAGGAGTTTCTCACCGGCAGCCACGCTTCACCGGCACAGGCACATCGCGCCCTGCGCACCGTGCTGTTCACCGACATCGTCGCGTCCACGCAACACGCCGCGGCGAGCGGCGACGAGCGCTGGCGTGCGGTGCTGCAGCGCTTTCGTGAGATCACCGCCGACCTCACGCAACGATTCGGCGGCACGGTGGTCAAGAGCACCGGCGACGGCCACCTCGTCACGTTCGACCTCCCCACGCAGGCCATTCGCTGCGCCGAGGCGTTGCGCACCGACGCCGAGACACTGGGCATCCAGATCCGCGCCGGCATCCACACCGGCGAATGCGAACTGCTCGACGCCGACATCGGCGGGCTCGCCGTCCACATCGCCGCGCGAATCTGCAGCCAGGCCGGCGCCGGCGAGATCCTTGTCTCGCGCACCGTACGCGACCTGGTCGTCGGCTCGGGCACGGGCTTCGAGGACCGCGGCGGCGTCGAGTTGCGCGGCGTGCCCGGCACCTGGCAGCTCCTGGCGGTCAACCGCCACGGCCCGCGGGCGGGATCGGCCGAGGCGGAACTGGTGTCAACTCCCACTCCCGGACCTCGGACCGCGATGCGCCGCTCGGACCGCGCCGTGGCCGCGATGGCCAGGCGCACACCGTGGATCCTGCGCGGGGTGGCCCGCCTCGCCCCGGCCAACGGTCGCAGATGAACAGCCGGAGGAGCAACACCCAACGTCCCAGGCCCCGACCCCGCCCGGACTAGCTGCCTGGGCAATCACTAAGTGGAAATACCCGGGGCCCATCGCTCGTGCCCCGGCGAGCGGTGGGATCAGCAGTACGCTCATGCCATGGCGGAAACGGCATACGCCAGGTGCGGCGATCTGAGCCTGGCGTATCAGGTGTTCGGCGACGGGCCGGTCGAACTCGTCTTCGTCGGGCCGATGGTCACCCACATCGAGCTGTTCTGGACCCTGCCCGAATTCAAGGCCTTCTTCGAGCGGCTCGCCACGTACTGTCGGGTCCTCTTGTTCGACAAGGCTGGGGTCGGGCTGTCGGACCCCATCCCGAAAGTTCGTTTGCTCGAAGAGCGAGCGGCCGAGATCGAGGCCGTCATGGACGCCGCCGGCTTCGCAAAAGCGGCCGTCTTCGGTATGAGCGAGGGCGGCCCACAGGCCATCGTGTTTGCGGCAAAACGACCGGAGCGAACGCGGGCGCTGATCCTCTACGGCTCGTTCGCGGCCGTGCCCGGCGCCAGCTGGGACGACTTGGATCACGACCCGGCCGAGCTGCGGGCGCGCCTGGTGGTCGAGCTGGGTGACGACTACACGCCGTCGACGAAGCAGATCGCCAACCTCCAGGAAATGGGCCGCGGCGCCCTCTCGGCGTGGGGCAGCGGCGCAACAGCCAAGTGGTGGTTCCCGTCGGTCCGCTCGATGCGCCAGCTCGGCATGGTCGAGCGCATGTGCGCGAGCCCGGGGATGCTGCAAGCGACACTGGAATCGAGCCTCCGGATCGACGTGCGGCCGATCCTGCCGACGATCACCGCGCCCACCCTGGTCATCCATGCCCGCGAGGACCTCATGCCGGTGCAGGGCGGCCGGTACCTCGCCGACCATATTCCCGGCGCGCGGTACCTCGAGGTCGACGGCGCGGAGCACGCGCCCTGGTTCACCGAGCCCGACAAGATCTTGACCGAGATCGAGGAGTTCCTCACCGGCAGCCATGCCGCGCCGGCACAGTCCCATCGCGCCCTGCGCACCGTGCTATTCACCGATATCGTCGCGTCGACCGAACGCGCCGCAGCGACCGGCGATGAGCGATGGCGGGCGGTGCTGCACCGCTTGGGTGAGATCACCGTCGAACTCACGGAACGATTCGGTGGCACGGTGGTCAAAAGCACCGGCGACGGCCACCTCGCCACGTTCGACGGCCCGACACAGGCCATCCGCTGCGCCGAGGCGTTGCGTGCTGAGGCCGAAACGCTGGGCATTGAGATCCGCGCTGGCATCCACACCGGCGAGTGCGAACTGATGGACAACGACATCGGGGGAATCGCGGTACACATCGCGGCGCGGATCCTCGGCCAGGCAGGGGCGGGCGAAATCCTTGTCTCCCGCACTGTGCGTGACCTGGTCGTCGGCTCGGGCACGGGCTTCGAGGACCGCGGCAGCGTCGAGCTGCGTGGCGTGCCCGGCAGCTGGCAACTCCTGGCGGTCGATCGCCACGGCGCGCGGGCGGGATCGGCCGAGGCAGAGCTGGCATCAATGCCGACCCCCGGCCGTCGGACCGCGATGCGCCGCTCGGACCGTGCCGTCGAGGTGATCGCCAGGCGAACACCATGGATCATGCGCGGGATGGCCCGCCTCGCCCCGGCCAACGGCCGCAGCTGAACAGCCGGAGTCAGCGCGCTTGGAGGTGTCTGAGTCCTCGACATCGTTGACAGGTGAGTCGCATTCAGATACCACCGACGCCAATGCATCCGTGCTGGCGAACGACCCCAGGTTCACGGGCTGCCTCATCAAGCTGGGTAAGACTTGCCGCCCCTCATGAAAGGATGGGTGCGGTGATCCTGGCCGTCGACCTCGGCAAGACGTCCTGCCGGGCCGCGGCAGGCGGCCGGAGGGCCGAGGGGGCGGGCGCGCCCGGGCTCGCGGCGCCTGAGGGCATGCGGGCCGCGGAGGCGGCGATCCTGGCCGTCGCGCGCGAGTTCGGCCCCGTCGACGAGGTGATCGTGGGCGCCGCCGGGGCGCTGAGGGCGCCGGACGCGGCGCGCGCGCTGGCCGCTGCGCTGCTGACCTCGTTGCGGGCGCAGCGCGTCGCGGTCACCAGCGACGCCGTGATCGCGCACGCGGGCGCGCTGAACGGGAAGCCAGGCGTCGTGCTGATCGCGGGCACCGGCGTCGTGGCGCTCGCGATCGGCGCGGACGGCGCGCTGCGGACCGCCGACGGCTGGGGCCCGGGGCTGGGCGACGAGGGCGGCGGCGCGTGGATCGGCGCCGCCGGGCTGCGCGCGGCGCTGCGCGCTCACGACGGCCGCGGCCCGTGCACCACGCTGCTCGACGCCGCCCGCGCCCGCTTCGGCGCGCCGGAGAGCTGGCCCGCGCAGCTCACCGGTGCCGCCGCGTTCGCGTCCTTCGCGCCCGACGTCCTCGCTGCGGAGGGCGACGCCGCGGCGCTGGCGATCGTCAGCGCCGCCGCCGAGGCGCTCGCCGCGACCGCCCGCGCGGTCGGGGATGGCCCGGTGGCGATGGTCGGCGGCCTGGCGGGGGTCTTGGAGGGTTCGCGCGCTGCGCGCGCAGCTCGACCTCGTCCCGGCCGCCGGCGACGCGCTCGACGGCGCACTCCGGCTGGGGGCGATCCACGAGCCGCACGTGATCCGCGTGCAGGCGGCCGCCAATGCCCTTGTCCCGCAAGGGCTCGACGCGCTCGCCACCGAGGCCACGCGGCCAGACCTGGACGACCTCGACGCGCGGCCTATCGGCGAGGTCGTCGCGCTGCTCGTCGCCGCCGAGGGCGAGGCGCACGTCGCGGTGGCGGCGGCGGTCCCGCGGATCGCGGCGGCGGCCGAAGCGATCGCCGCGCGGCTCGAGTGCGGCGGCCGCCTGATCTACGCGGGCGCCGGAACGCCCGGGCGGCTCGGCGTGCTCGACGCGGCCGAGTGCGGGCCGACGTTCGGCACCGACCTCGTGCGCGGCGTGATCGCCGGCGGGCCGGCGGCGCTGACCGAGGCGATCGAGGGCGCGGAGGACGCGTTCGACCCCGCCGATCTCGCCGACCTGACCGCCGCCGACGCGCTCGTCGGGATCACGGCGTCGGGCCGCACGCCGTACGTGCTCGGGGCGCTCGAGCACGCGCGCGCGGCGGGCGCGCTTACCGTCGCGATCGTCAACAACCCGGGCAGCGAGGCGTTTGCCGACGTGGTGATCGAGCTGCTGACCGGGCCCGAGGTGCTCGCCGGCTCCACGCGGCTGACCGCGGGGACGGCCCAGAAGGTTGTGCTCAACGCGCTCTCGACGAGCGTAATGATCGCGCTCGGCAAGGCCTACGGACCGCGGATGGTCGACGTGCGCCCGATCAGCGCGAAGGTGCGCCGCCGCGCGGTGCGGATCGTCCGCGATGCGGCCGGCGTCGACGAGGAGGCCGCGACCGCCGCGCTCGCCGCCGCGGGCGGTCACGCCAAGACCGCGATCGTCGCGCTGCTCGCGGGCGTCGACGCGGCCGAGGCCGCCGTCCGGCTCGACCGGGCGCGCGGACGCGTGCGGGACGCGCTCGGTGGGACATGAGGGTGGTCGGGTTGATGTCGGGGACGTCGATGGACGGCCTCGACGCGGCGCTGGCGAACTTCGAGTGGGACGACGGTGCGGTCGCGATGTCGCCGCTGCGTCATATCGAGCGGCCGTGGCCCGACGAGGTGCGCGCGCGGCTGCACGCCTCGCTGGGCCCGACCACGGCTGGCGAGCTGTGCAAGCTTGACCAGCTGATCGGGCAGGCCTCGGCGGAGCTCGCCGCCGAGCTGCTGCCTGCCGACCTCGTCGTCAGCCACGGGCAGACGGTCCACCACTGGGTACAGGACGGCGAGGCGAAGGGGACGTTGCAGCTCGGGCAGCCCGCGTGGATCGTTGACGCGACCGGGCTGCCGGTCATCTCCGACGTCCGCGGGCGCGACATCGCCGCCGGCGGCCACGGCGCCCCGCTCGCCGGGATCCTCGACGACCTGTGGCTCCGGGGCGAGCACACGCGCGCGGCGCTCAACCTCGGAGGGATAGCGAACGTGACGATCGTCCGCCGCGGCCGTCCCCCGCTCGCATTCGACACCGGCCCGGCCAACTGCCTGCTCGACGAGGCGGCGCGCCGCACGACCGGTCAGGCGAGCGACGAGGACGGCCGGCTCGCCGCCCGCGGCACGCCGGACGCAGCGCTTCTCCAAGGCCTGCTCGACGACCCCTACTACGCGCTCGCGCCGCCCAAGTCGACCGGCCGCGAGCACTTCCGCCTGGGCGACCTGCCCGATCTCGCGCCGGAGGACCTGCTGGCAACGCTGACGGAGCTAACCGCAATCACCGTCGCCGACGCGCTCGCGCCGTACGCGCCCGCCGAGGTCGTTGCGTCCGGAGGTGGCGTCCGCAACCCGACGCTGCTCGCCGCGCTCGAGCGCCGCATTTCGATCATCGTCAGCGACGAGCGCGGCCTGCCCGCGCAGGCCAAGGAGGCCTACCTGATGGCGCTGATCGGCTTCCTCGCCTGGTACCAGGTGCCGCTACTCACCGGACCGCATGTGCTTGGACGCATCTCTCCCGGCGATGCGCCGCTCGCGCTCCCGCCGCCGGCCGGCCCGCCCGCCGGCCTGCTCATCCGAACGGCGTGAAGCTGATCGCCGACAGGTCGAAGAGGCGGTTGGCGCCGAGAACTCAAGATTGTTTGGGTAATGCGGAGGGCGTATCGGTCAGCTGAGAAGGCAATCGCCCGCTCACCGCCGGAAGAAACCTATCGGCCACGTCCAGGCTGCCCGGAGACTGGGCCGGAAGGGCGCGCTCACAGCCGAGAACTCTGAGGAATCATCGAATATCATTGCGGCGTCGACGAATAACGTCACACCGGCTGCTGCGCTCAGGCGGTGGTCAATCGGGCCAGACGCTCGTCAAGGGTGGCGTGGAAATGCCCGATCGCGCTCTCGTGCCGTCCGAACTCCAGAAACTTGTTCGCGCTGGCATGCAAGCCGCGTTGTACACCCGCTGACATCTCGTTGTCCTCCAGCACACCGCGCGCAAAGAGGCTATCCGCGCCCAAAGGGTTGTTCGGTTCGGTGGTGGGCGATGCTCGCTGGGCAACGTCAGCTTTGGCCATCGAATAGACAATAACCGTGCTGTGGTCGACGTCGACCGGGTCGATCACGACCATCAGCACGAAATCCGGAAACGTTGCCAACATGACGTTGGGGAACAGTTGGTAGACATAGGTCACCCGCGCGTCCGTCGTCCAGCTGGTCTCTGGGCGGTCGCGGAGCCGTTCAATATTGCGGTATGGGAACGTGATACGACTATTGGGGCCGAACATCTCGACCACGTTGAGATCGTCGTATTGCACCGGGAAAAAGGTGTCTCTGTGCGTCGAGCGGAGGTGATAGCCCTCCAGGAACTGCTCGACGAGCACCTTCCAGTTCATTGCTCGCGGAGTGGCCTCAATGGACACCAATCGCTTAGCCGGCGCTAGCTTGTCCCGCCACGGAGTCCCGTCGGTCAGCGCGGCCGTCGCCTCATCCCCCGGGGCTTGCATGAAGCAGGTGCCAGGAGAGTCGAGCGCGCCGATGACGATGAGCCCGTCCACTTCGTGGCTTACTACCTCGACCAGGCCGTGGGTAGAAATGTCCAGATGGGGGAAAGCGTCCGCGTGCGGCACATGAGAGAGGGAACCGTCCAGACGATACGTCCAGCCGTGGTAGCGGCACACCAGCGCGTGGGAGCAACCAGCGTCGTCGACAAGGGCAAACCCGCGGTGTCGACACGCGTTGCGGAACACCCGCGCCCGTTGATCACGCCCACGCACAGCGAATAAGGGCACCCCGAAGGTGACTCGTTCGACGTGGTCGCCCGGGTTCGGGATCGTCGCGGCGGGAACAAATACGCTCGGCATCATGCGTAGCGTCCGGAGTTCGTCGGTGAACCGGCCTGGGTTCAGGTAGTTTTCGACGGGCTCACGCCAACCGGCGCCCTCATCGGTAGTGCCGGCATCGACATGGGCAAGGATGCGCCGAACGATCTCCACATCGTCAGCTACCAACGACTTCGTCGGCGACGCCATGCTTGTCAGTATCACACTACAACAATCACGTGTCAACGATTATGTGATATCCTGCGAGCATTGCATTCGGTGCCCACGCCATGATCTGGAAGATAGATCCGTGTCCGCAGTACCTCAAACTCGCGTCAGCGCCGCGATCGGCAACCGACCGCTAAGTGCGCGATCGGTGCTCGCATCGGCCTTATTGGGTGCCGACCATGCTCGTCTTACTGTGGCGGAGCTTGTCGCAGTGGCTTCCTTGTTCGGGATCAGCGCCGGCGCAGCCCGCACATGCCTCTGGCGGATGGTCTCGAATGGCGAACTCACCGGCGACGGTGGCAGCTACGCGCTCGCCGGGCGCTTGTTGGAACGTCGCCACCGTGTCGACGAGGCGTCCCGGATCGACGACGCGGCGGCCGTCCGATGGGACGGAACATGGGAACTTGCGATCGTCTCGCTGGATCGTCGGAGGGCACCTGATCGCCTCGAGCTTAGGAAGGCAGCGATAGCGCTGCACCTGGCCGAGCTTCGAGAGGGCGTGTGGATACGTCCGGATAACCTTGACCCGCAACGGCTTCCACCATCGCGGGTGGTGGTCGACCAGCAGTGCATCCACTTTCACCGCGCGGCCACGGACATTACCGCCGCTAAGGTGCGATCGCTGTTTTCTCTTGATGAGTGGATAGACGATGCCAGGGGACTCATCGAGGCGATGAACATCGAACTCAGGCCGAGTAAACCCAACGATTCGACCGAAAGCTTCAGGTACCAGTTCGCCTTGTCCATCGAGGTGGTCCGCCATCTTCAGCTCGACCCACTGCTACCCGTCGAGCTCCTTGCGCGCCACTGGCCGGGCCACACATTGCGCAGCACCTACCACCGTTTCGACGACGCCTTCAAACAACGAATGGGCAGTGCCTTCGGCCGGTCGTAGTGTCGGCCATCGCAGAAGAACGCTCGCGCGCGATCAGGGCGATCGAGAAGCGATAACCGGCTTGGCGATTTCCAGCGCGAGCTGGTACGGCTCAGGCTCGTTCCGATTGGTCAGCACGACCACCGTCATGTGCCGCTTCGGGTAGCGCACGATCACATTGCGGAAACCCACCGACTCGCCGGAGTGCCACAGCGTCTCGCCGGTGATGCGCCAGCCGTAGCCGTACTCGATCTCGGGATCGTCGGTGTGCGTCGCGGGTGTGAACGCCGCCCGTAATGAGCTCGGATGCAGCAGGCGCGCGTCGTACAGCGCGGCATCCCATTTCGCGAGATCGTCTATCGACGAATAGATTCCGCCGTCACCGAGCACCGCACTCGTCTGGTCTTGGTCCGTGCGGTTCCAGCGGCCCGCCTCTTCCGTATAGCCGAACGCGCGATTGTTCACCGTCGAGATACCTTCCTCGTACGCCACGGTGTTGAACATGGCGAGCGGTTGAAAGATGCGTTCACGCAGGAACGTTGCGAAGGTCTTCCCCGACGCGCGCTGCACGATCAGTGCCAGCAAGGCATAGCCGCTGTTGCTGTACCGATAGCCGGTGCCGGGGCGAAAGTAGGTGCGATCCTGCGTTTCCAGCAGCCGCAGCACATCCGCGTCGTGCAACTGCGCGTCGAAGCTTTCCGGGATCACGTCTTCGTAGTCGATGAGCCCCGAAGTGTGTGTGAGCAGGTGGCGAATCGTCACCGTCTCGGCGGCCTTCGGCAGCGAGGGCAGCCACGTGTGGCCGCGGTCATCGAGGGTGAGGCGGCCGTCCTCGGCCAGCAGCAGGATGCTCGCGGCAGTGAACTGCTTCGTGACCGATGCCAGCCGGTAGTTCGTCTCAGCCGTGGCGGACGTATGCGTTTCCAGATCCGCGAGGCCGTAGCTTGCGCGCACGACCGACTGACCGTCGCGCAGCACCAGCACGGCCGCGCCCGGCACGTCGCCGGCGTAGTTGCGCAGCAACGCATCGACTTTCGTCGCAGCCGACCAGTCTGCTAGCGCCTCCGCGCCGTTGCTCATCGGGTTGCCTTTCCGTCGAGCAGCGCGTCGGGGTTGAGGACGCCGGCGGGGTCGAATGCATCCTTGATGCGGCGCATCAGCGCAATCTTGACCGGATCCTCCAGCTCCAGGAAGTGTCGCATCTTGATCCGGCCCAGGCCGTGCTCGCCGGAGATCGCCCCGCCCAGCTCCATCGCGGCAGCGAAGGTGTCGTGCAGCAGCCGGTGGCGGACGTCGTCGTCGCCGCAGAACACCGCCAGGTGCACGTTGCCGTCGCCGGCATGCCCGCACCCGACCACTCCAGCGCCGGCTTTTTGCGCGAGTTCTTGTGCTCGGGTGAAGAATTGGTGCATCTGCGCGCGTGGGACCACCACGTCGATGACGTCGTTGGCGCCGGCTGCCTTGGCGGTCCAGAACGCCTTCTCCCGGGCTTCGATCAGTGCGTGTGCAGAATTGCCTTCCAGCACATACAAATCCATCGCGCCCAGCGAGTAGAGCAGCTCACCAAGCATCGTCACGTCGTCGTCGAGGCGGTCATGGTCGCGGTTCTCCACGCCGATCACCAGGTGCGCCTCAGCGGCCTCGCGGATGTTGTCGGGGATGCCCAGGTTCAGGTTCTGGGCGTAGCTGATCGCGGCCAGCGTGAGCTTGTCGACGTATTCGAGGATGTTGGGGTCCACGCCGCTGCGCACCACCGCGGGCACCGCCCGCATCACGGCGGGCAGATCGGGGAACGAGACCAGCAGCGTCGCCGCGTGCGCCAGCCGCGGGTAGAGCCGCACGGTGACCTCGGTGGCCAGCGCCAGGGTGCCCTCCGAGCCGATGATCAGCTGGGTCAGGTCGTAGCCGGTGGACAGCTTGGTGATCTTGCCGCCGGTGCGGATCAGTTCGCCGGTGGGCAGCGCGGCCTGCAGCCCGAGCACGTTGTGGCGGGTCACCCCGTACTTGACCGTGCGCGTGCCGCCGACGTTGGTGCCGACGTTGCCGCCCACGCTGGCGCTCAGCTCGCCGGGAAAGACGGTGTACACCAACCCTTCTGCGGCGGTGGCGGTGTCGAGGTCGGCCAGGGTGACCCCGGGCTGTACGACCGCGACCTGGTTGTCGGCGTCGATCTCAAGGATCTGGTTCATCCGCTCGAACGAGATGAGCAGGCCGTTCGGGCAGGGCCGCGCGGCCGCCGACAGGCCGGTTCCCGAGCCGCGGGCGGTCACCGGCATCTGCGCCCGGGTCGCGGTCGCCAACAGCGCCGCAACCTGCTCGGCGGTCTGCGGGCGGGCCACAAAGCGTGGGGCCACTGGTTCCCCGACCAGCGCCTCGTCGTGGTGATAGTCGGGACCGATCCGCTCGCCGGTCAGCAGCTGGGACTCCCCGACGATGTCCGCGAACTCCCGTGCGGCGTCGGTGTCGGTCTGTGCGTGCATGCCATCACCTCGGTTCTCGTGCCGCGAAGCGCCCGATTCGCGGGCAAGACAGTGTCTTTTACCGATGGAAGCATGCATCCGGGGCGCGCCGGGGAGCAATGGGCGTCGGTGGCAGGTGCTGGTGACCGTGAGACAGCAATAGGCACCTCAAACCGTCCGAATCGATCAACACGGCCGATCACGTCACTCGGGGAATTATGGTCACTTCGTGAGGCGTCGAACGGTGCTGAAGGTACCCCTGCTGCTGGCGGCAGGTCCTACGCTGACGCAGGTGCCCCGCGCCGCCGCAGAGCAAAGCCGGTGGTCGCCTGACCGAGCCAACCGCTGGTATCAAGCGCAAGCCTGGCCCGTCGGCGCCAACTACATCACCTCAAACGCCATCAACCAGCTCGAGATGTTTCAGGCCGACACCTTCGACCCGCGGCACATCGATACCGAGCTCGGCTGGGCCCGGTTGCACGGGCTCAACACGGTGCGGGTTTTCCTGCACGATCAGCTCTGGGCGCAGGATTCCCGGGGCTTCCAAATGCGTCTCGCGCAGTTTGTCACCATCGCGGCGCGCCACCGCATCAAACCACTCTTTGTCTTCTTTGACTCCTGTTGGGATCCGTTCCCCAAACCGGGACGGCAGCGCGCCCCGAAGCCTGGGGTCCACAACTCCGGTTGGGTGCAAAGCCCGGGCGCTGAACACCTCGATGACCTCGACTACCGTCGCACTCTGCTCAACTATGTCACGGGCGTGTTGAACCAATTCCGCACGGATGATCGCGTTTTGGGTTGGGACCTGTGGAATGAGCCCGACAATCCCGCGCGCGCGTATCGCAAGGTCGAGAGGAAAGACAAGCAGGAGCGGGTCGCCGACCTGCTCTCGCTGGCGTTCGGGTGGGCGCGTTCGGTTGATCCGAGTCAACCGTTAACGAGTGGCGTGTGGGACGGCGAGTGGGGAGATCCCCAGCGGCGCAGCGAAATCGCTAACATTCAACTGGACAACTCCGATGTGGTCACCTTCCACTGCTATGACGAACCAGCGGCCTTTGAGGCCCGGATCGCGGAACTGTCCCCATTAGGACGGCCGATGCTCTGCACCGAGTACCTGGCTCGGACGCTCGGAAGTACCGTGGACGGAGTCTTGCCAATTGCGAAGCGGCACAACGTTGGTGCGATCAATTGGGGTTTGGTCGCTGGTAAGACCCAGACCTACTTTCCATGGGACTCCTGGGATCACCCGTACACGACAGCTCCGAAGCTCTGGTTTCAAGACCTGGTCCAACCCGATGGAAAGCCCTACCGGGACACCGAAATTCAAACGATCAGCAAGCTGAGCGGGCTCTAAGGCGCTCTGCGCACGTGGTTTTCGCCCCTATCTTTTCGGCGACCTGCGACACCGACCATCCATCGCCGATCACCGCCATTACGGCCTGATACCTCTGCTCAGCCTGAACCGTCCCGCGTTTGATGCGTACCTCCTTTCTTGGGAAGGTGCATGTCATGCCGAGCAAGTACGACCCGGAGACGCGGGCCAAGGCGGTCCGTTTGGTGCTGGAGCACCGCGATGACTATCCGAGTGAGTGGGCGGCGATCACGGCGGTGTCCAAGCGGCTGGGGATGAACGCCGAGACGCTGCGGAACTGGATCCGTCAGCGGCAGATCGACGACGGGCAGCGTGACGGGGTTTCCAGCGAGGCTGCGGCTGAGATTCGGGCGTTAAAGCGCCGCAACGCCGAGCTGGAGCAGACGATTGAAATCCTCAAGGCGGCAACGTCTTTCTTCGTGCGGGAGAGCGACCCGCGCTCACGACGCTGACCACAGCGCAGGTCTGTGCGTTCATCACTGACCACAGGGACCGTTTCGGGGTCGCTCCGATCTGCCGCGTGCTATCTGAGCACGGTGTGCCGATCGCCCCGAGAACCTTCCATGCGTGGGCGGTGCGGGCGCCCTCGAAGCGCTCACTGTGGGACGCCACGATCACCGAGGTGCTGGCTGGCCACTACGAACCCGACCAGCACGGCCGCCGCAAACCGGAGTCGCTGTACGGGTCGTTGAAGATGTGGGCCCACCTGCAGCGCGAGGGCATCCCGGTGGCCAAATCCACGGTGGAGCGGTTGATGCGGCGCCACGGCTGGCAGGGCGTGCGCCGGCAGAAAACGGTGCGCACCACGATCGCCGATCCGACGGTGGTGCGGCCACCGGATCTGGTCGACCGCCAGTTCGGGGTACCCGCACCCAATCGGCTGCTCGTGGCGGACTTCACCTACGTCAAGCTCGTCACCGGCGTGTTCGTCTATGTCGCGTTCGTCATCGACGCCTACGCAGGGGCGATCGTGGGCTGGGAAGCCTCGGCGTCCAAGCAGACCAGATTCGTGGAGTCCGCGCTCCGCCAGGCCGCAGCGCTGCGGTCACGCCAGGGTCATCCGATCGACGGTGCCATCCATCACTCGGATGCCGGATCTCAGTATACGAGCGTGAGATTCGGTGAGATACTGTCACTTTCGGAACTGAGACCCTCGGTTGGCAGCGTCGGCGATGCCTACGATAACGCGTTGGCCGAGACCACCATCGGGCTCTACAAGAACGAATGCATCCGTGCCGATTCACCGTTTCGCCGCGGCCCGCTGCGCACCATGTCCGATGTCGAGCAACCGGCCGGCTCACAGAACCCCGAGGGTGCATGAAACTCGGGATGGTTCATTCAATCGGGTTGTGTCACTTAACGTTTGAATTGACCCCGCGAGCACGTGAGTCATAGCCGTTGGCTACAGCTTTGAGCCGCAGTAGCGGCACTTTATGGCCGCTGCCTTGATTGTCTCCGCGCAGAACGGACACACCTTCTCATCAGCAGTCGGCTTGTCTTGCCCCTTCGCAGTGTTTGTGGCTTGCTCAAACCGACGCCATGACCTAGTGGCCATACTCCCTCAAGAGCTTCCGTGTCCGGACGCGGCCTTCCGCGGAGGCGTCGAACGGGTAGCCGACGAACTCGTCGACACCGGCGTCGCGCAGTTCGTCGAGCCGCTCGGTAACCAGCTTTTCCTCACCGATTAGCGCCGCGTCCTGCGGGTCGCGGTACCCCTCCCGATCAAGCATGGCGCGGTAGGACGGCAGCTGCCCGTACATCACGAAGTCCTGCGCGGCTTGCGCACGCACCCCCTCGACGTCGTCGGTGACGCTCACGGGAAGCGCGGCGACGACCCGTACGGCGCCCTCGGGCCGGCCCGCATCGGCGGCCGCGCCGCGCAGCGTGGGCCCGATGTGTTCGGCCAACGTCTTCGGTCCGGTCATCCAGGTCATCGTCCCCGCGCAGCGCCGGCCCGTCAGCCGCAGCATCTGCGGACCCAGCGCCGCGATGTAGACCGGTGGCGCGGGCGCATTGGGAATGCGCACCACCCCGCGGGTTGTCACGGTCTCACCGGCCGCGTCGACGTCCTTTCCGGACAGCAACGGCAGCAGACCGTCGAGGTATTCGCCGAGCCGGCGCACCGGCTTGTCCCACGGAATCCCCCACATTCCCTCGGTGACCGGGCGGTGCGTCATGCCAAGCCCGAGCGTGAACCGACCGCCGGCAATCGAGCTGACCGTGAGGGCACGCTGGGCCATCAGCATCGGGTGCTGGTTCTGGATCGGCAGTACGCCCGTCGCCACCTCGATCGTGTCAACCTCCCGGAACGCGACCGCGAGCACTGTCAACAAATCAGCCTGCCAGTGCATTTGAGGCGTCCACACTCGCCGGAACCCTTCGTCTCGCAGCTTCGCGAGTTGCGCGACGAAGTCATCCACCGGCGAAACGGTGGGGTCGTCACTGAGGTAGCAATTCACGCTGATTTCCACGACAGCCTCCTTGATAATCGAAATCCCGCCGATTGTGAAACTAGCGCGCCCTACCCTCGGCATCGTCGGGGTGGCCCTTGTTTTCGGTCATGGTGACGACTGCGCCCGGGGGCGAGCAATTCCAGATCGAATGCGGTGCTGAGACTGGTGATTTCGTCGTCAGCGGCCCCTGAAGGTGATGCCGGGCGAGTCGGGGCCGATGGCCGGTTGCTCGCTGCGCGCCAGTGCGCCTAGCAGCGCGTCGAGGCCCTTTTGGGGGTCTTCGAGGCCCTGTTGGAAGTCGTCGGTGTTAAACAGCCCGATGGTCAGGTCGAGCATGAGTTTGTCGGCTGCGGCGATGCCGCCCGTCGACCAGGCTTTGAGCACGGATTTGGCTGCGGCATAGCTGCGGGTGGGGCCTTGCGAGAGTCTTGTGGCCAGCTGTAGCGCGGTGTCGTCGAGTTGATCGTCGGGCACGATGTAGTCGGCGACCGCGGGGATGGTGGTGACCGGGGTGGGTTCGCCGAGCATGACCATGCGGCGCGCCGCAGACGGCCCGATCCGACTGGCCAGACGTTGGTAGCCGCCAGCCAGCGGCAGTTGGCCCGTGATGACCTCCGCGCACCACAGCACGGTGTCATCGGCGGTGACGATAAAGTCCGCCGACAGCGCCAGCTCGAGGCCACCCCCGCCAGTCTTGCCACGCACGGCGGCCACAACCGGTATCTGCAGGGCTTCGATCGCGCGGTAAGTGTTGGTGACCTCGGCGATGAAGGTGCGAAACCAGCTGTAGCTCTTGCCGGGCCATTCGTCCTTGGCTCCGCCGATAGAGAAGTTGGGGCCTTCAGCCTGAATCAGTAGCGCGCGGATCTCGCTGCCGCTGGCCTCGTGCACCGCAGCGGCCAGATCGGTGTTGAATTGCGCGCTGACGAAGTTGTACGGCGGGCTCGCCAGCGTAATGCGCCCCAGGGTGTCAACGATGTCGAAACGGACGGTGCTCACGGAGCGCTCCTTTCAGGCGGCAAGCTGAATGCATTGGTGAGGCTGGCGATCTCGTCGTCCGACAAAGCCAGGTCCGCGGCGCCGAGGTTCTCTGCGAGGTGGCCGCGGCTTGTGGTCCCGGCGATCAGCAGAACGTTGGGGGCGATGCCCAGTAGCCACGCCAGGGCGACTTGGGTGGGGAGCGCGCCATGGCGGGCGGCGACCACGGTGACAACCGGGTTCGACAGGATTGCGTCGCGTTGAGCGTCCCACCCGCCCAGGGGGAAGAACGGCACGAACGCGATATCCCGGGCAATGCACTCGATCAAGAGAGGCTCTGATGTGCGATCCGCGAGGCTATATGCGTTCTGCACACAGACGATGTCGGTGACCTCGACCGCCCGCTGCAGGTGGGCGAGGCTGACGTTGCTGATTCCCACACCGGCGATCAAGCCCTCGTCGCGAGCCGCGATCAGCGCGCCAAGCTGATCGATGAATCGCGCATCGGGGACGGCGTTTTCGATGAGCCGCAGGTTCACCGCTGTGAGTTGCTCGATGCCCAGCGTTGCGAGATTTTCCTCGATGCCGGCGCGCAGCTGGTCAGGGTCGTCCCAGAGCATCATGTGGCCGGATTCGTCACGGCGGGCGCCGACCTTGCTCACCAGCGCCAGTCCTTTGGGGTAGGGGAACAGCGCTTCCCGGATCAGCTCGTTGGCCATGCCAGGCCCGTAGAACTGAGCGGTGTCGATGTGGTCGACCCCGGCGTCGATGGCCGCGCGCAGCACCGCTAACGCCTCACCGCGGTCTAGGGGTGGACCTTGCAGGCCGTCGCCGGCCAGCCGCATGGCGCCGTACCCGACTCGCCACACTGTCTTGTCCGCGAGGCGGTGACGGTCACTTGTCGATGGGCTCATTATCGAAATCCTCTCTGAGGTAATGTGATTCGCGTTGCCGCCCGAGCGCGGGCGCAGGAAGGCTTTGGGCCCCGACGGTGAACGGGCGCTTGGAGGCCAGCGAGGCCGCTCGCGCCACCGAGGGCGCATGGGCAGTTATCTGGCGGTGGCGAGGAGTTTTTCGAACTCATCCCACGTGGTCCCTGGTGACATGTTGAGGGTGAAGTAGCTGATCCCGAATTCCTCGCGCAGCGCGGCGATGCGCTCGGCGGCTTGGGAGACCGAGCCTTGCAGCAAGGTCACCGACTGCATCAGCTCTTCGTCGGTGCTTGTCGGTGAGGTTGACCGCAACAACGTCAGGTCCGGTGTCTTGTTGAAAGACAGCTGGAAGAAGCTGAACGCGAATTCGATTTGCTCGAAACGCGGCCCGGCTTGGCTTTTGATGTAGTCGATGCGCTCGCCGAGTTGGTCTTGGTGGCCTTGGGCTGCGATGGCGATGATGTCGGCGTGCTGGGCTGCCATCGACAGCATTTTGTCGCCGATACCGGCCACCATGATCGGCGGCGGGGACTGCACCGGTGCCGGGCGGTAGTCCGGGCTGGACAGCAAGTTGCGGATCGTGGTGACGTGTTCGGTGAGCACCTCCACCCGCTGTCTGGCTGACGGGAACGGCTGTCCAAAACCGGCGAAGTCGGCCGCGATATACCCGCTGCCCAAGCCGATCTCGAGGCGTCCGCCGCTGGCGGCGTCCACCGTGGCCAGATCGCGGGCCAGCAGCGCCGGCTGGTAGAGCGGCGCATTGAGGACCAGGTTGCTGATCCGGACGGAGGGCACCGCCGCGGCGATGGCGACCAGGGTCGGCATCGGCGCCGGAGAGCCGTGATGGTCGCCGACCATCACCACGTCGAATCCGACGTCGGCGGCACGTTTGGCGTTCTCGACGGTCTGGGCGACGGTGCCCGCGAAAACCAGGTTGATACCGAAACGAGTGGGGTGAGCGGTCATGGCGCCCTCCTGAGGTATTATTGGTGGAGTACATCAACTAGTAGCTATATACAGTAAATAGTAGCGGAGTATTCCATGTCAACTGCGAAGCGGGACGCACGTCTCATCGACCTGGTTGCTGCCTTCACCGAAATGGGCCCGGCCTGGGTCCGCTGGGTGCAGGCAACCATTCCCGACGACACGGTCAGCTACGCCCGGTTACGCGTGCTCAACGCCCTGAAATGCCAGCAAGAGGGGCTGACGATGACCAAGCTCGCCGAGGCACTCGAAGTGACGGGGCGCCGGGTCACCGCCCTGGTCGACGCGCTGGCCGACGACGGGCTGGTCGAGCGCTACGCCCATCCCACCGACGGACGCAGCACCATCGTCGAGATCACCGAGGCCGGCCGAGAACAGCAACAGCAAGTGTGGGAAGAGCATCAGGGCAAGGTCGCCGTCGCCTTCGGAGATCTCTCCGATGAGGACCAGGTGCGCCTGCTAGACATCAGCCACAAGCTCACCGTGGCGTTCCGGGGCCGCCTGGCAGAACTGAATGCGCCAGCTAAGCCGGTACTGGCCGCCGATCCCGACGCCGTGTTGATCCGCAACAACCGGCGCGTACGGGCCGCGCGACCGCAATCGTCCTGAAGGCGGTACAAGACGGCGCGACCGATGTGCCGTTTCGACGGTGACCTCATTGTCGAGGTCCGCGCTTACCTCGATTCGGCGATGGTTGCCTATGTCGTCGGCCGCGTCGACGCCCTGTCGAGGAAGTGAAGCCGATAGCGCATCGGCCGTGCCCGATTACAGCTTCTTATAGCCTCGTGTCCGGGACGGCACGCCGTTGGTAGTCCTTATCGGGTTGAGTTGACCCATTGATGACTATCTCAATGCCCTCCGAAGCCCACTACTATTCCGAACACATGACCGGCCAACCGGCCGGCTCACAGAACCCCGAGGGTGCATGAAACCCGGGATGCTTCAGACCAACGGATTAGCCGGTGACGTTTAGCGGTTGTTGTATCAAGTTGCCATTAGGCGATGCGGTCACGCTCCGCAGCCGTTTGGCGGTGCACCAGCGCATGGTCCAGCGTCATCCGGGCGAAGGCCAATACGAAATCATCACCCGATCGTTCGGCAATCCGTAGGTCTATCACCGCGGTTGGTCGAGGTAACGGCGCGCGCCCCAGTAGTCTGTGTCCAGTCGAACCGGGGTGATGCGCACTGGTGTCGTCGAGTCGAATGCCTCGATCATCTCGCCGTTCCCGGAATACATGGCCACGTGGTAGATCGCGTCGGGATTGTCGGGGTCCTTGCTGCCGTGCGAGTAGAAGAGCAGATCGCCGAGCTGCAGCGCGAATTTGTCGACGGGGCGGCCCCGGCTGTCGGCGGCTTGCGCGTCGGCGTCGCGCGGCAGGGTGAATGCCGTGCACCTGGTAGATGGTGGAGGTGAAACCGGAGCAGTCGAACCCGAACCCGGCACGGCCGCCCCACAGGTAGGGGACGTTCACGAACACGGCGGCGTACCGGACCAGATCGGCTCCAGTGGGATGCGATATGTCCGTGGGCTTTTCGTAGACTGCCACCGTTCGGGCATCCAGCCACCTCGGGCCGCGATCGGGGGTGGCCACCTGAACCGCCGTGTCGGTGCGGCTCAGGACGGGAAGCCCGGTGTTGGTACTGATCTCGAGGTCCTGATCGGAGAGTCCGGAATCGCGGTACAGCCAGGTGGTGATGCCGCGATCGGCCAGCGCTAAGGGAGCGTGTTCCTTCAGTGCGCCGTAGCCCGGCTCGGTCGTCAACTGGGCCTTGGGAATCCAGCCGGGATAGCCCAGCGCGTTCTTCGGTGTGGGCTGGCCGGGGACCAGTACCTCGTCCCAGTCGCCCTGCTGCCCCACCACAAAGACGCGGTCGCCGAAGAGGGCCTGCGTCTGGGTGAGATTGTCCGAGGTGAGCGCTTCCTGCTGGGCCGGCGTCATATCCGACAGCCAGCCGCGAATATCGACCGGATTTGTCAGGGCGGGATGGTCGACCGGACGCGGGCTCTGCGGCGTGGTCCACACCGTGGCCACCGAAACGGCGACAAAGGCGCTGGGTGGCGTCTGACCGGGTCCCATCATCCCACCCCGGCCCGTCATGCCGCCGGGCCCCATCATCGCGGGGCCGGCATGGTTGTAGCCGCCCGACGGGATGCCCAGAGTCAAGCCAGAAAAGAAGATAACCGCCGCGACAAACACGACACCGGCGACGATGCCCACCGAGGCTGCAACCCGGTTAGGCCCGCTGGGCCGTTGCCCCTGGGGCAATATCGGCGTCCGACCACCGACCACGCGGCATATCCTATGTCGAGTGCGGCGCGATTTCCGGGGCCGGCCGGCATGAACGCAATGGGCTCACCGTCGAGCTGGCTGACCGGCAGTCTTGCGCAGGTGTCAAAGTCGTGAACGATGACGCACTGCTCAGCGCAGGGCCCGGGCTGTCGCCGTAGCCACATCACCTCGCAGATACGCGATCGGTGGATCGCCTCGCGGATCGATCGCGCTCGTGAGCAGAATGACGTAGGTATCCGAGCGTGGGTCCATCCACATCGAGGTTCCGGTAAAGCCTGTGTGGCCGAAGCTGCCGATGGGAAAGATCATGCCTCGCGTGCCGGAATAGGCGGTATCGATATCCCAGCCGAAGCCACGCAGGTTTAGCCCCCTGATCGCCGGATAGTGCGGAGCGAGCAGCGGATCATATGTGTTTGGTGTCTTCGCGATGGCTTCTTGGGCGGCATCGTTGGCCGCCTCGACTTGTTGAGCGGTATGTCCGGGCTGCTGGGGAGTCGTCATCAACTCCAGCGTCGCCTGCTTCAGCGGGAACCTGCTCGGGCGGCCCGCGAGCCGGTCAAGCAGGGCCTGCGCATAGAGGCTGACATCGTGCGCCGTCGAGAACACACCGGCATGCCCGGCCACTCCCCCCATGCGGCGCGTCGTCGGGTCAAACACAACGCCCCGCAGCAGGAAATCAAAATCGGGATTCTTGCCCGGATCGTTCCTGCTTTCGTCGTCATGTGTCGTCGGTGCGATGCGCGACAACAGACTCGTGCTCCACGTACCCGCAGGACAAACGCCTGGCATGCCCCCTATTGGCGCAGGCGCCCAGGCAACCGCGGATCCTCGCATCACATGTGGACCACATGCTTTGGCCGGGGGAAGGTAACGGGTTTCTGTCATGCCAAGTGGCGCAAAGACATTCCGCTGAACGTAAACGTCTTCTGACTCGCCGGTGAGTTTCTCGATCAGCGCGCCAAGCAGAATGAAGTTGATGTCGGCGTAGTTGAAATACTCACCGGGAGGCGACTCCAGCGGCGTGGTGAGGGCACGGAGAATGCCTTCTGGTTTATTGGCTCCGTCCAGTCCCCACGGATCGTCGAGGCGCACGTCTTCCGGTTCGCCTGACGTGTGCGTCAGCAACATGCGAACCGTCACGTTTGCACGCTGTGGATCGTTCCCCGTGTTGAAGTCAGGCAGATACTTCTGCACGGGATCGTCGAACTGAACCTTGCCGTGTTCGTACAGCTGCATGACCGCGGTCGCCGTTGCGAGGCACTTCGTCAACGACGCGATGTCGAAGATCGTGTCCTCGGTCATCGGCTCCGCAGGTGCAGGCGATCCATCTAGCCCCGGTTCGCCGGCAAGCTTGCGCGAGCCATAAGCCTGATGGAAGACGACCTTGCCACCATGCCCGATCACCACCACGCCACCTGGCACCGTACCTGCCGTAATCGCATCGTTCATCAGCTTGGAGACCGTTGCGAAGTCCGGTGCGGGAGCCGCATCGGGCGCCGGCGACGCAGGCGCGGGAGCCGCAACTGGCGCCGGCGTAGGCGCGGGAACCGCAACTGGCGCCGGCGTTGCCTGCGCGCTGTCCCTCACCGCTGTGTGCGCTGCATAGCCACACGAGGAAGCCGCCGCGAGGATAAGCAAGACAATTCCAACAGCAATTGCTTTTCGCACAGATGGCACCGTCACCTGCTGGTACTCCGCCGATCGGCTGACCTGTGTGACCGGTGCATCGCACTTGTTGCAGAACCGTGAGTCCGGCGGCAGCTCGGCGCCACACGACCCGCACCGGAACTCTGTTGCGGTCATGTCGTCGCCGCGAATATGGCCCTGCTGCCGTCATGGGCATCGCTCACGCCAACATCGTGTCACCACTAGCCAGCCAGCATGCGCCATATCGCCGCTGCGATCCGGCGCGCGCGGGTAGCGCGCTATGCAGCACGTCAGGGCCTAGGTGTCTAGAGCCGGATTCCGGTGAAGCGCGAGGTAGGAGCGTGTCGGTTGTGAGATTCTGCAGAGGTGCCCCCTCCTTCGGGTGTCGTGACGTTTCTGTTCACCGATGTTGAGGGTTCGACCCGTCGGTGGGAGGCAGACGCGGTTGCGATGCGGGTGGCGCTGGCCGCCCATGACGAGGTGTTGCGCGCGGCGATTGAGGCGCACGGGGGCTGGTTGTTCAAGCACACCGGTGACGGCGTGTGCGCCGCGTTCGCGTCACCCAGATCCGCGGTCGATGCCGCCGTGGCCGCGCAGCGGGCGCTGGAGTTGCCGGTGCGGATGGGCACCGCGACCGGCGAAGCCGAGCTGCGCGACGGCGACTATTTCGGTGCGGTGCTGAATCGTGCCGCACGCGTGATGGCCGCCGGGCACGGCGGTCAGATCCTGTTGGCCGAGTCGACGGCGGGTCTGCTCGGTGGAGTTGATCTGGTGGATCTGGGGCCGCGGCGATTGCGGGATCTGCCGACACCAATCGGGGTGTTCCAGGTACAAGCAGCAGGGTTACGCACGGAGTTCCCGGCGTTGCGGGCGCTGGATGCGAGTCCGGGGAACCTGCGGGCTGCGACGACGAGCTTTATCGGGCGCGAGTCCGAGGTCGCCGAGCTGCAAGCCGCGGTGAAGGCTCATCGGTTGGTGACGTTGACCGGGGTGGGTGGGGTCGGCAAGACCCGCCTGGCGGTCGAGGTCGCGGCGCGGCTGGCCGATGAATACCCCGACGGGGTTTGGTTTTTCGAGCTGGCCGCCGTCACCGATCCGGCGGCGATACCCGACGCGGTCGCGGCGGTACTGGGCATCACCCAACAACCCGGCCGCAGCGTGGCCCAGAGCGTGGCCGCCGCCCTGGAGGGCAGGGTGCGGCTGCTGGTGCTCGACAACTGCGAACACGTGCTGGACGCCGCCGCCGATCTGATCGAGGCCATCCTCGCGGCCTCGGCGACGACCAAGATTGTGGCCACCAGCCGCGAAGGACTCGGAATCGCCGACGAGCGGCTGTGGCCGGTGCCCTCGCTGGACGTCGGCGCAGGCGTCGACTCAGCCGCGGTGGCCTTGTTCGTCGAACGGGCGCAGAACGTTTCGCCGCGCTTCACGGTAGGCGACGTTGGCGAGGCGGCCGCGGTGGTGGAGATCTGCCGCCGCCTCGACGGGATCCCTTTGGCCATCGAACTGGCGGCCTCGCGGATGGCGTCGATGACCGCCAGCGAGGTGCGTGATCGTCTCGATCAGCGGTTCCGGCTGCTGGTCGGCTCCCGGCGCGGACTGGAACGCCACCACACCCTGCGCCACGCCGTGGCATGGTCCTACGACCACCTGGAAGACGCAGAGAAGACGCTGCTGGATCGGTGTTCGGTGTTCGCCGGTGGATTCGACCTCCAAAGCGCCTGCGCCGTAGCGGGATTCCCAGACGCCGCAGACGACTTCGCCACCCTGGATCTGCTGGACGCGCTGGTGCGCAAGTCGCTGCTGGTGGCCGACCGGTCGGCGGGGCGGACCCGGTTTGCGATGCTGGAGACGATCCGCCAGTTCGCCGAGGAACAACTCGTCGCCCGCGGCGAAGCATCCGAGATTCGGGCCGCCCACTCGCGCTACTTCGCCGGACGCGAAGCCGACATCCTGGCCCTGTGGGACAGCCCCCGCCAGCGTGAGGCCTACGCCTGGTTCACGATCGAGCTGGCCAATCTGCGCACCGCATTCCGGTGGGCCGCCGACCACGGCGATCTGGATGTCGCCGCCCCCATCGCCACCTATGTGGGGTTGCTCGGCGCTTCGGTCCAAAACTATGAGCCAGTCGTCTGGGCTGAAGAGCTGATCGAGCCCGCCGGTGCGGTCGACCACCCGCGGCTGGCGTTCCTGTACGTGATTGCGTCGCTGTGCTACACGAGCGGACGGATCGAGGCGGCTGTCGGCTACAGCGAAGCCGGCCAGATCGTTGTCGGCAGGAGCCGCGATGCGCTGCCGCACGGCGCCGAAGGCGTGCTTGGGCTTGTATACCTAGCCATCGGGCAGCCCGAGCGGTGGGCCGAGTTGTGCCGCGCCCAGCTCGCACGCCGCCGCGAGACCCACGTCCACATCCGGGTATGGCTGGTTTTCGCCCTTTCATTGGCCGGTTCCGGTGGGGAGGCGATGGATTCCGCGGATGGCCTCATCGAGGCTGCGGAGGCAACAGGCAACCCGCACGTGCTCGCGTGGGCGCTCGCTGCCTACGGTGCCGCGTTCCGTGACGCGGATCCCGTCGGGGCGCTTGACGCCCTCGGCCGGGGTCTGGTGATCGCTCAAGACAGCGGCAACCGCGCCGTCGCGTCAGCGCTGGCGCTGTTTCTGGCACGACTTGAGGCCGAACACGGCGGCACCGTGTCCGCATTCGATCACCTCACTCTGGCGATCCGCGGCTACCACGATTCGGGCAACACCACGACGATCCGCACCTCGCTGGCCGTCCTCGCCGTTCTTTTCGACCGGCTCGGACGCTACGAACCGGCGGCAACTATCGCTGGGTTCGCGCTCAGTCCCATGGCCGCAGCGGTTCCCGAAATCACCACCGCGATCACCCACCTCCGCGATGTGCTCGGTGAGGCGACCTACGAATCGCTCGCCCGCAAGGGTGAAACAATGACGACCGCCGCCATGGCGACCTACGCATTCGACCAAATCGACCAGGCGCGAACAGAACTCGAACACCCCAGCTAAATGCCCCCTCCACCGCCCGCTGTGCCGGGAACCTTCCAGCCTTGGCTTGGCGCACCATCCGGTCGTACTCGTCGGCGTCAGGCACGCGGCTACCGCCGTAAAGGCATGGCCTGGGCGCTATGCGACACTGTTTCCAGAAAGTGACTGGAGGGATGTATATGTCGGGCTGGACGAGGGGAAGCCTCTTCGTCGCTCTGAAGGCAGCCGGAGTGGCTTCGATATTGGGCTGGGTGCTGGTGCTGAGTGCGGGTCCCGCGCTGGCGGATCCGGATCCGGCTCCCGGCGATCCAGGGGTTGTCGCGCCACCCGCGGACCCGCCTGCGCCGCCGCCATTGGCGCCACCACCGCTGCCGGTACCAGTTGTCGCGGGCCCCGCTGGGGGGCAGGACCCGACACCGTTCACCGGCACGGCGCCATTCGGGCCGCCGACGTTCGTCCCTGCCAACGGCTCGACGGTGGGTGTGGCCCAGCCGATCATCATCAACTTCCCCGGGCGAGTCGATGACGCCGGCGCAACCGAAAGCGCCGTCCACGTCTCTTCGGTCCCGCCGGTTCCCGGCAAGTTCTACTGGATGACCCCCACGCAGCTGCGCTGGCGCCCGCTGAGCTTCTGGCCCGCCCACACCGCGGTGACCGTCGATGCGGGCGGCACGGTGTCCAGCTTCCATACGGGAGACACGCTGGTGGCCACGGCCGACGACGCCACGCACCAACTGACCGTCACCCGCAACGGGACCGTGGAGAAGACCATCCCGATGTCGATGGGTATGGCAGCCGGCGGCCACCAAACCGCAAACGGCACCTACTACGTTCAAGAGAAGATGCCCTCGGTGGTGATGGATTCCTCGACCTACGGGGTCCCGGTCAACTCGACGTACGGGTACAAGGTGACGGTCGACCTAGCCGTCCGGTTCGACAACAGCGGCAACTTCATACACAGCGCTCCATGGTCTGTGGATGACCAGGGTAAGCGCGACGTCAGTCACGGCTGCATCAACATCAGCCCCACCAACGCAAGGTGGTTCTTCGACAACTTCGGCGCCGGTGATCCCATCATCGTGAAGAACTCCACCGGCACCTACACCAAGAACGACGGCTCCAGCGACTGGCAGAGCTAGCTCCCGGCCCTTCGAGAAGACGCAGAATCGCCCATTCTGGGGAGCGGCGAATGCGAAATCCACGCGAGCGGATGGTCGTCTCCGCCCGCCTGACGCCGGCATTCGTCGAGGCCGTGCAATACGCGGCGGAAAAGCGCGCCACCCAGACCCGTAAAGCCAGCGATATCCCATACCTTGGGCACCTGCTGTCGGTGGCCGGGTTGGTCATCGAGGCCGACGCCGAAAGCCGGATGGGTCGACCGTGACGGATCAAGGAACGACGAGTATCAATGCTGGTTCAGCATGTTCATCGCGGTGCGGCGCGCCAGGGCCATGACAGACACCATCGGGTTGACCCCGGAGCAGCAGGGCATCCCGCTGGCGTCGGCGATCCAGACCCCGGTCGTGTCGTGCAGTTCGCCATCGGGTTTCGCGACGCACGTCTGCGGGTCGCTGCCCAGCTTCGCGCTGCACATCTGGTGCGCACTGAACACCGGTGTGCCACCGGGACCGATCGGGACCTGGTTGACCTTCTCGATGAACGCCTCGAGGTCCTCGCCGCGCCGCCACGGCGCAAAGGGCTGGCCCGCGAGGAAGATCTGTTGCGCACCCGCGGCCTCTTGCATGCGGATCGCCGTCACCGCAGCCTCGCGGAAATGACGCCGATCGAGCTCGTCGGTGAACGGGTACCAGTGTGCGGACTGACCGTTCTCGTCGATGGTGACGGTTCCTGCGCCGCGGTCCTTGACGATGAACACCCAGTCGGCTCGGTACCGATATTTGCGGGTGAGCTCCTTGTGCTGCGCGCCGCTGAGCCAGGGTACGACAGTGGTGAACAGGCCGGGCAGGTGCTGCACGCATTCGACGATGTAGCCGTGGCAGTCATTCACCTCGGCGAACTCGTTCATGATGCCGGCCATCGCGGGGCCGTACCAAGGGTCCTGGGGTTCGTCATAGATGCCGGTGACGAGGCTGGCGGGATGCAGTCGCAGTTCGGCGCCGACGGCGGGCCCACCGATACCCGACCGCAGCAGAAGCCCAGGAGTCTCTAGGGCGCCGGCGGCGGCCACGACGGAGGGGGCGTGGATGACGACGCGGGAGCTCTGCTGCGTCTGCGGGTCGGTGTAGGTCGCCTCGACCCCGACGGCCTTGCCGTTCTCGGTGAGGATCCGCTCGGCGCGGGTGTTGGGCAGCAGTTTGGCTCCTGCGTCCGATGCGTCCTGCAGGTAGGTGCGCAGGGTGCCCTGCTTGGCGCCGGTCTGATCGCCCATCCCGCTCCACCCGATCAGGTTCGGATCGTATCTGTCCGGGTCAATGTTGAGCATGGCGACGCGGTAGGAGTATCCAAGCTTCGCCGCGCCCGCGGCCAACCGCTGGTGGGGGGCGTTCTGGGTGGCCACCTTGTCGTTGCAATTGATGCGGTCGAACACCGCCTGCAGGTGTTCGTCGAACGCCGGGGTGTCGACGTCGGTGAGGCCGTCTTGCGGCCCAGCTGCGGCGAACGGTGGCCGGGGTCAGCAACGAGTTGGACCAGTTGACGGTGCTGCCGCCGCCCACGGTGCTCCCGGCGGCGATGCTGACCATGCCGTCGGCGGAGGGGAAGAACCCGCCGCGCAAGAAAAGGTTCTGATACGCCAGCGGTTCCAGCTGGACGAAGTCGGACTCGTTGAAATAACCGCCTGCCTCCAGGATGATGACCCGCTTGCCGGCCTGCGCCAGCACCGCGGCGGCGACCCCACCGCCGCTGCCGGAGCCGACCACCACCACATCCGCCTCCAGCGTCGTCTCGCCGGACGGGGCGATGACGTCAAGTGTCTTGGGTGTCTGCGGCGGGGCCTGGACCATGCCCGGATATCCCATGCCGGCCCACAAGGGGTTGCCGCCCTCTGGGCCGGGCAGGCTGTAGGCGAACATCACCGAAAGCTGATACAGCGCGGCTACTGCTCGCGCGCTCTCGGGCGAGATGCCCGCGAGGTTGGCGATGATCGCCTCCCGGACGGCCTGCGGTTGATTCTTCAACCCGATCGAGGCCGGCGGTATCGATCAGTTGAAGCAGGCCGGCGAGTTGCTCCTCGGGCAAGCGGGTGACGAGATATTGCTCGGCGGCAACGTCGGCGCCGATGTCGCTGCCCTTGGCGGCGTAAAACCCCGTTGGGTCGTCCTCGCGCGGAACCGCCGCGACGAAGGTGTCGACGATCGCGGTCAGCGTCTTCCGCTGCAGGGGGTTGAATTCGAGGCCCATGGAGGTGACCTTTCCTGGTCGGTCGGGTTGCAGGGACGACGCACAGCCCTAGGGGAGCTGCATTGATTTGGTCTCCAGGAACTCCTCGAGTCCCCATTCGCCGAACTCTCGGCCATTGCCCGACTGCCGGTAGCCGCCGAACGGTGCGTGGATATTGAAGGCCCCGTCGTTGATCTGGACCTGGCCCGCCCGAATCCGACGGGCGACCCTGATCGCGTGCTCCTCGTCGCCCGAGAAGACCCCGGCGTTCAGACCGAAGATCGTGTCGTTGGCCAGTCGAACGGCCTCGTCCTCATCGTCGTAGGCCTGGATCACCAGAACGGGACCGAAAATCTCCTCGCGCACGATCGCCATGTCCGGGGTGACGTCGGAGAAGACGGTCGGTCGGACGAAGAAACCCCTTTCCAGCCCGTCCGGCGCAGTGGGCCCTCCGGTAACGAGTCGAGCGCCCTCGGCGATGCCCTTCTCGATGTAGCCGACCACCCGGTCGCGCTGTACAGCGGACACCAACGGGCCGAGAACCGTTGCCGGGTCGAACGGATCACCGACAATCATCGATTCGACGCCGGCCTTGGCCACCGCTTCGACCTCGGCCAGTTTGGACCGAGGCACGATCATTCGCGTCAGCGCGATGCAGGTCTGTCCCGAGTTGAGGTAGCAGGCCAACAGTCCGGCGGAAACGGCCGCGACGATATCGGCGTCGTCCAGAACGATCAGCGCTGACTTTCCGCCAAGCTCCAGGGCCACCCGTTTGATGGTTTCGGCGGCGACTGCGCCGATCCGGCGCCCCGCGACCGTCGAACCGGTCAGCGAGACCATGTCGACTTCGGGGTGCGCGACGAGTGTCTCCCCGACCCCGGCGCCGGTCCCGGTGACCAGGTTGAACACGCCCGGCGGCAGGTCGATCGAATCGAACACCTCGGCCAACACGTAGGCATTCAACGGCGCGACCTCGCTCGGCTTGAGAACGACGGTGCACCCGGCGCCCAGGGCCGGCGCAACCTTCGCCGCGATCTGGTGCAGCGGATAGTTCCACGGCGTGATCGCAACAACTACCCCGATCGGTTCGCGCACCACCAGGGAGTTATAGACCCGCCGCTCGAACGGGAAGCTCAGCACGATGTCAGCAATCGACACGAATGACTGCACCGGCAGGCCGACCTGAATCACGTTGCTGAACGCGAAAGGCATCCCAACCTCTTGACTGACCAGCGTCGCGATTTCTGTCTGCCGAAGTTGCAGCCCCTCCGCGGCCCGCTTCAGATAGCCGGCGCGCTCGGCCGGCGACGTCGTCGACCATGAAGCAAACGCCGCGCGGGCGGCGCGTACGGCCATGTCCGCATCCTCGGCGTTCCCGGCCGGGATCGACCCCATGACCTCCTCGGTAGCTGCGTTGACGACCGCGATGGTGTCCGGGCCGCTCGAGGGCTGCCATTGTCCATCGATGTAGTGCGCGCGGTGCTCGAGCATCGGATCCTCCAGTGCGGTTCGACTCCGCCGCCCAGCCAGTCGACTGTGATGGCCGTCACAACTAAGACTGCACCCCGAGCGGGGGGCTGTCGATGACTGCGCGAACAAACGATCGTGAGATTGGTCGGAGGTAGGCCGGGTGGTGCTGACCGCTTTTTGCCAGAGTTAGCTAGCGGCCCCGACCTCGCCGCCGTCACCCCGCCAGACGCCGCGACGACGCCACGATGAACGGCCCCAAGGGGGCGGACCTAACCGCAGTGGTCACGCCACCGCCCCGAACCGGGGGTCAGTTGCACGGCGGGTCCACGTCACTTGCAACGGGATCGGGCCGTTGGGCAGCCAGGGTTGTTCGGCCACCGCATCGGTCACCTTCCAGGTGCCGCGCTCGGTCACGCCGAGTGCCGCGTCGATGACCTTGTAGTGCTGGACCTTGCTGCCGATGGCCTGCGACTCGACCCACACCACCACCAGCTCGCCCGGTGCGAATTGAGCCTCGTCCTGCACCGCCGCGATCATGTCCTCATTGTGCAGGTGACCATCGCCGAAGTTGAAGCCGATGAGCGAGTTGCAGACAAGCTCCGCCTCGCGCACGGTCCGGGTGTCGATATCCGGGAGATTCTTCACCAGCACCGAGAGCAAGCCACGGCCCTGGCTGTGCATGGACCGCCATCCGACCGTTTGCTGGTTGAAGATCTCCGCCCACTGCGGCTCGTAACCGAACGCGACCAGCTGGTCGATCTGGTTGGGGGACGAACGCGTGACGTTGTTCAGCTTCTCCTCAGCGCCGGGGGCGAACGCCCATACCGCCGACGCCCAGTTGCCCGCGTACTGCCGCATGGCGGGCAGGAAGGACACTAGGTCGGGACGCAGGTTGCCCAGCACGGGGAAGAACAGCAGGCCGGCCAGGATCACGACGGTCAGCAACGGCGAGGACATGTCCGCGATGCCGTAGCCGTCCCAGTTCGGGAAGCCGAGGAACAGGAAGATCGCGCCGTAGGCGAATAGCACATTCCACTCCAGGGGCACCGCGAGTGGGAACGTCGAGATGATGAACAGGTGAAACGCGACCATAATCCCGACCGCGATGAATGTGAGCCACGGCCAGGGTGAGAGCAACAGGGCAAGCGGGGCAAGGATTTCCACGACGGTGCCCGGGCCGTGCGCCATGAAGCTGGCAAGGTGCGACGGACGCAGGTCGTTGGGGAAGTTGCGGTAGTGGGCTCGCTTGAGCCACTTGAGCGGAAGTGTCGGGCTGTTGCTCACCATCGGCGGTACCACGTTGGTGAAGTGCAGGCCGAATTTGGAGGCGCCGGCAGCGACCCACACCACGACAATGAGCAGCTTGAGCGCGATGATCATGTCGACGAACGGCAGCACGGTAAAGAAGAACAACGCCGGCAGATACTGCTCGCCGCGCGCGGCCAAGAAGATGGTCTTGTCCCGCAGCCCGATCATGACCAGCAGCACCATCGGAGCGATCAGTAGCGCGGGGTTCACCAGACCGGACGTGTTTTCCGGCAGCGCCGCCGACAGCGAATCGCTGCGCACACCGGGCAGCACCAGCGCCACGATCACGCTGACGATCAGGGCCACATAGAGCGCGACGTCGAACCAGGTCCGACGGTTGCCCGCGGTGAACGGGACTCGCCGCCACGGCCGCAACCTGATCGTGCCGGGCCGGGCCCAATACAGAATGCCTCCTAGCATCGGCTTGGTCTTGCCGGCCAGCGGCCCCCATGATCCGGCGACGCCGATGGTTTCGAGCAGCACCGTCCACAGGATTGCCTTCTGGTAGACGATCGGCTGGTTCCACCACTCCGAAACATGCCAGAACGCCGGCAGTCCGGAGGTGAGCGTGGCGACCACGATGCCGCCCAGCGCATAGAAGAACACGAGCTTGACGATGTAGATCGCGTGCACCATCCGCGGCACGCCGTACCCGTTTTCGACCCAGTTCAGGGTCAGCGTCTTCACGCGTTCCAGGAACGGTGCCTTGAGAAAGGCTTCGGGCTCAACCCGCGGGAAGTTCGGCTCGGTGAATCCCATGATCGACTCCTTATCGATAGTCCAGACTAGGTCTGCGGTTGTCTTGCCGTGGTTGATCAGAGGTTTGCGGCGATCGACTTCCGCAGCGTGGGTTTGTCGATCTTGCCGACCGGGTTCTTGGGGAGGTCGTCGAGAATCGTGATCTCAACGGGGAGTTTGAATTTCGACAACGATCCGCTGAGGTGCTCGAGGATGCCGTCGGTCGAGGCGGTGGCGCCCGAGTTCAGGGACACGAACAGCACCGGCTCCTCGCCGTACACCGGGTGGGCGCGACCGACCACAGCCGCCTCGGCGATCTCCGGCAGCTGATAGACGACGGTCTCGATCTCCTTCGGGTAGATGTTCTCGCCCCCGCGAATGATCATGTCTTTCGCTCGATCGACTAGTACCAGGTAGCCGTCCTCGTCGAAGCGTCCGACGTCCCCGGTGTGCAGCCAGTCGTCGACAAGCGTCTTCGCGGTTTCCTCCGGACGATTCAGGTAGCCGCGCATGACGTTGGGTCCCTGAATTAGGACCTCGCCGGCCTCACCCTGAGGAAGGTCCGCATTGTCGGCGTCGACGATCCGAATCCTCTGTCCCGGCAACGGAAGCCCGACGGTGCCCGCTTTGTGCTGGCCAGCCAGCGGGTTGGCGGTGCTGGCGCACGTTCCCTCAGACAACCCGTACCCCTCGATGAGCGGGATGCCGTAGCGGGTCTCGAACTTGGTAAGCAGCTCGACGCTTGCCGGTGCGGCACCACAGATGGCGAACCTGACCGCCGACGTGTCCGGCCGCACCTCGGCAGGCAAGTCGGCGAGCATCGTGTAGATGGTCGGCACCGCGGAAAAGTACGTCGCATGGGTCTGCTCCAGCCGGTCGAAGAAGGTCTTCGGGCTGAACCGGCCGGCAACAGTAGCGCGGCCGCCCGCCAGCAGCGGCGTCAGCGTGCCGACCACGATCCCGTTGGCGTGAAACAACGGCAGGATGAGCAGGCTGTGGTCAGCGCTTGTCATCTTGAACGCGTCGATCGCCATGCGACACATGGCATTCAGGTTGGCATGGTCGAGCATGACGCCCTTCGGGCGGCCGGTGGTGCCGCTCGTGTAGATCAGCAGGGCGAGCGCATCGTCGCCGTAGTCCGCGGGTTCGACGACGGCTGCGGCTGTCCCGGAAGCTAGTTCTTCGGTCGACACAGCCACTACCGGGACGTCGATCTCGAGCGGTGTGTCGGCGATGAGGACCTTCGCGTCGGCGTCGGTGATCTGGTAGGCCGCCTCAGCTGGCATCGACGTCGGGCTGATCGGCGTGACCGCGGCGCCGAGGCGCCAGGCCGCGAACAGCGCCACGATGTAGCTGGCCTGGTTGGGCAACATGATCGCGACCACATCCCCGGCAGATACGCCGTGCGTAACCAACACGGCGCTTGCTCGGTGTACGGCGTGAAGAAACTGCGTGTTGGTCAGATCGGTGCTGTCGTCCGCGACGGCTGGCGCATCGGGCGCTTGAGCGGCTCGGAGATCTGGCAGTGTCGAGAGGTTCATTTGAGGGTCCTGGCTGGGTGTTTTCTGAGGTTCATGCGATTACGGTATGACGCAGCGGGGGCGGGTAGAAGGGTGGATTCCCGGCCGTAACCGATGAACGTCAGCCACACACCTCTGGCGTGGGGCGGGCGGGGCTCGAACCCGCGCTGACGCTGGTGTTCAACGGCGTCAACCCCGGCATGGGACGCGGCGAGGTCGCCGGGTTCGACGCCTCCGTTGTGCTAAGCCGCAAGGACTTCGGAGTTGGCGCCGAGCTGCCCCTCGATGGCGGTGGCACCATGGTGGGCGACAAGGTCACGATCACCCTGGCGCTCGAGGCTCTCAAACAAGCCTGACCAGAGGCGCAGACGACGAAAGGATGAGATGGAAACCTGGGATGCAATCCGTGCCCGACGCAATGTCCGGCAGTACACGGTAGAGCCGGTGTCCGAAGATGACCTGAACCGTATCGCCGAGGCTGGGTGGCGGGCGCCGTCGGCGAAAAACCGCCAGGCGTGGGACTTTGTCATCGTCACCGACAAGGCTCAGCTGCAGGAACTTTCCACGGTCTGGCAGGGCGCCGGTCATATCGCCGGTGCTGCGGCCGCCATCGCATTCGTGTTGCCGGTGCCGCCCAGTGAGCGCCGAAACGTGACGGACCAGTACGACGTCGGCCAGGCGACGATGGCGATGATGCTTGCGGCCACCGATCTGGGTATCGGTACCGGTCATTCGTCGGTGGGGGAGCAGGACAAAGCCCGCGCCATCCTGGGTGTGCCCGAGGGTTACTTTGTGGCCTATCTCCTGGGCATCGGCTATCCGGCCGATCGCCCGCTCAGGCCGATCCAGAAACCGAACCGGCGGCCCTTCAACGAGGTTGTCCATCACGGACACTGGTGAGTCCCATGACAGAGACGGCCATACGGGAACACAAGGGCGACTACGGAATTGACGGGTCATTTCACACCGTCTCGGCGCGCCGACAGGCGATCGGTGTCGCCGCGGCGTCTGCCGCCCTGGCGGTCTCGGCTGCGATCAGCCTTACCCGCGGTAAGCGGTTGACGGCAGCGCTGACGGGCGCATCGGCCGCCGGGATCGCCGCAAGCGCTGCGCTCTACATCTACGCGACCAAAGCCGGCAAGTTCGAAGTCTGGAACCGGATCCTCGACGACCTGCGGCTGCACGGCGACGAAATCGTGCTCGACATGGGTTGCGGCCGCGGCGCGGTGTTGCTGGCCACGGCCAAGCGGCTGCCGCGCGGGCGTGCCATCGGCGTCGATCTCTGGCAGGCCGACCAGACCGACAACGCGCCGTCGGCCACGTTGGCCAACGCCGAACTGGAGAACGTCGCCGATCGCATCGAACTGCACACCGCCAACATGACCGCGCTGCCATTCGACGACAACAGCGTCGACGTGATCGTCAGTAGCCTTGCGATCCATAACATTCCGAGCCACGACGGACGTCGCCAAGCGCTCGGTGAGGCGATGCGCGTGCTGCGACCGGGCGGTCGTCTGGCCATCGCCGACCTGTGGGAGACCCGCCAGCACGCCGCCCACCTACGTGAACGCGGCTGGAACAACGTGCAACGCCGAAGCGTCGGATGGCGGATGTGGTACGGCGGTCCATGGGTTTCGACGCGTCTAGTCACCGCGACCAAGCCGGGATGAGACACTCGACGCAGTGCACCTAACACTGCTGAGGGCCCATGAATCCGATTAACCCTATGCGGCATCCCCCGCTGGTTCCGCGCGTCGAAAAGCCGCGCGCGGAAGGCCAATTCCATCTCTCCGACGGTCGCCGGCTCGGATACGCCGAGTTCGGTGATTCCGCCGGCCCGGTGGTGCTGTGGTTCCACAGCACCCTGGGCGCGCGGCGCCAATTCCCGATGGTTGGGCGCCGTGCCGCCCAGAAGCTCGGCCTGCGGGTCATCATCGTGGAGCGCCCGGGGACGGGGCTGTCCGATTCCCACCGCTACGCCGCCGTGAGCGACTGGGTCGCCGACATGGCGCAGGTGGCCGATGCGCTCAACGTGGAGCGGCTGGGCATCGTGGGCCTGTCCGGTGGCGGCCCCTACGCCCTGGCCTGCGGCGCGCTGGCCCCGCTGGTCGCGCGGGTGTCCGCCGTGGCCATCCTGGATGGCACCGTCCCGTCGGTCGGTCCCGAGGCCACCGCCGGCGGTGTCACCGACGTCGCCCGCCGCTATAACCGCGTGCTCACGCAGCTACGCCGGCCACTGGCAGTGCTCAGTACCGTGCTACTGGCACCCCTAATCCCGTTCGCGCATCACGCCTATCGGGTGTACGCCGGCCGGTGGCCCGAGGACGACCGGCGAGTGCTCGCCGATCCGGAAATCGAGGCGATCTTCGTCGACGACATGGTCAATGCCTTTCACGGTCGCTGCCTGGCCATGGTCGACGATGCCCGACTGTTGGGGCGGGACTGGGGTTTCCGGTTGACCGACGTGAAGGTGCCCGTGCGGTGGTGGCACGGCGACTCCGACCACGTCGTTCCGATCGCCGGCGTGCACGCGGCGATTTCGCGCCTGCAGGACGCCGAGCTGACCTTGCGTTCGGGCGAGAGCCATCTGGGCGGCTTCGCCAAGATCGATGAGGTGCTGGAGTTCATGCGCTCACAGCTCTGAGCCGCAACGGCTTTCGGTGGCCGCTGTTGGGATGAAGTGATGGTCATCGAGGCTTTGGTGCAGATGCTCCGTACCGGGCGACGCCGTCGGCGTAACCTGCCCGCTATGCCGCCCTGGACGACCCACCGGAAGGCGAATTGACTCGCGAGAATTACCGCAGCCGAGACAAGGCCACCCGGGACGCGGACACCAGCTACGCAGACTCGCTCAGCGATGTCGTCGATGCGATCGCCAGCAATCCCCGGTGGCGCAAGCCAGCGGAGCAACTGGCAGATGACCTGTCGGGTCGCTATGGCCCCTTCGCTGTCAATTGGCGCAGTGTGGGTAGCTCCACCGAGATCGTTATCGAGGGCGAGATCCTCAGCGGTAGTGGCGATCTCATGGGGAGAAGTGGGCGTAGCTTCTATCGCGACCATGACGGCTACCTCGTCGTTCACAACGACGGGCTGTGGTTGGAAGTGGCAGCTCGAAAACGCGGATTCGCTACCGCCTTCTACGACGAGCTTGAACGCTACTATCGCCGCTCAGGCGTCGATGTCATCACGATCCACGCAGCACTGGACGATGGTGGCTACAGCTGGGCCCAGTACGGGTTCGACTGGGATCCACGGCACATCGCTGACTCGTTTACGAATATCCGCCGACGGATAGATGATCTCCTGCGCAGTTCAAAGGTGACCACCGCCGACAAGCAACTACTCAAGGAAGTTCGAGGCCGAGTTGACCACAGTGACCCAGGTCAGGAATGGCCGACGCCCAACGAGCTGGCAAACCTCCACAGGGACGATCCGAAGCTTGGGCGTAAACTGATGAGAGGTTCCAGCTGGTACGGGATCTTTCCACTGAGCGAAAAGGGTTACGACTATGGCACTTGACCGGCGAATGGCCGAGTTGAGGGCCCGTCACGCCCGCGAAATCAACCGATTGCACCGTGAGTTCGTCGAGCAGGAGCCGACCATCGATCCTGGCGTTGATAACGCCGTGATGACGCCGAAACAGGCTGAAGCCTGGCGAGAGTTTACTGCCCACGAAGACGCCAAGTTCGACAGTGCGCGACGGAAATTGGCGGCCGAGCTCAAGGCGGAAAGCGCCCAGCAGGCCGCTCAGACCTCCTGAATTCGACAGCCTCTTAGCTCAAACGGTTGCGGGCTTGCTTATGTCTTCGCGGAGCGCCTGCAGGACGCCGAGCTGACCCTGCGTTCGGGCGAGAGCCACCTCGGCGGCTTCGCCAAAATCGATGAGGTGCTCGAGTTCATGCGCGCACAGCTCTGAGCCGCAACGGCTTTCGGGGCTTTCTTGAGCGACTGCATTTCCTCCGCGCGGTCACTTCACCGTCACCGCGTCGCGGCTTGTCGCTGAAAAGTCGCTACGAGCCGGGCAATTCGTACAGTGGATCGCCAGCGGTGACTGGTGTCACGGACGTGAGCGGGTGTGCGCGCATGGGGTGGTTGCAGATGTGAGCCGTCCGGCATCTCAGCGAGGTCGACGCGGCTCGGCTAGTTGAGGGCCCGCCGCCAAGCCAATTCCCGGCTATCTGTTGTTGCTCAAGCACGCTTCGGCATACGCTGCCAGCGGGGGTGGCCGCAATATGGAGAGAAAAATGTCCCCAACGATTCGCGCATCGGCCGTATTCGTTGCATGCCTGGCGGTTGTCGCGCTCGCGCCACCAGCCGTCGCTGACCCGAACGACCCAATCCCCGGTAATGGTGTCTTCCGCGTCGGACCTGACATTGCACCGGGCCTTTATCGCACGGGCGGGACGGCGTCGACCTGGGGGGTTTGGATAAACAATATCCCGACCCAGGACGAAATGTGCTCGTGGTTTACCTACAGCACACCTGATGCGAACAAGGACAATGTAGTCCAGGCGAATAGCTCTATGGGTCCGATGTACGCGAATATCAACTCAACGATCAAGGCCTTCGAGTCGCAGAACTGTCAACCCTGGACGCGGGTCCCATAAGCAGGGCCAGAACGGTTCAGGCCAGGGCAATCTCCGGCCCGGGGAATAATCCGGACTACAGTCCGGTTAGCTCGGTGGTACCGGTTAGTCCAACTCTAAGGAGACTCAGCATGACCGCAGCCGTTAGTGCCCAAAAGCTCAGCGCCGGGACCTGGGCGATCGACCTAATTCACTCCTCGATCAACTTCTCGGTGCGCCATCTGGTGGTCGGCAAGATTCACGGCAGATTCGACCAGTTCAGCGGCGCCGTCACGGTTACCGAGGACGGCACCCCGTCCGTCACCGCCGAGATCGACGTGAACTCCATCGACACCGGCAACGAGCAGCGTGAGGCGCATATCAAGGCCCCCGATTTCTTCGACGTCACACAGTTTCCGACCGCGACGTTCGTATCGACTGCGGTGCGCGCCGACGGGGACGACTATGTGCTCGACGGCGATTTCACACTCAAGGGCGTTACCAAGCCGGTCACGATGACGCTGGCGTTCAACGGCGTCAACCCCGGCATGGGACGCGGCGAAGTCGCCGGGTTCGACGCCTCGGTTGTGCTGAGCCGCAAGGACTTCGGAGTCGGGCCCGAGATGCCGCTTGACGGCGGTGGCTCCATGGTCGGAGACAAGGTCACGATCACGCTGGCGATCGAGGCCCTCAAGCAGGCCTGACGACTCTCAGCGGCCCGGAGCAGCGGTCGGCAGGCCGGCTGCCGCTGCAGCGGTGAGGTGCCGTTCGTCGTAGGCGACGAAGGCGGTCAACCGGGTGCCGAACACCGCCTCCGCGGTTGCGAGATGGATCGCGTCTAGTAACCGTAGCGCGGTGTTCGGATAGGCCGCGGCGGATCGGGATGCTCAACCAGGGTGGGCCGCGAAGAACTGCCAGATGGTCGGAGTGGCGTTCAGCGCGTGCGACGTCGGGTCCGCTCCCTCGAGGACGGTGGTACCGCCAGGCCACCCGTGTCGGCCACCCTCGATGGTGATCAACACGACGCTGCGATTGTCGGCGCACGCAGCTGTCGATGTGGTGACCGAGGCGTTGGTGGTGATATCGGGTGGGCCGCATTGGTCGACGTTGCGCCAGAACGCGTTGTCGTCAGCGACCGATGGCCCGTTAACGAAGCTCGCGCCCTGCCCGCCGTTGTATGGGACCAGCCGGTCGGCGGTGCCGTGGATGTGGATCACCGACGTCGGGTGCGGCGCGGTGCAGGCGTCGAGTTGGGTGGCCGAGTCCGGACCGATCGCGGCGAAGATGCTGCTGTTGCAGGCCAGCGCGTAACTCATGATGCCGCCGTTGCTGATCCCGGTGGCATAAACCCGCGACTTGTCGATCGCCACGACGGCGCTGATCTGGCCGACCATCGCGGTGATAAAGCCGACGTCGTCGATGTTGTCACGGGCGGGCCGGCCACAGCAGCCGTGCCCATTCCATGCCCGCTCGACGCCGTCCGGGTAGGCGACGACGAACTTCGCCGAATCGGCCAATGGATCCCAGCCATAAGAGTTTTCGGCTTGCTCGCCGTTGCCGGTCACCCCGTGCAGCATGACCACAAGCGGTGCCGCCGCCGCCAGGCCCGCCGGTTGGTAGACCCGGTAGCTGCGGTTCAGCCCGCCAAACGCCATGGTGTGCACGCTTGTGCCGTCCGGGAATCCTGTTTCCGGCCGAGCCGCGGCAGAACACCCTGACAAGGCAAGCAGTACGCCGAGCAGCGCGGTAAGCCGAACGAGCATGCATCAAAGGTACTGGTTGCGCGCGCATATGCGGCCCGATCCGCACCCTCCCATGGTGTGCCGCCGGGGCTGCGACCAGACTGATCCTCATGCAGATCCCGTTCGCCGACGCCGTGCTGAGCCGCCTGGGCCGCCGCGAGGCTGGGCTCGAACTCATCGAGGAGATCGAGGACGAGGCGGTCGATTTCCTCAACGCAGCCGATCTGCTGTCGGCCGAGCCGGCCCTGCTGCTGCAAAGGATGGAAAACCGCCTCATCCGGCATCAGCTCTCCGCCCCGGATGTGTTGAGCAGCGATGAGCTGCGCAAGCTGCGGTACATCCTCAACTTCGCCAGGCTCGCCGACTTCGAACCGGGGGCCGCGGGCCCGGGCGGAAGCCGCGGGCGCGGAGACGTTTCGGTCGGCGGCGAAATCGCGCCGTGGCGGTCCAGGGTCGTCGACGCGCTATACGGGCCGCTGCGCGAGGAGTCGGATCCGATCACGGCTCTGAAGACGGCACGAGAAGCGCTGGCGGTTCTGGCCGCCGACCAGGACGATCAGCGGCGCGTGCTCATCGAGCGCCACGGAAACGACTTCTCCCCAGCGGAATTGGACGCCGAGATCGGCTACAAGAAGCTCGTCACCGTCCTCGGCGGCGGCGGGGGAGCGGGATTCGTCTACATCGGCGGCATGCAGCGACTGCTGGAAGCCGGCCAGCTGCCCGACTACATGATCGGCGCGTCGATCGGCTCGATCCTGGGCAGCCTGGTGTCTCGCGCTCTGCCGGTGCCGATCGAGGAGTACATCGCCTGGGCGAAAACCGTGTCCTACCGCGCCATCCTGGGACCCGAACGGCTGCGCCGCCGCCACGGGCTGGCCGGCATGTTCGCGCTGCGCTTCGACCAGTTCGCCCACGCCATGCTCAGCCGCGAAGACGGCCAACGAATGCGCATGTCGGACTTGGCGATTCCATTCGACATCGTGGTGGCAGGAGTACGCAGACAACCGTATACGGCGCTGCCGTCACGGTTCCGCCGTCCTGCACTAGCGGCACTGCAGCTGCGGTCGGTTCCGTTTCGCCCGATCGGCATCGGCCCGGTGGTGGGCACCCGGATGTGGCAAGTGGCCGCCTTCATCGACTTGCGGGTCGTCAAACCGATCGTCATCGGCGACGACGACCCCGCCCGAGACTTCGACGTCGTCGATGCAGCCTCGTTCTCGGCGGCCATTCCTGGTGTGCTGCATCACGAAACGAGCGACCCGCGGATGATCCCGATCCTCGACGCCCTCTGCGAAGAGAAGGACGTCGCGGCTCTCGTCGACGGCGGTACGGCAAGCAACGTCCCGATCGAACTGGCGTGGAAGCGCGTCCGCGACGGCAGGCTGGGCACCCGTAACGCGTGCTACCTGGCTTTCGATTGCTTTCACCCGCAATGGGATCCGCGGCATCTGTGGCTGGTGCCGATCACCCAGGCGATCCAGCTGCAGATGGTACGTAACCTGCCCTACGCCGATCACCTCGTCCGGTTCGAGCCGACACTGTCGCCGGCAAACCTGGCACCCTCCGTCGCGGCCATCGATCGCGCGAGCAGATGGGGACGCAAGAGCGTCGAGCAGGCGATCCCGGTGACGACGGCGCTGCTGGAGCCGACGTGGTGGGAAGGCGATCGCCCACCAGCCGCCAAGCCCAAGAGGCCGCCGAAGTCGGTGGCTTCGCCGATGAGCGCGGTCATGGAGGCGATTCAGATGCCGACGAATCGCTTTGCCCGGTGGCGAAACCGCCTGACGTGACGTCAGCGCGCCTCGGCTTGTGGGTGGGTGGCGCTTAGATGCGGTCATGGTCGTCGAGGTTGACCAGGTCGACTATCCGCCGGGATTCGCTACGCTGACACAAGTAAGCATCGACGACGGCCCTCATTCATCCCGGACCGGTCTACGAGGCCTGGCCAGTAAGGCATCTGTGCGAAAGGCCGTTGCTGTCGGAACTGCCTTGCTTACGCTCGCTGTGCCGTCCTCAGCCAGGTATGCAGCGCTCACAGCAGTAAGCGGCAGGCAACCAGGTGCGACTCCCGCCACCGAATTCGCAACGGTCTCCAAGCTGATGAACGATGCGATTGCGGCAGAGCGGCTGCCGGGCGGTGTGGTTGTGATCGGGCATGGTGGCCGGATCGTCTTCCACCGGGCTTATGGCTCGCGCAAGCTTGCCGGCGAACAGGACCTACAGGGACTGCCTGCACCTGCCGAGCCGATGACCGAAGACACGATCTTCGACTTGGCGTCCTTGACGAAGTGCCTCGCAACGGCGACTTCCGTCATGCAGCTTTACGAACAAGGCAAGGTTGCGTTCGACGATCCCGTGCAGAATTATTTGCCTGACTTCAACGCGGCGAACGATCCACAGCGTGCAAAGGTGACGGTTCGCATGTTGCTTACGCACACTTCGGGCGAGACGGGGGACGTCGACCTCAAAGATCCGTGGGGACTGGACGGAGCCGCTAAAACCGAAGGCATTCATCGTGCGCTTACCACGCCGCTGGAGTCGGGTCCCGGTGAGGTTTTCCGCTACTCGGACATCAACTTCATTCTGCTTGGCGCGCTGATCGAGAAACTCACCGGCGAGGCCGAAGACGTTTACGTTCAACGGAATGTGTTTGCGCCGCTTGGCATGGAAGATACCCGCTATCTTCCTCCAGCCGAAGCATGTGGTCCGCACACGATGAGAGGAGCTGCGATTGCCTGGGCTCCCGCGCCAAAAGGGCGCGTGCTGGTCCCCTGTCCTTCAGGCACATGGAGCACCGGTCTTCTGTCGCGCATCGCACCAACCGCAATTGATGACCAAAGCAACGGCGATCCGGGCAAGAATCCCGATTTTGGTTACCTGCTTCGGGGCACGGTGCATGACACGACGGCGCGTCGCATGGGTGGGGTGGCCGGGCATGCCGGTGTGTTCTCGACGGCGCACGATGTCAGCATCTATGCGCAGGCCATGCTTGATCGACTTGCGGACCGCCCGAGCAAGTTTCCGCTGAAGCAAGCGACTTTGGAGTTGATGACGACTCCTGAGCAGCCCGGACATACAGCGCGACAGGTCGAAGCGGCGAACGATGCCGTCCGAGAAGCCATCGCGAAGACACCCAACACAACAGATCCGCTACTCGCTCCCAACTATCCAGCGATCAAGGGACAAAACCTGTTTGGCTTTGGCTGGGATATCGATACGGACTTTTCCAAGCCGCGCGGCCTGATCTTTCCGATCGGTAGCTTTGGCGCCACCGGCTTTACCGGGACGTCGGTTTGGATGGACCCAGGTTCAGATACCTACGTAATCCTGCTCGCGAACGCAATCCATCTGCGAGGCAGTCCACCGATCTCGAAGCTGCGCGGTGACGTGGCTACGGCGGCAGCCCAAGCGTTGCGTCTCTGAACAGACGCCGTCGTTGAGAAATCGCTCAGACGGGGGCATTTCGCATAGTGGTTCGGCCGCGTGACTGGTGAAACGTAGGTGATCAAACGGATGCCGACGGCATCAGCGCGCCTCGGTGTGCTCCTGGTGTCCACGCCACTTCCGAAAGCCTCGATGTGCGGCGAACGCGCCGACGATAGCGGTCAGGCACCACACCGCTATCGCCGAGTACGCCAACAACGGCGACCGGTTTCCGATCGAGGCGCCCAGCGCGGTGTAGACGAACGCCCGCGGCACCGAACCGATGAATGCGCCAACAGCCATCTGCCACAACGGAACTCCGAACGCCCCGAACGCGTAGGCGGCCAGCGCGTCCGAGATGCCGGGGACGAAGCGCTGGCCGACCACCGCCCACAGCCCGCCTCGTTCGATCAGCGCGTCGATGCGGTCGGCGCGTTTGGCCCCCAGCAGAGCCCGCGCGCTGTCTCGGCCGGCCCGCCGACCAAGAAGACTCGCGACGACCGCGGTGCCCACCGTCGCACCTAGCGTCACGAACACACCCAATACCGGGCCGAACAGCAGCCCGCTGCTGGCGGCCAGGATCGGGCCCGGCACGAAGATCGCGCCGAGCACAGCCGACACCACGATGTAGGTGAGCGGCGCCGCCGGCCCCGTCGCCGCGACCGTGCGCCGCACGTCCTCGATGTTGACCACGTGCCGGACGGCTAGCAGATAGAACAGCGCGACCAGGAAAACGGCGAACACGGCCAGTCGCACGATGTGGCGTCGTCGCGATGTCGGTGGCGAATCGTCGTTGTCGGTCATGCTGACCGCGATTCTTCCGCAGCACCGGCGGCAAGTGTCGGACCTGACGACTGCATCAATGCATCATGATGCAGCGATGTTAAACTTGGAGCGTGCGTACCACCATTGATCTTCCCAACGACCTGCACAAACAGGCGCTTGCGATTGCACGAGACACCCACCGCACGTTGAGCGAGACTGTCGCGGACCTCATTCGACGCGGCCTGGGGGCCGCCAGCACCGCCGCGATATCTAAAGACCCGAGGACGGGGTTGCCTCTGGTAAGCGTCGGGACGGTCGTGACCTCCGAGGACGTGCGCTCATTGGAGGATGAGGAGTGACGGCACTGCTCGACGCGAACGTGCTCATCGCGCTGGTCGTTACCGAGCACGTGCATCACGACGCCGCAGCAGAATGGCTGTCGACATTCGACGCGGGATTTGCGACATGCCCGATCACGCAAGGAAGCCTGGTTCGGTTCCTGGTGCGCACTGGCCAATCTGCCGCAGCTGCGCGCGATGTGGTCGGCGCAATCGAGGATGCGAACCGCCACGAGTTTTGGCCCGACAGCCTCTCTTTCGCCGACGTAGAGGTCGGTGGCGTGGTCGGTCACCGACAGATAACAGATGCCTACCTCGCTCAGCTCGCACGAAGCCGAAGTGAACAATTGGCGACTCTCGACAGCGGCCTGGCGCATCTTCACAGCGACGTCGCGTTACTCATTCCCACGGCATCCTGAACTCCGCGCCTCACGTAGGGTCGGGGCGTGGCGAGAACCGATGACGACAGTTGGGAAATCACCGAGAGTGTGGGCGCGACGGCGCTGGGGGTGGCGGCGGCGCGCGCGGCGGATACCGAGAGCGACGATCCGCTGATCAGCGATCCGTTCGCGCGGGTGTTCCTCGACCGCGTCGGCAATGGCGTGTGGGACTGGTACTCCGGGCCTGAGCTGCCTGCCGAGGTCGTCGAGGCCGAACCCGACATGCCGCAGCGCATGCAGGCGCTGGTCAGCTACTTCGCTTCGCGGACCAAGTTTTTCGACACGTTCTTCCTGGACGCCACCAGCGCGGGCATCCGTCAGGTGGTGATCCTGGCCGCCGGCCTGGACGCGCGGTCCTGGCGGTTGCCGTGGCCGGACGGCACCACGGTCTACGAGCTCGACCAGGACAGGGTGTTGGACTTCAAGATCGTCGACGTTGCACGAACACGGCGCAGAACCGACGTGCCACCGGATCGGCGTCGCGGTGGATTTGCGTCAGGACTGGCCAACGGCGTTGCAGCAGGCCGGTTTTGACCCGTCGGCGCCGAGCGCGTGGTCGGTCGAGGGGCTGTTGATGTATTTGCCGGCAGAGGCTCAGGACCTGCTGTTCACCCGCATTCAAGGCCTCACGGCACCCGGCAGCCGGGTCGGTGTCGAGGGGCTCGCGGCCGACTTCGCCGACCCCGAGGCCCGCGCCCAGCGGCGTGAGCGGATGGACCGGGTCCGGGAATTGATGGCCAACACGGACGCGCAGCTCGAAGTCCCCAAGACCGACGAGCTGTGGTACTTCGAGGAACGCGACGACGTCGGCGACTGGTTGCGCCGCCACGGCTGGGACGTGACGGTGACACCGTCCGACGAGCTGATGGCCGGCTATGGCCGCCAACCCGCCCAGGGGCTCGAGGAGGCCTCCCCGACGCATTTGTTCGTGTCCGCCCAGCGGGCCGGTGCCTAGCGCAGTCGCACCTTCCGCGTTGTCGAGCTCTCGTCGAGCTCCACGATGTCAGTGCGTGATCGCAGGAAATCACTGAAAGACTTGAATCCCAAGGACTTTTCGCTGAACGACGGGTCCATCCGCTTCATCTGCGCCTTGACCGCGGAGTTATGCAGCCAGTCGTCGTCTTCTTTTTCCGTACCGATCCGCAGGGCGCGAGTCAACAGGCCGCTGGCCGTGGCCTGTGGATCGGGTGCTGGCGGCTCCTCGGCGTCGGGCTCAGTACGCCTTGCCTTCGGCGCTTCCGCCGACGCCGGTTCGGGCTGGGGCACCGGAACCCCGGGCAGCGCGTCGTAGGTGACGAACTCGTCGCAAGCGGCCGCTAGCGACTTGCTGGACGCACCGGCCACCCCGACCCCCACCACGTAGCGGCCGAGCCGCTTGCAGCGCTGCGCCAACGGGATGTAGTCGGAGTCGCCGGCCGCGATCACCACATGGGTCAGGTCCGGCAGGCGGAACATGTCCTCGACCGCGTCGACGGCCAGCCGGATGTCGGCGCCGTTCTTGCCGTAGGCCGCCGCTGGGAACAGCTGTACCAAATCGACTGCGCGGCCGACTAACTGCTGGCGGTAGCCGGTGTTGACCTCGGCCGACCAGTCCGCGTAGGCGCGGGTGAGCACCAACGTGCCGAACGACGACGCGAAGTCGATGATGGCGCCGACATCGACGGTGGCCCGCGCCAGCCGATCCGCGTGCTTGTCCAGCCCCTTGGCCTTGTCCTTCTGAAACGAACTGCGCCCATTCACCTGGTCGTAGCGGGAGATCACGATGTTGTCGAAGTCGAGGTAGACCGCAACACGGCCCGTACCGGGATCTGTCATGGGTCCAGTGTTGACCATCGGCCGTCTAGCGAGTGCGGATTCTCATCGGTCCGTTTTGGCCGACAAGCGGTGCTCGACGAGTTTGGTAGGTATCCGAGACGAGCTTTCGAGACGCTGCGACCTGGGAATTCGCCAACCTGAAAGAGGGCGGCTGTCCGTCTCGAATGTGGTCTATTTCTAGACCGCCTTCAGTTCTGCTCGGGCCTGGTCGATTTGGTCGTATGCGTAAGTCGCCATGGCGGTGATGGTCATCGTTTCGCCCTTTGAGCGCGTGCTCTGGACAAGACCCTGTCTGGCTGACTCCGGTCGCACGCTGCTTTGAAAGCGCCATCACAGCAAACTGCAGCGCGTACGATCACCGCATCTAGCGTTCGGAACCTAGCTTCACCGTGACGCGACCGGGAGGGCACGTGGTTGGAGCTGATCAGCACGCCAGCGGGCAGGAGCAGCAACCTTATATCGGGTATCGCCTCGCTGCTGCTGGTCGCGAGGTTGCCGAGGACGCTCGGCTGGCGCTCCTCGAGCAGATCTTCGATCCGCTATCACGACGGCGCCGGGACATGGTTCAGCCCGGTTGGCGTTGTCTTGAGGTCGGTGCGGGCCGCGGGTCGATGGCGGTCTGGCTGGCTCAGCGGGTCGGCCCTTCCGGCCACGTGGTGGCCACCGACGTCGACGTCGGCTACCTCGAACAGTTGGATCTGCCGAACCTTGAGGTGGTGCAACACAACATCCTCCAGGACCCGCTTGAACTCCTAGGTCCTGGCTCGTTTGACGTTGTGTGCTCGCGCCTGTTGTTGTTTCACCTCGTCGGCCGCCAGGAGAAAGCGATAGCGCGAATGGCGCAGTGCCTACGTCCGGGTGGCTGGCTGATCGACGAGGACGCAGACTGGGGCACACCTGGGTCAGTCGATCCCTCGCATCCGGGTTATCACGTCTACCACGACGCGTGGCGGAACGGTGACTGGTGGATTTCGCGCGGCTACGATCCGGTGTTCGGGCGGAAGCTGCCAGCGCTGTTTGAGCGCTGCGGTCTGGAAGAGATTCGACACGAGGCCTCTACCGAAGTGGTTCGTGGAGGTTCCCCTTGGGGGCGGTGGTTTGCCGACACCCTGGAGGTCATGAACACACTTGGCGGGGGCGCGGCGAGCGAGGTCCAGCAGCGTGAGCACGAGCGGATCGTGGCCACTTTTGCGGACCCATCGACCTGGGTGCTGAGGGAACTGTTGCACGCCTGCTGGGGCAGGCGCGCAGGGCAGGGTGCCTAACGGCTAACGCCCTACTCCGCCGAGGCCGTGCCAGCCGTATTCACCGCAAGCTCGTAACCGTGGGCCAGGCGTCCTACCGCGACGGAGTCATCAGTGTGTTGCTGGGCAGGGAAACGTCAAGCACTTTGCGCGCGGTCTCGGCCCCAGCGATGGGAAGGCCGTCGGGATCGAGCAGACCGAGTTGAACGAGCACGCTGGCTTGGTCCCAGTAGATGTGCTCATGCACGAGTTTGTCTTCCTGAAATTGCACAATGGCCACTGTCGGAATCTCCACTGCGCGTCCGGTGGGCTCGATGCCGGGCAGCATCCAGTCCATCCGAGTGGTGTGCGTGAAGCGGACGATGAACTCGTCGACAAGGGAACTCTCCCCGACCGTGCGGCTGACGGGGAGGAGGTCGAAGTCGGGAGGGTTCACCCCGATGAAATGCTGCGCGTAAAAATGTCGCAAGCTCTCGAAGCCGACGCCACCGGTCATGGTGGGGATGTGGTTGACATAGGGTTCCGCCACCATGGTGGACATGGTGGCGTCCACGTCCCGCGTTTCAAACTCGTACCGGCAGTGAGCCTCCCACAACGCGGCAAGATCGTAAGCGGCCATCGCCGGCACCTCTCTCGGGGAGTTCCCAGCCTACGGTTAACCAGCACACTGTTAGGGCTGACCGGACTGGGCGGCTCGCAACGCGGGCTTGAACCGCGAAACAGTGACCGGATAGGGCGTTGGACACTCCGCGCGGGGACTGCTGGCGTTCACAGTGGGTGAGACCGACACGGAGTTTTGAGACTCTCGTATGTGGTCTGTTTCGAGACCAGATGGGCAGTCCGCTGGAGTTACCGCCGTCATGGCATCGCCTCGGCCCACGCGATATGTCCCTCGTAGCCAAGCGTTCTCGACATGTCGCGACTCCGCACGCCCGGAGGCGCGATGCTCTTCGAACTCGCTGTCGATGGTCTCGTCGTGCAGTCGATATGGCGATCGACATCGTCGAGGAGGCGCATCCACCGCCTGCCTCTCGCCTACAAAACAACTTGACGCGTATGAGGCACTGTCTGGCGCCTTGGCTGTCATCCTTGGTTTCGTGGCCGAAGCCAAACACGTCGTCTTGATTCACGGCTCCTGGAGCCGTGGGGAGCAGTTGGCTCCGGCCCGCACCGCATTCGAACAGCGTGGATACACGGCGCACACCCCGACGCTGCGGTACCACGAATTACCCATGCAGGAAGGTGCGATGAAGGTTGCGTCACTAAGCCTTCGGGACTACACCGACGACTTGGTGGCATTGGTGAATTCGCTGGATTCCCCACCGCTTCTGATAGGTCACTCGATGGGCGGGCTGCTGGCGCAGTTGGTCGCCGCGCGCACACGCCAAGCTGGCTTAGTGGCAGCGTGCCCCGGCCCGGCGGCGGGCATCCTCGGTGCGACCCGCACAACCTTGCGCATGTCCCTGCCGCACTTGTTACGGCCACGTTCCTGGACCAAGCCGTGGTGCCCCCCGACGTTCGAGCAATCTCGACGCTGGATCGCTAACACGCAGACCGAGGACATCGCCCGGGAGATATATGACGGTTTGGTCTGCGAATGCGGGCGCTATCTCTGGGAACTGCTCCTTGCGGTGCCAAGGCTTTCAAAGGCCACCGTTGTCGATTTCGCGGCGGTCACTGCCCCCGTGCTGGTGATGGGGGCCGAGTGCGACCGCATCGTGCCGGCCGGAGTCGTGCGCCGAACCGCAGCCCGGTACCAGCACGGCACCTCCGTTGAGATTCCCCGCTCTGACCACATGGTGTTTTCAGGGGCTGCTCTGCCGGTCACGATGAGCTACATCGACGATTGGATGGCGAGAAATCATGTCCTCGCCGCTGACGCAGCGAACTAGGCCGGTTCGTCGGCCACGACGGCTAACTTGGGCTAGATGAACCACGCCGTCACGGCATCGCCTCGGCCAACGCGATATGCCCTTCGAAGCCAAGCGTTTTCGCCGTGTCGCGGTAGCGATCCCGGAACTGCGCGTACGCCGCGGCATCGCCGTGAGCCCGCGCCAGCAGAGCCCGCAGCCGCAGCAGCGGAACCTCGAACAGTGCGAATCCCGGGTCGGTCGGCTCCGCTGCCAGCCGGTCGATCGCGGCCTGCGCCTCCTTGAGGTCGGCGCTCGTGCCGCGTTGCAGCAGTGATTCCACCAAGACCCTGGTGGCCTCTCCAAGGGAGAGCATGTCGCCCGCGTCGAACGTGTAGTCGACGACCGCGCGTGCCAACTGGATGGCGCCGTCGATATCGCCGGTTCTGGCTTTCTCCTTCGCGATCTCGGTGTCGACAGTCCGCACTACGTTTTTCGCGTACCCATGCAACAAGGCAGCTTCACGATACTGGGCGAGCAGCGCGAAACCGGCCGCGCGTTGCGAACCGCCCTGATTGATGAGGACAAGGCCGCGACTCACCCGGGCGCCATCCACCACGAAGTCATCGCCGGAATGCTTGGCCATCTCCATCGCTTCGGCGGTGTCCCGGTCAGCCGCCGCGTCGGGGAGCAACACCCCGGCATGGACGGCGAAGCGGTACTTCCACACCACGGGGATGTGATAGCACGCCGGGTCGACGCTGCGGGCCATCGCGATCGCCTGATCGAGGTCTTCCCTCCAGCCTGGACGGCCGAGGCAATATCGACAGCTGCCACGCATGAGGATCGCCATCGCCAACGGTGACCCGATGGGGCCCAGACTGCCCTTGGTGGGATCGCCTTCGGCCAGGTCGATGACGCGCTGCGCCAAGCGCAGACCTTCGGCTGCCTGGCCTGCGACCCACATGGCACTGCTCACGACGGTCAAAATGGTAAGCGTCAACGCCGGATCGGCGATCGACTCGAGCAGCCGGCTGCAGTCCGACGCAAGCCGCGCCGCTTCCCGGTAGCGGTTATGGAATGCCAGAACCGATATCAGGCCGGCCATGCCGATCGCCAGCGACACTGTGTCGCCGGAGGCGCTGCAGAGGTCACGCAGTTCGTCGAAGCCGCTGTCGGCGATGGTGCCAGCGACCCGGCCGGTGTTGATGCACAGCAGAGTCCGCGGGGCGATGCGCATCGACGCCCGGCCGTCATCGGTGGGCAACCGGTCGGCGACCGTTCGGGCCCGTTCCCAGCTGACGCGCGCGGCCCTGATATCGCGGGATTGCGCCCATGCCCCGGCGCGCATGTGCCAGCCGAAAGCGGCGCGCAGGTCATCGGCGGCCTCGAAATGCTCGGCGATCAGCGCCGCGTTCTCATCCAGCGAATCCGGGTGGCGTTGCTCGATCGCGGTTGCCAGACGCCGATGCAGTTCGACGCGGTCGGACTTCAGCTGTGTTTCGTAGGCCACGGTCCGGATCAGCGGGTGGTGGAAGGCGTACTCGGCGTGCGGGGTGAACCGCACCTGGTCGACGAGTTCGGCAGCGATCAACTCGCCCATCTCAGCCTCACCATCGAGCAACGCCAACTGTTCTGCACCAAACCGCAACCCGATCACCGCGACGGCATTCAGAGTCTGCTTGGCGGCGAGGACGAGCCGGTCGATACGGGCGGCGATGGTGGCCTGCAGGGTCGCCGGCACGGCGGCATCGGCATGATCGACCTGGCAGACATAATTACCACGGGCTCCGGTCAGCACACCACGCTCGGCCAGATCCCGCACCATCTCCTCGGCGAAAAACGGGTTACCGGCGGCCCTTTCGACGATCATGGTGGCCAAACCGCCGACCGAGGAGTGCGGGCCCAGCAGCTCGGTGACCAGTGCTGCGGTCTCCGAATCGCTTAGCGGCGTAAGGGCGATGCTCTGTGCACCGGGCACCCGGCTCAACGCGCCCCGGTATTCGGGGCGGTAGGTGACCAGCACCAGCGAGGGCGTCTGCGGGACCACCGCCACAAAGTCGGCAACCATGGATTGGCTGACCTCGTCGATCCAGTGCGCGTCCTCAACGACATAGACCGCCGGGGCTTTTCGGGCCAGCGACGCGGCATTGACCAGCGCGGTCAACCGCCGCCGGCGGGCATCCGGATCGATGTTGGGCAGCGCCACCTCGGGGTCGGCGATGCCCAGCAGGTCATCGAAGAGCACCACGTCCTCGGGGTCGGCATCGGGGACTTGGGCCCGCACCTGCGCGCGGGCCGCCGAGGCGTCCAGATCACCCACCCTGAAGGCTGCGCGCAGCAACCGCGCGACAACGTAAAACGGGATGTCACTGGCGTGTGATTCGCAGAATGCGGTGAACACCTCCAGACCCCGGGCTGCTGCCATGGCGGTGACGTCGCGCACCAGGCGGCTCTTGCCGATGCCCGGCGAGCCCACCACGCCAACCACACCGCCGTGGCCGTCGATGGCACGGTCCAACAAGCCCTCGACGGCGACCATCTCCCAGCGCCGACCGACCAGATTCGACTCCGCACGCCCGGCCGCGCGATGCCCGTCGCCCATGCCCAGCAGCCGACGGGCGGGCACCGGTTCCTCGGCGCCCTTGATCTGAACCAGCTCGAATTCGCCGAGAGTCGCCGCACCCTCAACAAGTCGCGCTGTCGAGGCGCTGAGCATCACCCCACCCGGCGGAGCCACCGATTCCATCCGCTGCGCCATACCCACCTGTTCGCCAACGGCTGTGTAACCAAAAGCGCCCGAACCGATCTCACCGGCGATCACTTGGCCTGAGTTCAGGCCCACGCGCAACCGCAGGTTGAGTCTGTCCCGGTCTTTGACCTCAGCGGCCAGCCGAGCGGTCTCCTCCTGGATGCCCTGCGCGGCAAGGCAAGCACGAACGGCGTGGTCCTCCAACGCGATTGGCGCGCCGAACACCGCCATGATCCCGTCGCCAGTGAACTTGTCCACCGTGCCGCCGTACCGCTTTACAACTGCGGCACAGCAGTCGGCAAGGTCGGCCATGATCTCGCGCAGCCGCTCCGCCCCGACGGCAGAGGCGATGTCCATCGAGTGGACCACGTCGGCGAACAGAACCGTGACCTGCTTGTACTCCGCCCGGGTATCGCCGTCTTGGACTGGGGAGCCACAGCCGTGACAAAACCGGGCGTTCTCTAGAGGCTCAGTGCCACACGTCCGGCACGCTGCTGTGGCCGTCATCCGACCCTCCGCTGATCCGAGCCCCACCGTTTCCTAAGGATAGGCGGTTGGACGCTGCCTATCAGACGAACTGCTGCCCGCCGTCGATGTCGTACGTCGCGCCGGTGAGCGCGGTGTTGGTCATGATGTGCACAGCGAGCGCCGCGACGTCGGCGGGGCCCACGACGCGACCGATCGGCAGCGTCGCCCGCAGCTTGCTCCGGCGCTCCTCGAGTTGATCCCCCAACAGCGACGCCGACAACGGCGTGTCAACGAAGCCAGCAGCAATGAGGTTTACCCGAATGGGCGCGAGCTCGAGTGCGAGCGCCGCCGTGAACGGAGGCAAGGCCGCTGTGGCCGCAGAGACAATTCCGAGGTCTTTAGTTATGCGTCTGCCGCCGGTGCCTCCCATGAACACTAGCGAGCCCCCCTCCTTCATCTTGCTTGCGGCGGCTCGCGCCACCTCGAGATACAGCACCACGTGATCGCTGAGAACCTGGCTCACCTCGGCTGACTCCATCTCGAGCAGCGGGCCGTAGCGGGGGCCGCCGGCCGTGACCATCACGTGGTTGATCGGCGTGGGCAGGTCTCGGAAGAACTCCTCCAGGGAAGCCACGTCGGTGGCGTCGAAAGCCGCGGTCCGTTGCGCGCCAACGTCGCGCGCCGCCTGTGCGAGCCGGTCGCGATTGCGGCCAGTAATGATGACGTCGGCGCCCTCGGACCGGGCTCGCCGAGCTGTCTCCAGCCCGATGCCCGCGCTGCCGCCGATCAGGACGACGGTCTGTCCCATGAGTTCCGGCTCACGTTGGGGGAAAACGGGATTGGGTCCGGTGGTCATGATTCCTCCGATGGATAGTTCCGAACCGCGATCACCTGCCTGTGGCCGGCTTCGCGAGTAGGACTCTCATACTGCCCTCCTCAAACTCAGACTGGCGTCACTCGGTGGCTTCGCGCATTACAACATTGGCTCCCGAGCGTCCAATACAAGATTTTGAGACCCTCGAAGGCAATCGTCATCGTGCTCGTCGGTGACTTGGGGCATGATCGCAAACGAGGCAATGCGGGCGCTAAGGAAGGAAAATCCATGATCGAAGTACTGCCGGACATGCCGAAGGGAGTGACCGGCATTCGCGTGTCGGGCCGACTGCGACGTGACGAGCTGCGCGAGTTCAAGCCCACCATCGAGGAAATGCTGCACAGCGACGAGATCAGGATCGTGGAAGTCATCGCGCCCGACTACGAGGGCTTCGGGCCCGGCGGGTTATTCGAGGATCTCAAGCTGGGCTTCGGCACGGTCTTGCCACATCATTCGGCCTTCAAACGAATTGCCGTGGTGTCCGATAAGGCGTGGGTCGCCCATACCGTGCATGCGTTGGCATGGCTGATCCCCGGCGAGCTTGGCGTCTTCAAGCTCGACGAGCTTGAGCGAGCCAAAGAATGGGCCGCCGGCTAAACGGAAACGCAGCAATGAGCGACAACGAAGTCAAGATGATCATCTTGTCGACCGACGACCTGGATGAGTCGATCCGGTTTTACAGCGAGACCCTGGGCATGTCGCTGAAGTTCCGCGACGGCGCGCACTTCGCCGCCCTCGACGGCGGGACGATCACGCTGGCGCTGGCGACCGCGGTCGACCATCCCATACCCGGGCAGGTCGTCGTCGGTATCAAGACCGCCGACGTCGACGCCGCGGCCAAGGCCGTTGAGGCCAGCGGCGGTGGCATCGTCAAAGGCCCGTCCGACGACGCCCACGAACGCCGTGCCGTCGTCTACGACAACAAGGGCAACGGCCTGGTCTTCTACAAACCGCTTTCCCGGTGAACGACTACGTGGCCGCGCAGGTCGGCGCGAGGGCCAGCGAGGCGATGGGCTTTCTTGTCGATGCGGTAGAGCAGATCCCTTCGGAGAGTTGGGATCAGCCATCCAATCTCGACGGCTGGAGTATCCGGGATTTGGTGGTTCACACCACTGGCAGCGCAGCCAAGCTCGTGACGCTGGCCGAGGGCGGGGAGGTCGGGCAAGAGCCCTCCGAACCGGACGACCCGGTCGGACAGCTTCGCGGGCTGGCTGCCCGGTTGAAGGACGCCCTTGCCCGCGCGGATCTGAGTGCGATGCGGGGCGACGTACCTTTGCGCCAGGCGCTGAGGTTCCCCGTCTTCGGGCTGACCATTCACGGCTGGGACGTGTACCGCTCACAACACCGACCGGTCGAACTGCCCGAGGACCTGCTGGCGTTTTGCCGTGAGGTGGTGGAATCGGTGCCCGAAGACCAGCTGCGACGGCCGGGCCTGTTCGGACCCGCCCAACCCGTGCCCGATGGTGCGACGCCGACCGATCGGCTGATGGCTTACGCCGGGCGCCCGGTCAACAGCTAAGACGTCAAATGCGCACTGCCGTCGTGTAATTCGTCACGGCTCAACTTCATCGGGGTGAGAGCGGGGACATCGCCGCCGTCGACCACGGCCCGGGTGATCGGGGTCAGCGCCTGGAACAGCGTCTCCACCTCGTCGTCGCTGAGCGCGTCGAGCGCCGACAACGCAAGCGCGTCGGTGGTGGATTCGATGTGGTCCTTGAGTTCCCGGCCGGCGTCGGTCAGCGACCCGTCGTCGCCGAGCAGCCCCCGTCCGGCCAGCCGTCGTTCCTGATACTGCCACGCCTCCTCGTCGTAATCGCGAGCGCGGGCGACGTAGTCGCGCGGAATTCCGCGCGCCGCGGCGTGGAACACATTGGATTCTCGACCCGAGATGCCCGCTGCGCCCAGGACTGCCACGTGCGCGTCGCCGCGCTGCTCGCGCAACAGCGTTGCGGCATGCCACAGCGCGGCCAGTGGATCGTCCGGCCACGGCAGCGCCCGATTCGCGGCGAACAGCGGTCGTCCCTCGAGCGGCGCCTGGCTAGCCGCCTTCCTCGCCAATTCCGCTGCAGTGGTGACGTTTTCGTCTGCATCTAGACCGTAGCGGCGTAGTGCGGCGACCGCGGAGTCCCGCCGGGCGCGCAACGCAGCATCGGGACCGGCGATCTGCCACGCCGTCGGCAGCGCCTTGGCGACTCGCTCGGGGGCGAAGTTGTAGAAGATCGCCGTCACCACCTCGGGTGCCACCGTGCCCAGCGGCGCCGACCGCGCGGCGAAATAGCCCATCCAATAACCTCGATAGCCCAACCCGTCCAACGCCTCCCGCGCCTCCGGCGCGAAGTACGTCACCCCATGCACGGGCTCGAACCGATCGAAGAAGCGTCGCGCCAGCCCTGGCTCCCTGCGCACGGCCGCTATCGCTTCAACATTCGGCTGAGTATCGGCACGACCAACGGAGTCGGCACGTGGCGGGAGGCCCCCAGCGCCAACCGCACCTGCGGTCCGCCCGGGACCACCGACGCGTGACCATGCTCGGCGGCCTTTAGCGCGTCGGCGACCACCCGCTCAGCGGACACATGGGTGAATCCCGGCATTCGGTTGACCAGGTAGGCGGCGTCGTTGGTGGCCTGGAACTCCGTCGGCACCGGGCCCGGACAGACCGCGGTGACCGTCACACCGTTGTCGGCGACTTCGGCGTTGACCGCCTCCGACAACCACAGCACATACGCCTTGGCGGCGGCGTAGCCGGCGTTGTACGGGGCTGGCTGAAATCCCGACACCGACGACAGGTTGATGATCGCGCCGCGAGCGCGCTCGACCATGCCCGGCAGGTAGCGCAGCATCAGGTCGGCCACCGCTTCGACATCGACGCGCAGCATCTGCAGTTCCCTGTCGCGGCCTTCGGCGCCGAACTTGGTGTAGATGCCGAGGCCCGCATTGTTGACCAGGATGTCGACCTGTGCGCCCAGCTCGTCGATGCGTGCGGCCAGTCGGTCTCGGTCCTCGGGAATCGCAAGATCGGTACCCACTGCGACGGCGTGCTGGTCGCCGCCCAACTCCGTACACAGCTGCTGCAGCCGGTCCTCCCGGCGGGCGGTGACGACGACGCGGTAGCCGCGGGCCACGAGTTGACGGGCGAATTGTTCGCCGATGCCTGAGGATGCGCCGGTCACCACGGCGACTGACCCTGCTGACGGTGGTGGAAGTGCCATGCATGACGAGCCTACTCACATGCCGAAGTGCGTGCGATGAACCGCCGCGACGGCGCCCGGTGGTCCGCTCACTTCGACATGCGCTGCCGCTTGACGCCCAAAGATGTAAAGCAGGAGTTCGCCCGGCGGACCGCTGAGTCGAGCCGTCGGTTCGCCTGCTCGAGCCATCACCCGGTCGGTGGTTCCGGCCCACTCAACCTCGAGTCCGCAACCATCAAGCCGCCGACTCAGGAAGTGGCTGCTGCGGCGAACGTTGTGCCACAAGGCGGCATCCATTGCGGGCGTCAGGCTTCGGGGTCCTCGTCTGTTGGCTCTGCGGACGTCCTCGTGATGAACAAAGAACTCGTTGAGATTCGCCAGCGCCCGCACCCACCCTAAGCGGAAGAGGCCGACGGGCGGGCCGGACCGGATCCGCGCGACGAGCCACACGAAGTCCTTGCGCTTGGCCAGTCTGACCCTGCGCCGCTCGGCAAACCGCTGGAAGGCGCTAGGTAGGACGAGGCAAGGGCCGGCAACGAGATCGCGTTCTCGCAATACGAGGTGGGCGGCGAGATCATGAGCAGTCCAGCCCTCGAGCAAGGTAGGAACCGAAGGGCCGAGCTCATCGAAAAGATCACAGAGCTCCAGGCGCTCTTGGGTGTCTAGCGGAACCATGAACGCTTCGCTGTTGGTGGCCGACGAGACACATAGGCCCAGGGCCGATTTCGCTCCGGGATTGCACTGGCTCGCGCGTGCTTCAGCTGCGTCCGCAGATGTTGGCGCAACTCGTGCAGCCCCGGATCCGTCCATAGGTTGCGGGCCTCCGTCGGATCGGCGGTGAGGTCATACAACTCCCACTGATCGTCGAGCGGGCTCATCCGATACGCCTCTCCGCCAAGCCCATTCGCCGCGAGGTGACGAACCCCTGGCTCGGTCCAGGTCGCCGGATCGTCGAAGGTGCGCACCAGCTTCCACAAGTCGCCCTGGCCGCCGTCGACGTCGTCGACGCGGACCACCAAGCCTTCGAAGTTCGACCCCACATGTGCGGGCACCCGGATACGCAGCGGCGCAGGCGGATTCACCGTCCGCTTCAGACGGCGCGCCAGACCCGAGGCGCCGGTGTCGCCCTCGAGGATGTTGTCGCGGGTCATCATGTAGACGGCGCGGGTGTCGTCGGCCTCCGCCCCGTCCACCACCGGCATCAGGTCGCGGCCCGGCAGCGGGTGCACCTCGGAGAACGAGTCGGCCAGCGTGGCGGCCGCCGCCGCGACATCGACGCCAGCCGCCCCCAGCAGGGTCGGCACCAGGTCGATATGCGACGTCGGCGCGGTGACCACCCGGGGCGACGTCGCGGACTCGCCGATGCGGGCGATCACCAACGGCACCCGGGTGGCCTCGTCGTACAGGTTGAACCACTTCTGGTGTAGCCCGCCGTGCGCCCCGAGCAGATCGCCGTGATCGGAGGTGCGCACCAGCACCGCGTTGTCCGATCCGCCTTCGGTGACCGCCCGCCGGACCCGGTCGATCGGCCCGTCCACCTCGGCGTGCAGCCGGTAGTAGAGGTCGCGGTATTTCTGGGCGTTGCGGGCGTAGGTCCGATCGATGACCGGCGCCGGCCCGTAGCCGGAGTAGTAGGCCTCCCGGTACGCGATCTGCGCGGCCGGTTTGGTCGCCAAGTCCTCGTCGGCGGTGGGCGCCGCGGGCACGTGCGGCGGATCCAGCCGTGACGGCTGCAACGGGTTGCGGCGCATCCAGGCCGGGAACAACACGATGTCGTGCGGGTTGACGAAGCTGGCCACCAACAGGAATGGACGCAGCGCGGCCTCCTCGCCGGCGCGGCGGGCCGCGTAACGATCGATCAGCCAGGTGACGACGCGGTCGGCGATCAACGGATCGCGGCGCACGCCGGCATCGGCCATTAGCGCTCCGTGCGGCTCGGGACCGACCCACCCCGAGAAGCCATACGGCGCAAGGGGATCGGCGTCGAGATAACGCAGCACCGCGACAGGGTCGACGACACCGTCATCGTCATTGGTCGCCAGCACCCGCCCGTCGGCGTCGCGCAGATCGGCGTGCGAGATGTGCCATTTGCCGTCGTAGTGGGTGTCGTAACCCGCGGCCCGGAACCAATTGCCCAGCGTGGGCACCTCACCTTGGCGCAGCCAGCGCATGCGTGAGTCGTATGCCGTCTTGCCGAGGCCGTCGGTCTGGGTGACGCCGTGCAGGTCGGGATAGTGCCCGGTGAAAATGGTTGGACGACTAGGCGCGCAGGCCAGCGAACCGGTGTAGTGCCGCGCAAAGCTGACGCCGTGCTCGTCGAACCACTTCCGGCCGTGCAGCGTTCGGTCGCGCCAGGTAAGCACTTTGGGTGACTCGTACGGCGGAACCGCTCGTTCCTCGTCGGTCATCAGGATGATGATGTCGGGGCGATCAGCCACGAGACTTCTCCAATCGTTTCGCCAGCCCGGCGAGCAGCACGTCGGACCGTCGCACCTGAACGCGACACACTGCGCGTTCGACGAGCTTTTGCATTGGGCCAGGCCCGATTTCGACAGTAGTGGTCAATGTCACAACGGTTGTACCGCCTTGGGCCGCCCGGAGTGTCCAGCGGTTGGTGAACCGGCGCAGGCGCTTGGGCAGGCCCTCAACCTCGTAGGCAAGTGCCCATGTCGGATCGAACTCGATGATCCGCTCGACGAGGGCATCGCGGCCGATTTGGACTCGTCGGGTGGTGCCGACCGGTTCGCTGCCATGATTGAGGATGCACGAGTGGTCGATGTTGTCCGCCCACGAACTGATCGAGCCGAAGTCCGCGAGAACATCCCAGACTTGCTGTGGGTCGGCCGCGAGGGTGCAGCTGCGGTCAATGTCGGCCACCGCCTGAGGGTACGCGGCGAGACGGTCGATTGCGCGAAATCCCCAGGTCTTGAGGGGTGGGAGGGTTACTGTCTCCGGTGGGCATCGCAAACGACGCTGCGGAGGGCAAATGACGGCCTATCAGACTGTGGTGGTCGGCACTGATGGCTCGGAGTCGTCACTGCGCGCGGTCGACCGTGCGGCCGAGATTGCCGCCGACTCGAACGCGAAGCTGATCATTGCGACGGGCTACTTCCCCGGCACGGACGATTTGCGCGCGGCCGACATCCTCGGGGAGGAGGGCTACAAGGTGCGCGGCAACGCGCCAATCTACGCGATCTTGCACGATGCCCGCGATCGAGCAAAGGCGGCCGGGGCGAAGAACATCGAGGACCGGCCTATTAAAGATGGTCCGGTGCAAGCGCTGGTTGACCTTGCCGAGGAGGTTGGGGCCGATCTGCTAGTGGTCGGCAATGTGGGACTGGACGCGCGATCCGCGATCGTCGCACGGGTGTTCTCGATCCCTGGAGCTGTCGCCAACAGGGCCAAGATCGACGTACTGATCGTTCGCACCACTGGCTGACCCGGCAGTGGCAGCATGGGTGACGTCACCCACGTTCGACAGTGTCGAGCTACACAGTCCACACGCGATGGTCGCGCGCCTCGGCGGATAGGTCGTGTTCAATAATGCCGACCGCTGCCTGCAGGTCGGTGTTTCCCTGGTTGGTATAGACCGTGGCCTCCCCAATTTCTATGGGGTCCCGGTGTTGCGTCCCTGAGACGCAGTGCCGAATCCCCAGTTGGTAGCTGGTAATTGCCTGTTGCAACTCGGTATTCAGCGCCGGGTCCGGGCTCGGCATGTGGTGTTGCAAGTTCGCCACCGCACCCGCGGCGCTTTGGCACGCTGCGCCCGTCGTGGCGATGTCGCCTAGCCTCGCAGCAGTGACGAGGTTGTCTGCCGCGCCGAACAGAGCAATGATCGACGGCTTGGCGTCGGTAAGCCATGCCCGCACCTGCGTGCCCATCGGCATCGGCGGCCGCGGTGGGCTAACCGAACTCGCCGGTTGCGCAGCAGCGGCGTGCGGTGAAGCCGGCCGCACACTGGACAAACTGTGGATGTGCCCACGCCGACAACACGGCGATGACCACCAACAAGACGGCCCCGCTCGCCGCTGCGACCAATTCACGGCCGCCTCCTTTGCGCGCAGAACGCGCCGACTTACGGTGGCGACTGGACGTGGCCATCACGGCCTCCTGATCTGCGAACTGGCAGCTGACTATCCGTTTGTGATGTTTCGCCTTCGGCACCAACCCCGACCAGAGTCGTTTGTCTCGGATGCCTGCGCTGTAGGGCCCTTGAAGCGGGAGTCCAAAGTCCCTCGGTCCAGCTAGCTCACAGATCTCGTTCGGTATGAGTGGGCTGAGGAGGCGGTCATGAAGATCATTGGTTTCGAGGAGCACTACACGCTCCCGGCTATCGCTGAAGCGAACCCCAACAGTCCCCGCAAAGTGTTCGATGTGGCGAGGAACGGAGGCGGGTGGCCGCCGCCAGGCATTGAAGATCTGGGGGAGGGCCGGATCGCTGCGATGGACGCGGCCGGTATCGACGTACAGATCCTCTCCAACGTTCCTGGCGCAGAGGCCGTCGAGCCGCTGTTGGCCGTCGAGTTGACCAGGCAGGCCAACGACGCCGTGGTAGCCGCGGTCACCCAACATCCCGACCGGTTCCGCGGCTTCGCCACCCTGCCGATGCGCGACCCCGAGGCTGCCGCAGCCGAACTGGAACGCACCGTCCGCGACCACGGCTTCGTCGGCGCGTTGATCAATGGCCACGTCAACGGCCGCTACCTTGACGACACGTTCTTTTGGCCGGTGTTCGAATCCGCCGAGACGCTGGGCGTGCCGATCTATCTGCATCCCACCGTGCCGCCGCAGGCGGTGATCGACGCCTATTACAAAGGCTTTGCGCCGGCGGTGTCGGCCAAGTTGTCCATCGCGGGGCTCGGCTGGCACATCGACACCGGGATCCACTGCATCCGGCTGATCCTCGGCGGGGTCTTCGACCGCTTCCCCGGGTTGCAGATCATCGTGGGTCACCATTTCGAGGCGCTGAGTTGGATGGCCTGGCGGACGGATTACTCGTTCCCGGTGGAGGAGAGCGGCCTCAAACGGACCATCAAGGAATATCTGCGGGAGAACTTCTACGGCGGCATCCTGGCCGGCGAGTTCGCCAACCAAGAACCGGGCGGCCCAGATCCCAGTTGGAGCCTGTCATTCAACGCCTATCAGGCCATGGTCAACGTGATCGGCATCGACCGGATCGTGTTCACCACCGACTATCCGTTCGCCAGCATGACAGCCGGTCGGCAATTCCTCGAGCAGATGCCCATTCCCCCGGCGGACAAGGAAAAGATCGGCCACCTCAACGCCGAGCGCCTGCTCCGGCTCTCGAATTAGGCCGCACCGCAGCAGGATCGAGCCCTCCCCTAAGTTGCTCGAATTGGCATCGACGACGCGCCCGTCGAGGGCGTTAACGTCTTCGGCTCGGCAAAGCCTGGCTGATCGATGTCAGCGGTGACCTTCTCCCAGGGCGCGGGTATGGGGAAGTAACGTTCGAGGAAATCGGTGACGCGTTCGGCGCGCTCAGCCGCGGAGACTTCCGGAAAGCTGCTGTCGTTCAGGCAGAAGAAGTGGTTTCGGCGCTTCCTCCGCAACTCGGGGAGTAAGTCGAGTCCTTCGCGGGTGGTGGTGTTCACGTACAGCACTTTGGCTTTTTCCTGTTGGACGGCGCGTCCGGTCAGGAGTGCGTAGTAGTGGTAGAACGAGTTGGTGACCGAAATGTCGGTACTGGAACGAAACGCGCTCGCCTGAGTGCGGGCGAATTCCCCTGGGAATTCGCGTTCCATCTCTCTTAATACGCTTTTGCGCAACGGAACCGCTGTGTGCTCGAGATGGCGGGTGATGACCTGTCCGAACCGCTCGAAGAGCAGTTCTCGGTTGACCCGAGCCGCGTTCTCAAAGCCGCTACGGGTGGGGTCGTTGGCGCCGAGCCCGATCCGGGTCTTGGCCTCGATGAACCTGGTAACCCCGCCAGGGGAGAAGAACATGCTGGCCTTCAGCGGTCGACCAAAAAACATGTCGTCATTGGAATACAGGAAATGCTCGGCTAGTTGCGGAATGTTCTGAAGCTGACTCTCAATCGCATGTGAGTTGTAGGTGGGTAACGCAGCCGGGTCCGAAAAGTGTTCCGTCGCGCGAACAATGGTGATCTTGGGATGTTCGGCCAACCATGACGGCAGGACCGAATCGGTCGCAATGAAGATCCGGCGCACCCACGGCGCGAACATGTTCACCGACCGCAATGCGTACTTCAACTCGTCGATCTGCCGAATACGGGCTTCAGCCTCGTCGCCTTCACCGACCACATGCTCCGACATCTGTGCCGCCCGGCGTGCGCGAAACTCCGGGTCACTGCCGTCGACCCAAGAGAACACCATGTCGATATCAAACGTCACGTCGCTCGAATGTGGGGTGAACATCCCGTCGATGGTCGGCCACTTGTAGCCGTAAAGCTTTGCGGTGGCCGGCGTTACTTCCGTTCGCTGCAGCACCGTACGAGTAAGCGAGTTTTCCACGGGGCAATGGATCACCGTCTCTTCGAAGACCCAGAATTGCAGCTCCACACCGGCCCTGGAGCCGTACCGAAAGCCGCCGGGCGCTATGCGTCGCCGATACAACCGCACGATACGCGGATCATCCAATCGGGAGAGCCTGCCCTCGGCCAGCAAGATAGGCGAAAGTCCAGCCACATCCGCCGTTTTGGCGTACATCGGCTCCGTAGCGCATGCGATCGTCAGCTCGCGCTCGACCGCTGAACGCTGTTCGATATCGACGGCGAGAACCGGTCGGTTTTTGTGATCGCGGATCAGCAGGAACGGAATGTTGGCTTTTTTCAGAATCTTCCGGACAAAGACAAGATCCTCAATCTGCGCCTCATGCGGGGTCAGGCTGGACTCCAGCCGAGCGATCCTTCCACTGCGGGAGACGATGACGGGCTTGTCGGTGCTTTGAACGGGCCGAACATCGTCACTCGAGGCGATCTTGGTCATTCGCAAACACCGCCTTTGCTTTGACGCTCAACGAGTTATCAGCCGCGGTCAAAGCCGCCACGCGGCCGCCACGGACGCTTAACCGGGCGGTTCCAGTCTAGTTGCTCAGGAGTTCTTCGACCTTGTCAGCTGGGTGAACTTTCTTCGTCAAGCTGCCCGACGGCTGCCGTTCGTGTCGATGTCACGGGTGGTTGATCACTCGCAATGGATGCTAGGCACTGTACCGATAGGGGAGGGCAGCCATGAGCATCGCGACGGTCGCGCCCGGTGCGATCGAGTTAGCGTTTTCTGGACGATTTAGTTTTGGCATCTACCGCTGGGCTTATCTGCCGTTCGACGTACCGGCAGGCGTGCAGCGAATTCGAGTATCCACCTCTCACGACAACTTCGTCGGCGGTCTGGCGCGAAACGTGTTAGATCTCGGCATCTTTGGGCCAGCCGGCTACGACTTGGGCAATGCCGCGGGGTTTCGGGGCTGGTCGGGCGGGGCCCGCGACGGCTTCGTCATCTCCAGCACCCATGCCACCCCGGGCTATCTGGCAGGCCCGATTGACCCGGGTGTGTGGGCGGTGGCGCTCGGTCCGGTGGTGCTAAGCCCTTGGGGGATGGCGTGGCAGGTGCACGTCACCATGGAACGCGGGGAGTCCGTTCCGCGCCCGCCCGAGGGCGACCCCGTAATCGCCTCTCCGCCGCCGTCTGTGCGCGGTGCGCGGTGGTATCGCGGAGACCTGCATCTGCACACCGTTCACTCCGACGGCGAGCGTCATCCCGAGTGAACTGGCGTCGGCCGCGCGGGCCAATGGGCTGGACTTCATCGTCTCCACCGAGCACAACACCAACGCCGCCAACCGTGCCTGGCCGGCCTGCCAGCACCGGAGGGCTGCTGGTGATTCCGGGTGAGGAGGTCACCACCAGGCATGGGCACTGGCTGGCCGTCGGCTTGTCACCGCGCGCCTGGGTCGACTGGCGATACGGGCCACGCGACGGGGTGTTCCCGCGCTTTGCCGCCGAGGTCCGCGAAGCCGACGGCTTGGTGGTCGCCGCTCATCCTTCCGTGCCGCTGCCAGGATCAGCGTGGGAGTTCGGATTCGCCGACGTCGACGCCCTCGAGGTGTGGAATGGCAGATGGAACGTCGATGACGAACTGTCGCTTCGCATTTGGCAGCGGTTACTGCGGCAGGGCCGACGCGTAGCGGCAGTCGGCGGCAGCGACTCGCACGGCAAACACCAGCCGGTCGGCTCGCCGCAGACCGTCGTACACGCAGAGGAACTGTCGACACCGGCGATCGTCGACGGGTTGCGCTGCGGCCGTTCGTATCTCGCCCGATCATGCGACATCGCACTGGAACTGAGCGCGTCCTGCCCGAGCGGCGACGGCGTGGCCGGCCCCGGACAAACATTGCGGGTAACGCCCGACGGGCGAGTGACGGTGACCGCCGTGATCAGCGGAGCACCCGGCACAAGCGTCGCGCTGATCACCGCGGCGGGCTGCGCGGGACGGGCGATCGTGGGATCAGATCGGGCCCGGTTGCAATGGGAACTCGACGCCGCGTCGGCGCGCTTCGCGCGACTCGAGGTGCGAGAGGCGCAACGACGCCCGCTCGGCGCAATGGTCGCGTTGACGAATCCGGTATGGCTGGGCTGAAACCCGGCAACGTCGGGGTCCATGCTGGTAACCATGACGCGAAACGAGATCACCGAACAGATCGTGGTCGCCCGCCTGGCTAAGGGCCTGACCTGGCAGGAGTTGGCCGACGCGATCGACCGGCCGGTCGTGTGGACCACGTCGGCGTTACTCGGCCAGCACCCGATTCCCGCCGAACTCGGCAAGGTGCTGGTCGAGATGCTGGGTCTCGACGAGTCGGCGGTCCCGGTGCTGGCCGCGCCGCCCATGCGCGGCGGGCTGCCCACCGCGGTGCCCACTGACCCGACCATTTACCGGTTCTACGAGGCGCTGCAGGTATACGGCGGGGCGATCAAAGAGCTCATCCATGAGCAGTTCGGCGACGGGATCATGAGCGCGATCAACTTCAGCGTCGACCTGCAGAAGAAGACCCACCCGTCTGGTGATCGCGTGGTGGTGACATTCGACGGGAAATTCCTTCCCTACGACTGGGTTACGGCAAAAGGCTGATTGCTCGCCGTTAAGAAGGGCCGCCTGACACCCCTGGCCAACCCGTAAAGAAACCGTAAGCAAACGAGCGCGGTGAGCCGTTCGCGCATAATTTCTTTGCAAATACACCGTCGAGAGCCGAGTCACTTGGTGCTCGTAAACGGATAGGACGGTGCCCATATCCGATGCTGCTAATCGGCTTGGCGCTCGCCGCAGTCTTGGCTGCTTATCCGATCGCTGCGCTGCTTTTTCCGGAAGGGTCGTAAGTGGGGACAACATTCGCGGGAATCGCGTTCCTCATTCTGCTGGTGGCAGCGCTGGCTGCCGTGCACGTACCGCTGGGTGACTACATGTACCGCGTGTACACGTCGTCGCGGCACTTGAAAGTCGAGAAGGCCATCTACCGCATCATCGGCGTCGACCGCGAAGCCGAACAGCAGTGGGGCAGTTACGCCCGCAGCGTCCTGGCCTTCTCGTTCGTCGGCGTGCTGTTCTTGTTCTTCCTCCAACTGCTGCAGAACAAGTTGCCGCTGCACCTGCACGATCCGGCGACAAAGATGACCCCGTCGCTGGCCTGGAACACCGCGGTCAGTTTTGTGAGCAACACCAGCTGGCAGTCCTACGGTGGCGAGTCGACGCTGGGCCCGTTGCTGCAGATGGGCGGCATCGCCGTCCAGAGCTTCCTTTCCGCTGCCGTGGGTATGGCCGTGGCGGTGTCCCTGATCCGCGGTTTTGCCCGGACCAAGACCAGTGACTTGGGCAACTTCTGGGTGGACCTGGTCCGCGGCACGCTGCGCATCCTGCTGCCGATCTCGGTGATCGGCGCGCTGGTGCTGCTCGCCGGCGGGGTGATTGACAACTTCCACCTCAACGACCAGGTGATGAACACGCTGGGCGGGGCACAGCAGACCCTCCCCGGGGGACCGGTGGCCAGCCAGGAGTCCATCAAAGTGCTGAGCAGCGACGGGGGCGGCTTCTTCAACGCTCAATCCGCCCACCCGTTCGAAAACCCAAGCGCGTGGACGAACTGGATCGAGGTGTTCCTGCTGACGGTCATCGCTTTCTCGCTACCGCGCACCTTCGGCCGCATGGTCGGCGGCAAAAAGCAGGGCTACGCCATCGTCGCGGCCATGACCGTGATCGCCATCATCAGCACCGCGTTGATTATGTGGTTCCAGCTGCTGCACCACGGCACCGTCCCCACGGCGGCGGGCGCTGCGATGGAAGGAATCGAGCAGCGCTTCGGAGTCGCCGACTCCACGGTGTTCGGGAACGCGAGCACGCTCACCTCCAGCGGCGCGGTCGACTCGATGCACGACTCCTACACCAGCCTGGGCGGGCTGATGACGATGTTCAACATGCAGCTCGGCGAAGTGGCGCCGGGCGGAGTCGGCTCGGGCCTGTACGGCATGCTCGTTCTGGCGGTCATCACGGTGTTCATCGCCGGGCTGATGGTCGGCCGCACACCGGAATACCTGGGCAAGAAGATCCGGGCCCGCGAAATGACCCTCTCGACCAGTTTCATCCTCGCCACCGAATTGTCGGTGCTGCTCGGCACTGGTATCGCGATGGCGTTCCCGGGTCCGCGCGCGAGCATGGCCAACGGCGGAGCCCACGGTCTGTCGGAGGTCCTGTACGCGTTCACCTCCGCCTCCAACACCAACGGCTCGGCGTTTGCCGGCCTGTCGGCAAACACCACTTTCTACAACACCGCCCTGGGGCTGGCGATGCTCATGGGCAGATACCTGCCGATAATCCTGGTGCTCGCGCTGGCCGGTTCGCTGGCTCGTCAGGGACATACCCCGGAGTCGCCCGGCACATTGCCCACGTACCGGCCGCAATTCGTCGGTCTGGTCGCGGCAGTGACGGTTATTCTTTGTGCACTGACTTTCCTGCCGGCCTTAGCGCTTGGGCCCCTCGCCGAAGGAATCCACTAGATGCGTGGTCCCTACTTCGAGGCCGATTGGCGGCGGGAGCAGCTGCGGACCAACCTGTGGCTCGTTCCGGTGGTGCAGACGCTTGGGATATTAGTGCTGTTCGGCATCACCTACACGGTCGACCGCTCGGCTTATGACGGATGGATCCGGCTGCCGAACTGGGTGCTTAATGGCAGCGCCGATTCGGCTCGAGTCGTGTTGGCCACGGTCGCGGCGGCGATCATCACCGTGGTCGGCATCGTTTTCTCGATCACCATCGTTGCGCTGACACTGGCCTCAACGCAGTTCGGGCCGCGGATGCTGCGCAACTTCGTGCGCGATCCGGGAACTCAAATCACGTTGGGAACGTTTGTCTCGTCGTTTTGCTACGCGATGGTCGCGTTGGTTTCGGTGGGCGGCGGCCCGCACGGTGATTTCGTTCCGCATTTGTCGATCACGGTGACGTTTATCCTGACGTTGGCTGACGTCGCCGTACTGATCTTCTTCCTCAATCACATCGCTTCGATGATCCAGCTTCCGGTGGTAATTGCGCGCATCGCGGGAACGTTGGACGACGAGATCGCGGCGCTGGAGCGCGGTGGCTCGTTCGGGGTCGGCACGGCGCGCGGCCCGTCGCACGAGGAATTGTTGGCCCGGTTGGCGGAGTCTGGTGCCCCGATCCGCACACCGCGTAGCGGCTATCTCCAGGTCATCCGGCATGACTCGCTGCTGAAGATCGCTACCAAGGCCGATGCGGTCATTCAGTTACCCTACCGCCCTGGGCATTTCGTGGTCGCAGGTCAGGTGATCGCCTGGGTGTGGCCGCCCGAGGCTGCCGATTCTGTCGCGGAGCGTCTGGCATTGGGCCACATCACGGGTGCCTATCGCACACTTCCGCAAGACATTTCGTTCGGCTTCGATCAACTGGTCGAGATCGCGTTGCGCGCACTATCGCCGGCAGTCAACGACACGTTCACGGGGATGACCTGCGTCGACTGGATCGGCGATGGCTTGTGCCGAATTTCCACCTCATGGCGGCCGCATCGGATCCGGCGTGACGCAGAAGGCCACATCCGTGTCATCGCCTTCCAGCCCGATTTCGAGCGGCTGGTGGAGCGCACGTTCGATACCATCCGCCAGGCCGCAGTTGGCATGCCCGCCATCATGATCCGGCAACTCGATGCGCTGGCTAAGATCATCGAACAAACCCCTGACCGTGCATACCAGACCCCGTTGATCCGCCAGGCCGAGGCGATACAGCGGTCCAACCTGGCCACGGTACCCGACCCTTCAGACCGCGACGACGTCACAGAGCGCTACGAGGCGGTCATGGCGCTGGTCAACCCAGCCGCGACGCCACGGCTGGCCGAGGTTACACCGATTGGCATCGGATCCGATTACGGCAGGCCGGCACGCTGAGCCAAGCGACCACCGTGTAGCGGCTACAGTTCGCTCGTGACGAACGAACCATTAGCACGCTCCACGGCGCTGAAGGCGGACCTTGTCCTGTCTGGTGGCGGCGTCAAGGGCATCGGCCTGGCCGGCGCTGTCGTCGCGCTGATGGAAGCCGGGTACGCGATCCAGCGCGTGTCCGGCACGTCGGCCGGCTCGATCGTCGGCGCGATCTTGGCGGCCGGCGCCGACCAGCTGACCCCCGAGCAGGTCGAGCAGATCACCATGACGGTGCCCTACCGCAAATTCCTCGACCCGACGCCGATCACCGGCATCCCGCTGCTTGGCCCCGCCTGGGGTGTGTTAAGCGAAACCGGTATCTACAAAGGCGATTTCGCCCACGACTGGATCCGCTCTGAGCTGGCTAGCCTTGGGGTGCGCACCTTCGGCGATCTGGCTATCGACGCCGAGAACCTGCCGCCGGAACAACGCTACCGGTTGGTGGTCACTGTGTCCGACGTGACCACCGGCCAGCTGGTGCGGCTGCCGTGGGACTACCGCAGGCTCTACGGTCTGGACCCCGACGAGCAGCAGGTCGCCGATGCGGTTCGGGCCTCGATGTCGATTCCGTTCTTCTTCCGCGTGGCCAAGCTGACCAGCACCAGCGGCCTCACGTCCACGCTGGTTGACGGCGGGCTGCTGTCGAACTTCCCGATCGATTCATTCGACCGGCGAGATGGCAAACCACCACGTTGGCCCACATTCGGAGTCACGCTGTTACCGAATCTGCCGCAGGGCAACGACAAAGTGATTCCCGCTCTGGCGCCGGTGAATTGGGTCCTCGGAGGTCCGCCGCTGATCGAAGAGCTGATCACCACGATGATCGTCGGCCGCGACCAGGCCTACCTCAACCAGCCCTGGGTCAGTTCGCGAGCGATTCGCGTCGACTCATCGACCGTCGGATTTCTCGACTTCAACATCTCGAAAAAACAGATGCAAGAGCTCTACCAGAGCGGCCACGACGCGGCCGAGGAGTTTTTATCCACCTGGAACTGGGCCGAATACCTCAAACGCTTCCGACGACCAGGGACCTAAGCCCGAATTCGGCTAAACCCCGAATTCGGCTGCCATGCCGTCGATTCCAGCGCGGATGCCGACCAGCGCATCGGCCCGAGTTCGCAGCTTCGTGCCGGCATGGGCGTGCTGCTTGAGCGTGGCGAATTCCCGCGCGGCTTCCTCGGCGCGGCTGAGCACAATCTCGGGTAGCACGATTTCGTCGAGCCAGCCTGCGGCGACCGCGGTTTCGCCGAAGAACGTCTTCGCCAGCCCGGCGGCTTGCTGGTAGGCCGACGGCGTCAAGCGCAGCTTCATCACTTCCAGGGCCGCGTAGGGGATCGTCATACCGATCGCAACTTCGTTGGCCTGGATGTTGTAAGCGGGAGCCGCCACCCGGTGATCGCCGCTGGCCAACAGAAATGCACCCATCGCGATCGCGTGGCCGGTGCAGGCCATCACCACCGGCTTGGGGTAGGACAGCAGCCGATGGGAGAGCTCGAAGCCGCCCTTGAGCATGTCGATCGCGGGCTGAACCTCACCGGAAGTCAGGATTTTCAGGTCGAACCCGCCGCTGAACACGCGGTCGTTTCCGGCGATCACAACAGCGCCGGCATCGTCGCGGTCGGCGCTGTCCAGGGCTTCGTTGAGGGACTGCTGCATGGTCGGACCGAGGACGTTGACCTTGCCGTCGTCCATGGTGATGAACGCGATGGACTCGTCGAGGCGATAAGTGACCGGGCCGCTCATAGGAAACTCCTTCGATACCGGGCAGCGGAGTCGATTGAATCAGATCGACACGGTGCAAGCGGTAGCGGCGTCGTCAGACCCGCTCACCGCGATGCTTGCCCAGTTCCTCTTCGGCGTTACCCCAACGCAGACTGACATCGGTCGGCGGCGCCTCGATCTCCCGGGTGCGCCACCGATCCTTGGTTTCCTCGACGGCGCGGTTGATGCGCTCGATCTCGGCGCGGAACACGTCCGCGCGAGTTTCCTTGGTGGCGTAGTGGAAGTAGGTCAGCAGGCTGCGCAACAGTTCCAGTTTTTGTTTTTCCCGCTTGGCCAGGTCGTGGTTCGTCATCAACTCGATCCGCTGAACAGGCGGCAGCGCAGCCCAGTCCAGCACCACCTTGGTCTCCAGCGCGCGCCGGCGGCGTTGCCAGAATTTCCACCCTCGGGGAATCTCGGTGCGGTCGTAATAGGTCACCGTGCCCGGGAAACGCGACTCGATGCCCTCACCGAGCTCGTTGCGGTCGAGCGCCGAATCCCACACCGTGCGCCACTCCTGGCCGGGCGCCAGCGTCGGCAGTTGGCGGGGGAGTTGCAGTTCGACGACATCCGCATAACCATCGGTGGCGTTTTCGTACTCGGCGACGGTCGGTGGGTGCGGAAACGTGAACGAGACGTCGTAGGCCGGGGTCTTGCCGAAGTTCCGCACGACGAGCTCGATCACATGCCAGTCCGCGGCATGCGGCTCCATGAACATCCCGACGTGCGGTCGGGTCTCGTCAATTTGCAGCCGATGACTGCGCCGGATCTGCTGATTGGCGTAGATCAGTGCGACCAACCCGAGGCCGAGCAGAGCCCAGACGGCCCACGCCAGCCAGGTACCGGACCCCATGCCCGCCACCTGGTGCCAGCTATCCTGGATCCATCCCATCGAAGAGCCCACCCCTCCGCTTATATCACAGCACTTACGCGCGTGAAAATTCGCTGGAGAGCTCGTCTGCGCACATTTATCCGCCCATCAGCATTCGCCACTGATCAAGATTAGCGGCGCGGTAGACGTAATTTGAGCGCTTGACCTCCGACAGCGACGCACTCGGTTCTAGTGAATACCAGTGTCCGGGAAATACCGTCGGATCACCAGCGAGCCGAGCAAGCTGTTGCAGGCTCCGATATATCTCGTCGGAGTCCCCGCCGGGAAAGTCGGTGCGTCCGCAGCCCTCCAAAAACAGCGTGTCGCCGGCGACCAGCCGACCCTCGAGCAGGAAGCACTGGCTGCCCGGCGTGTGACCGGGGGTGTGCAGCAACTCGATGTCGATGTCGCCGACGCTGACCTTGTCGCCGTGCTCATGTGTCGTGAGATCGCCCATCGCGATCCCGGTGGTCCGCGAAACAAACAGCGCCTCTTGGGAATTGACGTGGACGGGGACGCTGACGCGCTCGAGCAGCTCGGCCAGCCCCTTCAGCTCGAAGCCCATCATCGAGCCGCCAACATGGTCGGGATGGTGATGGGTGACCAGCACGCCGGACAGGTGCATCCCGTCGGCCTCGAGCGCGTCGAGCAGATCGCCTGCCGCGTATGCCGGGTCGACCACGACGCAGTCACCGGTCTGCCGGTCGCCGATCAAGTACGCGAAGTTGCGCATCTGCGCCGCGATCCCGTCACCCTTGGCGAAGTCGCGGCCGGAGAGCAGTTGGCGGAAATACAACCGGTCGGTGTCAGGCACCCGCTCAGCCTAGCCGGGTGAACCTCATCGTTTGGTGCCCCCGCAGACCAGGCTGTACCCTCTTTTAGGCCCGCGGCGCGACCCGACTGGTCGCTACGGGCGAGCGCCCCCTTAGCTCAGTCGGTAGAGCGTTTCCATGGTAAGGAAAAGGTCAACGGTTCGATTCCGTTAGGGGGCTCGGCGGACGCCGAGCAGGCAGGCGGCGCGTAGTCGCGAGGCGATGTAGCTCAGTCGGTTAGAGCGAACGACTCATAATCGTTAGGTCGCCGGTTCGAGTCCGGCCATCGCTACAAGACACAACTACGAGTATCCGAAAAGAGAACCGACGTGGCCTCCAGTACCGACGTACGGCCCAAGATCACCTTGGCGTGCGAGGTGTGCAAACACCGCAACTACATCACGAAGAAGAACCGCCGCAACGATCCCGACCGGCTGGAGCTGAAGAAGTTCTGCCCCAACTGCGGCAAGCACCAAGCCCACCGCGAGACACGCTAGCGGCTGACCCGCGAGCAAATACTCAGACTGACTAGGTAGGTTCTAGAGCCGTGGCTTTGGGCAAAGACGTCGTCGGGATGCACTACCGGTACCCGAACCACTACATCGTGGAGCGGGAGAAGGTCCGCGAGTACGCCGGCGCCGTCCAAAATGATGACCCCTCCTTCTTCGAGGAGAAGGCCGCCGAGGAGCTCGGTTATCACGGGCTGCTGGCACCGTTGACCTTCATCTCGGTGTTCGGCTACCAGGCCCAGACCGCGTTTTTCGCGCATGCCAACATCGGCATCCAGGACGCGCAGATTGTGCAGGTCGATCAGGTGCTGAAGTTCCTGAAGCCGATTCAGGTCGGCGACAAGCTGTACTGCGACGTCTATGTGGACTCGGTTCGGCAGGCCCACGGCACCGACATCATCGTCACCAAGACCATCGTCACCGACGACGCTGGCGACGTAGTACAGGAGACCTACACGACCCTGGCGGGTCGTGCCAGCGAAGAGGGAGAAGAGGGTTTCAGGCATGCCACTGCGTGAGTTCAGTTCGGTGAAGGTCGGTGACCAGATTCCCGAGAAGGTCTACCCGCTGACCCGTCAGGATTTGGTGAACTATGCCGGCGTCTCCGGCGATCTCAACCCGATTCACTGGGACGACGAGGTCGCCAAGATCGTCGGTCTGGACACCGCGATCGCGCACGGCATGCTGACCATGGGCCTGGGCGGCGGCTACGTCACGTCGTGGCTCGGCGACCCCGGCGCGGTGACCGAGTACAACGTGCGGTTCACCGCGGTGGTGCCGGTGCCCAACGACGGCAAGGGCGCCGAGATTCTGTTCACCGGCCGGGTCAAGTCGCTCGATCCGGACAGCAAGTCGGTGACGATCGCCATTACGGCCACCACCGGCGGCAAGAAGATCTTCGGCCGGGCCGTCGCATCGGCGAAGTTGGCGTAACGATGGCGATCAACTCCGACATCCGCGGGATGGGGTGGGAGTACCCGGACAGCTACGTGGTGGGCCGTGAGAAGGTGCGCGAGTTCGCCAAGGCGGTCAAGGCCGACGACCCGGCCTGTCTGGATGAAGAGGCGGCCGGCGAACTGGGGTATGACGCCCTCGTCGCGCCGCCGACTTTCGTCACGATCCTCGGGAAGCTGGTCCAGGCGGACTTCATGCGGAAGGTCGATACCGGCTACGAGACGTTGCAGATCGTCCAGGTGGACCAGCGCTTCGTCTTTCACAAGCCGATCCTTGCCGGCGACGTGCTGCATGCCCGGATGGACGTTCACTCCGTCGTCGAACGGTTCGGCGCCGACATCGTGGTCACCAGGAACACCGTCACCAACGACGCCGGAGAGGTCGTTTTGGAGGCCTACACCACGGTGATGGGTCACGAGGGCGACGACTCGATCAATCTCAAGTGGGACATGGAGTCCGGGCAGATCGTCCGGACGGCATGATTAGTACCTGAGACCTGCTCCGATGTACACTCGGACCTCGGGGTTTTCCCATTACCAGCGCGTTTTTCCCTTCAATTGGAGAGCGCGCGCGTTGGGTAGGCCCCGGCACGCGCAGGTTGGCCTGCCAACCAGCGAAGGGGCGTAGCTCAACTGGCAGAGCAGCGGTCTCCAAAACCGCAGGTTGCAGGTTCAAGTCCTGTCGCCCCTGCTGCCGGACCATAAGACGCTCGTGGGATGGTGGACACTGGAAGAGTGGCCACTAAAGCACGAGGTGAATGAACGAAGGAGCATGCGGTGAGCGACGAACGCGACGATGCCGACGCCGCAGCCGACGGCGGCGGAACCGAGGACTCGCACGGCGGTCGTACGGCGGTGGTGACGCGGCCGCAGCGGCCCACCGGCAAGCGGTCCCGCCTGCGGTCGGAGGCCGCAGAGAACGGAGTCACCGGCGACGACGGCTCGTCCGGCGCGGTCGAGCTCACTGAGAGCAGCGCCGAGGACGAGACGGGCAAGAAAGCCAAGAAGGCCAAAAAGGCCAAGAACGCCCGCAAATCAGGCGAGCCGTCGAGCAACCCGATTGTCTATGTCTTCACCTACCTGAGGCAGGTCGTCGCCGAGCTGCGCAAGGTCATCTGGCCCAACCGCAAACAGATGGGCACGTACACCTCGGTGGTGCTGGCGTTCCTGGTGTTCATGGTGACGTTGATCGGCCTGGTGGACCTGGGCTTGGCCAAGCTGGTGCTGATGGTGTTCGGCTGAGGCCACCAAGAGCTGACGTAAGACGTAATAGGAAGGACCGAAAACCGTGACTACCTCCGACGGCGATCTGCCCGTGGGTGAGACGGTCGACATCGAAGCTGCTTTGCACGAGGTCACCGCCGAGGACGCGCCGGACGCGGCCAGCCCCGAGACGGTGGCCGACGACGTCGCCGCGCCGGCCGCGGCTGAGCCGACCGCCACGCCCGAGGAGCCGGCTGAGGCGGCTGCCACGCCCGAGGAGCCGGCTGAGGCGGCTGCCACGCCCGAGGAGCCGGCTGAGGCGGCTGAGCCCGAAGAGGTCGACCCGGCTGCCGAGCTTAAAGCTGACCTGCGCACCAAACCCGGCGACTGGTATGTCATCCACTCCTACGCCGGATACGAGAACAAGGTCAAAGCCAACCTCGAAACCCGCGTGCAGAACCTGGACGTCGGCGACTACATCTTCCAGGTGGAAGTGCCCACCGAAGAGGTCACCGAGATCAAGAACGGCCAACGCAAGCAGGTCAATCGCAAGGTGCTGCCGGGCTACATTCTGGTGCGCATGGACCTGACCGATGACTCGTGGTCGGCGGTGCGCAACACCCCGGGCGTCACCGGGTTCGTCGGCGCGACCCAGCGGCCGTCGTCGCTCTCGCTGGACGACGTGGTGAAGTTCCTACTGCCGCAGGGGGCGGCCAAGAAGCCCGCCAAGGGCGCGGCCAGCACCGCGGCGGTGGCCAGCGAAGGCGGGTTTGAACGTGCGGTGATCGAGGTCGACTACGAGGTTGGCGAGTCGGTCACCGTCATGGACGGGCCGTTCGCCACGCTGCCGGCGACGATCAACGAGATCAACGCCGAACAACAGAAACTCAAGGTGCTGGTGTCGATCTTCGGCCGCGAAACACCTGTGGAACTGGGCTTTACCCAGGTCGCCAAGATTTAGGAATACGGAAGGAACACCAAAACTCATGGCCCCGAAGAAGAAGAAAGTCGTCGGGCTGATCAAGCTGCAGATCAAGGCCGGGGAGGCCAACCCCGCACCGCCGGTCGGTCCGGCGCTCGGCCAGCACGGCGTCAACATCATGGAGTTCTGCAAGGCGTACAACGCCGCAACGGAAAACCAGCGCGGCAACGTCATTCCGGTGGAGATCACCGTCTACGAAGACCGCAGCTTCACGTTCGCGCTCAAGACACCGCCGGCGGCCAAGCTGCTGCTCAAGGCCGCGGGCGTGGGCAAGGGCTCGGCCGAGCCGCACGTCACCAAGGTGGCCAAGGTCAGCTGGGATCAGGTCCGCGAGATCGCCGAGACCAAGAAGGCCGACCTCAACGCCAACGACATCGACGCCGCCGCCAAGATCATCGCCGGCACCGCCCGGTCGATGGGGATCACCGTCGAATAGACGGCCACCGGAGGACGACGATGCGGGCCGTGCACGGCCCGAGGTGGGGGCACCTCCCGCTCGCGGGGGCGAGTCCGACAATTAAAGAAGCGTGGGAGGGCCAGCTTCGGCCCGCTTTATCAACCACAACCCAACATCAGATTGGATATCGAATGAGCAAGAACAGCAAGGCATATCGTGCCGCCGCCGAAAAGGTGGACCGCGATAACCTCTACACGCCGCTGGAGGCGGCCAAGCTGGCCAAGGAGACGTCGTCGACCAAGCAGGACTCGACCGTCGAGGTGGCCATCCGGCTCGGTGTGGACCCGCGCAAAGCCGACCAGATGGTCCGCGGCACGGTCAACCTGCCGCACGGCACCGGCAAGACCGCCCGGGTGGCGGTGTTCGCGGTGGGCGAAAAGGCCGAGGAGGCAACGGCGGCCGGCGCCGACGTGGTCGGCAGTGACGACCTGATCGAGAAGATCCAGGGCGGGTTTTTGGACTTCGACGCGGCGATCGCGACGCCCGACCAGATGGCCAAGGTCGGCCGGATCGCACGGATCCTCGGGCCGCGTGGCCTGATGCCCAACCCCAAGACCGGCACCGTCACCCCGGACATCACCAAGGCGGTGTCCGAGATCAAGGGCGGCAAGATCAACTTCCGGGTGGACAAGCAGGCCAACCTGCACTTCATCATCGGCAAGGCGTCATTCGGCGAGAAGCAGCTCGTGGAGAACTACGGCGCGGCACTCGACGAGGTGCTGCGGCACAAGCCGTCGTCGTCTAAAGGCCGGTACCTGAAGAAGATCACGGTCTCGACGACCACCGGCCCGGGCATTCCGGTCGACCCGGCGGTCACCCGGAACTTCAACGAAGCCTAAGGGTTTGGGTGCTGGCTGCACCGGCTATCCGCCGCACTCGGCGATGCGTCTACGTAGGTAGTCGCGGCCCGGCTCGGAACCGTTGGACGCCAACGCTGTTCGATACCAGGTGAGCGCGTCTTCTCGTCGTCCTGCGCGCCGCAGCAGGTCGGCGCGCACCGATGCAACCAGGTTGGACCGCGCAAGCCGCGGGTCGTGGGCCACCTTCTCCAGCGCGGCCAGGCCGGCGTCCGGGCCGTCGCGGAAACCCACTGCTAAGGCCCGGTTCGCCCGCACCACCGGCGAGTCCGTCATCGCCAACAACCTGTCGTAGGCCGCACAAATGGCGCGCCAGTCGGTCTGCTCCCAGGATGGCGCCGTCGCATGCAGTGCGGCGATCACGGCCTGCGGCAGGTACGGGCCGGTCGAGCCGTGGGCCAGCCGCAGCCGATCCAGGCCCCGCGCGATACGGCCACGGTCCCAGCGCCGCCGGTCCTGCTCTTCGAGTGGCACCAACGTCCCGTCGCCGTCCAACCGGGTCGCCCGTCGCGAATCATGCAGCAGCATCAGGGCCGCCAGCGCGTGCGCTTCCGGTTCGTTCGGCATCAGCGTGCACAGCTCTGAAGCCAGCCGGACCCCCTCGTCGCACAGTTCGTCGCGAATCGCCGACGGGCCGGCCGTCGACCAGTAACCCTCGGTGAACACCGAGTAGATGCAGCTGAGCACATGCGGTGTGCGTTCGGGCAGCAACTCGGCCGGTGGCACCCGCAGGGGTATATTGGCGTGCCGGACTTTGGCCTTTGCACGGGTAATCCGTTGTCCGACAGCGGTTTCCGTCTGCAGCAGTGCGCGGGCGATCTCGGCGACGGTAAGCCCCGACACCAGCCGCAGCGTCAGCGCCAGCTGTGACAACCGGTCAAGTGCCGGATGCGCGCAGGTGAACATCATCCGCAGCTCATCGTCGCGGACCGGGTGGACGTCCACCTCGGTTCGCGCCCTGATGTCGTCCACCACGGCCGCCAATTCCTTTCCCGGACGCACAGACTCACGACGCAATCGGTCGCGAGCGCGGTTGCGCGCCACGGTCAGCACCCATCCACCGGGGTTGTCCGGCACGCCATCGCGTGGCCATGCCCGCAGCGCCTCGGCGAAAGCTTCCTGGACGGCGTCCTCGGCGACGGTGAGGTCACCCGACCACCGGGCCAGCGCGGCCACGGCCGGTCCCCACTCACGCCGAAAGACGCCGTCCAGGCTGACCATTCGTGGGCTAGAGCCCCGATACCCCAGCCAACTGCCGCAGCTCCACAGCAGAAGCGGGAATCATGGATGCCAATTTGACAGCCTCGTCACGGTCGGCGGCGGACAGCAGATAGACGCCCGTAGCGATCTCGGCGCCTTCCGCGAATGGCCCGTCGGTCAGCAGCGCCTCGCCATCACGGACACGCACGGTGGTCGCCGTCGTCGGCTCGTGCAATGCGGCGCCGCCGACAATGTGATCGCCCGCTACAGCCGCGAATTCACCGTGCCGCGCCGATTCCGCCTGCCACTCCGGTGAACCCGGGACATGGGTATTTGCGGGCGGCTCCAGGAGCAACGCCAGCCACTGGGCGCCGGAGCGCGACCAATCGGGATCGACGGTGTGGTAGATAGGCCGAACTTCAACCGCGCCATACCGGGCGGCGGGAACGCCGCGGGCCAGTTCCAGTGCGTCGTCGAGGTTTTCGGCTTCGAACACGTAATAGCCACCCGCGACCTCCGCGGCCTCCGCGAACGGGCCGTCGGTAATCGTCGGCGCGTCCGGGCCACCTGAGATGCGGACAGCGGTCGCCGCGGGCAACAGCGCGTCACCGGCACGGATCGCCGACGCGGCTTTAGCGTGGAAGCTCTGGTAGGCCGCCATCTCGGCGGCCCCCTGGTCGGGCGTGAGGTCCCGCTCCTTGCTGATCAACAAAGCGAAATACTGCATCGTCGTCACCTCCGATAGTGAGCGGAACCCTGTGTTCCACTCTCTACCTGTCCGACGAACGGCGCAGCCACAATCCGACAGCAGCGCTGCGAAATTTAAGCCGCGGCTCCCGGCTTGAGGTAGGTGACCAGGCTGACGTCGAGGACCTCGTCGGTGAAGTAGTACTCGGCGCCGCGAAGGTACTTCATGTAGCGCTCGTAGACCTCTTCCGAAGTGATCTCGACGGCCTTGTCTTTGTTGGCCTCCAGCGCGTCGCCCCAGATCCGCAGCGTCTTGATGTAGTGCGGCCGCAGCGAAAGCGGCTCGGGAACGATGAATCCGGCCTTCTCGCCGTGCTCCACCATCATCCCGGTGCTGGGGAGGCGACCGCCCGGGAAGATCTCGGTGAGGATGAATTTGATGAACCGCGCCGTCTCAAAGGTGAGCTTCTTGCCGCGCGCGTGCATCTCGTAGGGGTGATAGCTCACACTGCTCTGCACCGTCATCCGCCCGTCGTCGGGCATGATGTTGAAACAGTTCTTGAAGAAGTGGTCGTAACGCTCGAAGCCGAAGTGCTCGAAGGCCTCGATCGAGACAATCCGGTCGACGGGGTCGCTGAATTCCTCCCAGCCGCGCAGCAGGACCTGATGCGAGCGGTTGGTGTCGATGCTGTCCAGCAGCTGCTGGGAGCGGGCGCGCTGGTTCTTCGACAGGGTCAGGCCGATGACGTTGACGTCGTATTTCTCGATCGCGCGTTTCATGGTTTCGCCCCAACCGCAGCCGACGTCCAGCAGCGTCATGCCGGGCTGCAGGTCCAGCTGGTCCAGGTTCAGGTCGACTTTGGCGATCTGGGCTTGCTCGAGTGTGAGGTCGGGTGGCTCGAAGTAGGCGCAGCTGTACGTCCGAGTCGGGTCCTGGAACAGGCCGAAGAAATCGTCGGAGAGGTCGTAGTGAGCCTGGATGTCCTCGAAGTGCACCCGCATCTTCGTCGGAGTGGCTGGATTGTCAGGCATCAGCGTTTGGTCGCCCTTCCTAGTGCTTGGGGTGTTGCGTCAACCGGGTCGTGTGCTCGCCGACTGTGCACGTTATCGCGTAGTGCAAGCACAATACCCGGCATTCGTCCAATATTTGGACCGACTCCCTCGTTTTCATTTGCTCGGCTGGAGGCTATTTCTCCAGCGTGAATTGATTGACGTCGATGTAACCAACCCGGAATGCCTTGGCGCATCCGGTCAGATAGTGCATGTAGCGCTCGTAGACCTCTTCGGACTGGATCTCGATGGCTTCGCTCTTGCGCGCCTCCAGCGCCGCGGCCCAGTGGTCAAGGGTCTTGGCGTAGTGCGGCTGCAGCGACTGCCTGCGGGTCAGCTTGAAGCCGGCCTTCGACGAGTGGTCCTCCACCTTCTCGATCGACGGCAACCGGCCACCCGGGAAGATCTCGGTCATGATGAATTTCATGAACCGGGCCAGCTCGAAGGTCAACGGCATGCCGCGCTCGACCATCTGCGGCCCGGTCAGGCCGGTGATCGTGTGCAGCAGCATCACCCCGTCGTCGGGGAGAGCGTCGTAGGCCATCTTGAAGAAGTCGTCGTAGCGGTCGTGGCCGAAGTGCTCGAACGCACCGATCGACACGATCCGGTCCACCGGCTCGTCGAACTGCTCCCAGCCCTCCAGCAGGATCCGCTTGGTGCGCGGCTTGCGTTGGGGATCATTGTCCAGCTCGTCGAACACCGTCTGCACGTGCGCGGCCTGGTTCTTGCTCAGCGTCAGGCCGATGACGTTCACGTCGTACTTCTCGTTCGCGCGTCGCATCGTGCTGCCCCAGCCGCAGCCCACGTCGAGCAGCGTCATCGCGGGCTGCAGGCCCAACTTGCCCAGCGCCAGGTCGACCTTGGCCTGCTGAGCCTCTTCCAGGGTCATATCGTCACGCTCGAAGTAGGCGCAGCTGTAGGTCTGGCTCGGGTCGAGGAAGAGCCGGAAGAAGTCATCAGACAGGTCGTAGTGGGCCTGGACATCCTCGAAATGCGGCCTGAGCTTTTCGGCCATTGCGCCATGCGCCTTTCTGGTTTTCACGGTGTCCACCCCGTCACGAGTGTGGCTACCCACCCCCCGGCTATCCGCCAGCCATGCTAATCGATCGGCCTGGTCAGACCGAATCGGAACGCCGGTCGCCCGTCAATCAGCCCTGCGCGAATGTGCCTGTCAGCTCGCTGATCACTCGATCCCACAGTTGCTCGGGCAGGCCGTGGCCCATGCCGTCGATCAAGACCAGACGAGCGCCCCGGATGGCGCGGGCGACCACCCGGCCGCCGAACGGCCGCTGCAACTTGTCGGCCCGCCCGTGGAGGACGACGGTGGGTGCGGTGATCTGCCGGTCGTAGCGGGCCAGGCTGCCGCTGGCGATGATCGCGCTGAAATGCCGGACAACCCCCCACGGGTAGTAGCACCGTTCGTAGCCCTCGATGGCCTCGCGCCGGATCTGCTGTTCGGGTGCGGGGTAGCGGGGACTGCCGATGATGCTCCAGACCCGCACGGCGTTGTCCACGATGACGTCGAGCGGTGAATTTGGCGGCGGGCCGTTGAGGACCGCCAACAAGGCGCGCGGGGCGGGCGGCGGCAAGAACGGCTGGTTATTGCTGGAGAAGATCACGCCCAGCGAGCGCGCCCGGTCGCGGAAGCGCGCCGCGAAGATCTGGGCGATCATGCCGCCCATCGAGGCGCCGACGATGTGCGCGCGGTCGATCCTGAGGTGATCGAGCACCGCGGCGGCGTCGTCGGCCATGTCTTCCAGCGTGTAGTCCGCTTCGCCGCGCATTCCCAGCCAGAACTTCAGCATCCGGGGGATCATCGGCCCGGCGGCGTGGCGTCGATCGGTCTTGCTGGACAGGCCGACATCGCGGTTGTCATACCGGATCACCCGCAGGCCTTCTGCGACGAGTTTTTCGCAGAACCCGTCGCGCCACAACAGCAGTTGCGAGCCCAGCCCCATGATCAGGAGGACCGCCGGGTCGCCTGGGTCACCCATGTCCTCGTAGTAGATGTCGAGATCGCCCGAACGTGCTGTGCCGCTTCGGATTTCCATGCGGTCTAAACCTCCACATCGGACTGGTGCTCGCGGCTGACCTCGACCATGAAGTTGGCGAAGTAGCCGGTGAGCTGCGGGTCGGACATCATCTGCCAGTTCGGCGCCAGCAGCTTCATGTACCGCTCCACGTAGAGGAACTGCTTGCCGATCAGCACCAGTTCGCGGGGCAGCTTGACATCGTAGGCGTCGGCCAGCGTCGAGAGCTGTCTGCCGATGTCGGCATAGGACAAGTCGCCGAGGGTCGTCATCGTCAGCGGGGTGGAGAACGCTTCGAGGTCTTTGGCGGCCTGCGCCTCCGGCTTCATGGTGCCGACGGCGCCCATCAGCACGACGATCTTGCCCGCCGCCGCGTGGTCCTTCTTGACCAGCAGCGCGTGCACCAGCTCACGCAGCAGCCAGCGGGTACGCGGGTCGATGCGCCCCATGATCCCGAAGTCGAAGAACACGATGCGGCCCTGTTCGTCGACGTACAAGTTGCCGGCGTGCAGGTCGCCGTGGAACAGGCCGTGTCGCAGACCGCCCTCGAACACGGAAAACAGCAGAGCTTTGACCAGTTCGGTGCCATCGAACCCGGCCTTGCGGATGGCGGCGGCATCGTCGATGCGGATGCCTTGGATCCGTTCCATCGTCAACACTCGCTCGGTGGTGAAGGTCCAGTGCACCTGCGGCACCCGGATGTTCTTGCCGAGCGGTGACGCGTGCAGATGGGAGATCCACGCGTCCATCGACTGCGCCTCGAGCCGGAAGTCCAGCTCCTCTGCCAGGTTGCCGGAGAAGTCGGCGACGACGTCCTGGGCGGACAGCCGGCGGCCCAGCTTGGCCAGCTCCACGGCCTGGGCGAAACGTTTCAGGATCTGCAGGTCGGCGGCCACGCGGCGACGGATGCCCGGTCGCTGGATTTTGACGACGACCTCCTCGCCCGTCTTCAGGGTTGCGTAGTGCACCTGGGCGATCGACGCCGACGCGAACGGCTCGTCGTCGAAGCTGGCGAACAGCTCCGACGGGTCGGCGCCGAGCTCGTCGGCGAACAGCTTGTGCACCGCGTCCTTGTTCGCCGGCGGCACACTGTCGAGTAGGCCGCGGAATTCGCGGGACAGCTGTTCGCCGAATGCGCCCGGGCTGGACGCGATGATCTGCCCGAATTTGACGTAGGTCGGGCCCAGGTCAGAGAAGGTTTGCGGGATTTGCTTGATCACCTTGGTCTGCAAAGGACCGCGTCCGGGCAGCTTGGTGACAATGCGCGCGGCGGTGCGGGTGAGCTGCCAACCCGTCACGCCGATCCGAGCCGCCTCGACCGGCAACGGCACCCGGTCAAGCTTGGCTACCTCGCGGTGGTTGTTGGAACTCATTGGTGCAGTCTGCCAAACCTGTGGTGTCAAGTCCCAATTGCTGTGAGCCCGCTCACCGGATGCCGGCCCGGGCAAAGTTCTCGGTGAGGGTCTCGATGATCGGGCGCCACACCGGTTCGGGGAGGTCGTGGCCCATGCCGTCGACCACGACGAACCGGGCACCCGGGATGGCCGCGGCGACCGACCGGCCATTGCGCGGCCGCAGCATCGGGTCGTGCGAACCGTGCAGCACCACCGCGGGCGCGGTGATCGCCTTGCTGTAGCCCAGCAGGCTGCCGGTGCCCAGCACCGCGTCGAACTGGCGCAGCATGCCGGGTGGATAGTTGCACCGCTCGGCGAGCTGCTGGACGCGCTTGCGCAGCTCGGCTTCGGACGGCAAGAAGTTGGGGCCGTTGAACACCGCGACGTTGCGGACTTCGAAGGCCAGCTTCTCCTCGTCGGACGCGTCATCGCCGGGTGAGTCGAACGCCAGCCTGATCACCCGCCACGCCGGCAACCGGGAAAACGCTTTGCCGGTGCCCGACATCACCACGGCCAGCGACGCCACCCGGTCCGGCTCGTTGGCGGCCAGGATCTGCGCGATCATCCCGCCCATCGAGGCGCCGACGACATGGGCCCGGCCGATGCCGAGGTGATCGAGCAGCGCGACCACGTCGCGCGTCATGTCGACCAGCGTGTAGGGCACCTGGCTGGTCCGGCCCAGCAGGTAGCGCCATACCCGCCGATAGACCGAGCCCTCGGCGCGCATCCCGTGCATCTTGGCCGACAGCCCCGTGTCGCGATGGTCAAACCGGATCACCCGATACCCCGCGTCGACGAGCTGCGCGCAGAAGCCGTCCGGCCACATCGGCAGCTGGGCGCCGAGCCCCATGATCAGCAACACCGGCGGGTCGGCCGGGTCGCCGAGGTCCTCGTAATAAAGCTCGACGGCGCCCTGGTCAGTATCGCGGCGCGCTGTGCCGCTACGGATCAGCATGCTTCTCCCTCGGCTTCTTCCACGGCTGAACCCAGCCGTCGATCGCCCAGCCCTCCAGCCCGGCGAGCAGCTCGTACATGGTGGCTCCGTCGATGCTCTCCCGGATGATGTCGGCATGCCCGGAGTGGCGGGCCAGCTCGTTGATCACATGCAGGATCACCCACCGCACCGACCAGGCGTCAAGATTCTTCGGAAACCACGGGATGTCGTGGGGGACCGGCACTTGCTCGTCGAGGTCGGCGGTGTCCACCAGGTGCAGCGATTTGGCGTTCTCCGCCTGCAGCGCGCTCAGCAGCCCGTCCAGCGTCTCGTCGGGCCGCATCACATGCTGATCGGCGAAATCCTTCGCGATCTCGCCGAACGGCCGGGTCTCCCGCGGCGGGGCGTCCGGCGCGGCGGCGACCCGCGCCATCCAGGTGCGTTGCACGCCGGTGGCGTGCTTGACCAGCCCGCCGATCGACAACGCGCTGACCGTCGGGCACGAGCGAGCCTGCTCGTCGGTCAGGCCGTAGGCCACTGCGAAGAACGCGCTCTGGTGAAAGGCCAGGTACTCGCGCAGGGCGCTGCGTTCATCGGTCACGGGCGAGGCGAGAGCGGGCATCAGCGGTCCTTCCGGTTACTTGTGCACAAGCCTGTCACCGCGCGGCCTCATGCCGTAATGGGTCGGTATTACCCATGCGGATGGCCACCTTCAACATCCTGCACGGCCGCAGCATCGACGACGGGAAAGTCGACGTCGACCGGCTCACCGACTTCGCGCGGCGGTTGGATGCCGACGTGCTGGCGCTGCAGGAGGTCGATTGCGACCAGCCCCGGTCGGCGATGGCCGATCTCACGGCGGTTGCGGCCGAGGCGATGGGCGCGGTGAGCCACCGCTTCGTCGCCGCCGTCTCCGGCACCCCGGGCGCCAGCTGGATGGCCGCGACCGGCCACGAGCAGCCCGGCACCGCGAGCTACGGGATCGCGCTGCTGTCCCGGTTCGACACCGACCTGGGCCCGTTGACGGTGGCCAACACACATTTGTCGTTCGTCCCGGGCTGGAGCCGCGTCCAGTTGCGCCGGCTGACCCGCGATCTGCGTGGCTTCCCGGGCCCGCGAGTGCTGATGGGTGACCTCACTATGAGCCCACCGACGCCGCAGCACTGGACAAGACTGCGACCGCTCGCCACCGCACTGACGTTTCCGATCGGTACCCCCAATCGTCAGCTCGACCACATCCTGACCGACGACGCCCGACTGGTCGCTGACACGTGTTCGGCGCCGACGCTGTCCATCTCGGATCACCGGCCGCTGATCATCGACGTGTCTCGTCAGTGACGACGCGCGGCGGCCGCGCCGGTCGTAGGGTGCGGGAGTGCAAGTGATCTCGGCGGAGTCGACGGAACTTTTCAACGGCCCGCCGGACGCGCCGCTGCAGCTGGCCCGAGTGACCGTCAGCGGGTGCACCGAGCCGACGCTGGTCCGGGTCGACGGTGACGGCCTGGCCGGGGAAAAGCTCGCCCGCATCGGGCAAGAGGTCGTCGAGGTGCCGGTTGCCGTCGAGCACCCGGTCGTCGGCCAGCGACGGGCCGCGCGGGTCGACGTCGCGGGCGGCGTGACACCGTTTGCGTTCACCGTCGCCGAGCCCGGGTGGACGATGTTCATGATCAGCCACTTCCACTACGACCCGGTGTGGTGGAACACCCAGGGCGCATACACCAGCATCTGGACTGAGGACCCGCCCGGAAAAGGCCGCCAGACCAACGCTTTCGAGCTGGTCCACGCGCATCTGGAGATGGCCCGCCGCGAACCCGAATACAAATTCGTGCTGGCCGAAGTGGACTACCTCAAGCCCTACTGGGACACCCACCCCGAGGACCGCGCCGACCTGCGCCGGCTGATGGCCGAGGGCCGGGTGGAGATCATGGGCGGCACCTACAACGAGCCCAACACCAACCTCACCAGCCCGGAGACGACGATCCGAAACCTGGTGCACGGCATCGGGTTTCAGCGCGACGTGCTCGGCGGCGACCCGGCCACCGCCTGGCAGCTCGACGTCTTCGGCCACGACCCGCAATTTCCGGGCATGGCCGCCGACGCCGGGCTGACCTCGACTTCCTGGGCACGCGGACCGCACCACCAGTGGGGTCCGATGCACAACGAGGGCGGCGTAGCGGGCATGCAGTTCTGCAGCGAATTCGAGTGGATCTCCCCGTCCGGGCGAGGGCTGCTCACCCATTACATGCCTGCGCACTATTCGGCCGGCTGGTGGATGGACGAGTCGACCTCGGTGACCGAAGCCGAGCAGGCCACCTATCAGCTGTTCGCAGAGTTGAAGAAGGTCGCGCTGACCCGCAACGTGTTGCTGCCGGTCGGCACCGACTACACCCCACCGAACAAGTGGGTCACCGAGATTCACCGAGACTGGGGTTCGCGCTACACCTGGCCGCGGTTCGTGTGCGCGCTGCCGTCTGAGTTCTTCGGCGCGGTGCGCGACGAGTTGGACGCCCGCGCGCTGGTGCCGTCGCCGCAAACCCGGGACATGAACCCGATCTACACCGGCAAGGACGTGTCGTTCATCGACACCAAACAGGCCAACCGGGCGGCCGAAGACGCCGTGCTGGACGCGGAGAAGTTCGCGGTGTTCGCGGGGCTTCTCGCCGGCGCCGACTACCCGCAGGCCGCGCTGGCCAAGGCGTGGGTGCAGTTGGCCTACGGCGCGCATCACGACGCCATCACCGGCTCGGAGTCCGACCAGGTCTACCTCGACCTGTTGACCGGCTGGCGTGATGCGTGGGAGCTCGGCCGCGCGGCGCGGGACAACTCGCTGGCGCTGCTCTCCAGCGCGGTTGATGGCGATGTCGTTGTGTGGAATCCGTTGGCGCACAGCAGAACCGATGTCGTCACCGCCCGCCTCGACGATCCGATCGGCACCGGGGTGCGAGTGCTGGATCACGACGGCGCTGAGCTGCCAGCACTGATCGAGCACGACGGACGGTCGGTCAGCTGGCTGGCCCGCGACGTGCCGTCACTGGGTTGGCGGGCCTACCGGCTCGTTGCCACTGACGCGGCCAGTGGCTGGGAGTCGTTGGCGGGCAAGGAAATCGCCAACGAGTATTACCGGCTGGTCGTCGACCCGGCACGTGGCGGTGGGGTGTCGTCGCTGGTGCGCGATGACCGGCAGTTGATCGCCGAGGACCGTGTGGGCAACGAGCTGGCCGTCTACGAGGAATACCCGGCGCACCCGACCGGCGGCGAGGGCCCGTGGCACCTGCTGCCCAAGGGGCCGGTGGTCTGCTCGTCGGAGACCTCGGCCGAGGTGCGTGCCTACCGCAGCCCGCTGGGCCAGCGGCTGGTCGTGCGGGGCCGGGTCGGTGAGCTGCTGCGCTACACCCAGACGCTGACGCTGTGGCACGGCGTCGACCGGGTGGACTGCACCGCCACCATCGACGACTTCACCGACTCCGATCAACTACTGCGACTGCGTTGGCCGTGCCCGGTGCCGGGCGCCATGCCGGTCAGCGAGGTCGGCGACGCCGTCGTCGGACGTGGTTTCGCGTTGCTGCACAACGAATCTGGATCGGTGGACACCGCGGACCACCCGTGGACGCTGGACAACCCCGCCTATAGCTGGTTCGGGCTGTCCTCGGCGGTCCGGGTGCGCATCGGAGACGGGGTGCGCGCGGTATCGGTGGCCGAGGTGGTCGCCCCAACCGAGTCGATGGGCGGCCTGCTGGCGCGCGACCTGATGGTCGCACTGGTGCGGGCCGGGGTGACGGCGACCTGCAGCAGCGCCGACAAGCCCCGCTACGGCCGCCTCGGCGTCGACTCCAACCTGCCCGACGCCCGCATCGCGCTGGGCGGGCCGGGCCAGAACGCGTTCACCAAGTCGGTGTTGGCCGCCGCCGATCCGGCCTACACCCTCGAGGTCGAGCGGCAGCTTGCCGATACCGGTCGGGCCAGGGTGTGGGTGCCCGGCGCCGCGCCGTTGGCGGCCGGCTGGATCCCCGGGGCGGACCTGCGGGATGCACGAGCGCTGCCGGTGCTGGTGATCGCCAGCCGCGACGACGCCGATCTCGGATCGGCGATTGCGTCAGTGGCCGACGACCTCATCGACGCCGAGATCGTCGTCGGTCAGCAGGCCCCGTCGGGCCTGCAGCGCTTCGAGCCGCGCACCGTCGCGCTGCTGAACCGCGGGGTGCCCAGCTTCGCCGTCGAGACCGATGGGACCCTGAACACCGCGCTGATGCGGTCCTGTACCGGTTGGCCGTCCGGCGTCTGGATCGACGAGCCGCGGCGCACCGCGCCCGACGGCTCCAACTTCCAGCTGCAGCATTGGACGCACATTTTCGACTACGCGCTGGTCTGCGGGGCCGGCGATTGGCGCCAGGCCGAGGTCCCGGCCCGCAGCGCCGAGTTCTCCCGCCCGCTGCTGGCTGTGACGGCGCCCGGGCGGGTTCGCGGGCTGCCCGCCACCGGCTCGCTGCTGCAAGTCGACCCGGCCGGCGCGGTGCAGTTGGGCGCGCTCAAAGCCGCCGGCAACCCGCTGGCACGCGGCAGCGCCCATCCCGTTGACCCCGGCCAAGTGGCCATCCGACTGGTCGAAACTCGCGGCGGTGACACCGACGTCGTCGTCCGCTCGCCGCTGGGCTCGGTGTCCGAGCTGCATCCTGCCGATTTGCTGGAGCGGCCGCGGCTCAGATCTCGCAGCCGCCAACTCACCGCATTGCACGGCTACCAGATCTGCACCGCTCTGGCGCGACTCGACCTGCCCAGGCTGCTGCACGCCGAAGACACCGCGTTGGCGCCGCAGGCCGAGAACTGCCAGCCGCTGTACGCGCGGTACTGGCTGCACAACCGGGGGCCGGCCCCGCTCGGCGGGCTACCCGCGGTCGCCCACCTGCACCCGCATCGGGTCACCGCGACAGCGGGCACCGACGTGATGCTGCGGTTGACCGCGGCCAGCGACAGCAGCGATGCACCGCTCGCGGGGACCGTCACGCTGGTGTGTCCGCCCGGCTGGTCTGCCAGCCCCGCCGCGTTGCCCTTCACGCTGCGGCCCGGCGAGCACCTGGCGGCCGACGTGATGCTGACGATGCAGGCGCGTGCCAAGCCCGGCCTGTATCCGGTGCGGGCGCAGCTGCAGGTCACCGGCGCCGCCGACGTGCCGCTCGCCTGGCGTCAGGTGGTCGAAGACGTCTGCGTGGTCCTGGTGGATGGGGACGTGGATGCGGACGTGGATGGGGCCGATGATGGTGGGCTGGTCTACCTGGCCGACGGGCCGGCCGATGTCGAGGTGGCCGCGGGCGACTCGGCTCGGCTGGCCGTCACCGTCGGCACCGACGCGTGTGCCGACCTGAGCCTGGAGGCGCACCTGATCAGCCCGTGGGGGACCTGGGAGTGGATCGGCCCGGCGACACTGGGCGCGACATTGCCGGCCCGCGGCCGCATCGAGCTCGGCTTCGACGTGACCCCGCCGGTCTGGGTGGAGCCGGGCCAGTGGTGGGCGCTGGTCCGGGTCGGCTGCGCCGGCCGCCTGGTGTACTCGCCTGCGGTGAAGGTGACGGTGCGATGACGGGGCGGGTCGCGACGGTCGGCGGTGTCCCGGTGCCGGTCGACGAGGTCGACGCGCGCGAGGCGCGGCTGCGTGGCGGCTCGCTGGCGGCTGCGTTGCCGGCGGCCGGCACCAGTGCGGGCAGGCAGCTGCGTCGCTGGCTGACTCAGCTGATCGTGACTGAACGGGTGGTCGCCGCCGAGGCCGCTGCACGTGGTGTGACCGCGCAGGACGCACCGGGTGAGGCCGAGCTGCTGCCCGACATCACGGCCCGGCTGGAGATCGGCAGCATCGCCGCCGCGGCGCTGGCCGACCCGTGCGCGCGGGCACTGTTCGCCCGCGTCACCGCCGCGGTCGACGTCAGCGACGACGACATCGCCGGCTATCACGTCCGAAACCCGTTGCGGTTTGCCGCGTCGTGCCCTGACCGCCACGGCTGGCGCGCCCCGGCGGTCACCGCCCCGCCGTTGGCACAGGTGCATTCGAGGATCGCCGAACACCTGCGAGCCGCCGCGCGGCGCCGGGCCTTCCGGCTGTGGCTCGACCAACGCCGGGCCGAGCTGGTGCGGCTGGCACCCGGATACGAGCACCCCGGCGACCCGCGTCAACCCGACAACACCCACCGGCACTGAACCCTGATGCTGACCCTGGCCCTCGACATCGGCGGCACCAAGATCGCCGTCGGCCTTGTCGACCCGGCCGGCGAGCTGGTGCATACCGCCACCCGACCCACGCCGAAGGGTCAAGGGGCAGAACATGTTTGGGGTGTGGTCCACCAGCTGATCGCCGACGTGATCAAAGTCGCCGAGGGGGCGATCCGCGCGGTCGGCATCGCTTGCGCCGGTCCCATCGACCTGGCCGCGGGGACCGTCAGCCCAATCAACATCGCCTGCTGGCGTGGCTTTCCACTGCGGGACCGGGTCGCTGCCGCGGTGCCGGACGTGCCGGTGCTGCTGGCCGGCGACGGCGTGTGCATGGCGCTCGGTGAGCACTGGCGTGGCGCCGGGCGCGGCGTCAGCTTCTTGCTGGGCATGGTGGTCTCCACCGGCGTGGGCGGTGGGCTGGTGCTCGATGGGGCGCCGTATCACGGGCGGACCGGCAATGCCGGCCACGTCGGCCATGTCGTCGTCGAGCTCGACGGTCAGCCGTGCTCGTGCGGTGGCCGCGGTTGCGTCGAGACGGTCGCGGCCGGCCCGTGGATGACGCGGTGGGCGGTTGCCAACGGCTGGGTGGCGCCGCCGGGCGCCGACGCCAAGGCGCTGGCCGAAGCGGCCGCCGCCGGTGATGCGGTGGCGGTGCGGGCGTTTCGCCGCGGCGCCACCGCGCTGGCCGCGATGATCGCCTCGGTTGGGGCGGTGTGCGACCTGGGCCTCGTCGTCGTCGGCGGGGGAGTGGCCAGGTCCGGTCGGACGTTGTTCGACCCGCTGACTGCGGCATTGGCCGACTACGCGAGGTTGAGCTTCATCCGTGACCTGCGCGTGGTGCCTGCCGCCCTTGGCGGTGACGCCGGTCTGATCGGCGCGGCCCGGCTCACTGGCCTCAGCTAACCCTTGGATCACATATGTCACGCGAGTAACTGAGCCGATCGACACCCGATCTGCCCGCCTCCGAGCGATTCCCGTTGCTGTCACACCGGGATGCGACGGTCTGCTGATGACCAATCCACGGCGTCTGCGGGGTATCGAACTCCGCTACGTACTCACGATGGAGCGTTCAACCAAGGCCCCACGGCGATCACAAAGCTCATCGAAGCCGTCATGTCGCGGGGCTTTGGCCTCGGTCGCCCAGCGCCCAAGTCAGTGTCGGACGCATTGCGGTGGCAAATACGACACGGCAGGGCGCGTCGGCTCGTGCGCGGTCTGCACGGACCTGGCTACCTGCCGCGAGGCACCGAGCGCCGGATCCATAAACGGGTGCTGGCACTGCGCGCGAAGTGAGAAAATCGCTCGAAGGCGGGCAACTCGCCAAGTGGTTTTGAATGGTGACCGCTGAGGTTTACCGTTTTGGCTGATAGCGGCAGGCCACGGTATGGTGGTCAGCGATCCACCGAAGACCGTCGGTCACCGAGCAATCGGTTGAAGGTCCGGGAATTCCCGGCGGCCCACGCAGGAGGACGAGGCAAACCCTCGTCGGCGCGCGCCGACGAAATGTTCACGCCCCGACCGCTTCTGCGTCGGGGCGTTCGTCATTTCCGGGCCGAGAACCCAAGGAGGTATGCATGGCCCAGGCTGACAAGGCCACCGCCGTTGCAGACATCGCTGAGCAGTTCAAGGCTTCCACTGCGACCCTGATCACCGAATATCGCGGTCTGTCGGTAGCCAATTTGGCCGAGCTGCGCCGGTCGCTGGCTGGTTCGGCGACCTACTCGGTCGCTAAGAACACGCTGATCAAGCGGGCCGCTTCGGAAGCGGGCATCGAAGGGCTCGACCAGCTGTTCGTCGGACCGACCGCGATCGCGTTCGTCAGCGGCGAGGCCGTTGACGCCGCGAAGGCGATCAAGACTTTCGCCAAGGAGCACAAGGCGCTGGTCATCAAGGGCGGCTACATGGACGGTCGCGCGCTGACCGTCGACGAAGTCGAGCGCATTGCCGACTTGGAGTCCCGCGAAGTCCTGCTTGCCAAGCTGGCCGGGGCGATGAAGGCCAACCTGTCCAAGGCGGCCGGGCTGTTCAACGCGCCCGCTTCGCAGGTGGCCAGGCTGGTTGCCGCGCTGCAGGAGAAGAAAGCCGCCGAGGCCCCCGCCGAAGCCGCGGCCCCCGAGGCGCCAGCGGCCGAGGCCCCAGCCGCCGAGGCTCCAGCCGCCGAGGCTCCCGTCGCCGAAGCGGAGACCACCGAAACACCCGCGGAAACACCCGCCGAAACCACCGAATAACTCCATATCCACCACCCAGGAAGGACCCACACCATGGCCAAGATATCCACCGACGACCTGCTCGACGCTTTCAAGGAACTCACCTTGTTGGAGCTCTCGGAGTTCGTGAAGAAGTTCGAGGAGACCTTCGAGGTCACCGCGGCGGCACCGGTCGCCGTCGCCGCTCCCGGTCCCGGCGGGGCTGCACCTGCCGCCGAGGCTGCCGAGGAGCAGTCCGAGTTCGACGTCATCCTCGAGGCCGCCGGCGACAAGAAGATCGGCGTCATCAAGGTTGTGCGCGAGATCGTCTCGGGCCTGGGCCTCAAGGAGGCCAAAGACCTGGTCGACGCCGCGCCCAAGCCGGTGCTGGAGAAGGCCCCCAAGGAGGCTGCCCAGGAGGCCAAGACCAAGCTCGAGGCCGCAGGCGCCACCGTCACCGTCAAGTAGTCGAGTCGCGAGAACCCCCGGAGCCACCCCGGCTGCGGGGGTTTCGTGTACTTAGCGCCCCTCGACCGACGCGCGCTGCGACTTTCGCACTCGCTCAGGCGAATCACCGAGTGCAACAAGAAGATTCGTCGTCAACGCAGCCAGTACCGGCCCGACGGCGCTGCCTTGGGCGCCGTAGTAGCCAGCGAGTTCGAGCATCACGAAGCCGTGAATCGACGCCCAGAACCGCGCAGCGATGGCCACCACGGTGGCGTCGTCAGGAGGCGCAGCCGCTGAAAACCCCGCGATCCGGCCCGCCAGCATTGAGCGGTGCACACCGCGCACGACGTGGGCGAAGCTGGGGTAGTGGTCGTTGATCTCGGCCACGGTCAAGGTGAGGACGTCGTGTGCCGGCGCATTGATGCCGTGTGCGCTGGTGCTACCGAACATCAGCCGGTACATGTGCGGACGCTCGATCGCGTAGCGCCGGTAGGCAATGCCGGTGGCCATCAGATCCGCGACCGGGTCCGACGTCGGCGGCATCGTCATCGCGGCATCGAACTGGCGCAACCCCTCCTCGGCAATCGCGGCGATCAACCCGGGCATGCCGCCGAAATACGTGTACACCGCCATCGTCGAGGTCCCGGCGGCGCTGGCGATCTTGCGGGTTTGCAACCCTTCGGGGCCGTCCTCGTTGAGGATGTCCACGGCAGCGTGCAGCAACTCATCACGCACGTTGCGCTCGGTCTGCGAAGTCATCGTTGTCATCTTGGCACAGCAGGAGTACGATCGGGATAACAATGCAATATCAATGTTATAGCAGCTAGGAGGGCAGAAGTGAGCACAGCCGTCACCGCCACACCAGCCAACCCGTATCTGGATGACTTCCTGGCGCCGGTCAGCGCCGAGGTGACCGCGACCGACCTACCGGTCACCGGGCACATCCCTGAGTTCCTCGACGGGCGCTACCTGCGCAATGGCCCCAATCCGGTTGCTGAGGTCGACCCCGCCACCTATCACTGGTTCACCGGCGACGGCATGGTGCACGGAGTGGCGCTGCACGGCGGGACGGCCGGCTGGTACCGCAACCGTTGGGTCCGCAGCGCGGCTGTGCGGGCGGCCCTGGGCGAGCCCGCGGCCGCCACCCAGAACCTGCGTGCCGGAATGCAGTCCCTCGGCGCCAACACCAACGTTGTGGCCCACGCCGGCAAGACCCTGGCCCTCGTCGAAGGCGGGGTGGCTAACTACGAACTCACCGACGAGCTCGACACCGTCGGTCCGTGCGATTTCGACGGGACCCTCGCCGGCGGTTATACGGCTCATCCGCACCGCGACCCGCGCACCGGCGAACTGCACGCGGTGTCCTATTCGTTCGCCCGCGGTAAAACCGTGCAGTACTCGGTGATCGACACACACGGCCACGCTCGGCGCACGGTCGACATTGAGGTGTCGGGGTCGCCGATGATGCACGACTTTTCGCTGACCGACAAGTATGTGGTCATCTACGACCTGCCGGTGACACTCGACCCGATGCAGTTGGTACCGACAAAGGCGCCCCGTTGGATGCAACTGCCGGCCCGGTTGGCGATGCAGGCCGTGATCGGGCGCGTGCGGGTACCCGGGCCGATCGCGGCGATGGTCAACCGCAACGAGCGGCAGGCCTACCAGCTGCCTTATGCCTGGAACCCGCGTTATCCGGCGCGCATCGGAGTCATGCCCCGCGAGGGCGGCAACAGTGATGTGCGGTGGTTCGACATCGAACCCTGCTACGTCTATCACCCGCTCAACGCCTACTCCGAAGTTCGCAACGGCAGTGAAGTGCTGGTGCTCGACGTGGTGCGTTACCAGCGGATGTTCGACCGCGACCGGCGCGGCCCCGGTGACACCGTGCCCACTTTGGACCGATGGACGATCAACCTGGCGACCGGAGCGGTGAGCAGCGAATGCCGCGACGACCGCGCGCAGGAGTTTCCCCGGATCAACGAGGCTCTGCTGGGCAGCCGGCATCGTTTCGGCTACACCGTCGGCATCGAAGGCGGCTTCGTCGACTCAAGCGGAAAGAAAATGTCGACATCGCTCTACAAGCACGACTATGCGACGGGATCCCGCACGGTTGCCCCGCTCGACCCCGAGCTGCTGATCGGCGAGATGTCCTTCGTGCCGCGTCCCAATGGCGACTCGGCGACCCAGGTTGAGGACGACGGAATCCTGATCGGCTACGGCTATCACCGCGGCCGCGGCGAGGGCCAACTGGTCTTGCTCGATGCCCAAACCTGCGAATCGGTGGCTACCGTGCACCTGCCACAGCGAGTGCCGATGGGTTTTCACGGCAACTGGGCGCCGCGCGTTTGACGGCGCAACCGCCCACCGCTAATTTCCGACGATAGGCGCACAAGCCGATTCCTTAACCACCTGTGCGCTACAGTGACTCATGCCACAAGCTGGGCTTGGGCGGCGATGAGCAACGTTCGGCGGGAGGATTTCGGATGGGTATCGGTATCCAGGTTGAGGGGCTGACGAAGTCCTTCGGATCCCAGCGAATCTGGGAAGACGTCACGTTGGACATCCCTCCGGGTGAGGTCAGCGTGCTGCTGGGCCCCTCGGGTACCGGCAAGTCCGTGTTCTTGAAGTCGCTGATCGGCTTGCTGCGCCCGGAGCGCGGTTCGATCATCGTCGATGAGACCGACATCACCGAGTGCACGGCCAAGGAGCTGTACGACATCCGTACGCTGTTCGGCGTCATGTTCCAGGACGGCGCCTTGTTCGGGTCGATGAGCCTCTATGACAACACGGCGTTCCCGCTGCGTGAGCACACCAAGAAGAAGGAAGGCGAGATCCGTGACGTTGTCATGGAGAAGCTGGAGTTGGTGGGTCTCGGAGGGGATGAGAAGAAGTTTCCCGGTGAGATCTCCGGTGGTATGCGCAAGCGCGCCGGTTTGGCCCGCTCGTTGGTGCTCGACCCGCAGATCATCCTGTGTGACGAGCCCGACTCGGGTCTGGACCCGGTCCGCACGGCCTATCTGAGCCAGCTGCTGATCGATATCAACGCCCAAATCGACTGCACGATCTTGATCGTGACGCACAACATCAACATCGCCCGCACGGTGCCGGACAACATGGGCATGTTGTTCCGCCGCAAGCTGGTGATGTTCGGCCCGCGTGAGGTGTTGTTGACCAGCGACGAGCCGGTTGTCAAGCAGTTCCTCAACGGGCGCCGTATCGGGCCGATCGGGATGTCGGAGGAAAAGGACGAGGCCACTATGGCCGAGGAGCAGGCCCACCTGGAGGCCGGTCATGTCGACGGCGGTGTCGAGGAGGTCGAGGGTGTGCCGCCGCAGATCCTCGCCACCCCGGGCATGCCGGAGCGCAAGGCCGTCGGTCGTCGGCAGGCGCGGGTCCGCGAGAACCTGCACCTGCTGCCGAAGAACGCGCAGGAAGCCATCCTCGAATCGCTCGAGGGCACGAACAATCAGTCCGTCCGCGACTACGACAGCGAGTCCGGCCGGCACCGCGACGGCGACCCCGACACCGCATCGATCCCCAGGCAGCGCGGGTACTGACTGCGGCTGCGCCGCCCTTGCGACCGTCACCGTGTTGTGGTGACGGCTCGCTGCGCCTCGGTCGTCCTGACCCGGAAGGAGTTGTTCCACCAACTCGGCGCGTCACCTCTTGACGGAAGCGCCCGAAAGCGTCACTCTGTTGGGCAGCATGTGTGCACGGGTAGGTCGATTCGCCAGCCAGCGCCGATATCCCCGAGCACGATAGTTGAGGAATGCGCCGTCCTGCGCTATTGTTGGACGTTGCGCTGGCTGCCTCCTGCCCACCTCACCCGCCACTTGACACCGTGGTCCTAGCCTGAGCTATCGCTTGTTCAGCGATCTAGCTGCGTGCGTGAGATCCGGACAGAGCGTCCGCCAGCGTGACCGACACAGTTATAGCGGCGAACAGGTCCGGTTGCCGCCGGCTCTTTAGTCGCACGAGGTGCTGGAAGGATGCATCTTGGCAGTCTCGCGCCAGAGCAAGAAAAACCCTCAAAGTTCAACCTCCTACAGCTCCGTACCCGGAGCGCCTGACCGCATTTCCTTCGCCAAGCTGCGCGAACCGCTCGAGGTTCCGGGCCTGCTCGACGTGCAGACCGACTCATTCGAGTGGCTGATCGGCGCGCCCCGCTGGCGCGAGGCCGCCATAGCCCGCGGCGATAGCACCGGAGGCGCCAACCCGAAGGGTGGCCTCGAAGAGGTGCTGTTCGAGCTGTCGCCGATCGAGGACTTCTCGGGGTCGATGTCGCTGTCCTTCTCCGATCCACGGTTCGACGAGGTCAAGGCCCCGGTCGACGAGTGCAAAGACAAGGACATGACGTACGCGGCCCCGCTGTTCGTCACCGCCGAGTTCATCAACAACAACACCGGCGAGATCAAGAGCCAGACGGTGTTCATGGGCGACTTCCCGATGATGACCGAGAAGGGCACCTTCATCATCAACGGGACCGAGCGCGTGGTGGTCAGCCAGCTGGTCCGCTCGCCCGGTGTGTACTTCGACGAGACCATCGACAAGTCGACCGAGAAGCTGCTGCACAGCGTCAAAGTGATTCCGAGTCGCGGTGCGTGGCTGGAGTTCGACATCGACAAGCGCGACACCGTCGGTGTGCGCATCGACCGCAAGCGTCGCCAGGCCGTCACCGTGCTGCTCAAGGCGTTGGGCTGGAGCAACGAGCAGATCAGGGAGCGGTTCGGGTTCTCCGAGATCATGATGTCGACGCTGGAGCGGGATCCCACCTCGGGTACCGACGAGGCGCTGCTGGAGATCTACCGCAGGTTGCGCCCGGGCGAGCCGCCGACCAAGGAGTCGGCGCAGACGCTGCTGGAGAACCTGTTCTTCAAGGAGAAGCGCTACGACCTGGCCCGCGTTGGTCGTTACAAGATCAACAAGAAGCTGGGGCTGAGCGCCAGGCCGGCCGAGACGTCCTCGACGACGCTGACCGAGGCTGACGTCGTCGCCACCGTCGAATACCTGGTGCGCTTGCACGAGGGCCAGGCCACGATGACCGTCCCAAACGGCGTCGAGGTGCCGGTGGAAACCGACGACATCGATCACTTCGGCAACCGTCGGTTGCGTACGGTCGGTGAGCTGATCCAGAACCAGATCCGGGTCGGCATGTCCCGGATGGAGCGGGTGGTCCGCGAGCGGATGACCACCCAGGATGTCGAGGCGATCACGCCGCAGACGCTGATCAACATCCGGCCGGTGGTCGCCGCGATCAAGGAGTTCTTCGGCACCAGCCAGCTCTCGCAGTTCATGGACCAGAACAACCCGCTGTCGGGCCTGACCCACAAGCGCCGGCTCTCGGCGCTGGGCCCCGGTGGTCTGTCCCGTGAGCGCGCCGGGCTGGAGGTCCGCGACGTGCACCCCAGCCACTACGGCCGGATGTGTCCGATCGAGACTCCGGAGGGCCCGAACATCGGCCTGATCGGCTCGCTGTCGGTGTACGCGCGGGTCAACCCGTTCGGCTTCATCGAGACGCCGTACCGCAAGGTGGTCGACGGTGTGGTCACCGACGAGATCCAGTACCTGACCGCCGACGAGGAAGACCGCCACGTCGTCGCCCAGGCCAATTCGCCGATCGACGACGGCGGCCGGTTCACCGAGGCCCGCGTGCTGGTCCGCCGCAAGGGTGGCGAGGTCGAGTACGTCTCCTCATCCGAGGTCGACTACATGGACGTCTCGCCGCGCCAGATGGTGTCGGTGGCCACCGCGATGATCCCGTTCCTCGAGCACGACGACGCCAACCGCGCCCTGATGGGCGCCAACATGCAGCGCCAGGCGGTTCCGCTGGTGCGCAGCGAGGCGCCGCTGGTGGGCACCGGCATGGAGTTGCGTGCCGCGATCGACGCCGGCGATGTCGTCGTCGCCGACAAGAGCGGTGTCATCGAGGAGGTGTCGGCCGACTACATCACGGTGATGGCCGACGACGGCAGCAGGCACACCTACCGGATGCGCAAGTTCGCCCGGTCCAACCACGGCACCTGCGCCAACCAGCGTCCGATCGTGGACTCCGGTGAGCGGGTCGAGGCCGGCCAGGTGATCGCCGACGGGCCGTGCACCGACAACGGTGAGATGGCGCTGGGCAAGAACCTGCTGGTGGCGATCATGCCGTGGGAAGGCCACAACTACGAGGACGCGATCATCCTGTCCAACCGCCTGGTTGAGGAGGACGTGCTGACCTCGATTCACATCGAGGAGCATGAGATCGACGCCCGGGACACCAAGCTGGGCGCCGAGGAGATCACCCGGGACATCCCGAACGTCTCCGACGAGGTGCTGGCCGACCTCGACGAGCGCGGCATCGTGCGCATCGGTGCCGAGGTCCGCGACGGCGACATCCTGGTCGGCAAGGTCACCCCGAAGGGTGAGACCGAGCTGACCCCGGAAGAGCGGCTGCTGCGCGCGATCTTCGGCGAGAAGGCCCGCGAGGTCCGCGACACCTCACTGAAGGTGCCGCACGGCGAGTCCGGCAAGGTGATCGGTATCCGGGTGTTCTCCCGCGAGGACGACGACGAGCTGCCGGCCGGTGTCAACGAGCTGGTCCGCGTCTACGTCGCCCAGAAGCGCAAGATCTCCGACGGTGACAAGCTCGCGGGTCGCCATGGCAACAAGGGTGTGATCGGCAAGATCCTGCCCGCCGAGGACATGCCGTTCCTGCCGGACGGCACGCCGGTGGACATCATCTTGAACACCCACGGTGTGCCGCGACGGATGAACATCGGCCAGATCCTGGAGACCCACCTCGGGTGGTGTGCTCACAGCGGGTGGAAGGTCGACGTCGCAGGCGGCGTGCCGGAGTGGGCCGAGCACTTGCCCGAGAGGCTGCTGGACGCCGGGCCGAACAACATTGTGTCGACCCCGGTGTTCGACGGCGCCAAGGAAAACGAGCTGCAGGGCCTGCTGGCCTCGACGCTGCCCAACCGCGACGGCGACGTGCTGGTCAACAAGGACGGTAAGGCGGTGCTGTTCGATGGCCGCAGCGGCGAGCCGTTCCCGTACCCGGTGACGGTTGGCTTCATGTACATCATGAAGCTGCACCACCTGGTGGACGACAAGATCCACGCCCGCTCCACCGGCCCGTACTCGATGATCACCCAGCAGCCGCTGGGAGGTAAGGCGCAGTTCGGTGGCCAGCGGTTCGGTGAGATGGAGTGCTGGGCCATGCAGGCCTACGGCGCCGCGTACACACTGCAGGAGCTGTTGACCATCAAGTCCGACGACACCGTCGGCCGGGTCAAGGTGTACGAGGCGATCGTCAAGGGCGAGAACATTCCCGAGCCGGGCATCCCCGAGTCGTTCAAGGTGCTGCTCAAGGAGCTGCAGTCGCTGTGCCTCAACGTCGAGGTGTTGTCCAGCGACGGCGCGGCCATCGAGATGCGCGACGGTGACGACGAGGACCTGGAGCGCGCTGCGGCAAACCTGGGAATCAACCTGTCCCGCAACGAATCCGCCTCGGTTGAGGATTTGGCTTAATTGTTTTCTAGTCCCGAAAGGGGAAAGGGAGTTACGTGTTAGACGTCAACTTCTTCGATGAACTCCGCATCGGCCTGGCCACCGCGGACGACATCAGGCAATGGTCTTTCGGCGAGGTCAAAAAGCCGGAGACGATCAACTACCGCACGCTGAAGCCGGAGAAGGACGGCCTGTTCTGCGAGAAGATCTTCGGACCAACTCGCGACTGGGAGTGCTACTGCGGCAAGTACAAGCGGGTGCGCTTCAAGGGCATCATCTGTGAGCGCTGTGGCGTCGAGGTGACCCGTGCCAAGGTGCGTCGTGAGCGGATGGGCCACATCGAGCTGGCCGCGCCGGTCACCCACATCTGGTACTTCAAGGGTGTGCCCTCGCGGCTGGGGTATTTGCTGGACCTGGCGCCGAAGGATCTCGAGAAGATCATCTACTTCGCCGCGTACGTGATCACCGCGGTGGACGACGAGATGCGGCACAACGAGCTGTCGACTCTCGAGGCCGAAATGGTGGTGGAGCGCAAGGGTGTTGAGGACCAGCGCGACGCCGACCTGGAGGCGCGCGCCCAGAAGCTGGAAGCCGACCTGGCCGAGTTGGAGGCCGAGGGCGCCAAAGCCGATGCGCGGCGCAAGGTTCGCGACGGCGGCGAGCGTGAGATGCGCCAGCTCCGCGACCGGGCGCAGCGCGAGCTGGACCGGCTCGAGGAGATCTGGAACACCTTCACCAAGCTGGCGCCCAAGCAGCTGATCGTCGACGAGACCCTTTATCGGGAACTCATCGACCGCTACGGCGAGTACTTCACCGGTGCCATGGGCGCGGAGTCGATCCAGAAGCTGATCGAGAACTTCGACATCGAGGCTGAGGCCGAGATACTGCGTGATGTTATCCGAAACGGTAAGGGGCAGAAGAAGCTTCGCGCGCTGAAGCGGCTTAAGGTGGTCGCGGCGTTCCACCAGTCGACCAACTCGCCGATGGGCATGGTGCTCGACGCTGTGCCGGTGATCCCGCCGGAGCTGCGGCCGATGGTGCAGCTCGACGGTGGCCGGTTCGCCACCAGCGACCTCAACGACCTCTACCGCAGGGTGATCAACCGCAACAACCGGCTCAAGAGGCTGATCGACCTCGGCGCGCCCGAGATCATCGTCAACAACGAGAAGCGGATGCTGCAGGAGTCGGTGGACGCGCTGTTCGATAATGGACGCCGGGGCAGGCCTGTTACTGGGCCGGGCAACCGTCCGCTGAAGTCGCTCTCGGATCTGCTCAAGGGTAAGCAGGGCCGGTTCCGGCAGAACCTGCTCGGTAAGCGTGTCGACTACTCGGGCCGTTCGGTCATCGTGGTCGGCCCGCAGCTCAAGCTGCACCAGTGTGGTCTGCCCAAGCTGATGGCACTGGAGCTGTTCAAGCCCTTCGTGATGAAGCGGCTGGTCGACCTCAACCACGCGCAGAACATCAAGAGCGCCAAGCGGATGGTGGAGCGTCAGCGTCCGCAGGTGTGGGATGTCCTCGAAGAGGTCATCGCCGAACACCCGGTGCTGCTGAACCGCGCGCCGACCCTGCACCGGCTGGGCATCCAGGCCTTCGAGCCGATGCTGGTGGAAGGCAAGGCCATTCAGCTGCACCCGCTGGTGTGTGAGGCGTTCAACGCCGACTTCGACGGTGACCAGATGGCTGTGCACCTGCCGCTGAGCGCCGAGGCGCAGGCCGAGGCCCGCATCCTGATGCTGTCGTCCAACAACATCCTGTCGCCGGCCTCCGGCCGTCCGCTGGCCATGCCGCGGCTGGACATGGTGACCGGGCTGTACTTCCTGACCACCGAGATTGCCGGAGACACCGGCGAATACCGGCCGGCCGCCAAGGACCGTCCGGAGTCGGGGGTGTACGCCTCGCCGTCCGAAGCGATCATGGCGATGGACCGCGGTGCTTTGAGCGTGCGCGCCAAGATCAAGGTGCGGCTCTCCCAGCTGCGCCCGTCGGCCGATGTCGAGGCCGAGCTGTTCGGCCAAAACGGTTGGCACCCAGGCGATTACTGGATTGCCGAGACCACGCTGGGCCGGGTGATGTTCAACGAGCTGCTACCCGTCGGGTATCCGTTCGTGAACAAGCAGATGCACAAGAAGGTGCAGGCCGCGATCATCAACGACCTGGCCGAGCGCTACCCGATGATCGTGGTCGCCCAGACCGTGGACAAGCTCAAGGACGCCGGCTTTCACTGGGCCACCCGCTCGGGTGTCACGGTGTCGATGGCTGACGTGCTGGTGCCGCCGGGCAAGCAGGAGATCCTCGACGCCTACGAGGAGCGGGCCGACAAGGTCGAAAAGCAGTTCCAGCGTGGTGCTTTGAACCACGGCGAGCGCAACGAGGCGTTGGTGGAGATCTGGAAGGAAGCCACCGACGAGGTTGGTGAGGCGCTGCGGGAGCACTACCCCGACGACAACCCGATCATCACGATCGTCGACTCCGGTGCCACCGGTAACTTCACCCAGACCCGGACGCTGGCCGGCATGAAGGGCCTGGTGACCAACCCGAAGGGTGAGTTCATCCCGCGGCCGATCAAGTCGTCGTTCCGTGAAGGCCTGACGGTGCTGGAGTACTTCATCAACACCCACGGCGCGCGGAAGGGTTTGGCGGACACCGCATTGCGTACCGCCGACTCGGGCTACCTGACCCGTCGTCTGGTCGACGTGAGCCAGGATGTCATCGTCCGCGAGGCCGACTGCGGCACCGAGCGCGGCATCGTCGTCGAACTGGCCGAGCGTCAGCCCGACGGCACGCTGATCCGCGACCCGTTCATCGAAACCTCGGCGTACGCACGCACGTTGGGCACCGACGCGGTGGACGGGGACGGCAACGTCGTCGTCGCGCGCGGTCACGACCTGGGTGACCCGTCGATCGACGCCCTGCTGGCGGCGGGCATCACGCAGATCAAGGTCCGTTCGGTGCTGACCTGTACCACCGGCACCGGGGTCTGCGCGACCTGCTACGGGCGGTCGATGGCCACCGGCAAGCTGGTCGACATCGGCGAGGCCGTCGGCATCGTCGCCGCCCAGTCCATCGGCGAGCCGGGCACGCAGCTGACCATGCGCACCTTCCACCAGGGTGGTGTGGGTGAGGACATCACCGGTGGTCTGCCTCGTGTGCAGGAGTTGTTCGAGGCCCGGGTGCCGCGCGGCAAGGCGCCGATCGCCGACGTCACCGGACGGGTGCGTCTGGAGGAGGGCGAGCGCTTCTACAAGATCACCATCGTCCCCGACGACGGTGGCGAGGAAGTGGTCTACGACAAGCTCTCCAAGCGGCAACGGCTGCGGGTGTTCAAGCACGAGGACGGTTCCGAGCGGCTGCTCGCCGACGGCGACCACGTCGAGGTGGGGCAGCAGCTGATGGAAGGCTCCGCCGACCCGCACGAGGTGCTGCGCGTGCAGGGCCCCCGCGAGGTGCAGATCCACCTCACCAAGGAGGTCCAGGAGGTCTACCGGGCGCAGGGTGTGTCGATCCACGACAAGCACATCGAGGTGATCGTCCGCCAGATGCTGCGCCGGGTGACCATCATCGACTCGGGCTCAACGGAGTTCTTGCCCGGCTCGCTGATCGACCGTGCGGAGTTCGAGGCGTCCAACCGCCGAGTGGTGTCCGAGGGCACCGAGCCCGCTGCCGGTCGTCCGGTGCTGATGGGTATCACGAAGGCGTCGCTGGCCACTGACTCGTGGCTGAGCGCGGCGTCGTTCCAGGAGACCACCCGGGTGCTGACCGATGCGGCGATCAACTGCCGCAGCGACAAGCTGCAGGGTCTGAAGGAGAACGTGATCATCGGAAAGCTGATCCCGGCCGGTACCGGTATCAACCGCTACCGCAACATCCAGGTGCAGCCCACCGAGGAGGCCCGGGCCGCGGCCTACACGATCCCGTCCTACGAGGACCAGTACTACAGCCCGGACTTCGGCCAGGCCACCGGTCCTGCGGTTCCACTGGACGACTACGGCTACTCGGACTACCGGTAGTTCTCGACGAAAAAGCCCCGGGCCCCGGCCCGGAGCTTTTTCGTGCGTAGATCGAGTCATGGCTGCCCACTAGACTGGCCGCGTGCTGATCGGTTCACATGTCAGTCCCCAGGATCCGCTGGCCGCGGCTGAGGCCGAGAACGCCGACGTCGTACAGATCTTTCTGGGCAACCCGCAGAGTTGGAAGGCGCCCAAGCCGCGCGACGACGCCGCCCAGCTCAAGGCTGCGGCGCTGCCGATCTACGTGCACGCGCCTTATCTGATCAACGTCGCGTCGGCAAACAACCGGGTGCGGATTCCGTCGCGCAAGATCCTGCAGGACACCTGCGACGCGGCGGCCGAGATCGGCGCCGCCGCGGTGATCGTGCACGGTGGGCACGTCGCCGAAGACACCGACCTCGACGAAGGTTTCCAGCGCTGGCGCAAGGCGCTCGACCAACTGCAGACCAATGTTCCGGTCTACTTGGAGAACACCGCCGGCGGCGACCACGCCATGGCCCGCCACTTCGACATCATCGGTCGGCTGTGGGATCACATCGGCGACACCGGCATCGGCTTCTGCCTCGACACCTGCCACGCCTGGGCGGCGGGCGAGGCGCTGGTCGATGCCGTGGACCGGATCAAGGGCATCACCGGGCGCGTCGACCTGGTGCACTGCAACGACTCCAAGGACTCGGCAGGTTCGGGCCGCGATCGGCACGCCAATTTCGGCACCGGGCAGATCGATCCCGAGCTGCTGGTGGCGGTGGTCAAAGCCGCGGACGCGCCGGTCATCTGCGAAACCGCCGACGAGGGCCGCAAAGACGACATCGCGTTCCTACGGGAGAAGACGAGCGGCTGAATGCTTCGTCGGGTCGCGATGCTGCTGGGCGTCGTGCTGATGATCGCCGGTTGTGCGGTCTGGCATCCGAGGCCACCGTCGGGATTTGTGGACGGCACCAGTATCCACACCACCAACGTCGGTGGACGCGACCGCGTTTATCGGCTCCACAAGCCCGTGGGAGTGCCCGCGTCAGCTGGGCTGGTCGTGGTGCTGCACGGCGGTTTCGGCAGCGCCGAGCAGGCTGAAAGGTCTTACGGCTGGGACAGATTGGCCGATTCTAAAAAGTTCGTCGTCGCTTATCCGGACGGCGTCAACCGGGCCTGGAACGTCAACGGCGGAGGCTGCTGCGGCAAGCCCGCCCGCGAAGGCGTCGACGACGTTGCCTTCATCAGCGCAGCCGTCGCTGACGTCGCCAAGAACGTCAGCATCAACGCCGCCCACGTGTATGCCACCGGCATGAGCAACGGCGGCATGATGTCCTACACCCTGGCGTGCGACACGACGCTCTTCGCCGCGATCGGCCCGGTTTCAGGCACACAGGTGGACCCGTGCCGGTCACCGCATCCGGCGTCGGTCATGGCGATTCACGGCACGGCAGATCAGCTCATTCCGTACGGCGGCGGGCCCGGCCACGGCTTTGCGCACATCAACGGCCCACCGATATCGGACCTGAATGCGTTCTGGCGCAAGGTCGATCAATGCCAAGCGCCGGCCGTCACGACCAGTGGTTCGGTCACCACATCGACCGCCGGATGCGCCGACAACCGCAGCGTGGTGCTGATCACCATCGACGACGGCGGCCACCACTGGCCCGACTTCGCCACGGCAAAGCTGTGGCAGTTCTTCGCCGCTCATCCCCGTTGAGCATTACACCTCTTGTGCGGTTGTAGAAAAAATGTAACAGTGGTGGCATGTCAGATACTCATGTCGTCATCAACCAGGTCCCGCCCTTGGCGGAGCACAACCCGGCATCCTCCCCGGTTCTGGTCGAGGCGTTAATCCGCGAGGGCGGGCAGTGGGGCCTGGACGAAGTGACCGCGGTCGGCGCCATTTCCGGCTCCAAGCAGACGCAACGCTGGGGCGAGCTGGCCAGCCGCAACCGGCCCATCCTGCGCACCCACGACCGCTACGGACACCGTGTCGACGAGGTCGAGTACGACCCCGCCTACCACGAGCTGATGCGCGTCGCGATCGGGCACGGCCTGCACGCCGCGCCGTGGGCCGATGACCGGCCCGGCGCACACGTGGTCCGCGCGGCCAAAACCAGCGTCTGGACCGCCGAGCCGGGCCACATGTGCCCGATTTCGATGACCTATGCCGTCGTCCCGGCGCTGCGCTCCAACCCAGAGCTCGCCGCCATTTACGAGCCGCTGCTGACCAGCCGGGACTACGACCCGGAACTGAAGGTGCCGACGACGAAGCCCGGCATTACCGCGGGCATGTCGATGACCGAAAAGCAGGGCGGCTCCGACGTTCGCGCCGGCACCACCCAGGCGACCCGTAACGCCGACGGCACCTACCGGCTGACCGGTCACAAGTGGTTCACGTCGGCGCCGATGTGCGACATCTTCCTGGTGCTCGCGCAGACCCCGGGCGGGCTGTCCTGCTTCTTCCTGCCTCGGGTGCTGCCCGACGGCACCCGCAACCGGATGCTGCTGCAGCGGCTCAAGGACAAACTCGGCAACAACGCCAACGCGTCCAGTGAGGTCGAGTACGACGGCGCCACTGCGTGGCTGGTCGGCGAGGAGGGACGCGGCGTTCCCGCCATCATCGAGATGGTCAACCTGACTCGGCTGGACTGCACCCTGGGTAGCGCCACCAGCATGCGCACCGGGCTCACTCATGCCATCCACCACGCCCAGCACCGCAAAGCGTTTGGCGCATATCTGATTGACCAGCCGCTGATGCGCAACGTGTTGGCGGACCTGGCCGTCGAGGCCGAGGCCGCCACCATGGTCGCGATGCGGATGGCGGGCGCCACCGACAACGCGCTGCGCGGGGACGAGACCGAAACCCTGCTACGCCGTATCGGCTTGGCCGCCAGCAAGTACTGGGTGTGCAAGCGCGCCACCCCACATGCCGCCGAAGCGCTGGAATGCCTGGGCGGCAACGGCTATGTCGAGGATTCCGGCATGCCGCGGCTGTACCGCGAGGCACCGCTGATGGGGATCTGGGAGGGTTCCGGCAATGTCAGCGCGCTGGATACCTTGCGCGCCATGGCAACTCGACCGGAGTGCGTCGAGGTGCTGTTCGGCGAGTTGACCAAAAGCGCGGGTCAGGACGCCCGGCTGGATAGCCATGTCGAGCGACTGCGGCCGCAGCTTGGCGATGTGGACACCATGCAATACCGGGCCCGCAGGGTCGCCGAAGACATCTGCCTGGCGCTGCAGGGATCGCTGCTGGTGCGCCACGGTCATCCCGCCGTCGCCGAAGCGTTCCTGGCCACCCGACTCGACAGGCAGTGGGGCGGCGCCTTTGGAACCATGCCCACCGGGCTGGATCTCGCGCCGATCCTCGAGCGGGCAATGATCAAGGGATGACGCGCGCCGGCGACGATGCAGGGCGAAGCGATGGGGTGGGGGCACGCCCCCTCGCCGCTGTGCGACTGCGGGTACCCCCACCCGCTTGCGGGGGAGAGCGGCGCTCATGACGCACGCGATGCGACCGGTCGACTTCGACAACTTGAAGACGATGACCTATGAGGTCACCGACCGGGTTGCGCGGATTACCTTCAACCGTCCCGACAAGGGCAACGCGATCATCGCCGACACCCCACTGGAGCTATCGGCTCTGGTGGAACGGGCCGATCTGGATCCGAACGTCCACGTCATCCTGGTCTCCGGTCGTGGCGAGGGCTTTTGCGCGGGGTTCGACCTGAGCGCCTACGCCGACCGCACCGGCTCAGCCGGGGGCACCGGTGCATACCACGGGACCGTGCTGGACGGTAAAACCCAGGCGGTCAACCACTTACCGAATCAGCCGTGGGACCCGATGATCGACTACCAGATGATGAGTCGCTTCGTGCGTGGCTTTTCCAGCCTGATGCACGCGGACAAGCCGACGGTGGTCAAGATCCATGGCTACTGTGTGGCCGGCGGTACCGATATCGCGCTGCACGCTGACCAGGTGATCGCCGCATCTGACGCGAAGATCGGCTACCCGCCGACCCGGGTCTGGGGGGTGCCGGCCGCCGGGCTGTGGGCGCATCGGCTGGGCGACCAGCGTGCTAAACGCCTTCTGCTGACCGGGGATTGCATCACCGGGGCACAGGCCGCCGAGTGGGGCCTGGCGGTCGAGGCGCCGGAGCCGAAAGACCTCGACGAGCGCACCGAACGCCTGGTGGAGCGGATCGCCGCGGTGCCGGTCAATCAACTGATCATGGTCAAACTCGCGCTCAATTCGGCGCTGCTGCAACAGGGCGTGGCAACGAGCAGGATGGTCAGCACCGTCTTCGACGGCGTCGCCCGGCACACGCCCGAGGGGCACGCGTTCGTGGCCGACGCGGTCGAGTACGGCTTCCGCGATGCGGTGCGTCACCGCGACGAACCGTTCGGCGACTACGGCCGCCGGGCATCCGAGGTCTGACGGGTTCACACGATGCCGAAATCGCTGGCACGCATGACCGCTCGGTCGGTGGTGCTCAGCGTGCTGCTCGGCGCCCATCCGGCGTGGGCCAGCGCGGCTGAATTGATAAGGCTCACCACTGACTTCGGCATCAAGGAAACCACCTTGCGGGTTGCATTGACCCGGATGGTCAGCGCCGGCGACCTGGTCCGGTCCGCCGACGGCTATCGACTCTCCGACCGGCTGCTGGCTCGTCAGCGAAGACAGGACGACGCCATGCGGCCCCAGCTGCGGCCCTGGCACGGACACTGGACCACGCTGATTGTCACCAGCGTCGGCACCGATCCCCGAACACGTGCGGCTTTGCGAACCACTCTGCACCACAAGCGTTTCAGTGAGCTACGCGAGGGAGTGTGGATGCGGCCGGACAACCTCGAGTTCGACGTGGACGTCGAGATCCGAGCCCGGATGCGAATCATGAAAGCCCGCGATGACGCGCCCGCCGAGCTGGCCGGCCAGCTGTGGGACCTGCCCTCATGGGCCGGCACCGGCCAGCGGTTGGTCGCCGAAATGTCGCGCGCGAGCGATGTTCCCGCTCGGTTCGTGGTAGCCGCCGCGATTGTGCGGCACCTGTTGACCGACCCGGTGCTGCCCGATGAACTGTTACCCGCGGACTGGCCGGGCACGCGACTGCGCACCGCCTACAACGACTTCGCCGCCGAACTGCTCGAGCGGCGCGACGGTATCCGATTAGTGGAGGCGACATGAGCGATCCGGTACGCGTAGAACGCAATGGCCCGGTGACCACCGTGATCCTGAACCGGCCCGAGGCCCGCAATGCCGTCAATGGCCCGACAGCGACCGGGCTGTTCGCGGCGTTCGAGGAGTTTGATCGTGACGACACCGCATCGGTGGCGGTGTTGTGGGGTGATCACGGAACCTTTTGCGCCGGAGCCGATTTGAAGGCGTTCGGCACACCAGAAGCCAATGCGGTACACCGGACGGGTCCCGGCCCGATGGGGCCGACCCGAATGGTCTTGTCAAAACCGGTGATCGCAGCGGTGAGCGGCCACGCCGTCGCAGGCGGTCTGGAGCTCGCACTGTGGTGCGACCTGCGGGTCGCCGAAGACGACGCGGTGTTCGGGGTGTTTTGCCGCCGATGGGGGGTACCACTGATCGACGGCGGCACCATTCGGCTGCCCCGGCTGATCGGGCAGAGCCGGGCAATGGACATGATCCTCACCGGTCGTGCGGTCGACGCCGCGGAAGCATTGACGATCGGTTTGGCCAATCGTGTTGTGCCCAAAGGACAGGCACGCGAGGCCGCCGAGCAGCTGGCCGCCGAGCTGGCCGCATTGCCGCAGCAGTGCATGCGATCGGATCGGCTGTCGGCGCTGCACCAGTGGGGCATCACCGAATCAGACGCGCTGGACTACGAATTCGCCAGTATCTCCCGAGTGGCCGCTGAAGCGACGGAAGGCGCGGGACGTTTCGCGGCCGGTGCCGGCCGCCACGGCGCGGCAGCGATATAGCCTGCGGGACGACTAGCCGGCCTTGTTGATCGTGTTGCCGGAGCCGAGGTTGTCGACCTTGGGGCTGCCGTCCTTATAGCTGATCGTGTTGTTGAACCCGACGACGTTGAGTTGTTTGTCGATCTTGTCGATGGTGATCTTGTTGTCCGCGCCGCCGATACTCACCGTCCCGCAGGTGCCTTTGACCGTCAGCGTGTTGTTGGAGCCGCCCACGTTCAGTGATTTCCCGTCACCGCAATCGAGAGTGGTTGTGGTACCGAGCGATCCGTAGTTGATCGTGTTGCCGATGTCGAACTGCGCACCCGTGCTTGGCGTCGAGGGCGTCGAGGTCGACGAGGTGGGAGAGGCGGTCGACGGAACCGTGTTGTTGTTCGACCCGCAGCCGGCCATCCCGAACACCACCAGCACCGCAGACAGCGTCAGGACAAACGCCCCGGCCACGGGACGGGCCGAGCCGTCGGTGTTGTGCATGTGCATGCTGCTCACGACCCCACGTGACTGATGCGGTTGACCATGCCGAGTTCACGTCCGCGGTCCCACACGAACGGCTCCCCATTCTTGTAGAAGACCGACTCGTTGTAGCCGTAGACGGTGATGTCGTGGACGACGTTGTCGGCGACGACGGTGTGGCCCGAGCCCATTACGGTCACTGCCCAACAGGTCCCCAGCGCGTTGACGGTGTTCCTTGTGCCGTCGACCAGCAGCGTGGCGCCGTTGCAGTCGATCGTCTGCTCGAGACCCTGGCCGGTGACGTGGGTATCACCGTTTTTGGCGTGCCCGGTCGGCGCGCCGGCGGCGAGGGTGAACGCGATGGCGATCGCGCAGGCCGCCAGGCCTCGGCAGGGGATCGACCGTTTCACCGCGCGCTCCTCTCGCCATGGCGCGTGATCTGCTCGAAAAGAGCGTACGTGTTCCGGGGCGGCGTCAACTAGGTTTGACGGTCCGCCTCGCCCCCGCAAGCGGGTGGGGGTACCCCCAGCCGCACAGCGGCGAGGGGGCGTGCCCCCACCTCGGGCCGTTTCTGACGGCCCGCGTCGTCGGCAGACTAGAGTTCTTCGTTCCGGGGCGGCCTCAACTAGAGTTCGTTGACCGGTCAATGCAACCGAAGGGCGATCGCCATGCCAGCTGAGCCGGAGTCATCGGCTGGTCGGTCGGGCGCCGGGGCAAAGGCTTCGGCCCGCACGGCCAGACTGAGCCGCGAGATCATCGTCAACGCCGCGCTCACCTTCCTGGACCGAGAGGGCTGGGACGCGCTGACGATCAATGCCTTGGCGACGCAGCTCGGGACCAAGGGTCCGTCGTTGTACAACCACGTCGACAGCCTGGAGGACCTGCGCCGCACGGTGCGGATGCGGGTGATCGCCGACATCGTCACCATGCTGGCCCGGGTCGCCGAGGGACGGGTAGGCGACGATGCTGTGCTGGTCATGGCCGCTGCCTATCGCAGCTACGCCCATCATCACCCGGGCCGCTACTCGGCGTTTACCCGGATGCCGCTGGCCGGTAGCGACGACCCGGAGTTCACCGCTGCCACCAAAGGCGCGGCGGCACCGGTGATGTCAGTGTTGTCGTCCTACGGGCTCGACCTTGAGCAGGCCTTTTACGCGTCATTGGAATTCTGGTCGGCACTGCACGGGTTTGTGCTGCTGGAAATGACCGGCGTGATGGACGACATCATCGACACCGACACGCTGTTCACGGACATGGTGCTGCGGCTGGCGGCCGGTATGGAGCGTCGATCGGACCCAGCGCTCGATAAGCCCCGGTAGCGTGGCACCAGACGCCAACGGCGTCGCTTTGACCTGCCCGACCAGCGGCGGGTATTGTGGAACATCGTGCCTGGCGGCTCAAGGCGCTGAAGGTAGGGCGCGCACGCCGGGCCAATTCGCATGTCCATGACGCAACGGATGAATTTCCGGGGCGGGCGCATGCGACACACCCGGCCGCGGGGTGCTGCGGCGGGGCATAACTGCACTACAGAGACTTGAATACGACAGATACATCAAAGCAACACAGGAAGCCGGTAGATGCCAACCATTCAGCAGCTGGTCCGCAAGGGGCGCCGCGACAAGGTCGCCAAGGTCAAGACCGCGGCCCTCAAGGGCAGCCCGCAGCGCCGTGGCGTGTGCACTCGCGTGTACACCACGACTCCGAAGAAGCCGAACTCGGCGCTTCGGAAGGTCGCGCGCGTCAAGCTGACCAGCCAGGTTGAGGTGACGGCGTACATCCCCGGCGAGGGCCACAACCTGCAGGAGCACTCGATGGTGCTGGTGCGTGGGGGCCGGGTGAAGGACCTGCCGGGTGTCCGGTACAAGATCATCCGCGGCTCGCTCGACACCCAGGGCGTCAAGAACCGCAAGCAGGCTCGCAGCCGCTACGGCGCCAAGAAGGAGAAGAGCTGATGCCGCGCAAGGGGCCGGCGCCCAAGCGCCCACTGGTTAACGACCCGGTTTACGGGTCGCAGTTGGTCACCCAGCTGGTCAACAAAGTTTTGATGCAGGGGAAGAAATCCCTGGCCGAGCGCATTGTTTATGCAGCGCTTGAACAAGCTCGGGAGAAGACGGGCACCGATCCGGTGATCACGCTCAAGCGGGCCCTGGACAATGTGAAGCCGGCTCTGGAGGTGCGTAGCCGCCGCGTCGGTGGTGCGACCTACCAGGTTCCCGTCGAGGTCCGCCCGGAGCGGTCGACCACGCTGGCGCTGCGTTGGCTGGTCAGCTTCTCGCGGCAACGCCGGGAGAAGACCATGACCGAGCGCCTGGCAAACGAGATCCTGGATGCCAGCAATGGCCTGGGGGCCGCCGTCAAGCGGCGTGAGGACACCCACAAGATGGCCGAGGCGAACCGAGCCTTCGCGCACTACCGCTGGTGACTCATGTCGCCGGCGAGCGGCGCGGCCGCCGAGCGTAACGACAACAGCAACCACGCGAACGAAAGAGAAGACTGCCGTGGCACAGGACGTGCTGACCGACCTGACGAAGGTCCGCAATATCGGCATCATGGCGCACATCGATGCCGGCAAGACGACGACGACCGAGCGCATCCTCTACTACACCGGCATCAGCTACAAGATCGGTGAGGTGCACGACGGCGCCGCCACCATGGACTGGATGGAGCAGGAGCAGGAGCGGGGGATCACCATCACCTCCGCCGCCACCACTACCTTCTGGAATGGCAACCAGATCAACATCATCGACACCCCGGGGCACGTCGACTTCACCGTCGAGGTGGAGCGCTCGCTTCGCGTCCTCGATGGCGCCGTCGCCGTCTTCGACGGCAAGGAGGGTGTCGAGCCGCAGTCCGAGCAGGTGTGGCGCCAGGCCGACAAATACGACGTCCCGCGCATTTGCTTCGTCAACAAGATGGACAAGGTCGGCGCCGACTTCTACTTCTCGGTGCGCACGATGGAGGAGCGCCTCGGCGCCAACGTCATCCCGATCCAGCTGCCCGTCGGCTCCGAGGGTGACTTCGAGGGCGTCGTCGACTTGGTCGAGATGAAGGCCAAGGTATGGCGGGGCGAGACCAAGCTCGGCGAGACCTACGAGACCATCGACATCCCTGAGGAACTTCGGGAGAAGGCCGACGAGTACCGCAACAAGCTGCTCGAGGCGGTCGCCGAGACCGACGAGGCCCTGCTGGAGAAGTACTTCGGGGGCGAGGAATTGTCGGTCGATGAGATCAAGGGTGCGCTGCGCAAGCTCACCATCAGCTCCGAGGCCTACCTGGTGCTGTGCGGCAGCGCGTTCAAGAACAAGGGCGTACAGCCCATGCTGGACGCCGTGATCGACTACCTGCCTTCGCCGCTCGACGTGCCACCTGCTGTGGGCCACGTCCCGGGCAAGGAGGACGAGGAGATCACGCGCAAGCCGTCGACGGACGAGCCGTTCTCCGCGCTGGCGTTCAAGGTCGCCACCCACCCGTTCTTCGGCAAGTTGACCTACGTGCGCGTTTACTCGGGCAAGGTCGATTCCGGGTCGCAGGTCATCAATGCCACCAAGGGCAAGAAGGAGCGGCTGGGCAAGCTGTTCCAGATGCACTCCAATAAGGAGAACCCGGTGGAGACGGCGTCCGCCGGCCACATCTACGCGGTCATCGGCCTCAAGGACACCACCACCGGTGACACTCTGTCCGACCCGAACGATCAGATCGTGCTGGAATCGATGACCTTCCCCGATCCGGTGATCGAGGTGGCCATCGAGCCCAAGACCAAGAGCGACCAGGAGAAGCTGAGCCTGTCGATCCAGAAGCTCGCCGAAGAGGATCCGACCTTCAAGGTCCACCAGGACAACGAGACCGGCCAGACCGTCATCGGCGGCATGGGCGAGTTGCACCTGGACATCCTGGTCGACCGCATGCGCCGCGAATTCAAGGTCGAGGCCAACGTCGGCAAGCCGCAGGTCGCCTACAAGGAGACCATCAAGCGCAAGGTCGAGAAGGTCGAGTTCACCCACAAGAAGCAGACCGGCGGCTCCGGCCAGTTCGCGAAGGTGCTCATCAGTCTCGAGCCGTTCACCGGCGAAGACGGTGCGACCTACGAGTTCGAGAACAAGGTCACCGGTGGACGCATCCCCCGCGAGTACATCCCCTCGGTGGACGCCGGCGCGCAGGACGCCATGCAATACGGTGTGCTGGCCGGCTACCCGCTGGTGAACCTGAAGGTCACCCTGCTTGACGGGGCCTTCCACGAGGTCGACTCGTCGGAAATGGCGTTCAAGATCGCTGGTTCCCAGGTGCTGAAAAAGGCTGCGCATCAAGCGCAACCGGTCATCCTGGAACCCATCATGGCCGTCGAGGTCACCACGCCCGAGGACTACATGGGCGACGTGATCGGCGACCTGAACTCCCGCCGTGGCCAGATCCAGGCCATGGAAGAGCGCAGTGGCGCGCGTGTGGTCAAAGCCCATGTGCCGCTGTCGGAGATGTTCGGCTACGTCGGCGACCTGCGGTCGAAGACCCAGGGCCGGGCGAACTACTCCATGGTCTTCGACTCCTACGCCGAAGTGCCGGCCAACGTGTCGAAGGAGATCATCGCGAAGGCGACGGGCGAGTGAGCGAAGACGACGGCGAGTAAGCGAAGCTTACGAGTGAGGAGTCGAGGCATGAGCCTGAGTCGGCTCGGAGTAACCTTGCCCGGTCACTACCGCGGCACAACTGAAATAACAACACTGCTTTAACAAGCACCAACAAGTCCAGGAGGACACAGAAGTGGCGAAGGCGAAGTTCGAGCGGACGAAGCCGCACGTCAACATCGGGACCATTGGTCACGTTGACCACGGCAAGACCACGTTGACCGCGGCTATCACCAAGGTCCTGCATGATAAATACCCCGCGTTGAACGAGTCGCGTGCATTCGACCAGATCGACAATGCGCCCGAGGAGCGTCAGCGTGGTATCACCATCAACATCTCCCACGTGGAGTACCAGACCGAGAAGCGTCACTACGCGCACGTCGACGCGCCGGGCCACGCTGACTACATCAAGAACATGATCACCGGCGCCGCCCAGATGGACGGCGCGATCCTGGTGGTCGCCGCCACGGACGGCCCGATGCCGCAGACCCGCGAGCACGTACTGCTGGCCCGTCAGGTCGGCGTGCCCTACATCCTGGTCGCGCTGAACAAAGCCGACATGGTCGACGACGAGGAGCTGCTGGAGCTCGTCGAGCTCGAGGTCCGTGAGTTGCTGGCCGCCCAGGAGTTCGACGAGGACGCCCCGGTGGTCAAGGTATCCGCGCTGAAGGCCCTCGAGGGCGACCCGAAGTGGGTCGAGTCCGTCGAGGAGCTGATGAACGCGGTGGACGAGTCGATTCCGGACCCGGTCCGTGACACCGCAAAGCCGTTCCTGATGCCCGTCGAGGACGTCTTCACCATCACCGGCCGCGGCACGGTGGTCACCGGCCGCGTCGAGCGCGGTGTGATCAACGTCAACGAAGAAGTCGAGATCGTCGGTATCAAGCCGACCAGCACCAAGACGACGGTCACGGGTGTGGAGATGTTCCGCAAGCTGCTCGACCAGGGGCAGGCCGGCGACAACGTCGGGCTGTTGCTGCGTGGTGTCAAGCGTGAGGACGTCGAGCGTGGCCAGGTCGTCGTCAAGCCCGGCACCACCACGCCGCACACCGAGTTCGAGGGCCAGGTCTACATCCTGTCCAAGGACGAGGGCGGCCGGCACACGCCGTTCTTCAACAACTACCGCCCGCAGTTCTACTTCCGCACCACCGACGTGACCGGTGTGGTGACGCTGCCGGAGGGCACCGAGATGGTGATGCCCGGTGACAACACCGAGATCTCGGTGAAGCTGATCCAGCCCGTCGCCATGGACGAGGGGCTGCGCTTCGCGATCCGCGAGGGCGGCCGTACCGTCGGCGCCGGCCGGGTCATCAAGATCAACAAGTAGTTCCACAGCAAAGCGGCGCTCACCCGAAAGGGTGGGCGCCGCTTTGCGTGGCGCCGCGGTGGCCAGCAAACGACGATTCCGCGCAGAGCAGCACATTTCCGTCCGCGTAACGATACGCTGACCGGCGTCATCGATCGGCCGACGACCGGAGGACCCATGCTAGCGCGCTACATCAAAGCCCAGATCATCGTTCTGCTGTGTGGTGGGGTGCTCGGCCCGATCTGGATTGTCTCCTACTTCTTGCTGCCCAACCTGTTTGGCTCTTTCGGCTCAGGTGTGAGCTCGATGTGGCAGAGCAACACCTCGTGGATGCTCTGGGCCGGACTGCTGATCACGATCGCCGATGTCCTCGTCGCGCTCTGGTTGGCCAACCGCAACGCCAGGTCCTCGACCAAGAGCGCGGCCCTGCACCAGACTGGGGTGTTGACGACGGCGCAGATCCAGGGTCTGCAGGAAACCGGCATGCGCATCAACGAACGTCCGGTGGTCAACTTGGACCTGCACATCGCCGGACCCGGGTTCGAATTCGACAGCCGAAAACGGGTGACCGTCGACATCTCCAAGCAGGCCATCGTCACGGCACGCAAACTTGTCGTGCTGGTGGACCCGAACACGCACGACTACGAGATCGAGTGGCAGGCCAGCGCGTTGATCGCGGGCGTGGTTCCTGCGCAGTTCGCGATCGCAGAGGACCACAAGACCTATGACCTGAGCGGACAGGCCGGCCCGCTCATGGAGATCATGCAGATTTACAAAGCCAACAACCTGCCGTTCGGTGGCTCAGTCGACCTGCGCTCCTATCCGGGGGTGCGCCAACAGGTCTTGGCCGTGGTCCGGCGAGCCGCTGCTCAGGGGCAGCCCGCACCGGCCGGGGCCGGTGGGGTGGCCGCGCCACCGCAGCCGTCGGTTGCCCAGCGACTGGAGGAGCTGGAGAGACTGCGCGCCGGCGGGGCGATCTCGGATGCCGAGTATGCCGCGAAGCGGGAAAAGGTCATCGCCGAACTCTGAACCGGGCGGCTGAAGCCCGATTGCCCGGCTCGCCCCCGCGAGCTGGGGACCCCACCTCATCGCTTCGCTCTGCATCGTCGCCGGGTTGAAACACGTTTCAGTTTCGCTGCTAGCCTGATCGGCAGTCGGCGAAAGGGGCTGGTGTGTCGGGCACATTGCAAGGGCGGGTGGCATTCATAACCGGTGCCGCGCGTGGCCAAGGACGGGCCCATGCGATCCGGCTGGCGCGCGAGGGTGCCGACATCATTGCCCTGGACATCTGCGCGCCGGTGTCCGACAGCATCAGCTACCCCGCGGCCACCCCGGAGGATCTGGCAGAGACCGTCCGGGCGGTGGAAGCCGAAGGGCGCAAGATCTTGGCCCGTGAGGTCGACATTCGAGACGATGCGGCGTTGCGGCAGCTGGTGACCGACGGCGTCGAGCAGTTCGGCCACCTCGACATCCTGGTCGCCAACGCGGGTGTGCTCAGTTGGGGACGGATCTGGGAGCTCACCGACGAGCAATGGGACACCGTGGTCGGAGTCAACCTGACGGGCACCTTTCGCACTGTGCGCGCGGTGGTGCCCGCGATGATCGAGGCCGGTAGCGGCGGCTCCATCGTCGTGGTCAGCTCGTCGGCCGGGCTGAAGGCGACGCCGGGCAATGGACACTACTCGGCGGCCAAGCACGGACTGGTCGGGCTGACCAATGCACTGGCAATCGAGCTCGGCGAGTTCGGCATCCGGGTCAACTCCATCCATCCGTACTCGATCGACACGCCGATGATCGAGCCGGATCTGATGAGGAAGGTGTTCGCCGAGCATCCCCACTATGTGCACAGCTTCGGACCGATGCTGCTGCAGCCCAAAGGATTTATGAACCCAGACGAGGTTGCCGATGTCGTGGTCTGGCTCGCCGGGAACGGTTCCGGCACGCTGACGGGAGCCCAGATCCCGGTCGACAAGGGCGTGCTGAAGTACTAAGAGATTTAAGAGTCCGGCGGACCTCTGTTGGGGGACCGGTCCAGCGTAGGCGACTTCAGCAATGAGCACGCCATTGGCCGATAAATGGCCGTCCGGGCCAAACTTAAGTCGACGTTCACCGTGATTTCACATGTTGCCTTACTCTATCGTCAAGGTTGACAACATATCTTGGGCGGCATGCGGACCGCCTATCATATCGAGCTCGCGAGGTTAACCGAGCACCTCGGTGAGATGTGCGGGCTGGCCGGGGTCGCCATGGAACACGCAACCCAGGCCCTGCTGCAGGCGGATCTGGTGCTGGCCGAACAGGTCCTCAGCGACCATGACAAAATCGCCGCGATGAGCACCTCCGCCGAGGAGAACGCGTTTGTGCTGCTGGCTCCCCTCCGTGCGCCGGTGGCCAGTGACCTGCGGGCAATCGTCAGCGCCCTCCAGATGGTCGTCGACATCGACCGGATGGGCGCGCTGGCCCTACACGTCGCCGAGATCACCCGCTGGCGTCATCCCCAGCACGCATTACCCGAAGAAGTCAACGGGTATTTCGCCGAAATGGGCAGCATCGCAGTCAAACTGGGCAACAACGCGCAAGAAGTGCTGTTGACGCGCGACCCGAGGAAGGCCGCGCGCATCCGCAGAGAAGACGACGCGATGGATGACCTGCACCGCCACCTGTTCACCATGCTGATGGATCGCGAATGGAAGCACGGTATAGCAACCGCCGTCGATGTGACCCTGCTAGGCCGGTATTACGAGCGCTTCGCCGACCATGCCGTCCAAGTCGCACATCGGGTCATCTTCCAGAAGACCGGTCGGTACTCCGACTGTGAGACGGCGTCGACGTAACGTTGGCACCGAAGTTATTCAACTCGCCATCTCGGCCAGCGTACCGGCGAATCGGTCTACGGCCCAATCGATTTCCGATGCGGTGATCACCAGCGGGGGCGCGATGCGCAGTGTTGATCCGTGCGTCTCTTTGACGAGGACACCACGCTCGGCAAGTCGCAAGCTGAGCTGTTTCGCGCCGCCCAGTGCGGGGTCGATGTCCACGCCGGCCCATAATCCCCGCCCGCGCACTGCACGTACGCCGTGGCCGATCAACGTTCGTAGCCGCCAGTGCAGGCGTCGGCCGAGGTGCGTTGCACGGTCCTGGTATTCGCCGCGGGCCAGCATTGACACCACGGTGCTGCCGATCGCCGCGGCGAATGGGTTGCCGCCGAACGTCGACCCGTGCTCACCGGGATGCAGTACGCCTAAGATGTCGCGATCGGCCACCACCGCTGACAGCGGCACCACACCGCCGCCCAGTGCTTTGCCGAGCAGATAGATATCGGGCACCACATTCCAGTGGCCGCAGGCGAAGGTGCGACCGGTGCGGGCCAGGCCCGACTGAATCTCGTCAGCGATCATCAGAACATCGCGGGCACTGCAGATTTCCCGCACCGCAGGTAGGTAGTGGTCCGGTGGCACGATGACGCCGGCCTCACCTTGAATCGGCTCCAGCAGCACCGCGACGGTGTGCTCGTCAATCGCGTCGGCCAGCGCGTCGGCGTCACCGAACGGCACGGAACGAAAGCCCGGCGTGAACGGCCCGAAGCCACCGCGTGCCGTGTCGTCAGACGAAAAACTGACGATGCTGATGGTCCGGCCGTGAAAGTTGTTGTCGGCCACCACAATGTTCGCCTGGCCCGCGGGAACTCCCTTGACATCGGTCCCCCATTTGCGTGCGACCTTGATAGCGCTTTCGACCGCTTCGGCGCCGCTGTTCATCGGTAACACCATGTCCTTGTCGCACAGCGTTGCCAACGCCGCACAAAAACGGCCGAGCGCCTCGGCGTGAAATGCACGGCTGACCAGCGTGACGAGGTCGAGCTGGGCGTGAGCGGTCGCGGTGATCTCGGGGTTGCAATGCCCGAAGTTCACTGCGGAATACGCGGCCAGGCAGTCCAGGTAGCGGCGTCCTTCGACGTCGGTGATCCATGATCCCTCGGCGCTGGCGGCCACCACCGGCAGCGGCGAATAGTTGTGTGCCGCGTAGCGCTCATCCAGGGTGATCGCTGACGCGGTCAGTGCGCCGCGGCCGGTAGTCACGGTGTCCAGGACGGTCACGAATACACCTCCAGCGTGCAGCATTTAACGGATCCGCCGCCTTTGAGCAGCTCGGACATCTCTACACCGAGCGGTTCGAAACCGGCCTGCGATAACTGCTCGGCGAACCCGACCGCGGCGCGCGGGTGCACAACATGGCGGCCATCTGATACGACGTTCAGGCCGAACGCGTAGGCGTCGGCGCTTTCCACCACGATCGCGTCGGGAAACAGCGTTTTCAGTTGCGCGCGTGAGCATTCGGTAAAGGCCGGCGGATAATACGCGATGGTCGTGTCGTCGAGGACGCTCAGCGCGGTATCGAGATGGTAGAAGCGCGGATCGACCAGCTGCAGGCTGATGACCGGCCGGCCGAATATCTCAGCGATCTCGGCATGCGCCCGTCTGTCGGTCCGAAAGCCCGTGCCGGCCAGAATCTTTTCGCCCACCGGCAGCAGGTCGCCCTGGCCTTCGTTGACGTGGTGGGTCTGCACCGGGTCGTACCCACACGATCTCATCCAGTCCGCGTAGGCGACCGACTCGTGTTGGCGCTGAGGGTATTTGAATCGGGCAACCACCGCTGTGCCGTTGACTATCAACCCCCCGTTGGCGGCGTAGACCATGTCGGGTAGGCCGGGAACCGGATCGACTAGGTCAACGACGTGTCCCAGCCGCAGGTAGGTGTCGCGAAGGTTCTGCCATTGAGCGACTGCAACGGCCGTGTCGACCGGGGTGGCGATATCCATCCACGGGTTGATCGCGTAGTCGACGGCGAAAAACCGTGGAGGAGTCATGACGTAGTGCCGAATCCGCGCGCTGCGGTCGGTCGCTGTGGCGATTTTGGGCGCCGCCGCGCCGACCGCCGATTCCGCGGAGAGCGTCATAATTCGACGGTAAGCGAAGATCCTGGCGCAATCAATCTCTGAATGTTGCTTCTGTACGCCGTGTTTATTGCGCGGAGCGCGTTAATGCGGCAGTCTGTTGTGGCAGGAGGGGTGATGGACCGGTTGGATCGTATCGACGAGCAGATTCTCGCGGAGCTCGCCCAACATGCACGGGCAACATTCGCCGAAATTGGCGAGCGGGTGAATCTGTCCGCCCCGGCGGTCAAGCGCCGGGTCGACCGGATGCTCGACAGCGGTGTGATCCGTGGGTTCACCACTGTCATCGATCGCAATGCGGTGGGCTGGAACACCGAGGCCTACGTTCAGGTCTACTGCCGCGGCAGGATCTCGCCCGACGAGTTGCGCCGGGCCTGGATTGACATTCCCGAGGTAGTCAGCGCCGCAACGGCGACCGGCACCGCCGACGCCATCCTTCATGTATTGGCGCACGACATGCGGCATCTGGAAGACGCCCTGGAGCGGATCCGCACCAGCGCCGACATTGAACGCACCGAGAGCGTCGTCGTGTTGTCGAACCTCATCGATCGGTCGCGGGCGGAGGGCACCGCCGCGCTGCATCGGCAGCCCCGACCGCAAGACGTGGGGTGAGCAACCACTCGCCACCGCAATCGTGTATGAACTCCAGGTGACCAGTAGCGCAGACAGCAAGGGAATACTGATCGTCGGCGGGGGGCTCGCTGCGACCCGGACCGCTGAGCAGTTGCGCCGGGCGGGCTTTGACGGTTCCGTCACCATCGTCAGCGACGAGGTCCATTTGCCGTATGACCGGCCCCCGCTTTCCAAGGAGGTGCTGCGCAGCGAAGTCGACGATGTGACGCTCAAGCCGCGTGAGTTCTACGACGAGGAGAACATCACCTTGCGGCTGGGGTCGGCGGCCACCAGCCTGGACACCGCGGCGCAAACGGTAACCCTCGACGACGGAGCGACGCTTGGCTACGACGAGCTCGTCATCGCGACCGGCTTAGTGCCGCGGCGCATTCCGGCTTTCCCCGACCTGGACGGCATCCGGGTGCTGCGTTCGTTCGATGAAAGTCTCGCCCTGCGTAGACACGCATCCAAAGCACAGCACGCCGTGGTGGTCGGCGCGGGTTTCATCGGCTGTGAGGTGGCGGCCAGTCTGCGCGCGCTGGGAGTCGACGTCGTGCTGGTCGAGCCGCAGCCGGCGCCGCTGGCAGCGGTTCTCGGTGAGCAGATCGGCGGACTGGTGGCGCGGCTGCATCGCGCCGAAGGTGTCGATGTGCGCACCGAAGTCGGGGTGGCCGATGTCCGCGGCGCCGATCATGTCGAGACCGTGCAGTTGACCGACGGCGCTGAGGTGAGTGCCGATCTGGTCGTTGTCGGCATCGGCTCGCGGCCGGCGACTGATTGGCTCGACGGCAGCGGTATCGAGGTCGACAACGGCGTGATCTGCGATGCGGCCGGACGGACCAGCGCGCCCAACGTGTGGGCACTCGGCGATGTCGCGTCTTGGCGGGACCCGAAGGGACATCAAGTGCGCGTGGAACATTGGAGCAACGTCGCCGAGCAGGCCCGTGTCGTCGTGCCCGCGATGCTCGGGCAGGATGCGCCGTCCATCGTCGTCGTCCCGTATTTCTGGAGCGATCAATACGACGTCAAGATCCAATGCCTAGGTGAGCCAATCGCCACTGACACCGTGCACCTCGTCGAGGACGACGGCCGCAAATTCCTCGCCTACTACGAGCGCGACGGCGTGGTGGCCGGCGTTGTCGGCGGCGGCATGCCCGGCAAGGTCATGAAGACCCGCGCCAAGATCGCCGCCGCGGCACCGATTTCCGATGTCCTAGGTTAGGGCGTGTGCTGCGAAGGCAGCTGATGCGGCGCTGAGCGACGAGGTCAATTCAAGAACTGCTCAATGGCCGCGCGGATGCCGGGAAGTGCTGTGGCGGCTTGGTGTTCGATGAGGGCGGCCTCTGCGACCATGCCAACCCACAACTGCGCGCTCTCGTAAGGGTGTGGGCTTCGGAGTGCGGAAAAGTCGGCACGACACAGCTCGGCGCTGGCGTTGTTGCGGCGACTGATTTCGTCGGTGACCGCGCGCTCGGCGCGCGCTTCCAGCAGCAGGGCACGCACCCCGCGGTCGCGTAAGCAACCGTCGAGGTAGGTGTTCGCGACGGTGATCAGGCGACCACGCCCCGGCGGCATGCCGACGATGGCGGCTTGGATCTGGGTGGCTAAACGTTCGTGGAACTCACGGTGCAGTGCGAGCAGATACGAGGCGCGGTCGCCGAAATGATGAAAGAAGGTGCCTTTTGCCACCCCGGCGTCCTGGACGATGAGATTGACACTCAAGCCGGAGAGGCCAGTCCGCTCGGCCATCCGCAGGCCCGCGTCGATGAGCGCTTCTCGGGTCCTGGCCATCGACTCCTTACGTCCGCCCTTCGGTGTGGCGGGCGGCGTCGAGGTCATGCAGGCACTCTAACCGCCGGTCCGCGTGCGGCTTTGCGCTGACTGCGTCGCGCGAGCAGCCCGCCGTACTGTTCGCACACGTGGATCACCCCAGTGAGCTGATAGGTGATCCAGCCTTTGTGCGTCGACGGCATGTTGTGTTCGAAAAGTCGGTGCCCCGCGATTTGTAAGAGCCACCCTCCGACGAACATTGGCACTCCTGCCCGCGGTTTGGCGAACAGCAGGGGGATTCCTGCTGCGATGACGGGTGTGCCGACCATATGCGTGAATCGCACGCCGCGGCTGGTGTGTTGGGTTCTGCAGTAGGCCATCTTGTCGGAAAACGGGGCGGCAGCTGCGGGAGCAGTCATCGGTCACTCCTTGAGATCGGGGTATCTGCGATGTTATCGTTGACTGACCGGTCGGTCAATGAAAGGACATGCAATGGTCAACGTGGTCGAGACACGGGTGGGAAAGGTCGCGTGCAGCGACGCCGGGGAAGGGCCCGCGGTGGTGTTGCTTCATGCCACGTTGCATGACCGCCGGGATTTCGACCCGATCGTGTCAAGCCTTCGTCGCGACCACCGCGTGATCGCCCTGGACTGGCCGGGCCACGGTGAGTCACCGGCGCCGGCACCGAATTATCGGCCCACCGCGGCCTCCTTCGCCGATGTTCTTACCGATGTCGTTGCGGCATTGGACCTTCCAAGTGCCGCATTCATCGGTAACTCGGTCGGTGGCTTTGCTGCGGCACGATTGGCGATCACTGACCCGCAACGGGTTTCACGGCTGGTGTTGGTCAACAGCGGCGGATTTATCGCCGGCCCGGTGACCAACCTCTACTGTCGAGCACTCGGGATGCCGACGGTGATGAAACGAGTCCTGCCGCGGTCCATTCGCAGCTATATGAAAGCGACGAGCGACAACGACTACGCCGTTCAGCAACGCGCGCTGGCACGGGCGAACACCCGGGACGGTGTCATTCTTACGGCGGCGTTGTGGCGTAGTTTCGCTGCGCCCGAACATGACCTGCGCCCCTGCGCCGACCGCATCACTGCGCCGTGCCTAGTGATCTGGGGATCGAGAGATACCGCAATCCCTATGCGATTCGGCCGGTCTACCGTGGCGGCGATATCGGGTGCGCGGCTGGAGGTGCTGCCAACGGGCCACGTCCCGTTCTCCTCGGACCCGGCCGGATTCTTGGCCATTGCAGCGCCGTTCCTTGCCTCCGCGCGTGACAGCGTGCCGTGATCTCCGGACCGGTCGATTTAGAACCGCCCACGCTATTCCCAGGTGACCGGCGGCCCGTGCGGCGAGCATGCGGCCAGCAGGCGGTGATCCCCACCTGGCCAGCTGCGGGCACGAACCACGAACTCGACCGGAGAGTCGGGTGTTCGCCGGTGCGGTTCCAACGTCAAATGGGCGAACGGTGAATCCACCGTGGCCCCGCCTCCCAGTGCCTCGATCTCGACCAAGACGGCTTCCTGCTCGCTCGCGGAAAGGTATTGCCACATGATCGAATGCCAAAGCACGGTTAGCGCGCCATCGGCGACACCCAGGCCGGCGGCGGCGTCGATGGCATTGCAGCGGTGCAATGGCGCCGGCACACGCCGGGCGATGCTGATCGCGCCGCGCAACCGATCCAGCCGTGCGGGCTGATCGGGCCAGACGTAGCTCAGCAGCGTTAGCTCCCCATCGCGGCTGGTGGCGTCCAGCGGCGCGATGTCGTAACCCTGACGTTCAACGATCCGCAGGGTAGCGGCGGGCGGCAGTTGGCCCCGCCAAGCGTCGTCGACGGTCACCGGTGAGTCGGCCGGACCCCACTCGCCATCCGGATAGCGGTAACGGTAATGGTCGGCGCGCAGGTTGAGCCCGGCACTGCATCCGATCTCGAAAAGCCGTATAGGCAAACCGAATTGGTGAACAAGATTCAGCAGACCACCGATCAGTGCGGCGGACCGGCCCACCTCGTTGGTCTGCGGCGGCTGATCGAGGGCGGCGCGCAGATTGTCGGCGTGCTCGGAGGCGGCCAGCGCGATATCGGGCCACGCCGCCCCGTCGTCCCAGCGCCCGCCGGTACTCGGGTACCAGCGGCGTAACGCCGCCGCGCGGCCGTCGAGCACCAGTCGGTGCAACCCGCCGAGCAGGCGCAGCGGCAACGCCAGCCGGCCGGAATCGTCTTCGTGCCCGGACAGAATTGCGGCGAAAACGCCGCCGGCTTCGACGTCAGCGGCCACCCGCTGCAGCACGTCGCCGTACATCGGCGAACCCAGGCCTGCACAAACCTGACCCTGCACTCGAATAGACCGCAGCAGGCGGCTGTCGTCGGGACTCACGTGCGTGACCGGTCGAGGTCGTCCAGTCCGGCGCGGACGACGTCGAAAGCATCCCCGAGCGCCTGCGGCAGCGAGACGGATTCGTCGTCCAGCCAATGCTCGTAGGCGCTCAAAGCGACGCCGAGCATCATCCATGCGACAGTCTGAGGCTGCAGGTCGGTGGTCTTGACGCCGGTTTGGTGTGCCACGAAATCCGCGATGACTTGCCGCCATCCCGCGTACATCGTCATCGAATATGCCTGCAGTTCTGCGGTTTGCAGGATCACCCGCATCCGTTGCCGATGCCGGACCGTCTCAGACTCGTCAAAGGTGTTGAAAGACAACAGGGCAGCCCGCAGCGCCTCGCCAAGCGGAGTGCCCGGATCGACATGGTCCAGCAGCTCACGCAGGTGCTGCAGGTGAGCGTCGAAGTCTCCCCAGGGGATTGCGTTTTTCGACGCGTAGTAGCGAAACACGGTCCGGCGGGCGATGCCTGCGGCTTGCGCGACGTCGTCGACGCTGACCTCCGCGAATCCGCGGTCGGCGAACAGCCCGAGAGCAACGTCGGTGACGTGTTGGGGGGTTGTGGAACGGCGGCGGCCGACCCGCGGCTGCTGGCCCATGTGACCCGCCCTTCCGTTTCGGCACTCGATGCCATATCCTATCGAAGATTCTGACCAGATCGGCGCGACTTGTCGAGCCCCTGATAACGAAAGGCGACGTTATGGAGCCGAACCAGCAGACCGATTCCGACACCGAGCTCGTCACCGAGACCTTGGTGGAAGAGGTATCCATCGACGGGATGTGCGGGGTCTACTGATCGTGAGCGCCCCCGCGCAGGAGCCGGGCGCGGTTGCGTTATCGCCCGGTGGGTTCGATCCCGATCACGCGTGGCGGTTGCACCCGCAGGTGGCGGTGCGCCCCGAACCCTTTGGCGCGCTGTTGTATCACTTCGGTACCCGCAAACTGTCGTTCCTCAAGAACCGCACCATTCTTGCGGTGGTGCAATCGCTGGCCGACCACCCCGACGTACGAGCCGCCTGCCGCGCCGCCGGAGTCGAAGACGCCCGACACGGTCCCTACTTGCGTGCGCTCGGTGTGCTGGCCGGGTCCAACATGCTGGTGCCGGTAGAACCGAAGGAGGCAGCATGACGTCGGTCGTGCCAGGGCTGGTCGAGCAGTTCGAGCACGGGTTGGATGCACCCATCTGTCTGACCTGGGAGCTGACATACGCGTGCAATTTGGCCTGTGTGCACTGCCTGTCGTCGTCGGGCAAACGCGATCCGCGTGAACTGTCCACGCAGGACTGCAAAGACATCATCGACGAGCTGGAACGCATGCAAGTCTTCTACGTCAACATCGGCGGCGGCGAACCGACTGTGCGGCCCGACTTTTGGGAGCTGGTCGACTACGCCACGGCTCACCACGTGGGCGTGAAGTTTTCGACCAACGGCGTGCGGATCACTCCCGAGGTAGCCACCCGGCTGGCGGCCAGCGACTACGTCGACGTCCAGATCTCGATGGACGGCGCAACCGCCGAGGTCAACGACGCCGTCCGGGGTGCCGGGTCCTACGCGATGGCCATCCGCGCCTTGGAGAACCTTGCGGCCGCAGGATTCTCCGACGCCAAGATCTCCGTCGTCGTCACCCGACACAACGTCGACCAGCTCGACGAATTCGCTTCGCTGGCAAGCCGTTACGGTGCCATGCTGCGCATCACCCGGCTGCGGCCGTCTGGTCGTGGCGCCGACGTCTGGGATGAACTACATCCGACCGCCGACCAGCAGGTCCAGCTTTATCAATGGCTGGTTGCCAAGGGCGAGCGGGTGCTGACCGGCGATTCCTTCTTCCACCTGTCCGGGCTGGGCGAACCCGGCGCGCTGGCCGGTCTGAACATGTGCGGAGCCGGCCGGGTGGTGTGCCTGATCGACCCGGTCGGCGACGTGTACGCCTGCCCGTTCGCCATCCATGACCGCTTCCTCGCCGGAAATGTCGTGTCCGACGGCGGTTTCGACAACGTCTGGAAGAACGCTCCGCTGTTCCGGGAGCTGCGCGAGCCCCAGTCGGCGGGCGCTTGCGGAAGCTGCGGGCACTACGATAGCTGCCGCGGTGGATGCATGGCCGCCAAGTTCTTCACCGGTCTGCCGATCGACGGTCCGGATCCGGAATGCGTTCAGGGCTACGGCGCGCCGGCCCTGGCCCAGGAGCGCAATAAGCCCCAACCCGCAGGCGATCACTCGCACGGGCGGCGGCGCAGCGGACCGGTGCCGTTGCAACTGTCCATGCACCCTCCGGTGGCGCCCCAGCGGCTGTGCAACGAAAGCCCGGTCTAGCCGTGGGCCGTGACGTCTGGTTTGAGACGGTCGCCATCGCGCAGCAACGGGCGAAACGGCGATTGCCGAAATCGGTCTATGCCGCGCTGGTGGCCGCCAGCGAAAAAGGGGTGACCGTCTCCGACAATGTCGAGGCGTTCAGTGAGCTGGGTTTCGCGCCGCATGTGGTCGGGGCGGTCGAGAAGCGTGACTTGTCGACAACCGTTATGGGGCAGGATATTTCCTTGCCGGTAATCATCTCGCCCACCGGCGTGCAGGCGGTCGACCCAGACGGTGAAGTGGCCGTGGCGCGGGCCGCTGCGGCGCGCGGCACGGCGATGGGATTATCCTCGTTCGCCAGCAAGCCGATCGAAGAGGTTATCGCCAGCAACGCGAAGCTGTTCTTCCAGGTCTACTGGTCGGGCGGGCGCGACGCGATCGCCGAGCGCGTCGAGAGGGCTCGGCAGGCCGGCGCGGTGGGCCTGATTGCGACCACCGACTGGACGTTCTCGCATGGCCGGGACTGGGGCAGCCCCAAGATCCCCGAGCAGATGAACTTGCGGACCATTCTGCGGCTCTCGCCGGAGGCGATCACTCGTCCGGGCTGGCTGTGGGCGTACGGCAAGACGCTGCGTCCACCCGACCTGCGGGTGCCCAACCAGGCTCGCCGCGGCGAACCCGGGCCGCCGTTCTTCGCCGCTTACGGGGAGTGGATGACGACGCCACCGCCGACCTGGGAGGACATCGCCTGGCTGCGCGAGCTGTGGGGCGGCCCGTTCATGCTCAAAGGCGTGATGCGGGTCGATGACGCTAAAAGAGCTGTGGATGCCGGTGTTTCGGCAATCTCAGTGTCCAACCACGGCGGCAACAATCTGGACGGTACCCCGGCGGCGATTCGCGCACTGTCGGCTGTTGTCGACGCGGTCGGCGACCAGATCGAGGTTTTGCTGGACGGCGGTATCCGACGTGGCAGTGACGTCGTCAAGGCGCTGGCGTTGGGAGCGCGTGCGGTCATGATCGGCCGCGCATACCTGTGGGGTCTGGCGGCCGCCGGTCAACTGGGCGTCGAGAACGTGCTCGACATTCTTCGCGGCGGTATCGACTCTGCGTTGATGGGACTCGGGCGAGCCTCCGTTCACGACCTCAACCGGGACGACATCCTGGTACCGTCTGGCTTTGCTCGCGTGCTCGGGATGTCCGCGGCCGACGGCGGGGCGGCCCCGCCGACGCGGGCAGGACGGTAAGGCCAGGGGCAGTGCGAGACCAGCGAGCATACTGATACTCACGGGGCGGACGTGGCTACGGTGACCGCGTAAGTGAACGTCCGGCTGGAATAAATTTTTCCGGAGCGCCAACAATCGATGCACTGCAGGTGAATTCGGCCTACCATCACCGAGTGGCTGTCCATGCCGAACTTGGGGACTCGACGTCGAGCCAGCTGCAAAGCATGCCGTTAGGGCTGACGATACCGATTGGAGCCACCGAGCAGCATGGGCCCCACCTGCCTCTGGACACCGACACACGGATCGCGACCGCCGTCGCCCGCGAGGTTACTGCCCGCCTGACCGGTGCCGCAGCGTCCGGCGGTGCCCGGCTGAACTGGATGGTGGCGCCGCCGATCGCATACGGCGACAGCGGCGAGCACCAAAGCTTCCCCGGAACAATCTCCATCGGCACCGACGCCCTGACCACGCTGCTGCTGGAGTACGGCAGGTCGGCCACCTGCTGGTCACAGCGCCTGCTCTTCGTCAACGGCCATGGCGGCAACGTCACGGCGCTGGGCCGCGCGGTGAGCCGACTGCGCTACGAAGGACGCGACGCCGCGTGGTGCGCTTGCGCGGTGGCAGGCGCCGACGCCCACGCCGGCCACACTGAAACTTCAGTATTGCTGCATATTTCGCCGGCCGACGTGCTCACCGACCGGTGGCGTGCGGGCAACGGTGCGCCGTTGTCCGACCTACTGCCGTCGATGCGGCGCGGGGGAGTCGCGGCGGTCAGCCAGGTCGGAGTATTGGGAGACCCGACCACGGCGACCGCTGCGGAGGGCAAGCGGATGCTGGCCGAAATGGTCGACGAGTGCCTGGGCCGGATCGGACGTTGGGCGCCCGCGGCGGACGGGCTGCTGACATGACCCAGACGCGGTTGCCGGACGGGTTTGCTGTGCAGGTCGACCGGCGTGTCAGGGTGCTCGGCCAGGGTGCCACTTTGCTGGGCGGGTCTCCCACCCGACTGCTGCGGTTGGCGCCGGCCGCTCAGGACATGCTCGCCGACGGCCGGCTCAAAGTCCGCGACGCAGTGAGCGCCGAACTGGCCCGCACCTTACTGGACGCGACGGTGGCCCACCCGCGGCCCGCGGGTGGGCCGTCGCACCATGACGTAACCGTCGTAATTCCGGTGCGGGACAACGCCTATGGCTTGCAACGATTGCTCGATTCGTTGCGTGGCTTGCGGATCATCGTCGTTGACGACGGCTCGTCGACACCGATTGAGCACGACGACTTTGCGGGGGCGCACACCGGCATCGAGGTTCTGCGTCATGTGCAGAGCAAAGGTCCTGCAGCAGCGCGTAATACCGGTCTTGCCGCGTGCAAAACGGGCTTCGTCGCCTTCTTGGACTCCGACGTCGTTCCGCGCCGCGGCTGGCTCGAGGCTCTGCTGGGTCATTTCTGTGACCCCACCGTGGCACTGGTTGCCCCACGAATCGTCGGGATGGCGCAGACCGACCATTTGGTGGCTCGCTATGAGGCAGTGCGCTCGTCGTTGGACCTCGGGCAGCGGGAAGCCCCGGTGATTCCGTACAGCAGCGTCTCCTATGTGCCCAGCGCCGCGATCATCTGCCGCACTTCGACATTACGCGACATTGGCGGGTTCGACGAAACCCTGCGCTCCGGTGAGGATGTCGATCTGTGCTGGCGACTTGTCGAAGCCGGTGCCCGGCTGCGCTACGAGCCGATCGCCCAAGTGGCACACGATCATCGGACGGAATTGCGGGATTGGATCGCGCGCAAGGCGTTTTACGGTGGTTCGGCTGCCGCGTTGTCGGTTCGACACCCGGACAAGATCGCGCCCCTGATGATATCCGGCTGGGCACTGACGGCATGGATCCTGATGGCTATCGGTTCGAGTTTCGGTTATCTCGCGTCGCTGTTCGTCGCTGCGCTTACCGGCCGTCGGATCGCGAAGACCATGCGGGGCGCTGACACCCAGATTTGGGATGTGCTGTTGGTAGCTGCCCGCGGTCTTTGGTCGGCGGCTCTGCAGCTGGCGTCGGCGACTTGCCGGCACTACTGGCCGGTCGCCTTGCTGGCGGCCGTAGCGTTCCGGCCCTGCCGCCGGGTTGTGCTGATCGCTGCTGTCGTCGACGGGGTGGTGGACTGGGCCAGCCGCAGGCAATCCGCCGACGAAGATGCCAGACCGATTGGGCTGGTGACTTACATGCTGCTCAAGCGTCTCGATGACCTGGCCTACGGCCTCGGACTGTGGTACGGCGTGGTGCGGGAACGCAATATCGGTCCGCTTAAGCCGCAGATTCGAGTCTGACCTCTGATTGCAGGGGCCTTGCACAGCGATGTGCTGATTATCGGTGCGGGAAGCGCTGGATCCGTTGTTGCTAACCGTCTTTCGGCTGACCCGAGCTGCGTGGTAACCGTGCTGGAGGCCGGGGTCGGCCTGGCCGATCCGGCGTTGCGGGCCGAGACGACCAACGGGATGCGGCTCCCCATCGGTGTCGCCAGTCCACTGGTCCAGCGGTATCAGACGCAACTGACCGATCGCCCGGCCCGCCAAATTGCGATCTTGCGTGGGGCAACGGTGGGCGGTTCCGGCGCCGTCAATGGCGGATACTTCTGCCGGGGTCTGCGACGCGACTTCGACGGCTACGGGGTACCCGGCTGGGCGTGGTCTGACGTCGTCGATCACTTTCGTGCGATCGAGACCGATCTGGATTTCACGGGGCCCGCCCACGGTGACTCTGGACCGATCCCGGTCCGGCGGGCTCGTGAAATCGTCGGAAGCACAGAGTCGTTCGTCGCAGCGGCGCAACAGAACGGGTTCGGCTGGATATCCGATCTCAACGACGTGGGCAGCGCCGCCGCCCTGCCGTCGGGTGTCGGTGCCGTCCCGCTCAACATCGTCGACGGTATGCGTATCGGTCCGGGCGCCGCATATCTGCTGCCCGCGTTGGGACGAGCGAATCTGTCGCTCCTGACACAGACACGAGTAGTGCGGTTGCGGTTCTCAGGTAGTCGCGCCATCGGCGTGGACGCCATCGGGGCGGGCGGTCCGATCATCGCGACAGCTGATCGCATCGTGCTGTCCGCCGGCGCGATCGAATCCGCTCATCTGCTAATGGTTTCCGGGGTTGGGGACGAGGCCATGCTGCGCGCTGCGGGAGTCGGTGTCATAGCCCGGCTACCGGTCGGAATGTTGTGTAGCGACCATCCTGAATGGGTGTTGCCGACGACCTGGGAGGTCGCTGCAGGCCGACCGGTGCTTGAAGTGGTGCTCAGCACGCCCGACGACATTGAAATCCGACCGTATACCGGAGGGTTCGTGGCGATGGTCGGCGACGGTACGGCGGGCCACCCGGATTGGCCGCACATCGGCGTGGCTCTCATGCAGCCCCGGGCGCGGGGGCGCATCAGGCTGGTCTCCGCTGATCCTGGGGTGCCGCCGCAAATCGAGCATCGCTACGATAGCGAACCGGAGGATGTGGCCGCACTGCAGAAAGGCGCCGAGCTGGCTCGCGGATTAGCCAGTTCGACAACCGAAGTCGGCCAGCCTGCATGGTCGACATCGCAGCATTTGTGCGGCAGTGCACCGATGGGCCCCGCACAGCACCCGGCGGCGGTTGTCGATCACCAGTGCCGGGTCCACGGTATCGACGGCCTGTGGGTGATCGACGGATCGGTGCTGCCGACGGTAACCAGCCGTGGCCCGCACGCCAGCATCGTGATGCTCGGGCATCGGGCAGCGGAGTTCGTCAGCTGACGTCAGTGCCGGCGCAGCGCGGTGTTCAGCGCGACCATCGAGGTGATCCCAGCGTCACGCCCACAGAGGCCACGATCATCGTCGGAGATTCGTGTGCGGTTCGAACCGAGGGTGGTCACCGCTTGAGTACGCTGGTCAGACCGGAGGAGGGTATCGACCATGGTCATGCTTCTCCGTTCGGCGACGAGGTAGTTTTGAGACTAACAGTCTCGTAGGTAGACGGACAGTCTTGTTCTTAAACAAGGAGGTGGTCTACATCACCGACAAGACCGATCCACGGCCAGCGCGTTCTCGGGCTCGTTTGCTTGAAGCCGCCACCGCGCTGCTTCGCTCCGGTGGTCCAAGCGCAGTGACCGTCGATGCGGTCACCCGTGGTGCGAATGTAGCCCGAGCCACCCTGTATCGCCACTTCCCGAGCGGAAACGACTTGCTGGCAGCGTCTTTCAATAGCCTGATACCGCCGGCGCCGATGCCGTCCGAACAGGGTACGTTGCGCGATCGGCTGATCGCGGTAGTGCTGGCATTTGGACAATCGATTGCCGAGGCCCCGGGCATGGTGACGGCGATGAGTTGGCTGGCGCTCGGGCGCGACTTGGAACAGTTGCCAGAATCACGGCACACCCGCTCTGCCGATAGCCCGGCGATCAGCACCCTGCGCGAACGTATCGCCCAGCAGTACGCAGCGCCGTTCGACGCGATTTTCGATAGCCCAGAGGCTGCCGAGCTGGGCGATATCGACCGCTCGCGGGCGATTGCGCTGCTAATGGGCCCGGTGGTGTTGGGCCGGCTGTCCACCCTGCCTGATTTCGACTACCGCGAATGCGCGCGAGCCGCCGTCGACGGCTTCCTGTACGTGCAGCGCACTGCGAACAAGTCGCTCAACAAAGCTCGTAGCGAATCGGCAGGTGCGTGAGGCCACCGACGAAAGTCGTGGCGATGAGACTTCGCTCAGTCTCCGCGATCGCGATTACCGGATGATCACTTTCCGGTAATCCGTAGGCTGTCGTTTCGTGCCGTTCCGATCATCTCGTCGCCGACGAGCTTGGGCCGTCTTGCTGGTGACGGCCGTGATGGCGGCAGCCTGCGGCCAGGACGGCAGCATCACATCGCGGAAGACCGAACCGCCATATGCCGGCCCTATGGATGCCGGCGTCGTGCGCACCTCGATGGGAACCCTGCGCGGAATGGCCGCCTCGGATTACCGCTTATTTCAAGGCATTCCGTATGCGGCGCCACCGGTGGGGCCGCTGCGGTGGCAATTACCGCGGCCCGCGGCGCGGTGGTCGGGGATGTTGGACGCCAGCAAACCGGGGCCGCAGTGCATGCAGGACACCGGACGCGACCCGCGCGTGGGAAAGCCTACCAGCGAAAACTGCCTCACCCTCAACGTCTGGACTCCGCCGCGCGGACAACGCGGCGATAAGCGCCCGGTAATGGTGTGGATCCACGGGGGAGGCTTCGTCAACGGCAGCGGCGACATCTACCACTCGCGCTCGCTGGCGGCTAAGGGCCACATCGTCGTCGTCACAATGAACTACCGGCTGGGTGCGCTGGGTTTTCTGGCCCACCCGTCGCTCGGTCCGCCGGGCGACGTCGGGAACTACGGCCTGGCCGACCAGCAGGCCGCGCTGCGCTGGGTCCGCGACAACATCGCCGCTTTCGGTGGCGATCCCCGGAAAGTGACGATCGCCGGCGAATCCGCGGGCGGCATGTCGGTGTGCGATCACCTGGTGGCGCCGGGGTCGGCGGGGCTGTTCCGTGCGGCGATCATCCAAAGCGCGCCGTGTCAGGCGCAGGCCGATCTGGCGAGCGGGCAGCGCCATAGTGTGGATTACGCGGCTTCGACGGGCTGCCGCAATCCCGCCACCATCGCGGTGTGTCTGCGTGCACTGCCGGCGGCCACGCTCGACCGTCCGCCCTGGTACTACTTCATCGGGGATTCCGACGCGCTCTCTGGTCCGCTCACCGGGACGGCGGTGCTGCCGGACGGCCCGGTCGCGGCATTCGCCGCCGGTCGGGTGGCCAGGGTTCCGGTGTTGATGGGCATCAACCATGACGAGTTCACGATGTTCGCGGCGCTGCGGTACATGAAGTTGGATCGGGGGGTCAGGTCTGCTGAGTATCAGCACGTGCTCGCGGACATCTTCGGCGCCGACGGTGCCCCGATATTGGCGCACTATCCGCCCGATCACTACGGCGGAGACGTGTCGCTCGCCTACTCTGCGGCGGTCACTGACGGCGTATTCGCCTGCACCGCAGACCGATTGGCGGACTCGCTGAGCCGCAACGCGCCGGTCTACGCCTACGAGTTCGACGATCCTCACGCGCCGGCACCCAAGCTGCTGCGAGAGGCGCCGTTTCCGGTTGGCGCCAGCCACTCACTGGAGCTGCGGTACCTGTTCAACGTCGGCGGCGCGGCGCCGCTGGATCCCGCGCAGCGAGTCCTGTCCGACCAGATGATCAGCTACTGGAGCCATTTCGTCACCAACGGCGCACCGAAGGCCGCCGGTCTGCCTGGCTGGCCGGCTCAAACCGGCGATCCCGACCACAACTTCTGGATGTCGTTGCGTCCCGACGGCAGCAGGGCCATCACCAACTTCGAAGCAGCACACCAGTGCCCGTTCTGGGCGTCGCTGAAGGGCAGATCGTGAGCACACCCGAGCCGGAGGTCTTCGCCAAAGACTGGTCAGCGGCCTGGAACCGCCGCGATGTCGAGGCCGTGCTCGCGCATTTTCACGACGATGTCGTCTTCACCTCGCCGGTCGCAGCTGAATTGATGCCCGGCTCAGGAGGAGTGGTGCGCGGCAAGGCGGCGCTGCGTCAGTATTGGACCGCGGCGTTGGCCGCGCTCCCCGGGCTGCGGTTCGAGGTTATCGACGTTTACCGGGGCCAATCCGTATTAGTGATCAACTACCGCAACGAGCGCGGCCGGTTGGTCAACGAGGTACTGGAGTTCGACGGAGACCGAGTGCGTAGGGGCCACGGAACCTACCTGAACTAGCTCACGGCCGAAATCGCCAGCGCTGAGCTCAATCTCAGCTGTGGCGCGGCGTAACCCAGGTGGTGATATCGGCGTGCACAACCTCTGTGCCGCTGCGGTCGGTCACCTTGACCGGCACGACAAGCTCGACGCCGTCGGTGATCTGCGTGAAATCCGGCGGATCCAGTTGAGCACGTGCATGTAGCGACGTGGTGGCCTTCTCCAAGTACTGGACGGTCATCGCCTTTGGTATCCAGCGATGACTGGGTGGCACGGTCGCTTCCATCAGCATTCCCATCGCCACCTCGGCGGCGTTGCAGGCCGCGATCGCGTGCACGGTGTGCAAATGGTTGTACACCATGAACCACTTCGGTACCCGCACCTCGGCCAGGCCCGGCTCCATTCGCACCACGTGCGGCAGCACCGAGGAGAAGTACGGAACTCGCGCCATCGCCGCCGCCGAAAACAGCCGGCTGCCGCCGGGACGGCCGGAAAGGCGTTTCCATGCCGCATACGTGCTGGTCGTGGCCGTCATGCCGACATATCTTACTCTGGAGTAAGAAGGTGCTGTCCGGCGATATAGTGTCGTGGCGCTGCTCGCGGTGTCGCTGCTGATCAGCCGGACCGGTCGCCCGGTCGGGGGAATTTGGCCGATACCGGGATCTAGGGCATACTGTTCGGGTTGCCTTGCGCCGGGTTTGCGCCTGGTCGGGCATACGACCGGCGTCCACACGGGCGCCTCCGGTCCCATCCTTGGAGCGCGACGAATTTCGGTCGCGGACCAGGCTGCGTGAGGGCGACACACCCGACCGCGGGGGCCGGTGGACCAAGACAGGTAAACAGCGGCGCAACATCCGGGCGCGACGCCAGATCGATACAGGCGATCGGCGCCCGGCGGGACACCGGGTCCGGACCTGGAGAGTGAGGTAGGAGAAGCGTGGCGGGACAGAAGATCCGCATCAGGCTCAAGGCCTACGACCACGAGGCCATTGACGCCTCGGCGCGCAAAATCGTCGAGACGGTTGTCCGGACCGGCGCCAGCGTGGTGGGCCCGGTGCCGCTGCCCACTGAGAAGAACGTGTACTGCGTCATTCGCTCGCCGCATAAGTACAAGGATTCGCGGGAGCATTTCGAAATGCGCACCCACAAGCGGCTGATCGACATCCTTGACCCGACACCGAAGACCGTTGACGCGTTGATGCGCATCGATCTGCCTGCCAGCGTCGACGTCAACATCCAGTAGGAGATCTGCGAGCAATGGTGAGAAAGGGCATTCTGGGCACCAAGCTGGGCATGACGCAGGTGTTCGACGAGAACAACCGCGTTGTCCCGGTCACGGTGGTCAAGGCCGGGCCGAACGTGGTGACCCGTATCCGCACACCCGAGCGCGACGGGTACAGCGCGGTTCAGCTGGCTTACGGCGAGATCAGTCCCCGCAAGATCAACAAGCCGCTGGGCGGTCAGTACGCGGCCGCCGGTGTCAACCCGCGCCGGCACCTGGCCGAATTGCGTCTCGAGGATGCCGAGGCGGCAGCCGACTACCAGGTGGGCCAGGAACTGACGGCCGAGATCTTCTCTGCCGGAAGCTATGTCGATGTGACCGGCACCTCTAAGGGCAAGGGCTTCGCCGGAACCATGAAGCGGCACGGCTTCCGCGGGCAGGGCGCCAGTCACGGCGCGCAGGCGGTACATCGTCGTCCCGGTTCCATTGGCGGTTGCGCCACTCCGGCACGGGTGTTCAAGGGCACTCGGATGGCAGGTCGGATGGGCCACGACCGGGTGACCACGCAGAACCTCTTGGTGCACAAGGTCGATGCCGAGAACGGCGTGCTGCTGATCAAGGGTGCGGTGCCCGGCCGCACGGGTGGACTCGTCGTGGTCCGCAGCGCGATCAAACGAGGTGAGAAGTAATGGCTGCCGAGAAGGCTCAGAAGGCACTGAAGATCGACGTCAAGACGCCGGCCGGCAAAACCGAAGGTTCCGTTGAACTGCCGGCCGAGCTGTTCGACGCACCCGCCAATATCGCGTTGCTGCATCAGGTGGTGACCGCGCAGCGCGCGGCGGCCCGGCAGGGCACGCACTCGACCAAGACCCGCGGCGAGGTCCGCGGCGGTGGCCGGAAGCCGTACCGGCAGAAGGGCACCGGGCGCGCCCGGCAGGGCTCGACACGCGCTCCGCAGTTCACCGGTGGTGGCGTCGTGCACGGTCCGACGCCTCGCGACTACAGCCAGCGGACTCCGAAAAAGATGATCGCCGCCGCGCTGCGCGGTGCGCTGTCGGACCGGGCACGCAATGGTCGCATCCATGCGGTCACCGAGCTGGTGTCGGGCCAGACTCCGTCGACCAAGAGCGCCAAGGTTTTTCTGGGCACGTTGACCGACCGTAAGCAGGTCCTGGTGGTGATCGGGCGCAGCGACGAGACCGGTGCCAAGAGCGTGCGCAACCTGCCTGGTGTGCACATCCTGACGCCGGACCAGCTCAACACGTACGACGTGCTGCGCGCGGACGACGTGGTGTTTTCCGTGGAGGCGCTCAACGCCTACATCACGGCCTGGCGCCAAGCCGCCCTAAAAGATGATGAGGAGGTTTCGGCCTGATGGCGACCGTTACTGACCCCCGCGACATCATCCTGGCCCCGGTCATCTCGGAGAAGTCCTACAGCCTGATCGATGACAATGTGTACACGTTCTTGGTGCACCCCGATTCGAACAAGACGCAGATCAAGATCGCGATCGAGAAGATCTTTTCGGTCAAGGTGGCGGCGGTGAACACCGCCAACCGCCAGGGCAAGCGTAAGCGCGCCAGGGCCGGATACGGCAAGCGGAAGAGCACCAAGCGCGCCATCGTGACGCTGGCGCCCGGAAGCAAGGCGATCGACCTGTTCGGGGCACCGGCGTAGCCGAGAGATAGAGAGACTTAACAGACATGGCAATTCGCAAGTACAAGCCGACGACTCCGGGTCGCCGCGGTGCCAGCGTTTCTGATTTCGCCGAGATCACGCGCTCCAGTCCGGAGAAGTCGTTGGTCCGGCCACTGCACGGTCGTGGTGGACGCAACGCGCACGGCCGGATCACCACTCGCCACCAGGGTGGTGGACACAAGCGTGCCTACCGGGTGATCGACTTTCGCCGCAACGACAAAGACGGCGTCAACGCGAAGGTCGCGCAGATCGAGTACGACCCCAACCGCACCGCGAACATCGCGCTGTTGCACTTCTTGGATGGCGAGAAGCGATACATCATCGCGCCGCATGGACTTTCCCAGGGCGACGTAGTCGAGTCTGGCGCCAACGCCGATATCAAGCCGGGCAATAACTTGCCACTGCGCAATATTCCGGCCGGTACGTTGGTCCACGCTGTGGAGCTGCGGCCCGGCGGCGGAGCCAAGCTGGCTCGCTCGGCCGGCTCGAGTATCCAATTGCTCGGCAAGGAAGGCAGTTACGCCTCGCTGCGGATGCCAAGCGGTGAGATTCGTCGTGTCGACGTGCGCTGCCGCGCCACCGTCGGCGAGGTGGGTAACGCCGAGCAGGCCAACATCAACTGGGGTAAAGCCGGGCGGATGCGCTGGAAGGGCAAGCGCCCGTCGGTGCGCGGTGTGGTGATGAACCCGGTGGACCACCCACATGGTGGCGGTGAGGGCAAGACCTCCGGTGGTCGTCACCCGGTCAGCCCGTGGGGCAAGCCCGAAGGCCGTACCCGCAAGCGCCACAAGCAAAGTGACAAACTCATCGTCCGACGCCGGCGCACCGGCAAGAAACACTCGCGCTAGGAGCAGCCGATGCCACGCAGCCTGAAGAAGGGTCCGTTCGTCGACGACCATCTACTCAAGAAGGTCGACGTGCAGAACGAGAAGAACACCAAGCAGGTCATCAAGACCTGGTCGCGACGGTCGACCATTATTCCCGACTTCATCGGTCACACGTTCGCCGTCCACGACGGCCGCAAGCATGTGCCGGTGTTCGTCACCGAAGCGATGGTGGGTCACAAACTGGGTGAGTTCGCGCCGACGCGCACCTTCAAGGGACACATCAAGGACGACCGGAAGGCCAAGCGGCGATGAGCACGGCTACTGAATTTCCTTCTGCGGTCGCCATTGCGCGGTTTGTGCGGGTGTCGCCGACCAAGGCACGCCGGGTGATCGACCTGGTGCGGGGCAAGTCGGTGTCCGAGGCTCTCGACATCCTGCGCTGGGCGCCGCAGGCGGCCAGCGTGCCGGTGGCCAAGGTCATCGCGAGCGCTGCCGCCAACGCCCAGAACAACAACGGCCTGGACCCGGCGACTCTGGTGGTGGCCACCGTCTATGCCGACGACGGTCCGACCGCCAAGCGGATCCGTCCGCGCGCGCAGGGCCGCGCTTTCCGGATCCGCCGGCGCACCAGCCACATCACCGTGGTGGTGGAAAGCCGGCCGGCCAAGGATGCGCGAGGCTCGCAATCTGCGAGCGCGACCCGCGCGCGCCGCGCGCAGGCCAGCAAGGCTGCTGCGGGGAAGGCTCCGGCCAAGAACGCATCCGTCGAAAAAGCGCCGGCCAAGAAGGCTCCGGCCAAGAAGGCATCCGTCGAAAAAGCGCCGGCCAAGAAGGCGCCCGCAAAGAAGGCATCCGCCGCGAAGTCCACTGGGACTGACGCGACTTCGGAAGCGAAGGGAGGCTCGCACTAGTGGGCCAGAAGATCAATCCGCACGGATTCCGGCTCGGTATCACCACCGACTGGAAGTCTCGGTGGTATGCGGACAAGCAGTACGCGGAGTACGTCAAGGAAGACGTGGCGATTCGTCGGCTGCTGTCCACCGGCTTGGAACGCGCGGGAATAGCCGACGTGGAGATCGAACGCACCCGGGACCGAGTCCGAGTAGACATCCACACTGCCCGCCCGGGCATCGTCATCGGTCGCCGCGGCACCGAGGCCGACCGCATCCGGACGGACCTGGAAAAGCTGACCAAAAAGCAGGTTCAGCTGAACATCCTCGAAGTCAAAAACCCTGAGTCGGTAGCACAATTGGTGGCACAAGGCGTCGCAGAGCAGTTGAGCAACCGGGTGGCGTTCCGGCGCGCGATGCGCAAGGCCATCCAGTCGGCAATGCGTCAGCCCAACGTCAAGGGCATCCGGGTGCAGTGCTCCGGTCGCCTCGGCGGCGCCGAAATGAGCCGCTCGGAGTTCTATCGGGAAGGCCGGGTTCCGCTGCACACGCTGCGCGCCGACATCGACTACGGCTTGTATGAGGCTAAGACCACCTTCGGGCGCATCGGCGTGAAGGTGTGGATCTACAAGGGCGACATCGTCGGTGGCAAACGCGAACTGGTCGCCCCGTCGTCGGCCGGTGCCGAACGTCCGCGCCGCGAGCGGCCGTCGGGCACCCGTCCGCGTCGTAGCGGCGCCGCGGGAACCACGGCGACCAGCACCGAGGCGGGCCGCGCCGCGTCGAGCGCCGAGGAGGCTGCGGCCGCACCGCCGGCTGACGGGCCCGTTCTCGAGACGCAGAGTACGGAGAGCTGAATCATGTTGATTCCCCGCAGGGTCAAGCACCGTAAGCAGCACCATCCGCGTCAACGCGGGATCGCCAGTGGCGGTACATCGGTGAGTTTCGGTGACTACGGTATCCAGGCACTGGAGCACGCCTACATCACCAACCGGCAGATCGAGGCGGCGCGTATTGCGATCAACCGGCACATCAAGCGTGGCGGCAAGGTGTGGATCAACATCTTCCCGGATCGTCCGCTGACCAAAAAGCCCGCCGAAACCCGGATGGGTTCCGGTAAGGGCTCGCCGGAGTGGTGGATCGCCAACGTCAAGCCGGGACGGGTGCTCTTCGAGCTCAGCTACCCGAATGAATCGATCGCCCGGGCCGCGCTGACCCGCGCGATCCACAAGTTGCCGATCAAAGCACGCATCGTTACCCGAGAGGAACAGTTCTGATGGCAGTGGGAATTTCCCCTGGCGAACTGCGCGAGCTCACCGACGATGAGCTGATCGAGCGGCTGCGCGAATCCAAGGAAGAGCTGTTCAACTTGCGCTTCCAGATGGCGACCGGCCAGCTCAATAACAATCGTCGGCTCCGCATTGTGCGTCAGGAGATCGCACGGATCTACACCGTGCTACGTGAACGTGAACTCGGCCTGGCTTCTGGGCCCGAGGGTGAGGAATCGTAATGGCAGAGGCGAAAACCGGCTCGCGGACCACTGCGTCCAAAGCGGCCGCTCCCAAGGCGTCCAAGGCCGCCCCAAAAGGGGCCGCCGCGAAAGAGGCATCCGGTAATGCCAAGGGGCCCAAGCGCACACCGGCCACCCCGAAGCCCCGCGGTAGGCGCAAGACCCGCATCGGCTACGTGGTGAGTGACAAGATGCAGAAGACCATCGTGGTCGAGCTGGAAGACCGCATGCGTCACCCGCTGTACGGCAAGATCATTCGGACCACCAAGAAGGTCAAGGCGCATGACGAGAACGGCGACGCCGGCATCGGCGACCGCGTCTCGCTGATGGAGACTCGTCCGCTGTCGGCGACGAAGCGCTGGCGGCTCGTCGAGATCCTGGAGAGGGCTAAGTAATCGCACCGCTCCGTGAGTAGGACACATCACGGTACGCAGGATCCAGGCGACGCACGGCGAAGACGAACGTCAGAGCAATAAGCGGCGCGAAAATCCCGAAACTGCGGCTGCGGGGCACCAGATAGACCACTGTCAGGCTGACAGCGCAGAAGGACACGACGGCCGCGCTCAGCACGCCGAAGTTGTTCCAAAGCGTCGCCCGGCCGCCAGCGATCCCCGCGATGACGGCGACTACCAATAGCACTGCGGCGGCTATTCTGACTGGCTTGAGAAGTCGCCGGGCCAGCTCTGGAAAGCGATGCCGGATGGCAATGCCGACCGCGGTGGGGATGAGCACAAGTGCAAACACCGCAAACAACTTGTCGAACTGTAAAGGGATGGAAACGCCCTTCCCCGAGGAACCATGTCAGCGAGAACGCCAATATCAGGGGTATGGCGAAGATCGACAGCACAGCGTTGATCGCGGCAGCGTGAGATTAAGCGCCAGGTAGCCGTCGACCAGATGACGGACCACGTTCGACAGCAACGCGCCCGGAGTAGCAGCCATCAGCATCAGCCCAACGGCCAGATTCGGTGTGAGGTGCAATGCTTCGGCAATCAGCAGGCACAAGGCCGGCAACAGTAACGACTGGCAGATCAGCGCAACCAGCAGTGGTCGCCGCACCGTGGCGGCCCGACGGAAGTCTGCGACTGTGCGCGTCAGCCCAAGAGCGAGCATGACCGCCACGACGACCAACGGAAAGAACCGGTTGTCCATGACACTCCAAGGTGTGGCGTCGGATCGTGGTGCGGGGTCGCTGGGGTTTGCCGGGGCGGTGGCGAAGGGCAGTGAGCAGGCGGCAGGGTTGGCGACGTTGCCCGGCGATGATTTCGGCGGCGGCCCGAGTATGCCGATGCTGCCCCATACGTGGTAGCCCGATGCGCCGCGCGGGGAGGGGACAGACAGTCCTTTACCTCGAGTTTGCGACGTTGACGGCGTGATCATTCGTCAGCGCGGTGTTGGCCGACGGTTTGGCGGAGCGGTGTACTCTGCATCCGAAGTCCCGGGGGTCCACTACGAGAGTGAGGCCAGCGATGGCTACCGAGTTCAACGGCAAGATCGAACTGGATATCCGTGATTCGGAACCAGATTGGGGCCCGTTCGCTGCGCCGACTGCGCCGGAGGGAGCCCCCAACGTCCTTTATTTAGTCTGGGACGACACCGGTATCGCGACGTGGGACTGCTTCGGCGGCCTGGTCGAGATGCCGGCGATGACGCGCATCGCCGAGCGCGGAGTGCGCCTGTCGCAGTTTCACACCACCGCGTTGTGCTCACCGACGAGGGCGTCACTGCTGACCGGTCGCAACGCCACCACCGTCGGCATGGCCACCATCGAGGAATTCACCGACGGCTTCCCGAACTGCAACGGACGGATCCCGGCCGACACCGCGCTACTGAGCGAGGTGCTCACCGAACGGGGCTACAACACCTACTGCGTCGGCAAGTGGCACCTGACGCCGCTCGAAGAGTGCAGCATGGCGGCAACGAAGCGGCACTGGCCGACCTCGCGCGGCTTCGAGCGGTTCTACGGGTTCATGGGCGGCGAGACCGACCAGTGGTATCCAGACCTGGTCTACGACAACCATCCGGTGAACCCGTCCGGAACACCCGAGGACGGCTACCACCTATCGAAGGACATCGCCGACAAGACAATCGAATTCATCCGCGACGCCAAGGTGATCGCGCCCGACAAGCCGTGGTTCAGCTACGTGTGCCCCGGCGCCGGGCACGCCCCGCATCACGTCTTCAAAGAGTGGGCCGACAAGTACGCCGGCCGGTTCGACATGGGCTACGAGCGCTACCGCGAAATCGTGCTGGAAAAGCAGAAGTCGATGGGGATCGTGCCGCCGGATACCGAGCTGTCGCCCGTCAACCCGTATCTCGACGTGAAGGGACCGCAAGGTGAGCCGTGGCCAATGCAGGACACGGTGCGGCCCTGGGACTCGCTCAACGATGAAGAGAAGAGGCTGTTCAGCCGGATGGCCGAGGTGTTCGCCGGTTTCCTGAGCTACACCGATGCCCAAATCGGCCGGATCCTGGACTATCTCGAGGAATCCGGACAGCTGGACAACACCATCATCGTGGTGATCTCCGACAACGGCGCCAGTGGCGAAGGCGGTCCCAACGGATCGGTGAACGAGGGCAAGTTCTTCAACGGGTACATCGACACCGTCGAAGAGAGCATGAAGCTCTTCGACCATCTCGGTGGGCCGGAGACCTACAACCATTACCCGATCGGGTGGGCGATGGCTTTCAACACGCCCTACAAGCTGTTCAAGCGCTACGCCTCGCATGAAGGCGGCATCGCCGATACGGCAATCGTCTCGTGGCCCAACGGTATTGCGGCGCATGGAGAGGTCCGCGACAACTACATCAACGTATCCGACATCACTCCGACGGTGTACGACCTGCTGGACATGACACCGCCCGATACCGTCAAGGGCATCCCGCAGAAGCCGCTGGACGGTGTGAGTTTCAAAGCGGCCCTTGTTGATCCGGCGGCCGACACCGGCAAGCAGACTCAGTTCTACACCATGCTGGGCACCCGTGGGATCTGGCATCAGGGCTGGTTCGCCAATACCGTGCACGCCGCCACACCGGCGGGCTGGTCGCATTTCGATGCCGACCGGTGGGAACTGTTCCACATCGAAGCAGACCGCAGTCAGTGCCACGACTTGGCCGCCGAGCAACCGGAGAAGCTCGAAGAACTCAAGGCGCTGTGGTTTTCCGAGGCCGCCAAGTACAACGGTCTGCCGCTCGCGGATCTGAATCTCATGGAGACGCTGACGCGGTTCCGGCCCTACCTGGTTGGCGAACGATCCAGCTACGTCTACTATCCCGATTGCGCTGACGTCGGCATCGGTGCCGCCGCCGAGATCCGCGGCCGCTCGTTCGCTCTGCTGGCCGATGTGACAGTGGATACCACCGGCGCCGAAGGTGTGCTGTTCAAGCAAGGCGGCGCTCATGGCGGGCACGTGCTGTTCATCCAGGACGGTCGGCTGCACTACGTCTACAACTTCCTCGGCGAACGTCAACAGCTGGTTTCCTCGTCGGGCGCGGTGCCGCTGGGCAGGCATCTGTTCGGCGTTCGCTACGCCCGCACGGGGACGGTGCAAAACAGCCACACACCCCTCGGTGACGTCACGTTGTTCATCGACGACGCGACGGTCGGCACCCTGGCGGACGTGACGGCACACCCGGGAACCTTCGGATTGGCCGGTGCCGGCATCACGGTCGGACGCAACGGCGGTTCGGCAGTGTCCAGCCGGTACAAGTCGCCGTTCGCCTTCACCGGCGGCACCATCGCCCGGGTCACGGTCGACCTCTCCGGCCGGCCGTACGAAGACCTGGAAAAAGAACTGGCGCTGGCCTTTTCGCGTGACTGAGTTTCGGTTGAGGTTTGTCTGGGCTGTGCTGGCGGCGGCCGCCCTGGTGGCGATCGCTGTGCTGTCGGGATGCGTCAGGACCATCGAAGGGGTAGCTGCCTGGACCGGCGGGCCCGCTGCGTCCATGACAACCGACTCGTCGGCGACGCAACAGCCCACGACGAGCGGCGGCACACCCGTTCCCGGGATCGAGACAACGCTGCCGGATCACATACCGCCCAACGCATTCGTCTGCTTTCCGGAACCGACCGGGATCGGCATCGGCACCGTCGCTCAGGTCGCCGATCCGGCCGCACCGAGAATCACCGTCTCGGTGGCCGACGGCTGGACTACTGAACCCGGACAAGGCGATGTGGCGTTGACGCTCAGCGGACCCGACGGCATGACCGGGACGGTGACCATCGCCGCGACAACGCTCGACCCTGCCGCGGCCTTCGCCGACTACGCCGCCATGTTGGCGCGCTCCAAGCCCGACCTACAAGTCGACACTGCGGGCGCAAAGTTCTGCGGATATAGCAGCCAGAAGCTGACCGGGACATTCCTCGGACCGCCGGGCACGCTCGATTTCGCCGACCGCATCACCCACATCTGGACCAACACCAACAAATACCTGGTCACCATTCATCTGGAAGGGCCAGCTGACGCGCCGGGGTTCGACGCGGCGAAAACCGCGCTGATGCAAGACTTCGCGGTGGTCATACCCTGAAGGTATGCCCACCGAGCTGGTCGAACTGCCCTCTGGGTCGTTCCGCATGGGGTCGACGAGCTTCTACCCCGAGGAAGCGCCGATCCACGCGGTGAGCGTGCCCGCCTTTGCCGTCGAGCGGCATCCGGTGACCAATGCGCAATTTGCCGAATTCGTTTCTGCGACAAGGTATGTGACGGTCGCTGAGCAACCCATCGACCCCGCGCTCTACCCGGGAGTCGACCCGGGCGAGCTGCGCGCGGGCGCGATGGTGTTCCGTCCAGCACCAGGGCCAGTCGACTTGCGCGACTGGCGGCAATGGTGGATCTGGGTGCCGGGGGCGAGCTGGCGGCACCCGTTCGGGCCCGACAGCGACGTTGCCGATCGAGCCGATCATCCGGTCGTGCAGGTGGCCTATCCCGATGCGGCGGCATATGCGCACTGGGCCGGGCGGCGGCTGCCGACCGAGGCCGAATGGGAGTACGCGGCGCGCGGCGGAGCCACCACAACATATGCGTGGGGCGACGAGGAGAAGCCCGGCGGGAAGCTGATGGCCAATACCTGGCAGGGCAGATTCCCTTACCGCAATGACGGCGCGCTCGGCTGGGTCGGAACCTCGCCGGTGGCTGCGTTCCCACCTAACGAGTTCGGCCTTTTCGACATGATCGGCAATGTCTGGGAATGGACGACTACTGAATTCTCGGCCCACCACCGACTGAATCAGCCGCCGAAAGCCTGTTGTGCGCCAGCGGGACCCGCCGACCCGACAATCGCCCAGACGCTCAAGGGTGGCTCGCACCTGTGCGCACCCGAGTACTGCCACCGGTATCGGCCGGCGGCGCGCTCACCGCAATCGCAGGACACCGCGACCACGCACATCGGGTTCCGATGCGTGCGTGATCTGCCCGCTTGATCAGCTGATGGCGTCGACCGCGCTTGAGACTTTCGCTTGGAAGTCGGGCGGCAGCGGGATGTAGCCGTTTTTGTCGAGGTCGATTTGGCCGGGGCCCAGCATCGCCTGCAGAGCCGCTTTGACCGCCAGCCCGACCTGAGGGTCGGGGTATTTGGAGCAGACGATCTCGTACGTTGCCATAACGATCGGATAGACGTCGTCTTGGCTGGGGTTGTAGAACGACGAGAGGTCGAGCACGAGGTTATTGCCCTTGCCGATGATCTTGGCCCCCGCGATGGTCTTGCCGACGGAGTCGGTGCCGATGCGTACCGGGCGCCTCGATTTGCGGCTTGCCGGGGTTTTGATCTCTGCGGCGTAAAGTCCTTCCTCCATCGCGAACGACAACTCGTTATATGTGATCGCGCCCTCGGTGTTCTTCACCGCCGCCGAGGTGCCGTCGTTGCCTTTGGCGCCGGTTCCGACACCGCCCTTGAACGCTTTGCCCGTGCCCTGGGTCCAAACCCCGCTGGCTGCGGCCGCTAGGTAGGCCTGGAAGTTGGCGGTGCTGCCGGAATTGTCGCTGCGGTGGATGACGTGGATTTCTTCGGGTGGCATGGATGCGTTGAGCGCGGTGAGGGCCGGGTCGTCCCAGCGCGTAATGCTGCCGTTGAAGATCCCGGCCAGCGTGGGCGCGTCGAGCACCAAAAAGTCGACGTTGTAGAGGTTGTAGGTAATAGCCAGCGGGCCGAATACCACCGGCAGGTTCCAGGCGTCGGAGCCGCCGCATCGCTGCTTGGCGGCGGCATATTGGTCGTCGCTGAGCGGAATGTCCGATCCGGCGAAATCGCTCTTGCCGGCAAGGAAATCGCTGATTCCGGCGCCCGAGCCGTTGGCGGTGTAGTTCAGGGTGTGCCCGGGGCAAGCCTTGACGTAAGCACTGACGAACCGTTTCATCGCGTTGGTTTGCGCGGTCGAGCCGCTGGCGGTTATCGCCGGCTTGCCGCCGCAGGTTACGACCTCGCTGGCGTAGGCCATGGTGGTGTGTGGGACATCGCATCCCGACAGCACTATGGCACCCGCTGCCAGCAAACTTGTGGCCGCAACTAATCGGCTGTGCTTCATGTTTATTGCCCTCACCCCGGACCTCGCCACAATGTTGAGAACTACGGCTAACGAATCGAGCATGCAAACCGACATCAGATTAACTGGTCAATGTCCGAACTGTCCCGCCGCAGCGTCGAATTGACGATTACCGTTAGTGATCCTGAACTGCGCGTTACCGCCGGGTGGCCGGCGGATGACGAAATTCGTCTGGCGCGGGCGGCATCATCTTTCGTCGCGCGATCGGTGCGGCTATTCGCTAACCTGACCCCGTGTCGCCCCGACAAGCTGACTTTCACCACCCAGTGCTAGTCCGCTCCCGGCAAACAGTCCCGAATTTTCGGGCCGGTGGCGAGCGAATTTTCGGGCCGGTGGCGAGCAATGAGCGTTGAGGCTCCGCCGACAACTCCACCGTCGCCGCCGAAGGACGAGCGGCCGCGACCGCGCATCGCGATCGGTGTGCTCGTTCTGCTGGCCGTCATCGCGGCCTACTCTCTTTCGCTGTTGGGCGTTCACTTACTGCAAAAGTCAGAAGGTCCGCTTCCGCCACTGGACCTGAGCCAGGCCGGGCCCGATGACACCGTTGTGCAGATACGCCTCGAGGAACTGAAGCCCACGACAAATCTTCTCACGGTGAACGTGCTCATCTATCCGGGCGAGTCGCTCGAGGACAAACGCTTCGAGGAGCTGAAAACCGACATCGCGGTGCGGCTGTATCCGCCGAACGACCTGGGCGACCTGAACTACCCGAAAGGAAAGGCGCCGGCGCAAGTCACCACCGCGATCCAGGCGCACGGTGATCCCGGTGCCTGGCCGTTCGACTCCTACCGCACCGAGCAGCTGTCGGCCGATGTGTTCGTTGGGACTGGCGCAGAGCGCAAACGGATACCCGCCGTCGTCCAAGTGACCGGAGCGATGGACGGCTGGGACGCCAGCGCCAGGCGCTCTACCGACACCAGCGAAACCGGAAGTCATAACAACAGCAATGTGGTTGTCACTCTGCAGAGGGCCAAGGGCCCGCTGATCTTCGATCTGGGCATCATCTTGGTCTTGATCAGCCTGCCTACCTTGGCGCTGTTGGTGGCCATTCCGATGGCATTGGGCAGGCGGAAGTTCGTGCCGCCGTTCGCCACCTGGTACGCCGCGAACCTGTTTGCCATCGTTCCGCTCCGCAACATCCTGCCCGGCGCCCCACCGCCGGGTTCGATGATCGACCAAGCCCTCGTGCAATGGGTGCTGCTCGCGCTGGCGACGGCGATGGCCTTGTACATCTTCGCCTGGGTCCGGCAAGGGGACTGACGCATTAAGAGCCGTGGCAGGTGAGCGCAACGCGCACTATCACGCTGTCGGAGTCAACAGGTTGGTTTCCACGTCACCGTACAAGTAGCTGGCGTCGGCACTCCAATTGGCGGTCTGAACGACAGTGGCGTAGATCTGCTTACCGCCAAAACCCCGGGCGTCGCCCTTGCTGTTGAAGTTGCTGAGGCGCTGCGGATTTGAGCCGTCGGGGTTCATCGTCCACCAGTCGGTCCCGCGCGACGGGTTGTCGGCGCTGCTCATCCACAGGACCTGACCATCCGGGGTGGACCAGTCAGCGCCAAAGGCGTCCTGTCGGAACACCTGATAGCTGATCGGCGGGCCACATCCGGGACGCCCGACGGATTTCCCGGGCGTTGGGTGCAAGCCTCGGCCCGCGATCGGCAGGTGGGCGCAGGAGGTGCAGAGAACAACGGACATCACCAGCCAGGCGCGCAGGGCGCGCGTCGAAAACCGCGCCGACATGAGCAACTCCAGACACGTTTCCGTCGCTCCAGTCCGCCGGCAACGGAGGCTGGGGAGAAATTTGGCTCTGAGCAGGTCTTCACCTAGACTCTAGGGGTTGCCGTGGGCAGACCTCGGCTGGCATCCAAGCGTTACTAGTCAGCCCCGCGTGCCCTTCGGCGACGAAGACCATGCATGACAGGTCTGGTGGAACCTGTCCACCGGCGTGCCAGTGCCTGGCTGTGCATACGTGAACCAGGTCAGGAGATCTAGTGATTCAGCAGGAATCGCGGCTGAAGGTGGCCGACAACACCGGCGCCAAGGAGATCTTGTGCATCCGCGTGCTCGGCGGCTCGGGGCGGCGGTACGCCGGTATCGGCGACGTCATCGTGGCGACGGTCAAAGACGCCATCCCCGGCGGCAACGTCAAACGTGGTGAGGTGGTGAAGGCTGTGGTGGTGCGCACCGTCAAGGAGCGGCGCCGTGCCGATGGCAGCTACATCAGGTTCGACGAGAACGCGGCCGTCATCATCAAGCCCGACAACGACCCGCGCGGAACCCGTATCTTCGGGCCGGTCGGCCGCGAACTGCGGGAGAAGCGCTTCATGAAGATCGTCTCGCTGGCCCCGGAGGTGTTGTAGGTGAAGATCCACAAGGGTGACACCGTCCTGGTCGTGTCGGGCAAGGACAAGGGCGCCAAGGGCAAAGTGTTGCAGGCCTACCCGACCCGCAACAAAGTGCTCGTCGAGGGCGTCAACCGGATCAAGAAGCACACAGCGATCTCTACCAACCAGCGCGGAGCGCGGTCGGGCGGGATCGTCACGCAGGAAGCCCCCATCCACGTCTCCAACGTGATGGTGGTCGATTCCGACGGCACGCCCACCCGGGTCGGCTACCGGGTCGACGAGGAGACCGGCAAGCGGGTCCGCATCTCCAAGCGCAACGGCAAGGACATCCAGGCATGACAACTACTGAGAAGGTTCAGCCCAGGCTCAAGGTGCGCTACCGCGACGAAATCCGGGATGCGCTCAACAAGGAGTTCGCCTACGCCAACGTCATGCAGATCCCGACCGTGGTGAAGGTTGTGGTGAACATGGGCGTCGGCGACGCCGCCCGCGACGCCAAGCTGATCAACGGAGCGGTCAACGACTTGGCGTTGATCACCGGACAGCGGCCGGAGATCCGCAAGGCGCGGAAGTCCATAGCGCAGTTCAAGCTGCGTGAGGGCATGCCGATCGGCGCGCGGGTGACCCTGCGCGGCGACCGGATGTGGGAGTTCCTCGACCGGCTCACGTCGATCGCGTTGCCGCGTATCCGCGACTTCCGGGGGCTCTCGCCCAAGCAGTTCGACGGTTCCGGCAACTACACCTTCGGGCTGAACGAGCAGTCGGTGTTCCACGAAATCGACGTGGACAAGATCGACCGGACCCGCGGCATGGACATCACCGTCGTCACCTCGGCGACGACCGACGACGAAGGACGAGCGCTGTTGCGGGCTCTCGGCTTTCCGTTCAAGGAGAACTGAGCAGATGGCTAAGAAGGCACTGGTCAACAAGGCCAACCGCAAACCCAAGTTCGCGGTGCGCGCGTACACCCGCTGCAATAGGTGCGGGCGTCCGCATGCGGTTTACCGCAAGTTCGGGCTGTGCAGGATTTGCCTGCGCGAGATGGCGCATGCCGGCGAGCTGCCCGGCGTGCAGAAGAGCAGCTGGTAGCACCGGCTAACAACTAGACAAACAACGGAACCAATTCTTAGAACAGGTCGCGGCAGGCCCGGACGGGAACCACTGCGAGGAAGGCGATACCGCGTCATGACAATGACGGACCCGATCGCAGACTTTTTGACACGTCTGCGCAACGCCAATTCGGCGTACCACGACGAGGTGACGCTGCCGCATTCGAAGATCAAGGCCAACATCGCCGAGATCCTCAAGCGGGAGGGATACATCAGCGACTACCACACCGAAGACGCCCGCGTCGGCAAGTCGCTGACCGTCGAGCTCAAGTACGGGCCCAGCCGGGAACGCAGCATCGCCGGTCTGCGGCGGGTGTCCAAACCGGGATTGCGGGTCTACGCGAAGTCCACCGGCCTGCCGCGGGTGCTCGGCGGCCTGGGCGTGGCGATCATCTCGACCTCGACGGGACTGCTCACCGACCGTCAGGCAGCCAGACAGGGCGTGGGCGGCGAAGTCCTCGCGTACGTGTGGTGAGGGGGTAACCATGTCACGCATTGGAAAGCAGCCGGTTCCGGTTCCCGCCGGGGTCGAGGTGACGATCGATGGTCAGCAGGTCTCGGTCAAGGGTCCCAAGGGCACCTTGGACTTGAACGTCGCCGACCCGATCACTGTGGCGCGCAACGACGACGGCGCCATTGTGGTCGCACGTCCCGACGACGAGCGGCACAACCGTTCGCTGCACGGGCTGTCGCGCACCCTGGTGTCCAACCTGGTGACCGGGGTGACGCAGGGCTACACCACGAAGATGGAGATTTTCGGTGTCGGCTATCGCGTGCAGCTGAAGGGTTCCAACCTCGAGTTCGCGCTGGGATACAGCCATCCGGTGTTGGTCGAGGCGCCGGAAGGCGTCAGCTTCGCGGTCGAAACGCCGACGAAGTTTTCGATCTCCGGGATTGACAAGCAGAAGGTCGGCCAGATCGCGGCGAACATCCGTCGGCTGCGCCGCTCGGACCCGTACAAGGGGAAGGGCGTGCGCTACGAGGGTGAACAGGTCCGCCGCAAGGTCGGAAAGACAGGTAAGTAGTCATGGCGCAATCACAAAGTGCTACCGCCGCGCAAAAGCCGTTGGGGCAGAGCGCATCCGCCGTCCGGCGGAAGGCGCGGCTGCGACGGCACACGCGGCTGCGTAAGAAGATCTCGGGCACCCCGGAGCGTCCGCGGCTGGTGGTGCACCGCTCGTCGCGGCACATCCACGTGCAGCTGGTCAACGACCTCAACGGCACGACGGTGGCCGCTGCCTCGTCGATCGAGGCAGACGTGCGCGGCGTGGAGGGCGACAAGAAAGCCCACAGCGTGCGGGTCGGTCAGTTGATCGCGGAGCGGGCCAAGGCCGCCGGAATCGACACTGTGGTATTCGACCGCGGCGGCTACACCTACGGCGGGCGGATCGCCGCACTGGCCGACGCCGCCCGTGAGAACGGGTTGAAGTTCTGATGGCAAGCATTGAATTCGACTTCTCCAACGACTTTGGAAGGACCGCATAATGGCGGAGCAACCGGCTGGAACTGCCGGCCAGGCTACCGGGACCGGGGCGCGAGGCAGCGGGCCTGCGGCGGGCACCGGGGAGCGTCGCAGCGACGGCCGTGACACACGCGGTGGCCGTGACCGCCGGGATGGTGGCCGCGGTGGCCGTGACCGCGACGGGGACAAGAGTAATTTCCTGGAGCGGGTCGTCACCATCAACCGAGTTTCCAAGGTGGTCAAGGGTGGTCGGCGATTCAGCTTCACCGCTTTGGTCATCGTCGGTGACGGCAACGGGATGGTCGGTGTCGGCTACGGCAAGGCCAAGGAAGTCCCGGCCGCGATCGCCAAGGGTGTCGAGGAGGCGCGTAAAAGCTTCTTCCGGGTGCCGCTGCTCGGCGGCACCATCACCCATCCGGTGCAGGGTGAGGCCGCCGCGGGCGTTGTCCTGTTGCGTCCGGCCAGCCCCGGTACCGGCGTGATTGCCGGCGGTGCTGTCCGAGCGGTGCTGGAATGTGCTGGCGTGCGCGACATTTTGGCCAAGTCGCTGGGTAGCGACAACGCTATCAACGTCGTGCACGCCACCGTGGCCGCGCTCAAGCTCTTGCAGCGGCCCGAGGAGGTGGCCGCTCGACGCGGACTGCCGATCGAGGACGTCGCGCCGGCAGGCATGCTGCGCGCCCGCCGCGAAAGTGAGGCGCTGGCCGCCAGCGCCAACACCGCCCGTGAAGGAACGACATAACCATGGCCGCAGAAAAAGCAGCACAGCCGACGCAGCTGAAGATCACCCAGGTGCGCGGCACTATCGGCGCCCGCTGGAAGCAGCGGGAAAGCCTGCGCACCTTGGGGCTTCGGCGGATTCGCCATTCGGTCATCCGCGAAGACAACCCGCAGACCCGCGGGCTGATCGCGGCCGTGCATCACCTCGTCGAGGTGGCACCTGCCGAGACTGCCTCGGGGGGAGGTAGCACCAAATGACGATCAAACTGCACGACCTGCGGCCCGCGCCGGGGTCGAAAACCAAGCGCACCCGCGTCGGTCGCGGTGAGGGCTCCAAGGGTAAGACCGCCGGCCGCGGCACCAAGGGCACCAAAGCCCGTAAGAACGTGCCGGTGACCTTCGAGGGTGGGCAGATGCCGATTCACATGCGGCTGCCCAAGCTCAAAGGTTTCCGTAACCGGTTCCGCACTGAATACGAGGTCGTCAACGTCAGCGACATCAATCGTCTATTCCCCCAAGGTGGTTCGGTCGGCGTGGACGAGCTGGTGGCCAAGGGGGCAGTGCGCAAGAACTCGCTCGTCAAAGTTCTCGGCGACGGCAAGCTGACCGTCAAGGTGGATGTCACGGCACATAAGTTCAGCGGCAGCGCGCGCGAGAAGATCACCGAGGCCGGTGGCTCAGCCACCGAACTCTGAGTCGCGCGCGAGGAATCCCGCTACACCTGCGGCCGTACGCCCAGTACGTCGCGGAACAGGGCTTGACGTAGTGCTAGTTCACGCGGGTCGCTCCACAGATGAAAACCCAACCGGTTCATCACATAGGCGAAACCGACTCCGGCGTCGGGATCGGCGAACCCGAATGAACCGCCGTATCCAGGTGTGCCGAACGCCTTGTCGGTAGACCCGAACCGGAAGTGTGGGACCGGTTTGCAGTAGCCCAGCGAAAATGCCGAGTCGACGTGCAGGACCCTGTCGCGCACTCCGCCGCTGGGTTCAACCGCCGATTGGGTCAGCGCTTCGAGAGTGCCTGGCGTTAGGCCGAGTTCGCTGCCACCGATCGCCGCGCAACCGTAGGCCTTGGCGACCGAACGGGCGGTGCCAATCCCATTGGCCGCAGGCATCTCGACGCGGCGCACCTCGTCGCTGTTGAAGTCCTTCATCACGTCGACGTCGTTAGGGATGTTGACGGATTTGCTGCCCAGGCTGAAGGGATTCAGTAGCGACATCGCGAATCTGGTCGGCATGGTGTTGAGGTGCAACAGCGCCTCTGCGCGTGGCCAGCCGTGTAAGTGTGCGACGCGGTCGCGATCTACCGAGGCGGGCAGTCCGATGTACAGGTCCAGGTCTAGTGGAGCAGCGACCTCGTCGGCGAAGAACCGCCCCAGTGTCCGGGCTGCGGGATCCGCGTGTCGGATGAGTTCGGACTCATACCAGCCCAGGGTCAAGGCGTGATAGCCGTGCCGGGTACCCGGTAGCCAAGCCGGGGCCTGCGCGGCCAGCACGGCCGACAGTTTCTTCAGGTCAGTCAGGTCGGCCAGCCGCAGCGGTGCATCCAGTGCGGGGAGCCCGGCTTGGTGGGATAGCAACTGCCGCACCGTCACCTCTGCCTTGCCCGCCTGCGCGAACTCCGGCCAATATTCGGCGACCTTGGCGTCGTAGGAGATGAGTCCGCGCGAGGCAGCGACGGCGACGGCAAGGGACGCAATGCCTTTGGTGGTCGAATACATGTTGACCACAGTGTCGTGGTGCCACGGCGTCTTGGTGACGCCGTTGCGGTAGCCGCCCCATAGGTCGACTACTTTGGCGCCGTCGCGATAGACAGCGACGGCTGCGCCGACCTCGCGTCCGGCGGCGAAGTTGGCGCGGAATGCGTCGGCGACTTTCCCATAGCCCTCATCAACACTGCCCTCGATCAGCTCCGGCGAGACCGTGACTTTGAGAACCATTGAGTTGTTATACCGCGACCGGGCGGCGAGGACCGACGTGTTAATCGAACGCGGTCGGCAGTGCGGGGTCGGCTCAAGAGTAGAAAGCCGGTGACGGATGGGAGGGGGTCTGTTTTGACCTCAGGACGTTCAGGACATCTATGATGCGATCCCGGTCGCCGAGAAGAGCCTGTACTGGATCGAGGGCACCGACCGCCGCTTCGACGGCTACAACTTCTTCGATTTGCACCCCGAGATTCCGATCGAGTGGTTCGACAAACACATCAACTGATGTCTAGCGCAGCTGCGGAATCACCTCTGCGGCGAGGCGTTCCATCTGCTCGCGATCATCTGCGACATCGCGGCCAACCGGGTTCAGCAGGATCGATTCGGCGCCGGCGTCGATGACTTCGCGTAATCCGGCGACGACGTCGTCGACCGTGCCGGACACCGGTACCGCGTCGATGCCGGGCATTGCGCCGTAGATGCGGTGCAATCCGGCGAGCACACGCTCGCGCGCCTTTTCCGGGTCATCGTCGACCATCAGGTAAACGCGCTTGCCGATGGGGAACTGCGCGGCATCCTTGCCCTGCTCGGCCAGCTCGTGGCGCACCGTCTTCACCGCCTCGGCGAATTTGCCGGTGCTCGACGACCCCGCGCCCAGGAACGCGTCGCCGTGGCGCACCGCGCGGGCCAGTGCCTTGGGGGCCTGACCGCCGAACCAGATCGGCGGGTGCGGCCGCTGCACGGGTTTGGGCTGAATCGGCAGGTCGTTTACCTGGCGGAACCGGCCCGCAAACGTCACCCGCGGCTCGTCGGACCACGCCGCCTTCATCAGGTCCAGGCCCTCGGTGAAGCTGCTGATGTAGGTGGCTTTCTCCACCCCGAATGCGGGAAATTGGCGGAAGCCGCCGCCAGGTGCGACACCGACGTCCAGCCTGCCGTGACTGAGCCGATCGACGGCGGTTATTGCCGAGGCCAGCTGGAGCGGGTCGTGCAACGACGAGACCAGCACGGCCACGCCCAGCCGCAGCCGTTCGGTGCAGGCGGCGGCGTAGGCCAGCAGCTCCAGCGGCGCCAACAGCGGCGCTTCCCCGACGACCTGTTCGAGTACCCACCCGCCCTCGAATCCGAGTTCCTCGGCCCGGGTCAGGTAGTCACGCACGCCGGTCGCGTCGAAGCCGGCCGAATCGAGCTGGTGAATGGATATGGAGAATTGCACCCCTCCACCGTACGGTCCGGGCCGCGCGGCCGCGGCGGCGCCGCTGGTCGTCGGTAGGCTCGACACATGTTTGCTTTCCTGCCCGACCCGCCGGGTATCGACGATGTGCGCGCGTTCGCTCGCCGGGTCGATACCGCCCGCCACCACGGAGTCCCCAGCGGCTGTGTGCTCGAACTAGATCTGCGCGTCGCGCCGCCGGAAGCCGGCGGGTTGGACCCGCTCGCGATCATCACCGGCGGCGGCCGGCCGTTGGCGCTGCGTGAAGCCGTGTCCGCGCTGCACCGGGCCGCGGACGATCGGCGGGTTGCCGGCCTGATCGCGCGTGTGCAGCTTCCTGCGGCCTCGGCGGGGCCGGTTCAGGAGCTGAGGGAAGCCGTCGCGGCATTCACCGCGGTGAAGCCGTCGCTGGCGTGGGCCGAGACGTATCCGGGAACGCTGTCCTACTACCTGGCGTCGGCGTTCGGCGAAGTGTGGATGCAGCCGTCGGGAACCGTCGGGTTGATCGGTTTCGCCACCAACGCCCTGTTCCTGCGCGACGCGCTGGAGAAGGCAGGCATCGAGGCGCAGTTCATCGCTCGCGGTGAATACAAGTCGGCGGCAAACCTTTTCACCGAAGACCGCTACACCGAAGCACATCGCGAAGCCGATACCCGGCTGCTGGAGAGCCTGCGTGCCCAGGTCTGGCGCGGGGTCGCCGACTCGCGCAACATCGGCTACGACATCCTCGACGCGCTGGCCGACCGTGCGCCGCTGCTTCGCGACGACGCCGTGACCGCGGGGCTGATCGACCGGGTCGGCTTCCGCGACGAGGCATATGCGCGGATCGCAGAACTTGTTGGTGCCGAAGAGATTTCGCCTGATACCGACGATGCCGACGGCGACAACGCGCCGCCGCGCCTGTACCTGAGCCGCTATGCCCGTGCGACCGGGCCGGGCGGACCCGCGCTGCCATCCGTGCCGGGGCGCAAACCCAAGTCGACAATCGCGGTCGTCACCCTTGCGGGTCCGATCGTCAGCGGCCGTGGCGGTCGAGGAGTATTGCCGTTCGGCAACTCCAGCGCCGGCGCCGACACCATCGCGGCGGGCTTGCGGGAGGCTGCCGCCGACGATTCGGTGTCGGCGATCGTGCTGCGGGTCGACTCGCCGGGCGGCTCGGTCAATGCGTCGGAAACCATCTGGCGGGAGGTGAAGAAAGCACGCGAGCACGGCAAGCCGGTGGTGGCATCGATGGGTGCGGTTGCCGCCTCCGGCGGCTACTACGTCTCGATGGGGGCCGACGCGATAGTGGCCAACCCCGGCACGATCACGGGTTCGATCGGTGTGGTGACGGGCAAGCTGGTCGCCCGAGACCTGAAGGGCCGGCTGGGCGTCGGGTCAGATGCTGTGCGTACCAACGCCAATGCCGATGCTTGGTCGATCAACGCGCCGTTCACGCCCGAGCAGCATGCCCATGTTGAGGCCGAGGCGGACTTGTTCTACACCGACTTCGTGCAGCGGGTCGCCGAGGGTCGCCACCTAAGTGTCGAGGCGGTCGAGGCGGTGGCCCGGGGCCGGGTCTGGACCGGTGCGGATGCGCTCGAGCATGGCTTGGTCGACGAACTCGGCGGCCTGCGAACGGCGGTGCGCCGGGCTAAGGTGTTGGCCGGCTTGGACGAAGACGCCAAGGTCCGCATCATCGGCTACCCGGGTTCGTCATTGTGGGAGTTCCTGCGGCCGCGACCTTCCTCGCAACCGGCGGCGACGTCGTTGCCGGATGCATTGGGCGCGTTGATCGCCCAGTCGGTCGTCGGGATCATCGAGCAGGCCGAGCGGACGTTGACCGGGGCCAGCGTGCTGTGGGTGGGGGAGTCACGTTTTTAGCTTCCGAGCGTCCCGCTGACGTAGATGATTTCGCCCAGCGGTTCGTCATCCTCGGGAGCGGGAAGCTGAAATCCGTTGCGGTTGAACAACTCAGCACGAGGAGTCGCGACAATATCCCATGCCTTGGCGCGGAGGTAGTCGATGACGTGGCTGCGCTCGCCGGCGTACACCAGTGACGGCATATCAATGTCGACACCTTGCTCGCGAAACCGCGCGGACATTTCGCGAACACGGTCCGCGTCCAAATCCTTCAGGCCTGGAACGTATTCGGTGGAGATAGTGCTGCCCGGCGCGCTTATAGCGGTGATGTTGTCGAACAACCGGTCCTGGGCTTCGGACGGCAGGTAGATCAGCAGACCTTCGGCCAGCCACGCCGTCGGTGCTGCTGCGTCCAGGCCGGCGGCCTGCAGTGCCGCCGGCCAGTCCGACCGAAGGTCGATCGGGATGGTGCGGCGCGTCGCGGTGGGCTGGGCGCCGAGACCGGCCAGCGTGGTCGTCTTGAACTCGATCACCTGCGGCTGATCGATTTCATAGACCACGGTGTCGGCCGGCCATTGCAACCGGTAGGCCCGGGAGTCCAGGCCGGACGCCAGGATCACCACTTGACGCAGACCCGCGTCCACAGCCGCCAGCAGGTAATTGTCAAAGTACTGGGTGCGCACCGCGACTCCGTTGATGATCGCCTGCATCCGGGCCGGTGATGCGTCCTCGACGGTCGAGAAGTCGATCAAGCCGTCGATCATCTTCACGAAGAAATCCAGCCCGACGGCGCGGACCAGCGGATCGGCGAACGGATCGTTGATCAGTGGGTGCTCGGTCTTGGTCGCCATCGCGCGACCCGCGGCGATCATGGTCGCGGTGGCGCCGACGCTGGAGGCCAGATCCCAGCTGTCGTCATGTGTGCGCGCCATGCCTGCCCTACTTCAGCGTCGCGGCAACGTAGCTCATTTCCCGGAATAAAGACATCGACTCGTCTTCGGGGAAGGTAAATCCGTTGCGCTGGTAGAGCTCTGGTGCGGGATGCGCCGTCACCTGCCAGCCGTGGCCGGTGAGGTAGTCGATCACGATGCTGCGCTCGCCTTGATAGAACAGATCGGCCGGATTGAGGTCGAAACCGGCGCGGCGCCACCGCTCGCCGATGCGCTGCACGCTCTCCTTGGAGAAGGCGTCTAGATCGGAGATGTGCTCGGTGGCCAGCTGACTGCCCGGCGCGCTCAGCGCGGTGATGTTGTCGAACAATCGGTCCTGGGCTTCGGGGGGCAAGTAGGGCAATAACCCTTCGGCGCTCCACGCCGTCGGCTGGTTCACGTCGAAACCCTGCTGCCGCAATGCTGCCGGCCAGTCGTATCGCAAATCGATGCTGACCGTGCGGCGCTCGGCGGTCGGTGCGGCACCGAGGTCGGCCAGGGTGCTGGTCTTGAAGTCGATCACCTGCGGCTGGTCGATCTCGTAGACCACCGTCCCGGCCGGCCAGCCCAGCCGGTAGGCCCTGGTGTCCAGGCCCGAAGCCAGGATGACCGCCTGCCGAATGCCGGCGTCGGTGGCGGCAATGAAGAAGTCGTCGAAAAACCTTGTGCGTACCGTCATTTGCTCAGCGCGCGTTCGGCCGTTCAGCGCCGGGTCGTCGTCCAGGCTGACCTCGCCGTCGATAAGGCGGATAAATGGAGTCAAGCCGACTGCGCGCACCAGTGGGTCGGCGAAGGGATCGTCGATCAGCGGGTCGGGCCCTTGAGAGGCCAGTGCGCGCGAGGCGGCGACCATGGTCGCGGTCGCTCCCACGCTGGATGCCGGGTCCCAGCTGTCGCCGTCGAATCTTCCCGATTGGGCCTGTGTCATGTTGATCGCTCCTACTTCTTGTCGGTCAGCGTGCCACTGACATAGAGACGGTCGGCGAACGGCAAGTCGTCCTCGACGATGGGCGCAAGACCGTTGGCCGCGAACATTTCCCGGATGCTGCTGCCGCTCATCTGCCATCCGTGGTCGGAGAGGTAGGCCGCTGCCTCGTTGCGGTCGCCGAAGTAGACAAGCTCGGTCATGTCGAGGTCGAGCCCATGTTTACGCCAGCGCTCGGAGACGGTCCGCATGCGTTCTCTGATTCGGTCCTCGTGCGCGGGGTCACGGGTGGGCCCGCTTTCGGTTGCGATCCGGCTGCCCGGCGCGCTGAGCGCGGTGATGGTGTCGAGCAAGCGGTCCTGCGCTTCGGGCGGCAGGTAGCCCAGCAGGCCCTCGGCGCTCCACGCGCTGGGCGCATCAGGGTCAAAACCTTCTGCCCGCAGCGCGGCCGGCCAGTCGTCGCGGAGATCGATGGCAACCGCGCGCCGCAAGGCGGTGGGCTGGGCGCCCAGCTCGGCCAGCGTGCGGGATTTGAATTCGATGACTTGCGGCTGGTCGATTTCGTAAACCGTGGTGCCGGCGGCCCAGGGCAGCCGGTAAGCGCGGGCATCCAGCCCGGACGCCAGGATCACCGCCTGCCTGATATCGGCGTTGGTCGCGTCGATAAAGAACTCGTCGAAGAATTTGGTGCGGACCGCCATGTTGTCGGTCATCCGCTGCAGGCCCGCGGGAGAACCGTCGCTTTCGTCCTCGAGGTCGGCGGGGGTCAGCTCGCCGGTGGCGAGCCGGGTGAACAGATCCAGGCCCACGGCCTGAACCAGCGGCTCGGCATACGGATCGTTGATCAGCGGGCGGTCGATCTTGCTCGCCATCGCGCGGGCCGCCGCGACCATCGTGGCGGTCGCGCCGACGCTTGATGCGAGGTCCCAGGTGTCGTCATCGGTGCGTGCCATCGCTACCCCTCTGCGAGAACCGAGTTGTTACTTAGCCAATATAACGAGCTTACCATGTCGCCGAATGGCCATTTATGCAGGCATATTGCCGAAACCCGTGTCACGACTGGCCATTCGCGCGACGCTTTGGCCATGGCGTACGCGGCTGCAGGAAAGCGGGTGCTGATCACCGGCGCCTCGTCGGGCATAGGGGCCGCCCTGGCCCGGCGGCTGGCCGGCCACGGCGCGGTGGTGGGGCTGATCGCCCGCCGCCAGGAGCGCCTGGCGCAGGTGCTGGCTGACTGCCGCAGGACCTCGCCGGATTCGACGATGTGGGTGGCCGATCTGGGTGACACCGCCATGGTCGGCCAGCTGGGGTTGCGCGCCTGGGACGACCTGGGCGGCATCGACGTGCTCGTCAACAACGCCGCAATGCCGAAACGACGGGTCGTCGATGCGCTGGATCCGGCCGAGGTCGAGGCCGTCATGCGGGTCAACTTCTTCGCCCCGATGCGGTTGACGCTGGCGATCCTGCCCCGGATGCTGGCCCGCGGGCACGGCGTCATCGTCAACGTATCCAGTGTTGGTGGCAGGCTGGGCATAATCCACGAGACTGCCTACAGCGCAAGCAAATTCGCGCTGTGCGGGTGGAGCGAGTCGATGGCCGTCGACCTGCACCGCACCGGTGTCTCGGTGAAGCTGATCGAGCCGGGACCCGTCGACACCGAGATCTGGGATCAGCCCGGCAGCGAAGAACCGCTCTACCAGGGACCCAAGGTGCCGGCCGAGGAGGTGGCCGACGGCATCATCGCGGCGCTGGGCAGCGACCGTTTCGAGCATTACCTGCCGGACATGAAGGCGGTCGTCGACGTCAAAAACGCCGACCTCGACGCCTACATCGCCGGCGCGGCCGCTGCGCTGTCCACCAAGGCGCCCTGATGCGTGCGCTGGTTTTCGGGGCGCCGCCAGAGCCGTTCGAGGTGCCTGACGATGCCAACCTGCTGACGCGCAACCTGGCCCGTACACCCACCTCCCTGCAGCACGTGGCGGAACCGCAACTGCTGCATGACGATTGGGTGATTACCCGACCCCGGCTGACCGGTGTCTGCGGCTCGGACTCCAAACAGATCCTGCTGGACTTCGGCGAGGGTGACACCGACAACGCGATGGCGGCCTTCTGCTCGTTTCCTCAAGTGATGGGCCACGAGGTGGTCGCCGACGTGGTGCGGTTGGGGCCGAAGGCCCGCGGCTTGGAGCTGGGTCAGCGCGTCGTGCTCAACCCGTGGCTGTCCTGCGGGCCGCGGGGCATCGAACCGCCCTGCCCGGCCTGCCAAAGCGGCGACTACAGCCTGTGCTGGAGCTTTTGCGACGGCGACATCAAACCCGGGATCCACACCGGTGTGTCGGCCGATGTGACCGGCGGCTACGCCGAGTTGATGCCGGCCCACGACAGCATGCTGTTCGCGGTACCCGAGTCGGTGTCCGACGAGTTGGCGGTATTCGCCGACCCGTTTTCGGTGTCGCTGCATGCCATCACCCGCCACCCGCCGCCGCGGTCGGGTCGGGTCCTGGTCTATGGCGCCGGCTCGTTGGGGTTGTGCGCGTTGGCGATCCTGCGGGCCCTCTACCCGGACGTGGCGGTCGCGGTGGTGGCCCGGTTTGAAGCCCAGGCCGAGCTGGCTCGCCGGTTCGGTGCGGCCATCGTGCTGGCGCACGAGCCCCGGCTGGCCGTCATCGAAGAGCTGGTGGGCTGGGGCGGCGGCCGGCTGCGGCAGCCATTGCAAGGGCTGCCGATGGCTTACCCGGGCGCAGTCGACGTCGTCTACGACACCGTCGGAAAACCGGAGACGTTCGAAGTCGGAGTCCGGGTCCTGGCCGCACGGGGGACGCTGGTGAAGGCCGGCGTGCACGCGCCCGGCCGGTGGGAGTGGAGTCCGTTGTACTTCAAGGAAATCAGCTGGGTTGGCAGCAATGCATTCGGCGTCGAGGAGGTCGACGGGCATCGCCAGCACGCGATCGCGCACTACCTTGACCTAGTTGTCGGCAGTCGAATTGATCTGCGCCCCATGCTGACTCACACCTTCCGGCTCGAGCAGTGGCGCGATGCCTTCCTGGCCATCGCCAATCAGGGCGAAAGCGGCGCCGTCAAGGTGGCCTTCGACCAGCGCTGAGCCAACTCGTCCGCACTGTATGGTCGCGGTGGCGGGCCAGAGCACACTCAAGCTGCCAGTGGTTGACCCGGCCAAGCGATAGCGTCGGTAGCTCGCCCAGACCGAACCAACCCACCGCGAGCGTCTCTAGCATGGCGGCCGGCTATGTGGCCCCGTTCGCTCGGCAGAGCAAGAAACGCTTGTAGCCGTCAACCGGCAGCGGCAGCGGATTGGCCTAGTCGTTCGAATCCCGTGTTGATGCCTCGAGGGCGTGGGGTCGTAGATTTGCGCGGTGTGAGCGGCGGTTCTACGCGTTTGTGCTGATGTTTTGCCTCATCTGGCCACCGCATGCTGGCTAACATGAGCGAACGCGCGGATACGCCGCTGGTGAACTGGAGCGAATTGGCCGTGAGCGGGCTTGTGCCCACCGGAACGGTGACGCTGCTGTTGGCAGACGTCGAGGGCTCTACGCGGCTGTGGGAGACCCAACCCGACGAGATGACCGCCGCCATCGCTCGCCTTAATCAAGCAGTGTCGGACATTGTCGCGGCCCATGAAGGGGTGCGCCCGGTCGAACAGGGCGAGGGTGACAGTTTCGTGGCTGCGTTCGCTCGCGCCAGCGATGCGGTCGCGTGTGCGCTCGAGTTGCAGCGAGCGCCGTTGGCGCCGATTCGGCTACGCATCGGCGTGCATACCGGCCAGGTGCAATTGCGGGACGAAAGCAACTACGCCGGGCCGACCATCAACAGGACGGCGCGGCTGCGCGATCTGGCGCATGGTGGCCAGACTGTGCTGTCCGGCGCGACTGAGCAGCTGGTGGTGGACTGGCTGCCGGTCGATGCTTGGTTGGCTGACCTGGGCACCCATCAGCTGCGCGATCTTCCTCGCCCGGAGCGGGTCGTGCAGCTGTGCCACCCCGATATCCGCAACGAATTTCCGCCCCTGCGTACGTTCAAAAGTGTTGATGCGCGGAATCTTCCGGTGCAGCTGACCAGCTTTGTCGGCCGCGGCGCGCAGATAACCGAGGTACGCAAGCTGTTGACAGACAGTCGCCTGGTGACGTTGACGGGTGCCGGTGGTGCCGGCAAGACGCGTCTCGCCGTCGAGATCGCTGCGCGCATCGCGGCCGACTTCCGCGACGGTGTGTGGTGCGTCGACCTGGCGCCGATCACCCATCCGGCAGTGGTGCCGGTTGCGGTAGCCCGCGCGCTCGGTCTACCAGACCAACCCGGCCGTTCGACCATAGACACTCTCGTCCGGTTTGTCGGCGACCGCCAGATGCTGATGGTGCTCGACAACTGCGAACATCTGCTTGACTCAACATCATCCCTGGCGGTCGAAATCTTGGGCGCCTGCCCGGGGTTGACGCTGCTGGCAACCAGCCGTGAGCCCACTGGCGTTGCCGGTGAGGTGACGTTCCTGGTGCCGTCTTTGTCGCTGGCTGACGAGGCGATCGAATTATTCGCCGACCGCGCCCGTCGGGTCCGGCCCGGCTTCAGCGTCACCGATGTCAATGTCGCGGCAGTGACGGAGGTCTGCCGCCGGCTCGACGGTATGCCGCTGGCCATCGAGCTGGCGGCGGCACGAGTGCGGGCGTTGTCCCTGGAGGAAATCGTCGGCGGCCTGCACGACCGGTTCCGCCTGTTGACCGGCGGTGCGCGTACCGCGGTGCGCCGCCAGCAGACGTTGCGGGCGTCGGTGGATTGGTCGCATGCGTTGCTGACCGACCCCGAACGCATCCTGTTCCGTCGGCTCGCGGCGTTCTTAGGCGGGTTCGACCTCGACGCGGCCCAGGCCGTCGCCGGCGACACCGATGTGGAGCGCTATCAGGTACTCGATCAGCTCGTCCTGCTCGTCGATAAGTCGTTGGTGGTCGCCGAAAACACCAGTGGCGCAACACGATACCGGTTACTCGAAACGGTGCGCCAGTATGCGTTGGAGAAACTCGGCGAGTCCGGCGAAGCCGACGACATCCGAAACCGTCACCGTAATCACTACACCTCGCTGGCGGCCTTGCTCGACGAGCCAGCACGCACCGAATACGAGCAGCGCATCGAGCAGGCTGAAATCGAGATCGACAACCTGCGGGCCGCCTTCGCGTGGAGTCGCGAAAACGGTGATACCGAACGGGCATTGCAGCTCGTGTCATCACTGCAGCCCCTGTGGCTCGCGCGGGGCCGGATTCAGGAAGGGTTGAGTTGGTTCAACGCCGTCCAACCACACGAGACGCCTGACCAAAAGGTGACTGCTCCGGTGCGCGTGCGTGCGATCGCCGACAAGGTCGTGCTCGACGGCTGGGCCGGCATCTACAAGATGGCCGATGCTGAACAGGCGCTGGCCATGGCGCGTCAACTCGATGATCCAGCACTACTGGCCCGAGCGCTGTATGCGTGTGGCAGCGCCACGGTCTTCAACGCCGAAGTGGCCCAGCCTTACTTCGCCGAAGCAAGCGGCCTGGCCCGCGCACTGGGTGACCCGTGGAGGCTGAGCCAGATCCTCGGCCGGCAGGCACACATGGCGTTCGTCGCAGGTCAACCTGTCGAAGTGCGCGCGACCGCCGAGGAAGGACGCCAGCTCGCCGACGCTATCGGTGACCGGTTCGAATCGCGGCAGTGTCGGTGGCGGCTCTCCGCCGCACGGTTCATGCAGGGCGACCTGGTCGGAGCGATCGCAGAGTTACGCGACTTGTTGGCCGCAGCCGAGGCCGATCACGACGAGATGTTGAGGGTCACCATCCTGTTCATCTTGCCCCACTGGCTGGCATATCACGGTGACGCTCACGAGGCGCGCGCCGCGGCCGATGCGGCCATCGAGGCCGCTGCGGGCCTCGGCGATCTTTACATGGGTGCTAGTTACATCGCGTTGGTCGTGGTGGCGCTGGCCGCCGGTGACGTCGCACTGGCGGCGGGTGCGGCTGAAGCTGCTTGGTCGCACATGGGCGACTTTCCCGAGGCCGCGGCGATAAACGTGACGTACCACGCCCAGGCGGCCCTGGCGCGCGGTGATCTCGCCGCGGCCCAACGCTTTGCCGATGCGGCCGTCGCCGCAATGACCGGATACTGGCTGGCTTATGCGCTGGCCATCAGGGCCCGCGTGGCGATCGCGCAGGGGGCGCCGGACGAGGCCGAACGCGACGCCCATGAAGCCCTCGCGTCGGCCGTCGGCGTGCACGCGTATCTATGCGTTCCGCACATTCTCGAATGCCTGGCAGGTCTGGCCACCGAGGCCGGCCGTCACGCGGAAGGGGTCAGGCTCTTCGGCGCCGCAGAGGCCATCCGGCAGCGCACCGGCGAAGTCCGCTTCCAGATCTATCAAAGCGGATACCAGGCCATCGTTGCGACACTTCGTAATGCCATGCGGGACACAGACTTCGAGACCGCCTGGGCCGAGGGTGCCGCACTGACAACCGACGAGGCGATAGCCTACGCACAGCGCGGGCGCGGCGAACGCAAACGACCTGCCCGTGGCTGGGCGTCGCTTACGCCCGCTGAGCTCGACGTCGTCCGCCTCATCAGCGACGGGCTGGCCAATAATGACATCGCCACACGGCTTTTCGTCTCACCGCGCACCGTGCAATCCCACCTGACCCACGTCTACACCAAACTCGGCCTCACTTCCCGCGTGCAACTCGCGCAAGAGGCCGCCCGTCACGATAGTTAGCGTCGGCTACATCGGGTTGGCGCGCAGATACGTGTAGACCCCGGCGAAGTTGGCGTTGACGTCGTCGGGAATCGGAACCGGCCCGCCTAAAGCCCTTGCACCCCAGACGATTTGAGCGGTCCGCTCGACCAGTGCGGTAACATGCAACACCTTGTCCGGCCTCGGCCCGACCGCCACCAGACCGTGGTTGGCAATCAGCGCGGCCGCCCGCCCTTCCAACGCCTTCACCGCGTTGCTGCCCACTTCGGGTGTGGCCGACGCTGCGTACTCGGCGCAACGGATCTCGCCGCCGCAGTAGATGGCGAATTCGTCGATGCACGCGGGAATCGGCTGGTGTGCGATCGCGAACATAGTGGCCCACACCGGGTGACTGTGGATGACGCTGCCGATGTCGTCGAATGCCGCATAACAGGCCAGGTGCAACTTCATCTCCGTCGAGGGCGAGCGGCCGTCGGCGGCCTGCAGCACTTTGCCGTCCGGGTCGACCACCACCAGGTCGTCGAGCGCCATCTCGGAGTAGTCGACCGACGACGGGGTGATGACGAGGTTGCCGTCCTGCCGACGGGCCGAGATGTTGCCCGCGGTGCCCTCGACCAGCCCGCGGCGCAGCATGTCCTTGGCGGCTGCCAACACCGCGGCTTCGGTGTTGACCACGGATTTCACGGATCTCATGGTCCTAGCACCTCCGGATTGACGATATGGGCAGGCGTGTTGCCGGATAGCAGCGCCTCCAGGTCATCGGCCACCATCTGCGCCTGCCGCGCCTCAGTGTTCCACGTTGCTCCGCCGATGTGCGGGGTGAGCACCACATTGGGCATCGCGGTCAACGGGTGGTCGGTCGGCAGCCACTCCCCGACGAAGTGGTCCAGGCCCGCGGCGGCCACCTTGCCGCTGCGCAGCGCGTCGACGAGCGCATCGGTGTCGTGCAATTGAGCCCGGGCGCTGTTGAGGAAGACGACACCGTCGCGCATGGACGCGAACTGCTTGGCGCCGATCAGCCCCGCGGTGTCGGCAGTGACCGGCGCGTGCAGCGAGACGATGTCCGCCTCGGCGAGCAGGTCATCCAGGCTGTGCCCGGCGTCGTCGTTGTACGGGTCATGGGCGATGACCCGCATGCCGAGCCCGGCCATGCGCCACTTGACCGCTCGTCCTACGGCGCCGAGGCCGATCAGCCCGGCGGTTTGGCCGGCGACCTCCCACGCGCGGAAGCGCTGATACGGAATGCTGCCGTCGCGGAACACCTCTCCGGCCCGCACGTCAGCGTCAGCGCTCAGCACATGGCGGGTGGCGGCGAAGAGCAGTGCCAGCGTCATCTCAGCGACCGCGTCGGCGTTGCGGCCCGGGGTATTCAGCACCGGAATCCCGGCCGCGGTCGCGCCCGCGATGTCGACGTTGTTGGGGTCCCCGCGGGTGGAGGCGATGGCCCGCAAGCCCAATTCGAACACCGGCCCGCTAACCGAATCACTCTCCACCACAACGACATCGGCGGCTTCGGACGAGATCCGGTCAGCCAGCTGCTCGGCGGTGTAAATGCGGAGCGGGGTCTGATCGATCCACGGGTCGTAGACGACATCGGCCAGCCGTCGTAACTTTTCGAACCCGTCGCCACGCAACGGGGCCGTCACCAAAGCGCGCGTCACGACTGCCAATGCTGGCGTACGGTGACGCCCGTGTCACGCGAAGAGGTCACAATCGGCATCGACATCGGCACCACCGCCGTCAAAGCGGTGGCCGCCGATGCGGATGGCCGGGTGGTCGCGCGGGCACGAATTCCACACGAGCTGCGGGTGCCGACGCCGGACCGGCTGGAACACAACGCCGACGAGGCGTGGCGGCAGGGTCCGCTGACGGCCCTGGACCAATTGGCGCGGCCCGATGCGCTGGCGGTCGCCGTTTCCGCGATGGTGCCGTCGCTGACCGCGGTTGATTCCAGCGGCCGTCCCATCACGCCGGGACTCCTGTACGGCGACAGTCGCGGCAGGGCTCCCGACGCGGACACCGACGCTCAGGCGGGCTCCTTCCCGGTGGGCGAGGCCGCCGAATTTTTGCGCTGGACAGCCGCACAAGCGCCCGATGCGGCCGGATACTGGCCGGCCCCGGCGGTGGCCAATTACGCGCTGGCGGGCGAGGCGGTGATCGACTTTCCCACCGCCTACACCGCCCTGCCGCTGTTCGATGCCACTGGGTGGAGCGCCGAGGCCTGCGCGGAGCGCGGTGCGACAGTCGACCGGATGCCCAGGGTCGAGGCGCCGGGTGCGGCTGCAGGGCGGGCGGGTGGTACCGGGGCCGTGCTGGCAGTCGGTGCCATCGACGCCCTGTGCGAGCAGATGGTGGTCGGCGCCGATGACGACGGCGACGTGCTGGTGCTGTGCGGCACCACCTTGATCGTGTGGGTGACCATGCCCGAGGCACGCCAGGTGCCGGGCCTGTGGACCATCCCGACGATGACCGGGAAGAGCCAGATCGGCGGAGCGAGCAACGCCGGCGGGCTGTTTCTCGGTTGGGTCGATCGTGTCCTGGGGCCGGGCGACCCCGCGGCGGCGGATCCGCGGCGGGTACCGGTGTGGTCGCCCTACCTGCGCGGCGAGCGCACACCCTTCCATGACCCAGACCGTCGCGGGATGCTCGACGGCCTGGATCTCACCCAGGATGCGGGGACGCTGCGGCGGGCCGCTTACGAGGCGTCGGGCTTCGTCGTCCGCCAGCTCATCGAGCTGAGCCGGGCGAAGGTATCGCGAATCGTGGCCGCCGGTGGCGGTACCCGGGTCGAGCCATGGATGCAGGCCATCGCCGACGCCACCGGCCGGCCGGTGGAGGTGTCCGGGGTGGCCGAGGGTGCGGCGCTGGGCGCGGCTTTCCTCGGCCGGATGGCGGTCGGTCTGGAATCGTCGATCACCGACGCCGCCCGGTGGGCCTCCACCGAACGTGTCGTCCAACCGGATCCGGCCTGGGCGGACCCGGTGCAGGAACGCTACCGGCGGTTTCTCGAACTGGCCGGGCGGCCGCCGCTACGTTAGCTCTGCGGAGACGTACTTGATGTCCCCGAACGCGACCATGCTAGGGCCTTCAGGGAAGTCAAACCCGTTGTCGGCGTAGAGCTCTAGGGTAGTGTGCACGGCCGTCTGCCAGCCGCGACCCGTCAAGTACTCCACGGCGTCGTTGCGCTCGCCGTCGTAGACCAAGTCGGCCCAGTTCATGTTCAATCCGAGTCGGCGCCACCGCTCGCTGATCTCTTGGCCTCGTTTAGCGATGCGATCGCGGATGTCCGGGACGTACCCGGTGCCCAGTCTGCTGCCGACTGAACTGAGCGCGGTGATGTTGTCGAACAGGCGATCCTGCGCCTCCGGCGGCAGGTAGCCCAACAATCCCTCGGCGATCCAGGCCGTCGGCCGTTCGGAATCAAACCCGTTGTCCCGCAAGGCGCCCGGCCAGTCATCGCGCAGGTCGACGGCCACCGCCCTGCGGTCGGCGGCCGGCGCCGCGCCCAGATCGGCCAGTGTGCGGGTCTTGAATTCGATGACTTGCGGCTGGTCGACTTCGTAGACCACAGTTCCCTGCGGCCATGGCAGCCGGTAGGCGCGCGTGTCGAGCCCGGCGGCCAGGATGACGGCCTGGCGCACACCTGCCGCGACGGCGTCGGCGAAAAAGGTGTCGAAGAACCGGGTCCGGACCGCCATTCCCTCGGCCAGCCGTTGCGGGTTGAACGCCGGATCGTCGTCGGTGAGCTCGATTTCGCCGTTCATCATCCTGATGAAGGCGTCGACCCCGACGGCGTTGACCAGTGGCTCGGCGAAGGGATCGTCGATCAGGGGATTGGGGCCTTTCGACGCCATCGCTCGCCGGGCGGCCACCGCGGTGGCGGTGGCACCCACGCTGGATGCCAGATCCCAGCTGTCCCCATCAGTTCGTTTGGTCTCGCTCGCGGCCATCAGGAACCTCCTATCTGCGGGTTGCAACAACGGAGACGATGTTGCGGAACGCGGCCAGTTCGTCGTCGGAAGGAAAAGGGCGACCGTAGTCGCTGAAGAGTTCTCGTCGAGCGCGGGTGACCACCTGCCAGCCGCGGTCGCTGAGATAGTCCGCGACGTTGTTCCGCTTGCCCTCGTAGAACAGCCCCGACAAATCGACGTCGCAGCCAAGGTTGGCCCACCGATTGTTCATCGCCTGGCTGCGTTCGGCCATCGTCGGACCGGTCTGCGGGTGGTACTCGGTGGCAAGTTGACTGCCGGGTGCACTGAGCGCGGTGATGTGGTCGAAGAGCCGATCCTGTGCTTCCGGTGGCAGGTACATCAACAACCCCTCTGCGCTCCAGGCTGCCGGTTTGGTGTCGTCAAAACCGCTGTCGCGCAACGCAGCCGGCCAGTCTTCGCGCAAGTCAATGCTTACCGTTCGACGCTCGGCCGTCGGTTTGGCGCCCAGCCCCGCCATGGTGTCGGTTTTGAACGCGACGACCTTGGGTTGGTCGACTTCATAAACCACGCTGCCGGACGGCCATGCCAGCCGGTAGGCCCTGGCGTCCAGACCGGCGGCCAGAATCACGGCCTGACCGATGCCGGCCGCGGTCGCGTTGGTGAAGAACTCATCGAAAAACCGGGTGCGCACCGCCAGCGAGTCCGTTTCGGTTTGCAGTTCCCCCTTGCCGTTTTCGCCGACATTTTCTTCCAAGGTCGGGTCGATCTCTCCGTCGACAACGCGGGTGAAAAAATCGATCCCCACCGCCCGCACCAGTGGGGCGGCGAACGGGTCATTGATGATCGGGTTGGTGTCCTCGCTGGCCAGCGCCCGGGCCGCCGCGACCATCGTCGCCGTTGCGCCCACGCTGGAGGCCAGGTCCCAAGTGTCGCTATCGCTACGTGTCATGACTACCCTTCCTTGAGCACCGAGCTGAGATAGACCACATCACCGAATGGGGCATCGTCCGGGTCGATCGGCGGCAACCCGTGTTCGGCCAGCAGGTCCGTGCCGCTGCTGCCGACGGTTTCCCAGCCTCGTCCGGCGAGGTAGATCGCGACGTCGGTCCGGCGGTCGAAATACACCAGGGCTGCCATGTCGAGGTCGAACCCGTGCTCGCGCCACCGATCGGATTGGCGCTGCATGCGCCGGCGCAGTTCTGGTTCGTTGAGATCGTTGATGTGCAGCAGTCCCTCGGTGCCGAACCGGCTGCCGGGTGCGCTCAGTTCGGTGATCTGGTCGAGCAGGCGGTCCTGCGCCTCGGCCGGCAGGTAGCCCAACAGCCCCTCGGCGATCCAGGCGGTGCGCTGCGCCGGGTCGAATCCGGCCTGCTTCAGGCTCGACGGCCAGTTGTCGCGCAAGTCGACCGCCACCGCGCGACGATCCGCCGTCGGCTGGGCGCCCAGGCCGGCCAGCGTCGCGGTCTTGAACTCGATGACCTGCGGCTGATCGACTTCGAAGACGCTGGTGCCGGGCGGCCAGGGCAGTCGGTAGGCGCGGGAATCCAGGCCGGATGCCAAGATGACGGCCTGTCGGATACCGGCCGCGGTGGCGCCGCGGAAGAAGTTGTCGAAGTATTCGGTACGGATGGCCATCGCGTCGGCAAAGCGCCGCAATCCTTTGGCCTCGTCGTCATTGAGGTCGCGCGGATCCAGCTCGCCGCCAGCCATCTTGGCGAAGAAGTCAACCCCGACCGCTCGTACCAGCGGCTCGGCAAACTGGTCGTTGATCAGCGGGTTCGAGCTTCTCGTCGCGACCGCCCGCGCGGCCGCCACCATGGTCGCCGTCACCCCCACACTGGAAGCCAGATCCCAGGTGTCGCCCTCAAACCGTGCCCTACTCATCTGCGCCCATACATGTCATCCAAAACCCCTCGACCGAAACTGCCGTTGACTTGATATTTAGCCAAGGTAAAGAGCTGCTGAAACTCTACGCCTCGTTGCTATGTGCAAGCCCACCCGTTTGCGAGCGAGCGCTGTGTGCGCTGTTAGTCTCGTAGACTGTCTGACGCGCGCCTGGACACGTCCTGGCCTGCAAGTGCTGGGCGCGCGACGCAGGACCATCCGATGCTGGTCACACCAGCCCCGTTGGCATGCCGCGACCAGAGCTCGGCTGCGCAGGAGGAAGAGTGCTTTCGGCTTTCATCTCATCGCTGCGAACAGTGGACCTGAGACGGAAGATCCTGTTCACATTGGGCATCGTGGTGCTCTACCGCCTCGGCGCGTCCTTGCCTTCGCCGGGTGTGAACTACCCCAATGTGCAGAAGTGCATCGCGCAAGTCAGTGGCGGGGAATCGGCGCAGATCTACTCGCTGATCAACCTGTTTTCCGGTGGTGCGCTGCTGCAGCTGACCGTGTTCGCGGTCGGGGTGATGCCCTACATCACCGCGAGCATCATCGTGCAGCTGCTCACCGTCGTCATCCCGCGGTTCGAGGAACTGCGCAAAGAAGGCCAGTCCGGCCAGGCCAAGATGACGCAGTACACCCGTTATCTGGCGATCGCGCTGGCCATTTTGCAGGCCACCAGCATCGTGGCGCTCGCAGCCAACGGCGGGTTGCTGCAGGGCTGCAGCCTGGACATCATCGCCGACCAGAGCATCTTCACCCTGGTCGTCATCGTGCTGGTGATGACCGCAGGCGCGGGGCTGGTGATGTGGATGGGCGAATTGATCACCGAGCGCGGGATCGGCAACGGCATGTCGCTGCTGATTTTCGCCGGCATCGCTGCCCGCATTCCCAGTCAGGGCAAGACCATCCTGGACAGCCGCGGCGGGGTGGTGTTCGTCGCGGTTTGCGCGGCAGCACTGATCATCGTCGTCGGCGTGGTGTTCGTCGAGCAGGGCCAGCGCCGCATCCCGGTGCAGTACGCCAAGCGCATGGTGGGCAGGCGCATGTACGGCGGCACCTCGACGTATTTGCCGCTCAAGGTCAACCAAGCCGGCGTTATCCCGGTCATCTTCGCGTCTTCGCTGATCTACATTCCGCATCTGATCACCCAGCTGGTCCGCAGCGGCAGCGGCGGTCTGGGCAACAGTTGGTGGGACAAATTCGTCGCCAATTACCTGTCGAACCCAGCCAGCCCGGTCTACGTCGGCATCTATTTCGGGCTGATCATCTTCTTCACGTATTTCTACGTCTCGATCACGTTCAACCCCGACGAACGTGCCGACGAGATGAAGAAGTTCGGTGGTTTCATCCCCGGTATTCGGCCCGGCAAGCCGACCGCCGACTACCTGCGTTATGTGCTGAGCAGGATCACGCTGCCGGGTTCGATCTACCTCGGCCTCATCGCGGTACTGCCTAATCTGTTCCTCCAGATCGGCAGCACTGGATCGGCGCAGAGCCTACCGTTCGGCGGCACCGCGGTGCTGATCGCGATCGGTGTCGGGTTGGATACGGTGAAACAAATCGAGAGTCAGCTCATGCAGCGCAACTACGAAGGGTTCCTCAAGTGAGACTTGTGTTGCTTGGGCCGCCTGGAGCGGGTAAAGGTACGCAGGCCGAGCTATTGGCGGAGAAACTCCAGATCCCCCACCTGTCCACCGGTGAGCTGTTCCGGCAGAACATCGACAACGGCACCAAGCTGGGCCTGGAGGCCAAGCGCTATTTGGACGCCGGCGATCTGGTGCCGTCTGAACTGACCAACGAACTCGTCGACGACCGACTGAGCAATTCAGACGTCGACGGCGGTTTCATCCTGGACGGCTACCCACGCTCGGTCCAACAGGCCAAGGCACTGCATGACATGCTCGAGCGCCGCGGAACCCGGCTCGACGCAGTGCTGGAGTTTCGGGTGCCGGAGGACGTATTGCTCGAGCGGCTCAAAGCCCGCGGCCGTGCCGACGACACCGACGAGGTGATCCTCAACCGGATGAAGGTCTACCGCGACGAAACCGCGCCGCTGATCGAGTACTACAGCAGCGAATTGAAAACCGTCGACGCAGTCGGCACCGTCGACGAGGTGTTCGCCCGCGCCCTGCGGGCCCTAGGGAGGTAACGGTGATCGCCTTGGCGGGCCTGCGCAGTCGCAAGGTCGTGCCGCAGCGTAGCGCCGGCGAGCTCGACGCGATGGCCGCTGCGGGCGCCGTGGTCGCCGCCGCGCTGCGGGCGGTGCGTGAGGCCGCAGCTCCCGGGGTTTCGACGCAAAGCCTGGACCGGATTGCCGAATCGGTGATTCGCGACGCCGGTGCGACGCCGTCGTTCCTGGGCTACCACGGCTATCCGGCGTCTATCTGCTCGTCGGTCAACGACCGCGTCGTGCACGGCATCCCGTCCGCCGGCGAGGAGCTGGCGGCCGGCGACCTGGTCTCCGTCGATTGCGGCGCAATCCTGGACGGCTGGCATGGTGACGCCGCGATCACTTTCGGTGTCGGGCAGCTCATCCACGCCGACGAAATCCTCTCGCAGGCGACCAAGGAGTCGATGGAGGCCGGGATCGCCGCGATGGTGCCCGGCAACCGCTTGACCGACGTGTCGCACGCCATCGAGACCGCCACCCACGCGGCCGAGGCCCGCTACGGGCGTGCGTTCGGCATTGTCGAGGGCTACGGCGGACACGGCATCGGCAGGCAGATGCACATGGATCCGTTTCTGCCCAACGAGGGAGCCGCAGGACGCGGCCCGCTGCTGGCCCCCGGATCGGTGCTGGCCATCGAACCGATGCTGACATTGGGAACGCGTAAAACAGTGGTGCTCGACGACCAGTGGACGGTCACTACCGCCGACGGTTCGCGTGCTGCACACTGGGAGCACACCGTCGCGGCCACCGATGACGGGCCGCGCATCTTGACCCTTGGCTAACGTCGTCTGAAGACCGAGTGAACCGAGCGGACACTTAAACCGTGTCATCACCGAGAGGCTGGTGATAGACATACCGGGCACCGGCGCGGACGCGGATGCTCTTAAGCGGCTGTGGGACGAACACGCCGCGGCTTTGTGGCGCTATGCCTGGCGGTTGACCGGTGATCCTGCTCATGCCGAGGACGTGGTGCAAGAGACCTTGCTGCGGGCATGGCAACGCCCGCACGTCCTCAACAACGGGCAGTCCCCACGCGGCTGGCTTTTCACCGTTGCCAGGAACCTGGTCATCGATGACCGACGCAGCGCCCGGTTCCACAATGAGCTGATCTCGCGGGACGGCTCAGGCCCGCCGGAACCGGCCGGTCCGGATGAGCAGGGTGGGGCGCTGAATCGGGCATTGATCGGCGATGCGATGGCGCAGCTGTCCGCCGAACACCGGGCGGTGGTCGGCCGCTCGTACTACCAGGGCTGGACCACCGCGCAGATCGCCGCCGATCTCGGGATCGCCGAAGGCACGGTGAAGTCGCGGCTGCATTACGCGCTGCGAGGGCTTCGCCAGGCCTTGCTCGAGATGGGGGTGGCGCGATGACGGAATCTCGGAACGGGAACATGCCCCGTGACGGCGAACCCGACATGGCGCAGGGTGCCCACGAACTCGCGATGTGGGACGCCGCCTACGTGTTGGGTGCACTATCGGATGCCGACCGCCTCGAATTCGAGGCACACCTGGTCGGCTGCATCTCGTGTCGGGAGGCCGTGACCGAGCTGACCGCTGTCTCACCGCTGCTGTCGCGGCTCGACTACGACCAAGTCATCGCGGCGGACGCGAGCGATGAGTCGGTCGCGGTGCCGCCGTGCCCTGACCTGCTGACTTCGCTGCTCGCGAAGGCAGAGCAGCGGTCGGCCGTTGCGTCGGATCTGGTGGAACTGCGACCGGCGCTGATGACGGCAACGACCGTGGATGCGCAGACTGTCTTCCCGGTCTTTCGCACCGGCAACTATGCCCCCGTGCATGACGAGCTGACCGCCTTCGATCTGCCGGTTGAAGGCAGCATCCCCGCCGAATTGAACGGCTGGTACCTGCGCAACGGCCCCAACGCGCGCTCGGGCGCTGGCCACTGGTGCGTCGGCGACGGAATGGTCCACGGAATCCGGTTGGAAAACGGCCGCGCCGCGTGGTACCGCAACCGCTGGGTACGCACCGAGAGCTTCGAGCATCCCATCCCGCCCTACAACGACGACGGCAGCCGAAACCTGCACTCCAGCATCGCCAATACCCATGTCGTCCGGCACGCCGGCAAGACCCTCGCCCTGATGGAATTCTCGCTGCCCTATGAAATCAGCAATGACCTGAAAACGTTGGGCGTCTACGACTTCGGCGGCAAGTTGACCGACTCGATGACGGCACACCCGAAGATCTGCCCGACTACCGGCGAAATGCATTTCTTCGGGTCCGGAAACATCTTTGAACCGCATGTCAGCTATCACCGCGCTGACGCCGACGGCCGGCTGACGATCAGTCGCCCCATCGACGTCCCCGCGCTGACGCTGATGCACGACTTCGCACTGACCGCCGACCATGTGGTCTTCATGGACCTGCCGCTGCTGTTCGACCTGGGTGTCGCGATGACGCAGCAATTCGACCGGGACTTACCGTACCGATGGGACGACCAGCACCGGGCCCGTCTGGGCGTGCTGCGCCGCGACGACCCCTATGGTCGGTTGCGGTGGTTCGACATCGACCCGTGCTTCGTCTTCCACATCGCGAACGCCTACGATGTGACATCGGCCAGCGGGGATTCCATTGTGCTGGAGATACTCCGGTACCCCGAAATGTGGCGTGACAGTAGCGAATTCGGGGACGACGCGGCATTGTGGCGCTGGAAGATCAACTTGGACACCGGGGTGGTCGAGGAGAGCCAACTCGACGACCGCGGTGTGGAGTTCCCGCGCGTCGACGACCGGCTCGCCGGCTCGGCCGCCCGCTACTCTGTGGCTGTCGGCAGCGACGCGCTGGTCCGCTATGACCTCCAGCGTGATACCGCAACCGAGCATCGGTTCGGAGGCGGCGGCGGCCATAGAGCGCCGAGTGCGCCCGGCGAGGCGGTGTTCGCGCCTGCGGTCGGGCAGTCCGACGAGCTGGCCGGCTGGTACCTGACTTACGTGTACGACCCGGTGACCGACGGCAGTGATCTGGTTGTCATCGATGCTTCAGACTTCGAGGGCGACCCGGTAGCTCGGATCCGGCTACCGCGACGTGTGCCGCACGGATTCCACGGGAATTGGATCCCGGACTGAGCGAGACCATGTTGCAATATTGCCCCGATGAACTGGAAAGGCGCGGCACTCGTATCACTTATCAGGAGGTGATCGAGTGAGTCGAGTCACTGGCGCAGCTGATGCTGAAGCCGCTTTGATGAAGGCGCTCTATGACGAGCACGCCGCAGCTTTGTGGCGTTATGCGCTTCGGTTGACCTCTGACGCGAGCCGTGCCGAAGACGTGGTCCAGGAGACGCTGTTGCGGGCATGGCAGCATCCAGAGGTCATGACCGACAGCGAGCGTTCGCCGCGTGCGTGGCTCTTCACCGTCGCCCGCAACATGATCATCGACGAGCAACGCAGCCCACGGATCCGCAATTCCGGTGGTTCGCTGGACGAGTCAGGCGCACCCGAGCAGTCGGCTCCCGACGAAGTGGACTCGGCGCTGGACCGGATGCTGATCGCCGACGCCATGGCGCAGATGTCAGCTGATCATCGAGCCGTTGTCGAGCGGTCCTACTACCGGGGCTGGACCACCGCCCAGATCGCCGCCGATCTTGACATCGCGGAAGGCACCGTGAAGTCGCGACTACACTACGCGGTGCGGGCAATGCGACTCACTCTGCAGGAGATGGGGGTGACCCGATGACGATACTTGGGGCCATCCGGGAGGCCGTCGGCTTCGAATACTTGTTTATGGCAGCAGATGGAGGGACACGATGAGGGTGATCCGAGGTCTCGACCCGCCCGGCGACAGCGACTTGCCCACCGGCGACAACCACGAGTACGCAATGTGGGATGCGGCCTACGTGCTGGGATCGCTGTCACCGTCCGATCGACTTGAGTTCGAGGCGCACCTGAGCGTCTGCCCGTTGTGTAGCCAGGCCGTGGCTGAGCTCAGCGGCATGCCGGCTCTGCTGTCCAAGCTCGATGGTGGCACGGTGGCCGCGATCAGCGCGGGCGACCAGACCGCCGAGCCCTCGGCGCCGGCTCCGAACTTGCTGCCGTCGTTGTTGTTCGCAGTGCGCCGGCAGCGGCGCCGCTCGCGCCTTATGACGTGGTCAGCTACGTCCGCCGCCGCCGCGGTGCTGGCTATCGGTCTGTTCGTCGGCGTCGCGAGCCATTCTCCGACGTCTTCGCCGCCGCAGGCGAGCGTGTCCGCGCTGACGATGTCCCAGGTTGGAACGAGAGAGCTGGCCTCGACGGTCTCGCTGAGCAGCCAACACTGGGGCACGTTCATCGACCTCAACTGCGTGTGCCTGGCCCCGGTATACGCCCACCACGACAGGCTGGCGATGGTTGTGGTGAGTCGCGACGGAACCCATACGCAGCTGGCGACCTGGGTAGCGGAACCGGGCCACACTGCGACGCCGGCCGGCAGCATCTCGACGCCCGTCGATCAGATCTCAGCGGTGCAAGTGGTTTCCGCCGACAACGGAAAGGTGTTGCTGCAGCGCTCGCTGTGAACAGCTTGTCGCACAACATGATCCCCGCCAGAAATGATTAAGGGGACTAGCCGCGTGCCCTCCGGCTGTGGAACAGGCCATCCGGATCGTAGGCAGCACGCACCTTATCCAGCCGTCGCCGCCGGCCTCATCCCCATCCTCACCTAAACACCCCAACGCCGGGCACCGGCAGGCACGAGTGGTGTCGCGGGCCCACTGCAACGCACGGCTGCCGTCCGCCGGGGGCGCAACACGTGAACTTCCCAGCCCCGCCAGACGTCGTTGTAGATATAGGAGGCGGAAACGATGCGCAACTCAGACCGAGCGTGGGTGGCACTGGCCGGTGGCGTGGCAGCCTACGACCTGATCGCCACCGATGACGAGCAGCTGACTCACGCGGCCCGCCGGTACTTCAAGTCTCAGCCCTTTGCCACCGCGTCGATGATCCTGGTGACAGGCCTGCATCTGGTCGGCGGCATACCGCCGTGGTGCGACCCGTTCGCGCTGACGTTCGCCGCGTATCGGCGGTTGCTGCGGCAGTTCGGGCTTCGCCAAAAAGCAGAACAGCGGGACAGCCTGGTGGCTGCGACGGTCGTTCGCAAGTTAGCCGCGTAAAGCGTGGTAGCCGGCTCGGGGTGATGAGCGGGCGGGGATTCTATGCAGTGGTCCTGTTCTGCCCGCATGAACCGCAAGCGGTTCTGGATCGTGTTACTGCTGGGACCCGAGGTCCTCGGCACCGAAGAAGACAACAGGAGATCGCGGATGACTAGAGAGACCCAGCATAGCCCCGACGCCGTTGTGATCGGCGCGGGGCCCGCGGGTCTGGCCGTCGCACGCGAACTCGATCATCAGCATGGCATCAAAGCGCTCGTTCTGGACCGCGCAGCGGCCCCGGCGATTTCGTGGCGCACGCGCTATGACAACTTCCGCCTCAACACGACCGGGTTCTTGTCGCACCTTCCCGGACAACGGATTCCCTTGAACGCCGGCCGTTGGCCGACCAAGGAGGATATGGTCCGCTATTTCGATCACTACGTTGCGCGACAGAACATCGCGCTCATGCTCGGATGTGAAGTCCACCGCGTCGACCGTGCGGGGGGAGTCTGGCAACTTGACACGTCGTCGGGTGAAATCCGAACCCCGGCAATCGTCCTCGCCACGGGCAACTACAGCGCACCCACCATCCCTGCATGGCCTGGACTCAGTCGCTTCAACGGCGAGATCGTTCACTCCGGGCACTTCACAAACGCTTGGCCATACCGTGGCCGGGACGTCCTCGTCGTTGGCGCAGGCAATTCGGCCGCCGACATCGCTGTTCAGCTCGTTAACGACGGCGCGCGACGGATCTGGCTTGCGGTGCGCACACCGCCGCACCTCGTGCGGCGGGCCATAGGACCGTTTCCGTCGGATATCTTCCTTGAGCTGTTCTCGAGGGTCCCCGCACGCATGATCGATCCGCTGATCGCGCGCATGAACCGCCTGATGTGGGGCGACCTGTCGGCCTACGGCTTCCAGCGGCCGCCCCTCGGGCTGAAGGCGACGGTGGAAAAACGAGGTCGCATCCCGACGCTGGCCGATGAGCTGATCGACGTCGTGCGGGTCGGGCGCGTCGAGGTCGTCGGCGCCGTCAAGGCGATTGAACCCGACGGCGTGATCCTCGCCGACGGCACGTTTGTTGGGCCGCAGGTGATCATCGCCGCCACCGGGTTCGGCACGGATCTCGACGGTTTGGTCGGACATCTTGGCGTTCTTGACGAACGCGGCAACCCGCACGGCGGCTTTGCCTCGCAGGTCGGCGACGGAATGTTTGCGATCGGATATGGCATTCCGCCCAATGGCCCGCTCCGGGCGATCCGGCTGGCCGCCACGCCTTTGGCCGGGGAGGTCGCGGCCTACCTAAAACTGCCCCAGCGCAGCCGTGCTGAACGTTTGAAGGCGGTATCCCGTTGACACACCAGGCCCGACACACCGTGCGCGAAAACCAAGGGGACACAATGCTTTTACTTTCCGCAGAAAAGACCTTCGTTCGTGGCGCAGACGGTTACGAAACGGCCCGTCGGGAGACGGTTTGGAATGGCCTTCTGCCGGAACGTTTTCCGGATGTGATTGTGCAGGCACACGACACCGACGACGTGGTCGCGGCGATCCGTTATGCGCGGGCCAACGGATATCACGTCGGCGTATGTTCGGGCGGACGCAGCTGGGCGGCCAGTCACCTGCGCGACGGTGGCCTGCTGCTCGACGTCAGCCGCCTCGATCATTGCACCGTCGAACCGGATCGGATGACCGCTGACGTCGGCCCGGGCAAATCCGCCAGCGCCTTCGCGACCGACCTGGACGCACAAGGGCTCTTCTTTCCCGCAGGCCATTGTGAAGGCATTCGCCTCGGTGGCTATCTTTTGCAGGGCGGATACGGCTGGAACAGTTCGGTGGTCGGGCCGGCATGCGAGAGCGTGCTTGGACTGGAAGTCGTCACCGCCGACGGTGAACAGATCTACTGTGACCCCGAAAACCATCCAGACCTGTATTGGGCAGCTCGCGGCTCGGGACCGGGCTTCTTCGGTGTGGTCACTTCTTTCAAACTGCGTGTTTACCCACGTCCGGCGGTTTGGGGTACCTGCCTGTACATGTACCCGATCGAGGTCGCCGACGAGGTGTTCACCTGGGCGCGCTCGATCAGTTCTGAGCTCGACGACCGGGTAGAACTGCAAATCCACACCGCGCGCAGCTTTCCGGGAGCCGGGCTCAACCAGCCCGGCATTACGATCGCCTCGCCAGTCTTCGCCGATTCAGAAGAGGAGGCGACGAAAGCCCTTGCCCCGCTGGGCACTTGCCCGGTCATCGATAAGGCGATCGTCAACCTCCCTTATGCGCCGACAAATTTGGCCAATTGGTATACCGCCGTGATGACCAGCTACCCGAAGGGGCACCGTTACATCGCCGACAGCATGTTCACATCGGCTTCCGCCGAAGAATTACTGCCGGGCATCCGCAGAATCATCGAAACCATGCCGCCGCACCCCTCGCACTTCATTTTCACGGGCTGGAAGACGTCCCCGGAGCGCGCGGACCTGGTGTACGGCTTGGAAGACGAGATCTACATGGCGCTCTTCACCATCTGGCAGGATCCGGCCGACGACGAACGGTATCGCGACTGGGCCGGGTCCAACATGGCGGCTATGTCGCACTTGGCGACCGGCATCTCGCTCGCCGACGAGAATCTGTGCCGGCGTCCGGCGCGATTCATCGCCGAAGCGAACATGGCACGCCTCGACAAGGTCCGCTCGGCCTACGACCCGGATGGTCGATTCCACAGCTGGATGGGCGGCGTCTGACCGCTGGCGGCCGTGTGCCGCATGTGAACCAAACAGGCGCTGCAATCGTTTCACCAGTAAGGAGGTGAACGCAGTGCCTATGCCAACCAGTTCGGCGGGTGCGGAAGCAGAGTTGATGAAGACACTCTACGACGCACACGTGTTCACCGTCGCCGCAACATAATTTATTCACCGTCGCCGCAACATAATCATCGGCGATAGCCGCACCGCATACCGACTACTGTTCGCCGCCGCGATGGCGCAACTAGCCGCCGAACATCGCGTGATGGTGCGCCGGTCTCGACATCGCCGAAGGCGCTATGAAGTCACGGCTGCGCTATGCCGTGCGGGCCATGCGACGCACAAGCAAGAAATGGGGATACGAAATGCAAGACGTGCCAGGGGAGACGGGAGTTACACGATGATGCCGCTATGGCGGCCCGGAACGCCGCATGGCGGTGACCTATCCGGGCATGACGAGTACACGATGTGGGATGCCGCATACGTGCTGGGATCACTGTCGTCCGCCGAACGGCGGGAATTCGAAGCGCACATGACCGACTGCCCGTTGTGCGGCAGCGCCGTTGGAGAGCTCAGCGGCATGCCGGCCCTGCTGTCGCAGCTGGATCGCGACGAGGTGGCGGCGATCGACGACCGCAGTGGCGTAGAACCGTTGCTGCCCGTCGAGTTGCTGCCGTCCCTGCTGGCCAAGGTGAGCTGGCGGCGGCGCCGGGCCCGCATCGTGACGTGGACGGCTGGGGCCGCCGCAGCCGCGGTGCTGGCGATCGGTGTGCTTGTCGGCGTTGCGGGCCAGCACCTGACATCCGTGCCCACGCCGCCGCAGGCGAGCGTGTCGGTTCAGCCGATGGCGCAAGTCGGGACGAACAGGCTGACCTCGACGGTCTCGCTCAGCAGCCGGCAGTGGGGAACGTTCATCTCGATGAACTGCGTCTGCTTGGCTCCGCTGAACGCCCATCACGACACGCTAGCGATGGTCGTGGTAGGTCGCGACGGCAGCCACACTCGGATGGCAACCTGGGTGGCGAATCCGGGCCACACGGCGACGCCCGCTGCCAGTACTTCAACACGTGTCGATCAAATCGCCTCTGTACAGGTGGTTTCCGCCGACGACGGCCAACTGCTCCTGGAGCGTTCGCTGTAGATTTCGCCCCCCGAGTGAACCGAAGTCACTCGAAGGTCGTGTTACTGACATACAAGTGAGGTGAGCAGATGCCTAGGACCCAGAGGGTGGTCGACCATATCGTCGAGCACCTCGCGAGAATCGACATCGATTACATATTCGGTGTCGACGGCGCCAACATCGAGGATCTTTACGATGCCGCACATTTCCGTTCGGACATTACCGCGGTGTTGGCCAAGCACGAGTTCTCCGCGGCCACGATGGCCGATGGGTACAGTCGCAGCGGCGCTGGTTTGGGTGTGGTGGCAGCGACGTCTGGCGGGGGCGCGCTGAACCTGATTCCTGGCCTTGGCGAATCATTGGCCAGCCGGGTGCCGGTGTTGGCGCTGGTGGGCCAACCGGCCACCACGATGGACGGTCGGGGCAGCTTTCAAGACACCAGCGGCCGCAACGGTTCATTGAATGCCGAGGCGTTGTTTTCTGCGGTGTCGGTCTTCTGCCGGCGGGTGCTGACGCCCGCCGACATCGTTTCGGCGTTGCCCGACGCTATAGCGGCGGCACGAACCGGTGGCCCGGCAGTATTGTTGCTGCCCAAAGATATTCAGCAGTCGAAGGTCGGTGTTAACGGCTACCACGAACGTAACGGGCATGCTGTTGACCCGACGCGGTCGCTCATCGGTGATCCACATCCGATCGTGCGCGCTCTGCGCTGGGCGAACGGACCTATCACAATCATCGCCGGCGAGCAGGTGGCTCGCGATGACGCCCGGTCCGAACTCGAGGAGCTGCGGGCCCTGCTGCGCGCGCAGGTGGCATGTGTGCCCGACGCCAAAGATGTAGCCGGTACACCAGGTTCCGGTTCGTCCTCAGCGCTCGGTGTGACCGGTGTGATGGGCCACCCCGGTGTGGCCGACGCCGTGGCGGCGAGCGCCGTCTGCCTAGTTGTCGGCACCCGCCTTTCGGTGACCGCCCGCACCGGCCTCGACGACGCGCTCGCCTCGGTGCAGACGTTCTCAATCGGCTCAGCACCCCCGTACCTGCCGTGCACGCACGTGCACACCCAAGATCTGCGAGGATCGCTGACGATGCTGACCCGGGCGTTGTCCGGGCCGGGGCGGCCAAGGGGCCTGCGCGTACCCGATTTCGTGGCAGACACCGAACTCAGTCCACCATCCTTTGCCGGCACGGGCGTGCGATACCGCGATGCCATGGTGGTGCTCGACCGCGTGTTGCCCGACGGGACGGATATCGTCGTCGACGCCGGAAACACCGGCGCAGCCGCCATCCATTACCTGCCCGTTCGCCGGGGCGGTCGGTTTGCCGTCGCACTCGGCATGGGCGGCATGGGCTACAGCTTCGGTGCCGGTATCGGGATGGCTTTCGGCCGTGCCAACGACGGGCATAGCCGGCGCACCGTGGTGATCGCCGGGGACGGTGCGTTCTTCATGCACGGCATGGAGGTGCACACCGCGGTGCAGTACCGGCTTCCGGTGACCTTCGTACTGTTCAACAACAACGCCCACGCCATGTGCGTGACCCGCGAGCAGCTGCTCTACGACGACCTTTACAGCTACAACCGGTTCGCTCCCAGCCAGCTGGGGGCCGGTCTGGCGAGCATGTTCCCCGGGCTTTCTTCGGTCGACGTCGCCGACATCGACGCACTACCCGCAGCACTTGAACGGGCAATGGCCGTCGACGGCCCGTCCGTGGTCACCGTCGAGTGCTCCGCCGACGAGATTCCGCCGTTTGCGGCATTCCTTAACAGGCAACCTGCCAATCAGGTTGTCGAACAACAGATCACAACTCTAAAGGAGAACAGGTTCCATGTCCGTAGCAGCGCTTGACGATATTGCCGTCCACAGCGGCAGCACCGAGCCGATTGAGGGTGTGGTCCGTATCGAGACCTCCCCCCTGGAGCAGACCGCCCCGATGTTCATGGCGAAGATGCGGTCGGCGTATCCGCACGAAGAGGTCTTCGGCCAGTACTGCACGGTCAACGACTACGTCGACTGCCCACCCGACGAGCTGTTCGAATACCTGTCAGACACCCGCAGTCTCGAGGAGTGGACCTATACCCTGCGTGACTTCACCCCCACTGATGAGCCCGGGCTGTGGCTGGCCTACGACCGGTTGCTTCCGGACACCGAGATCTACACCCGGACAGTAGCCAACGCGCAGGCGCGTACCGTCGACTACCACTGCGCCTGGGACCAGGGCAAGCACCTGTGGATGATCTACGTGATGCGGGTCCTCGATGCGCAGGTGGTGCTCGGCAAGCCCGGTTCGGTTGTGCTGTGGACCAATTGCCGTCACCCGTTCTATGACCACAACCCTTATCCCGAGGCTGGTCCGCCGCAGCGCACGGGCTGGGTCGGCGACTTTTGGGACATATTCGGTGCCGGTCATGGGCTGGAGCTGAACAATCTCAAGACAATCGCCGAATACCGCCACCGTAACGGCCTGCCGATCACGCCGGCTTGGATGAAGTGAGTACTGCCATGAACCAACCCACCGTCAGCCTGACCGATATCTCCACCTACCTGCCCGGAGAACCGATCGGCGCCGACTATTACGCGAATTTCGCCGGCTCGGATGACCTCGCGGCCAACCTGATGTTCCGTGCGCCCAAGTTCCGCCATCACGTCGGGCCGGACGAAACCGCGACCGACATGATCGAGCGAGCCGCGGAAGGAATCATCGAGCGACACGGTCGCGACATCATCGAAAGCGCCGACGTGTTGATCACCCACACGCAGGTACCCGACATGGCGTTCTACGGCGCGGGCGGCGGTATCGCGCACCGCTTGGGCATGCGGCCGAACTGGGTGCTGGATCTGCACAACGGCGGGTGCGCGGCGTTCGTGCTGGGTCTCAAAGTGGCCCGTCAACTGTTGGCCTCTGGTGAGGGACACACTGCGGTGATCGCGATCGCCCAGAATGCGGCCGGGCAGGTTTTCGACCAGCCCGGGGTGCGCCGGAAGGCGCAATCGTCCGTACCCGGCGACGGGGCCGCGGTCGGTTTGGTCACGCTGTCGGACGAGTCGCCCATACTCGACATCGAGTGCCGCACCTACGGCGAATACGCCGGCGACATGACGCTCGCAATCGACCCACCCCGCAAGTGGTGGGCGGCGGGACCCGGTGAGGCCTCCATCGGGTTCACCGAAACCAAGATCAGCAAGGTGCTCGCTCGCGGCAATCGGCAGGTCCCCGAAGTGGCGCTCGCGGTTTGCGACCGCATCGGACTGAGTTCCAAAGACATTGATTTGCTCGTCACCAATCAGCCGAACCGGGTGTTCTTGCGCAACTGGCGCGAAGCGCTCGAGGTGCCCGAATCGAGACACCTCGATACTTTTGACCAGTGCGGCAACCTGTTCGGTGCCGGTATCCCGGTCAACCTCGATCGCGCGATATCCGACGGTCAGGTCGAGGCCGGTGACGTGATCATGATGGCGGCCTTCGCGCACGCCGGCGACTTCGCCGGTGCGGCAGCGGTCCGCTGGGGCGGTCGAGGCTGATGTCAATCCTGCTGCAGGCAAGCACTGTCACCGCGGACATCCTCGACACGCTGCCGGACGCGACCGATCCACTCGCGCTGTCCCTCAATGAAAACCCGTTCCCGCCGCTGCCTGCGGTGCGCTCGGCCTTGATCGACTCGATCGATGCCGCCAACCGGTATCCGGAATTCCTGCCCGAGCAGCTGCGCCGCTTGATCGCCGGTCAGATCGGGGTCTGCGACGAGCAGGTCGTGCTGGGAGCGGGTGCGAGCGGGGTGGTGATGCAGGTCCTGCATGCGGTGACGCGCCCCGGTGATCGGATTGTGATCAGCGAGCCGACTTTCGACGGGTACCCGATCTTCGCCCAGATGGCCCGCCTGACATCGGTCACTGTTCCGCTCGACGAGCGCGGCCACCACGATCTGGAGGCAATGGTCGAGGCGGCGGCGGAAGCCAGGGTGGTCGTACTATGCCGACCCCACAACCCGACCGGCACCGTGGAGCCTGTCGCCGATGTGCAGCGATTCCTGCGGCGGGTGCCGGATGACACCGTCGTGCTGCTCGACGAGGCCTACATCGAGTTCGTCGCCCCCCAGCACCGTATCGACGGACCGGACCTGGTCCGGCAGTTCCCGAATGTCATTGTGCTGCGGACGTTCTCTAAGGCCTACGGGCTGGCCGGGCTGCGGATCGGGTACGGTTTCGGATCCCCGGAGCTAGCCAGAATATTGTGGAAGATGCAATTGCCGTTTGGCATGGGCATCACCAGTTTGGTCGCGGTGGCGGCGTCCTACGACGCCGAAGACCAGTTGCGACAACGCATTCTGCGAATCACCGGTGAGCGGGACTACCTGCGACGGCGCCTGCGGGCGATGGGTGTCTACAGCACCGAAACACACGCCAACTTCGTGTACCTGCCGCCGAGGGGTCGGCCGTGGCGCGAGGCGTTCGATCGAGCCGGGCTGAAGGCCCGCCACTACGCTGACGGCGGCGTGCGGATCACCGTCGGCGCCCGCGCGTCCACCCAAGCGGTGCTGGCCGCGGTGGGAAAGTCGATGGCAATCAGTTCGCGCTAACCCGATTGCGCCCGAGCTAGCCTGATTGTCCGGCTCTCCCCCGCAAGTGGGTGGGGGTACCCCCAGCCGCACAGCGGCGAGGGGGCGTGCCCCCACTGCGGGCCAGAGGCCCACATCGTCTCCGGAAGTGCGGTAAGAAAGGGCGTGGCCGCGTCCAAACCCGACAACCGCGATCCGATCGCTGTCGCGCGAGCCAACTGGGAACGCGCCGGATGGGGCGAAGTCGCCGAAGGAATGGTAGCGGTGACGTCGGTGATGCGGGCCCACCAGATCCTGCTCGCCCGCGTCGAAACCGCCTTGCGTCCTTATGATCTGAGCTTTTCCCGTTTCGAATTACTGCGTCTACTGGCGTTCAGCCGTAGTGGGGCGTTGCCGATCACCAAGGCGTCCGACCGGCTGCAGGTACACGTCACCAGCGTCACCCATGCCATTCGCCGGCTGGAAGCCAACGGACTGGTGCAACGTGTCCCGCACCCGACCGACGGGCGAACCACGCTGGTGCAGATCACCGATCTGGGCCGCTCGACCGTCGAGGACGCCACCGTCACGCTCAACGAGCAGGTGTTCTGCGATATCGGGATGTCCGAGGGCGAGTCGCGGGCGCTGGTGTCGTCGATCGAGACATTGCGGCGGGGCGCCGGGGACTTCTAGTCGATGATCGAGGGCACCGGAATCGTCGCGGTGACTGCCGTCCCGGAGCCGGGCCGCGACCGAATGTTGAGCCTGCCGCCGACCAGCTCGGCACGCTCGGCCATCGACAGCACACCGTAGCCACCCATCTCGTCGCCGCCCAGCGGATTCTCGAATGTGTCGAAACCTATTCCGTTGTCGACGATTTCCAGTCGCGCGGTGTCGTCGTTCACGGCGAAGCGCAGCCGGGCCACCGACGCGTTGGCATGCTTGACGATGTTTTGCAGGCCTTCTTGTGCGATGCGGTACAGCGCGACCTCGATGTGCTCGGGCAGGCGGACATCGGACAATTCGAGCTCCATGTCCAGGTGCGGTATCGACCGGGCGAGGCTGGCCAGCCCGCCGGCCAAGCCCAAATCGTCGAGAACCGGCGGGCGCAGTCCGCTGATCGCCGCGCGCGCCTCCGCCAACGTCAGGCCGACCAGTTCCCGGGCCTCGCCGAGCTGCTGGGACGCTTCGGTGGGATCGTCGCTGATGGCCCGCGCCGCCGCGTCGAGCCGATACGACAGGGTGATCAGGCGCTGCGAGATGCCGTCGTGAATATCGCCGGCGACCCGGCGACGCTCGATTTCCTGGGCCTCGATCACCTGCTCGACGAACAGTTCGTGGGCCCGCTCCCTGGCCACCAGCTGCCGATGCAACCGGGCCTGGTGCATCGCTCCGGCGATCAGCCGGCCGATGACGCGCAAGAGTTCAACGTCCCCGCCGGTGAACTCGCGGCGCGCGACCGTGTGCACGTTGAGTACGCCGACAAGTCCGCCCGGGTCGGTTTCCATCGGCACCGACACCATCGAGGTGAAGTCGCGTCCGCGCAGCGACTGGATCGGCAGGTAGCGGGGGTCGGCTTCCTTGTCGTGGGTGATGATGACGGGTTCACGGTGGCTGGCCACCCAGCCGGAGATGCCGGATCCCAGCGGCAGGCGAATTTTTCCCACCTGGCCGTCGAACGGAGGAGTGGCACCGGCGAGGGTCAGTGAGCGGTCGGTGTCGTCGAGCACGTGCACGAAGCACACGTCGGCCCCGGTGGCCGCGGTGATCATCCGCGCTGCCGCGGCCGCCAGCGGTTCTACCCCGGGGCCGCTGGAGGCGGCCTGGATGAGTTCACGCAGCAGCGCCAGTTCACGGTCGGTGTCGACGAGGTCGCGTACGGCATTCGAGCCGCGGACCCCGTTATCGGGCGCTGCCGGTTGCGGTGTGGTCATTGGTAAATGCCTTCGCGCAGTGCAGTGGCCACCGCACCGGTGCGGTCGCTGACCCCGAGCTTGCGGTAGATCGATCGGAGGTGACTCTTGACCGTCTCCTCGCCGATCACGAGTTTGTTGGCGATCCCGCGGTTGGACAACCCGTTGACCATGCACGACAGGATTTCGCTTTCGCGTTGGGTCAGCCCCTGCCGGGCGCCCGGCCAGAATTCGTCGCGCTGCATGCGTGCCGCGGTATCCGCCGCCCGGGCGGCCATCCCCGGGTCGATCACGGTTTCCCCCGCGTGCACCAATTCCAGCTGGCGCACCAGCTCGTCGCTGTTGATGCTTTTCAGCAGATAGCCACGCGCGCCCACCCGCAGGGCCTGGTACAAGTACTGCTCGTCGTCGTAAACCGACAGCATTACGACTCTGCGGTCGGGGTCGCGCTCGCGTAACTCCTTACACAGGTCCAACCCGCTGGAGCCTTGCATGCGCACATCGCACAGCACGATGTCGGGTTGCAGGTCGTCGATCACGCTGACCGCGCGTTCGGCGCCCACCGCCTGGCCGACCACCTGCACCCGGTCTTTGAACGCCGCCAGCATCGCCTTGAGTCCCTCGATGACCATCTCGTGGTCATCGACCAGGACAAGGCGCACCGGCGCGCTGACGGACCCAGTCTGCGAAGCCGTCATGGCAACACCCTAAGGCCCGCATCTGTGCGCCGAATCAAGACAGCCGCGTAGTTGGTCACACCAATCCCCCTAATGGGGGACGCTGGGGGGCGTGGCTTCGGGGCACCCTGTGGGCGTGCGAGGCATGGGACAGACTCGTCCATCCCGGACTTTCTGGTGGGACCGGGAACCTCCCGCCGAAGCCGATGTCCTGCGCGCGGTGATCTTCGACGCCGATTCTGCGCTGGCAGACATCGAACGCGACGGTCACCGGGTGGCGTTCAACGCGGCGTTCGCCGAACACGGCGTCGACGTCAGCTGGAGCGTCGAGGAGTACGGTCGGCTGTTGCGGATCTCCGACGGGCCGCGTCGCATCGCCGCGGGTCTGCGGGCACGAGGCTTCGGCAATTCCGCCGATGCGCTTGCGGGCCGCATCTATCGGACCAAGACCACGGTGTTCGGTGACTGCGTGCTCGACGGTGACATTTCACCCAGGTCCGGTCTCATCGACTCGGTGATGAGCCTGTTCGTCGCGGGTATCTGGGTGGGCGTGGTGAGCACCCAGCACCGGGCGTGGGTCGAGACACTGGTCCGGCAATTGGTCGGCGACGGACTCGTTGAGACGATCGTGACCGTCGACGACTTACCGGAAGCCGCCGCCGAGCCCCAGTGGGGCGCCGAGGTGTACCGGCTGGCGTTGTGGGAGCTGGGAATAACGCCGAGGGGTGCGCTGGCTGTCGCAGGCTCGGGGCGTGAGTTGCGCGCCGCGATCGGCGCCGAATTGCCTGCGGTGGTCGTCACCACCGGCTACACCGCCCACCAGCAATTCCTCGGCGCCGCGGAGGTTCGTGCCGGCTACGACGATCCTGAGCCGCTCTTGGCGGCCGGCTGCCAGCGGGCGCACCGGCGCTGGTGGATTCGGCAGCACGCCGCCCGAGCGGCCTAACCGCCCTGCCGCAGCGTCTCGATGACCGCGCTGAAGTCCTTCTCGCCGTGCGCCGCTGCGAATTTGGCATAGATCTCGGCGGCGTGACTGCCCAATGGGGCCACCGAACCGGTTGAGCTGACCGCATCCATCGCCAAGCCGAGATCCTTGTTCATCAGCGCGGTCGCGAAGCCTGGCTTGAAGTCATTGTTGGCCGGCGACGTCGGCACCGGGCCCGGCACCGGGCAGTTGGTGTGCACTGCCCAGCAGTTTCCGGTCGCGCCAGTGATGACGTCGAACAGCGATTGCGCCGACAGCCCAAGCTTTTCGGCCAGCACGAAAGCCTCGCCGATCGCGATCTGCTGCACGGCCAGCACCATGTTGTTGCACACCTTGGCGGCCTGACCGGCGCCGGCGTCGCCGCAGTGAATGATCTTGCCCGCCATGGGTTCCAAAATCGGATGCGCGCGGCGCAATTCCTCCGAGTCACCGCCGACCATGAAGGCCAGGGTGCCGGCAACAGCGCCCTTGACCCCACCGGAGACGGGCGCGTCAAGCTGGGCTAACCCGTGGGAGGCCGCCGATGCGTGGACTTCGCGGGCGTCATCGACGGAAATGGTCGAGCTGTCGATGAACAGCGCGCCTTCATTAGCAGCGGGCAGAATCTCGGCGTAGCAACGCTTGACCGCGTCGCCGTGCGGCAGCATCGTGATGACCACATCCGCCCCCGACACCGCCGCGGAGCCGCTGTCCAACACCACGACGCCGTTGCCGGTGGCGGCTTCGGCCGCCGCAGACGACGGGTCAAAGCCGCGCACGGTATGGCCAGCGACGACCAGGTTCTTCGACATGGGACCGCCCATATGGCCCAGCCCCAAAAACGCGACAGTAGACATGTGCTCTGGCCTTCCTACGCGCCGGCGCGGACCCGGGCGGCCTCGGCTCGGCCGATGACCACCCGCATGATTTCGTTGGTTCCCTCCAGGATGCGGTGCACCCGCAGATCGCGCACGATCTTCTCCAGACCGTACTCGCGCAGATAGCCGTAGCCACCGTGCAACTGCAGGGCCTGGTCCGCGACGTCGAAACACGCGTCGGTGACATATCGCTTCGCCATCGCGCACAGCTTGACTTTGTCGTCAGCGTCGCTGTCCAGCGCTGCCGCGGCTCGCCACAACAACATTCGTGAGGCTTCCAGCGCGGTGGCCATATCGGCCAAGGTGAACCGGATGGTGGGCTCGTCGAGCAAGGCGGCCCCGAACGCCTCGCGGTGCGAGACGTAGGTTGCCGCTTTGTCGTACGCGGCCTGCGCACCCCCAAGTGAGCACGCCGCAATGTTGATCCGGCCGCCGTTCAGCCCGTTCATTGCGATGCCGAAGCCGGTGCCTTCGCCGTCCGCACCGCCCAACATCGCATCGGCGGGCACCCGCACATCCTCGAAAATCACCTGTGCCGTCGGCTGCGCGTTCCAGCCCATCTTCTCTTCGTGCGCACCGAAACTCAGCCCCGCACTGCCTTTTTCGACAATGAAAGCCGATATCCCGCGTGGACCCTCGCCGCCTGTGCGCGCCATGACCACGTAGACGTCTGAGGCTCCTGCCCCGGAGATGAACTGCTTGACGCCGTTGAGCACATAGTCGCCGTTCTGCTTGACCGCGCGGGTGCTCAACGCGCTGGCGTCCGAGCCCGCACCGGGCTCGGTCAGGCAGTAGCTGGCGATGACGTCCATCGGGGCCAGCCGAGGCACCCAACTCTTGCGCTGTTCGTCGGTGCCATAGGTGTCGATCATCCAAGCGCACATGTTGTGGATCGACAGAAACGCGGCGGTCGTCGGGTCGGCCATGGCCAGTTGCTCGAAGATCCGGACCCCGTCGAGACGGCGCAATGCACTGCCGCCCACGTCGTCGCGGCAGTAGATCGCCGCCATGCCGAGTCCTGCCGCTTCACGCAGTTGGTCGACCGGAAAATGTTGCGTCGCATCCCATTCCAGGGCGTACGGGGCGAGGCGTTTGGCGGCGAACGCGGCTGCTGTCTCGGTGATCACCCGTTCGTCGTCGTCCAAGCCGAAGAACTGCATCGACGGCCTAGTTCATCGTCGGGATGACGAATTCGGCACCGTCCTTGATGCCGGACGGCCAGCGTGAGGTAACGGTCTTGACCTTGGTGTAGAACTGGATCGAGGCTGGGCCGTGTTGGTTGAGATCACCGAAACCAGACCGTTTCCAGCCGCCAAAGGTGTGGTAGGCCACCGGGACCGGGATGGGCACGTTGACACCGACCATGCCGACCTGCACCCGCGCGGTGAAGTCGCGGGCGGTGTCGCCGTCGCGGGTAAAAATCGCCACCCCGTTGCCGTACTCGTGCTCGGTCGGCAGCCGCAGCGCCTCTTCGTAGTCATGGGCGCGGACAATGCACAGCACCGGCCCGAAGATCTCGTCGGTGTAGATCGACATGTCGGAGGTGACGTGGTCGAACAGGGTGGGCCCGATGAAAAAGCCGTTCTCCAGGCTGGTGTCATCGAAGGTCAGCTCATCGGTGGTGCGTTCGCGGCCGTCGATGACGAGCTCGGCGCCGGCGGCCGCACCTTGGCCGATGTAATCACGAACCCGGGCCAGTGCGGCGGCGGTGACCAGCGGCCCGTACTCGGCTTTGGGATCCAGGCTGTGTCCGACCCGAAGGTTGTTGATGCGCTCGACCAGCCTGTTGCGTAACCGTTGTGCGGTCTGCTCACCGACTGGCACCGCGACGGAGATAGCCATGCACCGCTCCCCGGCGCTGCCGTAGCCGGCGCCGATCAGTGCGTCGACGGCCTGGTCCAGGTCGGCGTCGGGCATCACGATCATGTGGTTTTTGGCGCCGCCGAAGCACTGTGCGCGCTTGCCGGTGCTCGTCGCCGTGGCGTAGATGTACTGGGCGATATCCGAACTGCCGACAAACCCGACCGCGGCGATGTCCGGGTGGGTCAAGATCGCGTCAACGGCCTCCTTGTCGCCGTGCACGACCTGGAATGCGCCCGGTGGCAGACCGGCCTCGATAAACAGCTCGGCCAGGCGCACCGGCACCGACGGGTCCCGCTCAGAAGGCTTGAGCACAAACGCGTTTCCGCATGCCAGGGCGGGACCGGCTTTCCACAACGGGATCATCGCCGGAAAGTTGAACGGGGTGATACCGGCGACCACGCCCAGCGGCTGGCGCAACGAATACACGTCAATGCCCGGCCCGGCACCCTCGCTGTATTCGCCCTTGAGCAGATGCGGGATGCCGATACAAAACTCGATCACCTCGATGCCCCGCTGGATGTCGCCACGCGAATCGGCCAGCGTCTTACCGTGCTCGCGCGACAACAGCTCGGCGAGCTCGTCGACATGCTCGTTGACCAACTCGACAAACCGCATCATCACCCGGGCCCGGCGCTGCGGATTGAACGCCCCCCACTCTTGTTGTGCCTGCGTTGCCGAGGCCACCGCGGCGTCGACGTCGCTCTTGCCGCCCATGGGAACCAGCGCCTGCACTTGGCCGGTGTTCGGGTCAAACACCTCGGCGGTGCGGGCGGACTGCCCGGCGGTGCGTTGGCCATCGATGAAATGCGGAATGTGTGCGGTCATGGAGTCCTCGGATACACGAAAGAACAGAGTGGGGGTTACTAGGACATCCTAGTAACTGGAGCGGCGTGGTGGCAAGCGGCGCCAGCAAGCGGCAGGCGCCGATCGTCGTTCGCACCCGGCTTTTCGACGAGGCGCTGCTGCGGGTGCAGGCCGACGGCGTGAGGCAGGTGGTGATCCTGGCGGCGGGCATGGACGCCCGCTCCTACCGGTTGCCATGGCATGACGGCACAACCGTGTACGAGGTCGACCAGCCACGGGTGATCACGCTCAAAGATGAGCGGCTGGCCGGCGAGCAAGCCCGCTGCCGACGTGTCGCGGTTGGCGTCGACCTCGCCGACGACTGGCCGAAAGTGCTTCAGTCGCAGGGGTTTAACGCCCCGTCGAGGACGGTCTGGTTGATCGAGGGCCTGCTGCAGTACATCGGCGCGTCGGATGTCGACCGGCTGTTCGCGCGCGTCGACGCGCTATCGGCGCCCGATTCGGTGCTGTTGTACGACATCATCGGCACCACGTTTCTGGAGGCGCCGTTCTTGCGGTCAACCCTGGAGTTCATGCAAAAGTTGGGGGCACCATGGGTTTTCGGCACCGACACACCGGCTGCTCTCGTCGAGGACCGCGGCTGGACCGCGGCGGTCACCGATATGGCTGAGCCCGGCAACAAATGGAAGCGTTGGGCACACCCGGTGATTCCCGCCGATGCGCCCGGAGCGCCGCGCGGCTACTTCATCGAGGCGATGAAAGCCTGAGCCCTAGTCGCCACCGCCCCCGCCGTTGTGGCCGCCGCTTCCGCCGGGCCCGCCGGCGCTGCTCCTAATTTCCTTGTCGCCCGGCTCTTTAGATTCGTCGAGCTGTTGCGGGCAATACGCCTTCGCCGAGATCGTCGCGAACTGAGCGGCGCCGCTTTCGGTGAGGGCGGGGTTGCTTTCCTGCAGGTGCTTGAGCAGGTGCAGGCCGGACATGCCGTTGTGGATGCACCCGCATACCGCTTGGCCGGCGCTGATGGCCTGGTTCGGGTCGGTAAATCCGATCCCCACTGTCTTCAGGTCAGCCAGGAAAGCGCCGTTGTTCTCATTGCCCGGCGGCTCTTCGACGCCAGGGTCGGCGTGCACCGGCGTGGCGAGGATTATTCCCAGCGATACGCCGAGAAGTGCTAGTAGCGTTTTCATCGATCCTCCTTCGAGGTGTCGCGTCGTCGTTGCGTTTGCCTGGCGCGCTATCCCGTTTCGGTTGCGAGCTTGGCGGCTGCGGCTGCGGCCTTCTCGTCGGTGAGGTGCACCGCATGAATGCCCGGTTTGGTTGACAGCCTTGCGACCAACTCGTCCAGCCCGGCCTCGTCAACAGACCAGTGCTGCACCTGGTCAGGCGCCTCTTGTAATTGCGCGATGACCTTGTCGAGCTTGACCGGCCCTTTGTTGCGCTCGCCGGCAGGCACCACCTTGGGCCTAACGCCCGTTGAGCTGACGACCCGGGCGGCGGGGCTGCCCAGCGCGCCTCCCGTCAAGCTGCCCATCGTGCTCTGGTTGAGCAAGCTCAGCGGGATATCTGTTGCGGGTGCCGCGGTCGCGGCGAAGGTGCCTTCCGGCAAAGCCGTAGCGGCAAGCCTGACGGCCGGAGTGGCGCCGGCCCAGCTGGGCGGCACCGACAACTTGCCCACCGTTTGCGCGCTGCCAATAGCCGCCGACGCCGCCCTCGCTCCCAGGCCAGCGGCATGCCCCGGCGACGACAGACCGCCGTTCAGCGAACCCAACCCGATCCCGTGGCTCCACGGCTGGTAGACGAAGAAGTTCTTCCACTGCCCTATGCCAAGGCTTTGCGAGCTGTTGATGACGTTGGTCCAGGTGGCCTGGCTGCCGGCGCCGGAGATGAACGAGTACATATTCGTCCACGTCGTGGCGAGCGTAGACCCGCCGGGGATGGAGCCGAGCGCGGTGGTGAAGAACTTGGTGTAGTCGGCGTTGAACGCAGTGACTTGGTTGAGGAAGTTGGTGGCGTCGGCCTCGATCTGCTCAAGGATCGTTTCCAGATCGGAGGTCGGCGCCGTCGCAGCCGCCTGGGCGGTCGAAGCCGCCTGAGCGGGCTGGCCGCTGTCGTTGGTCGTCTGCGGCGCCTCGGTGAATGAGCCCAGACCCGTGGTGGCCGCTTGCGACGAGCCGGCGTAGCCGGTCAGTGCGGCGACATCCTGAGCCCAGAACTGGGCGTACTCGGCCTCGAGGGCCGCGATCGACGCGTTGTTCTGCCCCAAGATGTTCGTCTGCAACAGCGACAGCAGCTGAGTGCGGTTCGCGGTGATCTCGGCCGGCGGCACGGTGGCTGCCAACGCGGTCTCGTAGGCACTGGCCGCGGCCCGCGCCTGGCCGGCGGTCTGCTCCGCCTGCCCCGCCGTGGTTGACAGCCACGACACGTACGGTGCCGCGGCCGCCGCGGCGGCCTCCGACGACGGACCTGTCCAGTCGCCACTGACCAGCCCGGCGATCACCGATTGGTAGTTGGAGGCGGTGGACTGCAACTCGCCGGCCAGACCCTCCCAGGCCGTCGCGGCAGACTGCAGTGAACTCGTGCCCGGACCGGAGTAGATTTTGGCGGAGATGACCTCCGGCGGCTGCGCTGCGAAATCGAAAACCATTGTCAGCCTTCCCTATTCCGCGCTCGGCGGGATCACGATGATGGTGGCGGTAGTGGCGATGTCGTCAGTCGCCACCGCGCCGGGCACGCGGTAGCCCTGCCCGGCGACGGCGCGGGTAGCAGACCCGCCGATAGCGCGGCCGGCCAGGCTCGACAGCGCCGTCTGGCCGAATATCCCGGGCCCAGCGATCGAGGCCATCTCGGGAGCGGCGTCAAGCGCGGTCGCGTCCATCTCGGCTGCAACCGTCCGGACCGCGGGGACGGCCGACGCCCAGTTCTGCGGCACCGACAGGGCGCCGATGGTGCCGGCCCGGCCGGCCGACGCCAGCGCTCCGACATTCCCCTCGCCGGCGTAGGAGCCGCTCAGCAGCCCGCTGTGCAGCAGCGGCGACAACGCCCCAATGATCGGCTTGGGGTTGAGCAAGGGGCCGATGCCCTGGATGCCGACACCCAAGTTCGGGATACTGATGGCCATCTGGTACCAGTTCTTCATCAGGCTCCCGACCCCGATCAGCGACCACGGCCCGGCAGCGTAGGTACTGATCGTGTTGGCGCCCGTGGTGAGTGAAAGGTTGAAAAGAGTGATGGCGTTCGTGACCGACTTTGGCAAGCCCAAGCTCGACACGAGCGAAGCCAGGGTCGTAGTCGATGCCGGGAAATCGGCGAAGAGTTGCGTGCTGAGGGTGGAGAGTTCGGTGCCGAAATTGGTGATGTCGGTGTTCAGCTCAGTCAGGAAAGCCTCGATGGCGTCGGTGGTCGCATCGGCCGACGAGGCGGCGGCCGACTGGGCCGTCGACGCCGACTGGGTGGCCTGCCCGGTGTCGTTAGTGGTCGCCGGTGCCGCGGTGAACGGGGTCAGCTGACTCGCGGTCGTGGCGGCCCCGGCGTAGCCGTACATCGCCACCGCGTCCTGGGCCCAGAACTCGGCGTAGGTCGCCTCGTTGGCGGCGATCGCCGGGGTGTTCTGACCCAAGAAGTTGGTCGCGACGAGTAGCGCCAACGCTGCGCGATTGGCCGCGATCACCGGCGGGGGGATGCTGGCGGCGAAAGCGGCCTCGTAGGCACCCGCTGCCGCCTGAGCCTGAGATGCCGTCTGCTCGGCCTGCGCGGCGGTGCTGCTCAGCCACGCCGTGTAGGGCGCCGCGGCGCTGGACGCAGCCGCCGACGAGGGCCCCTGCCAGCTTGTGGTCAACTCGCCGATCGTGGACGCGTAAGACGCTGCCGTGGTCTGCAATTCACTAGCTAGCGCATCCCAAGCGGTCGCGGCCGCCAGCAGTGGCGCCGAGCCCGGCCCAGAGTAGATCTTGCCTGAGTTGATCTCCGGCGGCAGCGCTCCGAAATCAAAAACCATGTCCTCGCTCCGGCTGTGTGGTGGGTTCCCCAGTGCTCCGCGCACGTTAAACGCTGAGCGGCAACAAGTTTCGCGAAAAGCCAGTCAGCTGCTGATAGTTCAGTGCTAAGTGGCTGGCAGCTGCCTGGATCTTTCCGTAGATCGAAGATTAGCCAGGCTTGGCGAAGCAAGTTTTTGGCCAACGCTGCTGACGGCGCGTTCTCGTCCATCCCGACGGCCCTCGACGGCTGTTTGTGAGCCCGGTGAGGACCGTGCCGAAACCGGCGGTCACCTCGCAAAACCCCTTCGCTGGACGTGCCGGTGAAGCCTCACGCGATCGGTGAATGACCGGTTGCTGAGAATAAAAATCTGGACATCCAAAATTCCGGACTCCGGCACGGTCGCTGACGCCGCGAAGGGGGGTGCTGTCCTTCAGCTTTTTTCACTGGGAGATTCTTACTCGCGATAGCAGGGTCCTGGAGAGCTCAGACGTCCCTGATCACACCGCATTTCAGCATGCCGCAGCGCGTTTTGGGTCGTCACCGAACCGGCCGGCAGTGGGCGCCGCCACGCGGACACGTCACCGAGTGTCGATGCCGCAGTACGCTTGGGGCGGCGAGTGGACTTAGAGTCGAGCCACCAAGCCAACGGCCAGTCACTCCGCGACCCACTGCGGAGTTCGCACTCGAGGAGACATGCCCATGTCATTCGTCACCACCCAGCCTGAAGCACTGAGCTCAGCGGCAACCGCTCTGGGCGGCATCGGCTCATCGTTCAGTGCTCAGAACGCCTCGGCCGCAGCCCCGACAACCGGGGTGGTTCCCGCCGCAGCCGACGAGGTGTCGGCGCTGACGGCCGCGCAGTTCGCCGCGCACGCGCAGCTGTACCAGGCCGTCGCCGCCCAGGCTGCAGCGATCCACGAGCAGTTCGTGAACACGCTGGGCACCAGCGCCGGGTCGTACGCGGCCACCGAGGCCGCCAACGCGGCGTCCGCCGGCTAACTTCCGACCTCACTGTCGGCCGGCACCGTCACGGTGCCCGGCCGACATCTATTTGTGCCATATCGGTTCCGTGGGTGGAAAGGTGTGCGTAGGAGGTCACCGTCATAACGTCTCTGCCGGATCCGCGCAGTGCCGAGCTTTCTGAAGCCGAAGGTTTGATGCGTGCTGGAAACTCCGAGGCAGCGGCGGAGATCCTCCTGAAGATCGTCGATCAGGAGGCTGATCCGCTAGCAACATTCATGCTCGCTTCGTCGTATCTGGAAATCGGGCAATATGACGAAGCATTTCGCCACGCCTCGGTCGCGGTGGAGGTTGAGCCCTCCTCTGCGCCGGCTAGAGATCTACTTGCAAAAGTAAATCTTGCTCTCGGCGATTACGCTTCCGCCTTGTCGGATTACGACGCTATCGCCGCCCTCGGTCGCGAACAGCGTCCGATACCGCCTGACCAGTACTCGATTCCGGCACACTTCGCCCTGCGCAATCTCGAACAACTTGACCACATTCTGACCGAGAACCGCGGTAAGCAAGCGTCCGCCAACGCCATGGCTGAACAACTTCACGGCTTACGCCGCGGACTCGCAGACGTTATCGACGGGGCGAATGGCGAACCGCCTTGGGTGTCCGTCGATGAGAGAAGTACTCGGATTTTCGCCGACCCGCCGTTCTTCAAGGTTCCGGAGGAAAAGCTGCCAAGCTACTTGAACGCGGACGTCGATTACCAGCCGATACAACAAGCAATCTCGGCAGGCCAGCTGAAGGCGGAGGTAATCGACAACTTTTTGAACCCGGACGCTTTAGAGCAACTGCGAAAATTCTGCCTGGAGTCCACAGTCTGGCGTCATCCGTACAAATTCGGTTACGTCGGAGCGTTTCCCCAGGACGGATTTGCGAGCATCTCGCTGTTCGCTGTGGCAGAAGAACTGCTCACTGCACTCGGTGAAGCGTTTGATGGATATCAATTGGCACAATGGTGGGCCTTTGAGTACGACACCCGTTTGCCAGGTACTGATATCCACGGTGACGACGCCGATTTGTCTCTGAACTTATGGATCACCCCTGACTCGGCGAATCTGGACCCGACTACGGGCGGCCTTGTTGTCTGGGACAAGACGGCGCCGAGTGACTGGAGCTTCGACGACTACAACTCTGGGGGAGATCGGGTCAGGCAGTACCTCCGGGACACCAACGCTGAGTCGACCGTCATTCCCTATCGCGAGAACCGGGCAGTCTTGTTCAAAGGACATCTCTTCCATCGAACTGACGACTTCACATTCGCCCCAGGATTCGTTAACCGGCGGCGCAGCGTGACCTTCTTGTTTCGACGCAACAAAGCCTAGCGCGGAGTCACCTATCGCCTTCGACGACACCGCGCAGACGCCGCCTAACCCGCTCCGGTGTAACCCGAGGCGCTATGGACTACTGATACGGCACAATTCTCAGTGGAGCCACGCTCTCGACAGGCAGGCGATTTGTGACGGCACACGGCGATTCCGTCAACCCGCGGCCTTTGCGCGTGGTGCCCGACGGCGGCTACCCGGACTGGGAGGCGGTGTATGAGGACAACGCCACCTGGGTTTATCGCACCATCTACGCGCGGGTCGGCAACCGAGCCGACGCCGAGGACCTCACCGCCGAGGTCTTCCTGGCGGCGCTGCGACCTCTGCGATTGACGGCCAGTGTCGGTGAGGTTCGCGGTTACTTGCGGGCCACCGCACGAACCGTGCTGGCCGCGCACTGGCGCGAGACCCTGGGGCGAGAGATCACCTCGATCGACGACATCGAGCAACCGCCTCAGAGCGAGGAGGCGATCAGCACTGCCCCACAGCGGGTGGCCGAGGTTCTCGAGCGGTTGCCGGACAATTACCGGCGGATCCTGGAACTGCGTTTCCTGCAAGGTCGTTCGATCAAAGAGTCGGCAGCCGAACTCGGGGTTAGCGTCGCCAACGCCAAGGTGCTTCAGCATCGGGCATTGCGGCTGGCCGCACAGCTCAACGAGAAGGGCGAATCATGAACGCGCGTGGGTTGCGCAGGTATATCGACGACCTGCTGCGGGGCCGTCGCCCAAAGCCGTTCCGGCCCGACGACTTCGAAGCCTCGCAAATCCGGACGGCCATCGATCTGCAGGCAGCACGGCTGGGCAGTGACGCTCCGCGACAGGAATTCCTCACCGATCTGCGCCACCGGCTCGCAGCGCAACAGGACGGCACCGCACAGCCCGCGCCGAAGTTGGGTGCGACCCGCAGGAACGTCATTGTTGGCACGTCGGCCGCTGCGGCGGCCGCGGTGGCGGCGGTGTCCATCGATCGAGCATTGATCGACAGTGGACAGGTCGCCGACGGCGACAACAGCGGCTCCGCGGAGCTCACCCCTAACACCGGGCGCTGGATGCGGGTCGCCGCCAGCGCAGAGGTGCCCGACGGGGTCATGCGGCCCTTCGATCTCGGCTCGGTCATCGGGTTCGTGCGCCGCGTCGACGGCAAGCCCGAAGCCGTGTCGGGCGTGTGCACCCATCAGGGATGCCGGTTGTGGTTCGACGCGCCCGACGACCGGCTGCGCTGCCCGTGCCATTCGACCTCGTTTTCGCCCGCCGGCCAGGTGCTGACTCATCAACTGCCGATTGCGCCGAAACCGTTGCCCACGTTGATGGTTCGTGAGCACGGTGGTGCAATCGAGGTGTTCGTCCCGCCGCGCCCGAACGAGCCGGCCTGAGGGCCTGTAACCCACCGCCCTATCTGTTGGCGACGGACTTTCTCCCCAACGATGGAGGTGCATCGCTGTGCCCGAACGTGTGGTTCTGCTGGCCGCTGCGCTGGCGGTAGTGGTGCTGGCCGGATGCTCATCGCCGCCATCGGGGACTTCTCCGTCGGCGACCGTCGCCACGGTCAGCGGGGCCACGCCGGGAATGCCCGGCATGAGCGGATTGCCGTCGATGCCGAACGCTCCGGCGGGCACCTCGGCTTCGGTGACCGCGCCGGCCGCGCCGGTGACTGGAGATGCCGTGAGCATCGACAACTTTGCCTTCGTGCCCGCGACGCTGACCGTCCGCGTGGGAACTACGGTGACCTGGACCAACCACGATGAAGAACCCCACACTATCGCCGCGAGCGACGGGTCGTTTCACTCACCCGGAATGGACTCGCAGGCCACCTACTCCCATACGTTCCCGACCGCGGGCAAATTCGACTACATCTGCTCGATCCACCCGTACATGCACGGCACCGTGGTTGTGACGCAATGACCGACGCCCCGCACACGATGAGCCGCCGCCAGCTCATCCGGCACAGCGCATGGTTCGGCGCGGCCGTCGGCCTGGCGGTGGTCGGCGGCGAAGTCATCTCCCACGCTGCCGGCACCGCGGAAGCCGCGCGGGTTCAAGGCCGGCCCACCCTGCGATTCGCACAAGTCAGCGACAGCCACATCGGGTTCTCCGGCAAGGCCAATCCGAATGTCGCCGGCTCGTTCGACCAGGCGATCGATCGGATCAACAGCCTTGGCTACGTACCCGACTTTGTCATTCACACCGGTGACCTGACCCACCTGTCCACCCCCGAGCAGTTCGATCAGGTGAAGCAAATGATGACCGGCCTCCGCACGCCGCACGTCTTCACCGTGCCCGGCGAGCACGACTCCGTCGACGACGCGGGCCAGAAATACCGAAGCGTGTTCGGCGCCGGAACCCGCGGCGACGGCTGGTACAGCTTCGACATCGCCGGCGTGCATGTTATCGCGCTGGTGAACACGCTCAATTTGAAGAAACTTGGGCACCTGGGCACCGAGCAGCTGGACTTTATTGCCAAAGATGTCGCGCCGCTGCCCAGTGACGCACCGATCATCGTGTTCAGTCACATTCCGCTGTTCGCCATGTATCCGGATTGGGGCTGGGGCACCGAGGATGCCGCCCAGGCGCTGAGCCATTTACGCCGCTTCTCATCGGTGACCTGCCTCAACGGCCATGTCCACCAAGTGTTTTCCAAGACCGAAGGCAACGTGACGTTCTACAGCGCAACCACGACCGCCTACCCGCTGCCACACCCAGGTGATGGCCCGGCGCCCAAGCCGGTCACCCTGCCGGCCGGCAAATTGCATGACGCGCTCGGCGTCCGCGAGGTCAGCTACATCCGAGGCCAAAGCGCTCTTGCATTGAAAGAGCGGACACTGCAATGACATTCGCCGGGGTTATCACCAGAATCGGTATCGCAGCGGCGCTGGCCGTTAGCGGGATCAGCCATGCCTATCTCTACATCCATGGCTACCAGCACATTCCGACGATCGGCGCTGCCTTCATTCTGCAGGCCAGCGTCTCGTTCGCTGTGGCGGCGCTGATCCTGATCGGCGGCCCAGGATGGCTTCGCTGGGCCGCGGCCATGGTCGCCGGCGGGGCACTCGTTGCGTTCGTGTTGTCGCGTACCGTCGGACTCTTCGGGTTTTCCGAACGGGGATGGCAGCCGTCGCCACACGCGGCGGTTAGCGTGGTCGCTGAGCTGCTGACCGTCGGACTATGGGTGGCCTACCTTATCGACCGCCGGCGGGCGGGCACGCGGGGCTGAGCCGGCCACCCAAGCACACCAGTCGATCGAAGCGGAAACTTGTCGGACCCCGTCCGCATAATCGAATGTATGTTCGATGACGCGGCCGCTGCGGTATTGCTGGAGCGCATGGGCGCGGCGGCGCGGGCGGAGAACCGTGCCGCGGGTGAGCGGCTCGCGGTGATCGGGGAGCTGGATCTGTTGCGCTTGCGTCAGGTCGGCGAACGGGAGACGTGGTGCACGGACACCCAGGAAGCGGTGACGGCCGAGGTGGCCGCGGCGTTGGGAATCACTCAGGCGCTGGCGGCGAGCTACCTCTACTACTCCCGGTCCATGCGGACGCGGCTTCCACGGGTGGGCGCGCTGTTGCAGGCCGGCGACATCGAGTATCGGATGTTTCAGACGATCGTGTATCGCACCGATTTGATCACCGACCCTGACGTGATGGCCGCCGTCGACGCCGAACTGGCTGCGAAGGCACCGCGGTGGCCGTCGATGACGCATAGTCGCCTAGCCGGACAGGTGGACCGGATCGTGGCCCGCGCCGATCATGATGCGGTGCGGCACCGGCGCGAACAGCAGGCGGATAGGGAATTCTCGATCTGGGACAGCGGCAACGGCCTGACGGAGGTGTTCGGCAGGTTGATCACCACCGATGCCCACGCGGTGGATGCGCGGCTCGATGCGTTGGCCGCCACGGTGTGTGCTGCTGATCCACGCACCCGCAAACAGCTCCGCGCGGACGCCATGGGGGCGTTAGCGGCCGGTGCCGACCGGCTGACATGTCGTTGCGGGCAGCCGCATTGCCCGGCCGCGGCGATACCGGCGCCGGCTCCGGTGGTGATTCACGTGGTCGCAGACCGTGCCAGCCTCGACGGTACGTCACAGACCCCTGCCTCGATGATCGGAAGCGATGCGCTGGTCCCGGCCGAGCTGGTCGCCGAACTCGCCCGTTCGGCCAAGCTGCGGCCACTGATCCATCCCGCTGATGCGCCGCCGGAGGCCGGGTACACGCCGTCGCAAGCATTAGCTGACTTCGTCCGCTGCCGCGATCTGACTTGCCGATTCCCCGGGTGCGATAAGCCGGCGGCGTGCTGCGATCTTGACCATACGATTCCCTACCGGGATGGCGGCCGCACGCAGGCGTCGAACCTCAAATGCCTTTGCCGCCTTCACCATTTGATCAAAACTTTTTGGGGCTGGCAGGACCAACAGCTACCGGACGGCACTCTGATCTGGACGTCGCAGTCCGGGCAGACCTACGTCACCACCCCGGGCAGTGCCTTGCTGTTCCCGAGCCTTTGCGTTCCAACGGCTGCGCTGGTCCCGCCCGATCCAGTCTGTGCCCAGCGGCGGTCTTTCGACCGGGAGGCGATGATGCCCAAGCGGCGACGTACCCGCGCCCAGAACCGGGCCTCCTACATCGCCGCGGAACGCCGACAAAATCAACGGGTCCGGCTACGCAACGTGGAGGAACGATTGCCGGTTGTCGCGAACGACGAGCCGCCGCCCTTCTAAGTGTCAGGCAAGTCATGGATGAACGGCTGGGCCTCTTCCCAGGTGGGCAACAGACGGCGCCGCGGACCTCGTCCAAGATGGGTGCGGCGGCGTCGCGGTCGGATAGCACCGGCGGGGCGCATCGAGACGGCGATTCCCAACTCCGGGCAGGGCGTTAATCCGACCACTGACCGCGCTTCGTCAGCGGCCGTGAGCAAAGCCGTGTGGTGATTCAGGTCCCACTCACCCAGCGTCCCCGAACACCAAACTGTAGGTTTACAAGACTGATGAACGACAAGGACGTGCCTGGTATGCCTGACGGGCTGCAAATGAAGACAACCGGCGAGGGCTGCCGCCGCTACGCGCGTAACAGCTACCGCCTCAAGCAGGAAGCGCCCCGTCGCTATGCGCGGAGACGGGCGCCGTTCAAGGAGGCGGCGTGACTTCGCCTCCGTTGCACCACAAGGAGAGTCCGTTCTTCGCAGCAGACCGCGGCGCCTACTGGCGCCACCTGCACGAGCTGGGCCCGGTAGTGGAAATCAGCACAGGCGATCCGACGCTACATGGCTACTATCTCACCCGGCAGGACGACGTGCGCGCGGCGTTGCTCGACCCTTACACGTTTGTGTCGCCGCCGAAAACCTTCGCGATCACGTTGTTCGGCGCACCGCTTCCTCAGGTGCCGCTCTCTTGCGAGACGCCATCGGATCATGCCCGTTTCAGCCGGGTCTTACATCCTCTCTTCAGTCCCAAAGCGTTGGCCCCCTTCGCTCCGGCCTTGCACGCCCGGGCCGCGGCGCTGGTCGACACAGTCGCCGCCAAAGGGCATTGTGATGCAACCAAACTCGCCGACACCTACGCCTGCCAAGCGCTGCTCACGGTGTGCGGGCTGCCGCCAGAGGACCGCAGGGCGGCTGTGCTGACCCGGGCCGCAGTAATCGGCGACAGCACTGGGGCAGCCCAACTTGAACTCGTCAAGTGGCTGAACACCTCGCTGGACGCCGGGAGGGTGAATCCCCAGCGGCCGCCCGGCATTCTCTGGCCGCTGCTGGAGCGACTCGTCGACGACAAGGATTTTCCGCTCAGCAGGGTCGAAGTGGTTGCAGTCATCCTTTTGTTGTTCTCCGTCGCAGGCATTGAAATGGTCGCCGCGGTAGCTTGTTTCGCGCTTCTACATCTCGCGCGCGACCCGCAACTGCGGGCCCAGCTGCGCGAGGACCCCGCACAGATTCCGGCGTTCGTCGAGGAAATGTTGCGGTTGGAGTCGCCAGGGCCGGCCATTCCGCGTATGACCACGAGGGAAGTCGACATCGGTGGCATCACAATCCCGGCGCACAGTGCGGTGTGGCTGGCCTTGGAAGCCGCGGGCAGAGCGAACGGCGGCGACGAGATATCGATGGACAGCAACGGAGAGATTCAGCGGCAGCGCCACTGGGCGTTCGGCGGCGGCATGCACCGATGCTTGGGCTTGCACCTGGCCCGTCTTGAAATGGCCGTGTTTGTGACCGAGTGGTTGAGCCGCATCCCGAATTTCGAACTGGAACCAGGCTTCTCGCCAGCCGTTGTGCATAAACCGACCAGCGTGACCCATCTGGGCAGCCTAATGCTGCGCTGGGCTGACGATTCCCAGCCCTGAGACAAGCGCAGAGCAACAAACACACCATGACCGACGACACGCGCGACGCCGACCTAGAGAATCACATCAAAGAGTTCCTGACGGCGATCAATGAACGTCCGGACCAGCTGATCCAGAAGCACATAGCAGGAATCAAAACACCGAATCCGCAGGACATGGACGACTTCCGTCGTTACGTCAATGACCTCAAAAGGATCTACGGGCAGGGCTTGGAGGACATGTACCGGCGGATCGCGTCACACGGTCTCGCCATATGTGGGTTGACGAATGAAACCGGGATAACCGAACCGGTCGAAAAGATCATGACGTTGGCAGCGGTAGAAAGCGAAGATGTCCCGAAACTGTTGGCGGGCTTCGAAGAAGCCGCGAGCGAGCCGAGTCTTGTCTCTATTATTAAGCTGCTCCAGACGATTTCTAATGCTTGTGCTCGCGAGGTTCCGATTCAGGCTCAGCGCGACGAGTTGACGCTTGACTTCACGACGTATTGCCTGACGCGCTTCCCGCCAACAAGATGAACCGCCACCGTTCTAGCTGTCAGACAAACCATCTATAAACGCTTGCGTCTCTTCCCAAGTCGGCAGCAGACCGGCGGCGCGGACTTCGTCCAAGGTGGGTGCGGCGGCGTCGCGGTCGGATAACACCAGTTCCTGCCCGCTCGGCCAGTCGATCGCCAGCGCCGGGTCCGTGGCGGCGATGGTGTGTTCGCGTTGCGGGTTGTACTCGGCCGAACAAAGGTACATCACCGTCGAATTGTCTTGCAGCGCAAGGAAGCCATGCGCCAAGCCTTCGGAGAGGTAGACCGATCTGCGGCTACGGTCGTCGAGCACCACCGCGTCCCATCGGCCGAACGTCGGCGAACCCACCCGGACGTCGACGACGACATCGAACACCGAACCCGATAGGCAGGTCACGTACTTGGCCTGGCTCGGCGGTAGCTGGGCGAAATGCAAACCGCGCAGCACACCAGCAGCCGACACCGAACAGTTAGCCTGCCGCACATCCAGCCGATGACCCGCCAACCCGGTGAACCCTCGGTCGGTGAGCCACTCGAAGAACAGTCCGCGCGAATCGGCATGCAGCTGCGGCGTGATCTCCCACGCGCCGGCGATGTCGAGTTCACGGGCCTGCATGTCACTGACCCCGCTGTTCGTAGCGGGCCTCGACGGCATCTTTCAATGGCCGCCACCAGGATTCGTTTTCGCGGTACCAGTCGATGGTGGCGCGCAGACCTTCGGCGAAATCGGTGTGCTTTGGCGCCCAGCCCAATTCGTTGCTCAGTTGCGACGGATCGATGGCGTAGCGAAGGTCGTGGCCGGCCCGGTCGACAACATGATCGAAGTCGTCGGGATCGCGGCCCATCAGCTCCAGCAGGGTCCGCAGCACCGAGAGGTTGTCACGTTCGCCTTCGGCGCCGATCAGGTAGGTTCGGCCGGGCTGACCGCCCTCGAGGATGCGCCGGACTGCGTCGTTGTGATCGTCGACGTGGATCCAGTCCCTGACGTTGGCGCCTTTCCCGTACAACTTCGGCCGCCGCCCGGTCAGCACGTTGGTGACCTGCCGGGGGATGAACTTCTCCACATGCTGATAAGGCCCATAGTTGTTGGAACAGTTCGAGATGGTCGCGTGCACGCCATAGGACCGCACCCAGGCTCGCACCAGCATGTCGGAGGCGGCCTTGGTCGACGAGTAGGGGCTCGACGGGTTGTAGGGCGTGGACTCGGTGAATCGCTGGGCATCGTCGAGCGCGAGATCGCCGTAGACCTCGTCGGTGGAGACGTGATGCAGCCGCGCCCCGTGTCGGCGTACCGCCTCCAGGATGGTGAACGTCCCGATCACGTTGGCCCGCAGAAACGGCGCCGGGTCGGCCAACGCGTTGTCGACATGTGTTTCGGCCGCAAAGTGCACCACCGCGTCCGACTCGGCGACCAGTTGGGAAACCAAGTCCGCGTTGGTGATATCGCCCTGCACCAACCTGATGTCGTTATCGACGGGAGCCAGCGATTCGCGGCTGCCGGCGTATGTCATGGCGTCGAGAACCGTCACCGCGTCGTCCGGGTAGTCGCGCACATTGGCATGCACGAAATTGGCGCCGATGAACCCAGCGCCACCCGTGACCAGCAACCGCATGGTTAAACCCTAGCCGAGCAGCGGGATTAGCTCGTGGGTGCCAGCCCCAGCGGTCTGGCAAGTTCACCCAGTGCCGTCAGAAGCTTGTCCTCGGGCCAGCCGCCCAGCACCTGGATCGCCACGTGATCGGCGCCGGCCTCCAGATGCTCATTGAGGCGCGCGGCGATGGCCTCCGGCGTGCCGTAGGCCACGACGGCGTCGATCAGCTTGTCGCTGCCGGGTTTACGCACGTCATCGTCGGTGAATCCCAGCCGCCGCCAGTTGTTGACGTAGTTGCTCAAGCCAAGGTAGAACTCGACGGTTTGGCGGCCGATTTTGCGGGCTTCGTCGGCATCGGTGGTGAGCACCACCTTGTGTTCGGGAGCCAGGAACACCGAGTTGCCGACCAGTTCGCGGGCCTGTGCCGTGTGTTCCGGTGTGGTCAGGTACGGGTGGGCACCGGCGCTGCGCTCCGCCGAGAGGGCCAGCACTTTGGGACCCAGCGCCGCGAGCACCCGCCGGCTGGTCGGTACCGATGCGCCGTCGAGTGTGTCGAGATAGTCGACGAGCGCGTCGTACGGCTTGCGGTATTCCTGGGTGTGCTCGGGATGACCTATCCCAATGCCCAGCAAAAACCTTCCCGGATAATCGTTTTCGATGCGGTGATAGGACTCGGCGACTTCGGCAGCCGGTGACGACCAGATGTTGATGATCCCGGTCGCCAATTGCAGTGACGAGGTTTGCGCCAGCGCCGGCTCTACCCACTTCAGCTCGGCATCGGGCGATCTGCCGATCCAGGCGGCGCCATAGCCCAGCGATTCGATCTGCTTTGCGAGGTCCGGGGTGATAGATCGACTGCCCAGCCATACCCCGTACCGACCGAGGTCGAGTTTGAGTGAAGCTGCCTCGGTCATCTAGGTCCCCCTGTGCGTCTGCCTGCTCAAGACTGAGTCAGCCCGAGCGGCCCGGCCAGTTCGGCCAGCGCCGCAACCAGGTTTTCATCTTTGGTGAGGATCTGCACAGGCACGTGGTCGGCGCCGGCGTTGAGGTGCTCTTTCAATCGCGCCGCGATCGCCTCTGGAGTGCCGTAAGCCACCACCGCGTCGACCAGGCGGTCGCTGCCCGGCCGGGTGACTTCGTCCTCGGAGAATCCCAGCCGTTTCCAGCTGTTGCGGTAATTGGCCAGGTTGAAATAAATGTCGAGCGCCTTGCGGCCAACTGCGCGAGCCTTCTCCGCATCGGTGGTCAGCACCACCTTGTGCTCGGGCGCCAAGAACGCCGACGGGCCGATCAGTTCGCGGGCCTGTGCGGTGTGCTCCGGAGTGGTGAGGTAGGGGTGCGCGCCGGCGCTGCGCTGTGCCGAAAGCTTCAGGACTCGCGGGCCCAGAGCCGCTACCACCCGGCGATTGGCGGGAACTCCGTACTCGTCGAGCTGATCAAGGTACTCCACCAGTGCGTCGTAGGGCTTCCGGTATTCGGTGATCGCCTCTGGATGCCCGACGCCGATACCGAGCAGGAAACGGCCCGGGTAGGCCCTCTCGATGCGGTGGAACGATTCGGCTACCGGTTTGGCGGCCGCCGACCAGATGTTGACGATTCCGGTGGCCACCTGAAGCGTTGTCGTCGCTTCCAGAATGGGCTCCACCCACTCCAGCTCGGCGGGCGGTGAACCGCCCACCCAGACAGCCCCGTAACCCAAGGCTTCGATTTCTTTGGCTTGTGCAGGCGTGACGCCGCGTCCGAACGATCCGAACCGGCCTAGATTTGGTTTGCTCGCAGCAGAATCGGTCATGGTGTCTCCAACCTGTGCCGTGATGCCGCTATTCCGTCAGTTCTGCATCCAGGTCGGGATCCGCCAAATCCTCGACGCGCGGTTTTTCCAGGGGCAGCAACACGATGAAGCGGGTATTGCCCGGCACAGACTCCACGCGCAAATCCCCGCGATGTTTCTTCACGACGATGTTCCACGCCAAATCCAGCCCGAGGCCGGTGCCCTCGCCGACCGGTTTGGTGGTGAAGAAGGGCTCGAAGATGTGCTCGCGCGCCTCATCGGGAATACCGGGCCCGGTGTCGCAGATCTCGATGCGGGCCAGCTTGTCGCCTTCCCTACCAGTGCGGACGGTCAGTGTGCCGCCTTTCTCGCGCATCGCCGCCAGTGCGTTGTCGATGATGTTGGTCCAGACCTGGTTGAGATCGCCTGGAAAGCAAGGGATCTCGGGCAGCGATTGGTCGAATTCCTTGACCACTGTGATCGCGCTGCCGTTCTTGCTGCCGTCTTTGCCGAATCGGTCGGCGAACATCACCAGCGTGCTGCGCAGCAGTTCGTGCACGTTGGCCACGTCGAACAGAGCCCGGTCCATCCGGGAATATTGCTTGGCATCGGCAACCAGTGCCGTAATCCGTTTGCTCGCTTCCGAAATCTGGTTCATCAGAAGTTCGCTTTCGATGGTGTAGCTGATCCAGCGGACCGCCTCCTCCACCGAGGCCGAAGCATCCAATTCCTCGGCGGTTGCAGCAATCCGCTCCAGCCAGTCGGTGTCGACGCCGCCTTCGACGAGTGACGGTGCGATGTCCCACCCGCCGTCGATGTCGTGTTCGTCCAGCCACTCGCCGACGGCGTCCTCGCGGTCGGCGGATTCCAGCGCGGTCAGGTGCTGCGACGCCGATTTGGCGACCTGCTCGGCGACCGCCTCCTGCAGCCGCACCAATGCGTTCAGCGTTTCAGCGCTGACGGTGCCGTCGGCGAGCATCACCAGTTTCCCGCGCATGCGGGCGATCCGGCCGCGCAGCTCGTCGGCGGCCCGTGCGATGGCCGCCGCGGGATTGTTCAGCTGATGGGTCAGCCCGGCCGACAACCGGCCCAGCGCGAGCAGCTTCTCCCGGTTGTCGATGATCCGGCGGGTCCGGTCGGTGCCCACCGCAATCCCGTCGAGCAGGTGAACCGCCATCGGAAATTGGTCCTTCATGAACGTGGCGAACACCGGGGCGTCCATGACGAAGAACCGCGACGGCTTGATCACGTGCACCGACGCGTCGTAGAGCTTTTGCTTCCCGCCGGTGAACGCCCGCCAGGCACCGCAATAGACGCCGCGCTGTGATGTCCGGTTCGTCTCGATGGCCTGGCCGCCGGAGAGCTTCGACATCATCAGCTCGCCTTCGATGAGGACGTAGAAACAGGTCGCCGGCTCACCCTCAACGATGATCGGTCCCGGCTGGAATTCCTCAATATGCCCGTTGACGCACAGCGTCTCGAGCTGCTCGTCGGAGAGCGCCTCGAACAAGAACAGCGTGCGCAGCTCGTCGGCGTCACATGGAGGTGCGGTCATGACTCCGCCAAGTAACGGTGAACCAACATGACGGCCATCGATCCTTCACCGACCGCGGCCGCGACCCGTTTGGCGGAGTCGGCGCGCACATCGCCGGCGACGAACACGCCCGGCACGCTGGTTTCCAAGTGGTGCGGCGGACGATCCAACGTCCAGCCAACCACGTTGCGCAGATCCGGGCCGGTGAGGATGAAGCCGCGGTCGTCGCGGGCGACTACTCCGTCCAGCCAATCGGTGCGCGGCGCGGCGCCGATGAAGATGAACATCCGGCCGCAGGTGACGTCCTCGGTGACGCCGGTCCGGTTGTCGATCAGGGTCACCTTCTCCAGGTGGTCGGTTCCGTTGGCGCAGTGGACTTCGGTGCAGGTGCGCACAGTGATGTTGGGTCGCTGTTCTATCTGCTGGATCAGGTAATACGACATCGACGCCGCCAACGACGGGGCACGCACGACGATGGTCACCGATTTAGCCTCGCGGGACAGATACATCGCGGCCTGGCCGGCCGAGTTGGCTCCGCCGATCACGTAGATCTCTTCGTCTTTGCATTCCGCTGCGATGGAGACGGCCGCTCCGTAGTGGACGCCGCGGCCGGTGAGCTCTGCGCAGCCGGACGCCGCCAGCTGGCGATAGGAGACGCCGGTAGCCAGGATGATCGCGTGCGCGTCGACGGAGCCGCCGTCGGCGAATCGCACGGTGCGCTTGGAACCGTTCACCTCCAGCGCGGTGGCGGCGCGGGCGGTGATGAGTTCGGCACCGAACTTTTCGGCCTGTCTGCGTGCCCGGTCCGCCAACTGACCGCCTGACACCCCGTCCGGAAAGCCCAGATAGTTCTCGATCCGCGAGCTCTGACCGGCCTGACCGCCCGTCGCGGTGCGTTCGATGAGCACCGTGCGCAGACCCTCGGACGCGCCGTACACGGCGGCGGCCAAGCCCGCGGGCCCGCCGCCGACCACGATCAGGTCGTAGAAATCCTGCGACGGCGTCGTGGTCAGGCCCAACGTGTCCGCCAGTTCGGCGTCGGTGGGTTCGACGAGCGGTTCGCCGCGTTCGGTCACGACGACCGGCAGCCGCAGGCCGTCCTCGCCGGCTGCGTGTAGCAGCCGCTCGCCGGCGGGCTCGTCGGCCATGAACCAGGTGTAGTAGAGCCCATTGCGGGCCAGGAAGTCGCGCACCTGCCAGGACCGCGCCGACCAGCGGTGCCCGATCACCTTGGTGTGCGGGATGGCGCGCTCCGGTGCCGCCCGCCAGGCGTCAAGCAGCGCGTCGATGACGGGATAGAGCTTTTCCTCCGGTGGATCCCACGGCTTGAGCAGGTAGTGGTCGAGGTCGACGACGTTGATTGCGTCGATGGCGGCGTGGGTGTCGGCGTAGGCGGTCAGCAGCACCCGCCGCGCCGCCGGATACAAATCCATCGCCTGCTCGAGGAATTCGATACCCGTCATCTGCGGCATCCGGTAGTCGGCGACGAGCACCGCGACCGTCTCGCCCCGCAGCTTGAGTTGCTTGAGGGTGTCCAGCGCATCGGGGCCCGATTCCGCCCGCACGATCCGGTGGGCCTCGCCGTAGTGGCGACGCAGATCCCTGGCAACCGCCCGGGACACCGCGGGGTCGTCGTCGACGGTCAGCATCACGGGTTTGCGGGGTTGGGGATCGGGACGAGTCATCGGCATTAAGTATGCGCTTGTCAGGGCCCGCGCGTGGGGGGAGGTCGGCCGGTCCGATTCCGCTCGCAGCGATTTTGGCCAGCCGGAATCAGCGGGTATCGTAGAGCAACGGCGCATCGCGCTGACTTTTCTCGTGCCCAGTCCTAGGAATTTCCTGTCACCGGTTCACGTTGCAAAGCCGGCGAATGCTGCACCGATCCGGGCGTAGAAGCGAACGAAACCAAAGACGAGGATTTCTGAGAAGTTATGGCCAAGAAGGACGGCGCCATCGAGGTCGAGGGCCGCGTGGTCGAGCCCCTGCCCAATGCGATGTTTCGCATTGAGCTGGAGAACGGCCACAAGGTGCTTGCCCACATCAGCGGCAAAATGCGGCAGCACTACATCCGCATCCTGCCCGAGGACCGGGTGGTGGTGGAGTTGTCTCCCTACGACCTGTCCCGGGGCCGCATCGTGTACCGCTACAAGTAACCGAACCGCCCGAACGATTAACCCCGACTAGTAGACAGAACAGGATCGAAACAGCCGTGAAGGTGAACCCGAGCGTCAAGCCGATCTGCGACAAGTGCAGGGTGATCCGTCGGCATGGGCGGGTCATGGTGATCTGCTCTGATCCGCGCCACAAGCAGCGCCAGGGCTAGCCCGTCCGCTGCCGTCCGGTGACGATGCGGGCCGTGGAGCGGCCCGAGGAGGAACCGGACGATTAGACGCCGACAACTGAATGCAGACCTCCCAGCAGCACTGAACGGCTGGCATCTATAGAGATGGGCCAGTTCAGCTACGTCCGGAACGGAGGCCGGACCCCGGAGCAGTCAGCCGGGAACGGGCTGGGATCAGACCTCCGCGAACAGAAGGAATGCCACCCATGGCTCGACTTGTGGGCGTCGACCTCCCGCGCGACAAGCGCATGGAGGTCGCGTTGACCTACATCTACGGCGTCGGCCGTACCCGTTCTAACGAAATCCTGGCCGCCACCGGGATCGACAAAGAGCTCCGCACCAAGGACCTGACCGACGATCAGGTAACCCACCTGCGCGACTACATCGAAGCCAACTTGAAGGTCGAGGGTGACCTGCGCCGTGAGGTGCAGGCCGACATCCGCCGCAAGATCGAGATCGGCTGCTACCAGGGGCTACGGCACCGCCGCGGCATGCCGGTGCGCGGTCAGCGCACCAAGACCAACGCGCGCACCCGCAAGGGTCCCAAGCGCACCATCGCAGGCAAGAAGAAGGCCAGATAAGTCATGCCCCCAGCTAAGAAGGCAGGCGCCGCGGCGCCCAAGAAGGGCCAGAAGACCCGGCGGCGGGAAAAGAAGAACGTCCCGCACGGCGCTGCCCACATCAAGAGCACGTTCAACAACACGATCGTGACGATCACCGACCTGCAGGGCAATGTCATCGCCTGGGCATCGTCGGGCCACGTCGGCTTCAAGGGTTCGCGTAAGTCGACGCCGTTCGCCGCCCAGCTGGCCGCTGAGAACGCTGCCCGCAAGGCCCAGGAGCACGGGGTTAAAAAGGTCGACGTGTTCGTGAAGGGGCCCGGGTCGGGTCGAGAGACCGCCATCCGGTCGCTACAGGCCGCCGGCCTGGAGGTCGGCGCGATCTCTGACGTCACCCCCCAGCCGCACAACGGCTGCCGTCCGCCCAAGCGCCGTCGGGTCTAGGAGGAGAACAGACAATGGCTCGTTACACCGGACCTATCACACGGAAATCACGCCGGCTGCGCACCGACCTCGTCGGCGGCGACCAGGCGTTCGAGAAGCGTCCTTACCCGCCGGGCCAGCACGGCCGCGCGCGGATCAAGGAGAGCGAGTACCTGCTGCAGCTGCAGGAGAAGCAGAAGGCCCGCTTCACCTATGGCGTGATGGAGAAGCAGTTCCGCCGCTACTACGAAGAGGCAGTGGGCCGCACCGGCAAGACCGGTGAGCGGCTGCTGCAGATTCTGGAGACCCGGCTGGACAACGTGGTCTACCGCGCCGGGATTGCCCGGACTCGCCGGATGGCCCGCCAGCTGGTAAGCCATGGCCACTTCACGGTCAATGGCGTCAAGGTGACCATCCCCAGTTATCGGGTGTCGCAGTACGACATCATCGATGTCAAGGAGAAGTCGCTGAACAGCGTGCCGTTCCAGATCGCTCGCGAGACCGCCGGCGATCGTCCGATCCCCAGCTGGCTGCAGGTGGTCGGCGAGCGGCAACGCATCCTGATCCACCAAGTGCCGGAACGGGCGCAGATCGACGTCCCGCTCACCGAGCAGCTGATCGTCGAGTTCTACTCGAAGTAGTACCCCTGCACCGCCGGTGTAGGTCTTAGCGGCATCAAATAGCGGGTGCCGAGAAGGAGAAGAAGAAACACCATGCTGATCTCACAGCGACCCACCCTCTCCGAAGAGGTCGTCAGCGACAGCCGTTCGCAGTTCGTCATCGAGCCACTGGAGCCGGGATTCGGTTACACGCTGGGCAATTCGCTGCGCCGCACGCTGCTGTCGTCGATTCCCGGCGCGGCCGTCACCAGTATCCGCATCGACGGCGTGCTGCACGAGTTCACCACCGTGCCAGGCGTCAAGGAAGACGTCACCGACATCATCTTGAACCTCAAGAGCCTCGTGGTGTCCTCGGAGGAGGACGAGCCGGTGACCATGTACCTGCGTAAGCAGGGCCCGGGCGAGGTCACCGCTGGCGACATCGTGCCGCCGGCCGGCGTCACCGTGCACAACCCCGAGATGCACATCGCAACGCTGAACGACAAGGGCAAGCTCGAGATCGAGCTCGTCGTCGAGCGTGGCCGCGGTTACGTCCCGGCCGTGCAGAACAAGGCGTCGGGCGCCGAAATCGGCCGTATCCCAGTCGATTCCATCTACTCGCCGGTGCTCAAGGTGACCTACAAGGTGGACGCCACCCGCGTCGAGCAGCGCACCGACTTTGACAAGTTGATCCTCGACGTCGAGACCAAGAGCTCGATCGGCCCCCGTGACGCGCTGGCGTCGGCGGGTAAGACGCTGGTCGAATTGTTCGGTCTGGCACGCGAACTCAACATCGAGGCGGAGGGCATCGAGATCGGGCCGTCGCCGGCCGAGGCGGACCACATCGCGTCGTTCGCGCTGCCGATCGACGACCTGGATTTGACCGTGCGCTCATACAACTGCCTCAAGCGCGAGGGTGTGCACACCGTCGGCGAATTGGTGTCACGCACCGAGTCCGATCTGCTCGACATCCGCAACTTCGGTCAGAAGTCCATCGACGAGGTCAAGGTCAAGCTGCACCAGTTGGGTCTGTCGCTCAAGGACAGCCCGGCCAGCTTCGACCCGTCGGAGGTCGCCGGCTACGACGTCGCCACCGGCACCTGGTCCAGCGAGGGTGCCTATGACGAGGACTACGCCGAAACCGAACAGCTCTAAAGCGTTGAGAATCTAGACAGGAGCCACAGCAATGCCCAAGCCCACCAAGGGCCCTCGCCTCGGCGGGTCGTCTTCGCACCAGAAGGCCCTTCTGGCCAACCTGGCTACGGCGCTGTTCGAGCACGGCCGGATCAAGACCACCGAGCCGAAGGCCCGGGCGCTGCGGCCGTACGCGGAGAAGCTGATCACCCACGCCAAAAAGGGCACGCTGCACAACCGTCGAGAGGTCCTCAAGAAGATCCGCGACAAGGACGTGGTGCACGCCTTGTTCGCGGAGATCGGGCCGTTCTTCTCCGACCGCAACGGCGGCTACACCCGCATCATCAAAGTCGAGGCGCGTAAGGGCGACAACGCGCCGATGGCGGTGATCGAACTGGTGCGGGAGAAGACGGTGACCTCGGAAGCCGACCGCGCGCGTCGGGTTGGCGCTTCGAAGGCCGCTGCAAAGGCACCGGCGGCAGCAGTCGAGCCGGAGGTCGACGAGGTTGCGGCCGAGGCTGAAACCGCCGACGACGAAGCCGCAGAGGCCACGACGGCCGAGTCGGAAGCTGAGGCGGAAGCCCCTGCGCCGGAGGCCGCTCCTGAGCCGGAGGCCGCTGAAGCGGAAGCCGAGGACGCTGACAAGTCCTAACAGTTCGCCGTTGAACGACGTGCCCGCCATCGACGCCGATGGCGGGTGCGTTCGTCTTCGGCTCGATATCGCCTACGACGGTACGGATTTCGCCGGATGGGCAACGCAATCAGGTCAGCGCACGGTGGCGGGCCTGCTCGAGGATGCGCTCTCGACGGTGTTTCGGACTCCGGTGCGGTTGCGAGCGGCGGGGCGCACCGACACCGGCGTGCATGCCATCGGGCAGGTAGCCCATGCCGACGTTCCAGTCGACGCACTGCCCAACGCCTATCCTCGTTCGCCGCGACCAACTGAACCGGAGTTTTTGCCGCTGGTCCGGCGTCTGGGCCGGTTGCTGCCCGTCGATGTCCGGATCCGCCGGATCGTGCGCGCGCCAGCGGGTTTCGACGCACGATTCTCGGCCCTGCGCCGTCACTACGTCTACCGGATTTCGACCGCGGCCTACGGGGTGGAGCCCCATCAGGCTCGCTATATCACCGGCTGGCCGCGCACGCTTGACGTTGACGCCATGACGGCGGCATCGCGAAACCTGTTGGGGCTGCACGACTTCGCAGCGTTTTGCCGTCACCGCGAAGCGGCGACGACAATTCGCGACCTGCAGCGGTTCGACTGGGACCGTGAAGGTGATCTGATCAGCGCGCACGTCACCGCGGACGCGTTCTGCTGGTCGATGGTGCGATCGCTGGTCGGGGCGCTGCTGGCCGTCGGGGAGCACCGACGCAGCCCCGCCTGGTGCAGTCAGCTGCTCACCTCCACCCGCCGGTCCAGCGATTTCGCCGCCGCCCCAGCGCGGGGTTTGACGTTGATCGGCGTGGATTACCCGCCGGACAGCGAACTGCAGGCGCGGACGTTGATTACCCGCGACCTGCGGACGTGCGACTGAGCGGTCTACAGCTTTCCGGCGACGAAGCTTGCCGCCTGATCCACCAGCCCGGAGCTGATGTACGACGGCTGCAGATGGCTCGACCAATGCAGATCGTGCACACCTCCGGTGCAGATCGGGTCGCCGGCGGCGCACAGGTCGATGGTCTTTCCGGCGAAGGCGGGGCTGAAGTCGGGCACCGGACCGAGCACAGCCCGAGTGCCATTACCGAACAAGGCGACCGCCGCGACGTGCTGGTCCAGGTTTGGCGGCAGAACATCGGCGTAGCCGAATCCCGGTTTGTTCATGGCGACCACCACATCGGCCGCGGCAGCACCCAGCGAATAACCGCCGAGCACCAACTTGGTGTTCGGGCAACTTGCCGCCATGGATTGAACGTGGGCGCTCATGTCGTTGGAGCCCTTGGTGACGCTGACGTCGGCGGGGTAGTTGACCCCGTAGGAGCCGATCGACATGTGCGGCACCTTCGTTTGCAGCGAGTTGATGAACGCCTGGCCGACCTCGCCGACACCGGGAGATTCTTCGCGGCCCCGTGCGAAATCAACTTCGGCATCCGGGCACGCCGCCGACGCCGTCGGAATCGGCGTCGCGGTCGGGAAGGGCGCCAGCGCCGGGGCGACGAGAAAACCGACTGCGAGCAACGCGGCGCCCACCAAGGCGGCCGCCCGATTTACGGTGCTTGACCTGCCGCCCGACTGTGGCCTGGGGCCGATCGGAGCAAATTTCATGAGCGGATATTAGCGAGCAAAGCTAATGGGTCGCTGAAACAACCTGCATGGTTGTCTTAGCACTCCCGGCGCGATTGACTACGCCAGCTTGCCGGCGACGAAGTCGGCGGCCTGATTGACCATGCCGTCCTGGATATAGTTGCTCGCCGAGTGCTGTGGCCAGTTCTCCGACCAGGTGTGCGGGTCGGCCGGGTTGCAGATGGGGTCGGTGCCGTGGCACATGTCGATGGTCCGGTCGGTGTAGACCGGGTTGAAGTTCGTGATCGGCCCGACCCACTGGCTGCCGTTGCCGAAGAGTGCGACCGCCGCGATGTGCTGATCGGAGCCCGGTGGCAGGGGATTGGTGAAGCCGAACATTGGGCCAGGAGCCGCCATCACGACGTCGGTGACCGCGGCGCCGAGCGAATAGCCGCCCAGCACCACGCGGGTGTTCGGGCAGCTGTTGATCGTGGACTGGACGTGCGCGCTCATGTCGTTGGCACCGATGTCGACCTCGGTGTCGGCAGGGTAGCGCACCGCGTAGAGACTGACGTTTTTGTTGACCTTGGACCGTAATGCGCTGGTGAAGGCGTTACCGAGGACCCCGGCGCCGGGCGATTCCTGTCGCCCTCGAGCGAAGACCACCTCGGCGTCGGGGCATGCGGCCGATGCCGTCGGGATCAGCGTCGAGGCCGGCGTGCGTGTTGTTGCGGGCGCAAGCACTAACGCTGCGGCGAGCAAGCCGGCGACCGCGAACCTGACCGGAATCGACTGGGGTGATGGGCTTACCGAGCGCAGCTTCATGGCCCGATAGTAGTGCGCTGCCCGAAGGTCCGCGGGGTGGGGGACTTATCAGTGAAACGCGGTGGGCTGGGTCTGATCGACGACCGACGGACCGAAGCCACCAGGTCCGGGTTCAGGCGCGGGCCCAGGCCCAGGCCCAGGTGGCACGCCCATCGGCCCTGGTGGCACACCCATCGGCCCTGGTGGCACGCCCATGGGTCCTTGGGGCGCCGTGGGGGACAGCACCGACAACAGCCTGGTCTGAACGAAGCTGGCCGCCTGGTTGGTGTAGACCGGCACGTAGCCCTCGGTGTGCCCGCTCCACTGGTTGCCGGGGCCGGCGTGACAAATCGGGTCCTCGGGGTTGCAGAAGTCGATGGCCTTGGCGCCGAACATCGCGCTCTGCTGCGATATCGGGCCGCCGCTGCGGTCAGCCGGGTTGCCGAAGGTGGTCACCGCGACGATGTTGTTGGCGTACTGCGGCGGCAGCGAGCCGCCCCAGCCGATGCCGCCGATCGGAACCCCGGTGACGATGTCGATCACCGACGCGCCCTGCGAGTATCCGCCGAGCACCTGCGGGGTGTTCGGGCATTTGTCAGCCACGGACTTGATGTGGTTGATGGCGTCGTTGGCGCCGTCGCCCCCGTGCAACTGCAGCAGGCTGGCCTTGTAGTTGACGGGGTAGGCGTCGATGTGCTTGCCGGTGTTCTGGCGCAGCTGGTCAACCAAGGACTGGCCGACACGACCCAGGCCGGCCGGCTCGTCGGTGCCGCGGGCGAAGGTCACCGCGACGTCCGGGCAGTTGTCGGCACCGGCCGAGGGGAGGGCGCTCCGAACGGCGCTCGGCGCGACCAGCAGCACGCCGGCGGCCAGCAGCGCGGCGGCGCCCAGACCGGCGCGGTGCAGGCTGCGTGACCAGGCACGATGGGACACGGAACTGCTCAGGTGATGGGTGCGCACGGGGCAATTTTACGCGGAACTGGGCGTTAGGTCACATTGGCGGTTGTCCGGCCCCTCACTGTGGATGGACGGCAGAGCCCCGCGTGACCACTGCATATCGTGAAGCCAACGGGGACCCAGGGGGACTGGATGGCATGGCAACCGACCACGCGGCTGCACATCAGCGGGTATCGATTTTTGCTGCGTCGCATCGAGTGTGCGCTGCTGGGCGGGGACATCCGCGACGTCAACGAGCCGATCCGCGCGCCCGCGCAGTCGCTGATGGCCGGCTCCGTGCTGGCGATCATCCTGCTGGCCGGATGTGCGGTGCTGGCCGTTCTGCGCCCACAACCAGCGCTGGCAAACGCGCCGATCGTGATGGGGAAGCAGTCGGGGGCGCTCTACGTCCGAATGGGTGAAACACTGCATCCGGTGCTGAACCTGGCCTCGGCAAGGTTGATCATGAAAACAAGCGCCGACCCGCAGCCGACGTCCGAGTCGGAATTAAGTCACGGCAAAAGGGGTCCTCTACTGGGCATCCCCGGTGCTCCGCAATTGCTGGGGACGCCACTCGCCGCGGACGAATTGCGGTGGGCGGTGTGTGACAGCCGCGATGGCGCGCCGCTGAACACCACAGTCGTCATTGGCCGGGCCGAGGGACCGCTGTCACATGTCCTGGCGCGCGAACAGACCCTGCTGGTTAGGCCGGCTTCCGGCGGGTCGACTTACCTGCTCTACGACGGTCGCCGAGCCGTGGTGAACCTCGATGAATCTGCGGTTGTGCGCGCACTAGGGCTTGAAGGTCAGGTCCCATTGACGGTGTCACCGGTTCTGCTGAACGTCATCCCAGAGACGCCGCCCATCGCCGCGCCGCAGATTCCCGATGCCGGCAGCCGCGGACCGGCCGCACTCCCCGGATTCCCGGTCGGCAGTGTGCTCCGCATGACCCGCGCGCGCGGCGACGAGTATTACGTCGTACTCAGAGACGGGGTCCAACGCGTCGGGCAGGTTGCCGCGGATCTGGTGCGATTTGCCAACTCGCAAGGCACCCGCACCGCCATCTCGGTAGCGCCCGATGTCATCCGCGCCACTCGTACGGTGACCGGGCTGCCGTTGTCCACCTTTCCCGACCGGGCGCCGACTTCGGTAAATGCCGGCGTTAAGACGCTCTGCGTCAGGTGGACGCATACGGCGTCGGGCGCTGTCGAGATCTCGTTTTCGGCCGACGGCCTGCCCATCCCGGTCGGCCAGGAGTCGGTGACGTTGACACAGGCCGATGGCAACGGCCCGGCCGTCGACGCCGTTTATCTCCCGCCCGGGCGAAGTGCCTATGTCCGCGCCACCGGCTTGTCCGGAGACAACGCCCGCGCGGGCACCCGATACCTAATCACCGATACCGGCGTGCGATTCGCCGTCCACGACGACGATGCGGCACACGATCTTGGCCTGCCTGACACGATGGTCCCGGCGCCGTGGCCGGTATTGGCCAAGCTGCCCGCGGGGCCAGAGCTGAGTAGAGCCAACGCCTCAGTCGCCCAAGACACTCTCGCCGGTGGCTACAGACCAGCCCGGTCGACGGCGGGCTCTCGGTAGTCTGGTCCGCAATGCGCCGGTGGCCAACACCGCCACCAGTACGCCACCGCAGATGGCTGCACCAGCGAACGCCGTGTTCCGCGCGCTGTGATCCGCCGGCGCAGGAAGCGGGGCCGGGAGTATCGGCACCGGTGCGCGCGGTGGTGGAGGAGCAAGGCTCACCGGGGGGTCCGTGCTGACCGCGGCAAGCACGTCCACCAGCCCCGCGCCGACCCGCGGATCCCATCCGCCGGGTGGATGATGCGCGGTGGCCTTGATGCGTTGCATCACCTGCCGGGCCGTCAACTTCGCGAACCGGGATCGGATCAGCGCCGCCAGGCCGCTGACCACCGGCGCGGCGTAACTGGTACCCGACAGGGGAGTCGGACCCTGTGACCCGCCAAGCGCATTGACTAACCCGTTACCCGACGAGCTCAGCGATATCACCGCTTCGCCGGGGGCGGCGACATCCACCCACGGCCCGGCAAGGGTGAACGACGACGGTTCGCCGTGTGCGTTTACCGAACCCACGGTCAGCACGTAGTCGTCGTACCAGGCCGGACTGACCACAACCGTCGCCGAGTCCCACGTTGCTTCGGGTTGCTGAGCGGGGCACTGCCCGGCACCGGTATTTCCGGCGGCGGTCACCACAACGGCGTTCTTGACGTCGACCGCGTAGGAAAGCGCCGCGCCGAGTGCGCGGTCGTCAAGCGCCGACCCGGTACGGATGCAAGCAACCGAGGAGATGTTGATCACCGAAGCGCCGAGGTCCGCGGCGGTCCGTACGGCTCTTGCCATGGTGTCGACATCACCGAATCCGGAGGTGGACGGATCCGCTACGGCGCCGAACTTGGTGCTGGACTGGCGGATGGTGATCAAACTGACGCCCGGGGCTACCCCGCTGAAGCCGTCGCCATGATTGGGATCCGTTGCGGCGGCGATGATCCCGGCCACTGCGGTCCCGTGTCCGTCGCAATCTTGGGCGCCGTCCCCGGTGAACACATAGTCACCGCCGACCGCCGTGCCGGGCAGCCGAGGGTGCGGCGAAACCCCGGTGTCGATCACGGCGACCCGTTGGCCCGAACCACGGGTGAGTTTCCAAACCTCTGGCAGGTCAAGCCCAGAGAGTTGGCTGGAGGCGATGGGCGGGTCGGCATCGCGAGTCAGGGACGGCACTGCGCAGATCTCACGCTGCACGGTGGGCTGCGGAGGGCTCGGCGGTGCCGGCTGAGGTAGCCGGCTGTTGTCGATCGGCGGCGGCGAGACCGCATGCGCGGGTGGTGCGGCGCACTGCGGCAGCGCGGCGACTACCGCCGCTGCCGCTGCACACCGAAGCGGTCGGAACTGCACCGCCGTCACGGCAGGTTCAAGCCGCGCGCAGCGCCGTAAAGGCCGCAGATCCAGCACGTCAGCGGCACGACGACGGCCAGACCGAGATACTCCAACAGCTCGACACTTCGTCGTCCGACGGGGGAGACAGCCACCGTGTGGTTGATGAAGCCGAGGCACAGCGCGACGGCGGCCAGCAGCATCGACGCCGCGGCTACCTGAGGCGTGTGCAGTGGATAGACAGCGGCCGCGACGACGAGAGCAGCGCTGAGCGCGGCTGTTCCACTGACGATCAGCGGCACGGATCTCGCAAGTTCGCGATGTGAGCGCGCCCGCAACAGCAGCACACCGCCGGTTATGGTGGCGAACGCGATGCCAGGGGCGCTTTGGCCGCCGGCCAAGTACAGTCCGACTACCGCACCGATAGCTCCCAGCGCGGCCGAAGCCGAGAATCCGACGACCAGACTGGTAAGCCAATCGTAGGCACGGATCGCTTTGGCGCTCAGACGATGTGGACAAAGCATCGGGTCTCCTCGAGTGGCATCCGGGTCCGAGGCCGGCTGTGGGGACAACCCCGCGAGCATGATCGACATCGGTGCGGACACTTCGACCAACACCAGCGATATCGCCGCGACCGCCGCGCCAATAGCCTGTAGCGGGACGGCGGTGATCGCGCCCACGAACGCCGCAGCCGCTCCGACCGTCGTAAAACACGCCAACGCGGTGAATATCACTGCGCAGCAACCTATCGCACGCATCACGGCCGCCGACGTCGCCGCAGCAGCGGTCGCGAACAACGCGTTCGGAGCTCCCGGACCGCCGGGTACCGCCAGCAAGCCGGCAATTGCGGCGAATCCGCTGGCCAGTAGACCCAGCGTCAGCCCGGCGGACCGGTCGCGAAATACGCGACACGCGATTACCGCCGTCAGCAGAATGAGGAAACCGACCGTCGCGGCCACGCCGGCGCTGCCGGTGCGGCGAGGATCGTTGGTATCAAACATTGTTCGAAGCAACACCGCCGCGGTTACGCCGGCCAGGCAACTGCCTACCAGCGCGCCGATAAGCCGTGCCGCTCGTCGGGTCCGAGGCCGCACCGTCTCAGCGAGCAACACCGACACCGCCTCTGCTGCGTCATCGAAACGCGGTGCCGTTAGTTCGGTCGACGAGCCGGTCAGAATTAAAATACTGCCGTCTCTGATCCCTACCTGGGCCAGTGTCTTCGACGGGTCCAGTGCAATGTTGCCCGGAAGGGAAAGCTGATGCTGGATAGCCACCGGCCCAGCGCCGTAACGACCTTCACCGGTCAGGATTTCGACAATCGGCGGTATCAGCGATCCGATGGGCACCGCAGCCGGCAGCGCCAAGTCGACGCGGATGGAGTCGGCATAGACCGACAACCGACGCAACCCGCCGCCAGTCGGATGGGATCCACTGTTTTGGGTGCGTTCTGCCACTGTTTGATGCACCACGACCTCCGTTCGCCGACCCGGACGCTAGCCGGTAGGCCGATACTCCGTATGCGTTGATCCACAGGCGACTTGCAGCCGATTTCGCGTGTGCTTACGGTGCCAATCGCATCCCGAGGGCGACTAAGTGGGCCGCGGGCTAGGCGTGGGGAGGGCTGAGTGGGGCAGTTCGGCAGCACTGCGACTGTGGAATTCATTCCGCCAGGACGATTGCCCACTCCCGTGTTCGAAACCGCCGACATTGTTGTCGCGGCGCCCCCGGAAGTAACTCGACCGGCACAGACCAATCTGATGATCCGTTTTATGCCGGTCGTCACGGCCATCGCGACGGTGGGGACGATGGCGGTGGTCTTCTATTCACGGTCGGCGCTGGCGCGTAATCCGGCATTCATGATGTTTCCGCTGGTGATGCTCTTGTCGGCGGTGGCGACGGTATTCTCCGGCGCAGATCGGCGCCGCGGCGAGATCAACGCCGGGCGCGCGGAGTACCTGGGCTACCTGTCCGACCTGCGTGCCGCCGCCATCAAGACCGCTGCGGGACAGCGGTCTTCGCTGATCTGGTGCCATCCGGACCCTGACGCCTTGTGGACTCTGGTGGGCGGATGCCGGATGTGGGAGCGGCGAGCAGCGGACCCGGATTTTTGCCATGCGCGGATCGGTATCGGTTCGCAGCGTCTTGCCACCTGTTTGGTCGCGCCGCCGATCGGATCAGTGCGCCGACTGGATCCCATAACCGTGACTGCGCTGCACCGCTTTCTCCAAACGCACTCGACAATTCCGGACGCGCCCGTCGCGATCGCTCTACCCGGGCTAGCGGCCGTGACCTTCGGCGGAGACCCGACACAGGCGCGTGCACTGTTGCGCGCGACGATTTGTCAACTGGCCGTTATGCACAGTCCGCGCCTGGTATTGATTGCCGCCGCTATCAGTGATCGCAACCGATCCCACTGGGACTGGTTGAAATGGTTGCCGCACAATCGACATCCGCACGTCAAAGACCACCTTGGCTCGGCCCGGATGGTGTATCCGTCGCTGGCAGCAGCCGAGAAGGCGCTCGCCGGCTTGTTGGTCGACGAAAGGCCTGCCGGCCTGCCGGCGCGGCCTTACGTGGTGGTCGTCGTCGACGGTGACGTCGTCGGTAGCAATGGATGGGCGATCGCAAGTGCCACCGACGGCGTGACCTTGTTGACGATCCAGAGCGGCGGCGGCGACCCGGCAATAGCGGGGGTACTGCGGCTGCGGGTAAGCGAGGACGAACCGGCGACGCTGCTTTCCGGCGACGGCGAATTGTCCTTACGCCCGGATCGGATGAGTTACACCGCTGCGCTGGCCTGCGCGCAAAGGCTGGCCGGCTATCGGGCAGGCGGTCCGGATGCGTTGGCGGCATGGGGCGGCACGGGCTGGCAGGATCTCGTCGGAATTGGCGATGTTGCCTCCTACGCTCCGCCTGACTGCTGGAACAGCAGAGGTTCCCGCGATCGGCTTCGTGTTCCGATCGGCACAACGGTCGCGGGTGCACCGCTCGAGCTCGACATCAAGGAGGCCGCTGAGAAGGGATTGGGCCCACACGGACTCTGTATCGGGGCGACCGGGTCAGGTAAGTCGGAGTTCTTGCGCACGGTCGCACTCGGGATGATGGCCTGCCATTCACCGGAGGCACTCAACCTGGTCCTAATCGACTTCAAGGGTGGTGCGACCTTCTCCGGATTGGAGCCCGCGCCGCACGTGGCAGCTGTCATCACGAACCTGTCGGACAAGGCGGCACTGGTCACACGAATGCGTGATGCCCTGACCGGTGAAATGAACCGCCGCCAGGAAGTGCTTCGCGCGGCAGGCAACCTCGACGGGATCGCTGCTCATGAGCGCGTGCGCCGAGCCGGAGCTCAACTAGCCCCCCTCCCAGCACTATTCATCATCGTCGACGAGTTCTCCGAATTGCTCAGTCAGCATCCAGATTTCGCTGACGTCTTCGTGGCGATCGGCCGACTCGGTCGATCTTTGGGCATACATCTGCTTCTGGCCAGTCAACGTCTCGACGAGGGCAGACTGCGCGGGTTGGAGTCACATCTGTCGTATCGCGTGTGTCTGAAAACATTGTCGGTAAACGAATCGAGGCTTGTTCTGGGAACATCCGACGCTTATGAATTGCCCAACATGCCGGGCGCCGCCTACCTGCGGGCCGGCACGGACGACTTGATCCGCTTTCAGACTGCGTATGTCTCCGGTCCACTCCGTGCTGAAACTCGCTGCTCCGCAGGCGATTTCGTTTCGCCCCACCGCGACGGGATATCCGTGCCAGTCCGATTGTTTACCACTGAACCAACCGGACCGGTTGCGACCAGAGTCGAGGCAGATGTCGATTGCCGCAGTGTCCTGCAAACGGTCATAGAGCGGCTGTCCGGACATGGCCCGCGAGCGCACGAAGTGTGGCTGTCGCCGCTCGGGTCGGCACCGGCCCTGGATGCCGTGCTGGGTGACGCCGAACCGATGCCCGCGTTGACGGTTGCCATCGGTGTCGTTGATCGCCCGTTCGAGCAGCGCCGCACACCGCTGATCGTCGACTTGTCTGGAGCCGCTGGCAATGTCGCTGTAGTCGGAGCACCTCAATCCGGCAAATCGACAACTCTGCGTACGCTGATCACAGCGCTGGCCATCACCAACGATCCGAGCACGGTGCAGTTCTACTGTCTCGACTTCGGCGGTGGGGTATTGGCATCGCTCCGAGACTGGCCGCACGTCGGTTCGGTGGCCGGTCGAGCAGATCCGCAGTTGGCCCGACGCACGATCACTCAGCTCGAGGCAATCATTCGGTCCCGCGAGACGCTCTTTCGCAACCATGGGATCGAATCGATGGTGCAGTATCGGCAGCTGAAGGCGATACAAGATCCGGTATGCGACCGTTTTGGTGATGTTTTTCTGATTGTTGACGGCTGGGCCAGCCTGCACCTCGAATTCGAAATGATCGAGACATCGGTCACCACGCTTGCCGCTCAGGGACTCTCATTCGGTGTGCATGTCGTGATGTCTGCGTCGCGCTGGGCCGAGATTCGTCCCGCGCTAAAGGATCAGATCGGAACCCGAATCGAGTTGCGGCTCGGCGATCCTACGGATTCCGAACTGGACCGCCGGCGGGCGCAGCAAGTCCCCGAAGGAAAACCGGGTCGGGGGCTTTCCCACGATGGATTGCACATGGTCGTTGCTCTGCCGAGGCTGGACGGCGCCGACTCGAACTCCGGCCTGGTCGAGGCTGGTGCGCGGGTAGGAGAGATGTTGCGGGGCCGTCATGGCGGATGGACTGCGCCCCCGATTCCGCTATTGCCCTTACAGATCGACCACCGCAGCATGGTTGAGCGGGCAGCTGACGGCATGGACGCTGGCCTCCTGATCGGCCTCGAGGAGAGTGAACTACGTCCGGTAGCAATCGATTTCGCGCAGCAGCTACATCTGCTGATCCTCGGAGACAGCGAGTGCGGAAAGACAGCTACGTTGCGCGCCATTTGCCGCGAGCTCTTGCGGACCACGACTGCCGCACAATGCCAATTGCTCCTCGTCGATTTCCGGCGCTCGCTCCTTGGCGTCGTCGAGCCCCAGTCCGAGCAGCTTGGCGGATACTTTGCTTCGGCGGATGCAGTCAGCGAGGTAATACCGCGGCTAACCGAGCGGCTGCGCCGACGAATGCCTCCTCCGAACGCCACCCCCGCGCAATTGCGCACCAGGTCTTGGTGGTCGGGGCCAGAGATATATCTCGTGATCGACGATTACGACCTGGTCGGCAGGACTGGAGGCAATCCGCTGATGCCGCTGTTGGACTTTCTACCGCACGCTCGCGACTTGGGCTTGCACCTTCTGGTGGGGCGACGCAGTGGCGGTGCGGCCCGTGCCATGTTCGAGCCGTTGCTCGCCGGGCTGCGCGATGCCGGCTGTATGGCATTGGTGATGAGTGGAAGTCCGGACGAGGGCTTGGTGATCGGGTCCGTGCGCCAGTCGCCTATGCCGCCTGGCCGCGGCACGCTGATCACTCGTCGGGGCGGCCCGCAGCTGGTGCAGGTTGCCTGGAGCCCGCCGCCATGACCGCGCACATGGTCGAGGTCGGTCCGAGCGCGATCCGTCGACTATGTTGCGGTGGAGACGCGATCGTTGACAGCGAGATCGAAAGGGCCGCCCTCGAGAGTATGGACGATCCGGTAACCCTGGTTGACTTCCGTCCGGTCGCCGTCGAGTCGTTGTGGCGGACTGTGCTGGGGTCGGTGGACTGCGGGATCGGCGAAACTGCGACTGTCGTCCACCCATCGTGGTGGGCACCGGCGCGCGTTGATCTGGTCAGTGCAGCCTCGCAGGTTCTCGCCGCCGAGGTCGTGATGCGACCGCGGTCGTGGCTGCTGAGCCAGGCATCTCCATCCGAATCCCGGCACGCGACGGTTGTCGTTGAAATCGCTGACTGCTTCGTGGTTATCACCGGCGCCGCAGTCGTCGCCGAAACCCGCCATAGAGACCAGCAGTGTGTCGCTGAAGCGGTCGTGCGTTCCATTCTCAAGATGGCGTCGGACACGACCGAGACGGTGGCAATCGACGCGCCGAGCACAGTGAAAGCTGCCGGCGCGCTGGCGGCGATGATCGCCGAAGGACTGCGTGATCGCGGTGGTATGACTGCGATGCAAGTCGACGACACTCGGTTGAGAGAGCTTGCTACAGGGATCATTCCGGGCGAAAGCAACGCCTGCGACTCGGATTGCGCCGACGCTGCGAGGCCTGACCACCGCCGTCGTTGGAGGCTCGCACTGGTTGTACTACTGATCAGCGCAGTGCTTGGAGTGAGCGCACTGAGCTATCACGGCGCACCCGCGGGCGCTGGCATGCCGACAACGTTCCTAGTGGAAGGTCATGTCGCGCTGGAGGTTCCGGCTCAGTGGCCGATGCGACGCGTTGTAGCCGGGCCCGGCTCGGCGCGGGTGCAGGTCACATCACCGTCGGACCCGGAGTTGGCCCTGCACGTGACGCAGTCGCGGGTTGCTTTAGCGACTTTGGGCGCCACCGCCGAGTTTCTCAAACACGCTATAGACGCGGAGCCGGCCGGCATATTCGTCGACTTCAACCCGGCCGGCCGTAGTGCCGGCCGCCCGGCAGTGACCTATCGGGAGGTCCGTTCTGATCATGACATCCGATGGACTGTGTTGGTCGACAAAGCTGTCCGGATCAGCATCGGATGTCAAAGCCGCCACGGCCAAGACGACGCGATGCGTCAGGTGTGCGAGCTAGCGGTCCGGTCGGCTCGGGCATTGAGCTGAGTTGTGGTCCACCGGAAAGCGGGAACCGGACCAAACCCGCGGGAGTCTTACCTGTCGTTAGCGCGGGTAGGTCCGCCGCCATTGGGCAGAAGGGGAACATATGAGCACACCTGCAGGTGGCAACACACTCAGCACCGACTTCGACCTGATGCGCTCGGTCTCAGCGGCGATCGACACCCACAATGAGGAGATCCGGGCGGCGCTGCAGGCATTTATCGGTCGGATGAGCAGTGTCCCGCCGTCGGTGTGGGGCGGCATCGCGGCAGCGCGTTTCAAGGACGTCGTGCATCGGTGGAACGCAGAGTCGGTGAAACTGCACCATGCCCTGAGCAGCATCGCGGAGACCATCCGCTACAACGAAGCTGCACTGCGGGACGCGGCCGACAACCATGCGCTCCACATTGGAGCTGCCGGCGGGAACCTGTGAGGCCATCAACAATGGACCCGCGGTTGTCGTACAACTTCGACGAGATCGAATACTCCGTCCGCCAGGAAATCCACGCCACCTCCGCCCGCTTCAACGCTGCGTTGCAGGAGCTGAAGTCTCAAGTTGCGCCACTGCAGGAGCTGTGGACCCGCGAAGCCGCCGCTGCCTACAGCGTCGAGCAGCTGAAGTGGCATCAGGCGGCCACTGCGCTCAACGAAATCTTGGTCGACCTCGGAAACGCTGTGCGTGACGGCGCCGACGATGTCGCGGCCGCAGATCACCGAGCGGCCGGCGTATGGGCACGGCAGGGGCGGTAATCACATGAAGACTCTGCGCGGTCCCGACGGAGGGAGAGACCGCGGGACCGCGCAGTCATATTTGGGTACTGGATAACAACGGATTTGCTTCAGGAACTTGCTCTGATCTTCTCGCGCCACTGTGAGATTGGAAATTTCGAAGCGCGGACAGTAACCGGGCAATTCTGGTTGATTCCAGGTCATTCCTGGTGAACAAACGTCGTGCCAGGTCGGCTCCTTGCAGGTTTGGCGGGACCACCCGTGCTTAATGCTCCGACTTCTTTTTGCTTTACGAGACGGGATTCACGGGGTCGTCCCCAGTATCAATCCATTCATCGGGTATTGGGACCGGCTTAGTCCAGTCCTTCAGGACGCTTGCGATAAAGGGCACATCTAGCAGCCCCTCGGCAACGTCCACGACTAGGCCTACGATATGACCGTCCTCTGCGAAGATGATGTAGCCGTTGATCTGGTAAAAGACCGCAGTCGCGGCCCACGCCGTGCGCTTGTTGCCATCCACGAATGGATGGTTCCGGGTCAGGCTGTACAGGAGGGCCGCTGCCTTCTCGTGCAGCGTCGGGTACGCGTCTTCGCCGAACGCGGTGGCCTGAGGCCGCAGGAGCGCGGACTCCAATAGCCCCAAGTCCCGCAGCATGTCCGGGCCGACGAAGTACTGGTTGAAGTCCCGCACATCGTCGGTCGTCAACCAGGTGGTCATCAGAGATGTTTCAACTTCTCGAACGCGACCGAGTGCTGCTGGAGCACGTTCTCGAAAGCAGCGCGAACCATCTTGGTCTGAGCGTGGGTCTTCAGGTACTCGATCAGGGCCTGCTTGATGACCTCGTTAGCTGATGTGTCGGTCACGAAGGCATAGTTCTTCAGTGCATCAGCCAGCTCGATGGGCAGACGCAAAGTCACTCCTGCCGTCTTGGTGTTTTTGTTCGTGGCAGCCATGACACCATGGTGTCATGGTGTCTAGATAATGTCTAATGCCCTGACGTGGTCGATGAGGCGTTTTGACCTGCGTGGATGACCGCCGGTAAGCTGCACCGTTGGCGTGCGGTACGCCGGGACTCGGGTCAATGTCGGTCGCCGAGATCATCCCTAGCCGTGAACGCCTGACCGGCACCCGGGTCACACCGGGACCCAACCCGAGAGAAGAAGGTAAGCACTGTGCCCACATACGCGCCGAAGGCGGGTGACACCACGCGGACGTGGCATGTCATCGACGCCACGGACGTGGTGCTCGGCCGCCTTGCTGTCGCGGCAGCCAACCTGCTGCGCGGCAAGCACAAGCCGACATTCGCCCCCAATGTCGACGGTGGCGACTTCGTCATCATCGTCAATGCCGAGAAGGTCGCCCTCAGTGGCGACAAACTGCACAAGAAGCTGGCCTACCGCCACTCGGGTTATCCCGGCGGCCTGCATAGCCGCACGATCGGCGACCTGCTGGAAAAGCACCCGGACCGGGTGGTCGAAAAGGCGATCCTCGGCATGCTGCCGAAGAACAAGCTCGCCCGCCAGATCAAGCGCAAGCTGCACGTCTACGCCGGGCCGCAGCACCCGCACGCCGCCCAGCAACCGGTTCCGTTCGAGATCAAGCAGGTGACCCAATGACAGAGACAGCAGGAACCGAGACCGCCGAAGCAGTGGCCACCGAGACGTCCGAGGCAGCCGCGCCGGCGACACGGGCGGACTCCTTCGTCATCGAGCGTCCGATCCAGACGGTCGGTCGCCGCAAAGAGGCCGTGGTGCGGGTGCTGCTGGTGCCCGGGACCGGCAAATTCGACCTCGACGGGCGCAGCCTGGAGGCCTACTTCCCCAACAAGGTGCACCAGCAGCTCATCAAGGCGCCGCTGGTCACCGTCGACCGGGCGGAAAGCTTCGACATCTTTGCCCACCTGCACGGCGGCGGCCCGTCCGGCCAGGCCGGTGCGTTGCGGCTGGCCATCTCCCGGGCATTGATACTCGTCACGCCCGAGGACCGGCCCGCGCTGAAGAAGGCCGGCTTCCTCACTCGTGACCCGCGGGCCGTCGAGCGCAAGAAGTACGGCCTGAAGAAGGCCCGCAAGGCGCCGCAGTACAGCAAGCGCTGATCCCGGCGGCGATTACGGCCGCGTACCGGTTGGGTGGCACTACGGACAATCCTCTTGTCATGCGTGTGCGCGGTCGCCAACTGTGAGAGGTTATTCCGCATGGGTCGACTATTCGGCACTGACGGCGTCCGCGGAGTCGCCAATCGTGAGCTCACCGCCGAGCTCGCGCTGGCCCTGGGCGCTGCTGCTGCCCGACGGCTGACCGCCTCGGGCCGCGGGCGCCGGCGCGTCGCGGTGATCGGCCGCGATCCGCGTGCCAGCGGCGAGATGCTGGAGGCCGCGGTGATCGCCGGCCTGACCAGCCAAGGCGTGGACGCGCTGCGGGCCGGCGTGCTGCCGACCCCGGCGGTGGCGTATCTGACCAGCGCGTATGACGCCGATTTCGGGGTAATGATCTCGGCGTCGCACAACCCGATGCCCGACAACGGCATCAAGATCTTCGGACCGGGCGGGCACAAGCTCGACGACGCGACCGAGGACCAGATCGAGGATCTGGTCGCGGCCGGGCCGGGCCTGCGTCCCGTCGGTGCGGGGCTCGGACGCGTGATCGACGCCGAGGACGCGCTGGACCGCTACCTGCGCCAGGTCGGCAAGGCGAACACCGTTCAGCTCAACGGGCTGACCGTGGTGGTCGACTGCGCGCACGGCGCAGCGTCGGTGGCCGCACCGCGCGCCTACCGCGCGGCCGGTGCGCGCGTCATCGCGATCAACGCCGAGCCCAACGGCTTGAACATCAACGACCGCTGCGGGTCGACACACCTGGATGCGCTGCGGTCGGCGGTGCTGGCCCACGGCGCCGACCTCGGTCTGGCGCACGACGGTGACGCCGACCGGTGCCTGGCGATCGATGCCGCCGGTGAGGTTGTCGACGGCGACGCGATCATGGTGGTCCTGGCGCTGGCGATGCAGGAGGCCGGTGAGCTGGCCGGCAACACCCTGGTGGCGACCGTGATGAGCAATCTCGGGCTGCACCTGGCGATGCGCGCGGCCGGTGTCACCGTCCGCACCACCGGCGTCGGTGACCGGTATGTGTTGGAAGAGCTGCGATCCGGTGACTACCGTCTCGGCGGCGAGCAATCCGGCCACATCGTGCTGCCCACCTTGTCCACCACCGGCGACGGCATTCTCATCGGCCTGCGGCTGATGTCGCGAATGGCGCAGACCGGTGCATCGCTGGCCGGCCTGTCCTCCGCGATGCACACCTTGCCGCAGGTGCTGATCAACGTCGGGGTCGCCGACAAGGCCGCCGCCGTCGCCGCGCCCTCGGTTCGCACCGCGGTTCAGCAGGCCGAAGACGAGCTCGGCGACACGGGGCGAATCCTGTTGCGCCCCTCCGGAACCGAACAGATGATCCGAGTCATGGTGGAAGCCGATGACGAGCGCATCGCCCACCGGGTCGCCACCCACGTCGCCGAGACGGTGCGCGCCCAGCACTGAGCGCGGAACCTTCGCCCGGCGCGTTGCGTCGAACCCGTTATGGGACAACGAGACACGTTCGTCGACGCTGCGGCGGTGCACGCGGTCGCGAACCGGTTTGACGACGCCACGCATCTCATCGACGGCGCGGTGCGAACTCACTATGGGAGGTTGGCCTTCGACGGGGCCACCGCCGGGCATGCGTACGCCGGTCACGGTGATGCGCTGCGGCTCGCGCTGCATCGATTGAGCGGTGAGCTTGCGCAATGGGCAAGGGCCACCGTGGAGGTTGCCACCGCGCTGCGGGCCAGCGCCGACCGCTATGCCGAGGCCGACCACCACGCCGGCGCGCGGATCGGCTGAAATATGGCGGATCGGTTGGACGTGGCGGTTCGGCTGGCCGAGGGCCAGCCTGCCGTCGAGCACACGCAGACCTACGTGCAGGCATGCCATGCGCTCGGCTATCAGCATCCCGACCTCACCGCGCACGGTTCACAGGTCGCGGGCTGGTATGAAAGCGAAGCCGGACTTGACCTAAGGGTGCTCGACGGCGACATCGCCGAGCTTCACGCCGCTGTCAATGCGGTCGAGGAGGCGCTGTGGGTGCAGCGTGCACAGGTAACCGAGCTCGTGACGGCCTGGGGAGGGCCGGGTGCTGACTCGGCTACGCGGTTTCTGCAGCGCCACTGCGACGCCGCGGCAGAGGTGGCCGCACATGTCCGCGCAGCCGCCGAGGGCTGTGCTGCGCTACGGGACAACTTGTGGCAGTCGGTCGATGGCAAGGTCGCGACCGCCGTCGCGATCGATGAACGTCGCGTGGCGGAGCGGTCAGCGTGGTTGGCCGCCGCACACACGGTCACGGCGGGGGTGGGCGACCGATCAGCGGCCGAAGAGCTGGTTCGCCAGCAGATTACTCCCTACGTGGACAACGATATTCGCGCCGACTGGCTTAACGCCATGCGCTCGACCGCGGCATCGGTGGCGGCGTCGTACGACGCGGCCATCCACGCGTTGACCTCCGTGCCCGAGGCGTGTTTCGAGGTTCCGGGTGACCTGGGTCCGAGTTGGCAACCGGTATTCGATGAGCCGCTCAGCCTAAGTCCGCCCGCGCAGGCCATGCCGCGGATGCCACTGCCTGCCGACCCTGTGTCCACGATGCCCGCTGCGGCGTCGACCCCGTCACCACCGACAGCCGAAGCGCCGCCGGCACTTTCGACGGACGGGCTCGACATTGGGTCCTCGGTGCCTCCGGAATTGGCGACTCTGCCCGGCGATGCCGGCGGGTTGTCCACCGGCGCAGGCAGTCTGGGCAGTCTTGGTGGCAGTATCGGCGGCGTCGTCGGCAAGATTGTCGACGGTATTGGCGGTCTGCTGGGTTCGTTGGCTGACGGGTTCAGCGATCCGTCCGGGTCCGGCGATCCGCTGATGGACGAACCCTTCGAAGCCGACGATCCGCTCGCCGACGATGCCGTCGACAACCCAGACGATGATGACGACACCGAAGACGCGGACGACACCGTCGACGAAGGCCCGGACGATAAGGCCGAACCCGCCACTACCGATGAAGACACCGCCGAAAAGCCCGCCGAGAGCGCGCAACCGGCAGCTGACGCCGTCGACGAGCCGGCCACGCAGCAGGGTGCGGCAGCACCGATCGACACACCGCCGCCAGCTGCGCCGCCGCCAGCTGACCAGTCCACATCGGCGGCCGAATCGCAGCCCCGCGGATCAACGCCGTGTGAGATCGCCGAGGATGAACTACCTCAGGCCGGGCAGTGATGCGATCGCTCAGCGGGGCAGCAGTTCGCGCAACTGCTCGACATAGCGCACTGATTCATGCCGGTCGTTACTCAACGGCGTCGCCAATAGTGTTGTCACACCGACATCGGCGAAGGCCGCCACGCGTTCGGCGATAAACCCGCGCGGTCCGATCAGCGAGATCGACCGCACCAGCTCGTCAGGCACCGCAGCGATCGCGTCGTTCTTGCGGCCGCTCAGATACAGCTCTTGGATCCCGTCCGCCACCTCACCGAACCCGTAGCGGGTCGCGAGGTTGTGGTAGAAGTTGCGGCCCTTGGCGCCCATGCCCCCGATGTAGAGGGCCAGCTGCGGTTTGAGCCACGCCAGCCGGTCTTCGACGTCTTCTCCAATGGCCAGCGATGCGCCCACCATCACATCCAGCGGGCCCAGCGCGGGATCTCGCCTGGCTCGCCCGGCTTGGAGTGCATCACCCCAAACCGATTGCGCCTTCTCTGGATAGAAGAAGATCGGTTGCCAGCCTTCAGCAATTTCGGCAGTCAGCTCTACGTTCTTGGGTCCCAGCGCCGCGATCGAGATCGGAATCCTTTCGCGCACAGGGTGATTGATGAGTTGCAGCGGCTTACCCAACCCGGTACCGCGATCGGCCGGCAGCGGAACCTGGTAATGCTTACCGTCGTAATTGACGCGTTCCCGGCGCCACACCTGCCTGCAGATGTCGACCACTTCGCGGGTGCGGCCGAGCGGGGCGTCGAAGGGAAGGCCGTGAAACCCCTCGACGACCTGCGGTCCGGACGTGCCGATGCCCAGCTGGAACCGGCCGTCGGACACGTAGTCCAGGCCCGCGGCCGTCATGGCCAGCAACGACGGAGTGCGCGTGTAGATCGGGAACACGCCGGACCCGAGCTCAATCGTGCTGGTCTTGGCCGCCAGATAGCCGAGCTGACTGACCGCGTCGTAGGAATACGCCTCGGCCACCAACACGATGTCAGCGCCGACCTTCTCCAGCTCGACGACGTGATCCACGGCTTCCTTGAAGCCGCCGGAGTAGTTCAGCGAAAGTCCGATTCTCATTTCGAATTTATAGCACCCAACCGGTTGGTTGATTCGCTCAGCCCTTGAGTAACGCGACGAACTTCTCTTCGGGGGTCACCGGTGCAGCCTCGTCCTCCATGTCGACCGTCTTGGGCAGCTGGACGTCGGGATCAGCGAAGTCGCGATACGTCTTGTCACCGCCCAGCGCATACAGCAGATACCCCGTCAGCAATGCACGAACCGCCTTCTGCGTTTTGCGATCCGGGCCGCCCAAGCCAAACGCCGTCGTCAGTCGGCGGCCCTCGGCGAGCCCAGCGGGCCGGGATTTGCTGACTACCCGCAGCGTGGCGGTGTCCCAGGCTTGCCACAGCTCAATGGCGTTGGAACGCAATGCCTTCGCAGCCCCTGGTGCGCTGAACACCACGCCGGGCACCCTGAGCGTCGCGGCCGGCTGCTCGGCCTGCGGGTTGGTGACGGTTGGGAACAGCGCGGCCACCGCGTTCGGCTTGACTTTCATCCCGGCCGCCGCAAATACCGCGGCCGAGCCGCCGAAGCCGTGGCCGATCACGCCGAGTTTGTTGGGATGCACGCTGATCTTGCCCGGCCCCAGCCGTACTCCTGCGGCGATGTCTAGCGCGGTGCCCAAATCGAAGGCCAGGTTCAACACTGAGGGCGCCAGTCCTCGCTCGGTATCGGGAGCCGCGGCCACGATGCCCCAGGAGGCCAGATGCTCCAGCAGACCCGAATAACGATCGACGCCGGTGAGCCAGTCGTGGCCGAAGGCCACACCGGGCAAGTTCAGGCCGGCTTCGGGCGTGTAGACGACGCCCGGTAAGCCCGCGAAGGCCAAGTCGCCGCGCAAAACCCGGTGCGGCCCACGTCGGGTGAGAGCGGCCACGAGCTTGCTGGTCTTCGCCACCCGTTGACGGTAGCGCACAGTGGCGGCGCTCCGGGCGCCTTGCGGGGAGTGTAAACCAGGCAACGACAAGCTGATTGACAGAAAGTCATCAGAAAACACGCCTTGGTGGGGTGTTTGACCGGACGGATGAAGTGGTACGACGAGGACGTGAAGAACGCAAAACGCATAGCAGCAGCGACAGTGATCACTACCGCAGGTTTTGGGCTCGCCGGTTTGGGAGCGGCCAGCGTCGCCGAGGCATTCCCGGGGCCTGCCGGGCCGTTGCCCGACTACCACTGGTGCCCCGGCCAGTTCTGGGACCCGGGTTGGGGCCACAACTGGGACGGGGGTCGCTGCCACGACGACTCCTACTTCGACGGCGAGCCCCACGACGCGGGCCACTGGCACGGCCCCGGCCCCTGGCACCCGTGAGCCAGCCCAAACCGTGATCCGTTAACGCAGCCGCCCCGGCTGGGGCGGCTGCACTACTTATCGGTTACGGCGCATAGAGCTCTGGCAGGTTGACGACGATCGCTTCTTGCGTGCTACGAGCGATCACGACGGTGGCCGGCTCGTCCGGACTCGGGTTCTCTTCCCGATGCGGCAAATACGGCGGTATGAAGACGTAGTCGCCGGGACTGGTTGCGATCCGGACCTCTTGTTCGCCGTCATGGAACACGAAGTCGGGGTGGCCGCTGAGCACGAATATCGCTGTCTCGGATTCGCCGTGGTGATGGTTGGACGACACCGTCTGCGGGTGGACGTGCGTCTCGCCCATCCATAGTTTTTCCGAACCGACCGTGCGTCCGCTGATTGCGGCGAAGCGCTGCATGCCCGCGCTCTGCGCGGTGTCGGCATCGATGTCAGCCGACTTGACATGGTGCACTCGATTGCGAATCACCGGTCCGCCTTGCTTCAAGTTGGGATGAAACCCCTCATCGGGCACTGGAGTCTCCTTACGTCTTTTAGGCCGAGCCGATTGAGGCGAGGCTGCCACCCTCCCATGTTTGTCACACCGTCCAGTGTCGAGTAGGCGGATACCGGCTGCATCGCGCTTGGCGGCTCGGCTTGCTGCGGCAGCGCGCCGGTTGGTCGCTTACGCGGCCGTCAACACCGTTGACTCCGGATTTGGAAACACAGTCAATACCAGGCTCATTCATAGGGACTCATAAGAATTTTCGCTAGCTGGGTGTTTAGTTGTATGGGTTTGGGTGGTACCAAGAAGAGGTGAAAACCATCAAACGAATTGCAGCCGCGACTGCCATCACCACAGGTCTAGGACTTGCGGGTCTGGGCGCGGCGAGCGTCGCTGAGGCATTCCCCGGGCCCGCCGGGCCGTTGCCCGACTATCACTGGTGTCCCGGTGAATTCTGGGACCCGGGCTGGGGTAACAACTGGGAGTGGGGCCGCTGCCACGACGACGGCTTTTACGACGGCGACCCCCACGACGCGGGCCACTGGCACGGGCCCGGCGGCTGGGACCCGGGCCGCCCGGGTGCCCCCGGCCGGGACCCGGGCTGGAACCCCGGCCGCGGCTGGTAAGCCGGCTCCAACCTCGAAACCAGGTAAAAAACCTGCGTGACCGGCTGCACGCCGCTCGCGCAGGTCAGGAGAGTGCAGCCGTCCCAGTTGGGGCGGCTGCACTGCTTTAGGTGGGGCCCGTGTAGGCGTCCCGGGCCGGGTGGCTGCACTACTCTGAAGGGCTATGTGCGGAATCGTCGGCTACGTCGGGCGTCGGTCTGCCCTCGACGTCGTTGTCGATGCGCTGCGCCGGATGGAGTACCGCGGTTATGACTCAGCGGGCGTGGCGCTAGTCGACGGGGTCGGCAAGCTCACGGTGCGTCGGCGTGCCGGCCGGCTGTCCAACTTGGAGAATGCCCTCGCCGAGACCGACCCCGCGACGCTGACCGGTAGCACCGGCCTCGGTCACACTCGCTGGGCCACCCACGGACGTCCCACCGACCGCAACGCGCACCCGCACCGCGACGCAGCGGGCAAGATCGCCGTCGTCCACAACGGCATCATCGAGAACTACGTGACACTGCGCCGCGAGCTGGAGGTCGCCGGTGTCGAGTTCGCCAGCGACACCGACACCGAGGTGGCTGTCCACCTGGTCGCCCAGGAGTATCACCACGGCGCGACCGCTGGCGACTTCGTCGGCTCCGTGCTGGCCGTGCTTCGCCGCCTCGAAGGTCACTTCACCCTGGTGTTCGCCAATGCCGACGAGCCGGGCACCATTGTCGCGGCGCGCCGTTCCACGCCGTTGGTGGTTGGCATCGGCGACGGCGAGATGTTCGTCGGCTCCGACGTCGCCGCCTTCATCGGACGCACCCGCGACGCTGTCGAGCTCGGCCAGGACCAGGCCGTGGCGATCACCGCCGACGGCTATCGGATCACCGACTTCCACGGCAACGACGATGCCGGCAATGCTCGGAAGTTTCACATCGACTGGGATCTGGCCGCCGCCGAGAAGGGCGGCTACGAGTACTTCATGCTCAAGGAGATCGCCGAGCAGCCCACCGCGGTGGCCGACACGTTGCTCGGGCATTTCGTCGACGGCCGGATCGTGCTGGACGAACAGCGGCTCTCCGATCAGGAACTGCGCGAGATCGACAAGGTTTTCGTGGTTGCCTGTGGTACCGCGTATCACTCCGGGCTGTTGGCCAAGTATGCGATCGAGCACTGGACCCGGCTGCCCGTCGAGGTGGAGCTGGCCAGCGAGTTCCGCTACCGCGACCCGGTGCTGGACCGCAGCACGCTGGTGGTGGCCATCTCACAGTCGGGCGAGACGGCCGACACGCTGGAGGCCGTCCGGCACGCCAAGGAGCAGAAAGCCAAAGTCCTGGCGATCTGCAACACCAACGGCTCCCAGATCCCCCGCGAATGCGACGCGGTGCTCTACACCCGCGCCGGGCCAGAGATCGGGGTGGCGTCGACAAAGACGTTTTTGGCGCAGATCGCCGCCAACTACCTGGTCGGTCTGGCGCTGGCGCAGGCCCGCGGCACCAAATACCCCGACGAGGTCGAACGCGAGTACCGCGAGCTGGAAGCCATGCCGGATCTGGTGGCTCGCGTGATCGCCGAGATCGCTCCGGTGGCCGCGCTGGCCCATCGGTTCGCCCAGGCGTCGACCATCCTGTTCCTGGGCCGCCACGTCGGCTATCCGGTGGCGCTGGAAGGCGCGCTGAAACTCAAGGAACTGGCCTACATGCACGCCGAGGGCTTCGCCGCGGGTGAGCTCAAACACGGCCCGATCGCGCTGATCGAAGACGATCTGCCGGTCATCGTCGTGATGCCCTCACCGAAGAGCGCGGCCATGCTGCACGCCAAGCTGCTGTCCAACATCCGCGAGATCCAGACCCGCGGCGCGATCACCATCGTGATCGCCGAGGAGGGCGACGACACCGTGCGTCCGTACGCCGATCACCTGTTCGAAATTCCGGCGGTGTCGACCCTTTTCCAGCCGCTGTTGTCGACGATTCCGCTGCAGGTGTTCGCGGCCTCGGTGGCGCAGGCGCGCGGCTACGACGTCGACAAGCCGCGCAACCTGGCCAAATCGGTCACTGTCGAGTAGCCGGAACGGCGATGACCTCCGTCAATGCTTAACGCGGCGGTAACTGGTGGCCCATACGGTTGGCGGATGCGACAACTGTCGCCGCGAACGTTGGGTGTCGAAGAGGAGTTTCACCTTGTCGATCTCAAGACGAGGCGGCTGACGGCACGCGCCCCCGAACTGCTGGCCGAGCTGTCCGACCACTACGTCGCCGAACTGCAGCGCTGCGTCGTCGAGACGAACACCCGCGTGGTCGATTCGCTGGACGGGTTGCGCGGTGAACTTGTCGACCACCGCCGGGTCTTGGTCGATACCGCCGCCGAATTGGGCATAGGCGTGGTCGCGGCGGGGGCCATGCCGCTGTCGGTGCCGGCCGAAATGCAAGTCACCAAGACCGCGCGCTACCGGCGAATGCTTGCCGACTACCAACTGCTGGCGCGCGAGCAGCTGATCTGCGGCACTCAGGTGCATGTCGGCGTCGACAACCGCGACGAGGCGGTCGCGGTCGCCCACCGGGTGGCCGCGTATCTGCCCAGCTTGCTCGCACTGTCGGCCAGCTCGCCGTTCGCCTCCGACGGCTCAGACACCGGCTATTCGAGTATGCGCACGCTGGTCTGGCAGCGTTGGCCGACGACAGGCCTGGCCGCCCCGGTGCAATCGGCCGAGGAATACGACGCGCTGGTCAAGGATCTGGTGGCCAGCGGCGTCATCACCGACGCCGGGATGGTCTACTTCGACGTCAGACCGTCAAACTCGGCGCCGACGTTGGAGCTGCGGGTTTGCGACAGCTGTCCGTCGGTCGACACCATCGTGCTGATCGCCGGGCTGTTCCGGGCGCTGGTCGAGCGCGAGGTCGACGCCGCGCGGGCCGGCACCCCTGCGACGATCCTGTCCCCGGCACTGGGCCGGGCCGCGCTGTGGCGGGCCGCCCGGTCGGGGTTGGAGGGCGACCTCGTCGACGTCCGCGGTCCGGCCGGCAGGCCCGCCTCCGGCGTGGTAACCGAGCTGGTTGAGTCGCTGCGCCCCCAACTGGAAGGCAGCGGTGACTGGGACATCGTCAGCGAGTTGACCCGACAGGTACTGCTCGCGGGCACGTCATCGGCCCGGCAACGGCGGGCGCTGCGCCGCCGCGGGCGCCTCACCGACGTGGTCGATCAGCTGATCGCCGAGACCGCCGGCCGCTGGCCCAGCACCGCGACGGCCGTCGGCGGCGACCCGACTCTGCTCTTCGGCTACCACCCCGGCAGCGACCCGGTGGTTCGCGTCACACGTGGCAACGTCGACGCCAGCTATGACGAAGCCGTCGACACCGACGGTCAACCGCGGCAGCGCTATCGGACGATCCTGGACACCATTGCCCGCCTCGGGGTGGCGCAGCTGCGGTTTCGGGAAGGATGCATCGAGCAGGAGCAGCGCGCCGACAACATCACGTTCCGCGTCACCGGCCAGAGCCGCGCCCAGCTGTTCCCGCTCGACCTGATACCGCGCATGGTGGCCGCGGACGAGTGGGCGCAGCTGTGCGAAGGCCTAGGTCAGCGGGCCCGGGCGCTGGACGCGTTCCTTCGCGACATCTATTCCGAGCAGGCGATCGTTGCCGACCGCATCATCGGTGTGCAGGCCCTCGACCGGGCACCCGGCTTCCGATCGACGGGCCGGTTGGCCGGCGACACGGTGCGGGCGCACATCAGCGGCACCGACATCGTCTGCGACGGGGCCGGCCACTGGATGGTGCTCGAAGACAACCTGCGGGTGCCGTCGGGCGCCGCGTACGCGATCGTCAACCACCGGCTGCTGAGCAAGCACCTCCCCGAGCCGCAACCGCTCGCCGCGATCGAGGACGTCGACCGGTCGCCGCAGATGCTGCTTGAAACACTGCGGGCGGCGGCACCGCCGCACGCCGCTGACGACCCCGTGATCGTCCTGCTGTCCGCCGGGTGGGAAGACTCGGCCTGGTTCGAGCACACCTTCCTGGCCGACGAAATGGGCGTCGCGCTGGTGCAGCCGTCGGACCTGTCGGTGCGCGACGGAAAGCTGGTGCGCCATATCGGTCCCGACGTCCGACGCATCGACGTCGCCTACGCGCGGATGGACGAGGACATGCTGCTGTCCTCTACCGGATACGACGGCGCTCCGCTGCGGCCGGGGCTGCTTGGCGCGATCGCCGGCGGCAATCTCACCATTGCCAATGCGCTCGCCAACGGAGTGGCCGACGACAAAGCGATCTACGCCTATGTGCCGGCCATGATCGAGTACTACCTCGGCGAAAAACCGAAGCTGGCTCAGGTTCCGACGTGGATCTGCGCCGAGCGTGAGCAGCGCGACTTCGTGCTGGCCAACCTCGGCGATATGGTCGTCAAACCCATCGACGGGTTAGGCGGAACAGGAGTATTGATCGGCCCGGACGCCTCCGATGCCGCGCTGGAGGCGCGTCGGCATGAGCTGGTCACCCAACCGGAGCGGTTCATCGCCCAGGAGTTGGTTGCCCTGTCCACCCATCCCACCTTCGACGGTGACGGCATCTACCCGCACCACGTCGACCTGCGCGCGTTCGTCCATCTGAGGACAGGTGCGGGCGGTTCAGTGTCGGCGCACGTCACACCTGCGGCGTTGACTCGGGTAGCGAGCCGGGGGTCGCGGATCGTCAACTCGTCTTCCGGCGGGGGCAGTAAGGACACCTGGATTATGGCCGCGCCAAGAGCAGGTGAAGGTTAGTCGGCCAGACTCCAGAAACGGAAGCAGGAGACATGTGCGGTATCTGCGGTGAGATCCGCTGGGACGGGCACACGGCGGACGTCGGCGCCGTCACCCGGATGACCGGCGCAATGACGTCGCGCGGACCCGACGCCGACGGCGTGGTGGCTCACGGACCGCTGGCGCTGGGACATCGGCGCCTGTCGATCATCGACCTGTCCGCTCGCGGTGCGCAGCCGATGGTCGACAGTGATCTCGGGCTGACGTTGGTGTTCAACGGCTGCATCTACAACTACCAGCAGCTGCGCAAGGAACTTCAGGCCGCCGGCTATCGCTTCTTCTCGACCGCCGACAGCGAGGTCGTGATCAAGGCATTCCACCACTGGGGGGTGCGCTGCGTCGACCAGTTCAAGGGGATGTTCGCGTTCGCCGTCGCCGACCGGGACACCGGTGTGGTGACGCTGGCGCGCGACCGGCTGGGCATAAAACCGCTGTACCTGGCCTCGTTGCCTGGCCGGCTGCGGTTCGCATCCACAGTGCGTGCGCTGCTCGATGCCGGGGGCGTGGACACCGAGCTGGACCGCGACGCGCTGCACCACTACATGACCTTCCACTCCGTGGTGCCGGCGCCGCGCACGATCTACCGCGGGGTACGCAAGCTGCCGCCGGCAACGGTGCGGGTGATCCAACCCGACGGTTCGCACACCGACACCGTGTACTGGACACCGGAATTCCGCCGCGATCCGTCCAAAGCGTCCTGGTCGGTCGGCGACTGGGAAGCCGCGCTGATGGATGCGCTGCGCACCGCAGTGGTACGCCGGATGGTCGCCGATGTGCCCGTCGGCGTGTTGCTCTCGGGTGGCATCGACTCTTCGATCGTGGTGGCACTGCTGGCCGAGCAGGGCCAGCACGGGTTGGCCACCTTCAGCATCGGCTTCGACTCAGCCGGTGGCGAATCTGGCGACGAGTATGTCTACTCCGACTTAATCGCGAAGACCTTCGACACCGACCACCACAAGATCCATATCGACGCGTCGCGGCTGCTGCCCGCGGTGCCGAAAACCATTGCCGCGATGAGCGAACCGATGGTCAGTCACGACTGCGTGGCCTTCTACCTGCTATCTGAGGAGGTCAGTAAGTCGGTGAAGGTGGTCCAGTCCGGACAGGGCGCCGACGAGATTCTGGCCGGCTACGACTGGTACCCACCGCTGGCCAATGTCGCCCGCGAGCAGACCACCGAGGCCTACGCCAAGGTGTTCTTCGACCGCAGCCATGAAGACGTGTTGTCGATCTTTGCCCCCGAGTACGGGATTGACGTCGACGCGAGCCGCGAGTTCGCGACCGCCCATCATGCAGCGCCCGGCGCCGATTCCGCGGTAGACGCGGCGCTGCGGCTGGACACCCAGGTCATGCTCGTCGACGATCCAGTCAAACGCGTCGACAACATGACGATGGCGTGGGGTCTGGAGGCGCGCGTGCCCTTCCTCGACCACGACTTCGTTGAGCTGGCGGCCTCCTGCCCATCAGAGCTGAAGCTGGCGTCGGATGGCAAGGGTGTGCTCAAGGACGCATCGCGGGCGTTGCTGCCGTCGGAGGTGATCGACCGGACGAAGGGCTACTTCCCGGTGCCAGGCATTCGCCATCTGCACGGCGATGTGCTTGACATGGTGCGCGATGCGCTGAGCAACGATGCCGCCCGAAGCCGCGGGCTGTATCGCCCCGAGACCGTCAACGCTCTGCTGGCCGCGCCAAATGAGACACGAACCACGTTGGGCTCAAATGCGCTGTGGCAACTGGCGGTACTGGAGATGTGGCTGCAGAGCATGGAGGGCTGAGGCGATGGGGCGGCAGGTGCGTGCGCTCTACGGCGCGTCATTGTCGCATGATGGCACGGCGTTCGCTCACCTCATCGACGACGGCGGCTATCCGCGTGCGGTGCAGCGGTTTCTGCACGGCCGGCGGGCAAGTTCGTCGCGCGATGTCGAGCTTCCGGTGGAAGGCCCGGTCTCTCGTGTCATTCACTCCGCCGACGGTCAGTGGCTGGCCTGCGAGGTCGCGCCCGAAGGGGGCACTCGCACCCAGATCTGGGTCGTCACCACCGATCCCGACGACCGGATGGCGCGGCGCATCGACGGCGAAGAGGATGGCACCGCCGAGCTGATCGCTTGGGACGGCGTCCGGGTGGCGGCGATCCTGACCGGTGAGGACGGGATAGGCCGGTCCTGCCTGATCGATCCGGCCGACGGCCATTGCACCGTGCTGGACCGCCGATCCGGCGGCCGACTGGTCGATTCGTGGGCCGGGGCGGCGCTGATCCGGGTCGGGCCGCGCGGCTACCAGGAGCTGATCATGTTGCGCGGTGGCAGCGAAATCGCCTTGCTGCCATCGGATCCCGGTTCTACGACGGCTCGCGGTGTGATCCTCGACGACCACCATCCGCGCCGCATCCGCTACGGCGACGGCGAGGCGACCAAGCTGTACCACCCCGCCAAGACGTATGAGGTGCACGGAAACGCGGTTGACGAACACGGAGACGGCCGCGGATACGTCCGCGCGCTGATCAGCAGCGACAATGGCTGCGAGCACACCCGGCTGCTGGAGGTGACAGCCACCGAGGACGGTGTCACCTACTCCGTGGTCGCCGAGCGCCCGGACTGCGACCTCGACGAGTTCGCTGTCAGTGACGACCTCTCCACTGTCGCGTTGCTGTGGAACCTGCAGGGGTGCAGCGAATTACAGATCCTCGAATACGCCGACAACACACTGGCCGAACCGATCCCGTTGCCTGGCATGGTCGCCGGTGAGCTGTCCATCAGCGCCGGCGGCTCGATGGTCGCGATGACTGTTCAAAGCCCTTCGATGCCACGAACCGTCGAGTTGGTGGACCCGCGCACGCGTCAATGGCAGAGCATCGACCGCGAACCCAGCCGCGGTCCGGTGGCCCGCGGATCCGGCGCGCACCCGGTGCTGGAGACGATCACAGCGCGCGACGGGCTGTCTCTGCCCGCGTGGCTATACCAGTCGCAGGGGAGCAGCGCCATTTCGGGCGCATTGGTGTACCTGCACGGTGGTCCAGAAGCGCTGGCTCGGCCCGAATACAGCGAGATCTTTCCGGAGCTGCTCAACGCCGGGATCAGCGTGCTGACGCCCAATGTTCGCGGTTCCGGCGGCTTGGGCCGCACCTTCGTCCACGCCGATGACAAGGAAAAACGGTTCGCGGCCATCGACGACGTCGCCGACTGCGTGCGCTTCCTGGTGGACAATCAGCTGGCCGACCCGGGGCGGATTGCCTGCGCGGGCTGGTCGTACGGCGGTTTCCTGACCATGGCGGCCATGACGTTTCACCCGGCCTTGTTCGCGGCGGGCGTCACTATTTGCGGGATGAGTGACCTGACCACGTTTTATCGCAACACCGAGCAGTGGATCGCGGACGGCGCCTATCCGGAGTACGGCCACCCGGTCAACGACCGCGAGTTACTCGAGGCGCTGTCGCCGCTGCGCCGGGTCGACGCCTTGACCGCGCCGTTGCTGGTCGTGCACGGCGCCAACGACACGAACGTGCCGGTCGGCGAATCGGAGCAGATAGTCGAGGCGTTGCGGCGGGCCGGCCGCGAAGTGCGCTACCTGTTCTTCAGTGACGACGGCCACCAGATCGTCAAGCGCGAGAACAGTACGGCGCTGGCCGCGGCGATGAGCGAATGGCTGACCAGGGCATTCGGCGCCACCCAGTCGCTTGTCGACCTGGACGTTTCGCGCGATTGATCATGTCCTGCTTCGTGTTACGAACTGCGACCAGTCGGGCTCGCGGGTCGCCGCCCAGTATTCGTTGAGCCGCCACGGGCTGACGGTGTGGATCTCGCCGTCCGCGTTTTTGAAGTAGGAGTGTTTGACCGCGGGGTGCGCCCATACCATCTGCTTGATTTCGGCCTGGGTGCGTTGATGCCAGTCCGCCGCCGCTTCGGCGGTCGGTTCGATTGAGTGCACGTTCGGCTCGGCCAGCTTCGCCAGGCAGCTGTTGATGTAGCGCATCTGCAGTTCGGAATTGAAGATCAGGCTGCCACCGTGGGCGAGATGAGCTCCCGGTCCATATATGACGAAGAAGTTGGGGAATCGTGGAATGGTTATCCCCAGATAGGCGAATGGCCGTCGGCCCCAGACGCTATGCAGGTCGACACCGTCTCGGCCAGTGATGGTCATCGGCCACAGCACGTCGGTGTGCCGGAACCCGGTGGCGTAGACGATGATATCGACGTCGTGGGTGGCACCGTCGACGGTGACGACGCCGTCGGCGGTGATCTGCTGGATGGGGGTGCGCACCAAGTCGACATCATCGCGGCTCAGCGTGCGCAACCAGGTGCCGTTGTCCTGCAGTGTCCGTTTCCCGGTGGCCGGATAGTCCGGCAGCACCTTGGCCAACAGATCCTCGTCTCCGTCAACCTGATTGGTGATCCAGTCGGTGAACATCAGACGGGCCAGAGCGTTGATCTCGCTGACCGCGTAGTCCTGGTCGGGGTAAGCGGGGTCGACCCGCGCCGCGTCGAGTCCTTTGTCGGAGCCGGGCCACAGCACCAGGAATCGGTACCAGCGTCCGTAGAACGGCAGGTGGTTCATCGCCCAGCGCACACCGTCGCCGACACGCTCGTGGTACATCGCATTGGGAAACATCCACTGGGCGGTGCGCTGAAAAACGGTGAGATGCTCGACGTCGTCCGCGATGGCCGGTGCGATCTGAAAGCCGCTGGCGCCGGCGCCGATCAGGGCCACGCGCTTGCCGGTGACGTCGACCGAGTGGTCCCAAGCCGCGGAATGAAACGACGGCCCGCGAAATGTCTTCGCGCCCTTGAACTGTGGTACATAGGCGCGGTTGAGCTGGCCGACCGCGGTGATGACGGCGCGCGCCCGCATCGTGATGAGCCCCTCGTCGGGCTCCCGCACCGTGACCGTCCACATGCCGTCCTCGTCGTCCCACTCGGCGGCAATCACCTCGGTCTGCCAGCGCACATGCTCATCGAGACCGTGCTTGTCCATCACCGTGGTGAAGTAGCTCTGCAGCTCCGGCTGTTCGGCGAAGAAATGCATCCACTCGTTGCTGGGCTCGAAACTATAGCAATAGAAATGGTTGGCCACGTCGACGCGTGCACCCGGATAGCTGTTCTCCCACCAGGTTCCACCCGGGCCAGCGTTCTTCTCAACGATGGTGAACGGAATGTTGGCCTGCTTCAAGCGAACTCCCGCCAGAATTCCGGATTCGCCGCAGCCGATGACGACCACCGGCAACTGTGCCGCGCGGTCGGATTCCAACGGCATCGGATGGCGAGGATCGACGCCGTCGAGGTCCATTTCTTCGGCCAGCAGCGGCAGATAGTCGTCGGGCACACTTTCGCAGACCGCCCAGTCCATCATTTCCTTGATGAGCTCGCGAGGCAGCGCAGCGGGCTCGGGGCAACCACGGTCGCGATAATCGGTGATCACCGGTAGCGCCTCCGCCCGGGCGCGGGCTTTGTCGTCCTCGGACATGAACCCCTGGACCTCGTTGAGGAAGATCCCGGCGGGTTTGAAGTCACGGACGAAGCGGGGATCGCCGGTGATGTGCACCAGGGACAGCAGCAGCGTCGGGATGCTGACTTGCTCGAGCGCCGTGACGATGTCGGCGGTGGGGGTGGTGAAGGGTTGGCCCGCGTAGCGGCTGCGCATCAACGGAGATCCTTTCACGTCATCGATGAGCGCCTGCGACGGAAGTCCCCAATTACGATACGCAGGGTTTCGTAATTGGGGTCAACCATACGCCCGGCGTCGTATCGGATCAAGGTTCGATCCGAAGCGATCAGCGCTCAGCCGTGCCAAGGTAAACGCCGTGGGAAACACCTCCGTCCAGGCGCGCCTGAAGGGCTGGCTGACCGCGATGTGGCGATTCGTGAGCAGCGCGCCGTTGACGTATGGGTGGCTGATCGTGCTGCTGGTCACCACGATCATTCAGCACCTGGTGGCCCGGCGGGAACTGCACTTCTTGCTGGTGCACGACTCCACCAATATCCGCCACTTGGCGACCGACCCGCTGGAAGTGCTGTCTTCCAGCCTGCTCTGGATCGATGGCCGCTACTGGACGCCGTATCTGGTGCTGTTTACCTTGTTCCTTGCGCCGGCGGAGCAGTGGCTCGGCGAAAAACGGTGGCTTACGGTCGGATTGACTGCTCATGTCGGCGCGACGTATATCAGCGAGGGCTTGCTGTACCTCGCGATCCAGTTTCACCACGCGTCGGAACGGCTGATTAATGCCACGGATATCGGGGTCAGCTACTTTATGGTCGGCGTGATAGCGGTGCTCGCTTATCGCATCGCCACGCCGTGGCGATGGGGTTACCTCGCGATCTTGATCACCGTTTTCACCGTCCCGCTGATCATCCATCTGAACTTCACCGCGATCGGGCACTTTTCGGCGATCTTCATCGGGCTGTTGTTCTACCCGATGGCCCGGGGACGGGGGCGGCCGCCGCTGAATCCTGCCGATGTCAAGCGCTCGCTCGGCCGAATGGCGCCTACCTCCGGGTAGCGGTCACGTAGCCGAGTCCGGCGAACTGTGCCGCTTCGTCGTCATCGCGCGTCTGGAACGAAAGCCCATGAGCGGCAGCGAGTTCCGCGGCACTGGTGGCGGCAACGTTCCAGCCGTGGCGGTCGAGATAGTCGACGACGTCGTTGCGGTCGCCGGCGTACCACAGGTCGGTCATCTCCAGGTCGAATCCATGCTCGCGCCAGTGTTCGGTGGCCTGTCGCATCCGGTCCGCCATCATCGGCACCGCCCGGCTGGCGTCGGGCACGTTCTCGGTGGCCAACTGACTGCCCGCCGCACTGAGCATGGTGATGTTGTCCAGCAGCGCGTCCTGGGCGTCCGGCGGCAGGAACGGCATCAAACCCTCTGCGCTCCACGCGGTGGGTTGGGTGGGGTCCAGGCCGGCTCCGCGAAGCGCGGTCGGCCAGTCGTGGCGCAGATCCATGGCAACCGCTCGCCTGTCGGCGGTGGGGTCGGCGCCCAGATCGGTAAGCGTTTTGGTCTTGAACTCGATGACCGCGGGTTGGTCGATCTCGTACACGGTGGTCCCGTCCGGCCAGGACAACCGGTAGGCACGGGCGTCCAGCCCCGATGCCAGGATCACCGCTTGGCGGATTCCGCCGTTGGTCGCCTTGATGAAGAAGTCGTCGAAGTAGCGGGTACGCACGGCCATCATGTCGCCCATCCGCTTCATCCCGAACTCGCCGTCGTCGACATCGGCCGGATCCAATTCGCCACTGGCCAATCGGGTGAAGAAGTCGACGCCTACCGCGCGGACCAGCGGCTCGGCAAAGGGGTCGTTGATGAGCGGGGTGCTAGCCCGATTCGCCAACGCGCGCCCTACCGCGACGCCGGTCGCTGTTGCTCCCACGCTGGTCGCCAGGTCCCAGGTGTCGTTGTCGGTCCGTGCCATTCGTGCCCTCCTGTTCGTAGCAACGCTTGAAGTATTTAGCTTGTTTAATTGACTGTACCCCCGCTCCGGGACACGTAATCTTGGTGGCGCGCGGGCAGGAGGAGCCGGTCAATCGAACCCGAGCGGAGGGCATGCGAGCTGATGCGGCACTACTACTCGGCTGACGCGATCCGCGATGCCGAAGCGCCGCTGCTGGCCAGCCTGCCCGATGGGGCGCTGATGAGGCGGGCAGCCTACGGCTTGGCCACCGCGATCGCAGGCGAGTTGACCGCCCGCACTGGCGGCGTTGCCGGACGGCGGATCTGCGCGGTCGTCGGCTCCGGCGACAACGGCGGTGACGCGCTGTGGGCGGCGACCTTCCTGCGCCGCCGGGGCGCGGCCGCCGACGCGGTACTGCTCAAACCGGAACGCACCCACCAGAAGGGTCTGGCAGCGTTCACCCAGGCCGGCGGCCGGATCGTGGACCGCGTCGCCAAGACGACCGACCTGGTCATCGACGGGGTGGTGGGCATCTCCGGGTCCGGACCGCTGCGGCCCGACGCGGCCGAGGTGTTCGCCGGCGCCGACGACGCCGCGATCCCGGTCGTGGCCGTCGACATCCCCAGTGGCATCGACGTCGAGACCGGCGCGATCACCGGCCCGGCCGTGCACGCCGCGCTGACCGTCACCTTCGGCGGGCTCAAACTCGTGCATGCGCTGGCGGACTGCGGCCGGGTGACGCTGGTCGACATCGGCCTGGACCTGCCCAGCACCGACGTGCTGGGTTTCGAAGCCGTCGACGTGGCGGCGCGCTGGCCGGTGCCCGGGCCGCACGATGACAAGTACACCCAGGGCGTCACCGGCGTGATGGCCGGCTCGTCGACGTACCCCGGCGCCGCGGTGTTGTGCACCGGCGCCGCCGTGGCGGCCACCTCCGGGATGGTTCGCTACACCGGCAGCGCGCACAGCGAAGTGCTCGCGCATTGGCCCGAGGTGATCGCGTCGCCGACCCCGGCCGCCGCCGGGCGGGTGCAGGCCTGGGTCGTCGGGCCGGGCCTGGGCACCGACGAAACCGGGGCCGCCGCACTGTGGTTCGCGCTGGAGACCGACCTGCCGGTGTTGGTCGACGCCGACGGGCTGACCATCCTGGCGGCGCATCCCGACTTGCTCGTCTCGCGTCGTGCCCCAACGGTGCTGACACCGCATGCCGGTGAGTTCGCCCGCCTGGCCGGCGCGCCACCCGGTGACGACCGCGTCGGCGCCACCCGCAAGCTCGCCGACGCACTCGGGGCGACCGTGCTGCTGAAAGGCAACGTCACCGTCATCGCAGACCCCGGTGGCCCGGTCTACCTCAACCCGGCCGGGCAGTCCTGGGCGGCGACCGCCGGGTCCGGCGACGTGCTGTCCGGGATGATCGGTGCTCTGCTGGCCGCCGGGCTGCCGGCAGCCGAAGCGGCGGCCGCTGCGGCCTTCGTCCACGCCCACGCGGCGGCGTTGTCGGCTGCCGACCCCGGCCCGGGTGACGCACCGACATCGGCGTCACGCATCGTCGGGCACATCCGGGCGGCGCTAGCCGCCCTATAGCACCTAGCCGTCAAACGAAAGGAATCCATCGTGACCCTGAGCCACCCATCGGTCCCCGCACATTCGATTGCGCCCGCCTACACCGGCCGCATGTTCACCACCCCGGTGCCGGCGTTGCGGCTGCCCGAGGAGTCGATGGATCCGGAGGCCGCCTACCGCTTCATCCACGACGAGCTGATGCTCGACGGCAGTTCGCGGCTCAACCTGGCCACCTTCGTCACCACCTGGATGGACCCCCAGGCCGAGAAGTTGATGGCCGAGACGTTCGACAAGAACATGATCGACAAGGACGAATATCCGATCACCGCGTCCATTGAGCAGCGATGCGTGTGCATGGTGGCCGACCTGTTCCACGCCGATCACCTGCGCGACGACGACCCGTCCAGCGCCTGCGGGGCGTCCACCATCGGCTCCAGCGAGGCCGTCATGCTCGGTGGTCTGGCGATGAAATGGCGCTGGCGGGCCAAGGTGGGGAAGGGCTGGGAGAAGCGCACTCCGAACCTGGTGATGGGCTCCAACGTCCAGGTGGTCTGGGAGAAGTTCTGCCGCTACTTCGATGTCGAGCCGCGCTATCTGCCGATGGAGGAGGGCCGCTACGTCATCACGCCCGAACAGGTTGTCGAGAACGTCGACGAGAACACCATCGGGGTGGTGGCGATCGTGGGCACCACCTACACCGGCGAACTCGAGCCGGTCGCTGAGATCTGCGCGGCGCTGGACAAACTGGCCGCCGATGGGGGTGTGGACGTCCCGGTGCACGTCGACGCGGCCAGCGGGGGCTTCGTGGTGCCGTTCCTGCACCCGGAACTGAAGTGGGACTTCCGGCTGCCCCGGGTGGTGTCGATCAACGTCAGCGGCCACAAATACGGGCTGACCTACCCCGGTATCGGGTTCGTGGTGTGGCGCAGCGGCGAGTATCTGCCCGAGGACCTGGTGTTCCGGGTCAACTACCTGGGCGGCGACATGCCGACCTTCACGCTGAATTTCTCCCGCGCAGGCAACCAGGTGATCGGCCAGTACTACAACTTCCTGCGGCTGGGCCGCGAGGGCTACATCCAGATCATGCAGTCGTTGTCGCAGACGGCTCGCTGGCTGGGTGAGCAGCTGCGCGAAGCCGACCACTGTGAGCTGATCTCGGATGGTTCGGCGATCCCCGTCGTCGCCTTCCGGCTGGCCCGCGGCCTGGGCTACACCGAGTTCGACGTCTCGCATGAACTGAGGGGTTTCGGATGGCAGGTGCCTGCCTACACCATGCCCGACAACGCAACCGACATCTCCGTGCTGCGCATCGTCGTGCGGGAGGGGCTGTCCGCTGACCTGGCTCGGGCGCTGCACGACGACGCCCGCACGGCCCTGGCCAGCCTGGACAAGCTCAAGCCCAGCGGCCACTACAAAGCTGAGCATTTCGCGCACTGACCTGCCGGAATACGGCTGCGGTGGCCGGTTCTGGGAGAATGTCTCCAGCGAACTGACATACAGCTGGGTGGGAGCACGACTTCATTGGCCGTTACGCCGATATCCCTGACGCCGGGCGTCCTTGCTGAGGCCGTGGTGGACCTGGGTGCCATTGAGCACAACGTGCGGGTGCTGCGCGAGCATGCCGGCGGTGCGCAACTGATGGCCGTCGTCAAGGCCGACGGTTATGGACACGGCGCCGTCCAGGTCGCCCGGGCCGCAGTGGCCGCGGGTGCCGCCGAGCTGGGTGTCGCCACCGTCGACGAGGCGCTGGCGCTGCGCGCCGACGGCATCACCGCACCGGTGCTGGCGTGGCTGCATCCGCCCGGCATCGACTTCGGGCCCGCGCTGCTGGCCGACGTGGAGATCGCGGTGTCCTCGCTGCGGCAGCTCGACGAGCTTATGGACGCGGTACGTCGCACCGGCCGCACGGCTGCGGTGACCCTCAAAGTGGACACCGGGCTGAACCGCAACGGCGTCGCGCTGGCGCAATACCCGTCGATGCTGACCGCGGTGCGTCAAGCCGTCACCGAGGACGCTATCCGGTTGCGGGGCCTGATGTCGCATATGGTTTACGCTGACCAGCCCAACAATCCGATCAATGACATTCAGGCGCAACGATTTACCGACATAGTGGCCCAGGCGCGCGCCCAGAAGGTGCCGTTCGAGGTGGCGCATCTGTCGAATTCGTCGGCCACGATGTCGCGTCCCGACCTGGCCTTCGACATGGTTCGGCCCGGCATCGCGCTGTACGGCCTGAGCCCGGTGCCCACCCTGGGTGACATGGGGTTGATACCGGCGATGACGGTGAAATGCACTGTCGCTTTGGTGAAGTCGATTCAAGCCGGCGAGGGCGTGTCGTACGGGCACACCTGGGTCGCGCAGCAAGACACCACCGTGGCGCTGATGCCGATCGGCTATGCCGACGGTGTCTTCCGGTCGCTGGGTGGGCGGCTGGACGTGCTGATCAACGGGAGACGGCGCCCGGGCGTCGGCCGCATCTGCATGGACCAGTTCTTGGTCGACCTCGGTCCAGGACACGTCGATGTCGCCGAAGGCGACGAGGCGATCCTGTTCGGGCCGGGCACACGGGGTGAGCCGACAGCTCAGGAGTGGGCTGATCTGCTGGACACCATCCATTACGAAGTGGTGACCAGTCCACGAGGACGCATCACCAGGACCTACCGCGAGGCCGGAAATCGTTGAGCGGTGACAATACTGACGGCTCCCACATCGACAGGGCGGGGCTGGCACGGTGGCTGGCAGGTGCCGCAGGCGTGAGCGCGGTGGGCACCATCGCCGGGGTCACGGTGGCCCGCTCGATGACCCGGCGTGCGGCTATCGACGACCCGTATGCCAACGAGAATTTCGAGACGCTCGACGGCGACCGCAGCTACCTGGTGACAACCCCCGACGGCGTGCCGCTCGCGGTGCGCGAGGTGGGGCCCACCGACGCACCATTGACCGTCGTGTTCGCCCACGGATTCTGCCTTCGCATGGGCTCCTTTCACTTTCAGCGCATCCGGCTGTCCGAGGAATGGGGAACCCAGGTTCGAATGATCTTCTACGACCAGCGCGGTCACGGGCGATCCGGCGAAGCTCCGCCGGAAACCTACACGGTGGCGCAGCTGGGCATGGACTTGGAGACGGTGCTGCAGGTGATCGCGCCACGCGGCTCGATCGTGCTGGTCGGTCATTCGATGGGCGGGATGACGGTCTTGTCGCACGCGCGCCAGTACCCGCGCCACTACGGCAGCCGCATTGTCGGAGCCGCGTTGATTTCGTCTGCGGCCGAAGGGGTGGCGAAGTCACCGCTGGGCGAGATTCTGAATAATCCGGCGCTGGAGGCCGTTCGGCGCGCCGCGCGGTCAGCGCCCAAGCTGGTTCAACGTGGTCGTAACGTGACGCGTTCGCTGATCGGGCCGATCCTTCGGGCAGCCTCCTACTCCGATGTGAATGTCAGCCCGAGCATCGTGGCGTTCTCCGAGAAGATGATGCTCGCCACCCCGATCCCGACCCTGGTGGAGTTTCTGCACGCGCTGGAGGTGCACGACGAAGCGGCGGGGCTGCATACGCTGGCGAAGATCCCGACGTTGATCGTCTGCGGTGATCACGACCTGCTCACCCCCGTCGAGTACTCGACGAAAATGGCTGAGGCACTGCCGGATTCCGAGCTGGTGATCGTCGCCAGAGAAGGCCATCTGGCGTTGCTGGCCAAGCCGGATCCGATCAGCGACGGGTTGGTGCGGCTGGTCAAGCGTGCTACCCCAAGCAGATTGGCAGCGCTGAGTCACCGGTGGCGCGATCGGGTCCTGCGCCGTGACTAAGGGGCAGTCCGGCATCGCCATGCTGCCGCGTGTCGAAGACACCGTCGCACTCGGGTCGCGCTTGGGCGGCCAGTTGCGCGCCGGCGACGTAGTAGTGCTCTCCGGTCCGCTAGGCGCTGGAAAAACCGTGCTGGCCAAGGGGATTGCTGCAGCGATGGATGTCGACGGGCCGGTTACGTCGCCGACGTTCGTGCTCGCACGGGTGCATCCGGCACGACGGACCGGCGCTCCGGCGATGATCCACGTCGACGTGTACCGGTTGCTGGACCACACCGGTGCCGATCTGCTCGACGAGCTCGAATCGCTGGATCTCGACACCGAGCTCGATGACGCCGTCGTCGTGGTGGAGTGGGGCGAAGGCCTTGCCGAACGACTGTCCGACCGGCACCTGGACGTCCGCCTCGAGCGAATCAGCAGCTCCGACATGCGGACCGCGACGTGGCAATGGAGTTGCCCATGAGCCGCGCAGGCGACGAGCTCGTGCTCGCGATCGACACCGCCACGCCGGCGGTCACCGCTGGGCTGGTCCGCCGGGACGGCGACCGGCTCGAGGTTCTCGCCGAGCGGGTCAGCATCGACGCCCGTGCGCACGCCGAACGGATCACCCCGAATGTGTTGGCCGCCCTTGCCGATGCCGGGCGCAGGATGGCCGACCTCGGCGCCGTCGTCGTCGGCTGCGGCCCGGGTCCGTTCACCGGCCTGCGGGTCGGTATGGCGACCGCCGCGGCCTACGGGCACGCACTTAGCGTGCCGGTGCACGGGGTCTGCAGCCTCGATGCCGTCGGCGGGCAGACCACCGGTGAGACGTTGGTGGTCACCGACGCCCGCCGTCGCGAGGTCTACTGGGCCCGCTATCGCGACGGGGTGCGCATCGACGGTCCGGCGGTCAGCGCCCCGGCCGACGTCGACCCGCGTAACGCGCGGTCGGTTGCCGGCTCACCCGATCATGCGGCGCTGTTCGGGCTGCCGTGCTGCGAGCCGCTGTACCCAACAGCGACTGGGCTGGTGGCCGCGGTGGCCGACTGGTCGCAACGCCCTGCCGCGTTGGTGCCGCTGTATCTGCGTCGGCCGGACGCCAAGACGCTCGCGGAGCGGCAGGCGGCTGCGCAATGACCGCGGGCAGTGAACCGGTCACCATCGGTGCGCTGACGGTCGCCGACGCCGACCGCTGCGCCGAATTGGAGGCCCTGCTGTTTCCCGGCGACGACCCTTGGCCGACGGCCGCATTCATCCGCGAACTCGCCGCCAAGCACAATCACTACGTGGCCGCGCGCGCCGCCGACACGCTGATCGGCTACGGCGGCATTTCGCGGTTGGGCCGCACGCCGCCGTTCGAATACGAAGTGCACACCATCGGCGTCGACCCGGCTTACCAAGGCCGCGGCATCGGCCGCCGGCTGCTGGACGAGCTGCTGAACGTCGCCGCGGGCGCTGTTGTCCACCTGGAGGTCCGCACCGACAACGCAACGGCGATCGCGTTGTACCGCAGCGTGGGATTCACCGACGTGGGCCTGCGCCGACGGTATTACCGGGTCAGCGGCGCCGACGCGTACACCATGCGGAGGTCGGCTTTATGAGATCGGGCGCGACGCGCGCCGACGACGACGCAGTGGGGGCACCTCCCGCTTGCGGGGGACGAAGCGATGTGGAGGAGCGGCGCTTATGACCATAGTCCTGGCCATCGAAACCTCCTGCGACGAAACGGGCGTCGGCATCGCCCGACTCGACGCCGACGGCACTGTGACGCTGTTGGCCGACGAGGTGGCCTCCAGCGTCGACGAACACGTCCGCTTCGGCGGCGTCGTGCCCGAGATCGCCTCGCGGGCACACCTGGAGGCGCTCGGTCCGGCCATGCGCCGCGCGCTGGCCACCGCGGGCGTGCACAAACCCGACGTCATCGCGGCCACCATCGGGCCGGGGCTGGCCGGTGCGCTGCTGGTGGGAGTGGCTGCGGCCAAAGCTTATTCGGCTGCTTGGGACGTGCCGTTCTACGCCGTGAACCACCTGGGCGGGCACCTGGCCGCCGACGTCTACGAACACGGGCCGCTGCCCGAGAGCGTGGCATTGCTGGTGTCTGGCGGGCACACCCACCTGTTACATGTGCGGTCGCTGGGCGAGCCGATCGTTGAACTGGGCAGCACCGTCGACGACGCCGCGGGGGAGGCCTACGACAAGGTGGCCCGGCTGCTGGGGTTGGGTTATCCGGGCGGCAAGGTGCTCGACGATCTGGCACGTACCGGTGACCGGGACGCGATCGTGTTCCCCCGCGGCATGACCGGACCCGCCGACGAGCCGCACGCGTTCAGCTTCTCCGGGCTCAAGACCGCGGTCGCGCGGTACGTGGAGAGCCATCCGGAGGCGGCAACCGCCGAGGTCGCCGCGGGGTTCCAGGAGGCGGTGGCCGATGTGCTGACCATGAAGGCGGTCCGCGCCGCCACCGGGCTCGGGGTGTCCACCCTGCTCATCGCGGGCGGAGTGGCCGCCAACTCGCGGCTGCGCGAGCTCGCAGCGCAGCGCTGCGCGGCGGCCGGCCTGACGCTACGCATCCCCGGACCGCGGCTGTGCACCGACAACGGAGCGATGATCGCCTCCTTCGCCGCGCACCTGGTGGCCGCCGGTGCGTCGCCGTCCCCGCTGGACGTGGCCAGCGACCCGGGCCTGCCGGTGGTAAAAAGCCAAGTCACCTGACCGATCGGCGAACACCCAAGAAGCAGCGGGGCGCCCTTGAGTGCTAGCACTCGCATGTATAGAGTGCTAGGTGGCAATCGGACAATCCCCGCGTCGGCACCCGCGACGACGACGCGTGGGCACGGACGAATGCCGAAGCACCTGGTAATTCGGACAGCCCGGGGCACCCGCCCCGGGCCTGCTACAAACTAGTGGAGGGCTCCAATCGTGGCGAGCGTGAACATCAAGCCACTCGAGGACAAGATCCTCGTACAGGCCAACGAGGCCGAGACCACGACCGCATCCGGTCTGGTCATTCCCGACACCGCTAAGGAGAAGCCCCAGGAGGGCAAAGTCGTCGCCGTCGGCCCCGGCCGGTGGGATGAGGACGGCTCGAAGCGGATTCCGCTGGACGTGTCGAAGGGTGACACCGTCATTTACAGCAAGTACGGCGGCACCGAGATCAAGTACAACGGCGAGGAATACCTGATCCTGTCGGCACGCGACGTGCTGGCCATCGTCTCCAAATAGCGCAAGCGTGTTCCGCCCCGGAGATCCCCACGTCAACACGTGGGTGATGTCCGGGGCGGACCGCTCATTAGACGGGACAAGAAGGACGTATGAGCAAGCTGATTGAGTTCGATGAGACCGCGCGGCGAGCGTTGGAAGCCGGTGTGGACAAGCTCGCCGACGCGGTAAGGGTGACGCTGGGCCCGCGCGGCCGGCATGTGGTGCTGGCCAAGGCTTTTGGCGGCCCTACGGTCACCAACGACGGTGTCACCGTCGCCCGGGAGATCGACCTGGAGGACCCGTTCGAGAATCTGGGCGCCCAGCTGGTCAAATCGGTGGCCACCAAGACCAACGACGTCGCGGGCGACGGGACCACCACCGCGACCGTGCTGGCACAGGCCATCATCAAGGGCGGGCTGCGCAATGTCGCCGCCGGCGCCAACCCGATCGAGCTTGGGTTGGGGATCAGCAAGGCTGCCGACGCGGTGTCCGAGGCGCTACTGGCATCGGCCACCCCGGTGTCAGGCAAGAAGGGTATCGCCCAGGTGGCCACGGTGTCGTCGCGTGACGAGCAGATCGGGAAGCTGGTCGGCGAGGCGATGACGAAGGTCGGCCACGACGGCGTGGTCAGCGTCGAGGAGTCGTCGACGCTGAGCACCGAGCTGGAGTTCACCGAGGGCGTCGGCTTCGACAAGGGCTTCCTGTCGGCATACTTCGTCACCGACTTCGACGCCCAGCAGGCCGTGCTCGACGACGCCCTGATCCTGCTGCACCGCGACAAGATCAGCTCGTTGCCTGACTTTCTGCCGCTGCTGGAGAAGGTAGCCGAGGCGGGTAAGCCGCTGCTGGTGATCGCCGAGGACGTCGAAGGCGAGCCGCTGTCGACGCTGGTGGTCAACGCGATCCGCAAGACGCTGAAAGCGGTCGCGGTCAAGGCGCCGTTCTTCGGCGACCGGCGCAAGGCGTTCCTGGACGACCTCGCGGTGGTCACCGGCGGCCAGGTGGTCAACCCCGACGTCGGGCTGACGCTGCGTGAGGTCGGACTCGAGGTGCTCGGTTCGGCCCGCCGCGTGGTGGTCAGCAAGGACGACACCGTGATCGTCGAGGGCGGTGGCAGCGCCGAGGCCATCGCCGACCGTGCCAAGCAGCTGCGGTCCGAGATCGAGAGCACCGACTCCGACTGGGACCGCGAGAAGCTGGAAGAGCGGCTGGCCAAGCTGTCCGGCGGGGTTGCCGTCATCAAGGTCGGCGCCGCCACCGAGACCGCGCTCAAGGAGCGCAAGGAAAGCGTCGAGGACGCGGTTGCCGCTGCCAAGGCCGCCGTGGAGGAAGGCATCGTCACGGGTGGCGGGTCTGCGCTGTTGCAAGCCCGCAAAGCGCTCACCGACCTGCATGCGTCGCTCAGCGGTGACGAGGCCAGTGGCGTCCAGGTGTTTTCCGACGCGCTCAGTGCGCCGCTGTACTGGATCGCGGCCAACGCCGGTCTGGACGGTTCGGTCGTGGTCAACAAGGTCGCTGAGCTCCCCGTCGGGCACGGGTTCAACGCGGCGACGTTGAAATACGGCGACTTGGCCGCCGACGGGGTCATCGACCCGGTCAAGGTCACCAGGTCCGCGGTGCTCAACGCGGCGTCGGTGGCACGCATGGTGCTAACCACCGAAACCGCGATTGTCGACAAGCCCGCCGACGAGGACGAGCACGGCCACGGTCATCACCATCACTAGAAGCACCTTGTAACGAGGCACCCCCGGTGAATTGGCCGGGGGTGCCTTCGTTTGTTGAGCGTTGGAGCGGGCCGCGGTCAGTTAGCCCGCCCGTCAGGGTTGACGCGCTGCCGCACGCGGTGCAATGTGATACCCGTCATATGACCACTGGTCACACGGGCAGAAAGGCGGTAGCTCATGACCACGAGGGACAAGTACACGGACGTGCCCGCGCCCTACTCGTGGGAGGTCGCCAGTGCCGGCGACGCGCGCTTCACGTGGGAGTACGACGACGGGCGCGCCCGGCTCCTTTCCCTATACCAAAAGGGAAAGGACAAGCAGTGGGATGCCCAGTCGCGCATCGACTGGGCGCAAGACGTCGACCCGATGAACCCGATCGGGCTGCCTGACGAGTTCCATCCGCTGTTCGGCAGCCCGATGTGGGACGCCGCAGACGACGCACGTCGCGCCGAGATGCGCCAGCACTTCCAGGCCTGGCAGCTGTCGCAGTTCCTGCACGGCGAGCAGGGTGCGATGGTGTGCGCGGCCAAGATCGTCGAGGTCGTCCCGGACCTGGACGCGAAGTTCTACGCGGCCACCCAGACCATGGACGAGGCCCGGCACGTCGAGGCGTTCTCGCGGTTCCTGCAGGAGAAGGTCGACGTGGTCTACCCGATCAACAAGCACCTGACCGCACTGCTGGACGACACCCTGCGCGACTCGCGCTGGGACATGCCCTACCTCGGCATGCAGGTCCTCATCGAAGGGCTCGCACTCGCCGCCTTCGGGGTGCTGCGGGACATGTCGGCGCAGGACTCGCTGGCCAAGAAGGTGCTGGCCTACGTCATGCAGGACGAGGCCAGGCACGTCGCCTTCGGCCGAATCTCGCTGAAGGACTACTACTCCGCGCTGACCGAGGCCGAGCGGGACGAGCGTGAAGAGTTCGTCGTGGACGCCTGTTACCTGATGCGCGACCGGTTCCGCGGCGAGGAGGTCTTCGAGACCCTCGGCATGGACGTCCAAGCGTGTGCTGAGTGGGTCGACACGTCGCCGCTGATGATCCAGTTCCGCTCGCACCTGTTCAGCCGCATCGTGCCGATCGTCAAGGACATCGGGTTGTGGGGCGACAAGGTGCAGAAGGCCTTCAGGGACATGGGTGTACTCGACATGGCCGGCTTCGACATCGAGGCGCTGATGAAGGCCGATGAGGATCAGGCCGACGCGCTGGACAAGGCACACGCCGAGATGGCCGGCCGGGCCCTCGAGGTGGACGAGGTGATTGCGGCGGGCGCGAGCTAACCCGATGTCCGGTTTGGCGAGGAGGGCGGCGCAGCTGAACTGCTTGACGAGCTGAACACCGCGATGTTCGGCGCAGGCGGCAATATCCCGCCGCCTGACGCGCCGCCCGGGTACCTGACACGGGTCGACAGCCTGGGTGCTTTCGTTCTGGCGCCTCCCTTCTGACGATGACGTAGACGGTGTGCCGCGTATGGCGCGAGCCGTATTGCGCCCTTGATGGTGGGCCAACCGCGCCTGCTCAGTCTTCGCGTCGAAATCGGCGCCAGCGTGATGCTCACTTGCAACGTTCGCGGTAACGTCGATCCGGCGGAACAACTGGGAGGACTAGCCCATGGGAAAGCCCACTCCGTACCAAGCGTCGGTGGTCGTTCCGCTCCCGGACGAAGATGTGATCGCCCGATCATTTGGCGACGGGTATGACCCCGACACCGCACTCAATGTCCTGAAGATGATGAGCGGCACCGGAGACTTCTTTCCTGCGCTGATCGGCATGGTGAAGGCCGTCTTCGGTGAGCGCGAAATCGACGCCAAGCACCGTGAAGTCATCATTTTGCGTGCGGCGTCGGTACTCAACTGCCCCTACGAGTGGCAGGCGAACGAACAGATGGCCCACAATGCGGGCCTCACGACATCCGAGATCGACACGATCGCCGGCGACGGCGCTCTGGCGCTGGACAACCTCGACGCTGACTATCAGCTGTTGATCGCAGCCACCGATGAGCTCCTCACGTCCGGCACGCTTACCGACGGCACCCTGCAAGCCCTGCTCGATACGTTCGGGACGACAACGACGCGTAAATACATTGCCACCATCGCCTGGTTCAGTCTGCTGAGTCTGTTTCTCAACGGCACCAGGGTGCCCATGGAAACAACCGACAAGATCGGCCAGCGCACGTCGCCCCTCGGATGACCGCGAGCCGACCCGAAACTAGGGGGCTGTAATCCCACACCACCGAGACGGCGGTGGTCGATAAACCTGAAAAGGCGGACGAGCACGACCACCACCACGGTCACGCGCACTGATCTGCGCCCAGGGGGTTCTCCGGAGGGGCCGCTCTGCTTTCACGGACCGCACCCCAATCGCTCAAGTCGCTTGAGGACGGAATCGTCGACATGCCGAGCACACCAACCCTCACCTACAAGCCTCGCGAGGTTAACGCCGCCGCAAGACCATCACGTTGTCAGTGAGGACCGCCTGCTGTCCCTCCGGTCCGAGCGCGTCGCGCTCGACCGCTGCGACCCTGATCCGATCCCATTGAGAGTCATCGAGATTCAACGACGACACCACTTCGTCCGCGGTCGGGAACTCATGGCGATGGTGATCCGGCTTCGACGCCCACGGCGGTGCCGCGCCATGATCCACCACCACCAACGTGCCGCCCGGGACGACGGCGTTGGCCGCCCGTCGCAGCAGCCGCGTGCGATCCAGCGGGACTGTCGAATGCAAAAACTGCGCCGATACCAGGTCGAAAGCGCCATCCGGAAAACTCTCCGCCAGGTCGTGGCGCTGAAAGTCGACGCGGTCGCCCAGATTGCGGGCCGCTGCATCGGCCGCCGCCCGGTCCAGGGCGGTCTGCGAGACGTCCACCGCCGTCACGTGCCAGCCGTGCTCGGCGAGCCACATCGCGTCGGCGCCCTCACCACAGCCGAGGTCGAGCGCGCGGCCCGGCGTCATCGGCTCGACCAGCTCGGCCAGCCGGACGTTCACCCGTCCACTCCACACCCGATCGCGTTCGCCGTAGTGCTCTTCCCAGGCCTGTTGTGCCTCAGACATTGCCATGCCGCCACCTTGCCCGCGGCTAGGGCGTGGTGGCAAGGTTTCTTGCCATGGAGGCAAAAGACAGCGTCGATGTGCTGGTGCGGCGGCGGCTGCGGCTGCTTCGCATGCAGCGCGGCCTGACGCTTGAGGACGTCGCGCAAGCAGCGCGGATCGACGTGTCCACGCTGAGTCGTCTGGAGTCGGGGAAACGCCGGCTTGCGCTGGATCATCTGCCGCGACTGGCCGCGGCGCTGTCCGTCAGCACCGACGAGCTGGTGCGGGAACCAGTGGCCGAAGACCCGCGGGTGCGCGGGAGCTCGCAAACCCGCCACGGCGTCACGTACTGGCCACTCACCCGGCAGGGCCCCGCCGGCGGGCTGCATACGTTCAAGATCCGGGTCAGTTCCCGTCGTCGCAAGCCGCCCACCCAGCTACCCGTGCATGAAGGTCAGGAGTGGATCTATGTGCTGTCAGGTCGGTTGCGACTTGTCCTCGGCGAGCGCGATTTCACCATCAATCCCGGTGAAGCGGTGGAGTTCTCGACATGGACGCCGCACTGGTTCGGCGTGGTCGACGGTCCGGTGGAGGCGATCATGATGTTCGGGCCACACGGCGAACGGCTGCACCTGCACAGCTGATTCCAAGGACCGCTGACCACGCAGGCAGACGCTGCCCGCGATCCGTGAGGGAGCTCGCTTGACGGCTGTCACACCAAAGACGTGGCGACGTCGACCTCCGAGGTCAGGGTCTGATGAACAGGGCAACGTTCGGCGATGTGCAGCAACCGTTGCCGTTGAGTGTCGTCGAGGTCACCGGCTAACTCGACGTCTCGATCAATGTGATCGATCCATCCGCTGCTGGTTTCGCAGTCGGCGCAGTCTTTCGCGTGAATTCGCGAGTGCCGCAACGTCACTCGAATCCGCTCGAGTGGCCAGCCCTTGCGGTCGGCATACATCCGCACGGTCATGGAGGTACATGCCCCGAGCGCGGCCAGTAGCAGATCGTAGGGTGTTGGCCCTGCGTCGTCGCCAATCGGCCGTGGCTCGTCGGAGACGAGCCGGTGGTACCCGGCCCTAATCTCCTGCGTATAAGTTCCCGCACCAGTCTCCGTCGCGGTCACCGTGCCCTCGGACGACGCGGCGTCATGGCCGGTCTCGTGTGTTGTCATGCAACTCTCCATTGGCGGTTCCCCAGGTCCTCAGCAGCGGCCAGTGACCCTGCCCTTAACGTGACAGGCCAAGCGGCCCAGCGAGCTCCGACAGCGTCGGCAACACCTTCTCCGGCCCACCGTGCACAAGGATCGCGACATGGTTGGCGCCGGCGCTCAGATACTCGCCCAACCGCGTGGCAATGTCCTGAGGCGTGCCGTGAGCGACCACGGCGTCGATGAGTTTGTTGCTGCCGGGCCGGGTGACGTCGGCGTCGGTGAAACCCAGCCGCTTCCAACTGTTCACGTAGTTTGTCGTGTTGAAGTAGCGGTCCAGCGCCGTCCGGCCGATCGCGCGCGCCTCCTCGGTGTCGGCGGTCAGCACCACGTTATGCACGGGCGCCAGCAGCGCGTTCGGCCCGATGATCGCGCGGGCCCGTGCGGCGTGTTCCGGCGTGGCGTTGGCCGGGTGCGCGCCGGCGGTGCGTTCGGCCGACAGCCTCAGCACGCGCGGCCCGAGCGCGGCGAGCACACGTTGATTCGCCGGTACGCCGTATTCGTCGAGTTCATCGAGGTACGACACCAGCGCTTCGTACGGCTTGCGGTATTGCGCGTCGACCTCGGGATGGCCAACCCCGACACCGAGGACGAAGCGGCCCGGGTAGGTGGCGTTGATGCGGTGGAACGACTCGGCAACGGCCTTGGCGGCCGCCGTCCAGATGTTGACGATGCCGGTAGCCACCTTCAGCGTGGCGGTCGACTCCAAAAGCGGCTCGACGAAGGACAATTCGGCCGGTGGCGAACCGCCGACCCAAATCGTGCCGTAGCCCAGCCGTTCGATTTCCTGAGCCTGGTCGGGGGTGGCGCCAAGCCCGAAGAGGCCGAATCGGCCGAGGTCGATTGTCGCTGTTTCCGATGCAGTCACCGCCACTACAACCCTCGCATCCCGCGCACCTATTCCGCTGCTGGCGAAACTTCTGCAGGCGGATCCGCACCCGGGGAGTGCGTATGGCTGTAATCAGCAACCACCGAGACCGCGATCGTCGACAAGCCCGCCAATGCAGAAGAGCATGACCACCACCACGGTCACGCTCACTGATCAAGCGGTTAGAAAGCACCCCCGGTCCTAGTGGCCGGGGGTGTTCCGTGTGCGGCCGCTTCCTTGGGCCGCCCGCGCCTATCTGGCCCACTCATAGGGCGCTCGCTCGTCTCCGTCTGACCGCACAAGAATCACGCTGCGGCAGACGCAAAGCTTGTCAAGAACTGTTTGCTAGACAAATTGAGTGAGAGAGTCGTCGTATGGATGTGTTTCCGCAGACACCGGCGGCGACAGCTGCACTTTCAGTGGCTGTCCGTTTCTACTCGCCCGCGTTACTGAATCACTGCGTCCGTTCATACTTGTGGGGAGCGATGTACGGCGCAGCGCACGGCATCGCCTTCGATGACGAACTCTATTACGTCTCGGCGCTGCTTCATGACATCGGTCTTACCGACGCATTCGACAGTCACCGAGTGGCTTTCGAGGAGGCGGGAGGAGACTTAGCGTGGGTGTTCGGGGTGGCCGCCGGTTGGCCGGCTGGTCGCGCGGCGAGGGCGACGGAGATCATCGTGTTGCACATGCGCGACGACGTCTCGTCGAACGCTGACCCCGAGTCCCACATCTTGCAGGTCGCGACCGGCTGGGACGTTGTTGGGCGGCGACCGGAGGAATTCCCTGCGGGGGCACGGGCGGAGATACTCGCACGCTATCCCAGGCAGGGATTCGGTGACGAGTTCCTGGCGTGCTTCGAAGACCAGGCGCGACGCAAGCCGGCCAGCGCCGCCGCCGCATCGATCGCCAACAATGCTGCCGGACGGATCAAGGCCAACCCGCTCGACGGCTAGGTGGGGGTATCCGCTGGGATTGGCTTAAATCCAGCACCACCGAGACCGCGGTGGTCGACAAGCCTGCTTACGCTGAAGAGCATGACCACCACCACGGTCACGGGCACTAGAACCACCTAAACGGAACACCCCCGGTTTACGCCGGGGGTGTTTCGTTTTTGGAGCTGGTCCGATGATTAGGGACGCACCGTCGAAGCGGATTCCTTCCTCGCCGGCGAACTGGGAGTGGCCCGCAACGAATAGCCCGCTAGGCGCGGTCGACGCTCCAAGCGATACCGTCGAAGACACCAACGATGGAGGTGCGCATGGCCGGGCAGATTCCGCTGGTCGACTATCTGGTGCTGAACGGGGACCACCCGCAGTTGGTCGCCCAAGAATGCGTCAATTGCGGTTCCAGGTACTTCGACCGACGTAACGCGTGTGCCAAGTGCTTTGCCACCGAATTCGCGACGGTCCCGATCGCGACCGAGGGCACGGTGCGCGCGTTCACCATCGTCGCGTTCGCAGCACCTGGGATTCCGACCCCGTTCGTTGCCGCGGTGGTCGATTGCGACGGAACCCAGGTTCGCGCCAACCTCATCAACGTCGAGCCCGACCCCGAGCACGTTTTTGACGGCATGAAGGTGCGTCTCGCGACCCAATCGATCGGCACCGACTCCGAGGGCACGGAGGCGGTCGGGTTCGGCTTCGAGCCCGTCGCTTGAACTGCCTCAGAAGACACGCAACCGTGCTGCGACGAAGGAGTAGTGATGAGTGCAAGCGATGAGGTCTGGATCCTCGGCATCCAGATGACCAAGTTCGGCAAGCACCCCGAACTCGACACCGTCGACCTGGCGGCCGAGGCCGCCATGGGCGCGCTTTCAGACGCGGGTGTCACGATGGGAGACATTGGAATGCTCGCCGCGGGAAACCTCATGAACGCGAGTGCCGGTATCGGCCAACAGCTTCAGAAGCAGATTGGTCAGACCGGCATCCCCGTGTACAACGTCGCAAATGCCTGCGCGACCGGTGCCACCGCACTGCGCACCGCCATCATGGCCGTCAAGGCCGGGGAGGTGGACTACGGTCTGGCGGTCGGTGTCGAGAAGCTCGCAGGTGCCGGTCTCCTGGCAGGCGGGGCCAAGAAGAAGGACGCCGACACCTGGACACCGGCGGGCCGCTACGGAGCGGTGGCGCCGATTGACGGCAGGATCGGCACTGAGACGATGCCGGGCGTTTTCGCCCAGATCGGGGTCGAATACGGCCACAAGTACGGCGGCACCAGCTTTGAGTTGTTCGCGAAGATCAGCGAGAAGAACCATGCCCATTCCACCCTGAATCCGCTTGCGTCGTACCAAAAGCGATTCACCCTCGAGCAGATTATGAACGACGTCATGATCGCTTACCCGAACACACGCCCGATGTGCTCGGCTAACTGCGATGGTGCTGCAGCTGCCGTCGTGTGCAGTGGCGAGACGCTGAAATCGCTTTCGCTCGAACAGCGCAGGCGCGCTGTCAAGGTGTCGGCGTCGGTGTTGACCACCGACCCCTACGAAGAAGGTTGCCAGGTGTTGCCGAACGTCAACACGCTGACCCGAAAGGCCGCAACCATCGCATACGAGCAGGCGGGCATCGGGCCGGTCGACCTCGATCTCGTCGAATTGCACGATTGCTTCGCCACCGCCGAACTGGTGCACTACGACAACTTGATGCTGTGCGAAGAGGGCGGCGCAGCGGATTTCTTCAACTCGGGTGCGACCTGGCGTGACGGCTCGACACCGGTGAACGTGTCAGGCGGGCTGGAGTCCAAGGGCCATCCCATCGCGGCCACCGGCATCGCAAACGTATGGGAGATCTGTCACCACCTCCGCGGCGAGGCCGGAGAGCGTCAGATCAAGGACGCGAAGGTGGGCCTGGCCCACGTGATCGGACTCGGCTCCGCCTGCGGCGTGCATGTCCTTGAGAAGTCGACGGCATAAACGTCTGGCGGTGACGTCGTCGACAAGCCGACGGTTGAAACGTGCATCTGGGCGAACGCCGGATTGATTTGCACTACATGTGGGTACTCCGGCATCCCGCACGCGCGCCGGCAGGCCGCGCCTGAACAAGGGAATCGGCATGTTGCACGAACTGGTCCTGGCGGCACAAAGTCAGCCGGAAGCTGCGGGATTCATCCTGCGCGGCATAAAGGGCGTCTTCGTCGCGATCGGAAGCATCATCGCCGCCATCGTGTGCGCGGTTGTCGCCGCGATGAAGGGCCGCAATCCGTTCGGCTGGGGGATCCTCGGCTTGTTCTTTTCCATTCTGACGCTGATCGTCGTGATCATCATTCCGTCGAAGAAGTAGATACCGTTGTGAGGTCAGGCGGGTTGACATCAGATGAGGCTCTTGAGATCTCGTCGAAATAGAGGTCTGATTCCTCGCCTTGCGGTGGGTCAGCCTTCGTTCTCGACGCCATTGCGGGTGGCCACGGACGAGGGGTCGGCGGTGGCTGGCATTCCACCGGTCTTCACTGCGCAACCGTGCAGTCCTCGTTGAAAACTGTTGGCCGACTGGCAAATTCGTTGCCGAATCCTCGAGCGGCCGACCCGCGCGGGCTTCGGAGCCCCACGGTTGTGCGCCTTATCGAGCGGCCACCCCCGCCAATTCACCCGTAATTGGCGTGACGCCGTCGTCAAAGAGGTACAGTGACATTAGTGTGCCCGTAGCAGCGGTTATCGCATGCTCTTGGAAGGGCACGAATCATGACTCTTGAGCTTCTGGCACCGTTGGCCAGGCTGATAACCACAGCGGAGGCGATCGAGGGATTACGAGACCTCTTCGCCGCCGAAGAACCCTTAGACGATATTGCGGCGCGGGTCGCCGAGACGGCGGCCGCCGCGATCCCGTATGCCGACGCCGTTAGCATCACCGTGCTGTCGTGGCCTGACGCCCGCACCGCGGCCTCCACCCATGAACGGGCGCTGGAACTCGATCAGCAGCAGTACGCGTCAGGTCGGGGTCCGTGCCTACAAGCCGCGTGGCAGCGCGCACCGGTGCGTGCGGTCATCAGCGCAGAAGATCAACGTTGGCCCGAATTCGTTGAGGCTGCTAAGCGAGTCGGGATCCACGCGAGTTTGTCGGTTCCCCTGCTGATTGAGGGCCTGGCTGAGGAGCAGGAACTTGTCGGCTCGCTCAACATCTACAGCCAGACCGCATCCGCATTCGATCCTTTCGACGCGGAACTCATGCGCCTGTACACCGCTGCCGCCGGTCAAGCGATCAGCAATGCCGGTCGTTGGCAGCACTCGCGAGAAACTGTCAGCCAGCTCGAGAAAGCACTCCTCTCGCGTTCAGACATCGATATGGCCAAAGGAGCTCTAATAGCGCTGCACGGCTGCGAGCCAGGCGAGGCGTTCGACAGACTGGTGGACGAATCTCAACGGCGCAACATCAAAGTGCGCGATGTGGCCGTCGAATTGCTCGACCGAATGAAAGCGCCTCAGGGCACTCTGAAGGGGTCGCGCGGATAGGTCCTGTAGGCGCGTTTGGTAGCTACCGCTATCCGAGGGTGTCGGGGTCAGCCTCTTCTGCGATCGTCGCTAACCGCCACGTGCATTCGCGGTTTCGCGGCGCCACTGCGATCAACTGCACGCTGTCGGGTATCCAGCGCAATGGCGCCGACACGGCGACTTCGGTCATGGCGACACGGCAACCGCCAGGAATGTCGCTGAGCTGCATCCTGATCCGCGCCTCAGCCGCTGGCCGGATCTTCGCTAGTAGGACGAGTTCCTCGCCGGTGATGCAGCTCTCGACGACGGTCTCATCATCGATCACCACTGGCCAAGTTCCGATGGAATGCAGGATGCGCGCACCAGGAGCAGGCCAGTCGGGACTGACAGCGCGGATCCGGCTGTTCCCGACGACCCATCCTGAGTAGGTCCAACCGTCGGCCAATACATCCCACACTCGCTGCCGTGAGACAGCGACATCCCGAGTCACGCTCATTTCCGTAGTCCTAACTTTCGAAGTTGAATTCCGCGAGTTGATGCAGCGATGGTCAGGCGGCGGGCGGGACGGCTGATGACATGACTTTGGCGGCCCGGGCCCAGACCCGATGAAGACCCAGCGCCGCGGCCAGATTCGCAGTGAAGGCCGTATCGACTTCCTTGGATACCTCCACGCCCGGATCTCTGCTCGAGATTCGAGCAGACTTGAGTACGGCCTCGCCATCGCCCCATGCGGCGATCGCCTTGCAGTGACGGAACGCTTCTTGAAGCAGCACGACGAGTTTGATGTCGCCTGTCGGCGTCGTCCCGCCTGCTACGGCGAGCGCGTCGAACTCGATCGACCGTGCCGTGGCCAGCGTCCGGTCGACGGTGACTGTGCGGCGGCCTGCCTTCAGGATGCCACCGACCGGCGCGACCACCAACGCGGTAACATTAAGTGCCGCTGTCGCTTTCACTAACTTCGAAACGCCGGCGAGGTCGGAGCCCGCGTCAGCGATGATGCCGATCTTACGTCCGTCGATCCGGCCTGGCTCGGCCAGCATCTGCACCAACGCGGGCGAGACGGTGACGTCATCGGCGGGCTTGCCTTTCGGGGCGGGTAGCCCGAGACCGGCGGCCACCTGTTGGCACAGGTCGGTGTCGACGTTGGCCAGTACCTGGAGTTCGCGTTCCTTGATCGACTGCTCGTAAACCTTACCCAGCTCGAAGGTGAAGGCTTCGATGACGTGGGTTTGTTCGATCGGGCTCAGGCTCCGGTAGAACACGGTCGCCTGCGAGAAGTGATCGTCGAACGAGGCAGGCTGCGAACGCACCGCCGCTCCCTCGATCACCCGCGGCGTTTGCACATATCCGCCGTGCTTTTCGTCGGCGAGCTTCGGCTCGTCTCCGTCGATGCTGTTGGGGTGATAGGGAGCGACGCCTGTGTCGATTGCAGTTTGATGCATGCCGTCGCGGAGCATGTCGTTGACTGGGCAGTGCGGCCGATTGATGGGCAGCTGAGCGAAATTGGGCCCGCCGAGGCGGGTGATCTGGGTGTCGAGATAGGAGAACAGCCGGGCCTGCAGAAGGGGGTCGTTGGTGGGTTCGATGCCGGGGACGAGGTTGCCGGTGTGGAAGGCGACCTGTTCGGTTTCGGCAAAGTAGTTGGTGGGGTTGCGGTTCAGTGTCAACTTGCCAATCAGTTGCACGGGAGCGAGTTCTTCAGGGACCAATTTGGTCGGGTCGAGTAGGTCGATCCCTTCAAAGGTGTCGGTACCGTCGTCGAGCATCACCTGAATGCCGAACTCGTATTCGAGGAAGGCGCCGGCCTCGATTCCGTCGGCCATGTCGCGGCGGTGGAAGTCCGGGTCGCAGCCGGCGGCGATCTGCGCTTCTTCCCATATCAGGGAGTGCACGCCGGCGACGGGCTTCCAATGGAACTTGACCAAGCTCGTCTTGCCGGAGGCATTGACGAGCCGGAAGGTATGCACGCCAAACCCTTCCATGGTCCGGAACGAGCGGGGGATACCGCGGTCGCTCATGTTCCAGAGCACGTGATGCGTCGCCTCCGTGTGCAGGGATACGAAGTCCCAGAAGCTGTCGTGGGCGGACTGCGCCTGCGGGATTTCCCGGTCGGGGTGCGGCTTGGCTGCGTGGATGATGTCGGGGAACTTGATGCCGTCCTGGATGAAGAAGACCGGCATGTTGTTGCCGACCAAGTCGAACGTGCCCTCGCTGGTGTAGAACTTCACCGCGAAACCGCGGGTGTCGCGGACCGTGTCGGCGGAGCCTCGGGAGCCCAGCACGGTCGAGAAACGGGTAAAGACTTCGGTTTTCGTGCCCTTGTTGCCGAGGAATGCGGCTTTCGTCACCGACGCCGCGTTGCCGTAGGACTCGAACACACCGTGCGCGGCGGCACCGCGGGCGTGTACCACGCGCTCCGGGATGCGCTCGTGGTCGAAGTGGGTGATCTTCTCGCGCAGGTGGAAGTCTTCCAGCAGCGTCGGGCCGCGAGCACCCGCCTTCAGCGAGTGATCGGTGTCAGGCAGACGCAGACCCTGGGCCGTGGTCAGAAACTCACCGGACTGGGCACGTGGATCGGGTTCGGAGCGCTGGCCGTTCGTGACGCCAGTCGGACTGGCGGGTCTGGGAGCATTTTGGTCGGGTTTACGCGGTGCGGGCATGTGAAAACTCCTTGGAATCGACGGGGGTGCAGTCGGAATGTGCACGGTGTGATCCGCCGTCCTTCACTGCCTCGCTGATGGGATACCCCAATCTCGGAAATGCAAGCGGACGATGAGTGCTGAATGCTCGACGCCTGTCCGAACATGTTTTCGAATGGACGCCTCCGGGTACTCCCACTGGGAGAACGCCGCAGGTAGCGGCGGTCCCGAAAGGCAACATGAGCAACATCGAACATGCGTCAAAAGAAAACGGGCAGCACGGGCTCAGCGAAGGGACGGATCGACCGGCGGGCACTGTCGACGAGGACGCCAACCCGCCGCTGACCGACGGGACAAAGACAGAGGTTGATCGCAACCCGGCAACAGTTCCCCCGCAAGACACCGGATCTGCTGTCCCGCCCTATGAGGGACGCACATAAATTGCGTTGCGGCCTTGGGTAGTGCCAAGTCCTCCACCACATGGCGGGCGACGTCGGCTGTCACCGCGCCGGTCGCCGGCTCACCTCAGAGGCGGGAAACCTGGTAATGGCTGATGTACCAGCCGTCTTGCGCGTGCGTTAGCAGCACGCTGAGGTACACGTTCAGCGTGGGTCGGTCGGCGAACGAGAACGCCACGCTCAGGTAGCCGAGCACGAGATCGTTGGCGGGCCGCCTAGTTTCGAGAATTCGATACGCGGCCGTCAAGCCGAGGGGCTGTGACGCGTAATAGTCGGCGACGCCCTGCCGTCCAACGCTGTACGGGTGTAGCCCTTGGAAGATCGCGTCCTCGGTGAAATACGACGCCACCTGCTGCGGTTGGTGTGCGTCGACAGCCGCTTTCCATCGATCGAGGACACCGCGCAGAATCTCTTCGCCTTCGATCGTCTCGTTGACCCGCGCCATGATCAGTGCCCCGCGCTCTGGCCGCCGTCGACATGCAGGATCTCGCCGGTGACGAACGGGGCGTTCTCCAAGTAGACGATCGCTTCAACGACGTCGTCGATCTCCCCCAGCCGACCCAGCGGGTGGGTTGCCGCGAGGGCTTCGTACGTCGACGGCGGGTGCATCGGGGTACGGATGACTCCGAGAGCCACCGCGTTGGATCGGATGCCGCGGTCGGCGTACTCGATCGCCAGCGCCTTCGTCACAGCGTTCAACCCGCCTTTGGTCAGCGACGCCAGCGCCGACGGCGACTGCGACTGGGCATGGTCGACCAGGCTGGTCGAGATGTTCACCAGGTGACCGCCGCCCTCCCGGGACAGCATCGCGGCGACGGCGCTGCGGGACACCTCGAAGAAGCCCCGCAGGTTGACTCCAGTCACGGCGTCATAGTCCTCGTCGGTGTAGTCGGTGAACGGCTTGGCGATGAAGATGCCGGCATTGTTGACGACGGTGTCGACCCGGCCGAAGCGGGCCAGGGCCGCGTCCACGATGCTGGCGCCAACGCCCCGCGTGGCCACGTCGCCGGGCGCGGCCAGTACATCCGGATCGTCAGACTTGCCGATCGAGCGGGAGTTCGCGACCACGGCGTAACCAAGCTTGCGGTAGGCGGTGACCAGGGCGGCGCCGATGCCTTGGGAGGCCCCGGTGATGATCGCCACCTTTTGGATTGAACTCATATTTGCAACCTCGTTTTCTTAGTCGCATCTCGCACCTGGCTCAACGGATCATGCGCCTAGTGGCGGTCCGTTCGCCACGACCGTGTTGCTTGCTCGTGATAGGTGCCGGCTCCTACTTGTCTTGGTATCGGCGTGTCGCCGGTGCGACCTGCATTCACGCCGGCGCGCATGGATATTCTCGACCATCCGACATTGAAGTCGCTCAACTGACCTACTCGGGGAGCGAGTTGGTACTCCCGCCGATAAGAAATAGGGACGACACGTGAGCATGGCATACCTGGCGCAACCGGAGCAGCAGCAGCAACTGGAATGGCTCGACGGCGGCACACTGGCAATCTTGCTCGACGGCAAGGCCACAGATGGCCAGTTGATGATCGGACGCTTTGACGTCAGCGAAGGCGAAGCACCCCCGTATCACAAACACACGCGTGAGGACGAGGTCTTCATGCTGATCAAAGGGACCGCGTTGGTCTGGTACGACGACCAGGAGATGGAGCTATCGGAGGGCGGTATCGTCTTCTTGCCCAAGAACATTCCGCACGCATACCGCATCACATCCAAAAAAGCGGATCTGCTGATGATCAACACCCCCGCAGGAATCGAAGGTATGTTCCGCTACGCCGGTCGTGACAGAGCAACACCGCGCCCGGAGGGTTTCGAAATCTCGCCCGCACGTATGGCCGAGGGAGCGGACAAGTTCGGACAGGTCATTCTTGGCCCCCCGCGCTGACCGCGCGATGCCAAATGTTTGTTCGCAACGCTGCCCATCGCGTTGGGCGCTCTGTAGCCATTCTCGTTGACTAGCGTCGAATCGGGACGCTACGCTGGAACAGATATTTGGTCAGCATGGTTCGGGGTTGCGGAGGTGGTCGGTGGCCGATGGCGCTGACGCCGACCGGTTACACACCCTCGGCATGCTTGCGTCCGCGTTTGCCGGGCGCCCCTTAGCGGTCGCGGCGCAGCAGCCGGGTGGCCCACCGTGGACGGATGGCCAGACAGTGTTCATCGATCCGTCGTTGCCCCGGCGCGCGAATCTGGCGGCCATTGCCGTGCAGGCGTCGATGATCGCAGCGGGCAGCCTCGATCCCGACATTCTGCGTCCGCTGGCCCGCCACTTCCGTTTGGCGAGAAGGTATTTGGCGATCGAGGGGCACCGCGCTTTGGTCGCCAACGCCGACGTGCTGCCGAGGGTGTTGGCCTCGGTGGGTGACCCCGACGTCGCGAGCCGTAGCAATTCGCCCACCGGGTCGCTGAGCTTAGCGTCCGGAAGGGCAGCTATCGACGATCCGCCGCCCGAGTTCGGAGTCATCCGCGCCAACAAGGTGCTGGCCGCATCCTCGCGAGCGGCCAGACAAACCGGGCAGGAGAAACCGGGACACGTTCCGCGAAGCCAACGCCGGCAGGAATTGGCCGACCTCGACGACGGCGAGGTCGATGACAGCGATGATCCTGACCTGTTCACCAGCCCGGTCGGCGGGGGTGGCTTCATCGGCAAGTGGCTGAAGAAGATGCTGTCGTCGGCACGCAAGACCGGAAGCGGCGGTGGACCGCCCGGCGCGGATAACTCCGACGCATCGCACCAACGCGGCGAACCGTGGCGCGCACGCGGTGTCGTCGCTGGCCACCGCGGCGAGCGAGAACGTCGTCGATCATGCGGCGGAGGTCAGCTCTCGTGGGGTGAAGTATCCGGAATGGGATGTCAACCGCAAGAGCTACCGACCTCAGTGGTGCACCGTGCTCGAAATCGATTCGACCATCAAGGGATCCGCGAGTCAGGCGATCGACGACGCCATCGGCTTGCGGCGCCCGCTGGCACGACTCGGAATGGGTTTGCACCGCCGCCATCGTCAGTCGCAGGGTGACGATATCGACATCGATGCCGCGGTCGAAGCACACGTCGAGTTGATTGCCGGGTCCGTGCCCGACGAGGCGGTGTACCTCGACAGCCTGCGGCGGCGACGTGACTTGTCGGTGCTTCTTTTACTGGACATCTCGGGTTCGGCGGCGGAGGCCGGCACGGTAGGTGCAACCGTGCACGAGCAACAGCGGACTGCGGTGGCCAACCTCACCGTCGCATTGCACGACCTGGGCGACCGCGTGGCGCTCTACGCCTACTACTCGCAAGGCCGAGGTGCGGTGACGATGGTGCCCGTGAAGCGATTCGACGACCACCTGGACAGCCAAGTGATCAGGCGGTTGAACAGTTTGGAACCCGGTGCCTACTCGCGACTGGGCGCCGCGATCCGCCACGGCTCGGCGGTATTGGAGGCACGAGGAGGGACGTCGCGGCGGCTGTTGGTGGTGCTGTCCGACGGGCTGGCATACGACCACAGCTACGAGCGCGCCTACGGTGCTGCGGATGCGCGTCGTGCTTTGACCGAGGCGCGCCGCCGCGGTACCGGCTGCGTATGCCTGACCATCGGCGCGGGCACCGACGTGGAATCGCTGCGCAGAGTGTTCGGCAGCACCGCGCACGCGAGCATTGCACGCCCCGATCAACTCGCGAGTGTCATTGGGCCACTGTTCCGTTCAGCGATTCGCTCGGCCGAGGTGCGGAGGCGAGTGTCATGATCGACTGCCGTTTCGGCAGCGTCCTTGAAACTAACATCTGTTCCGTTTACGCTCCATTCACCGCAACGCAGCGGCTGGCGGAAGGGTAGTAATGGCCGACGAGCCCGTGCTCGCTCACCCGAACGGCGCGATCCCTGCGGCACACGCGACGCGCCCCTATTACAAGGCGATCGGCAACGAGGAAGCCGTTTTCAAGGCGGCCTACCGTCAAGGTCTGTCCCTTGTCCTGAAGGGACCGACCGGATGCGGCAAGACCCGCTTCGTCGAGGCGATGGCCCACGATCTGGGCCGGCCGTTGATCACCGTCGCCTGCCACGACGACCTCACCACGGCCGATCTGGTCGGCCGGTATCTGCTGCAGGGCGGTGAGACGGTTTGGGTCGACGGGCCGCTCACCCGCGCCGTGCGCGAGGGCGCCATTTGCTACCTCGACGAGGTGGTGGAGGCTCGGCAGGACACCACCGTCGTGCTGCATCCCCTTGCGGACTACCGGCGCCAGCTGCCCATCGAGCGGCTCGGAGTGACGTTGGACGCGGCACCGGAATTCGGCCTGGTGGTGTCGTACAACCCCGGCTATCAAAGCGTGCTGAAGGACCTCAAGGACTCCACGCGGCAGCGGATGGTCGCCATCGAATTCGGTTTTCCGGCACCCGAAGTCGAAGAGGGGATCGTCGTGCACGAAGCGGGCGTGGATTCCGCAACGGCGGCCGACCTGGTCCGATTCGGGCAAGCTATCCGTCGTCTGGAGACCGGCGGCTTGCGCGAGGTCGCGTCCACCCGCGTGCTCATCGCGGCAGGGCGGCTGATCGTCGAAGGCCTCAGTATGCGCACGGCGGCCGAGGCCGCGATCGCCGGTCCGCTCACTGACGATGTCGCGGTGAACCGCAGTCTCAAAGAGATGATCGAGGTTTACCTGACCGACCCAAGCAGACCCGATGTTTGACGCCGCTCAGCGACGCCGCTAGGGTCTGAACAAATATTAGGTCAACCAGGCGGATGAGTGAGAAGCGCATCCCTTTGGAGGTGCACGTGTCCTACGAAAGCACTGCCGAGCCGATCAAGGTCGGCTATCTGATGGACTTCACCTTGCCGCCCGGTTTTCCAGATGAGATGAAGGCCGACTTCACGCAATGCTTCGACATCGTGTTCGACGAGGCTGTCGAGCAGGGCCTGCTGGATCGCCCAGTTCAGATGATTTACCGCGAGGTCGAGGGCCTGCCCAAGGGTTCGGTCAAGGCAGTGATCGACGCCTTTGGGGAACTGGTCGACGAGGGGTGCCTCGCGGTGTTCGGACCTCATATCACCGACAACTGCGTGCCGACACGCGAGGCGATCGAGGAACGGTTCAAGGTACCGGCCATCAGCGTTACCGGGACCGACGACTGGCTCGGCGAGTGGACGTTCGCTTTCCCGCAGGGGTCGATGACCGACGAGCCCATCTTTTTGGCAGACCTGGTCACCAAGCGCGGGATCAGTGAAATAGGAGTTCTTGTCGAGCAGAACCTGATCGGCGAAAGTTATCTGAAGAACCTGCGAAGTGCGTGTCGCCGCAAGGGTATTCGCATCGTCGCGGAGGCGGCGATTGCTCAAACTGCTCAGGACATCAACGAGGCTGTCCGCACACTGCACGACGCCAAGGCCGAAGCGATCGTCCATCTCGGCTTTGGCTTCGGCATCGTGTTCATCAACCCGGCGCTGGAGGCCGTCAGCTGGGACCCGCCGAGATTTACGACCACGGCATTCCAAAACGCGTGGGTGAACCCGATCATGTGGAACGCGTTCATGGGATGGATCGGCGTCGACCAGTACGACGAGGCGAATCCACTCAGCCAAGACTTCCTCGACCGCTACGCGAAGCGGTACGGCGGTCGTCGTCCCGAATACTGCGTCCCGCCGGTCAACCACGACGTCGCCGCGACATTGGTGCGGGCCTTCGGCGACGCCCATCCACTCAGCCCGCGCGGCGTCAAAGATGCGTTGGAGCGGGTGAAGATGATGCCCGCCGCTTCAGGCGCGCCGGGCACCCGGGTGTCCTTCGGCAAATGGACCCGCCGTGCCTGGATGGGTGCCGGCTACCTAGTGGCCCGAACTCTGGATGCCGACGGCGTCAACTCGCACCTCGTCGACCGCTTCGGAGAAGAAGGGTGAGGAAGAGATGAGCACCGATCAATCCACACCGCTTGCCGCGGGCAAGGATTCGGCCTCGCCACCGGGGCACAAGCGTGGCTGGGGCGGTTGGATCGCCGGTGCCGCACTGGCCGCCTTCGCGCTGTTCTTTATCGCGAACTGCCGGGTGGCCCTCGATCCGCGCGTCGCCAACCCGAACGTGCACGGCCGGCCTCGCCCCGTCAGGTTCCTCTTCGGGCTGGATTACATCACCTTCTTGGATTGCGCCACCGCCGTCGCGCTGATTGTGCTGCTGGTGGTGTTCATCAGGGGCTGGCGGCGTAATCCGGGCAGCCCGGTGATGCTGATGTTCCTGTGCACCACGCTGATCGTGTGGCAGGACCCGATCATGAACTGGTCGCCGTTCGCCGTCTACAACCCCGATCTCATTCACTGGCCAGAGTCCTGGCCGCTGGTGTCGTTGTCGCCGACCGTCGAACCGTTCGTGGTCTTCGGCTACGTGATGTTCTACTTCGGGCCTTATTTCCCGGGTGTCTGGATCCTGCGCAAGCTGCAGGCCAAGTACGGTCCGCAGGCGTTCGTGTCGCGGCACCCGCTGATCAGCCTGGGCGCGATAGTCGTGGTGATCGGGTTCATCATGGACGCGTGGCTGGAGATCCAGCTCGTCCACGCCGGTATGTACATCTACTCGCAGGTGATCCCGTGGGGCTCGGTGTTCACCGGCACCACCTTCCAGTTCCCGCTGATCTGGGAGTCGTTCTCGGTGTCGCTTCGTGATGGTGCCCGCGGCGATCCTCTGCTATCGCGACGACACCGGTAAATCGGTGGCGGAGAAGCTCGCCGCGAAGGCGAAGATATTCCCCACCCGCCCGGTACTGGGCACCTTCCTGGTGATGTTCGCCATCATCAACGTGTCCTATTTCGCCTATGGCGCATGGTTCGCCGTCATCAAGGTCAGCCACGCGGCCACCTCAGTAGCCTGCCCGTGGCCGTATCCGGAAGCCAAAGTGTATGACCCGCAAGGTTTCTACGAGAAGGCGGGCGCCCAAGGTCCGTATTCGGTTGGCATCTGGTCGACCTGGATGAGTGGGGAGCCCAATGGCCGGCCCGAAGTCCAGCCGCCGCCACCCGGTCAGGGCGCCTGCGCAACCGTGAACACGAATGGGTGAGCCTCGCAGCGTCGTCATAACCGGCGCTTCTCGTGGCCTCGGCTTCGCTTCGACCGTGCGCCTTTATCGCGAGGGGTGGCGCGTGGTGGCTGCCATGCGCACACCCGACCGGGGGATAGCGCTACTGCGGGAGGCGACCGGAGCCCGGATGACGACGACCGGTTGATCGGCGTCCAGCTCGACCTGTTGGACACCGCATCGATCGCCAGCGCGGCCAAGTCAATCGAGGAGGCCGTTGGCGCGCCCTTTGCGCTTGTTCACAACGCCGGGATCTCCGCTGCCGGAATGGTGGAGGAGAGCGACATTGAGCTGTGGCAGAACATGTTCGCCACCCACGTCTTCGGCCCGGTCGAACTCACCAAGGCCTTGTTGCCGTCGATGCGTTCGGCGGGAGACGGACGCATCGTGCTGATCTCCAGCGCGGGCGGGGTGCGCGGCCAGCCGGGCATCGCACCATATTCCGCGGCTAAAGGAGCCTTGGAGCGGTGGGGTGAGTCGATGGCGGGCGAGATCGCGCCGTTCGGCCTCGGCGTCACCATCCTGGTGACCGGAACGTATGACACCGACATCATCACCGACGCAGGAACTACCGATGATTCGCAATTTCGACGGCCCCTACGCGCGGCTGCACCAGACCATCAACACGCGCGGGACGGTTCGCGATGTCAGCTTCGCCCGGGCCCCCGGAGCGGTTTACCGACGGGTTGGTCAAAGCGCTGGACGACCGCGGGTCTTTCCGGCGTCGGGGGGTGGGACCGGACGCGTCGATGCTCTTGGCGTCCAACAGGTTCCTGCCGTCCATCGGAATGCATCACGTGTCGCGGATCGTGTTGGGAATTCCCCGCTATGGCACGATGCGAGACGGATCTGTGCCGTTGACCTTGGCCCAAAGGGCCCAGAAGGCTCTGCTGTTCGCCGCGAAAATCCTTCCGCCGCCGGTGTTGCAACGTTTGGCCTCGCTGGCGGGGCGTTTCAAGCGCGCTTCGCGCGCGAATACGAATTAGGAGTAGGGATGGAACAGCTTTTCGACGACCTCGACGACTTTGGCGCTTTCGACGACGCGATATCCGGTGACGTGCGTGACCCGTACACCGAACTGGCGCGACTGCGCCACGAGGAACCGGTGCAGCGACTCGAGACGTCCGGAGCGCTTCCGCATGAGGAATCGCTGCCGATGTTCATCGTGTATCGCCATGAGGATGTCCAGCAGATGCTGCGCGACAACGAAACGTTTTCCTCAGCGGCCGTCATCGCGGCCTTCGGCCCCGTGCTGGGCGAAGGTGTGATGCTCGGCATGGACGAGCCGATCCACGGCCGGCTGCGTTCGTTGATATCGAAGGCGTTCTCGCAGAAGTCATTAGCGCGGTGGGAGGACGAGTTGGTCGGCCGGGTGGCGAACAGCCTGATCGACAAGTTCGCGCCCAACGGCAAGGCGGATCTGGTGAAGGAGTTCACCTTCGACTATCCGAGCCAGATCATCGCGGGCCTGCTGGGCCTGCCGGAAAAGGACTACCCGCAGTTCCAGCGGTGGTCGATTTCGCTGCTGAGCTGGCTGATGAACCCGGAACGGGGGCTTGCGGCCTCGGCTGCCCTGCGCGACTACTTCGCGCCGATCCTCGAGGCACGTCGCGCCGAGCCGAAGGACGACCTGATCAGCGCGCTCGGTGCGGCCGAGATCGACGGGGAGAAGCTCGCCGACGAGGAGATCTTCTCGTTCCTTCGGCTGCTGCTGCCCGCGGGCGTGGAGACGACTTACCGGGCGCTGGGCAGCCTGCTCTTGGGGCTGTTGTCGGATCCGCCGCAATTGGACGCGATCCGCGCGGATCGCTCGCTGTTGCCGCAGGCCATCGAGGAGGGCGTGCGGTGGGAGCCGCCGCTGCTGACCATCACCCGGGTGACGACCCGCGACACCGAACTCGGCGGGGTGCCGATCCCCGCCGGCTGCACCGTGATGCCGATGCTGGGTTCGGCGAACCGGCAGGAGGATCGCTACCCAGACCCCGACACGTTCAACATTCACCGAGAGGCCAGGGCGAATCTGGGCTGGGGACACGGCGTACACGTATGCCTCGGCATGCACCTCGCGCGGCTCGAAATGCGCACGGCGATCAACCTCCTACTGGACCGACTGCCCAACCTGAGGCTCGATCCCGACGGCGACGACCCGCACATCCGCGGACAGGTGTTCCGGTCGCCGACCTCGCTGCCGGTGCTGTTCGACCCGCAGTAGATCGCCGATATCGCCGGCGGCGGCAGAGATGCCCCGTAATGTCGTAGCTGAGCGTCTGCTCAACTTTCTGCGCAGGAGGGACGACGCGATTGACCGGACCGCTGCGAGACATCAGAGATTTTCAGGGTGACGCGGACGCTTACCGAGACGAGCTGTTTCGGCGCTGGACCGGGCTGCTGAGCTACCGCTACATCGGCCGCAAGCATTCGTCGATGAATATCGGTGAGAGCGACGACACCGTCGTCATCCGCCGCGACATGCGAAACGAGGCGGGCGGAATCATGGTGGCGCCGTTGGCCATAGCCTCGCCCGAGGGTTGTCAGGCCGACCTGGTCGCGGTGCCCAACCCGGTGATCGCTTCGGTCCAGATCGTCGATCCCGGATACGACGTGAAAAAGGTGGAGGTCGTCGAGTCGGGGAACGTGCATCAGGGGCGGATGATGGGCTACGGCCGATGCAAGATCGTCGACGCCGGCAACCCCGACCGAGTCATCGCCTTCAACGAGGGCCAGGGCGCGATCATCGGTGTCCCGCCGGAAGGCCTTGAAAAGATGGATGTTTCGGGCACCGAATTGGTGATCGAGGACTCGCCCGATCTGCCGCCGCTCTGGAAAGCGTTCGGTGCGTCCAAGCGCGCGGAAGGCCATTGGCAGCTGCCCGCGCTCAGCCTGGAACTTGCCTCGCCGGATGCGGCGCTGCACATCGGGCCGCAGCACGTGGTGCTCGAAACCGCCGCGATCGATCTGGCCGCCGACGCGGTCGGAACGCGGAAGCTACAGGTCGTGAGCTGGCATGTGATGTTCATGTCGCGCGGCAAGGTCGGGCCGTTCCGGGTGGAGGGTACTGCACACCCCGGCGGCTCGGGCAAGGTCGGCGTGCGCATGCTGCTCCACGACGAGGGCAATGGTGACAAGGCGGTGACGTCGGCTGCGGCGATCTTCGAGATCGTCGGCTAGTTCAAGGAGTGAATTATGGCCACGGCCAAGGAAGCTCGTCAATGGGCGCGTAACGCATTGCACGGCATCGGCGACTCGCTGTACACGCCATTCAGCGGGCCTGACGGCGACGACATCGACTGGGATGCGTACCGGACACTGGTCCGTCACTGCGTGGGAACGCTGCGCCACCCCATGCTCTGGGTGACAAGCGGTGTCGCGGAATTCTGGTCGTTGACCATCGCCGAGCGAAAGAAGCTGTTGGAAGTCGCGATTGAGGAGGCGCGCGGCATCGACCGGGATGTGATTGTTCAGTCGTGCACCGCCGCGCTGTCGGCCAAAGACTGCCTGGAGCTCACGCAGCACGCCCAGGACGCCGGCGCCGACATCGTCTACATCCAGACCCCGATGATGGAATTGCATGGCGGTGAAGGTGTTTTGAACTTTTTCTCTTACATCGCCGAGCGCACCGATATCGCCCTGGGAATGTTCAATTCCCCCAGCTCGGGATACGTGCTCTCGGCCCAAGAGGGCGCACGCCTCGTCGAGGAGATCCCCGCGGTATGCGCCACAAAGGAGGGTTCGTTCCGGCCGCATCAGAGCCGTTTCCTGCATGAGCTCGCACCGGACTTGGTGATCTGGGAGTGCGATACGACGGTGTACCGGGCCGGCTGGCTGAAGGCCGGCATTGTCGGTCCCGGACAGCTGGGCACCACCGGCTACCTCTTCGAAACGCCGAAAAAACGCGCCCTGTCGCAGTATTGGGAGCTGGTCTGGAACGACAAGCTGCTCGAGGCGATGGACTATGCCCAGGAGTCGGGGCTCGACCAGTTCGAGCTCGACATGCGGGGCTGGTTCACCCGGTATCCCGGACGGCCCGACTACTTCACCCACTGGGGCGGCGCGTTCAAGTACGCCGCATCGGTGATCGGGCTCCCGATCGGCTCGTACCCGGAATCTCGGCCCCCACAGGCTAAATTGCCCGAACAGGCTCGCATCGATATCCGCGCTGCCTATCAGCGGTTCGGGCTCATCGGCGACTAGCTCGACAGTGAGATCGGAGGACTCGGTATGACTGATGCCAAGCCGCTCAGCGGTATCCGCGTGTTGGAGGTGGCGGCGTGGACGTTCGTCCCTGCCGCTGGCGCGGTGCTTGCCGAGTGGGGAGCAGACGTTATCAAGGTCGAGCCGCGTGAGGGCGGCGATCCGCAGCGCGGCTTGGTCACCATGGGCCTTGTCCCCGGCGGCCCGGACGGCGTCAACTACATGATCGAAATGCCCAACCGCGGAAAGAAGTCGATCGGCATCGACTTGACCACACCGGGCGGGCATGAGGTCGTCCACGAACTGGCGAAGACAAGCGACGTGTTCCTGACGAGCTATCTGCCGAGCAGGCGCAAACGCTTCGGCATCGACGTCGACGAGATTCGGGCCGTCAACCCCGACATCATTTACGTCCGCGGATCCGGCTACGGTCCAAACGGAGTCGACGCCGACAAGCCGGGCTACGACGGTGTGTCCTTCTGGTCGCGCGGCGGGATCGCCGACGCGCTGACCCGCGAGTTGCCTGAGCCGGTGATGCAAACCCCGGCATTCGGCGATCTCATGGGCGGGCTGACCATCGCCGGCGGAATTGCCGCTGCGCTGTACAAGCGCAAGTCGACCGGGGAAACCTCGATCGTGGATGTCTCGCTGCTCGGGCTCGCGGCGTGGGCGATGAGCCCACAGGTGACGGCCGCGATGTTGTACGGCGGGGATCCGATGCCGACGTTCGCCCACCGCGATATGCCCAACCCGCTGGTGGGCAACTACAAGACCAAGGACGACCGCTACATCACGCTGATGATGTTGCAGGGCGACAAGTTCTACCCCGAGTTCATGACGGTCATCGGCCGCGCAGACCTGATAACCGACAAGCGCTTCGCCGACGGTCATTCCCGTTACGAGAACCGCGGAGAACTCATCGACATCATCGACGGGGAATTCGCGTCGCGAACAGTCGACCAGTGGCGGGACATCCTCAAGCCGCTGTCCGGCGCGTGGGCCGTCCTACAGAAACCCAGCGAGCTGCGCAACGATCCCGCCGTCGTCGCCAACGGCTACATCCCCACGGTGAACGCCATGAACGGGGCGCCGTACATCCTGCCGACCAACCCGGTCCAGTTCGACGGTCACCACGTGCAGCCGACCGGCGCGCCCGAACACGGTCAGCACACCGAAGAGATCATGCTCGAAGCGGGGATCGACTGGGACAAGATCGAGCAGTACAAGCAG
>CAVRRV010000004.1:0-66651 GCA_963723615.1 uncultured Actinomycetota bacterium | reverse complement strand
GTCGGCATGGTTCCTCCTCTGGAGCATGTGGGGTCGCCACGCCGGGACGGTCGACTGCTTAGCCAGATTTGCCCAAAATATACCAATCGGCGACTCGACCACCTGCTAGACGTGAGCAGAACGTTTCGATGCCGGCGCCTCAGGGCGTGACCACTATCGTGCGGCCGTTTCAGGCCAGCCTGATCGTCGAATTCCGGCCGGACCTGCTCAAGACCGGCTTCGTCGTCAACTTCGACGATCTCGCCGACCGAAACCGGTGAATTCGCATGAGCTGTAATGAATAGCGGGACGGGATGCCCCAAAGCGTTTGAGCGGCGGCAATTATCGGGGCCAACGCTCGCGGCACCCGCGCCAAGTTCAACCCGGCGCGCGCTAGCAAAGCTTACCGTGTAGCGTGGCAACCGTCGACGGGTTCATATAAGATTCTAATCTTATTGAATACCAATAACTTTCATGTCAAATCCAAATCTTGCAGCTTACCACCTCAGCTAAATGAACAGTTATCGACTCGGTGATGAACAGGCTGCACGGAGGCTGTGCTGCAGCGACCCAGTTGACCTAACGTGTCGCATTACCTGCTTCGGTGAAGTCATCGGTTGCTGAAGTCGTTGAGCAGAAACATTTTTGAGGAGGAGACATGACAACCGTCATCGCACAGCCCGAGGTCATCGATGCGGCCGCGGGGGGATTGCGCACCATCAATGCGTCGATGCGGGCCGCTAATGCGGCGGCAGCCGCCCCGACGATCGGGGTGCCGCCGGCCGCCGCGGATTTGGTGTCGATGCTGACGGCCATGGAGTTCAGCTCGCATGGACGGCTTTATCAGGATGTCAGCGCCCAGGCCGCGGTGGTCCAGGACATGTTGGCGACCATGCTGGGCGTCAGCGCCGGGTCGTACGCCGCCACCGAAACCGCCAATGCCACCGCGGTCGGCTAGGCGAGAGCCCGTCATGCTGGATTTCGCACTGCTACCGCCGGAGATCAACTCCGAGTTGATGTATTCCGGACCGGGGTCGGGGCCGATGCTGGCGGCTGCGATGGCCTGGGAGGGACTCGCTACCGAGCTGCGTTCGGTGGCGTCCTCTTACGGGTCGCTGATCGCTGGGTTGACCGACGAACCGTGGCGAGGTCCGGCTGCTGCCGGCATGGCGGGCGCCTCCGCGGCGCAAATAGCATGGCTGAGCACCGCCGCCGGGCAGGCCGAACAAGCCGCAGCCCAAGCGGCGGCGGCGGCCGGAGCCTTCGAGGCGGCCTTTGTCGAGACGGTGCCGCCGCCGGAGGTCGCGGCCAACCGGGCGCTGTTGATGGCGTTGTTGGCGACGAACTTCTTCGGCCAGAACACAGCCGCGATCGTGGCGACCGAGGCGCAATACGCTGAGATGTGGGCCCAGGATGCGGCCGCGATGTACGGCTATGCCGGTGCGTCGGCGTCGGCGTCGAACGTTGACACCGTTCAACCCCGCGGTCCAAACCGCCAATCCGGCCGGGCTGGGCGCACAGGCCGCCGCCGTCGCGCAAGCGGTCGGTACGGCCGGCGGTACCGGCGCGCAGACTGCGGTGCCCGAGGCGCTGGCGGCGCTAGCCGGGCCAACCCCGGTGCCGGCTTGGACCGGCGACCTTGCGGCTGCGCTCGGGCTGACCGGGCACGTCTGGAACGCTAACGGCGACGGGTTGATTGTGGGTGGAGCACTTGGCGACGTGCTAGAGGGCCTGACCGGGTCGTCAACGTTGGACGCCAGCACGGGATTTGACGCGTTCATCAGATTGATCTCTCCCACCCGGCTCTTCACCACCGCTTTCAAAGACGTACAAGGCCTCGCCCAGGCCCTGGCGCCGCCGGCCGCAGCGAAGGCCGCCGCCGGTATCGCCGAGGCGTTGCCGCACAACCTCCCGATCCCCGCAGCCCCCGGCGCCGCTACGGCGGCATTGAGCAAGGCGGAATTGGTCGGCAGGCTTTCGGTGCCGCAGGCCTGGGCCGCTGCGGCTCCGACGGCCGGCCCTGCCGCGGTGTCGTCAGGCGGCGTCGGCACTACCGCGGCCGTCGAACCCGCCTCACACACGATGAGTGGGTCGCCGGTGATGGGTACTGCGGGCGGGCGTGGCGTGAACTTTGCCGCTCCTCGATACGGATTCAAGCCGACCGTGATGACGCAGCCGCCGTCTGGTGGATGAAAAAGGCGGTGCCTACGGGGGTTGGCATGGTGCCTCCTCTGGAGCCGACGACCGATCCGGATCCTGCTCAGCCGTGGTGAGTTAGCCAGCTTGGCTCAAGATATACCAGTAGGTGAACAAGTTGCCCGGCAACTCCACGGACGAGCGACGGTCGAAACCGCTAGACGGCGCCTGAAGGCGTGACCAAGATCTTGCAGTGTCGTTCGGGGTCAGCGAGATCATCGAACGCCACCCCGACTTCCTCGAGACCGACGTCGCCGGTGATCACCGGCGTGACGTCGATGTCACCTTCGGCGATCGCACGCAACGAATCGGCGAATTCGTTGGGGTCATAGGCGAGAACGAACTGGACGTTGATCTCCTTGGCAATGGCGAAGAATGGATGCACGGTGTCGGGCTGCATGCACACGCCGGCCACGACGAGCCGGGTGCCGGGCTTGGCGCGCAGCAGCACGTCGTCGACGATCCCGGGCACCCCTACCGCCTCGAACACCAGAGCAGGAGTAACCGTGTCGAATGGTGAACCCTGGGCGGGGTCGACGGTTTGATGGGCGCCCATTGTCGCGGCAATCTCACGCCGCTTAGGCGTAAAGTCAGCGGCCACAATGGTTTCGACACCGCGGGCCTGTAGCGCCGCAATGATCGCGATGCCGATCGGGCCACAGCCGAGCACCAATGCGGTTTCGCCACGCTGAATATTCGATTTGTTTACGGCGTGCAGTCCGACGGCCATGGGTTCGGCCAACGCGGCGTGTTTGGGGTCCAGTCCGTTGGGAATTGGCAGAAGCAGCGGCGCCGACAGCAGCATCCGTTCGGCGAAGCCGCCCAGAGTGCTGTTGCTGCACAGGATTGGCTCGACGCCCCCAGACGACAGCAAAACCGGGATCGACGCGACGAGGGTCCCCGGCGGGTGGGTGTCCGTGTCAGGCCCGGCTTCGAGGACTTCGGCACTGAATTCATGACCCATGAAGACGTCGTTGTTCAGATCGACCTTCATAACGCCGGCACCCATACTGCCGGCCAGCTGATCGCTCAACGCCAGCATCTCGTCACCGTGGGCGGCGAAATGAAGATCTGTTCCGCAGATTCCACATGACCGCACCGCGACCAGAACCTGGCCGGGACCGGGCACGGGGTCCGGTACGTCGTCGCGGTACACCATGCGGCCTTCACGCAGCACCGAGGCGCGCATCAGTTGTTCTCGCTTTCCATCTTGAGTTCATCAGTGTGCTCGCTGATCGCCTTCACCACCGCCTCGCCGGCGCGGCCAAGCAATTGCTCACGCATGTCCTTGGCCCATTCATGCGAGGCCCGCGGCGCCTCCAGTTGCGCTTTGAAATGCGGAATCACCTTGCGGGCGAACAGATCATATGAGTGGAAAGTGGCCTCCGGTGACGCCCAGTCGTGGCCGAGCAACAAAAAGGTGCCGAATCCGCCCGACCGGACCAGCATATCCTCGATGTAGCCGATCGCATCCTCAGGTGTACCGATGCAGCAATTACCTGTCCCCGCATAGTCTTCGACGAACTCGCGGGGTGACTGCTGGCCCTCGACCAGATTCGCCAGCGGCACAAACCCGGCTGCGCCGAAATACTTTGCGAAGTCCTGCAGGCCGTAAGTGCAATCGTCGATAGCCTGATCTCGGCTGTCGGCCAAATGCAGGATGCCCAGCACCCGCCAGTTTTCCCGGTCCGGCTCGTCGTGCCCTGTTTTGCCGGCTTGTTCGCGCACGATCTCCCAGGCGTTATCCAGCGCCGCATACCCTCCTGGCACCGACATCGACAGCGAAAGCAGCGACGTGCCCAGGGCTCCGGCGAGCCGCGGGCCGGACGGCGAAATCATTGCCGCCGTTGAGATTTCCGGATAAGGCCAGGTGTAGGGCCGGATATGCAGCTGCGCGTCGCGCAGTGTGAACCAGTCCGAGTGGCGGCTGATTCGCTCGCCCGGTGCGGCGCGAAACAGCGCCAGGATCGCTTCCAGCGACTCGTGCATCATCCGGCGCTGCTCGACCGGATCGATACCCATCATGTAGGCGTCGGACGGCAGGGCGCCCGGTCCGGTACCGAACATCACCCGCCCGCGGGTCAGATGATCCAACAACACCCAGCGGTCGGCCACCATCAGCGGATGGTGGTAGGGCAGCGAGACAACGCCGGTGCCCAACCGGATGTGTCTGGTCCGTTCGGCCGCTGCGGCGATGAACACTTCGGGGCAGGCGATCAGTTCGTAACCGCCGGAGTGATGCTCACCGAACCATGCTTCGTCGAAGCCGAGCCGGTCCAGCGCGACCACTCGCTCCATGTCGTATTCGAGTGCCACCGTTGGAGATTGGCCGGTTGGGTGAAACGGTGTGATGAAGACACCGAAATTCAGTGGACGGTTCATGACGGCAGGGCGTCGGTCTTCAAACTTGACAAGAAGTCCAGCAGCAGCTCGTTGATCTGATCCGGGCATTCCTGTTGCAGCCAATGCCCGGCGCCGTCGATCAGCACCTCGCGATAGCGGCCGGTCACCACCTCGGCCGCACGGTCACGACGCGTGAAACCCAGCACCGGATCGCCGGTGCCGGCGATGAACATGGCAGGCACCGCGATGGTGGCGGCCGGCGGGTTCGCCAAGATCTCCCAATTGCGGTCCAGATTGCGGTACCAGTTCAGCCCGCCGGTGAAGCCGGTGCGGGTGAACTCGCTGATGTAGTGATCGACTTCTTGCTCGCTGATCCAGTCCGGCAGACCGTCCGGTTCGGGCAGTCGCTCGATGAAACCGGCCGGCCCCGGTTGGATCATGCGCAGCCCGGCCGCTGGGTCGTCGGACCGCGCCAGGCCACCCATCATCCGTTTTATGGTCTTGGCCGGGTCGGCATCCAGTTCGGCATCGGCCACCCCGGGCTCCTGGAAATGGAGCATGTAGAAGAAGTTGTCGCCGAAGATCGCGCGGAACGCCTGGGTCGGCGGAATCTGGGCGCGCGGTATCGGCGGAACGCTCAAACCCACTACGGCCGCCACCCGGTCGGGATGCAATTGCGCCGAACTCCACACCACCGGAGCGCCCCAGTCGTGGCCGATGAACACCGCCTTTTCGGCGCCGACATCGTCGAGAAGTCCGATCAGGTCGGCGGACAGCTCCGCGACGTTGTAATCGGCGATGTCCGCCGGCCGGGTGGAGCGGCCGTAGCCGCGCAGATCGGGGGCCACTACGTGGTATCCGGCGGCGGCCAGCGCCGGGATCTGGTGGCGCCACGAATAGGCCAGCTCGGGAAAACCGTGAGCCAGCACGACCAGCGGTGCCCCGGGCTCACCCGCTTCGGCGGTGTGCAACTGGACGCCATTGGTCTCGATGGTGCGCTCGGTGACGGGCACGGTGTCAGACACCGTTTCACCAAAGCACACGCCCGGTCCGCCCGAAAGGTGTTCGGCAGCCGAGTGCGTCGGTGGTGACCTCGGGAACCGCGATTCGTTGTGATATTGGACCAGCAACATGGTGGCGACCAGCTGCGCCCGAGCTGGCGATCGCCACGGGCGGTAACCTGGACTATTCCAGCTGCGTGTATCGGGAAGGACCAGGCCGGCGACGGCCGATGATTGATGAACCGAAAAAACGTGATCCGCACGCTCACGGCGATCGCTGTCGTGCTGCTGCTTGGTTGGTCATTCTTCTACTTCAGCGATGACACCCGCGGCTACAAGCCGGTCGACACGTCGGTGGCGATGGCCCAGATCAAGAGCGGCAACGTCAAGAGCGCTCAGATCGACGACCGTGAACAGCAGGTCCGGCTGACGCTGAAAAGCGCCAACAGCGGCACCGACGGGTCCGACAAGATCATCACCAAGTACCCGACCGGTTACGCCGTCCCACTGTTCGACGCGCTGACCGGTAAGGACGCCCAGGTCAGCACCATGGTCAACGAGGGCAGCATCCTGGGCTCGCTGCTGATCTACGTGCTGCCGCTGCTGGTCCTGGTCGGCTTGTTCATGATGTTCTCCCGCATGCAGGGCGGTGCCCGGATGGGCTTCGGGTTCGGCAAGTCCCGCGCCAAGATGCTGAACAAGGACATGCCCAAGACCACCTTCGCCGACGTCGCCGGTGCCGACGAGGCGGTCGAAGAGCTCTACGAGATCAAGGACTTCCTGCAAAACCCGTCGCGGTATCAGGCGCTGGGCGCCAAGATCCCCAAGGGCGTACTGCTCTACGGTCCCCCGGGAACCGGTAAGACGCTGCTGGCCCGCGCAGTCGCAGGCGAGGCCGGCGTGCCCTTCTTCACCATCTCCGGCTCCGACTTCGTCGAGATGTTTGTCGGCGTCGGCGCGTCCCGCGTCCGCGACCTGTTCGAGCAGGCCAAGCAGAACAGCCCGTGCATCATTTTCGTCGACGAAATCGACGCGGTGGGCCGCCAGCGCGGCGCCGGGCTGGGCGGCGGCCACGACGAGCGTGAGCAGACGCTGAACCAGCTGCTGGTGGAGATGGACGGCTTCGGCGACCGCGCCGGCGTGATCCTGATCGCGGCCACCAACCGGCCCGACATCCTGGACCCGGCGCTGCTGCGGCCCGGCCGCTTCGACCGGCAGATTCCGGTGTCCAGCCCCGACCTGGCGGGACGCCGCGCGGTGCTGCGCGTGCACTCCAAGGGCAAGCCGATCGCGCGGGAGGCCGACCTCGAGGGGTTGGCCAAGCGGACCGTCGGCATGACCGGCGCCGACCTGGCCAACGTCATCAACGAGTCGGCGCTGCTGACCGCGCGCGAGAACGGCACCGTGATCACCGGTGCCGCCCTGGAAGAGGCGGTGGACCGGGTGGTCGGCGGGCCACGCCGCAAGAGCCGCATCATCAGCGAGCAGGAGAAAAAGATCACCGCCTACCACGAAGCCGGCCACACGCTGGCGGGCTGGGCAATGCCGGGTGTCGACCCGGTCTACAAGGTGACCATCCTGGCCCGTGGTAACACCGGCGGCCATGCGCTGGCGGTGCCCGAGGACGACAAGGGACTGCACACACGCTCGGAACTGATCTCCAGGCTGGTGATGGCCCTGGGCGGGCGCGCCGCCGAGGAGTTGGTGTTCCACGAGCCCACCACGGGTGCGGTGTCAGACATCGAGCAGGCCACCAAAATCGCGCGTGCGATGGTCACCGAGTTCGGAATGAGTTCCAAACTCGGCGCGGTCAAATACGGCACCGAACACGGTGACCCCTTCCTCGGCCGGACCATGGGGAACCAAGCCGACTACTCCCATGAGGTCGCGCGCGACATCGACGACGAGGTGCGCAAGCTCATCGAGGCCGCGCACACCGAAGCCTGGGAGATCCTCACCGAGTACCGCGACGTGCTCGACACCCTGGCCGGCGAACTTCTGGAAAAGGAAACCCTGCATCGGCCCGAGCTGGAGGGGATCTTTGCCGACGTCGAAAAGCGGCCCCGGCTGACTCTTTTCGACGACTTCGGCGGTCGCATTCCGTCGGACAAGCCGCCGATCAAGACACCGGGCGAGCTGGCCATTGAACGCGGCGAGCCCTGGCCTCAGCCGGTCCCCGAGCCGGCGTTCAAGGTGGCTATCGCCCGGGCCGCCGAGGCCGCGCAGGCGGAGGCTGATAAAAACTCCAACGGCGCCAACGGTTCTCACGGTGCACCGGGCGGCCGCGACGATGCTCGTGGCGCTGCGCCGCAGCACCCGACACAGCCCGACTACGGTGCACCGGCGGGCTGGCACGCCCCGGGATGGCCACCGCCGCAACAACCGCCGGGCTACTGGTACCCTCCGCAATCCCCGACGCCGCCGCCACCGCACTGGCCGCAGCCACCACACCAGTACGCGGGCGGCCCGGGCCAGCCATACCCGCCGTATCCGCCCTATCCTCCGCCTGGTACACCCGCACCGGAGGCAGGCCAGGGCGCCGACCCGCCCGGCGGCGACCCGAGCCCGTCCAACCCGTCGGCGCACGGCTGAAACGAACGGAGGCTTCGATGGCGCGGCCGATTTCCCGAACCGCGACCCTGAGCACCCCGGTCTTCGACCAGGCACGTGCCGAGGCCGCGATCCGCGAACTGCTCTACGCGATCGGAGAGGACCCTGATCGGCACGGTCTGCTGGACACGCCGGCCCGCGTCGCCCGGAGTTACCGGGAGATGTTCGCCGGTCTCTACACCGACCCCGACACCGTGCTGGACACCACGTTTGACGAGCAGCATGACGAGTTGGTGATGATCAATCAGATCCCGCTGTACTCCACCTGCGAACACCATCTGGTGGCGTTCCACGGTGTGGCGCATGTGGGATACATCCCCGGTCACCACGGCCGGGTGACCGGATTGTCCAAGATTGCGCGGCTGGTCGACCTGTACGCCAAGCGGCCACAACTGCAGGAGCGGCTCACCGCCCAGATCGCCGACGCTCTGATGCGCAAACTCGATCCGCGCGGGGTCATCGTCGTGATCGAGGCCGAACACCTCTGCATGTCCATGCGGGGTGTTCGCAAGCCCGGCGCTATCACCACGACCTCGGCGGTGCGTGGACAGTTCAAGTCCGACAACGCATCTCGAGCTGAGGCGCTCGAACTGATCTTGCGCAAGTGAGCACGAAGCGCGTCCAAGTCATGGGGGTGGTGAACGTCACCGACGACTCGTTCTCGGATGGCGGGCGCTACCTGGACGCTGACTGCGCTGTCAAGCAGGGCTTGGCGTTGGCCGCCGACGGCGCGTCGATCGTCGACGTCGGGGGAGAGTCGACCCGCCCCGGCGCGGTCCGCATCGATCCGCAGGTGGAGACTGCTCGCGTGGTGCCTGTCGTCAAAGAGTTGGCGTCACAAGGCATTACGGTCAGTATTGACACCATGCACGCTGGCGTGGCGCGGGCGGCACTGGAAAGTGGCGCTCAGATGGTCAACGACGTGTCCGGCGGACGCGCCGATGAGGCCATGGCCGATCTGCTCGGCGAGGCCGATGTGCCGTGGGTGCTGATGCATTGGCGGTCGGTGTCGTCTGACCATCCGCATCAAGTACCGACGTACCGCGACGTGGTGGCCGAAGTGCGCGCCGATCTGCTCGCCTGCGTCGACGACGCCGTTGCCGCGGGTGTGGATCCGGCGAAGCTGATCATCGATCCCGGTCTCGGATTCGCCAAGTCCGGCCAACATAATTGGGCGTTGCTGAACGCGCTACCGGAGCTGGTGGCGACTGGCATCCCGGTGCTGGTCGGGGCGTCGCGGAAACGCTTTCTCGGTAGCCTGTTGGCCGGGCCCGATGGTGCGGTACGGCCGCCCGACGGGCGTGAGACGGCTACCGCGGTGGTGTCGGCGCTGGCCGCGCTGCACGGCGCTTGGGGGGTGCGGGTGCATGATGTGCGGGCCTCGGTCGACGCCGTCAAGGTCGTCGAGGCGTGGACGCAAGCTGGGGCGGTAGGATCTGATGGCTGATCGAATCGAGTTGCGCGGCTTGACAGTTCGCGGTCGGCACGGGGTGTTCGCCGATGAGCGTGCCGACGGTCAGGATTTCGTCGTCGATATCACTGTCTGGATCGACCTGGTGGATGCGACGGCCAGCGACGACTTGGCAGACACTTACGACTACGGCGTTCTGGCGAAGCAGGCGGCCGCCATCATCGCCGGGCCCGCTCGCAATCTGATCGAAACGGTTGCCGGCGAGATCGCCCAGGACGTGATGAAAGACCAACGGGTGCACGCCGCTGAGGTGACGGTGCACAAGCCGCAGGCTCCGATTCCGCAGACCTTCGCCGATGTGGCGGTGGTGGCCCGCCGGTCGCGGCGCGGCGGGCGCGGTCAGGTGGTGCCCGCCGGAGGCGCGCTATGACGCGCGGCAACGACGATGATGCCGGCGTAGCCGGGATCGTGGGGGTACGCCCCCTCGCCACTGCCTGGCTGGGGGTACCCCCACCCGCTTGCGGGGGAGAGTGGCGCCAATGACCCGGGTGGTGCTGTCGATCGGATCCAATCTAGGTGACCGGCTGGCCCGGCTGCAGTCGGTGCTCGACCGGCTCGGCGAGGCGGTCCAAGCGGTTTCGCCGGTTTACGAGACGGCGGCCTGGGGCGGGGTGGAGCAGGGCCCGTTTCTCAACGCTGTGTTGATCGCCGAAGACCCGACGCTCGACGGACACGGTTGGCTGCACCTTGCCCAAGAGATGGAAGGGGCCGCGGATCGAGTGCGGGGGCAGCGGTGGGGCCCACGCACCCTCGATGTGGATTTGGTCAGCTGCTACCTGACGTTGCCGGCTGGGGACACCGAGCTGTTCTCCCTGGACGATGGTCTGACCCTGCCGCACCCACTGGCCCACCTGCGGGCTTTCGTGATGATTCCGTGGCTGGCCGTCGACCCGGACGCGGTGCTGACGGTGGCCGGCGGAGGGCGGCCCGTCGCAAAGTTGCTCGCCGAGCTGGATCCGGCCGATCGCAACGGTGTGCGACTGACCGAGCTGGTGCTCGAGCCGCGCGGCGATAGCACGGAAACCGACTCCGCGCCGGGAAACTGATGGGCCCGACCCGAAAACGTGACCTGACGGCTGCGGTGCTCGGCACGGCGGTGGTCGGATATCTGCTGGTCGTGTTGCTGTACCGGTGGTTTCCACCGATCACCGTGTGGACGGGTCTGTCGCTGCTTGTGTTCGGTGTTGCCGAGGCGGTGTGGGGGCGTTATGTGCGGGCCAAGATCAGCGACGGTGAGATCGGCGACGGGCCCGGCTGGCTGCACCCGCTGTCGGTGGCCCGCAGCCTGGTCATCGCCAAGGCGTCGGCCTGGGTCGGCGCGTTGGCACTTGGTTGGTGGGTCGGGGTTCTGGTGTACCTACTGCCGCGGCGGTCGTGGCTGAGGGTGGCGGGCGAAGACACCGCCGGCACAGCGGTGGCGGCGGTCAGCGCGCTGGCTTTGGTGATTGCTGCGCTGTGGTTGCAGCATTGCTGCAAGTCGCCGGGGGATCCGACCGAGCATGGCGAGGGCGTCGAAAATTAGCTCGGCCCGATGACGACGACAGTCGGGCACCGACCCGAGTGGGAGGCGGGCAATTAGTCCAGGTGAGAATCGCCGGAGCACGGCGACACGCGGAGTGACCTCGGCCCGGTACAGTCGGGCCATGACCGATCTGTCCCGCGGCGCCCGGGTCAGGCGCGGCGGTCGCAGACCGGGTTGGTTGCTGCTGACGACGTTGCTGGTCCTGGCTATCGGTGCGAGTTCCGCACTGGTTTTCACCAATCGGGCAGAGCTCCTCAAGCTTGCGGTGATCCTCGCCTTATGGGCTGCGGTGGTCGCGGCATTCGTCTCGGTGATCTACCGCCGACAAAGCGACGTGGATCAAGCTCGGGCGCGGGACCTGAAGCTGGTCTACGACCTGCAATTGGACCGGGAGATCTCGGCCCGCCGCGAGTACGAGCTCACCGTGGAGTCCCAGCTGCGCCGCGAGCTGGCCACTGAACTGCGTGCTCACGGCACCGATGAGGTTTCGGCGTTGCGGGCCGAGCTGGCTGCGCTGCGCACCAACCTGGAGATCTTGTTCGACGCCGAACTCAGCGAACGACCGGCGCTGGAGACCGAACGCAGGACCGTGCGCGGTTACAGCGAATGGGATCGTGGGAACGAGAGCGCACGCGAGCGAGTCAACCGGGTCGCCTCGGTGCGGGCCGAAGAGCCTGCTCGACGCGCCGACGACAGTTCCATCATCGACGTGCCCGAGGAGCCACTGGTGCCTCCGCCGCGGCAGCCGGCCGCGGATGGTTACCAGCCGGCGCAGGCATACCCGCCCGTCGACGGGTATCCGGCTTCCAGGTCACACCGGGCCACCGAGGCACATGAGGCGCCGGAAGCCGATCGGGGTGCGCACTGGCGTCAAAGCGACCAAGAGGCCCGAGACACAACCGATGAGGCGACGCCGCCCGGCGGTTGGGCCGCACCCGCGCCATCACCCGCGCCCGCGGCATCGTCAGCGCCCGGGACATCACCCGCGCCCGCGGCATCGCCCGCCAGTGGGGCCGAGCGTCAGCCGGAGAGCCAGAGTTGGACTCCGCCCGATCGGCCATCGCAGGTCGGCGGTTGGCCTGCTTCGGGGCCACCACCGGCAAACGGGGCAGAGCGGTACGAGCCCCGACCCCCGCGGCGTTCACACCGGCGGCCTGAGGCGGCCCCGCAGCAGCCCGAGCCGCAGTTCGTACCTCCACCCACGCCGCCCGAGCCGCCACCGCAACAGCAGCGGCCCGCGTGGTCGCCGCCTCCTGAGGCGCCCCGGCATCAAGAGGAGCCCGCCTGGCAGCCGGTGGGCTCCGAGGGACAGTGGTTGCCCGCTGGAAAACATGGCACCCACTGGAATTCCGATCAGGCCGACAGCGGTGGCGCGGTGTCTTGGGCGTACGACAACGCGCCGTCGCTCGACAAGCCTTCGCAGCGTTCGCCGAGCGTCGGCGAACCCGCGTCGGCGCCCACGGATGAACGGCGCGGCCGGCATTCCAGCGTCGCCGAGCCGGCGGCCAGCCAGATGGGCCAACCCGAGGCCGATTGGCGTGAGCCCGGCCGCCGCGCATCAGCCCGTCATTCCGCGGAATACTCCGACTCCGGCATTGGCGGATCCGCCGCGCCGGCGCCGGCGATGTCACCGCCGCCGCCGCCGCCCCCGTCGCCGCCGCCCCCGTCGCCGCCACCATCACCCGACAGAGGGCCGGTGATGTCGCCGGCACCGCCGCCCACCGCTCGCCATCGCGGCACCGATCCGCTGTCGGATGCCGACGAACCGCAATCCGGCGGCCAGTCGGTTGCCGAGCTGCTGGCACGGCTGCAAACCAGCTCGTCTGAGGGCGGCCGTCGCCGGCGCCGCGAAGACTGAGGCGAAGACCACAGGCCGTCCGCGCCATCGCCGCGGTAGAGTCCTTAGCGACCGTCCGGTACCCGCGCTGCGGGACTGGAACGAACCAAGAGACTTGTGAGGGTCGTCTGCGATGCTGCAGTTCGACGGATTGCGCCCAGCCCGGCTCAAGGTGGGGATCATCTCCGCCGGCCGGGTCGGAACCGCATTGGGGGTCGCGCTGGAACGCGTCGACCACGTCGTGGTGGCCTGCAGCGCCGTTTCCCGGGCATCGCGGCAACGCGCCGAGCGTTGGTTGCCCGACACGCCGGTGGCGCCCGTACCGGATGTTGCCGGCAACGCCGAGCTCCTGCTGTTGGCCGTGCCGGACACCGAGCTGGCGGCGCTGGTTTCGGGTCTGGCCGCCACATCGGCGGTGCGGCCGGGCACCATCGTCGCCCATACCTCGGGCGTCAACGGCATCGGCGTGCTGGCCCCGCTGAGCGGGCGGGACTGCATACCGCTGGCCATTCACCCGGCGATGACGTTCACCGGCTCCGACGAGGACATCTCCCGGCTGCCGGATACCTGCTTCGGGATCACCGCGGCCGACGAGGTCGGTTACGCGATCGCGCAATCCCTGGTGCTCGAGATCGGCGGCGAACCGTTCCGGGTCCGCGAGGACGCGCGGACGCTGTATCACGCCGCGCTGGCCCATGCCGGCAACCACATCGTCACCGTGCTGGCCGACGCCCTGGACGCCTTGCGGGCCGGATTGTCGGGCACCGAACTCCTCGGTCAACCGCTGGTCGACGATCAGCCCGGCGGCATCGCCGAGCGGATCCTTGGGCCGCTGGCCCGCGCGGCGCTGGAGAACACCCTGCAACGTGGTCAGGCGGCGCTCACCGGTCCGATCGCGCGCGGTGATGCCGGCGTGGTCGCCGGTCACCTGAGCGCGCTGGACACGGTCGACCCGCAACTGGCACAGGCCTACCGGGTGAACGCCCTGCGCACCGCCGAGCGCGTGCATGCGCCCGCAGATGTCCTCGAGGTGCTGGCGCGGTGAGCGTCAACAGGGCGCCGAAGTTCAACGCCGGCGAACTCAACGTCTACTCGAACCCCAGCGACGCTGGCGAGGTCAGCCGCGCGCTGCGCCACACCGGTCGACGGGTGATGCTGGTGCCGACCATGGGCGCGCTGCACGACGGACACCTCGCCCTCGTCCGCGCCGCCAAGCGAGTGCCCGGCTCGGTGGTGGTGGCGTCGATCTTCGTCAACCCGCTGCAATTCGGCGCGGACGAAGATCTCGCGGCTTACCCGCGGATCGTCGAAGACGATTTGGCGCTGTTGCGCGGTGAAGGAGTTGAAATAGCCTTCGCCCCAAGCGTTGCGGCGATGTATCCGGACGGCCCGCGAACCGCCGTACACCCAGGCCCGCTCGGATCTGAACTTGAGGGCACTACCCGGCCCACTCACTTCGCCGGCATGCTCACCGTGGTGCTGAAGCTGCTGCAGATCGTGGGGCCTGACCGGGTCTTCTTCGGCGAGAAGGACTATCAGCAACTGGTATTGGTGCGGCAGATGGTCGCCGACCTCAACGTCGATGTTCGGGTAATAGGTGTGCCGATCGTGCGCGAGACGGACGGCCTGGCGATGTCGTCGCGCAACCGCTACCTCAACGCTGCACAGCGCGAACTGGCCGGCGTCCTGTCGGCGGCGCTGCTGGCCGGGACGTATGCGGCAGCGCGTGGTGCGGATGCCGCACTGCAGGCGGCCGGCGCCGTGCTGGCGGAGGTACCCGCGATCGACGTGGATTATCTGGAGGTGCGCGACAGCGCCTTGGGGTCGGCCCCCGCCTCCGGTGCCGGCCGGTTGCTGGTCGCCGCCCGACTCGGCAAGACCCGACTGCTCGACAATGTCGCGATTGAAATCGGAACTACCGTCGGCGCCGACGGGCGAGTGCCCGCCGTCTCGGCTGAATACCGCCCGGCGACAATGCGGGCCGGGCACCGGCCCGAGGTGGGGGCACTCCCCCGCGAGCGGGAGGTACCCCCACCCGCTTGCGGGGGCGAGCCGGGCAATCAAGTTCTCGAAACACCTTGGAGGAATTGATGTTACGAACAATGCTCAAGTCGAAGATTCACCGGGCGACCGTCACGCAGGCGGACCTGCACTACGTCGGCTCGGTGACGATCGACGCCGACTTGATGGACGCGGCCGATCTGCTGGAGGGCGAGCAGGTGACCATCGTCGACATCGACAACGGCGCGCGGCTGGTCACCTACGCGATCACCGGCAAGCGCGGAAGCGGCGTGATCGGAATCAACGGGGCGGCAGCGCATCTCGTACATCCCGGTGATCTGGTGATCCTTATCGCCTACGCGACCATGGAGGACGCCGAGGCGCGCAGCTACCAGCCGAGGATCGTCTTCGTCGACGCCGGCAACCGGCCGATCGACCTGGGTCACGATCCGGCGTTCGTGCCTGCCGACGCGGGCGAGCTGGTCTCGCCGCGATGAGGCTCGCCCCGATGAAGGAAGCCTAGCCGTGCTGCTGGCAATCGACGTCCGCAATACACACACCGTTGTCGGACTGCTCTCCGGTTCGAAGGAGCACGCCAAGGTCGTGCAGCAGTGGCGGATTCGCACCGAATCCGAAGTGACCGCCGACGAACTGGCGTTGACCCTTGACGGCCTGATTGGTGATGATTCCGATCGGCTCACCGGCGCGGCGGCGCTGTCCACGGTTCCATCGGTGCTGCATGAGGTGCGGCTGATGCTCGACCAGTACTGGCCGTCGTTGCCGCATGTGCTGATCGAGCCTGGTGTTCGCACCGGCATCCCGCTGCTGGTCGACAATCCGAAAGAAGTCGGAGCCGATCGAATTGTCAACTGCCTCGCGGCTTTTCAAAAGTACGGGACCGCTGCCATCGTGATCGACTTCGGCTCGTCGATCTGCGTGGACGTGGTGTCCGCGAAAGGCGAATTCCTGGGCGGCGCGATCGCGCCGGGTGTGCAGCTCTCCTCCGACGCCGCCGCGGCGCGCTCGGCCGCTTTGCGACGGGTCGAGCTGGCCCGCCCGCGTTCTGTGGTTGGCAAGAACACCGTCGAATGTATGCAGGCCGGTGCGGTTTTCGGTTTCGCCGGGCTGGTGGACGGCCTGGTCGGCCGCATCCGCGACGACGTCGACGGCTTTTCCGGCGACGACGTCACGGTGGTGGCCACCGGCCACACCGCGCCGCTGCTGCTGGCCGAGCTGCATTCCGTCGACCACTACGACCAGCACCTGACGCTGCACGGGCTGCAGCTGGTGTTCGAGCGCAACCGCGATAGCCAGCGCGGACGGCTCAAGACGGCACGCTGACTGCCACGAACTTTCGCCGCAGGGGTTCCTTTAAGCTGGCAGGTCGTGAGCGCCGGCGATGCAGACATTCCCGAGCAGTTCCGGATCCGCCGGGACAAACGGGCTCGTCTGTCGGCCGAGGGCCGCGACCCCTACCCCGTCGAAGTCGGGCGGACCCACACACTGGCGCAGATCCGCGCCGCCTACCCCGACCTGCCGGCCGATTCGACCACCGGTGACATCGTCGGTGTTGCCGGCCGGGTGGTGTTCGCCCGCAACTCGGGCAAGCTGTGTTTTGCGACACTCCAAGAAGGCGACGGCACCCATTTGCAGGTAATGCTCAGCCTCGCCAGCGTCGGCCAGGAAGCGCTTGACGAGTGGAAAGCCGACGTGGATATCGGCGACATCGTCTGTGTGCACGGCGAGGTGATCAGCTCACGGCGTGGCGAGCTGTCCGTGCTCGGCGACAGCTGGCAGATGGCGTCCAAGGCGCTGCGGCCGCTGCCGGTCGCCCATAAGGAGATGAACGAAGAGTCGCGGGTGCGGCAACGCTACGTCGACCTCATCGTCCGTCCCGAGGCACGCGCGGTCGCCCGTCAGCGGATCGCCGTCATTCGCGCGATACGGACCGCTCTGGAGCAACGCGGCTTTCTGGAAGTCGAAACGCCGATGTTGCAGACTTTGGCGGGCGGGGCAGCGGCCCGGCCGTTCGTCACGCACTCCAATGCCCTCGACATCGATCTCTACCTTCGGATCGCACCGGAACTGTTCCTGAAGCGCTGCGTCGTTGGTGGGTTCGACAAGGTCTTCGAACTTAATCGGGTGTTCCGAAACGAAGGAGCAGATTCCACACATTCCCCGGAATTCTCCATGTTAGAGACCTACCAGGCGTATGGAACGTATGACGATTCGGCCGTTGTCACCCGCGAGCTTATTCAGCAGGTGGCTGACCAGGCGATCGGTACTCGACAACTGTCGCTCCCCGACGGCAGCGTCTATGACATCGACGGAGAATGGGCGTCGATACAAATGTATCCATCGCTATCCGAGGCACTTGGCGAAGAGATCACACCAAACACAACGGTCGACCGCTTGCGCGCTATCGCCGTGGGACTTGATGTGGAGGTGCCCGCCGACCGCGGGTATGGGCACGGCAAGCTGGTCGAGGAACTGTGGGAACATACCGTCGGCGCCAGTTTGACGGCGCCCACCTTCGTTAGGGATTTCCCCGTAGAAACAACGCCTTTGACGCGTCAGCACCGCAGCATCGCCGGTGTCACCGAGAAGTGGGACTTGTATATACGCGGGGTCGAACTGGCCACCGGATACTCGGAATTGATCGACCCGGTGGTGCAACGGGAAAGGTTCGCTGAGCAGGCGCGAGCCGCGGCGGCCGGCGACGACGAGGCAATGGCGCTCGACGAGGATTTTCTAGTTGCCTTGGAGTACGCTATGCCGCCGTGCACGGGAACCGGAATGGGCATCGATCGGTTGCTGATGGCTTTGACCGGCCTGTCAATTAGAGAGACAGTATTGTTCCCGATTGTTCGTCCGCATAGCGACTGAGCCCTCCTGTGGCGCTGTATTGAATAACGCGCGTGCTTATGGCAGATTGAAGCGACGGGGGCGGTCCGACCACTTGTATGGCAAGTGTCTAAGAGGAAAGTATGAGGCTCAGCCAATGGCTAAGAAAGTGACCGTCACCCTGGTTGACGATTTCGACGGTGAAGGGGCCGCGGATGAAACCGTCGAATTCGGCCTCGACGGGGTGACCTATGAGATTGACCTTTCGACCAAGAATGCCACGAAACTCCGCCACGACCTGAAGCAGTGGGTCGAAGCCGGCCGTCGGGTCGGCGGTCGTCGGCGCGGACGTTCCAGCTCTGGTCGGGGCCGCGGAGCCATCGATCGCGAGCAGAGCGCGGCAATCCGGGATTGGGCCCGTCGCAACGGGCACAATGTGTCGACCCGGGGCCGTATCCCGGCAGACGTCATCGACGCATTCCACGCCGCGACTTGACCGGCCACCTGGCACGGCGGCGCTACAGCACAGAGCGGTAGATCCGGCTTTCGCTGGTGGCGAACTGATCGCCTATTGGAGCGGGAAACGATTTGCAGTTTTCCCGCGTTGCTCTGCTGTAACCGCGTTGTAGCCGGGAATCTCCGGTGTGGAGTTAACGACCGCAAGGGAGGAAGCTCGGCCGGCCGCCCATTACAGTGGATGGCAGGTACGCGGTGTCGGCCCCTGTGTCGACAATGACGGAGTACCGATGGTGAGGGAGAGCAGGTAACCGCCCATGTTCGAACGATTTACCGACCGTGCCCGCAGGGTCGTCGTCCTGGCGCAAGAAGAGGCCCGGATGCTCAACCACAACTACATCGGCACCGAGCACATCCTGTTGGGTCTTATCCACGAAGGCGAAGGCGTTGCTGCCAAGTCGCTGGAGTCGCTGGGCATCTCGCTGGAGGGCGTCCGCAGCCAGGTCGAGGAGATCATCGGCCAGGGCCAGCAGGCCCCGTCCGGGCACATCCCCTTCACCCCGCGTGCCAAGAAGGTCTTGGAGCTGAGCCTGCGCGAGGCGCTGCAGCTCGGCCACAACTACATCGGTACCGAGCACATTCTGCTCGGTCTGATCCGTGAGGGCGAGGGCGTTGCCGCCCAGGTGTTGGTCAAGCTGGGCGCTGAGCTGACCCGAGTGCGTCAGCAGGTGATCCAGCTGCTGAGTGGCTACCAGGGTAAGGAGACCGCGGAAGCCGGCACCGGTGGCCGCGGCGGCGAATCCGGCAGCCCGTCGACGTCGTTGGTGCTCGACCAGTTCGGCCGCAACCTGACCGCGGCGGCCATGGAGGGCAAGCTCGACCCGGTCATCGGCCGTGAGAAGGAAATCGAGCGGGTGATGCAGGTGCTGTCCCGGCGCACCAAGAACAACCCGGTGTTGATCGGTGAGCCCGGCGTCGGCAAAACCGCTGTCGTGGAAGGCCTCGCACAGGCCATCGTGCACGGCGAGGTCCCCGAGACGCTCAAGGACAAGCAGCTCTACACGCTGGACTTGGGCTCGCTGGTGGCCGGCAGCCGCTACCGTGGTGATTTCGAGGAGCGCCTCAAGAAGGTGCTCAAGGAGATCAACACCCGCGGCGACATCATCCTGTTCATCGACGAGCTGCACACGCTGGTCGGCGCGGGTGCCGCCGAAGGCGCGATCGACGCGGCGTCGATCCTGAAGCCCAAGCTGGCCCGCGGCGAACTGCAGACCATCGGCGCCACCACCCTTGACGAGTACCGCAAGTACATCGAGAAGGACGCCGCTCTGGAGCGCCGGTTCCAGCCGGTGCAAGTGGGCGAGCCGACGGTGGAGCACACCATCGAGATCCTCAAGGGCCTGCGGGACCGCTACGAGGCCCACCATCGGGTGTCGATCACCGATTGCGGCGATCGTGGCCGCTGCGACTCTGGCCGACCGCTACATCAACGACCGGTTCCTGCCGGACAAGGCGATCGACCTGATCGACGAGGCAGGTGCGCGGATGCGGATCCGGCGGATGACCGCACCGCCAGACCTGCGTGAGTTCGACGAGAAGATCGCCGACGCCCGTCGCGAGAAGGAATCGGCGATCGACGCGCAGGACTTCGAGAAGGCCGCCAGCCTGCGTGACCGCGAAAAGCAACTGGTGGGCCAGCGGGCTGAGCGCGAAAAGCAGTGGCGTTCAGGCGATCTCGATGTGGTCGCCGAGGTGGACGACAACGAGATCGCCGAGGTGCTAGGTAACTGGACCGGTATCCCGGTGTTCAAGCTCACCGAGGCCGAGACCACCCGGCTGCTGCGCATGGAAGACGAGATGCACAAGCGGATCATCGGCCAGGAAGACGCGGTTAAGGCGGTCTCCAAGGCCATCCGTCGTACCCGCGCCGGGCTGAAAGACCCCAAGCGCCCGTCCGGCTCGTTCATCTTCGCCGGCCCGTCCGGTGTGGGTAAGACCGAGCTGTCCAAGGCGCTGGCCAACTTCTTGTTCGGTGACGACGACGCGCTCATCCAGATCGATATGGGCGAATTCCACGACCGGTTCACCGCGTCGCGGTTGTTCGGCGCCCCGCCGGGATACGTCGGCTACGAGGAGGGCGGCCAGCTCACCGAGAAGGTGCGGCGCAAGCCGTTCTCGGTGGTGCTGTTCGACGAGATCGAGAAGGCGCATCAGGAGATCTACAACAGCCTGTTGCAGGTGCTCGAGGACGGCCGGCTGACCGACGGGCAGGGCCGCACGGTCGACTTCAAGAACACCGTGCTGATCTTCACGTCCAACCTCGGCACGGCCGACATCTCCAAAGCGGTCGGTCTGGGTTTCACCCAGGGCGGCGGCGACAACGACTACGAGCGGATGAAGCAGAAGGTCAACGACGAGCTGAAGAAGCACTTCCGGCCGGAGTTCCTCAACCGTATCGACGACATCATCGTCTTCCACCAGCTGACTCGCGACCAGATCATCGAAATGGTCGACCTGATGATCGGCAGGGTCGAAAAGCAGCTCAAGGGCAAAGACATGACGATGGAGCTGACCGACAAAGCCAAGTCGTTGTTGGCCAAGCGTGGCTTCGATCCGGTGCTGGGTGCCCGCCCGCTGCGGCGCACCATCCAGCGGGAGATCGAGGACCAGCTGTCCGAGAAGATCCTGTTCGAGGAGATCGGCCCGGGCCAGGTTGTCACCGTGGATGTGGACAACTGGGACGGCGAAGGTACCGGAGAGGATGCGGTGTTCACCTTCACCGGCGCCCGCAAGCCGGCCGAGCCCCAGCCGGATCTGGCGAACGCCGGCGCTCACACCGCCGGTGGGCCGCCGACGCCCACTACGCAGTAGAACGACAACCGGAATGGGCGGTCCACCCGATCGGGTGGCCGCCCATTCGCCATTTTGCGGTATGCGCTTGTTCCATCAACTGCCGGACAGTCCACCGTTTACACTGACCGGTGTTGTCGACGGGCACGGAATCTGGTGAGATTCCAGAACGGTCGCGCCGCTGCACAAAGTCAGACCCGCAGCCTGTCATCAGCACCCAGGCGGGACGCAAGATCCCTTGAAGGAGTCAAAACTGTGGCCAATTCCCACGCAACCGGCACCCAGATCCGATCGATAGATCTGTCTGCAGCACGTGCGGCGCTTCGGCTGGCAGCAACCGTTTTCCTCGCGTTACTGGCGCTCTACTTCATCGGCATCGACCAGGGCGCGGTGTCGCTATTAGGCAGTGACTCACACGTGCACGAGTTTGTCCACGACGCACGCCATCTGCTTGGCTTCCCCTGCCACTGAGTCGGCAGCGTGGAGAGGCGTCTGATCGCACGTGGTCTCCTGGCGGGGGCAGTCGCCGGCATACTGGCGTTCCTGTTCGCCCGTATCTTCGCCGAGCCCGTTATCGGCCGCGCGATCGAATATGAGGACGGTCGCACCGACCTAGCGAACTTTCGCGGCGTGCACGAACACGGCGTCGAATTGTTCACCCGCGGCGTGCAGGCCAACGCCGGATTGGGTTTCGGCGTGCTAATCTTCGGCGTCGCGATGGGCGCGCTGTTCGCTGTCTTATTCTGCATCGTGTATGGGCGCGTGGGAAACGTTGAGCCACAGATATTTTCGGTGCTACTGGCGGCGGGCGCGTTCGTTGCGGTGTACCTGGTGCCGTTCGTGAAGTATCCGCCCAATCCGCCAGCTGTCGGTCAGGCGGACACGATCAGAGCGCGGACCGGTTGGTATCTGGTGGCGGTGCTGACATCTGTGGTGCTGATAGTTGGTGCGGTGTGGCTGGCCAGGACACTCGCGAACCGAGTTGGTGGGTGGAATGCCGGGCTGCTCGGGGCCGGGGTCTACGTGCTGGTGATCGCCGTGGTGATGGTCCTGCTGCCGGCTGTGGACGAGACACCCGAACCGATGCGAGACGCATCCGGTGCGATCATCTATCCCGGTTTCCCCGCCGACGTTCTCTATGAATTCCGGTTACTTTCGCTAGGCACCCAGCTGGTGCTGTGGGCGACCATTGGCCTAGTCTTCGCGACACTCGCGGGGCGGCTGCTGGGCAGGCGGGCCGAGAACGGACAGGCATCGAGCATAGCGGCGTGACCGACGTTGTCCGGCTGACCCTGGTGTCGCACGCGATGACTGATGCGATGGTAGCCGGGCGTTTTCCTGCCGACGAACCGCTCAACGACGGTGGTCGTCGGCAGGCGGGAGCCGCCGCTGGTCTCGACATCAATCGAGCAACCCGTCAACTTGCCGCACCTGAGAGGCGTGCCCGGCTGACTGCGGAGTTGTTGGGTCTGCAGGCGGGCGTAGAGCCGCAGTTGGCCGACCTGGACTATGGACGTTGGCGCGGCGAGGCGCTCGGGGGCGTCGGTGCCGAACGGCTGGAGGCGTGGCAGGCCGATCCGACCCAGGCGCCGCCAGGGGGTGAATCGATTGTCGCGCTAATCGACCGGGTAGCCCGCTGGCTGGATTCATTGACTTTCAATGCATTACGGACGGCGGCGGTGACACATCCCGCGGTGATTCGGGCGGCGATCGTGGCGATCCTTGACGCTCCGCCGGAATCATTCTGGCGCATCGACATTGCACCGCTCAGCCGTACCGTCATGCATTTTCGCGGACAGGCTTGGACGCTGCGGTCGAATTAGCGCGCGCGGATCGTGGCCCCGGGACTATTCGGACTCAACGTTGCGCGGGTAGCAGCGCGAAGACCTGCTTGGCGACCTGCAACATCCAACCGGTGATGCTCGGCCCGTGGTCGCGAGGCCAGTTCAACTGGAAACTCACCACCCAGGGCTGTCCGGTCCGGTCGATCGCATACCAGCTGAACGTCAAATCGCCCGGTAGGCCGCCGGCTTTCGCGCCGATGTAGGGCCATTCTCGTCGATCCAGGTCGACGCCCGGGGCGGCCGCCAAGATCTGCTTGACGGGCGCGGCTTCGCCTACCGCGCCGGTCTGCAGCGCCGCATGCACCCGGCAGATATCCTCGGCGCTGCCATACCATTCCGCGCCGTATCCCGAGGCCGGGACGTGGGCACGCATCGGATCAGGTTGATAGGTACGGGAATTGGCCTGCTTTAGCAACTGGGCGCGGGCCTGCGGGGTGGCCCGCTTCCACTGCTCGCGCAGATCCGGCTGTCCCCAGGCGACCGAGAACAACTCGTACATAGTCGGAAACGGTGTCATGGCGGCCGGATCGTGATGGCCCGCGTCGGCCAGCGCGTTCTCCACGGCCGGGGTACCGACCTTCCCGATCAGCATGTCGGTGGCCATGTTGTCGCTGGTGGCGATCATCTTCTCGGCCGCGGTGCGCACCGAAATATGAGCTCCCACCGGCAATTCCATTGCCGAACCGACGGCCTTGCCCTTGTCGGTGACAGTCAGCTGGTCGTCCCAGGACACCGTTCCGGCCTTGACGGCATCCGCGACGGCATAGAGCACATACAACTTGAAGATCGACGCCAACGGGAGTGACTGTGCGGTGTTGGTCCCCGCTACCTGATCGCATTGGCCGTCGTTGACCTTGGCGACCCGCCACGAGTAACGGGCGTCGGTTTTGCCCAATGTGGTATCGACGTCACGCCACGAGGAGATCGTCGGCGCTTGCGTGGTGACGTCGAACCCGTCCACCAGTGTGTCGTCGTCGGTGTGTATCCGGATATCTTGCCGCGCACCGTAGGACGTGATCAGCTGCAGGGTGGCTGTGCCCGCTTTGATGTCGACTCCGCTCAACGTGAACGGGCGGTCCCACCACAGTTTTTCCATGGTGGCCTCTACCGGCGTGACCATGTTGTGCGTGGCCAGCGTGCCAACACCGATCGGACCGATAGGCCAGTCAGAGTTCAGCATGTCCAGGGTCTGCTGGGCCCTCAGACCAGGCGGGGTCCTGATGTCGATCTGCCTACCCGCGCCCGCTGCGTTCGCGGACGGTGTTGGTGGCGGCGCGCAAGCCGGGGCCAGGGCGGCGGCCAGCGCGGCGGCGGCCGTCAATGCCGCGACGCGGTGCCGGACCTGGCGCGGGCTACGCCGGCTGGCCGGATCCGGCAACGTCTAACACAACCTCGAATTCCAGCAGCGACGCGCCGGTCGCCACGGGGTTAGCCCGGTGGCCGGCGTGGGCCTCGATGGCCGGCCCGGTCGCCCACGCCTGGAACGCCTCTTCGGACTCCCACTGTGTCACCACGAAGTAGCGGTCTTCACCCTTGACCGGGCGAAGCAGCTGAAAGCCCAGGAAGCCCGGCGAGTTCTCGACCGCGTGCGCGCGATGAGCGAACCGCTTCTCCAATTCGGGGCCTGCGTCCGCGGGCACCTCGATTGCGTTGATCTTCACCACTGGCATGGCGCTAGGCTACCGTGCCGCCCGGTGGCGACCGCATAGCACGCAAAGATAGGGGCATGACCGCCGATCTACTGACCCATCGTGGTGGACGAGGTGACCCGGTGGTCTTGGTACACGGCCTGATGGGCCGTGGCAGTACCTGGTCGCGTCAACTGCCGTGGCTGACTCAGCTGGGAGCTGTCTACACCTATGACGCGCCCTGGCACCGCGGTCGTGACGTCGCCGATCCGTACCCGATCAGCACCGAACGTTTCGTGACCGACCTCGGCGATGCGGTGGCCGCGCTGGACACGCCCGCCCGGCTAGTCGGCCATTCGATGGGCGCGCTGCACTCCTGGTGCTTAGCTGCCGACCGGCCCGACCTTGTCTTGGCGCTGGTGGTCGAGGACATGGCACCGGACTTCCGGGGCCGCACCACCGGCCCGTGGGAGCCGTGGCTGCATAGCATTCCAGTCGAATTCGACTCTGCCGAAAAGGTATTCGCCGAGTTCGGGCCAGTCGCCGGCCGATACTTTCTGGAAGCCTTCGATCGAACTGAAACCGGCTGGCGGCTGCACGGTCACACGTCCCGGTGGATCGAGATCGCAGCCGAATGGGGCACCCGCGACTACTGGGCGCAGTGGCGCGCGGTGCGCTCACCCGTGCTGCTGGTCGAGGCCGGCAACTCGGTCGCTCCTGCGGGCCAGATGTACGCGATGAGCGAAACCGGCTACCAGACAGAGTATTTGCATGTGCCCGGCGCGGGCCACTTGGTTCACGACGAGGCGCCGCAGGTATATCGCCAGGCGGTGGAATCCTTTTTGGCTGCGCCTTAACCCTCTTCGCCGGCCAAGGCGAATCGCCCGTCGATCGTCTGTGTCACCAGGCCATCGGCAAGCAGCGAATTCAGCGCTCGGTCCCGCTGCTCGGTATCGGTCAGCCAAGCGACGTCGAGCTGCGCTCGGGTGACCGGTAATTCGTTGTCGCGCAGAATATCCAGCAGCCGGCCGCGAACCTGCCGGTCGGTTCCGGCGTAGGTCTGCGGCCGACGTGTCGGACCTTGCGCGGGAGGGAAACCGGCCTGCCGCCATCGGCACACGCTGAGCGGACACAGCCCACACCGCGGGGCTCGCGCGGTGCACACGGTGGCTCCCAGTTCCATCAGCGCTGCTGAAAATCGATGCGCTGATGAATCATTGGGCAACAGGGCGGATACGTCGGCGTGATCGCGGACGGCGGACGCCGCAGCGGCGTCGGCGCGGCCGTGCACGACCCGGGCCACCACCCGGCGCACGTTGGTGTCCACCACCGGCACCGGCTGCTGGTAGGCGAAGCACGCTATCGCGCGGGCGGTGTAGCTGCCGACCCCGGGCAATGTCAGCAGAATATCGACGTCGTCGGGAACCACGTCGGCGTGGTCGCGGGCGATCAGGGTGGCGCACTCGTGCAGGCGTTTTGCACGCCGCGGATAGCCCAGCTTGCCCCAGGCGCGCACGACGTCTGCCGGGCTGGCTGCCGCCGTCGCCGACGGCGTCGGCCACCGCACCACCCAGTCGCGCCAGATCGGCAGCACCCGCGACACCGGCGTCTGCTGCAACATGAACTCGCTGACCAGGATCTGCCAGGGTGTGACACCGGGTTCTCGCCACGGCAGGTCGCGTCGACACCGGTCGTACCAGTCGAGAAGTTCACTTGGCGTTGGGGAGGGCTTCATGGCCGGGTGCGGCAGAATATTCTCCGTGCCCAATACCGATCCGATAACCGCGTGGAAATCACTCAAAGAGGGTAACGAGCGGTTCGTCGCCGGCCAGCCCGAACACCCCAGCCAAAGCGTCGCGCACCGCGCCAGCCTGACCAAAGGTCAGAACCCCACTGCGGCGTTGTTCGGCTGTGGGGACAGCCGGGTGGCCGCCGAGTTGATCTTCGATCAGGGGCTCGGCGACATGTTCGTGGTCCGGACAGCCGGGCATGTGATCGACTCCGCCGTTTTGGGCTCGATCGAGTTCGCGGTGACGGTGCTCGGCGTGCCGCTGATCGTGATCCTCGGCCATAACAGCTGCGGTGCGGTGAAGGCGACGTTGGCCGCACTCGACGACGGCGTGCTGCCGGGCGGTTACGTGCGCGACATCGTCGAGCGGGTGGCGCCATCGATCCTGCTGGGCCGTCGCGAAGGTTTGAGCCGGGTCGACGAGTTCGAGGCGCGCCATGTGGTCGAGACCGCTACTCAGCTGCTGGCCCGCTCGACGGCCATCGCCGAACGGGTGGCCGCCGGAGAGCTGGCGATTGTGGGCGCCACCTACAACCTCGCCGAAGGGCGGGTGGTGCTGCGTAACGTCATCGGCGACATCGGGGAAAAGGTCGGCCACGAGTCCTAGGTCGGATCGACATCCTCAGCTAACTGGGCGACACGCCGGGTTAGGTCGGCCCTGTCGACGTGACCTGGGCTTACGGTGTGAATGTGCTGGATCTGGAACCGCATGGCCCGCTACCGCCGGAGATCTACTGGCGACGCAGGGGATTGGCGGTGGGCATTGCGGTCGTCGTGGTTGCGATTGTCGTTGCGATTATCGTCGCTGTCCTGAGCGGGAGCGCCGGCGCCAATACCAACAACTCCGCCGCCAAGAAGCCCGTGGCGGCCGCCCCGCAGAGCCCACCCGGAGCGGGCCCCGAGGTCAAGACACCGGTGGAGCCGCCGGCGGGTCAGAACACCGACCAGCCGGCCGAAACGCCTACGGCCGCCGTGCAGCCGCCGCCGGTGCTCAAGGAAGGCGACGACTGCCCCGACTCCACGCTGGCTGTCAAGGGCCTGACCAACGCTCCGCAGTACGCCATCGGTGACCAGCCGAAGTTCACGATGGTCGTAACGAATATCGGGCTGGTGGCGTGCAAGCGCGACGTCGGAGCCGCTGTGCTTGCCGCCTACGTCTATTCACTGGACAACAAACGGTTGTGGTCCAACCTGGACTGTGCGCCGTCCAACGAGACACTGGTCAAGACGTTCGCGCCGGGGGAGCAGGTGACGACGGCCGTGACCTGGACCGGCATGGGCTCAGCTCCGCACTGCCCGCTGCCGCGGCCGGCGATCGGACCCGGTACCTACAACCTCGTCGTGCAGCTGGGAAACCTGCGCTCGGCAGCGGTCCCCTTCATCCTGGCCCCACCGCTACCTCCGGGCGCTGCACCGCCGCCTCCGCCGCCCGGGATGCCCGGTCCGCCTGCGCCTGGGCCTGGGCCACTGCCTGGTCCGCCGCCCGGCCCCGGCGGCTAATAAGCCTTTTCAGCTGAGCGGATCGGCGATGGTCGACTCGGCCAACTGCGACAGGCCTTCTCGTACGTGGCGGGCCCAGATCTCGCCGATCCCTTCCACCGCCTCTAGGTCGCCCGCACTGGCCGCCAGCAGGCCCTGCAGCGAGCCGAACTCCCGGACCAGACGGTCGGCGTGGGCGAACTGTAGTCGCGGAATCTCGGACATCGCGCGGTAGCCGCGCGAGCCCACTGCCGAGTCTTGAGCTTCAGTCGTCGACGGATATCCGAAAACCTTTGCCATTGTAGTGAAATCGAGCAACTCGGTGTCGGACATGGCATCCAGCTCGTCGAGCGTGGCCGCAACCTCGGCCTTGGACAGTGGCTCAGGGTTAGCGTGGTAATCGCGCACGATCAACTCCCGTGCGGCGTCGGTACCCCCGAGCAGTTCTTCCAGCTGTAGCCGCAGCTGGCGTCCATCGGTGCCCAGCTCGACGACCTCATAGTCGAGCTCGAGGCCGATCCGGCGGACCAGCTCGAGCCGTTGCACCACCGTCATCACATCGCGCAGCGCGACGAAGTCTTCGATCTCCGCCCGCGAAAGTTGCCTGCTGACCTCGTCGAGCCGGGTCTTGTACCGTTCCAGCGTGGCGATGGCCTGATTGGCCCGCGACAAGATGGTGGCCGAGTCGGCCAGCACGTGGCGTTCGCCACTGAGGTAGACGGTCACGATGCTCATCGAGTGGCTGACCGAGATCACCGGGTAGCCGGTCTGGGCGGCAGCCCGCTCGGCTGAGCGGTGCCGGGTCCCGGACTCGTCGGTGGCTATCGACGGGTCAGGCACCAGCTGCACGTTGGCCCGCAGGATCCGGCTGCCGTCGGTGGACAGCACCACCGCGCCGTCCATCTTGCACAGCTCCCGCAATCTGGTCGGCGCATACCGCACATCCAGCGAAAAGCCGCCGTCGCAGATCGCCTCCACGCTGTCGTCGTAGCCGAGGACTATGAGGGCACCGGTCCGGCCGCGCAGGATGCGTTCCAGGCCGTCGCGCAGCGCGGTGCCCGGTGCCAGCCGTTCGACGGCCTCACGCAGGGTGGGACGTGGCGGCGGCGCCGCGCCGTTCGTTGTTAGTTTGCCGACAGTCATCACCAGTCATTCTGCTCCGTGGGTGCTGCGTCCAGTCGATGTGGTGGGGTCGGTGCCTTGGCGCGGTGCTCGGCGATGTCGAGCATGAGCTCTAGGGCCGCGACGATGTTGGGCGCCTGCAGTGCTTGCAAGCCCGGCGGCACGCCATCACAGCCCGATGGGATCAGCGCGGTGGTGAACCCCTGCCGGGCCGCCTCGGCCAGCCGACGTTCCATGCCACTGACCCGCCGCAGATCACCGGCCAGACCGACTTCCCCGATCATCACCGCGGTGGCAGGCAAGGGCAGGTTCACGTAGGCCGAAGCCAGCGCGACCGCGACCGCCAGGTCCGATGACGGATCGGTGAGCCGCATGCCGCCCACGGTGGACAGGTACACGTCGTTTACCGCGATCTTGAGGCGGGCGTGCTTTTCCAGCACCGCGGCGATCATGGCCGCCCGGGCATGGTCGATCCCGCTGACGGCGCGTCGCGGTGAGCTGCCCATCGGCGTTGCCAGCAACGCCTGCACTTCGCCCACCAAGGGACGCTTTCCGTCGAGAGTCACCGTGATGGCGGTACCCGCGACGGGCTGCGGCCGCTGGTCCAGAAAGAGCCCGGATGGGTCGGCAACACCATCAATTCCATTGTCCTGCAACAGAAAACAACCGACTTCTTCTGCCGCGCCGAAGCGGTTCTTCACACCCCGGACCATGCGCAGCAGCGAGTTGCGGTCGCCTTCGAAATGCAGCACCACATCAACCAGGTGCTCAAGCGAACGGGGGCCGGCGATGGCCCCGTCTTTGGTGACATGGCCGACGAGGATCAGCGGTACGCCGGTGGTTTTCGCCGCGGTGGTCAGCGCGGTGGTCACCGCGCGTACCTGGGTGACGCCGCCGGTGACGCCGTCGGCGTCAGCGCTGGACATGGTCTGCACCGAGTCGACGACGACCAGCGTGGGCTGCACCACCTCGATATGGCTCAGCACGGCCTGCAGGTCGGACTCGGCGGCCAGGTACAGCTCGTCATGGCTGCAGCCGGTCCGGTCGGCGCGCATCCGGATCTGGCCCCGCGACTCCTCGCCGGATATGTAAAGCGCACGCCGCCCGGACGTCGCCCATTGGTGGGCGACCTTGAGCAGCAGCGTCGACTTACCAACCCCCGGATCGCCTGCGAGCAGGGTCACCGAGCCCGGTACTACGCCGCCACCCAGCACGCGGTCGAGTTCATCGATGCCGGTCGGGCAGTGGCGGGTGCCATCGGGCTCAATGGAACTGATCGGAATGGCAGCCGAGGATGGGCTCACCACGGCGCGATTGCCGCTTCGGACAGCGCTGAGCACCGCCGCTTCGTCGACAGAGCCCCAGGTGCCGCACTCCAGGCAGCGTCCCACCCATTTGGCGGTGACATGGCGGCATTCCGAGCAGCGGTACTGCGAACGTGCCTTGGCCACCTGGTGAGCGTATCCGGCTGGTCCGACAGATCCGGGGAGGTCAGGCCGGTGCCGGCGGTTCGTTCTGCCGTGGGCCCTCGGGCGCCGAAATCGGCACCGCCACGCTGACGCTGCCGGCCTTCTCGAAATCGAAGGTGAAGTTGTAGTTCGGGCCGTTGGTGATCGGCTTGGCCAACGTAACGGTCGCCTTGACCGAGTCAGCGTCCTCGACGGCGTCGACGGCCTTCTTGTCCTGACCGTTTGGAGCACCGACGAACAGCGTCCCGCCGGCAGGCAGCGTGGCATCGCCGGTCACGGTCACCTTGCCGATGTCAGTGGTGATGCCAACCAGCTTGTCGGTGACGTCCGGCGACTGGTTGACCACAACCAGCACCAGATCCACCGTGGCGCCCGGCCGCAGGAAGTCACCGGTCTGCAGCGCCTGGATGCGGACGTTGCGCAGCGCGACGTTCTTGATCACCGCCTGGTTGCCGTCGACGGCGGATTGCTGCATGGCAGTCTGCGAGACCTGGCCGACGCCGCAGCCGGCGAGCGAGGCCGCGCCGATCAAGCCACCGGCCGCGAGGGCGGCGACCCTTGCCGAGCGGCGGCTCGCGCGGGGTTTCGAGTCGCGGTAGTCGAAGCGGTTCACTCAAAGCCTCCTGCTCGGCCCTCGAACGCCACTGCGGTTCGACTATGCACAGTAGTAGGTCGGCAGGACGGGCGGTAGCTGAGGGCGCTGGAGCGGGATCAGAGCAGCGCAGTAACATCTATACCGCCCCGAACGGCGTGCATCTCCAGAACCTCCGGGCGGCGCCGAACGGGTTCCCGATAGGTCGGTGCCTTGCATGAATTTTCCCGTCTGTCAACCCCCTCTCCGCACGTGCGGTGCCCCTGACCTGCACCGTTGTTCCACACGTGTCGGCGCGACGTGTTATCATGGAGTAACGAAAGGGGCTCGAAACTGATGATTTTTAAGGTCGGAGACACCGTTGTCTATCCACACCACGGTGCTGCGTTGATCGAGGCGATCGAAACCCGAACCATCAAAGGGGAGCAAAAGGAATATCTCGTCTTGAAGGTGGCGCAGGGAGACCTGACAGTTCGAGTACCCGCTGACAACGCCGAGTACGTAGGCGTCCGCGATGTGGTCGGCCAGGAAGGCCTCGACAAGGTGTTTCAGGTGCTTCGCGCGCCGCACACCGAAGAACCGACCAACTGGTCCCGCCGCTACAAGGCCAACCTGGAGAAGCTTGCCTCCGGTGACGTCAATAAGGTCGCCGAGGTTGTGCGCGACCTGTGGCGTCGCGACCAGGAGCGCGGCCTGTCCGCCGGTGAAAAGCGCATGCTGGCCAAGGCCCGCCAGATTCTGGTCGGCGAGCTGGCGTTGGCCGAAAGCACCGACGACGCCAAGGCGGAAACCATCCTCGACGAGGTTCTGGCCGCCGCGTCCTGAATTCCCTGACGCGCAAGGACCGGGGGTGACGGGCACGGTCGCAGTGGTCCCGGCCGCTGGGTCGGGCGAACGGCTGGCCGCCGGTGTGCCGAAGGCGTTCTTCCATCTCGACGGACGCACCCTGGTCGAACGTGCCGTCAGCGGCCTGTTGGAGTCCGGTGTGGTCGACCGTGTGGTGGTGGCGGTGCCGGCTGAACGCACCGACCGCGCCAAACTGATCCTCGGCCGGGAAGCGACCATCGTTGCCGGCGGGGCGAATCGAGGCGACTCGGTCAGCCGGGCGTTGGCGGCGGTCGCAGACGCAGAAGAACCCGACTTCGTGCTGGTCCACGACGCCGCCCGGGCCCTGACACCGCCCGACCTGGTCGTTCGCGTGGTCGAAGCGCTGCGGTCCGGGCATTCGGCTGTCGTGCCCGTGCTGCCGCTCTCGGACACCATCAAGGCCGTCGATGCCAACGGCGCGGTACTGGGGACGCCGGAGCGGGCCGGCCTGCGAGCCGTACAGACCCCACAGGGCTTCGTCACCGACCTGCTGCTGCGGGCATACCAGCGGGCCGTGACGGCCGATTTCACCGACGACGCGTCCCTGGTCGAGCAGATCGGCGGTCAGGTACAAGTGGTCGACGGCGACCCGCTGGCCTTCAAGATCACCACCCGCTTGGACCTGTTGCTGGCGCAGGCGATCGTGAACCAGTGAATGTTCGGGTCGGTCTGGGCACCGATGTGCACGCGATAGAACCCGGTAGGCCGTGTTGGCTGCTGGGTCTGCTGTTTCCCGACGTCGACGGCTGTGCCGGGCACTCCGACGGCGACGTGGCCGTCCACGCGTTGTGCGACGCGCTGCTGTCGGCGTCCGGGCTGGGCGATATCGGCGACGTGTTCGGTGTCGACGACCCGCGGTGGGCCGGTGTCAGCGGTATGGACATGCTGCACCACGTCGCGGATTTGCTCGCACGGCACCGCTACCGGATCGGCAATGCGGCAGTGCAGGTCATCGGCAACCATCCCAAAGTCGGCCCGCGCCGCGCCGAGGCGCAAACGGGGCTGTCGCAGGTGCTGAATGCGCCGGTGTCGGTGTCGGCCACCACCACCGACGGGCTGGGGCTGACCGGGCGCGGTGAGGGCCGCGCCGCGATTGCGACGGCTTTGCTGGTCGAGGCCGAAGCACTCGCGCGCTAGCGGCTGCAACTGGCCGCCATCTTTCGCATCTCGATGATCGTTTCCCTTGCTGGTGAACACGCGTGCCTTATTCGGTGGGCTTGGTACTTCGAAGTCCGTCGAAACGACTCGACAGCGCCGCAGTGGTCATCGGCAACATGTCTAGCCCGGTAAGCTGGCACGTCGTGACAGATCGGGCCCACCTGCGGCTACACGACACGGCAAGCGGTGCCGTGCGTGATTTCGTTCCGCTGCGGCCCGGGCACGTCTCCATCTATTTGTGCGGCGCCACCGTGCAGGGCCTGCCGCACATCGGCCACGTGCGCAGCGGCGTGGCGTTCGACATCCTGCGTCGCTGGCTGACGGCGCGAGGCTGCGACGTCGCGTTCATCCGCAACGTCACCGATATCGACGACAAGATCCTCAACAAGGCCGCCGCGGCGGGCCGGCCCTGGTGGGAGTGGGCGGCCACCTATGAGCGGGCGTTCACCGCCGCCTACGACTCGCTGGGCGTCTTGCCGCCATCGGCCGAACCGCGGGCCACCGGCCACATCACCCAGATGGTGGAGCTGATCGAGCGGCTGATCGAGTCCGGCAACGCCTATACCGGCCGCGGCGACGTCTACTTCGACGTGCTCAGCTACCCCGAGTACGGCCAGCTGTCCGGGCACAGGATCGACGACGTCCATCAAGGCGAGGGCGTGGCGACCGGCAAGCGTGATCAGCGCGACTTCACGCTGTGGAAGGGCGCCAAACCCGGTGAGCCGTCATGGCCCACTCCGTGGGGGCGTGGACGTCCGGGCTGGCACACCGAATGCGTGGCGATGGCACGCGAATATCTGGGCGCTGAGTTTGATATCCATTGCGGCGGAATGGATTTGGTGTTCCCCCATCACGAGAACGAGATCGCTCAAAGCCACGCGGCAGGCGACAAGTTCGCCCGGTACTGGCTACACAACGGCTGGGTCACCATGGGTGGCGAGAAGATGAGCAAGTCGCTGGGCAACGTGTTGTCGATCCCGGCCATGTTGCAGCGCGTCCGGCCCGCCGAGCTGCGTTACTACCTGGGCAGTGCCCATTACCGCTCGATGCTGGAGTTCTCCGAGACGGCGTTGCACGACGCGGTCAATGCCTATGTCGGCATCGAGGACTTCCTGCACCGGGTGCGCAGCCGAGTCGGCGCCGTCGATGTCGGACAGTGGACCCCGCGGTTCGCCGCGGCGCTCAATGACGACCTGGCGGTGCCGGTCGCGCTGGCCGAAGTGCACCACACCCGCGCGGAGGGCAACCGCGCACTTGACGCCGGCGACCACGACGCCGCGTTGGCCAACGCCGCCGCGATCCGCGCGATGATGGGCATTCTCGGCTGCGACCCGCTCGACGAGCGCTGGGAGTCGCACGACGAGACGTCTGCGGCGCTGGAAGCTGTTGATGTGCTGGTCCGTTCCGAGCTGCAGCGACGCGAGCAGGCCCGCGTCCAGCGTGACTGGAAGCTGGCCGACGAGATCCGGGATCGGCTCAAAGACGCCGGTGTCGAGGTCACCGACACCCCTGACGGCCCGCAGTGGTCGCTGGGAACTCAAGCCGATGGCCGGTAATTCACGACGCCGCGGGGCGGTACGCAAAGCCGGCACCAAGAAGGGGCCGACCGTCGGCTCCGGCGGTCAACGACGCCGCGGACTGGAAGGCCGCGGCGCCACTCCGCCCGCGCACATGCGGCCCTACCATCCGGCCGCCAAGCGGATCAAGCCGCAGCAGAGCCGGCCAACAAAACGTAAAGACGACGAGGTCGAGACGGTGCTGGGTCGCAACCCGGTACTGGAGTGCCTGCGCGCCGGCGTTCCGGCGACCGCGCTCTACGTTGCGCTTGGGACCCAGGCCGACGAGCGGGTCACCGAATCCATCACGCTGGCAGCCGATTCCGGTATCGCGATCCTCGAAGTGCCGCGCCCCGATCTGGATCGGATGACCACCAACGGTCTGCATCAAGGGATCGCGTTACAGGTGCCGCCCTACGACTACGTTCATCCCGACGACCTGATCGAGGCGGCCTTGGACACCCCGCCCGCGCTTTTGGTCGCGCTGGACAACATCTCCGATCCGCGAAACCTGGGTGCGATCGTTCGCTCGGTAGCGGCGTTTGGCGGCCACGGGGTGTTGATCCCGCAGCGGCGCTCTGCGTCGGTGACAGCCGTGGCCTGGCGAACCAGCGCCGGCGCGGCGGCGCGGATCCCAATCTCGCGGGCCACCAATCTTAATCGGACACTGAAGGATTGGGCCGATCGCGGTCTACGGCTGGTCGGACTTGACGCCGAGGGTGACACCGTCGTCGATGATTTGGACGGCGCCGACCCGGTGGTGGTGGTGGTCGGGTCGGAAGGCAAGGGGTTGTCCCGGCTGGTCCGACAGAACTGCGACGCGGTGGTGTCGATCCCGATGTCCGGGCCAACCGAATCGTTGAATGCCTCGGTGGCCGCCGGGGTGGTGCTGGCTGAAATCGCCCGCCAGCGCAGGCGCTAGCGCAATTGCCTGCCCCATGGCCCGCGCGCCTTGGTGCCGTGCTGGTGGCCATCGGAGTTGTCGCGCCGCTGCCAACGGCTTCACCGCAGGCACCCGGGTTCGACCTGCAGGCCCACGCCGGTGGCCGCGGCGAAGCAACCGGCGAGTCCCTGCGAGCCTTCGCCAAATCGCTCGAACTCGGTGTCAGCACGTTGGAACTCGATATCAACATCACTAAAGATCACCAACCGTTGGTCTGGCATGACCCGGTCATCGAGTCGCAGCAGTGTTCCGACACCGGGGCGGCGTTCGCCGGTGACCCGTCGTATCCCTACGTAGGCAAGCTCGTGCACGACCTGACCCTGGCGCAGATCCATACGCTGGACTGCGGCAAGCCGGCCAGTCAATTTCCGCGCGCTGAAGTGGTGCGGGGCAACAAGATAGCCGTCCTGCCGGAAGTATTTTCACTGACCGAATCGTATCGGGCCGATGTGCGCTACAACATCGAAACCAAGGTTGCGGCCGATCACCCGGGCATATCGGCGCAACCGCAAGAGTTCGTCGACGTGGTGCTGGCTGCAGTGCGGGCGGCGGGCAAGGTCGACCGGGTGGAGATCCAAAGTTTCGATTGGCGGACGTTGCCGCTGGTGCGCCAGGGTGAGCCGTCGATTCCTGTGGTCGCCTTGTGGAGTGAGCACACCTGGGTTCCGGGTTCGCCGTGGCTGGCGACCGTCAACCCCGACGTCGTCGGCGACCCCGTGATCGGCGCCATGATGGTCGGCGCGAGCATCCTCTCACCCGAATACTCGTTGGTCGACCGGGCTTTGGTGGACCGCGCACATTCGTTGGGGCTCAGCGTCATTCCGTGGACCGTCGATGACGCCAACGACATGCGTACCCAGATTGCCGTTGGTGTCGACGGCATCATCACCAACTACCCTGCCGTGCTGCGGACCGTGATGGCCGAACTCGGTATGGCGTTGCCGCCGGCCTACCAGCGCTAAATGCCCAGCAGTCGCACCCCGGCCCACAGCGCCAGCACCGCTGCCACCAGCGCGGTCGGCACGGTACACAACCCGAGCCTGGTGTACTCGCCGGCGCTGGCCGAGACGTCATACCGGCGTAATACGCTGCGCCACAATAGGTTCGACAGGGACCCGACGTACGTCAGGTTGGGCCCGATGTTCACCCCGATCAGTACGGCCAGGACCGCCGCCGGCCCGCTTGGCGCCACCAGTGGCACCAACACCAAAGTTGCGGGCAGGTTGTTGACGACATTGGCCAGCACGGCGGCCACCACCGCGAACCCCAGCAGCGCCGGCAGACCCGAACCGGACGGCAACACCGCACCCATCCGCTCAGCCACGCCGTTGCGCATAACGGCCTGCACCACGACGCCCAACGCCAGCACGAACACCAGGAACGGCACATTGACCGCGCGCACGATCGCGACCACCGAGGTGTGCCCGCGCGCCAGGCTTCGTACCGCCATCACCGCCGCCCCGGCCAGCGCGGCCCAGGCCGGCGCCACCCCCGCCGCCTCCGCGATCACGAACCCGATCAGCGTCAGCGCCACCACCACCAACGCGAATACCGGTGTCGGAGGTGCTGGTTCGGTCTCCGCAGGATCGGGTTGCACGCTGAGATCCCGGCGGAAAAACACCCGGAAGACGACGTAGACACTGCCCACCGCGGCCAGCCATGGCAGCGACATCAGCAGCGTGAACTTGATGAACGACACACTCGCAGCGTGAAAGGCGAGCAGGTTGGTCAAGTTCGACACCGGTAGCAACAGCGATGCTGCGTTGGCCAAGTGCGCAGTGGCATAGGCGTGCGGACGCACCGGTGCCCGCAGCCGCCGGACCGTGGTCAGCACAACCGGGGTCAGCAGCACCACGGTGGCGTCCAGGCTCAACGCCGCGGTGATGGCGGCGGCGATCACGAAGACCTGCCGCAGCAGGCGCTGGGAGCCGAAGCGGCCACGCGCCATTGCCGCCCCGGCGGCCTCGAAGAGGCCTTCGTCGTCGCACATTTTGGCCAATACCAGCACCGCGCCCAGGAAGGCGACGACGCGTAGTAGCCGGCCCGCCTCGCTAGCCGCGTCGTGCATCGAGATCGCGCCGACGGCTATCAGCACGACGACCGCCGGGACGGCGGCGAACGCCTCCGGCCAACCCCGTGGACGGGCAACCGCGAACGCGAGAACCACCGCCAGCGACAGGAGAGCCAGAACTAGCGCCAAGCTCAGGCCCACGGGTCTTCGCGTCGCCACACCGTCGGCATATCCAGCGCAACACCGTCCTGCTGGGCCAGCCTGCTCAGGACGCGCAGCGATACATCCAAGTCATCGGCCACATAAGGCAAGGCCCGCAACGGCTTTGACAACGGCCGGAAGAAATCGTCCCAGTGGACCAAGACCACCCGACGTGCGCCGACGGTCCGCACCGTCTCGGCCCAGTAGTCGACGAGATAGGACTCCGGCTGCAGACCCAGCTGGCCCACGCCAAGATAGACGACATCGGCGTCCTGGCCGGCCAGCGAACCCTTCACAAAGCCAGCGCTGCCCTGGATCAACAGCCGCCGGCCCGACGACCGGTGATGTACGAACGTCGACCAGGCCTCACCGCACCGGTACGCCGCTACCTTCACCGGCGGTATCACCGGCTCGGTGATCTCGCCCGGGAACCGGTCGGGTGGGCTGTGCCGCGATTCCACCAGCGTTATGTCAAAGGCGCCCAATTGGATTGGTGTTCCAGACTCGGCGATGACCACACGGTCTTCGGCAATACCGTGGCCACGGCCGACGTTGGCCGCCGATTCGCCGCCAACCAGCAGCGCGCCAGTACGGTCGGCGACCATCGCGGAGTCCAGCACGTGGTCGAAATGCGTGTGGACCGGGATGACCGCCTCTAGCCGCTTGACGTTGAGGCGCGCCAGGCACCCGTCGACCCGGGCGGCCGACGGCGACACCTTGCCCAGCCCCACCCGCGCCAGGTTCGGTCGGGAGAAGAAGCCATCGGTCATCAGCGCCGAAGAGCCGTCGTCGAGTAGGAGCGTCGACACCCCCAGCCACGTCACCGTCAGCGGCGCACCGGATTCGGCGACAGGCACGCTGAACCGGTGCGCGTGCCGTGCGATATCCGGACGCCCGGGCCGCAACCGCATCAGCAAAACGACTTCACGTCAATGCCGTCGGCCGTCAACCGATCCCGCACGGCCGACGCGATCTGCACCGCGCCAGGTGTATCACCATGCACACAAACCGATTCCACCGCAACCGCAACGGTCGACCCGTCGAATGCGGTGACGTGCCCGGTGGTCACCATGGCCATCACCCGCTCGGCGATGGCGACCGGATCATCCAGCACCGCGCCGGGTTCACGCCGTGATACCAGCTGGCCGTCCGGTCGGTAGGCGCGATCGGCGAATGCCTCTGGCACAGTGCGCAGCCCACGTCGCTGCGCTTCGTCAAAGAAAGCCGAACCCGCCAGGCCCAGCACCGGCAGGCCGGCATCTACCGTTTGCACCGCGTCTGCGACGGCGGCGGCCTGCTCACGGTTGGTCACGATCGTGTTGTACAGCGCGCCGTGGGGTTTGACGTAGGACACCGCAGAGCCGGCCGCTCCGGCCAGTCCGTGCAACGCACCGATCTGATACACGATGTCGGCGAGCAGATCCTCCGGTGCGACGTCGATGAAGCGCCTGCCGAAGCCGGCCAGGTCGCGGTAGCTCACCTGTGCGCCGATCCGCACGCCGCGCTCGGCGGCCAGCCGGCACACCGCCAACAGTCCCGTGGGGTCGCCCGCATGGAAACCGCACGCGACGTTGGCGCTGGTGACGATGCCCAGCATGGCGTCGTCGTCACCGAGCCGCCAGACGCCGAAGCCCTCACCCAGGTCGGCGTTGAGGTCGATAGAGGCCACGGTCGTTAGCTTAGGGCGAGCATCCGCGCGTAGGTTCGGGCCTGTGACGATTGACGGCAAAGTAGTTGCGATCACGGGTGCCAGCAGTGGGATTGGCGAGGCGACCGCGACGATGCTCGCCGAACGCGGGGCCAAGCTGGTGCTGGGCGCGCGGAACTCCGAGCGGCTGAATGCGGTGGCTGAGCGGCTGTCGGAGGGCGGCGGTGAAGCAGTTGCCAAGGTGACCGACGTCAGCCGCCGCGGCGACCTGATGGACTTGGTCTCGCTGGCCACTAACACCTACGGCCGGCTCGACGTCCTTGTCAGCAATGCCGGCATCATGCCGGTGTCACCGTTTGACGAGCTTCGCGTCGATGACTGGGAAGCGATGGTCGACGTCAACCTCAAAGGTGTCCTGTTCGGGATCGCCGCGGCGCTTCCGGTGTTCCGTCGCCAGGGCTTTGGACATTTCGTCAACACCGCCTCCACGGCGGCGTTCCGGGTCACGCCCGCTCAGTCGGTGTACGCGGGCACCAAGATGGCGGTCCGCGCGATATCTGAGGGGCTGCGTCAGGAAGCCGGCGAGAACCTGCGGGTGACGATCATCTCGCCCGGCATGACCTCGACGAACTTCGCAGAGTCGGTGACCGATCCGGCCGCCCGGGCCGCGCTGGAGCAGCGCCGGGACGTGATCGCGATGGCGCCCGAGGCGGTAGCCCGGGCGATCGCCTTCGCTATCGAGCAGCCACCGGACGTCGATGTCGGCGAGATCGTCGTGCGGCCCACTGCCCAGGCGTAAGGCGTCGCAAAAACCTGGCGACTCGGGCTGCTGCACATCCCGCATCGTGGCCGGGCGTTGCCCGGTAGCCTCACAGAGCATGAGCCCCACGCCGCGACGGCGGGCGACCTTGGCATCGCTGGCGGCTGAGCTCAAGGTATCGCGCACTACCATCTCGAACGCGTACAACCGGCCCGATCAGCTGTCTGCCGCGCTGCGTGAACGAGTGCTCGCCACGGCCAAACGCTTGGGCTATGCCGGACCCGATCCGGTGGCGCGATCGCTGCGCACCCGTAAGGCCGGTGCTGTGGGTCTGGTGATCACCGAACCGCTCACCTACTCCTTCAGTGACCCGGCGGCGCTGGATTTCGTTGCGGGACTTGCTCAATCGTGCGAAGGGCTTGGTCAAGGGCTGTTGCTGGTCGCGGTCGGCCCGAACCGCAGCGTCGCGGAGGGGACAGCATCCGTGCTCGCCGCGGGAGTCGACGGCTTCGTGGTGTACTCGGCGGCCGGAGACGATCCCTACTTGCAGGTCGTGCTGCAACGGCGGCTGCCGCTGGTGGTGGTTGACCAGCCCAAAGACGTGCCCGGCGCATCCCAGGTGGGCATCGATGACCGTGCGGCGATGCGCAAGATCGGCGATTACGTGCTCGGTTTGGGGCATCGGGAGATCGGGCTGCTGACGATGCGGCTGCTTCGTGACCGTCGCCAGGGCCTGGTCGACACCGAACGCCTCCGCTCGTCGACGTTTCATGTGCAAAGCGAACGCATCGGCGGTGTCCGCGACGCGATGGCCGCGGCCGGCCTCGACCCGGAGTCAATGACCGTGGTGGAAAGCCACGAGCACACCGCGGCAACCGGTGGCGTTGCCGCCCAGGTTGCCCTGGAGGCGAACCCGCGGATCACCGCGCTGATGTGCACCGCTGACGTGCTGGCCTTGTCGGCCATGGACTACCTGCGCGGCCGCGGCAAGTACGCGCCGGGTCAGATGACTGTCACCGGTTTCGACGGCGTGCCTGAGGCCATCAGCCGCGGCCTGACCACGGTGGCGCAGCCGAGCCTGCAAAAGGGCCGCCGCGCGGGCGAGCTCTTGCACAAAGGGGATATCCACCCGACCGTCGAGGTGCTCGATACCGAGCTGATTCGCGGACGCACCGCCGGGCCGCCCGCCTGAGCGGTCAGACCTGGGCGTTGTCTCCGTTGCCGATCAGCAGCCGCACCGCCAGATCCAGTCGCTTGCTCACGTCGGTGGCCGATGCCCGCCGGGTCAGCCAGGCCAGCAGATTCGACAGCCACACATCGGAGATCACCCTGGCGATGTGGTACTGGTCTTCGGTCGGTTCGCCGTCGCTCATCGCGCGGGCGAACATCGAGTCGATGAGCTTCTCGACGTGATCGACCTCACCGGCCGCGGAGGCGTCGGCGAAGACGTAAGCACGCGTCATGGCCTCGGTCAGCAGCGGATTACGCTGCATCGCGCGATTGAGTTTGCTCACCATGAAGTTCAGCCGCTGGTAGGGCGTGCCGCCGGTCAGCGCGGAGCGGTCGGTCTTGGCGTCGATTCGCTCGAACTCCCGGCCCAAGGGCGGAAACCAGCAGATGCACCTTCGATGGGAAATACCGGTAGAGCGTGCCCACCGCGACGTCCGCACGGTCGGCGACCGCGCGCATCTGAACTGCCTCGTAGCCGCCCTTAGAGGCGATGGCCATCGTCGCGTCCAAAATCCGCTTGCGACGCTCGCGTTGTGCCTCAGAGCCGAGCTCGGACTCGGCAAGTACCGCCACGTTCATCACCTCACGAGGCTGCGCAGTGGACCCGCTCGAGGGTTGCCCCGAGTCGGTGTTCGCTGGCGACGACATCTGACCGACAGCTCCTTTTCTTGCGTCCTCGCTCGAAACGATACGCATGCCGAGCGCGAATTTCTCACCTCCGTGCCGCCGGGACACCGGGATGTCCTGCTGTGATGGCATTCGACTTGACGGTCGATCGCTGGCACTATTAGAACACGTTCTAGTGCTGCGCGGGCCATCTCGGGCAGTGCCAATTAACGTCGACCGAGGAGTCCAGGTGGCCACGACCATCACCGACGAACAGTTTGCGGCGCGGGAGTTGGTGCGCGACTGGGCTGCCGGGTCCGGCGCGACGGCAGCGGTCCGGGATATCGAGCAGGGTGAGCCAAAAGCCTGGCGGCCGGTCTTCGACGGCCTAGCCGGTCTGGGCTTGTTCGGCGTCGCGGTCCCCGAGGACGCCGGCGGCGCCGGCGGCAGCATCGAGGACCTGTCCGCGATGGTCGAGGAGGCTGCCAAAGCCCTGGTGCCCGGCCCGGTGGCGACCACCGCGCTGGCCACGCTGGTGGTCTCCGATCCGCAGCTGCTTGCCGCACTCGCGTCCGGCGAACGTACCGCCGGCGTGGCACTCGACGGTCAGGTCGAGTTCGACGAGGCGACGTCTCGGGCCTCGGGCACCTTGCCGTGGGTGCTGGGGGCCGACGCCGACGGTCTGCTGTTGGTGCCAGCCGGCGGAAAGTGGCTACTCGTTGACGCCGCCGCCGGCGGGGTGGCAGTTGAGCCACTGCAGGCCACCGACTTCTCCCGGCCACTGGCGCGGGTGGAGCTGACCTCGGCGTCGGCCAGTGTGCTGGACGCCGCCGCGGACCGGGTAGCGGACCTGGCCGCGACTGTGCTGTCCGCCGAAGCGGCGGGAATCACCCGATGGGCGCTGGATACCGCCGTCGCCTACGCCAAGGTGCGTGAGCAGTTCGGCAAGCCGATCGGCAGCTTCCAGGCGATCAAGCACCTGTGCGCCGAGATGCTGTGCCGCGCCGAGCAGGTGGCGGTGGCCGCCGCCGATGCTGCTCGCGCCGCAGAAGACAGCGATCACCGCCAGTTGTCCATTGCCGCGGCCATCGCCGCGGGCATCGGGATCGACGCCGCGAAGGCCAACGTCAAGGACTGCATTCAGGTGCTCGGCGGGATCGGGATCACCTGGGAGCACGACGCGCACCTGTACCTCCGTCGGGCCTACGGGATCGGGCAGTTCCTCGGCGGGCCCGCGCGCTGGCTGCGCCGGACCGCCGAGCTGACTCAGGCCGGCGTCCGCCGCAATCTCAGCATCGACCTGAGCGAGGTTGCCGACCTGCGACCCCAGATCGCCGACGCGGTCGCCGGGGTCGCCGCGCTGCCCGACGACAAGCGCCAGGCGGCGCTGGCCGAAGCCGGGTTGCTGGCGCCGCACTGGCCCGCGCCGTACGGGCGTGGCGCCGGACCGGCCGAGCAACTGCTGATCGACCAGGAAATGTCGTCAGCGGGGGTGCCGCGCCCCGACCTGGTGGTCGGCTGGTGGGCGGCACCGACCATCCTCGAACATGGCACGCCCGAACAAGTCGAGCGTTTCGTGCCGGCCACCCTGCGCGGCGAAATCTTTTGGTGCCAGCTGTTTTCCGAGCCGGGAGCCGGCTCGGATCTGGCGTCGCTGCGTACCAAAGCAGTGCGGGTCGACGGCGGATGGGAGCTGACCGGTCAGAAGGTGTGGACATCCTCGGCACACAAGGCGCAGTGGGGTGTGTGCCTGGCCCGCACCGATCCCGACGCTCCGAAACACAAAGGGATCACCTACTTCCTGATCGACATGAGCTCGCCCGGCATCCTGATCCGTCCGCTGCGCGAAATCACCGGCGATGCGCTGTTCAACGAGGTCTTTCTGGACGGCGTGTTGGTTCCCGACGAGATGGTGGTCGGCACGGTGAACGACGGCTGGCGGCTGGCCCGCACCACGCTGGCCAACGAGCGGATCGCGATGGCGCAGGGCACCGCGCTGGGCAACCCGATGGAACAACTGCTGGCGGCGGCGGCCGAGATCAATCTCGATGTCGCCCAACAGGATCGGCTGGCACGGTTGATCATCACCGCGCAAGTCGGCTCGCTGCTCGATCAGCGCATCGCCCAGCTCGCGGTGGGCGGCCAGGACCCCGGCGCGGAATCCAGTGTGCGCAAACTCATCGGTGTACGTTACCGACAGGCGCTGGCCGAATTCCGGATGGATCTGACCGACGGGGCCGGCATCGTCGAGGGCAAGATCGTGCACGATTTCCTCAACACCCGGTGCCTGACGATCGCGGGCGGTACCGAGCAGATCCTGCTCACGCTGGCCGCCGAACGGCTCCTCGGCCTGCCACGCTGACCACAGTGAACCGAGTCGTCGTGCTGGGGCGCGGCGGCGCAGGCAAGTCCGCGGTTGCCGTGCAGCTAGGCATACTCACCGGATTGCCGGTGATCGAGCTCGACAAGTACTTCTGGTCAAGTGATCTCACTCCGCGGCCTGTGGAGCAGTGGAAGGCGTTGCAGCGCAATCTCATCAGCGCCGAGCGGTGGATTCTCGACGGCGATCTCGGCCCCTACGACGTGCTCGACGTGCGTCTGCAGGCTGCCGACACCGTCATCGTGCTGGATTTCGCGTTGTGGCGCTGCGCGTGGCGTGCTGCGCGCCGATCCCGCGAGAACCTCGTGTTCTGGCGGTGGCTCGTTTCCTACCGCCGCCGCAGCCTTCCGGGCGTTAGGGCCGCGATAGCCGCTCACGCCCGTGATGCCGACGTCTACCTCCTGCGCAAACCGCGCGACGTCCGACAGTTCTTGGCGCAAGTCAAGTAAGCGGGGTTATTCGTTGCTGATTTGGTTCCGACGCGTCTTGACGAACGGATACTGCTAGGGCAACCGACGCGGAAAGGGAGTGGGGCGAAACTGAGCTACTGAGCGCTCAGTTCGGCTACTTTGCCGCTATGTGGAAATACTTCGTCGCGGTCCTTGCGATTGTGCTCGCTGGTTGCGGAGGGTCCGGTTCCGCAGGCTCGATGGATGCGATAAGCGCATCGTCCGGCACAGACATCGGTAACGCTCTCGACAAGGCGGGGCTCAGTTGCACTGACTACCAATCGATTCCGACGGGTGATCGTGAGTGGGGTACAGAGAGTGCCGTCGATGTCGGTAGGGGTCCACAAGATCACCCACCCAGGATGGGGCCGACGTGGGTTTCGCGGTCCTCGACCGGCTCAAAGCCGAAATGCTGCACCGCGTCGGCCTACCCGAATTACTCACCACGGCAACACAAGACAAAGGATTGAGCGCATGAAAATCACCGGCAACACCATTTTCATTCCGGGCTCGACGAGCGGGATCGGCCTGGCACTGGCTCTACGACTGCGCGACAAAGGTAACACCGTCATCGTCGGAGGCCGCCGCACCGAACTGCTCCAGCAGATCGCCGCCGCGCATCCGGACATCGACACGGTGCAGATCGACACCGCCGACGCAGCAAGCGTGCACACGACCGCCAAGAACGTGCTGGCGCGCCATCCCGATCTCAACGTGGTCATCGCGATGGCCGGCGTCATGAAGATCGAAGACTGGCATCATCCCGAAACATTCCTGGATTCCGCCGAATCCGTCATCGCCACCAACGTGCTCGGGCCGATCCGCCTGATCGCGTCATTCGTCGAGCACCTGCAAAAGCAGCCTGACGCCACCATTGTCACCGTGTCCTCCGGCCTCGCCTTCGCACCGCTGAAAGTTACGCCGAGCTACAACGCGTCCAAGGCCGCCATCCACATGCTCACCGAGTCACTGCGCCTACAACTGGCCGACACCACGGTCAGGCTCAAGGAACTCGAACCGCCGTCGGTAGCCACCGATCTACTCCCCGGACAACGAGAAAGCAGCTTTGCGATGCCGCTTGATGAGTTCATCGACGAGGTCATGCAGGTACTGGAGACCGACCCTGACGGCAACGAGATCCAAGTAGAGCGCGTCAAATTCCTGCGCTACGGCGAGGCCCGCGGCGACTACGACCAGGTGGTGGCCGCGCTCAACGCCGCCGACCCGCACAGCAACTAAAACGAGGTCAAAGGGTTGGAGACGTTGGCGAGCAACGACGCTTCGTGGAGCTACTGCGGACGCACTGCGGACGGCATTCTCGTTGAGAGGCTTCGGTGGCGGGCGAGGATGTTAGGACGAGGGTGCTTGATCAAAGAAATCGGCGCCGAGATTCGCGATGTCGACCGAATGATGCAGGCCCTGCAACGTCGACTACTGCGAAGCCCCAACGGAGAGCACGCCGTTGTTGGCGCGATGCCGTCATGGCGGTGTTAGGCGGCGCGTGCTCGCTTCGGGCTCACCGACGAGGGCTCCCGCTGGTTTCGAACTGGGAGCGGGTGGCCGCGACGTAGTCCTCCACGGTGATGGGCTTGACTCCCCCGATCACCTCGATGAGGTTGTTAACGCCGGCGAAGACGCCGTCGCGGTAGTCCTGTGCCACGTTGCTGATGTGCTGCACGAAATGCGCCGAGGCGCCGGCGGCGGTCAGGCCGGCGGCGAAGGTAGGAATGTCGATGGGCTCGTAGCGCACCGGGATACCCAGGGTGTGTTGGACTTTCGCGGCGATTTCATGCCAGTTGAGTTCTTCGGCGCCGAACAGTGGGTAGGTCTGGCGGTCATGCGGGTCGGGGTTTTGAAGGATGGCCGCGATGACATGGGCTTGATCGGCGGCGTCGATGGGGGCGTGGCGGGCATCGGCGAAGGGCAGTCGATAGATCCCTTGGTCGTTGTCGCGAATCCAGAACATGTTCAGTAAGAACGTGAAGAAGGTGGGCCGCAGATGCGTGGTGATCAGCGCGCTGCGGTCCAGCAGCCGCTCGGCGATCCAATGCGCCCGCGCGGCGTTGCTCTTGGCTTCCCGGCGAGCCGGGATCTGCGACATGTTGACTACCGCATGCACGCCGGCCTCGCTGGCCGCCTGCACGAAGTTCGCGGTGGCCTCCACCAATCCCGGGGCTACGGGGTAGTTGAAGTAGGCCGCACTGACCCCGACTGTGGCCGCGCTGACCGCCGGAAAGTCCAGTAGATCGCCTTGCACGACTTCGGCGCCCAGTTCACGTAGCCGGTCCGCGCGCTCGTCAAGGGAGTGCACGAGCGCGCGGACGCGCCGACCGTGTTCGCGTAACAACTTCACGGTGTGCGCACCGGTGTTGCCGGTGGCGCCGGTGATCAGGAACAACTCGTCGGTGTCGGTCATGTTGTTCGCCTTTCTCGCGGATGAACCTGCTGTGGCGCCACGCACTGCCCAAGTAGACCAACAGGCAGTGGTGGACGCCGCGAAGCCCTTCTACTAAACCTCCGCCGCACTTGCGCCGCTGCGGGCTTGGATGGCCTTGACGCTGGTGGCGAACGCCTTCCCCAGCGAGCGCTTTCCGACGGTTCCGAGCACGCCCGCGAGTACCTTTCCCTTGAGGTTTTTGCCCTCGCGAATGATGACGACATCTACGTTGGTCATTCCGTCGGACTGCCGTGTCAGGGTGTAGGTGTAGCCCGAGGCCCCGCCAAACATGTTGGAGTCGGTGGTCGTGAGCTTGACGTGGTTGGGATCAGACCAGTCGTAATGCAGGCGTTCCCAGATGCCGCCCGAGCCCTCGGTGACGTCGGCCTCGGCCGGGCCCTGGTGATGCACCTTGAGGTACCCATCTGCGCTGTTCGGGAAGAGCTTCGAGCGGCCCGGTCCGAAGTCGGTGAGCCCGGCAATGAACTGCTCGGGGGTTGAGCTGGTCGTCTGGTGGAAGTGGATCGTGGACATCGCGTCCTCCTTGTTTTGGGTGAGCCGATACTTGTGACCACCATGAGCGCGCCGCACGCGCTGCGAATTCCGGCAAACGGATCGGCAGCCAGTCCCAATTAATCGTGGTAGTGGCGGGGACAGCCTTACCATCAGGCGGTGGGACCCAAGGCCAGCGCGCTGGGTGATTATCTGCGTGCGCGGCGCGAGCAGGTTCGTCCCGAAGACGTCGGCTTGGCCGCTGGCGCGCGGCGGCGCGTTCCGGGTTTGCGCCGCGAGGAGCTTGCGACCCTCGCCGGCATCAGCTCCGCCTACTACTTACGACTCGAGCAGGGCCGTGACACCCGTCCATCCGCACACGTTGTGGACGCGCTAGCACGCGCTCTGCGGCTCGACGTCAAAGCGACGGAATATTTGCACCGACTGGCCAGTGCGCCGGGCGGCCGCCGGCCGCACTCCGCTGGAGAGACAGTTGCGAACGGGCTGGATCAACTGATCGATCAATTTCCGATGCCGGCGATTGTGGCCAGCAGATGCCAGGACGTGCTGGCCGCGAATCCCTGCGCCCGAGCGCTGTCACCCGGCTTCGCACCCGGACAAAACTTCCTGCGCTGGCGACTTCTCGACCCCGCCGCCCGCGAACTCTACGTCGATTGGGATGAGGCGACCGAAATCGCGGTGAGCGGGTTACGCGATGTCGTCGGCAGCGATATAACTGATCCGCGGTTGCGCGCGTTGATCGACGAGCTCTCAGCTGCCAGTCAGCGCTTCCGCGAACTGTGGGCGCGCGCGGATGTCGGCTACCGCCCCGGCATCATCCACATGCGTCACCCCCAAGTTGGCGAGCTTTTTCTCCACCGAAACAGCCTCAATGTGCCCCATCCCGATGGACAGCATCTGCTGATTTTTTACGCCGAGCCCGGCAGCGAGTCCGCCAAGGCGCTCGAGGAACTCCGGTCCCTTTCGGCTGAATGAGGAGCGCCCAAGGTTAGTCTGCGCCTTCGGCCAGCACCCGATAGACGGTCGCACGGCTCACGCCAAGTGCCGCAGCAATAGTGCTAGCCGATTCACCACTAGCGTGCATCCGTTGCGCTAGAGCGGCTTTGGAACTGTCGAGTGATTTGGGACGCCCGATGTGCTGGCCGTGTGCCCGCCGCGCCTCACGGGCTGCCGACCGCCACTCGCGTCCCCTCGAAGGCGGTCCGCTGCCGCTGACCAGGGCGACACCCCGATGCCACCCGCCTGCGGGTTGCCATAGGATCGCTCGTCGTAGCCGACGAGAGGAGCAGTCAGCGATGACCGAGCGCTGGTTCTCAGACGAGGAGCTGAAGCAGATGTCGCGCCCGACGATGGACCGCGCAATCGAGGCGCTCGATCGTGGCGACGTGCAGACGGCCCGGACGCTCTGCGAGGAGATGAAGCACGAGTGGCGCTACCTCCACGACATGATGGTCGAGGGGATCGGCGGCCTGATCTCGTTCATCCAGGACCGCCTCGGCGACGACGGGGTCGCCGACGCCTGGACCGATGGCCAGGGCCGCGGCTGGAGGCGCGACGTCGAGAAGATCGCCAACCGCGACCGCAGGCAGATCGTCGAGGCGCTCGCGGCGACCTGGCGAGCGCACTCGGGCAGCGGCACCGGTCAACACCCGGGGGCGTTCACGATCACCGAGGACGAGGTCAAGTTCACGTTCGCGATGAACCCATGCGGGTCGGGTCAGCGGCTTGTGCGGATGGGCCGCTACGAGGGGCCCGGTGCGCTCGGTGTGACGAAATCGGCGCACGATTGGAGCTACGGGCGCGAGGGCTTCCCGCTCTACTGCACGCACTGCTCGTTCATGAACGAGTCGCTACCGATCCGCTGGATCGGCTATCCGCTCTACCCGAGCGATCCGCCCGACGACTTCCGCCGCGACCCGTGCACGTGGTACTGGTACAAGGACCCGGCCGACATTCCCGACCGGCATTGGCAGCGCTATGGACTCGCCCGCGAGCAGGCCGGTGGCGTCGATGCCGGCTGAGACGGGGCCGAACGGGCGCCGAGTGATCGTCACCGGCGCCGCCGGGGGGATTGGCCGTGCGATCATCGCGGCGCTCGCCGCCGCCGACTGTCGCGTGGCTGCGTGTGACGCAGACAGCGCCGGCGCGGACGCCGTCCCGGGCGCGACGACCAGCGCCGAGTTCGACGTGCGGGATCGAGCCGCCGTACGCCAAGGGGTTGCCGGTGTGGTCACGGCCCTCGGCGGCTGCGACGCGGTCGTCGCCAACGCGGGCGTGGTCGACACGATTCATCGCGCCGAGCGGTTCTCCGAAGACGACTGGCGCCTCGATCTCGAGACGAACCTGTACGGCGCCTTCAACGTCGTCCAGGCTACGTTCGAAGAGCTCGCGTCGGCCGGCGACGGGCGGGTAGTGCTGATCTCGTCGGTCGGCGCCGAGCTCGGGATCCCGGGCCAGGTCGCCTACGGGGCGTCGAAGGCCGGCCTCGTCGGGATGGCGCGAACGCTGGCGGCCGAGTGGGCGCCGCGCGGGGTGCGCTGCAACGTCGTGATGCCCGGGATGATCGCCACCCCGAAGGTCCGCGCGATGCCCGGCGAGCTTCAGAGCAAGCTCGCCGAGCGGGTCCCGCTGGCTCGGTTCGGGACCGTCGACGAGCTCGCCGGGGTCGTCACGTTCCTGCTCTCGCCCGCGGCGGCGTACATCACCGGCGCCGTGCTGCGCGTCGACGGCGGCCTCGGCCTGTCACTCGGCGCGATCACGTGATCGGCTCCGGCGAGCCGCCCGGCGAAGCGGTCGGCCTAAGCCCAGCCCGCCTCGACCCATATCGATAGCCCGGCCTTTCGAGGCTACGTTCAACCACCCCAACGCTTTTCGTCGCCGCACGGGCAAATGAGCGGCTAGAACCGGGCACGACTGTGCTGCCGCTCACGCCGTGGTCGCCAGTCAAAAGGCGACCACCGCAACGCAAAAGGAAACCGAGATGGCGTTTAGCTCTGATCGGGCCTGGTCGATTTGGTCGGATGCGTACGTCACCATCTCGGCGGTGGTCATCGTCTCGCCGTAGTTGGCGAGCGATTCGTAGATCTGGGCGCCGAGGAGGTCGCGCAGATGGGTGATCGCGGTGACGTACCGCAGTTTTGCGTAGATCCAGGTCCTAGCAAAGGTTCTCCTCGGCCATACCTTGCGGGTGGTGACTGTGGTACGGATGGGTCTTGGACGAGTCGGGTCCCGCTGCGGGACAGTGGCGTTACCGCTCTTTTAAACGAAAGGCCAGCCATGTCGATGACCGGTAATCGAGTTCTACTCGTTGGTGGGACGTCAGGGCTGGGCCTGGCGGTCGCGCGTGCCGTCGCTGAGCGTGGCGCACAGCCCATCGTCGCGTCGCGGCGTCAGGCGAGCGTCGACCGTGCCGTCAGCTCCCTTCCCGCGGGTGCGGCGGGCTACACGGTCGATATCGCCAGCGAGGACTCACTGGCACAGCTTGTGTCCACGGCGGGAGCCGTTGATCACCTCGTGTACACCGCCGGCGAGGCGCTGCAATTGATCCATCTCGCCGATCTCACACCGGAGGTGATCAGGCGTTTCTGGGAGACCCGGTACATCGGGGCGATCAGCGTCGTGCGGGCGCTCGTCATAGCGGGAGCACTCAAGGAGGGCGGGTCCATCGTCCTGACGGGCGGCAATGCCGGCCAGCGTCCCGCCCCAGGGTGGGCCCTGGGTGCGAGCATATGCGGGGCGATGGAGGCACTCACACGAGAGCTGGCGCTCGAGCTGGCGCCGATTCGGGTCAATCTTGTTGCACCGGGTGTCACTCGCAGTCCGCTATGGGCATCGATGACCGAGGACGAGCAATCCACTATGTACGCGAGCCTTGCGTCTCAGCTGCCAGTCGGGCGGGTAGGCGAACCCGACGACATCGCGCTCGCCTACGTGTACGCGATGCAGCAGCCAATGGCCACGGGAACATCCATCACCGTCGACGGCGGAGCCGTACTCGTCTGAAGCGTGTGCCGTCGACGGCCGACTTCGCGAAGGCCGTGGCGAAGCGGTTGGAAAGCCGAGGAATAGCCAAGGTGCCAGAGACTCAGCGGCCAGCCCGAAGCACTGAGCGCAGGTGTCACGTACCGAGTACGGATTTCCGCCTCGGTCAGTTGCGCTTTGTCCAACTCGGTCACGAATCAGGATCTTAGGCGGGCGTGTGGCAATGCAGCCTGCGATCACAAGGCGTCCCCGTCGCGCGTCGGCGCTCGTGGTGCACGACGATCACCACTCCGACTGCTCGGGTGTAATCTTCGACAATCGAATAGTCGATTGTGATCCACGCGTTCGCTGAAATCCGCAGCGCAGCCGGGGTTTTCCGCCGAGGTGGCCAGTGTTCACAGCGCGACGCCACGCAAGCTCGTCAATCGCTTGCGCCAGACTCCCGCCGGGTCACACCCCCGGTTATCTTCGCCCGTCGAGGAAAGTTGCTAGCTCGGTCGCCTTCCGGCGGCCCTGATCCCGTCCCGCGCTTGCCGACGGCGCACTGCACGCTGGGTCGAGAATGTTCGAGCCGAACGCGGCGAGCGAAGCCTCATCAGCAAACACCCCAAGAGTGGGGCCGGCCCGGTGATCTGCAAGTTCGTCCGCCAGACTGCCACCGAACGGCAACAACCCAGGCTCGGCAGTTGGCGCTAACATCACCACGGATTCGTAATCCGCAACAACGCCAACGTTCGCGCTGCTGCCAATACCACCGTCCATGAATTGGCGCTTGCCAATCGCCACGGGCCGCCACACTGCGGGCACGGCGCAGCTGGCCGCCACCGCGTCCACTAATCGCACCCCACTGCTCTTGTCGAATACCACCAGCTCGCCCGTCTCTACGTCGATCGCCGTGATCTTGAGCGGCCGTGTGGGCCATTCGTGCGACGGCAGGCGAGTGGAGATCATCGCGTCACGATCCTCCGTAGCGACAATCGGGAGCGATACCACCCGATCCCCAACCATCTTGAGCCGCTGCGTGATCGAACCGTTCTTGTCGACGGCCGCCGCTTCGAACACCGTCATCAGAGCTGCTACGTCGATTCGCGGAGGTGTCTGGTCGATGCTGACTGATAACTGACGCGCATACAGATCGGCTAATCCGACGCCACTGCCGAGCTGCGCCGCAACTATCGCGCCGGCCGAGGTTCCGAGAATTACGTCGGCCTGCAGCAACCGATCCGCCGTTTCTGGAGACTCGTCTTGAACGCCAAGCAAAAGTCCTGTTTCCCATGCCACTCCAGCGACGCCACCACCGCCCAGCACCAACGCCAGGCTCATCAGACCTGCATCCACATCAGAACTGACCGCAGTTGGGTGCGGTGGGTTCTTCGTTGAAGCGGGCGGCGATCCATTGCATGGCCGGTTCACCATCGACGAGCATCGGCAGCCCGTGATTGATGATGAGCTTGTTGAGGAAGGGTGGTTCCTCGTTGGTGCGGAATTCCACGTCGGCGCCTTGGGCGCACCAGTCGCGACCGAGCTGGTTGGCTGCGGTCCACGGCACCAGCGGGTCATAGCGATTGCTGTTGATCAGCACCGGTGCGTTGGGTTTGTAGCGTCCGATCCGCTGCTGCTCGAAGAGGCTGTTGAACGGTTCCTCGTTGACCAATTGATAGATGTCTTCGGTGAAGTAGGGCTGCAGATGGCGGAACATGAAATCGAGCAGGGTCTGGCCAACACACTGGCGCGACACCGATTCGAGCATCGCCAGCCCGCGGGGCGTCATTTTGGAGCGGATGGCGTCGGCGGCCTCCGGATAGGCGGCCATGACGCTGTTGAGCGCGTACCCGACGACGCCGACGAGCACGCTGCCGTCGGCGTACGGGAACAGTTCCTTGAGGTTGGCCGGCGGCGCCCCGGCGTACGTGCCGACGATATTTAAGTCTGGGGCATAGGACGAGGCCAGCTCGGCCGCCGAGGCCGTCGCGCCGCCACCTTGGGAGTATCCCCAGAACGCCACGGGCCCGTGCGGATCCAACGAGGTTCCCGGCAGGCGCATGGCCGCGCGTGCGGCATCGAGCACGGCCTGCCCTTCGGCCACCCGGCCCACATAGGTGTGCATCGACGGGGTGCCCAGGCCCTCGTAGTCGGTCATCACGATGGCAAACCCACGGGCGACCATTGTGGCGACGAACAGCTCCTCGTAGTTGAACATGATGTCCCAGCCGCCCGAATAGTGGATGCCCTGGTTGAACATCCGCGACGGGGCGCACTGATTGCCTTGGCCTTGCGTGCCGGGCGCGTAGCTGATCAGTGGCCGCGGCCCCTTGCCCGGCCACTGGTTGTAGGGCTCGAAGTAGGTGCCGGTGACCGCGATCGGATTGCCCCGGGTGTCGGTGCTGCGGTACATGATCCGGGTGCCAGTGGCCATGATCGCGCCAAGCTGGCCGGACGGCTCCAGCACCAGCCGCGACGGCTCGGTACGGATCAGGTCACCCGGCTGGCCAGGTGGAAGTGGATCCGGCGGCAAATAGAAATCCGCGTACTGCGGTTCATCTCCGTCTGCGCGTGCCGGCGGTGCGTAAGCCCCGGTCAGACTCAGGCACACCAGCACGGTGACTACAAGATTGATGAACGCCATGTGGGGCAAATATTTGGTGTCCGGGTCGCGTCGCTCTCGGGGTCGCAGTCTCGGCAGTCTCGCCCCCCTTCGGACGCCGGTCGAGTACCGAGCGGATTTATCCCCGGTTGTATGGATAGCTTTTTCGCCCTCATTCCACTTCGCGACGTCTTCAGTGCAGCTAATGCTGCATCTGTCCCGGCCCAGTGAGGAAGGCGATCGGTTCTGAACCGGTCGGTTGTAAAACTTAGCAATTGAGTACCCCGACATCAACACCGCGATCGCGCACCTCCGCGAAGTACTCGGCGACGCTACCTACGAATCACTCGCCCACAAGGTCGAGGCGAGCACACCACGGGTCAGGTGCAGGGTCAGAGGCTGCATCACGGTCTCCGTTGGTACGGAACGTGAGATCGAAACCTGTTGTGAAGTCATGATTTTTGTCCTACTACGCACGTGAGTTGACGGGTTCTACGTGTACGAGCGCCGCGTATTGGCGCTCGAGAGCCTTCGCCACATTGCCGCACCTTGTCGACCGCCTTGTCCATGCGCGAGCGGCGAAGTTGAAACCCGCAGAGCCTCAGGCGAAACGCCCGCTCAGCCTTCACCACTACACGGGCCACAACCCAAGTGATGCCGGAATGCTGGCGTCACATCATGTAGGTCGGTTGTCTAATGCCGAAGTGGGTGTTGGCGTAGCGTTTCAGGGCGGCCGGGCTGAAGTACACATGCTGGTTGGCGGTGTGTAGGTCCCGGAAGCATCGTTGCAGGGGGTGGGTGGCGTGCACTGCGCTCGCACCGGTCAGGTCGAATGTCGTGTCGACTGCTTGGCGTGCCGCGCGCATCGCCTGTTGGGCGGCGAGTTGGAAGCCGGCGCGCTGCTCTAGCGATGGTGGATCGCCGGCACGCGCCGTGTCCCAAAGTGCACTGGCCTCATCGAGAACGAAGGCCCGCGCCGACCGCAGGTTGGCTTCGGCGCTGGCGAACGCGACTTGAGCGGCGGGGTCCTCGGCGACCGGCTCAAACGTGCCGGCGCGCAATTTCGTTGTCGCGAGGTCAGTGAATTCGTCGAGTGCGCGTCGCGCGATGCCAAGCGGGACACCGACCAGCGCTACTCCCACCAGCGTGAAGAACGCCAGTCTCCAAAGTGGCCCGTCGTGGCGGGCCGGTTCGAAGAACGGGCTGATGGTGTGTTCTTCGGCAACGCGGAGACCTCGGGCGACCACGTCGTTGCTGCCGGTGGCGCGCAGCCCCAGAACGTCCCAGTTGTCGACGATGTCGGCGTTCGCGCGCGGGAAGAACGCGAGGCGCCAGTCGGGGCCCTGCTCGGGAATCATCCGCGGCGCATCGCCGTCGAACACGAACATCCCGGCCAGCAACCATTCGGCATGGCGGCAACCGCTGGCAAACGGCCATCGGCCATCGACGGCGAAGCGGCCGGTGCCATCGGGGACGGCCCGCCCAGTGGGGGCGAACACCGTGGCCGCCAAGAAGTCGGCGTCCGAGCCGAATAGTTCATTGGCGACGGCGGGCTCGAGCCAAGCGGTGAATGCTGGTGCTCCGGCACCGATGGCCGCGATCCAGCCCGCGGAACCGTCGGCACGGGCCAGTTCCTCGACCATCTCAATGAACTCAACGGGGGCCACTTCAAAGCCGCCGAGCGAGCGTGGCTGCAAGGCGCGGAAGATGCCGGCCGCGCGCAGCCGCTCGACCAGATCGATCGGCATTGTTCCCAGCGCCTCAGCGTCGTCGGCGCGCTGCGTGATTTCGGACGCCAAGGCACGCGCTACCGCCGCGGAACGGTCCCCGTCCGACAGGGTGGCGGCTGCGCGGATGGCGAATGTCATGTCGGGCTCCCTAAGTCTGATACAGTAACTAGTAATAGATACAGGAGCATGTACTGAATTATGGGATCTGTCAAGAGCCAGCCTCCGCGCCGCTACAACTCGACCCGTCGCCGCCAACAGGCACAACAGAACCGACACGCCGTGCTTGCGGCCGCCCGACAGCGCTTCCTGGCTCAGGGTTATGCGGCGACGACCATCGCAGAGATTGCGCGAGACGCCGGCGTGTCAGTCGAAACGGTGTACAAGGTCTTCGCGACCAAGGCGGGCGTGCTCAAAGCGCTCTTCGATGTGTCCGTCGCCGGCGACGACGAACCGACCCCGATGGTCCAGCGAGACGTCATCCAGAATGTGCTCAACGCGCCCGAGGCCGCCCGCAAGATCGAGATCTACACCAAGCACCTGGCCTCCACCATGCCGCACAGCGCTCCAGTCCAGCTCCTGGCTCGCGATGGTGCTGCATCGTCGGCGGACGCTGCGGAGGTCTGGAAGCAGATCCGGCACGAAACTCTCACCGCGATGACAATGTTCGCCTCCGACCTCGCCCACACCGGACAGCTACGGGTCAGCGCCACACAAGCCCGCGATGTCCTATGGACGTATCACGCACCAGAGCTCTACGAGCTTCTCGTCCTCGAACGCGGTTGGTCCGCCACCCGCTACGGCAAGTTCATCACCCGTGCACTGAGCGACGCCCTGCTCGAAATCCGGAAATGACCCCCGACAAACGGTAGTTGCCGACACCCCTACCCGGAAACAAGCGTGGCCCTGCCGAATCCCGGCGACAAACCCAGCAGAGCGTTGCATCCCCCGCCGCACTCAGGGCATAGTTGAAATCCGCAGAGCCTCAGGCGAAACGCCCGCTCGACTTACACCACTCCACGGGCCACAACCCACCGACCCCGACGACCTCCGGTCGCACTTGACCGCTGTAGCCGATTGGCTGAACGACCAAGCACCCGGCACGGCTGAGCACCTGACCATGCCTGTGCTGCAAGCGGCTGGCTTGAGTCCAGCCGAGGAATAGTCAAGACCTGTACTGCCGAAGATTAATCGCCGCTTCCATCCGACGACACTACGCACCGCAGCCATCACCAACCCGACACATCAACCTCGGGGATAGGTAGCCGGATCGAATCTAGCCGGAGACCGCGAACAGCTGCCAGTCGTCCGGGACGCCCTTGAGTGTATGCACGCCGCGGTCCGCGAAGGCGATGCCGGATCCGATCACCAGGTCCTTCACCGTCCTCGATGCGAGGAGTTCGTCCGTAGTCGCGAGGTCGCAGACACGTCGGGCGATCACGACGCCGAGGCCGGTGATGTCGTCTCCGCGTAGCTGCACCTCTCCGGTGTGGAGCCCGGCCCGGATGTCGAGCCCCAACGGCTTGGCGCCCAAAGCGATCTCCTGCGCGCACGCGATCGCGCGGGCCGGGCCATCGAATGTAGCCAGCAACCCGTCGCCCGTCGTCTTCACGAGGCGGCCCCGATGCCGGGCGATCCGCCTTTTCGCGACGTCGTCGTGTCGGTCGAGCAACTCTCGCCAGCGGCGGTCGCCGACCCGGACGTCAGTCTCCGTCGACGAAACGATGTCGGTGAACAGCACCGTCGCGAGCATCCGGTCTGTCGCCGGCTGGGGCGCTTCGCCTGCGAGGAACGAAGCCGCCTCGGGGAACAGACCCACGATGTTCCAGTCCCCGTGGAATGCTCCCTGGAGCTCGACGAACTCCGCGGTCGGGATGTGCTCAGCGAGCCAACGTCCGACCGAGATCGGCACGCAGGGGTCGCCGAGCGCATGGAGGACGAGCGTGGGAACCGTGATCGCAGGCAATACGCTGCGCACATCGATCTCGAAGTTCGATCGCAGGATCTCCGCGACCATCTTCGGCGTGCTGGCGTTTCGCTCATAGCGCGCGATGATCGGCATCGCCTCGGGTGGGATGTTCTGCACGACCGTGTTGATGCCTTTTCCGGTGCCCCAGTCCTCGCTGATTTGGTTGACGACTGCCTCGAGTAGTTCCGGAGGCAGCCCGATCTGATAGTCGGAGTCGTATGACAGGCGAGCGAACGTGCCGTAGAGGCAGAGCCTCGTCACGCGGTCGGGATACGTCGCCGCGAAAAGGATCGCGAGGGGACCGCCCTCTGAGATACCGAAGAGCGCGGCACGCTCGATTCCTGCTGCATCCATTACCGCCCGAATGTCGTCCATCCGGTCGGCCAGGCTCCCGAACCCCAGTGACCGATCGGAGAGTCCGGTGCCGCGCTTGTCGAATATGACGACGCGCGCGAAACGAGCCATGTCGTCGACCAGGTTGCAGTAGAAGGGCACGTCATCTAGCAGGTCGAGATGGGATACGAATCCGGAGACGAAGACGATATCGATGGGGCCGTCGCCCATGACCTTGTAGGCGATGTCGATCCCGCCGGCGCAACGGGCATACCTTATGTCGCCACCGCTCGCCATAGGTCTGCCTCCCGACGAAGAATAGCCTCACACAGTCTTGCCCGGTGACGTTTTCCTTCCCAACCCGGCGCAGTAGTCGGCCGCGCGGTCCCAAGAATCCTCCGAGGCCGTGCCCTCACTCTCAGATCAGCCAAGTGTGGGACCCCACCTGACGGGGGCCGCACCTGGCATATATCCAGCCCGGATGACGGGGACTCTGGTTATTCGTCGATCAATGCGAGCACCGGACGGTGATCGGATCCGGGCGCGCCGCGGCGTTTGGTCGGGTCGTCATCGATGGAGGGGGTCGGCCCGGCCGCGTCAGCGGCGTCGGTGGTGACGTGGTCTTGAGCGATCTTTCCGACCAGGGCGTGGCTGACGAAGATGTGATCGATGAGTTCTTTGCGCCAGCGGTAGATGCGGCTGAAGCGTTGCGCTTTGGGGATGCATAGCGACAGATTCCAGAGCGCAAGGAGCGTTTCGCACGATGTTGTAATGTTCGATAATCGAGTACTCGATGCGAACGAGACCACTTGGGCGTTTAGCACGTTAGTGTGCGTTGGCTGCGACGGAAAACCGCACGTCACAGATGTTGAAGCGGTTGGGTAGTTACGCCTGTCGTCGAAACTACTGCGGACTGACTGCGGACCGGTGGCTGATGGCACTGGTTCAATCCCAGTACCGCGCACCAGAGTTCTTGCAGGTTATGGCCGGTAGTTAGGCCACCAAATACGGTCGCGTGACCTAGATATGACCTGACAGTCGGGGTCCTAGTGGCCTGCGTTTGAAGTTGTTTGGCGGTTTGCTTTCTTGCATGACAGGAGAGCCGCTCGGCCGGGTACCGCACTGCACCGCCGCCGACGAAATCCTCCGGATCCAGCTTATGGCTGATTGGGGGTCAAGTGGTCGCAGGTTCAAATCCTGTCAGCCCGACAGGAGTTTGCACAGGTAAGAGGCGGTTTTCCGCCTGAGTCCAGCAACCGTGTGTTACCTATCTGCGATTTGTTCCATCTAAAGAATTGCTGGTCAAGCGTCTGGCTCTGAACGCGCGTTGGCGGTCCCGTTCCACGCCGCCGTTCAGCAATCTGGTCCCGCAGTTTGGGGACAACATCGCTGATGTCGCTATTCAGCAGCCCAGCTTGTCTCGGCATGGCCCGGCGTTCGAGGTTGCGCGACGGCAGCGGCGGCTACTCCGAGCGGTCCCAGAAACAGCAAGGCGAGCAGGAAGAACTGGGGGCCCCGCCCCCTCGACGCGAGGCCCCCAGAGGCTACGACGACCAGCGGAGTGGCGAAAAGGGCTGCCAGCGCCGCGCCCACGCCAGGTCGGCGGCCACCGTCTCGGTCATGGGCGCGATGGCCGCGCTTGTTTCCTCAGCAGCTGGACCGGCCATCGTTTCGTCGCTGTCGATCAATTCATCAGCCACTGCAATTCCGCCTCCCGGTCTCGAAGCTGCGCACGTAGCTCTGCGTTTTCACGTTCGAGCTGCGTCACGTGGTCGTGCATGACCTGCATTCCACTCGATAACTGAGACATGTCTCACAAAGTAGACACAGAGACGCGTTCCTGACAAGTTAGCTCTCATTTATGAGACCAATATCTACGCCGCGCGATGTATTTATGCAGGCCAGTGCCATTTGAACCAGTCTCGGGATTGGTATAGCCTCTGCAGCATGTCACCACGCAAAGATGGGAACGGAAGACCGCTGGAAAGCCTCCTGGCGTACGTGCTCAATGATGTTGGCGCACAGGACATCCAGCGGGCGCTCGGGGTCTCGGCGGCCACCTATTACCGGCGCAAGCAGCAGGAGGACTACCCCAGCGCCGACGAGCTGCTCCTGATCGCTCACTACTTCGGCATGAACCCCGTCAGCCTGTTGCTGAGCTTCGGACTAATCGACAAGGAGGACACCCCGGCAGCGGGCCCGGTGGTCCCGCCTTTAGCGGTGATCACGAAGCGAGAGGTGAAGGCGAAGCCCCGTAAGAAGACGCCGGGCCTGCGCGGCTCCTCAAGGTTCTAGGAAACGACTGATGCCCACCTATTGCACTCTGGTTGCCGTCGCCGTTGCGACGGCAGGGAGCGTCTGGACCCGTCGCTACACCCTGCCCTCGAACTTCGACCGCCCCATCACACTCAGCCTGATAATGCAGTGCCTCGCGCTGTGGCTGATGGCCCCTTTCAGCGAGGGGTACGTCGGCACGGTGTTGCACGCCATCACCGGGCGCTGGAACGTGGGCGACCTGATCGGCGATATTTTCCTAATCGTCGCTGTCATAACAAGTTTCATGGGGGTTGCGTTCAGGCTCGCCGAGGAGAACGAGGTGCGGGCGATGGTCTTTCAGCGGGTACTGCCCGCCGCCGAAGTCGCTATCGCGCTGATGCTCATGTTCTTCTGGCAGTCCAGTTGGCCCAAGTCGGCCCATCCCGTGCCGTCCCTGCTGATGGTCCCCTTCGGCGGCGAGATATGGATGCGCGCCTACTTCGTGGTGCTCATCGCAGTCGTCGGCTACATCGGACATATGGCGCTGCGGATACTGATCACGCTTTACCGTGTCGCCCCAGGCGCGCGGTCGACCATCATCATGTACGTCGCGGCCTACGCTCTCGGGGCCCTCGCGTTGGCGGTGCAGCTCGGCACCATGTTCGTTCCAGCCGTTCGCCCGCTCAACCCCGGCGGGGCGCTCGTGTGGACTCTGATGTGCGCGTGCGTGATCCTGTCGGCGATAGGGTCGGCCTGGTCGTGGCGACGCACGCTCGCCCCGTTCCGGCCACTCATCAAGGCCACAGGCGCGCGGCTCTGAGCCGCCGCTGCCACGCCCGCGTCGGCGTGAGCAGGTGCTGGTAGCTCCACAGCGCAGCCGGGGCGGTGTCCTACGCTTCGAACTATGTGGGGAACAGCATTGGCGTTGGTGATCTCGCGGTGGCACTGCCGATGTGCTTGCCGACGCCTTTGAATTTATCCCTGAGCTTGCCAGAGGCTTTCTCGGCGGTGCTCTCGTCGAGGCGAGCCGCCACATCCACATAGATAACGTCGTCGTCAGAAGCCATGACTACCTCGTCTCATCTCTAATTGGGATATACCGGGGCGGCGGCTCCGTATCGCAGAGCCGGCCGGGTTTCACCAGCTCACAGGTGGTATCTAGCCGAGCTATACGAGCTGCGTGCCAAATACGTGCCAATACGGCGTATGACAACCCACCAACCCAACCCCGCCCGGCACCCAAGCCAAGGCAACCGGCCAACCCAACCAGCCAAGCCAAGACCCAACCCACCAGGCAAGGCAACCAGGCAACCAGGAATCCACAGGGGGGAGGGGTGGCCGCGCGACCGTCCCCAGCCAAAACACTCCCACCCGCTGGCTATATACCCCCCCGAACGAAAACCGAAGATTATTCGGGTTGTGGAAGTCGTGCTGCAGCAGGGCGCTTCCGCAGGTCACGGGGTGTTACCGGATGTTGGGGTGTAGCAACGGGGATCGTCGGAAACCGAACACGGAAGGAGGTGAAACTAACCCCGACCCGCCCAGCCCCCGTGGGGCTGAGTCCCGAAGCAAAAGTTTGAAGTAACGGGCCTGCTCGGTTGCAGTTTGGGCGCACAATCCACGCTGTGACTGATGATGTGCGGATTCCCTGCCATGGCGAGCAGCTTGCGGCCTACGTGTACCGGCCCGACACGACACAAGGCGACGCACCCTGCGTGGTCATGGCGCACGGCTTCACGGGGACACGGGACGACGGGTTACCCGGGTACGCCGAGGCATTCCGCGATGCGGGATTCGTCGTCGTCGTGTTTGACTACCGCCATTTCGGCGATTCGACAGGTGAGCCGCGTCAGCTGCTCGACATCGCCCGGCAGCTCGACGACTACCGCGCTGTCATCGGGTGGGCACGCGGCCTGGACGGGGTCAACCCTGATCGCATCGTGCTGTGGGGAACCTCGTACTCCGGCGGGCATGTCCTTGCGATTGCGGCCGCCGATGCACGCATCGCGGCGGTGATCGCACAAGGGCCGTACACCGACAGTATCGCCACACTGAAGTGCGTGGCCCCAAGAAACATCGCTCGCTTTGTGGTGGAGGGCCTCCGTGATCAGGTCGGAGCATGGTTGGGCCGCCCACCGCGCCTGGTACGGCCCGTGGGCGCTCCCGGCGAGTTCGCCGTTATCACGGCACCGGGGTACGAGTCGGATTTCGCGGCTTGCAGAGGTCCGAACTCGAAGTGGCGCAACGAGTTTGCCGCTCGATTGATGTTGAAGTTCGGTTTCTACCGGCCCGGCCTCAAAGCGAAGCGCCTGAAGATGCCGCTGCTGATCACCGTGTGCGACCAGGACGCCATTACGCCGGCGGCGCCGGCCGTCAAGGCCGCCGAGCGGGCACCGCGCGGTGAACTCCGCCGCTACCCGTGCCGTCATTTCGAAATCTATCTGGACCCACAAGCCAAGGCCGATCAGGTGGCCTTCCTTCAGCGGACAGTGCAGGGAGTGTCCGCGTAATCGGTGGCACGCCGGACAGCTAGTCGAAGCGGTCGGGCCGCCAACCCGCACAGTCGATACGTGCTGAGGCCGCACTGCGACCGAAGGCGCGACTGGACTCGGTAAATCACTGGCATCGAACTGAAGCCGCAAGCGGCGCTCGGCGCATGGACTCGTCAGCTGACCTTGGTGTAGATGGCCGTGGTGAGTGCTTCCCGCAGCTGCTAGTAGGAAGCGACGGCGAAGACGCGCCATTCGCCAGGCACACCTTTGAGTTGGTGACTGCCCCGGTCTTCGAACCCGAGTCCTGACCCGATCACCAGGTCGCGCAGCGTGCTGGACACCAGCACATCGTTCGGCCCCGCCAGTGCGCTTACGCGGGCACCGATGTGTACGCCGATCCCACCGATGTCATCACCTCGGATTTCGCATTCGCCGGTGTGCAAACCGGCGCGCACCTCGATGCCGAGAGCCTGCACCGCGTCGCGGATCGCCATCGCGCAGCGGATCGCTCGCTGGGGGCCGTCGAACATCGCGAGGAAGCCGTCACCCGATGTGTTCACCTCGCGACCCCGAAACCGAGACGAGCTGCGACCGGACGACGGCGTCGTGCGCATCAAGCAACGCGTGCCAGTCACGGTCGCCCATCTCGTGCCGCCCGGCGCGTCGAATCCACGATGTCGGTGAACAGCACGGTCGCGAGAACCCGATCATCGACCAGGTCAGCCCCTTGGTCGGTGAGGAACTCGGCGATTTCCTGGAAGGACGCGCGCCAGTCAGGTTCGACGAGGTGGAAAACGTTGCGCCCTGGAAGCTCAACGTACTTCGCGCCCGGTATGCGATCAGCGACGTCCTTGCCCCACTGGGGCGGGAAAAAGGGGTCGTCGGTGTGATGGAGGACGAGTGTGGGGACACGGACTGTGGGAAGCAACGCCCGCACATCCGTTTCGGCCAGCAGAGACATCATCAGAGCAGCGGTCCCTGGGCTTGCCCCCAGGCGTTCATAGCGTGCCCACGCTGCCCGGATCTCCTCGTTCCACGGCATATCCGGATTCAAGACATGTTGCATCTCCCCGGTACCCCACCTGGCGGCAATGGCGACAGCGGTCTGCTCGGCTGCGGGTCCTTCGGTGCGCTCAGCCATCGGATCCGCGTAGCCCTCCAGCACGACCAGCCCGGCTGTGCGCGACGGATGTGTCGCTGCGAATAGCGCGGCTGTCGGGAGCGCGGCGACCATCGCGACCAGCACCGCTTCATGACTCCCGAGATCATCCAACACCGCGGTGATGCTGTCGGCCCATAGCTCCAACGTCGGCAGCGCGCCCGACGAGACGGGATCAGACACTCCAGTGCCCGGCTGGTCGAAGAAAATCAATCGACCGAGCGATGTCATCGCCTCAGCCCACCCTCGAAGAGACGGCTGCTCAGGAAAGTCCTCACAGTTGCTGAAGAACGCCGGGACGAGCACGATGTCGCGCTCGCCCTCGGGCGACGCGCGATAGGCGACGCGCAAATCCCCGTTCATCGCATAGCGCGTCTCCGAGAACATTGCGGAAGTGTAAGCCGAGGAACGGGTCGAATTTCGTCTCAGCGCTCATACAGCAGCGCATCCCCGCCACATCTACCGATGGCAGCGGTCCACCCCGCTCCCGTGCCGCACGGCGAAGAGCCGCCGCCACGCGGCTAACCGTTTTAGTCTCCGTGCATGGATCGCATCTGGCAGTGGGCGTGGGATCGGTACGGGGCGCGGTACTCGTGGGCGTTTTGCGCCATCACGTTCCCCCTTTTGCTCCAGATCTACATTGTGTTGTCATTTGTCGTCGTCGCTTACGAAAAGTCCGATCGGTACGTCGAGGTGGCCGCGGTCACCGTTGTCGGCGTCCTGGTGCTGGTGTACGCGATGGTTCTTCCCGGCCTGGGCGGGATGCGCCGTTTGGAGCGGTGGGTGGCTGGCCATGAAGTCGATCGGGCCGAGGCATTGGAGGCCACCTACACCTGGGCTCGGAGGATGATGGTCCGAGCGGTGGTGGTCAACGCTGTTTGCGCCGCGCTGATGACGGTCGTTGTCGGTGCGATCGCCGGGGCGACCGGGTCGCGGCTCGTCCAGTACGGGATCTTGGGCGGGGTCGTCGGAATTGCCATACATGCTGGTCGCTATGCACAGCGCCGTGGAATCTGCGCTGCGCCCAGCCAGGGTCGCCATCGTCGGTGACACGGTAATCGGTGATTCCCTGCCCCGCTCTCGCCCGACTTTCGCCGCGTGGTCGAACCTGGCCATTCTCGCGGTCGCGTTCAATTTTTGCCTTCCGGGCGCATTGCTGGCGGCCGTGTTCCATCGCGTCAGTGAGATCCCGGTGCTGTCCGTCGTTATCGGGTTTGGGATGACGCTTGTCTTCGCGGTGCCGATTACCGTTGGCTCCACGTTTTCACCGTCGCTACAGCCCATTCGCGATCTTGCCGAAGGCACTAAACGTGTTGCGGTCGGCGACTACAGCCAACGTCTGCCGGTGGTGCAGGACGATGACCTCGGTGCGCTGGCGGGGTCGTTCAACCGTATGCAAGCGGGATTGGCTGAGCGGCAACGACTTCAGGCGGCTTTTGGGACCTATGTCGACCCGGCCCTCGCAGCACGGCTGCTTGAGCAGGGTGACGATGTCTTCGCCGGTGAGCGCCGCCAGGTGACCGTGATGTTTGTCGACATCCGCGATTTCACCCCGTTTGCCGAGGCCAACACCGCCGAAGACACGGTCGCGCGCCTCAACGCGCTGTTCGAGATCGTGGTGCCTGCCGTCGTAGACGCCGGCGGCCATGTCAACAAGTTCCTCGGCGACGGCGCGCTAGCGGTGTTTGGTGCCCCCAATGATCTAGCGGATCATGCCAACGCCGCGGTTTCCGCTGCTGTGATGATTCACCGCCGTGTGGCCGAGCGATTCGGCGGGGAGCTTCGCATCGGCATCGGGATCAACACCGGTGTGGTGATCGCCGGAACCATCGGCGGCGGCGGCAAGCTGGAGTTCACCCTGATCGGGGATACCGTCAACGTCGCTGCCCGCGTCGAGCAGCTCACCAAGACCACCGGTGACGCTATCCTTCTCACCCAGCAGTGCGTCGACGCCGTGGCGTCTCGACCGCCCGGACTTATCGACCGGGGATTCCATGTCCTGAAAGGAAAGTCAGCCTCCGTGCAGGTCTTCGGCCTCGACCAAGAGACCGAGACGCGGCTTGACCTCACTAGCTAAGGGGAGGTGAACCAAACCTCTGCCGCGCGCCCGATGGAACAGGGGCTATTGATGCCACAACGGCGAAACCGCCTCCGCGCCAACGATCCCGAGGCCCTGGCGTCTCGTCTCCCGGACGAACTCAGGTCGTTTGATGGTTGGCTCTACCCCAACGGCCTACAGGACTACATGGCCGCTCTGAGTGCGTTTCTCGTTGACTCCCAACCGGTTACGCCTGTGATGAACGCGGCGGGCCTATCCGCCGCTGGTTGGTTCCGGCAAATGCTCATGAAGGGCCCGAC
>CAVRRV010000003.1:0-232635 GCA_963723615.1 uncultured Actinomycetota bacterium | reverse complement strand
TCACGACCAGAACGTTGGGTGCGCCCTTGGGCGGGCGCAGTGCGGTGATCGGCGGATAGGTGGTGTCCGGGTCCTTGGCGTCATACGTTGTCAGGCCGACATGCTTGGCGTCCGGGATGGGCAAGATATCCCGCCGCACCTGGTCCTGCTCAGGCGCCGCGATGGGTTGGCCGGCCTTGCCGTCAGATGCGGCAGCGCCCTTGTGGCCGTTGGGGTGTGCTGATGAATCAGCCATGATGGACCTCTCTTAAGGCTTTTGGGTTGCTCTTGGCCAGCCGGTCGAGGCTGAGCCAGTGAACAGATGAGTCGCAGTGTTCGAACTGCGGGTGGCCGAGGAAGCTCAGCACTACGAAAAGCTAGCTGACGCAAGGGTTTTTGAGCGCCCTATGCGGCCAATAAGAATGATGCCCGGCTTGTGCTGGGTCCTACTCATCTCGCGCCTACTATCACTGGAAGGCATGACCGCCATCTGGCGGCTACACCGCGAGCTCGTCTGCGTGGGCCCGACACCCCACCCTAGGCCGTCTCACCGATCGACAACAGCCCGTTGATGACAAACGTTCGGAGAACTCGCCAGTCAGCACCGCCGCGGCTGTCCCGGCATGCGGCATATCCCAGAACGCACACGGTTTCCGAACCGAAACCTGTCGCGCGCATTCAGATCTCGCTGTCGTCGAACGGACAACAGAGTCAAGTGGGTAGCATGCCAAGGGTCGGCGGTCCGTGGTGACCACCACTGTCGGCCGCGACGGTGCGGATGTTCTGACTTCCACAGCGAGAGGGCTATCTGTGAGTGACACACCGACAGACCTCATTGTGTGGGGCGACCGGGTGCTGGCCGAGCTGCATGGCACAGCCGGTTGCGCTTGAGCACCATGGCCGAGCACATCGCTTTACTGCCGTCGTGGCGACCCGGTTTGGTCCGGGACGCGCTCATAGGCTTCCTCGACGCAGTCGAAGAAGTGCCCACGGTCGACCGGGTCGCCTTCTTCGACAACGACGGCACGCTGTGGTGTGAACGGCCAAGTTACGCGCAACTGGACTTCTTCCTCGACGCGCTTCGCCGCCACGTCGCTGCAAACAGCTCCAGCGGTGAGCGTGACGAGTTCGCCGCCTTGCTCAGTGGCGATAGGGCGGCGATCGCGGCCATTGGGCTCGAACGCATCGCCGTTGCCCTCGCTGGCCTGTTCGACGGCCTGACGCCGCAGGAGTTCACCGCGCAGGTTCGCGTGTTCATGGCGGGCGCGGCGCATACTGCGCTGGGCCGCCCGCTGCGATCGGTGACATACCAACCGATGCTGGAACTTCTCGACGAACTTCGACGCCGCGACTTCACCGTCGGCATCGTCACCGGTGGTGGTACCGAGTTCGTCAGAGCGATCAGCGATGACTTGTACGGGGTGCCGGCCGAGCGGGTCGTGGGCACCCTCATCGGCTACGAGTTCACCCGCGACGGGGAGAAGCGACCGGTGCTGCGTCGCACGACCGCCATGCTCGGAACCGCCAACGAGGGTCCCGCCAAAGTGACGAATATCCAGACCCAGCTCGGCCGCCGGCCGATCTTGGCGGCAGGTAACTCGGGCGGAGACCGCGAGATGCTCGAGTGGGCGCTGGCTGCCGAGGGCCCTAGCCTTGCGCTGTTGATCGATCACGACGATGCGAAGCGCGAATTTCAGTACATCAGCACGGCTGGGACCTTCGTCGAGACTGAACCGATCACCGATATTGGTGCGCGTCTCGGCTGGACGATCGTGAGCATGGCTCGGGATTGGGACGTTGTGTTTCCTCAGGAGTCCGCCCCATCGAGCGAGTAGCCTTCTCAACAACATCAAGGCGAAGCGGCGTTGTCCGTTCTCACCGGTTCGACATGGTAACATGGCACCATAAGAACCTTGCACAGTCGCGCCCGGAATCGAGGCAGCCCGCTGTTGCGTCGATGACCAGCCCAAAGCGCCCGGTCAGGAATATGTCAGTGCGCTAACGTTCTCAACACCCCGACGGGAAATTCCAATGTCAGCCACATAGAGACGTCGCAGCGATGAGCAGACCCGCAGCGCCACGAGATAGCTGACGGCGACGAGCCACCGCGGCATCAGCCCGGTCTTGAGCCAGATGGTGGCCAGCGAAATCATGAACACCGCCGCCATCCGGATGGCGTAGGTTTTGGCGGCCGACACCACGATCATCTTGCCGAACGCGATCACCTCGACATGCGCCGCGGGATCGGTGACGCCCGCATTGGTAGCCACCAGCGCGGCGGCGACTGCGGTCGAGACGAACATCATCGCCAAAAACAGCAGACCGCTGCCTAAAAGCACCGATGCGAAGAACCGATCCTCGTAGCGCCCGAGGTTGTCGCGCACGACGCCGATGAACCACAGGAAGGTGATACCGGCGAACGGCATCAGCTTCGTCGCCGTTGAAATGCCGTCTTTTTGTGAGTCGAGCCATTCCGCCGAGTCACCCACTCCCTTGGCATCTCCACGCGGATCAGGATCAGCGTGGCGCCGAAAAGCAAGGCGAACAGAACCCCTGCCACGGCCGCCGCTCGCGGCGTCGTCAACTGATGCAGGCTTGGCCCTGCTGCGTGAGCGGGACCGTTGGGTGTGGACACCGCGTCATCGTGTCAGACCTACCGCGCCCGTGCGCGATTTCAGGTCCGGGTGGTCCGATCACACCGTTATTCGGCGTTCCGGTGGGCTGTCGGTCGGCGTGTCGTCTTCTTGCTGGCAGAGTCGAATGCCCGGCGCAGCGGTGAAACTGTGCAGGATCAGGCTGAGCGTGACGATCACAACCACGGCCTGAGTGATCAACGTGCCCTGGTTTATCTCGCCTTCCTCGATCACGATCAGGCCAAGCACGAGTGTTCCAATTCCCCGGGGGCCGAACCATCCCATGAACAGTTTGCTGCGCCTCGGCAAACCGCTACCAGCCAATGCGATCGCGACTGACGCGATACGCACCACGATCAACGCGAGAGCTGCGAAAACAACAACTCGCCAACCAGCGTCGCGCCAGGCCGGCACGACTGCCACCGCGCCGAAAATCGCGAACACCAGCAGTTCGAGAAGTTGGCCGGCCGCGTCGGAGACCTGTGTCGCCGCCGCCTGGGTACCGCTGCGGCGTGAAACAATTGCGTAGGCCAACCCGCCGACGAAGGCGGTGACAAACCCGCTGCCGTGCAACCGCTCGCCAACCCCGAAGCAGACGAGCGCCAGCGCCAGGGTCGCCAGCTGCGCCCAGGTGCCACTCATCCACCCGCGCGCGCTGGATCGTGAGATCACCACGCCGCCGATCACACCGATGAGCACGCCGACCGCCAGCGAGGCGAACTCGGTACGGAACGCGAACCAGGCCCAGCGGACCGGAGCGTGATCAGTCCGCTCCGAGGCGAGCGCCAGCGCGGCCAGCAAAGCGGCCAGCGCAAAGCCGTCATAAAGGCCGCTCTCAAGCGAGAGCGCATGACGGACACGCTCAGGGATGCGCCGATCCTCGAGCAGGGCGTCCACCAACGCCACCTCGGTGGGCGCCACGATAACGGCCAGGCACACCGCTTCCCAAAACGGCAGCACCGGCAGCACTGAGACGGCGATTGCTGTGTTGAGGGCGATAGTCACGGGTATCCCTATCGCCATCAGGCGCATCGGCAGATGGCCCCGCCGAAACACGGTCCGCAGGTTCAGCGTGGAGGCTTGGTTGAACAGAATCACCGTCAGCGCCAGCTCCGAAAGGACCGTGAAAGCCTTCATGTCGGACCCCGCCCCGATCAACCCCAAGCACGACGGACCGAGAACTATCCCGAGGACGACGAATATCAGCGCGGGCGCCAGGTACCAGCGTCGGATCAGCCCGGAGACGGCGGCGTAGCAGAGCACCAAAACTGTGAGGACGAACGCGGTCTCACTGTGCATTCTCTACTCCTGCCTCAGCGTCGGCTCCATACTGACACTCGTCGACACGCCCCCAGGGTCCTCGTCTGCGGTGTCGCCTCAATCTGTCCCTTCCTGGATGTTCGCTGCGCGCCACCTAGCGGTGAGATGTCAACGTCCGCTGGCGGATTCGTCAGGCACCGGATGCCTCGACCGGTCACCGGATCTCGAAGTCTGCCGACACCCATTGGCGCGCCGTGGGATTGGCGCTCGCCATCGATCCCCGCAAGATTTGCTCTTGCGGTTCCTTCCGAATTGTTATTCGCCACAATGTCTTATTTTGTTGTGCTTAGCTAAGTGGTATCGATAGCCGTTCGGACACTGGATGAGAAGGAGCAAGCATGATGCTGTCAAAGCGTGCCATGCGTAGCGCACTGGTGGGAGCGATCGGCACTTCGGCGATGGCCGGTGCGATGCTGTTTGGGGGCGCCTCGTTGGCGTTTGCTGACCCCGCGCCCGAACCGCCACCTCCAGCCCCTGCGGCCCCGGCGCCCGGGTGCACGGCCGCCGACCTGGCGCAGGCGTCGGGCACAGTCGGGACCGCGATGGCGGGCTATCTGTTTAGCCACCCGGACGTCAACAACTTCTTCACCGGCCTTCGTGGGCAGCCGAACGAGGAGATTCGCGGCGACGTCCAGAACTACATGAACGCCAACCCCCAGGTTGAGTCCGAAATCAACGGGATCCGCCAACCCCTCACCGACCTGGGGAATCGCTGCGATTACCACCCTAATTCGGGTCAATAGTCACCTAAGTGGTGTTACGCCCGACCATCACCTTCGACATAGATAGGCCAGTCACGCCGGTGAGGAGACAAGCAAGATGAGTCATTGGAAACGGTCAGGGACTATCACGGCGGCGACCGTCTTGGCGCTCGCGGCCGTCCCCGGGGCGATCGTCACAATTCCCGCGCCCGGGGTCGCTAACGCCGACGTCTGCGCAAGCGCCGGCCGACGGGTATCGGTGAGTGGCTGCGCGAACCTCGCCGACGCCGTTGCGCCGTACGTTCCGCCGCCGGCGTACTACGCTCCCATGCCGTACGACCCACCGCCGCCCCCGAACGCCAACGGATGTGTCAGCTACAACGGTCGGTGGGTCAACGCCGCCGGGTGCCATTAAGCCCTTCCCCTATCGCCAACCAACCACATAGCCACCGGATCGCGTGGCGTCGCGTGAGCAGCGCCGAGCGGGTCGGGGCGCACACGCTCACACTGCTGCCGGTTTCGAGTTGATGAACCTCGCGCGGGGGGTTGTCGTTTGGGCACCCGGCTTGACCGGGATTGCTGCCATCGCCCGCTCGGCCATCGCCGTGATCGTCAGGCTCGGATTCACACCGGGATTGGCCGGGATGACCGCACCATCGCAGATAAGCAGGTTCTGGTAGCCGAACACCCGATGCTCGCCATCGACAACTCCGTGCTCGGGGGTGTCGGCCGCTACCGCACCGCCCAGGATGTGTGCAGTGATCGGCATGTTGAACAGCGCTTCGGTCAGCCAACTCTGCGCTGTCCCACCGGTCCGGTCGGCAAGCCGCTGGGCGAAGTCGTTGGCCACCGGCAGGAAAGTGGGCGTCGGGTGGTCCGGATCCTGGCGGGTGGTGAGCCGCAGCCGCCGGCCGAGTATCCGCCGCTTGGGCACCAGCGACAGCGATGTGTCGGTGCTCTGCATGACGCCGGTGATGAGCGAGCGTTGTGACCAGCCGCGCGGATTGGTTACGCGGACAAATCGAATCGGGTGCCTGCAGATCTGGGCGAGCAGCTTCAGCGGCCGGGTGATTCTCGTGCCATCGCCTGTCAGCAGTGTGAACATCAGGCCCATTGTGTTGCCGCCCGGCCCGTAGGTAACGGCTTCGACGTGGCTGTCCACGGTGGGGTGCACGCTCGAAGTGATCGAAACGCTTCGACCCCATCCGCGGTCGTCCGGTGTGGTCACCGCGGTCATCGCCTCGCTGTTGGTGCGGACCAACTGGCCGAGCCGGTCGGAGATTCGCGGTAGCGCGCCGTCCCTCTTACATTGGGCGAGCAGTTGATTGGTGCCCAGCGCACCGGCGGCTACGACGACTCCGCGTGCGGTCTGGGTGCGGCGATCTTTGCGAATCCAGGAGCCGGTGCGTTCGCTGGTCACGGCGTAGCCGTCTGAACCGTCTGCCGCCCCCAGCGGCCGGATCGATATGACCGTGCGTTCGGCATCAATGCGCACGCCGAGGCGTTCGGCGAACCACAGATAGTTTTTCGGCAGGGTGTTCTTGGCGTTGTTGCGGCAGCCCAACAGACACAACCCGCATTCGATGCAACCCGACCGGGCCGGACCGGCGCCGCCGAAATACGGATCGGCGTGAACGACGCCGGGCTCGCCGAAGTAGACGCCAACCGGGACTGGGCGGAAGGTGTCAGCTACTCCCAGCTCGACGGCGATAGCTTCGATGGCTTCGTCGGCCGGCGTGCGCCGCGGCTGCGTCACGACACCGAGCATGCCCTCGGCCAATTCATAGTACTTTTCGAGATCCGGGGCGTCTCCGCATACCGCGCGCCAGTCCTGAAAGAACTCGTCGCCGGCGCGCCAGAGGGTCTGCGCGTAGACCAGGCTGCCGCCCCCGACGCCACTGCCGCTGAGGACCATGACGTCCTTGAACGGCGTGACCCGCAGAATGCCCTTCAAGCCCAGCTTCGGCGCAAAGATCGTCCGGCGCAGCTGCGAGAGGCGCTCAGCGAAGTCGTGGTCCTCGAAACGACGCCCGGACTCCAAAACAGCGACCCGATAACCCTTCTCGGCCAGGCGCAACGCCGATACGCTGCCGCCGAAGCCGGATCCGACAATCAGGTAGTCGTATCGTGTGCCTGGCTCATCATCGGCTCCTTCGCGCGTGGGAGTTGGTTGTTGTCCGGTACTCGCCGGAGAGCGGATCCAGCTGGTAGACCCCTGGGCCGGGCGCGGGTCGGCCGCCTTCGACGAACGCGCTTGGCAGCGGCCGATGCGAAGTGCTGGTTGGGATGCGCTCGACAACGCGCACGACATGCGGTCGACGATCCGGGGGCAGCTGGCTCAGTGCTGCGGAGAGGTCGGTGGCGTCCATTGTTCGTTCAGACCGCAGCGTGACGGCGGTGACCGCGAGGTCGTCGCCGTCCGCTCCGGGAACGGCGTAGGTGACGCTCATGTCGATCGCGTCGAGGAAACCGAGCGCGTCTTCGACGGCGGACCCGCCGACCACACCGTGGGCGGTAGTGACGAGCGAGTCGGTACTGCCTGCGAGCCAGAAGTCGCCGTCCTCATCGCGGTAGAACAGGTCTCCGGTCCTCAGCCAGGCGTCCCCCGGAGCGAACAGCCCGCGAAGTGGACGCGACGGTTGCGACATTCCCGGCTCGACCCGCGAGAGCAACATCCCGATTTCCCTGGGCCGGCACTGCTCGGCGGAGCCGTCGGCGCGAAGGGCCAGCTGCCGGGTCTTTTCGTCAATGCGGGCGATGCGTAGCTCGGGACTGCCCGGAAGCGGGGTGCCCACGCAACCGACCTTCACTCCGGGCATGTTGACCAGGATCGCGTCGGTCTGCGCGGAGGCGTAGTACTCCACCACCCGGGCCGGGGCGAACCGCTCAATGACCCTGTGCCACAGTCCGACCGGCATACCCGAGCCGATGAATGTGCGGATCGTGTGGTGCTGCTCACCGGGATGCGGTGGCGCCTCGACGAGGTCGCGGAGTTGTGTCCAGGTGTAGGACACCACGGTCACGCCGTAGCGGCGGGTTTCATTCCAGAACGTGTCGGGGTCGAACCGGCTCGCCATCGAAAAACGGGCGCCGCTGGCGACGGCACCGCCGAGGGACATCAACAGGCCCGATGGGTGGTGGATCGGGTTGACACTGAAGACGGTGTCGCGCGGTCCCAGCTCGGCCGATGTTGCGGTTCCGTACGCCGCCCGCGCCCAGCGGGCATTGGTGATACTTCGCGCCCGTGTCGACGGCCCGTCACCGGTGAACAAGACAAAGGCAGTCTCGCGCGCCAGGCCGGGATTCGGTCGATACCAGGTCGGGAGGATGACTGCAGCTGGATCGATGCGCTCCAGGTCGATCACCCCGTCGACGCCGAGGTCTCGTTGCCCTCCCCCGCCGCCGAGCACGAACACCTCGGCGTCGGTCTGCCCGTGGACGGAGTCGACGTGTTCCGGGTCAGTCACGATGCGCGCGGCGCCACCGAGTTTGATCTCCTCGGTGAGCGACCCGTCTGGCCGCAACAACACGACCACCGCTCCGATCCGGTTGAGCGCGGCAACGGCGATGAGCATGCTGGGGCGGGTATCCATTAGGACGCCGACGGCTTCACCCTGGCGCACGCCGACCGCCAGCAGTCCCGCCACCACAGCGTCGATACGCGTCTTCAGAGCAGCGTGAGTGTGGGCGCGATCCTCCCATAGGAACCCGACTGCACCGGGGTGCCCTTGGGCGCGTTCGTCGAGGAGGCAGCCGAGAGACACCCGCGTCTCAGGGCGCACCAATTCCAGCCGCAGCAGCCGCGGGAGATTGGTGGCAGCGCCCGCCGTGAGTGCCCACGTCGCGTCGAGCGTCGACGCGCCCAAGCGCCAACCGGCCGCCAATCCCTGGCCCACTGCTGAGATGAGCGGGTTTCGCCTTCCGTTGCCCGCAGCGACCTTCGACGGCGCGGTCGCCATCGGCTCGATGATCTCCGGCATATCCGTGCCGTTGTCGAGATGCGAAGCCCAGGCGGCAACCGTCGGCCAGGTGCCCCTCGTTGCCACTGAACCCACGACGATGCCGAGGTGTCCGACCGGCAACGAGACCTCGTAGATGTCGGCACGCGGAGCCGCGCGGCTGATCGCCCTGACCGCCTCGGGCTGTCCGATCTGGTCGTTCTCGCCGACAAAGCACAGGACGGGCCGCTCGATATCGGCGAGGGTCAGCGGTCGCCCGTCGATCACCATGCCGCCGGACAGCATCCGGTTCTGTGCGATGAACTGCCGCAGTGCATCGGCGAGCGCCGGAGCCGGCCAGGCTATCCAGCCTTCAGACTCGATAAAGCGCCGCTGGCGCTCGTTGGGCAGCAACGCTTCGCGATCGTGCAGTTGCCGCAGGAACTGCACTCGTGTCCGCACATTCTTGACCGGATCGAGCAGCCGAAAGCCTTCGCGGGTAGCCCATCCGGGCAGTCCCGTGCGGTCCAATAACGCGGCGACCGCGTCTGCGGCGAATTCCATCACCGGTTCGGGCAACGAGAATATGCCCACCGACTTGGTGTCGACCGGGCTACCAAACGAGATGACGCTCGCCAGTCCCGCACCGCGGCGGTACGCGGCAACGGAGTAGGCGAACACGCCGCCCTGGCTGTAGCCGCCCAAGTGGACGTCTCTACTGGTCAGGTCGCAGACTCGGTCGACGATCTCGCTAGTCGCAACGATGTGATCGGCGAGTGTCCGCTGAAGCCCACCTTGCTCATGTTCCGGTGCGCCGAAGTCGACGACCCACGGGTCGATGCCGTGCTCATGCAGCACGCTCACCGCCGACGAAGTAGAGGACACGTCGTAGACGTCGGCGACGAACATCATCGGCGGGATGAGGACCACCGCGGGCCGTCCGGTGCTGCCACTGTCCGGGAAATAGCGGCGCAGTCGGTACATCGGCTCCTTTGCCACCACTTCGAACGGCGAGCCTTTCTCGCCCGTCTCGAACCCCCCGTGCATGAGCAGCTGCGCCGCGTTCATCGCCACCGCACCGAGCTGGTCGGTTCGTTTGGCCAGTCCCACTCGTTCCATGAGGCCCGTTACTTGATTCGAGATGTCCACGTCGATCCGTTCCGTGTAAAACCAGTCAGCTCTGACTAGATTGTCTAATCTAAACAGGGTTCGGCCGTTCGGTCAATAGCGATGGCTCGTAGAGCTTGTCCCTTCTGAACATGGCGTACCCGCGCCCGCGATAACGCAGGGGCGCAGGAGCACCTGCGCTTGATCGTTGACCTGCCGCAGTTTTGGTGTTAGCTTAAAACCAGTCAAACCTGACTGGTTTAGCAATCAGCCGCGATACCAGTCGCGAACGGAAGGATCGGCAAGAGGTGGACATCGTTGATCGAGTTGCAGTCGTGACCGGCGCCGGGTCGGGTTTGGGTCGAGCCACAGCCCTGGCCCTGGCGAAGGCTGGAGCGCGGGTGGCAGTCTTGGACCGCAATACCGACGCGGCGCGATCGGTTGCCGGAGAGGCGGGCGCGCCAACCGTCCCGGTGGCGGTGGATGTGGCCGATCGTGGCTCGGTCGCCGCGGCAATCGCCGAAGTTTTCGACACGTTTGGCCGGGTCGACGTTTGCATCAACGCCGCCGGAATTCCCAATCCCGGCAAGGTGTTTGGCAAAAGTGGGCCGCTCGACATCGAGCAGTTTCAGCGGGTCATCAATGTGAATCTGGTTGGTGCATTCGATGTCATGCGGCAGTGTGCCGAGCTGATGACCCGAAACATGAACCCGGGCCTCGACGGTGAACGCGGGGTCATCATCAACGTGTCGTCAGGCGCGGCGTTCGAGGGTCAGAAGGGCCAGGCGGCCTACAGCGCAAGCAAAGCCGGTCTGATTGGCTTGATGCTCCCTGCGGCTCGCGACCTGGCCCAGTACGGCATTCGAGTGGTGACTATCGCACCCGGTCTGTTCGATACCGGCATCTTCGCCGAAGTCGATCCCAAGGTGGTTCAAGCCCTCGGCTCAGCCGCGCTCAACCCGTCACGACTGGGTGAACCCAGTGAGTTCGCGTCACTGGTCATGCACATCATCGAGAACAGATACCTCAACGCGACGACACTGTCGATCGACGCCGGTGCGCGGCTACCCAATGTCTAGCCGCGACCTCCACATCAAAGAGGAAATCATGACCGAGCCACACAACGGAATCTCGTACTCCGCGTTGATCGTTGAGGCACTCACTCGCCACCGCGATCGCACGGCGTTCATCCAGGACGACTGCTCCGTTTCCTACGCCGAAGCGGCCGACAGGACGAGTCGGATCCGCAGGGTGCTGGAAGACAAGGGCAGCGCCAAGGGCAGCTGCGTCGGTGCGCTCAGCGTCAATTCTCCCGACGTCTGGATGGTCCAGGCCGCGATCTGCCTCAGCGGCGCGATGTACACCGGGCTGCATCCGCTTGGGTCTGTCGACGACCATGTGCAGCTGTGCGAGGACGCAGAGGTTGACATCCTGGTCGTCCATCCAAAGTTCGCCGACATCGGCGCCCAGATCGTCGCCCGGGCCGCAGGCGTCAAACACCTGCTCACGTTGGGGCCGGCGGACGTCGGCGAGGACCTGCTGGCGTTGTCCAGCCAGGTCCGACCGGAAACACTCACGCGCGGCAGTGCCGAGGAAGAAGACATCGCCTGGCTGCAGTACACCGGGGGCACCACGGGGCGGCCCAAGGCCGCCATGATCTCCCATCGCGCCATGGTTCAGGAAGTGTTCTCACTCACCGCCTCCTGGCGACTTCCGCTGGACCCGCGGACTCTCATCGCAACCCCGATCACCCACGCCGGTGTCCTCCCGATCCTTCCCACGCTGCTGCGTGGCGGCACCGTCGTTCTGCAGGCGGGCTTCGACGCCGAGCAGTGGCTTGCTGCTGTGGAAGCCCATCGCATCAACTATGTATTCACCATCCCCACCGTGCTGTACGCGTTGCTCGATCACGGTGGTCTCGACCGGTTCGACCTGAGCTCGCTCGAGACAGTCGTCTACGGCGCATCCCCGATGTCGCCGGCGCGCATCGACGAGGCACAAAAGGCGTTCGGCCTGACCCTGTTGCAGGGGTATGGCCAGACGGAGTGCGTCGGCATGGCCACCAGTTTGTTGCCCTCCGAACATGATCCGGAGAACTGGACTTCCTGTGGTCGCGCGGTCGCCGGAGCGCTTGTCGAAGTCCTCGACGAGGACGGGCGGCCAGTGCCTAACGGAACGGTCGGCGAACTCTGCGTGCGCTCGCGTGGCGTGATGTCCGGGTACTGGAAGCGGCCGACGGAGACCGCCGAGGTGCTGCGCGACGGTTGGCTTCGAACCGGGGACATGGCGTTCCGCAGCGATGCCGGCTTTTTCCACATCGTCGACCGCAAGAAGGACATGGTGGTCTCCGGCGGCTTCAACGTCTATCCCCGCGAGATCGAAGACGTTCTCGCCGACGATCCATCGGTGTCGATGGTTGCGGTGATCGGCGTACCCGATCCGAAGTGGGGTGAGGCGGTCAAGGCCTTTGTAGTGCCCCGGCCCGGTGCCACACCGGACACCGCCGCGTTGATCGCAAGTGTCAAACAGCGAAAAGGCCCGCACTACGCCCCGAAGTCCATCGAGGTCGTCGACCAACTACCTCTGACAAAAGTCGGCAAGATCGACAAGAAGGTGCTTCGCGCCACTTATTGGGCGGGCCTCGACAGGGCGGTTAACTGACATGAGCGACACGGCCCTATCGCCCACCCTCGCCAAACATCGTGCGGGAGCCGCCGTTTGGCTACGGCTGCAACGTCCGGCCGCGATGAACGCCATCAGCACCGACCTGCTGGACGAACTGAACCTCGCGTTGGACGAGATCGAGGCCGACGCATCCGTCCGGGTGGTCGTGTTGACCGGTACCGGCCGGGCATTCTGCGCGGGCGCTGACCTGAAGGCCCTCGCCAATGCGGCCGGCGAGATCGATCCGCGCCAGGTCGTCGAATTCGTCGCCTACGCCGGTCGGACCATCGAACGGCTTGCGGCGCTTGCACAACCGGTGATCGCGGGTGTCAACGGGTTGGCGCTGGCCGGCGGACTTGAGCTGTTGCTCGCCAGCGACATTGTCGTGGCTTCGGCAGCAGCACGCATCGGTGATGCGCACGCGAACTACGGACTGATTCCCGGCGCCGGCGGCTCGGTTCGGCTGGCGCGCGTCGTGGGCACACACATGGCGAAATACCTGGCCTTCACCGGCAGTCACTTTCCGGCGTCGTCGCCGGTACTCGCCGGACTCGTCAGCGAGATCGTCGACCCGGAAGAGCTCGAGAGCCGGCTATCCGAACTCGCCACCACCTTGGCCGACAAGAGCCCGCTTGGGCTGCGTCGAATGAAGCGTCTGATCAACGACGCACCCGATCAGTCTCTTCGGGACGCACTTGCCGCCGAGCAGCAGGCCCTTGCCGAGCAGTGCCGCTCGGAAGACTTCGCCGAGGGAATCGCGGCGTTCGCTGACCGGCGCACACCCATCTACCAAGGCCGATAGGGAGTTTCGACAGTGGATACCACAATGCCTTTCACCCTCAGCGAGGACCACCTCGCCTTCCGACAATCGGTCCGGACGCTGGCCCGATCGCGCTACGCCGACTCGATGCTTGCTCGGTCGCAGAGCGACAAGTTCCCGACCGCCGAGTTCGGTGAACTGGGCGCCGCGGGACTGCTCGGACTGCTGATCAGCGAATCGGCGGGCGGCCAGGGCGGCGACGCGCTGGCCGTCGGCATCGCTGTCGAGGAACTTGCCTATGCCGACCCCGCGATCGCCTACCTGGCGTTTGCGGCAAATGTCAGTAACGCCCTGCTCGCCACCCACGGCAGCGACGAAGTTCGCGAGCGGTGGGTCACCCGCGGTATCGCCGGCGAGGCCGTCATCTGCCTCGCGCTGACCGAACCGGAGGCCGGGTCCGACGCGGCGAATCTCTCCACGCGGGCCACCCGGGTCGACGGCGGATGGCGGATCTCCGGTGAGAAGACCTCGATCACCCAAGCGGTGCATGCCGATGTCGCGATCGTCGTCGCGCAGACCAAACCCGGGTCGGGCGGCAAAGGCATCGGAATGTTCCTCGTCGATATGGACGATCCCGCGGTCACCACCCAGGCCATCCGTGATCCCGGCTTCAAGCCATTGGGTCGTGGCTCGATCTTCCTTGACGGTGTGTTCGTGCCGAACAGCCACGTACTCGGTGAGATCGGACGCGGATTCGCGATGGTGATGCACGAATTCGATTTGAGCCGAACACTGATCGCGCTGATGAACATCGGCACCGCACAACGCGCGCTCGACATGGCGATCGAATACTCCAAACAGCGTGAGACATTCGGCCGGCCCCTGGCGGCCAATCAGGGCGTCTCGTTCGTGATCGCCGAACACAGCACCTACGTTTCGGCGGTACGGGCGCTGGGCTACCACGCCCTCGGGCTTCGGATGGCGGGGCAGCCGCACACGAGTGAGGCCGCGATGCTCAAGTGGTGGGGACCGCTGGTCGCGCACAACGCGATTCGCGACTGCATCGTGCTACACGGCCAAGTTGGCTGGTCCGACGAGATGCCACTGCAGGCGATGCTGCGAGATGTTTCCGGGTGCATGATCGGCGACGGCACACCTCAAATTCAGAAACTCGTGATAGCGCGCGAGCTCATCGGCAAGGAGGTGCTGGCGCGATGACCAATCACGAAGCTTCGCTACGCAGCGTCGTGGTAGCCGGGGTCGGAATGACTGCATTCGGCAAATTCCTCGACCGCGGCATCAAATCGCTTGTCGCCGAATCGGTTCAGGCTGCCATCAAAGACTCCGGGATGGGCGACTCGGACAAGGGCATCGAGACGATCTACTACGCGAACACCGCGTCCGGGATTCTGCAGGGCCAGCACTCCGTGCGCGGACAGCACGCCATGCGCGAGGCAGGGCTCAACGGCATTCCGCTGATCAACATCGAAAACGCCTGCGCCTCAGGGTCGACGGCACTCAATCAGGCGTGGCTCGCGGTCGCGTCGGGCTATGTCGATGTTGCGCTAGCGGTGGGTGCCGAGAAGCTCTATCACCCCGACAAGCGACTGACGTTCGCCGCCATGGGTAGCGCGCTGGACCAGGATCGGCTAGCGGAGATCTTCGCCGAAATCGGCGTCGGTGGCGGGGACCAATCGGTCTTCATGGATGTTTACGCGAAGGCAGCCACCGACTACATGGAGCGCACCGGGGCCACCCAGGAAGACTTCGCTCGCGTTGCGGTCAAGAACCACGACCACGGTGCGCTTAATCCCAAGGCGCAGTACCGGACCCGCTTCACCCTCGAGGAGGTGCTGGCTGCACGCACGATCTCCGGTCCGCTGACCCTGCCGATGTGTTCGCCCATCGGCGACGGCTCTGCTGCCGTCATCGTGACTACGCCGGACATCGCGGCGCATTGGGGCGCGGAGCCGGTCACGGTGCTCGCCACCATGACCGGCGCGTCGAAACCCGGCGTCGGCGGGGAGCTTGTTGCCGGCGTGGCGAAGCGCGCGTTCGACTGGGCCGGCATCGCTCCGGCCGAGGTGGACGTGCTGGAGTGCCACGACGCCACCTCGCCGGCCGAGTTGATCGTGCTCGAAGAACTCGGGCTGGCCAACCCCGGCGGGGCCGTGGACATGATTCGCAAGGGCGACACCAGCATTGGGGGCAAGCTGCCGGTCAACACCAGCGGTGGCCTGGAAAGCAAAGGACACCCGATCGCAGCAAGCGGTCTCGCGCAGATAGTCGAGCTCGCCGAGCAACTCCGCGGCCGTTGCGGCGAGCGTCAGGTCGACGGCGCACGGATCGCCGTGGCAGAAAACGCGGGCGGCTACATGGGACCCGACGCGGCAGTGGCCACCGTGACCATCCTGGGCGCAACGTCCAGATGAACGGGCACCAGGGCAGCGTCGCCCTGCGCCTCGTCAACCCGGTGTTCCGTGGGGTGTGCCAATCGGCGTTTCGTCGATACCACGACGACCTCGACGGGATGCGCACGTTCCTTGACCGGGCCGGTGCGGCGTCGGGCCTTCTCGCCCGGCCCGCACCGGGATGCCGGATCGTCGATGGGGAGTTGGGCGGCCTGACCACCCGCGAGTTCCACCCCGCTCGCCCGCAGCCCGGGCGGACCTTGCTGTACCTGCACGGTGGTGGATTCCTGATGTACGCGCGCAGCGCCTACACCGGATTCCTCTCGCGACTGGCGAATGACCTGCAGACCCGGGTCGTCGTTCCGGCTTACCGGTTGGCTCCGGAGCACCCGTTTCCGGCGGCCATCGACGATTGTCTGTGCGCCTATGAGACATTACTCGACGCCGGGCAAGAGCCGGGTGAGTTGATGATCGCGGGCGAGTCCGCCGGCGCCAACGCTGCCCTCGTGACGTTGCAGCGGGCCCGCGACGCCTCCCTCCCGATGCCTGCGGGCGCGATCATGCTCAGCGGCGGCTTCGATTTCTCCTGGTCCAGCCCGTCGATCAACATCAATGCGCGCCGCGACACCGCGGTAGGGGCACGTGGGCTGGCATTCCTGCAGCGGTGGTACCGACCGGATGTCGATGCGACAGACCCCCTGATTTCTCCGGTGTTCGGTGACTTCGCGGGCCTGCCACCGCTGCTGTTCCAGACGGGGCACACCGAGGTGTTGCGTGACGATTCGGTGCGGGCGACCGAGCGTGCGCGAGCGGCCGGGGTACCGGTATGGCTCGAGGTCTTCCCCCTGGTCCCGCACGCCTGGCATCAGCTTGGGACATGGCTTCCCGAGACGCGCACCGCGCTCCGGCAAATCGGGCTGTTCGCCGACACCGTCTACCAACCGAGGAGTACCGCGTGAGTATCGATCAACTGTCACCCCCGGGTAGCGACGTAGTCGACGTGCGCAACCCCGCGACGGGTGAGCTCGTCGGAAGTGTTGCAGTGCAATCCGCCGAGGCGGTCGCCGCGGTCGTGGACGAACTGCGCGCCCATCAGGCGTCCTGGGAGGCGCTGGGGCCCGACGCTCGCGCCATCTGGTTGCGAAAGCTGCGGGACTGGTTGCTGGACAACGAATCCCGGCTCGTCGATGTCCTCGCTGCCGAGACCGGTAAGCCTCGAGTCGAGGCCGCATTCGAAGTCATGGTCACCTGCGACGCGATCAACTACTACGCCGAGCGGGCCCGGAAGTTCCTCGCCGAAAAGAAGTTGCGGCCGCACGGTCCGCTCACCGCGACCAAGAAGCTCACCAGGGCGTACCGCCCGTACCCGGTCGTTGGAGTGATCACGCCGTGGAACTTCCCGTTACTCATCCCCGGTGTCGACGCCGTTGCGGCGCTGCTGGCGGGGGCCGCCGTCGTCGTCAAGCCCTCGGAGGTCACTCCGCTCTCCGCCTGCGAACTCGCCCGCGGCTGGGAACAGATCGGTGCACCACCGGTGTTCGGGTGTGTCACCGGTCTGGGCGCGGCGGGCGCGGCGGTCGTGGATTCGGTCGACATGGTGCAATTCACCGGTTCCACCAAAACCGGACGGGTCATCGCAGCGCGGGCGGGCGAACGATTGATTCCCTGCGGCGTCGAGCTAGGCGGCAAGGACCCGGCCATCGTCCTGGCCGACGCCGATCTTTCGCGCGCCGCCAACGGCATCGCGTGGGCGGCCCTGTTCAACTCGGGCCAGGCCTGCATCTCGGTGGAGCGGGTGTATGTGGAAGCACCGGCCTATGACCGGTTTGTCGCACTGCTCACCGAGCGGGTGCGGTCGATCAGGCAGGGTGTCGACAACGGTTCGTACTCGGCGGATGTCGGCACGTTGGTCACCAAGCAGCAGGTCGAGATCGTGCGGAGCCACGTCCGGGATGCCGTCGCCAACGGGGCCACGATCGCGACCGGCGGAAAGACGACCGGCAACGGCGGGTTCTTCGAACCGACCGTTCTTCTCGACGTCGATCATTCGATGGCCTGCATGCGCGACGAGACTTTCGGCCCGACGATCCCGGTGATGAAGGTCGCCGACGAAGAAGAGGCGATCCGGTTGGCTAACGACTCCCAATACGGGCTGTCGGCAACAGTGTGGACCAAGGACATCGGTCGCGGACGCGACATCGCGCGTCGGCTCGAGGTCGGCGCCGTGAACATCAACGACGCCTACTCGAACTTGTTCTGCTTCCCCCTACCTCAGGGCGGCTGGAAAAGCTCCGGCCTCGGGGCCCGACTCGGCGGCGCGCAGGGCATCCGGAAGTACTGCCGTCAGCAGGCCATCACCACACCACGCGTGCCACGGATGGAGAATCAACTGCTGTGGTACCCGTACTCGCGTCGGCGTGGCCGCATCGTTGCCGCGTTGCTGCGCCTGTTCGTGGCCCGCGATGTCCGGCGGCGACTATGGAGGTCCGGTAGCCGAAACCGCAGTCACTTGTCGCTTGGGTCCGAGGGAAAATAGAGGTCGGGAATTCGCCGCCACGCTTCGAGCAGGCGCTTCTCCTCGGTGCTGCCATGGCCTGGCTTGCTGGCTGCAGCTCCCAGCATCGAATTGATCACCACCATGCAGAACTCGGGAAATCGCTTGTGGCCGGCACGCTGTTCGCCGAGCAGCGCCTTGCACAGGTCCAGGTTCGCGCGCGCGAACTCGCGTTCCAGGGGCTTCAGGTACTCGCGCATGTCGGGATCGTGTCGGGCAGCAATGAGCAACTCGAGGGAGGCTCCACCGAGGGGGCCGGAGACGACCTGCCAGAGCAGCGAAGCCCAGTCCTCGCCGTTGATCGCCTCGGTGGCACGCAGCCGCGCCTCGCCGACCTTCGTGGCATACAAGCGGCGTGCCGCCGCGCTGATGAGCTCGCCCCGGGAGCCGAAATAGTGCAACAGGACCCCGCGAGAGACGCCGGCTTGCTTTTGCACTTCGAGCGTGGTGGTTGCCGCGTAGCCGCGCTCGCTCAGGATCGAAATCGTTGCGTCAAGCAACTTCCGTTCCGCGGCCTGACGACGTTCGCGCTGACTGATCCGGACGGGCTGGGCAGCGGTCGAACTCCTTGCGGCCAAGGTGAACTCCTCAAGTTGTCGCGCAAATTGACACAGTACAAGAAACAGCGCTAACTTCAATTATAGTCACTATTGACTAGTATTGCAGCGCTGAGCGGAGACGGACATGACGACTGGCCCTTTGTCCGGTGTGAAGGTTCTCGAAATAGCCGGGATCGGACCGGGGCCCTTCTGCGGAATGCTGCTCGCGGATCTGGGCGCCGATGTGGTGCGTGTCGATCGTCCGGGTGGCGGGGGCATGCAACTCGTGCCGTGGGCCGAAGACCTGCTCAACCGCGGAAAACGCTCGATTGCAGTCGATCTCGCCAAATCCGGCGGGGCAGAGACGGTGCTGTCACTGGTCGAGCATGCCGACATCCTGTTCGAAGGATTCCGTCCCGGGGTGGCAGAACGTCTCGGGATCGGACCCGGACCATGCCTGCTGCGCCGACCCCAATTGGTCTACGGACGCATGACGGGATGGGGCCAGGACGGCCCGATCGCACATACCGCCGGACACGACATCACCTACATCGCGACCACGGGAGCGCTGCACGCGATCGGGCAAGCCGATGGCCCCCCGCAGATCCCGCTCAACCTCGTCGGCGACTTCGCCGGCGGAAGTTTATACCTGCTGGTGGGCATGCTGGCCGCCCTCGACGAGACCCGACGAAGCGGCCGTGGCCAAGTGGTCGACGCCGCGATCGTCGATGGCACCGCCCATCTGATGACCATGATCTACAGCTGCTATGCGGGGGGAATCTGGTCCGATGAACGCGGCACCAACCTCGGCGATGGCGGTTCGCCGTTCTACGGCGTCTATCAGACCTCCGATGCAAAGTTCATGGCCGTAGGGGCGCTCGAACCGCAGTTCTACGCCGAGTTCCTGCGCCTGCTCGAACTCCCGTCGGATACCACCGCGCAGTTCGACCGACAGACGTGGCCGCAGCTGCGAACCAAGATCAGCGGCGCCTTCGCCGCACGCCCTCAACAGGAGTGGGCGAAGATATTCAGCGACAGCGACGCCTGCGTGGCACCCGTACTCGGCATGTCCGATGCACCCGGCCATCCGCAATTGGCAGCCCGCAACACCTTTTTCGTCGGCAATGGCATAACCCAGCCGTCCCCGGCCCCCCGGTTCTCGCGCACTCCGGCAGTCGTCGACAGCCCGCCATGCGTGCCTGGCCAGCACACCGACGAGGTGCTCGCTGACTGGCTGAACTGAACATTGACCGGCACGGCCCCGTCGTCGAAACTAAAACAGTCATTCGTGACTATTTCCGGACCGAAGCATCTTAATGAGGCATTTCCAGAGCCCCACTTACCACTCGGGCGGGCCGCTGAGTGGCCCGCCTAGAGGCTCAGCGGCTCACTCGGGCTAGACGGTGCTGGCTTGCCGCCGATGGTGGCCGATTCTCGATAGTGGCCATTGGTGTGGTCGTGGTACCAGGTCGTTTCCCCGGGCGCCGGCAGCCCAGCCTCTCGAAGTGTGGTCGACAGTGGGCGGTAGGAGGGCGTGAGCGGTATGCGGTCGACAATGTGGACGATGGCGGGGCGCTGGTCCCGGGGGAGGCCGCCCAACGCGGTGGTCAGGCTGGCCGCGGTGAGGACGCTGTCTTTGCCAAGCGTCACGGCCGCGACCGCGACGTCATGCGTGTCGGTCGCAACGGGATAGACCACGGCCAGGTCGATCGCGGTGATGTCGCCGAGGGCATCGCAAATCGGCTGGCAGAAGACCGGTCCGCGCACCGACTGGATCACGGTGTTCCTGTTGTCGACGAACCAATAGTCACCGTCGCTGTCGCGGCGAAACAGGTGGTCCGTGGTGATCCAGGTGTCTCCCTTGGCGAATACCCCGCGCATCGACACGCTCGCGGCATCGAGGCCGTCGCGCGGCTTCGCGAGCAGCACGCCCACCTCGTCGTCCGCGCAGGGGCGAACGAAACCGTGGTCATCCTCGATGAACCGGCCCGTCGCGGCGTCGTAGCCGCCGAGCCGAATCTCGGTGCTGCCCGGCAGCCGTCGACCCTTGGCCCCGGTCTTCGTGCCGGCGACATTGGCCAGCACCGCGTCCCCCTCGGTGGAGGCATAGAACTCCAGCACTCGGGCCGGGGCGAATCGGTCGATGACCTTCTGCCACAGCCCGGTCGGCATTCCGGCTCCGATGAACAGGCGGATCGGATGATGTTCTGCAAGCTCGGGCGACGTCGCGTTGACCAGTTCGCGCAGGATGGCCCAGGTGTAGGACACCACCGTGACCCCGTAGCGGTGGACCTCGTCGGCGAACCGAGTTGGGTCGATGCCCTGGGTTAAGGCGATGCGCGACCCGCCGGCGACCGCGCCGCCGAGGCCGACCATCAGAACCGACGGATGGTGCAGCGGGGACAGGCAGTAGATCGTGTCACCGCGGCCCAGCGCGGCGGCGGTGGCCGTGCCGTAGGCCGACAGCGCCCACCGATGGTTGCTCACCTCCTTGACCACCCGGCGCCCTCCCGTCGTGCTGAAGAACACGAAGGCGACATCAGTTGCTCGGCCCGGGTTGGGCCGATACCACTTCGGCAGCCGCGCACCGGACAGGTCCAAGCGGTCCAGCTCTACGACCCGGTCCGACTCCGCCCGGCAGAGGCCCGTGGTGCGGCCGTGACCGAGGATGAGCACCCTGGCGCCGGTCGCGGCGGCCGGCGTCAGATGGTGTGGGTCCGTGACGATGTCGGCCACCTCACACAGCTGCACGGCGGCGGCGAGGTCGTCGTCTGGGGGTAGCAGCACTGCCACGGCGCCGAGCCGCGAGAGTGCCGCGATCGCGGTCACGGCGCTGGGGCTGGTGTCCATCAACACACCGATGTGGGCTCCCTGCCGGACTCCGACGGCGATGAGTCGGCGGACCGCGTCGTCGATGCGGTGATCAACCGCCGCGTTGGTGTGGACCCGATCCTCGAAGAGGAAGCATTCCTCCTCGGGCGCGCTGTTCGCCTGGTCGGACATCAACCCGCCCAACGACACCCGGGTATGGGGCTGCAGCCGCCCGAGTCGGGCGAGCCGGGGCAGGGTACGTACCGCCTCCCCGCCGATCTCCCTGCCGCTTCGCGCCGCCTCCACCGCGGCTTCGGCCAACCCCAGGCTCACACCGATGCCCAGTTCGGCCAGCGCACCCGCCGAGTGACCGATACGCGACGACAGCCCGACATCGCCATCGATCCCGACGCTAGGGTCGGCCTCCATCGCATGCACGCCCTCCGGCCGAGGCCCTCGACCGTCTTGCCACAGCACCCAATTACCTACGGTGGGCCACGTGTGCGTGGCGGCGGTCGATCCGACGACGAGCCCGAAGTGACCAGCCCGCAATAACACCTCGGACACTTCGGCGCGGGGGGCGGCCCGCCGGATTCCTCGCACGGACGCGGGTTGGCCGATGTCATCGATCTCGCCGATGAACGCAAGGACCGGACAGGTGATTTCCGCGAGCGTGATCAACGTGCCATCGATGGCGGCACCGCCGGCCATCATGCGGTTATGGACTACGAACTGCCGTAACAGTTCGGCGACCGCGGGACCCGACCATGCCACCCAGCCCTCCACCTCGAGGAAGCGGCGTTGCTGTTCCCTGGGCAGCAACGCCTCTCGGTCGTGGAGTTGCCGTAGAAAGTCCCACCTCGCCCGGACCGTCTTGATCGGGTCCAGAAGTTGAAACCCGGTACGGGCCATCCATCCGGACACCGAGAGACGGTTGAAGACGTGGTCGGCGATCAGCTGAGCGCCGCGGCCCGCTAGAGCCGCGGGAATTCCGAAGGGGAGACCGCCGAGCGAATCGACCGAGGCGCCGAAGGTGATGACGCTGGCCAGGCCCTCGGAACGTCGGTAAGCCGCGGTTTGATAGCAGAACATGCCGCCCTGCGAGTAGCCCGCCAGATGCACCTTGCGGCCGGTGTGCGCGTGTACCGATTCGATGACCCGGCTCAGCGCGACGACATGGTCGCTCAAAGTGCGTTCGAGCCCACCGGTTTCCCGGTCCGGTGAGCCGAAGTCCACCACCCACGGGTCCACACCGAGGTCATGCAGGACTCCGACCGCGCCCTGGTCCCTGGTGACGTCGAACACGTTGGCCGACATCATCATCGGCGGCACAAGTATTACCGGCGGCCGTGACGGATCATTCGCGCTGTCGGGGAAGTAGCGTCGTAGCCGGTACATGTCGCACCGTTCCACGGTCTGAAACGGCGACGGACGGGATCCGGTCTGAAGGCCACCGAACCGCAGCACCTCGACACCGTTCTGCATGGTCGCGACCACCCGGTTCACGGGACCGGCGATCAGCCCGCTACCCCATGTCACGGATACACACGTCACACCGACACTCCCGGTGATCACGCATGGGTTGACGTCACCCACTCGACACTACGCGCAGCGAGGGTGCCGCGGCGGCGACCAAACACCTGGAAACCCTGTCATTCGCAGTATGTTTTCGCCGCTAACGGCGGAGCCCGTGACGTGACGTCGGTTGGCGTTGGCGATACTGGACCGATGCCGAGCACCGATTTTCACCCCGACCTTCGCAGAGTCGCCCGCCTGGCCCCACGGTCCCTGATCGGCCCCCGGACGCTGCGACTGATCCGCGCGCTGTCGTCGGCGACGCAGCGCGGCAGTAGCCGCGACGTCGAGGTGCTCACCCTGGGCTCCGGTGTCGGTGTGCGCCTGCACCGGCCGGTCGGCGTCAGCCAACCCACTCCCGCGCTGCTGTGGATTCACGGCGGCGGTTATGTGATCGGCAACGCACGGCAGGACGACGCGTTGTGCCGTCGCTTCAGCCGCAAGCTGGGGATCACCGTCGCGTCGGTGGACTACCGGCTGGCGCCCGAGCATCCCTACCCCGCGCCGCTGGAGGACTGCTATTCGGCGCTGACCTGGCTGACCGGTCTGCCCGCAGTCGACCCCGCACGGCTGGCGATCGGCGGGGCCAGCGCCGGGGGCGGGCTGGCAGCGGCGCTGGCACTACTGGCGCGTGACCGCGGCAAGGTGACGCCGGCGCTGCAGCTGCTGGCGTACCCCATGCTCGATGACCGCACCGGGTCGGGCCCGGAAGACCGCAACTACCGGCTGTGGGGCCCGAAAAGCAATCGCTTCGGCTGGGCGGCCTACCTCGGCGGCGCCGACCCGCAGGTTGCGGTTCCGGCGCGGCGCGACGATTTGACCGGGCTGGCCCCGGCGTGGATCGGTGTCGGCACCCACGACTTGTTCCATGACGAGGACCTCGCCTATGCCGAGCGCCTCGCCCAGGCCGGCGTGCCCTGCCACGTCGAGGTGGTCCAAGGGGCTTTCCACGGTTTCGATCAGGTGGTGCCGAAAGCGGCAGTGTCACAGGCGTTTTTCACCAGCCAGTGCGCGAGTCTCCGCACGGCCCTCGCTCCGAAAGGCTGATCGGCTGCTATGCCCACCAGCGCACCGTTCTCGGTGAGCGATGAGCAGCGCGCGCTGCGCACCGCGGTCGCCGACGTGCTGGCACGACGTTCGGCAGAAGCGCAGGTGCGGGCGCTGATGGCCACCGATACAGGTTTCGACCCGGCGGTGTGGCGCGAACTGGCGGCCATGGGGCTGACCGGACTGCTGATCGGCGAGGAGTACGGCGGTGCTGGTGCGGGCCCGGTCGAAATGGGCATCGCGATGGAAGAGATGGGCGCCGCACTGTTGGTCAGCCCCTTCCTGTCGACGGCGGTGCTGGTGCCCAGCCTGCTGGCCGAGGCCGGCGACGCGGCCGAATGCGCCGCGGTATTGCCCCGGATCGCCGCCGGTGACCTGATCGCCAGTGTCGCCTTCGCCGAGGACGGCTCGGCTCGGCCGCCCTCGACCATCGCTACGTCGGCGGGTGCCATCGGTGACGCCTGGCACGTCACCGGTTACAAGCATTTCGTGCTCGACGGGCAGTCGGCGAACCTGTTCTACGTCCTGGCCGGCACCGACCCTGGACCCGCCGTGTTCGCGGTCGACGCGGGCGCTCCCGGCATGGACGTGACACCGCTGACCACGTTGGACCCGACCCGCAAGCAGTGCCGCCTGCAATTCGTCGATACCCCGGCACGTCTGGTCGGGCGGCTGGGCGCCGGCGTCGAGGTGTTCAGCGCGGCGCTGGATCGCTCCGCGGTGGCACTGCTCAGCGAGCAGGCCGGCGGTGCAAGGCGCGCGGTCGAGATGGCCACCGACTACGCCAAGACCCGCTATCAATTCGGCCGGGCGATCGGCAGCTTCCAAGCCGTCAAGCACATGTGTGCCGACATGCTGCTGGAGGCCGAGTCAGCGGTGTCGGCGGCGCGCTTCGTCGCCGGATCGTTCGCCGGGCAGGCACCCTCACGCATCGCGGATCTTGCTCTGGCGCAGGCGTATTGCTCGGACGCATTCGTTTTCGTCGCGGCGACCAACATCCAGGTACACGGCGGCATCGGATTCACCTGGGAGCACCCGGCGCACCTGTATTTGCGTCGGGCCCGCAGCGACGCCCAGCTGCTGGGCAGCCCGTCGTGGCACCGGGAGCGCTACCTGCAGCAGATCGGAGCCTGAGCCGTGACGGACGACGAGGTGCGCGACGAGGTGCGCGACTGGCTGGCCGCCAACTGGAGCCCCGGCATCGATCGCGGCCGGTGGGCCCAACTGGTCGTCGACGCCGGATGGGCGGTACCGAGCTGGGAACCCGAGTGGTATGGCCGTGGCCTCTCGGATGCCCAATCTCGCCTCGTCGCTGCCGAATTCGCCGCAGCCGGTGCGCACGGCTCCGGTCACGATCGCGCGAACCTGTTCGCCTGCACCCTGCACGACGCCGGAACCGATGAGCAGAAGCGACGGCTGATTCCGCCGTCGATACGCGGTGAGAGCAAGTGGTGCCTGCTCTACAGCGAACCCGGTGCGGGATCTGACCTGGCCGGCGTGCGCACCCGCGCCGAGCGCCACGGTGACGAGTGGGTGATCAACGGGCAGAAAGTGTGGACGTCGTTCGCCAAAACCGCCGACTACGGCATGCTGGTGGCGCGAACCGACTGGGACGTGCCTAAACACCAAGGCATCAGCTTCTTCATGCTGCCCATGCGTCAGCCCGGCGTCGAGATCCGGCCGATCCACCAGATCACCGGCGAATCGGAGTTCAATGAGGTCTTCATCGAAGACGCCCGTGTTCCCGCCGAGAACTTGGTCGGCGAGCTGAACGCCGGCTGGTCGGTGCTGCAGATCGCGCTCGGGCACGAGCGTCGGTTCATGGGCGATCTGGCTCGCACCGCCAAGGGCAGTAGGCGGCCCCGCTCCGAAAAGACAAACCTTTTAATCGAATTGGCACGAGAAACCGGCCGGCTGAGTGACCCCTACATTCGTCAGCAGATCGCCCGGGTCGACGCGCTGGCCACGGTCAACCGGTGGAACACCCAACGGTCGAAGGCCGCGGCAGATCGCGGCGAGGCGGCGGCTCTGATGGCGCTCGGGAAGATCGCGATGTCACGGATTTTGCATGAGACTGCCCGCGTTGAAACCGAAATCGTCGGAGCCGAAGCCATGCTGACCGGACCGGAGAATCCCATCGGTGACGCGGTGACATTCCGGACAATGAACGCCTACTTCACCTCGATCGGTGGTGGGACCGATCAGATTCAGCGCAACATCATCGGCGAACGTGTGCTGGGCCTGCCGAAAGAGCCTGAGCCGTACCGCAACACACCGTTCCGCGATCTACCGCACTGATTCGGCGCGCCGCGACGCGCCCGGGGTCGATGCTTGAACTTCGTCGACGTTGCGGCCATCCTGGCAGCGTGACCCGTCGCGAAAACCCGTCGCGCGGGATTCTTGACCCGGTGGCACGCAAGCTACGTCTGCCATTCGCTACGCCGGAGTTCATCGACCGGATCATCCGCGGAGGTGTGGACCAAGCCGGTCGACGAACGCTGCACATGCTGATCACCACTTGGGATACCGCTGGTGGCGGGCCGTTTGCCGCCGGCGCGATCGCCACGGCGGGCTTGGCCCAGACGGTCGACATCGCGCAGAGTCTATTCATCGGCCCGGTCTTCGACCCGCTGCTCAAGGCGCTGGGGGCCGACCAAATCACGTTTCGCGCCTCTCTGTGTGCCTCGCAAGTGGTCGGTCTGGGCATCATGCGCTACGGGGTGCGCGTCGAGCCGATCCACTCCATGGATGTCGACACCCTGGTTGACGCGGTGGCACCCACGTTGCAGCGCTACCTCGTCGGCGAGATCTCCTGATTCACCTTGTCGCGTAGGCGATTTCGCCGCCGATGACCGTCGCGGCGACCATGCCGGCGTCCAGCTCGGCCAGCGCGGTTTCCGGCGGCACACTCAGCACGCACAGGTCCGCAGGCTCGCCCGGTTCGACGGCACGAGGCTGGGTGGGCTGATCTGGCCGACCCAGAAACATCGTCAAAGCCGTTCGCGCCGAGATGCATTCATCGATGCCCAACACAGCTCCGCTCGGTGTGGTGCGGTGTACCGCCGCGCGCATCGCCGCCCACGGGTCGCCGTTGCCGAAAGGCATATCGGTGGACAATGCCACCGGCACCCCGGCCCGAAGCAGCGACGCCACCCGCCAGAGTTGATCGTGCTCGGCGGCGGGAATCTCGTCGAGGTACTGGTCGCCACGCTCGGCGACGAAGTTGGGCTGGGTAACGACGGTCACCGCGAGACTGGCCACGTCGGCCAGACAGTCCGACGGCACGACGGCGGCGTGTTCGATGCGGTCGCCCGGGTGGGTGCCGGCTTCGCGCAGCGCCGCGATCGTCACCAGCAGCTGCGCGGCGGTCACGCAGTGGATCGCGACCGGGCCGCCGTCCCGGTGCCGCTCGGCGATCCAGCCAGCGAGCTGCTCGAGGTCCAGGTCGTCGTCGTGCAGGATCCGTTTACCGGGCGTCAGACAGTGCACGTGTTGGCCCAGTTCACCGTGCCGGTGCAGCTCCGAGAGCCGAACGATGTCGGCGATATCGAGATCCGGTGTGGCGTCAGTGATTCCGGTGACGCCGTAGCGGCACAGTCGACCACTGAGATCGTTCAGGTTGGTTTCGCTGCGGCTCAGCGCAGCCGACCAGGAGTCGGTGCTGCGCAACCGGCCGTCGGGATGCCCGGCCAGACCGATCCCGGCCAACCCCGCCGAGTTGAGGATCCACAGCACCCCGCTGCGATGCTGAACTCGCAGCGGCACCGTAGGAACCAAAGCGTCCAGCGCGGTGCGGTCCAGCGGTCCGGCGACCGAATCGTGGTAGCCCACGGCGCGGATCCAGCCGTCTTCGCCGGCCTCCGCGCACGCCAACGCGGTGGCCAGTCCGGCTCGATCGCGTATCTGCGGCGGCCCGACCCAGATCGACGTCTCCGCGGCCGCCGCGGAGTGCAGGTGCACGTGGTGATCGTGCAGCCCGGGCAGCACGGTCCCGCCGGCCGCGTCAAACACGTCCTCGCCGGGCCGCGGGGCCAACGTGTCGGCCACATCGTCGATGCGCACGCCCACCCGGACGTCGACAATCACACCATCCAGCGTCGTCGCTCGCTGAATCAACATGACGCACAGAGTCTCTCGGATACGATGTGCCGCACCGCGGCGTTGTCGGCTCCCAGCGGCGACGCCGACGGAACGGGAGGCGGCGGCTGGGGCGGAGCGGCCGGCGCGGCGGAGCTCGACGCCGCGCGCGGCAGCGCGGCGTACCTCGCGGCGACCTGCGCCATCGATACGTCGATCAGCTCGCCGCCGCCGCGGCGCAGCGACTCCCCCACCGCGCGCGCCGCTTCGAGTCCGCTCAGCGGATCAGCGATCGCGTCGCCGCAGAACACCGGTCCATCGGCGGCAGCTCCGACCAATCCGCCGGCGACCGCAGCGTCGTCGCCGAATGCCGCGCGTTGCGGCTGATCACGATAGCCCTTGATACGCAACCAAATTCGTCCCCGCTGGCCGGGCAAGTCGTCGGCGCTCAACTGGCGCCGTCGCAGCGATCCGGGGCGGGAGCCCTCGATGACAATGTCTGCGGCCGTGAGCAGTTGCCGCAGCGCGTCACTGTCGTCGAAATCGACAGCATAGGAGAGCTTTCCGAAGTTCATCCAATCGAAAAAGGCAGGCTCGCCGCTTCGGGTGCCGTCGGGTCGGCTCGGGCTTTCCACCTTGACGACGACGGCGCCCGCGCGAGCGAGCAGCTGAGCGCACAGCGGCCCCGCCCACAGCGACGACAAATCGGCCACCAGCAAGCCGTCGGCCCGTCGCGGTCCGGCGGTGCCATGGCCGGGCCGCACCGCCGGCAACTCCGCGGCGACTTCGCCCAGCGCGGCTGCTGCGATATCGAGCAGCTGGCCGCGGGAGACCACGGCTTCGGTCGAACGCGTCGCAGCCCAACAGGATAACGCCGTCCAGGGATCGCCGGTAACCGCGTCGACCTCCAGCAGCGCCGGTAATGCCGCGACGTCGTCGGCGCGCGGCAGCGCGACCGCACACCAACCGTCGGCGGTGGCCAGCATTCGTGTAGCGCCGCCCGCCGAGACGCGGCCCCTCCGGGTCAGGTTCAGGATCGCCGCCCGGCCCGCCAGCGTCGTGGCGGCGTCGACCTCCACGCCGAGAAGTCCGGCGATGTCGGCGGTGACCCGGCGGGCTTCGGCCAGCACAGCGGCGCGCGAGAAGTCGGGCGCCCCTGCCGCCCGTCCGGTCAAATACGCCAGCCCACTACGGGCCCAGTCCGACGCTGCGTTCACCGTCGGGTCCACATTCACCATTGTGCGCGCCGTCGATCAGCGGCTTAGAACTGCAGCGCGGTAAAACGCCAGTCCAGCACCTGCCGCGGCTCATCCTGTGACTCGCTCACCGCGTAGACCAGCGATCGCAATCCCAACACGCCGCCGTTGTCGGTCGGCTCGGCGGAGTCGATGCGCAGCTCGCTGTAGAGGGTGTCGCCCTCATAGACCGGAGCGGTGTGGTCGCAGGACTGCCAGCCCAGCACCGTCGCCAGGTTCGGCAGCAGCCGACTGGCCTGCGCCAGCGCCAGCCCGATGGTGTGCCCGCCGTAGACCAACCGACGCCCGCTGATGCGTGAATCATGGTGAACCGCAGCAATATTCAAAGTAAGACGAGCCAACTCCGGTGCACTGCTGACCACATCGGCGCTGCTGTGCAGCACCGTGCCAGCCAGATCGGCGTCGAAATGCGGTCCGGGGATGCGCTCGCGGAACACCTCGCCGTTCCAGTCGTCGACAGCCGACGGCGGCGGGGCCGGATCGGCACCGACTTTCGACAAGTCGTCGGCGTGGTCCGCGTCGCCCGGACCGGCGCCGGAACTCAGCGGCAGCATCGCGCAGCGGTAGAAGTCCAGGACCAGCCGGTCTGCCTGGTCGATGGTGGTCATCCGCAGCGCCACCAGCCCGGTGGGCGCCCTGCCCGGCTTGGCCGAATTCTTCTTCAATCCCACGACCTCGGTCCGGGTGAACAGGGTGTCACCGATCGCCGGGAACCGGTAGAACATCAGCCCGCGGTAGAACAGGTTGGCTTTGACGTGCTGGGTGGCCAGCGTCGACTGGCCGATCGCGATGTCACAGACCAGGCCCGGGTGGGCCAGCGGCGCGGTCAACCCGGTGACCGCCGCGGCCAGCTCGGCGTCCAGTGGCAACCGCAACCGGTCGCCGAGGATGCTCTGGTGGACGGCGGCCAGCCCGGGGGTGAGCGTCATCGCCGGCGCGCCGGCGAAAACCTGGCCGGTCTGCAGTTCGTCGAAGTAGGGGCCGACGGTCATCGTTGACCGGCACCCGGGCATGTCAACATGACCGTATGGGCATGAGGCTGAACGACGACGAGGCGATGCTGGTCGCGACGGTGCGTCAGTTCGTCGACAAAGAGGTCAGGCCAACGGTGCGGGAACGAGAACACGCCAACGAGTATCCCGAAGCGTGGATCGAACAGATGAAGCGCATCGGCATCTACGGGCTGGCCGTCCCCGAGGAGTACGGCGGCACGCCGGTGTCGATGCCGTGCTACGTGCTGGTGACCCAGGAGCTTGCGCGCGGCTGGATGAGCCTGGCCGGCGCGATGGGCGGCCACACGGTGGTGGCCAAGCTGCTCACCTTATTCGGCACCGAGGAGCAGAAGCGGCACTACTTGCCGACGTTGGCCACCGGCGAGGTGCGTGCGACGATGGCGCTCACCGAGCCGGGCGGTGGCAGCGATCTGCAGAACATGTCCACCACGGCACTGCCCGACGGCGAGGGCCACCTGGTGGTCAATGGGTCCAAGACCTGGATCAGCAACGCCCGCCGGTCAGGGTTGATCGCGCTGCTGTGCAAGACCGACCCGACCGCGCAGCCGCGGCACAAGGGCATTTCGGTGCTGCTCGTCGAGCACGGCCCCGGGCTGACGGTGTCACGGGATCTGCCCAAGTTGGGCTACAAGGGCGTGGAGACCTGCGAGCTTTCGTTCGACAATTATCGGGTGCCGAGGTCGGCGATTCTCGGCGGCGAAGCAGGCAAAGGCTTTTCGCAGATGATGAAAGGCCTTGAGACCGGCCGCATTCAGGTCGCTTCACGCGCATTGGGCGTGGCGACCGCCGCCCTTGATGACGCGCTGGCCTACGCACAGCAGCGCGAGAGCTTTGGCCAGCCGATCTGGAAACACCAGTCGGTCGGCAACTATCTGGCCGACATGGCGACGAAACTCACCGCCGCCCGCCAGCTCACCCGCTATGCCGCCGAGCGCTACGACAGCGGTGAGCGCTGCGATATGGAGGCCGGGATGGCCAAGCTGTTCGCCTCAGAGGTCGCGATGGAGATTGCGCTGAACGCCGTGCGCATCCACGGCGGCTACGGGTATTCCACCGAATACGACGTCGAGCGCTACTTCCGCGATGCTCCGCTGATGATCGTCGGTGAGGGCACCAACGAGATCCAGCGCAACGTGATCGCCGGCCAGCTGGTGTCTCGGGGCGGCATTTAGTTCTAAGGATTAAGCCACTCGCCGACGTCATGGGAAATGCCCGATGACGGCGCGTATTTGACCTTCACCGACGTGACCCCCTGTGGAAGCTTGAACACAACGCAGCCGGTTGTGGAGGCGCCCGCGGCGAGTAGGAACCACCCGTCCACGAAGTCCTTGCACTCGGTCACGGTGGCGAAATCCGCCCGGTAACTGTGGTTGTCGGATCCGACCACTGAGACGTCGCTGTTGGTATTACCTACGATGGACGACGTTCCGGCATTGGTGATCTTCAGTTTGGTTGCGATATAGGTCTTGCCAGCGTCGCCCCAGCCGTTCGGAACTGTCGCCGGGTTGATGACCTGTAGCAACGTCACCGTGATTTTTTGCTCGCCTATGCGCATGAGGTTGAGCGCGTCGCCCACGTGCGCAATAGGTTTAGACGCGGGCGTCTGTTGCTTCGGCGGGGAAACCGCATGTCCGCTGGCTGTGGATGCCTCAGACGAACAGGACGTGGCCAGCAGAGCGAATGCCGACAGTGTGACGACGAACCGTTTCATGTGGCCTACCTTGTAACCGAAAACCGCACGCAGCTCATAGAGTCCTCCCCTGGCCCGGTCTCGCGCAAGCAGAACAGCGCCGAAGGGGAACGCCTCCGCGACCCATGTCAGGCGCGGCAGTCGACAATTTCGAACGAGAATTCCGAGATTCCGAATGCGCCGCGTCGCCGGGGTGACCTTGATCGGGCCCACTGACGGAAATGGTTTACGTACCTCTGGCGTTCTGTATACGCTGCTTAGCGATCCCAAGGTTCCTGCGGCCGCGGAAGCGGTGAGGTGCGGAGGATTCTCGTGACCAGAACGCTCAAACGGCACTGGATACCGCTGGTTTTCGTGGTGGTGCTCGCTGTTTCGGGCGTACTCATTGCCCGGCTGCACAAAGTATTCGCGTCTGCGGACCTCAACGCCAACGCCGGCGCGGGGGTCGAGATTGTGCAGTTCAACCCGAAGTACATCGGCTACGAGGCCTTCGGCCCGCCCGGGACCACCGCCGATATCAACTACTGGGATGCCGAGGCGAACGTCCACCAGCTCAACGACGTGCCGCTGCCGTGGTCGTACACCGTCGTCACTGTCCTGCCGGCGGTCGAGGCCACCATGATCGTGCAGGGCAACAGCGGCCAAATCGGCTGTCGGATCAAAATCGACAATGAGCTCCTCGACGAACGGCGTGCCGTCGGCGGCAACGCCCAGACCTTCTGCCTGGTGAAATCCGGATGACGGAAGACACCAACGCGCATACCGACGCGCACGGCAAGCGACCGTTCGTCGCGCACACGCTGCGCATTTTCGCGCTGCCGATCATCCTGTTCTGGGTGGCGCTCACGATCATCGTGAACATCTTTGTCCCCCAATTGGAAGTGATTTCCGAACAACACTCGGTACCGCTGGCACCCACGGATGCGCCGTCGATGAAAGCGGCGGCGCTTGTCGGTTCTAATTTCAAGGAATACAAATCCAACAGTACGGTGATGATGGTCCTGGAGGGCCAGCAACCGCTTGGCGATGCCGCGCACCACTACTACGACGAGATTTTAAAAAAACTATATAGCGATCACGCGCATATCGAGCATGTCCAGGATTTCTGGAGTGACCGATTGACCGCGGCGGGCGTCCAAAGTCCCGATGCAAAGGCCTCCTACGTCCTGCTGAATCTCGTCGGCAACCAGGGCGAAACGTTCGCCAACGAATCCGTGAACGCGGTCCGGAAGGCTATCGCCGACACACCGGCACCTCCCGGGGTGAAGGCATATGTCGCCGGACCCGCGGCGCTCACCGCGGATCTGCGCGCAATCGGGGACGCAAGCCTGGTGAAGATCACCCTGTTTACGATCGGGGCGATCGCGATCATGTTGCTCATCGTCTACCGATCTCTCGTCTCGATGCTGATACAGCTTTTCTTAACGCTGCTCGAATTGGCTTGCGCTCGCGGAGTTGTCGCGTTCCTTGGGTATGTCAATATCATGGGGTTGACGACGTTCGCGGTCAATATCATGGTGATGCTGGCGATCGCAGCCGGCACCGACTACGGGATATTCCTCATCGGCCGCTATCGAGAGGCGCACCTGGCCGGTCAGGATGTCGTAACCGCCTACTACACAACCATTCGCAGTGTCACCCCCGTCATCCTGGGTTCGGGGTTGACCATTGCCGGAGCCTCGGCAACTCTCTACTTCACCCGATTGCCCTACTTCCACAGCATGGCGATACCAGTCGCAGTAGGCATGATCGTCGTTGTCGCTGCCGCGCTCACCTTGGGACCGGCTGTGGTTGTGGTGGCCAGCCGTTTCGGGCTGCTGGTGCCGAAAGGGGCGAAGCAAAGTACATTCTGGCGCCGGGTCGGCACCGCTGTCGTGCGGTGGCCCGCGCCGATCATGGTGGGCAGCGGCGCGGTCATACTGGTCGGCCTCACCGCCCTGCCGGGGTTCAAGCCGGGTTACGACGACCGCCACTATCTGCCGAAAGATACCCCGGTCAATGTCGGCTACGCGGCCGCGGAAAGGCATTTCACTGCCGCAAGGATGGCCCCCGATATCACGATGGTCGAGGCCACCCATGACATGCGAAATCCGGCGGACATGCTGGTTCTGGATCGGGTTGCGAAAAATATCATGCGGGTTGTCGGCATCGCGATGATACAGGACATTACCCGGCCGTTGGGGATTCCACTTCAGCACAGCTCGGTACCGTTTCAGCTGAGCGCGTCAAACCAGCTAATCATACAGAATATCAAATCCCTGAAAGACCGCGTTAAGGATATAGACACTATATCTCTTCAGCTTGACAGGGATATCGTCCTGATAACGCAGATCTATACCCATCTGGAAGAAATCGACACGACCACTCATGACCTCGCCGGTGTGACGCAGGACACCACGGCTGTTACCGATGAGATCCGAGACCATTTCGCGGATTTTGATGATTTCTTTAGGCCACTCCGGAGTTACTTCTACTGGGAAAAGCACTGCTTCGATATCCCCATGTGCTGGGCACTAAGATCGCTATTTGAGTCGCTGGACGGAGTAGACAAGCTGAGCGAAAAACTGCACTTTCTCTCCACCGACGTAAGCCGCCTGGATTTTCTCCTACCGCAAGTGACCGAGCTGCTGCCGGCGGTAATCGACACCCTGAATATCCTGCGGGGCCTAGTGGTAACAGTGCACAGCACGCTCGACGGATTCGTCAACCAATTAGAGGACCTGAGCGATACCCAAATCATGATGGGTCAAAGTTTCGACGACTCCAAGAACGACGATTTCTTCTACCTGCCGGCCGAGGCGTTCGACAACAAAGACTTCCAAACCGGGCTCAGGCTGTTCATGTCGCCGGACGGCAAGTCCGCCCGGTTCTTTGTCACCCATCAGACGTATCCGGCCACGCCGGAGGGAATCAAGCGGGTCGAGCCCGAGCGAACGGCGGCGCAGGAGGCCCTCAAGCAGTCCTCCCTGTCCGACGCGAAGGTGTATGTGGCCGGCATGGCCGGCCTCTACGAGGACATGCAAGACGGTGCCAAATACGACCTGATAATGGCGATCCTGGCATCGCTGACCCTGATTTTTTTGATCATGACCCTGATCACCCGAAGTTTTGTGGCCGCGGTGGTGATTGTCGGCACCGCGTCCAGCTCCATCGCGTCGTCGTTCGGGCTTTCGGTGCTCATCTGGCAGGACGTGTTAGGCCAGCACATCTACTGGGTGACGCTGGTGCTGTCGGTCATCGTCCTGTTGGCGGTCGGGTCCGACTACAACCTGCTGCTGGTCTCCCGATTCGAAGAGGAGATTCACGTTGGACTCAAGACCGGGTATATCCGGGCGATGGGCGGCAGCGGTGCAGTGGTGACGTCCGCGGGCATTGTGTTCGGTTTCACGATGCTCGCGATGCTCGGCAGTGATCTGCGGGCGATCGGAATGTTCGGTTCCACCGTCTGTATTGGGCTGCTGCTCGATACGTTTGTGGTGCGTGCGCTGTTCATGCCGTCGATCGCGACGCTGCTGGGTCGCTGGTTCTGGTGGCCGCAGGTTGTCAACCCCCGCGGGCCCAACAAGGTGCGCGGGATCGCGGCACATGCGCCGTCCGAGGACCCCGATACCGACAAGTTGGCGCTGGGGTCGCCGTCGCACGAATAACTGCGCCGCCAAGTCAACGCTCACTTTTCGCGTCCACCAACCTCCACGCCAACGCGGTGTCGGTGTCGACAGTGCGGCCAGATAGCACCAAATAGGCTGTGCGCCAACGGCCTATCCGTCTTGTCACGCTGACCGTGCCGCCCGCGCCGGGGATGAGCCCCAGGCTCAACTCGGGCAGCCCGAACACCGAATCAGGCGCAGCCTGGACCCGGCCACAGAACGCTGCCATCTCCAATCCGCTGCCCAGTACCTGGCCGTGAACTTCGGCGCGGCAGGCCTGCCCGAGCCGGGCGGTGAGCGCGTCGAGCACCAGCGCCGGACTGTAACGGGTGCGGGCAAGATGCGCGCTGGCCGGGTCGCTGAACGTCCCGAACTCGCCAAGGTCGCCGCCGCTGCAGAAGGACGGGCCGTTGCCGGTCAGCACGACCTCGTCGATCGATGGGTCCAGTTGCGCCACAGTCAACGCCTCCAGCAGCGCGGCGCGCGCATCGGTGGAGAACGCGTTGTGACGAAGCGGGCGGTTGAACGCGATCCGCAGCGTGTTGCCGTCGCGGTTGGCCCGCACCGGATCGGCGATGTCGGGCATGGCGGCCGCGCCGCGTTCGGCCAGCCAGCGGGCAAACTCCGGGCCGGCCTGCAGCGTCGAGTAGGCCAGCGACTCGGTGACCACGCCGGGCAGCGCCGGGCCCGCCGGATCCACCGACCGCAGCACGCCGTCACAGACTGCTGCGGCCAGCGGCCAGCGGTCTAGCCGCGCGGCCAGTTCGGCAATCGCCGAATCGATCGACGGGACGGTGACTGCCCGGCGGTCGTCAGTGTCGTCCTCGGTGAGGGTGAATGTCGCGTGCTGGAGCCAGAATTCGGACGCGCCCCCGAGCGGCCCGACGGCCACAACCGGAACGCGACATGGTGCAGCGTCGACGTCGGAGGCCGACTCCGACACTTCGACGATGCGTAGCGTCACACCGAATACTTCGCGACCAGTTCGTTTTTGTACAGCTTTCCGGTATCGGTACGCGGCAGCTGCGCTTCGAACGAGATTGACCGCGGACACTTGTAGTGCGCCAGGCGGTCTCGCAGCCAGGTGAGCAGCTCGTCGCCGAATTCGCCGGTGGCGTCCGCTGGGTCGACGGTCTGCACTGCCGCCTTGACGCTCTGGCCCATCTCGTCATCGGGAATGCCGAACACGGCGGCGTCGAGCACTTTCGGATGAGTGACTAGTAAGTTCTCGGCTTCCTGCGGATAGATGTTCACGCCGCCGGAGATGATCATGTGGTGACGGCGGTCGGTCAGATAAAGGTAGCCGTCGTCGTCGACATAGCCGACGTCGCCGACGGTCGTCCAGCCGTGCCTGTCGCGGGCGGCCGCGGTCTTCTCCGCGTCGTTCAGGTACTCGAAGGAAAAGCCGCCCTCGAAGTAGATTTCGCCGGCCTGTCCCGGAGGGAGCTCGTTGCCGTCCTCGTCGAGGATATGGATCTGACACATCATCGGCTTGCCCACCGAGCCGGGATGCGCCAGCCACTCGTCGGCGCTGATCAACGTTGACCCGATCGCTTCCGAGGATGCGTAGTATTCGTCGACGATCGGCCCCCACCAGTCGATCATCTGCTTCTTGATCTCCACCGGACACGGTGCCGCCGCGTGCATCACCCGCTGCAGGCTGGACAGGTCGTACGAATTACGCTTTGCTTCAGGGAGTTTCAGCATCCGGGTGAACATGGCCGGCACGAACTGTCCGTGCGTGACACGGTGGCATTGGATGGCATCGAGACAGCCTTCGGGCTCGAACTTTTCCAAGACGACCGTCGTGATGCCGCCGGCCTGCACGGTCATCGACCACACCGACGGCGCGGTGTGGTACAGCGGCGCCGGGCTGAGATAGACCGTCTCGGGGTGCATCCAGAATCCGACCAGCGCCGACATCATGCCCGGCGCCTCGGCGGGCGAGACGTGCGGCAGCTCCCGTTTGATCCCTTTGGGCCGGCCGGTCGTGCCTGAGGAGTACTGCAGCAGATCACCTTCACGTTCGTCGTCGATCGGTGTATCCGGCTGACCGGCAACGCATTCGGGGTAGCGCTGCCAGCCGTCGAGGTCATCATCGGCGATCATCAGCAGGTCGGGCAGGCCGCCGGGCTGGGGGCCCCTCCCCCTGGCGGGGGAGTGCTCGGCGAGGTTTTCGCAGGTCTTGCGCAGCGCGGCCGAGCCAATGATCGCCTTGGCGGCGCTGTTGTCGATGATGTACGCGGCCTCCGCCGCGGTCAGGTGGGTGTTGATCGGCACGTAGTACAGCCCACTGCGTCGGGCTGCCCACATGATCGCGTGGATGTGTTCGTTGTTCTCCATCAGGATCGCGACGGCATCGCCTTCGACCAGACCGGCCTGCCGGAAGTAGTGCGCCAGCCGATTGGCGCGGGTTTCCAGCTCGTCGAAGGTGATGACGGTGCCGGCCGGGTAAAGGATGATGGCCGGCTTGTTGGCGCCAAGATGCTCGCGAATCTGCATGCGCAGACTGTACCGCCGCCAAACTTGACAGCTGTCAAGGGTATGCGGCGGCCGCGCCGCTACCGCGAGTGCGCCGGTTCCGGCAGCTGGTGCGGATGGCCGCCGTGACGCTTGGCCCGACCGGCGAACGGTGCCGACAGCGTCGCCGGCAGCTGGCGGCGATTGCGCACCAACGCCACAACGGCTATCGCCGCGTACGCGGCGCTGAGGAAAAGGCGCCCTTCGGTCGAGGTGATCGGGAATTGCACGATGAACAAGCCCAGTAGCGCCCAGGCCGCCCAGCGCTCGAACCGCAGGCCGAGCAACAGCGCCGCGCCCATCAACGTCTGCGCGGCGGTGAGCACTATCTCCTCGATCTGGCGGCCGTCCAGATGCATTGACGGGCCACCTCCGCCGAGCATGTACGCCACCGGCAACGACCCGATGAGCAGGGTCCATTGGTTTACCTTCGCCGAGATCAGCGTCGCGATCGCGATCGCGCCCTTGCCCCTGGCGGCGAAGATGGTCGCGATGATGAACTCCGGGGCCTCCGACGCCAGCGGCGCCAGCCACTGGATCAGCAGGAAACGATCGATACCGAGCTGCGTGCCGGCATCGATCAGGTTGTCGGCGAACGGTTTTGCGCACGTAACGATTACCGAAGCGGCGAGAATGAACAGTACCGATACCGTGATCCGGCGTACCCGGTCAGGAAGTGCGCCCAGCGCCGCGGCGGTGCCGACCAGCTCGGGTTCCTCGACCTCGCCGCGGGTCAGCTTGTACAGGTAGAAACCGAACCAGGCCAGCAATGCTACCCCGAAGGCGATGTGGATACGGCCGGTCGCGGGGATGACGAAGACGACCAGCCCGGCGATCATCAGGAAACCGATCTCCACCCGATTGCTTGCGTCGAGATCGAGTCCACCGACTTTGCGGCCGGTGGCCCGGCGCGCCACCAGCACGCTGACCAGCACGACGACCGGCCAGCCGACACCCATCAGCAGCCGGTTCGAGCCGGTCATGTTCGCCGCCGCGTATTGGGTGTACTCGGGCACATGACCGGCGGTGTAGGCGTAGTAGAGGTCGACGGCGTACTCGGGCAACACGGCGATGACGCCCAGCACGGCCACAGCCAGGCTGCCGGAAACGTCGATTTGGGCGGCTTCGGCGGCCCATGCCAGCACGAAGCTGGCCGCCACCACAGCGGCACCGTAGGTGATCAGGCCCAGAATCGGACTCGGCTGGACACCCAGGACGCGTAGCACCATGGCCGGGCAGATCACGGTGGTGACGATCGCTAGTGAGCGGAACAGTATCCGCGACGACACGGTCGACCTCCCGGCGTCACGGGCGGTGGTCGTCACATACACCTCGCCGGCCTAGTCGCAGTGAGGCCGACTGCGACCCCCGGTCGACAAGTTACCCGCCAGGCGGCGTTCCAGCAACATAGCCCGGCTACCCAATAAATCGCCGGACGTGCATCAAATTTGCTGCTCAGCAGCGTCGTAAAAGAATGTTCGATCGACCGATATTTCGGATGTGGCTACCCTGCAGCAGCCTCGGGGATCAGTCGGACTCGGCCAGTCGCTGCTTGAGCGCCTCGAACTCGTCCTTGACGCCGGTGGGCAGTTTGTCGCCGACGAAATCGAACCACTCCTCGATCAGCGACAGTTCCTCGCGCCATTCGCTGGCGTTTACCACCAGCGCTCGGTCCACATCGGCCGCGTCGACATCCAGCCCGTCCAAGTCGAGATCGTCGATGGCGGGAACGGTGCCGATCGGCGTCTCTTGACCGCCGGCCTTGTGCTCTATGCGGTCGACGATCCACTTCAGCACCCGGCTGTTCTCGCCGAATCCCGGCCAGAGGAACTTGCCGCCCTCGCCGCGACGGAACCAGTTGACGAAGAACACCTTCGGCAGCTTGGATTCGTCGGAGTTCTTACCGAGGTCGAGCCAATGCTGGAAGTAGTCGCCGACGTGGTAGCCCAGGAACGGCAGCATGGCCATCGGGTCGCGGCGCACGGTACCGACCTTGCCCTCGGCGGCTGCCGTCTGCTCGCTGCCCATGGTGGCTCCCATGAACACGCCGTGCTGCCAGTCGCGCGCCTCGGTGACCAAAGGCACAGTGGTCTTGCGGCGGGCGCCGAACAGAATGCCCGAGATCGGCACGCCCTGCGGGTCATCCCACTCCGGCGCCAGAATCGGGCACTGCGACATTGGCGTGCAGTACCGCGAATTCGGATGCGCGGCTTTGGTTTCCGTCTCGCGCAGATCCCAGTCGTTGCCCTTCCAGTCGATCAGGTGATCCGGCTCGCCCTCCAGGCCCTCCCACCAAACGTCGTCGTCGTCAGTGAGTGCGACATTGGTGAACACGGTGTTGCCTGCGGCGATGGTGCGCATGGCGTTGGGGTTGGACTTCCAGTTGGTGCCCGGCGCCACCCCGAAGAAACCGAACTCGGGGTTGACCGCGTAGAGGCGGCCGTCCTTGCCGAACCGCATCCAGGCGATGTCGTCGCCGAGCGTCTCGGCCCGCCAGCCCGGGATGGTCGGCTGCAGCATCGCCAGGTTCGTCTTGCCGCAGGCCGACGGGAACGCCGCGGCGAAGTAGTACGCCTTGTTCTCCGGGGAGATCAACTTGAGAATCAGCATGTGCTCGGCCAGCCAGCCCTCGTCGTGGGCCATCGCCGATGCGATCCGCAGTGAATAGCACTTCTTGCCCAACAGCGCGTTGCCGCCGTAACCCGAGCCGTAGCTCCAGATCTCCCGGGTTTCCGGGAAGTGGGTGATGTATTTGGTGTCGTTGCACGGCCATGGCACGTCTTTTTGCCCGGGTTCCAGCGGCGCCCCGACTGAGTGCAACGCCTTGACGAAGAAGCCGTCGTCACCGAGCTTGTCCAGTGCGGCCTTGCCCATCCGAGTCATCACCTTCATCGAAACGACCACGTACTCGGAGTCGGTGATCTCCACCCCAAGCTTCGGGTCGTCGGCACCCAGCGGGCCCATGCAGAACGGGACCACCCACATGGTGCGACCCCGCATGCAGCCGCGGTACAGGTCGGTCATGGTGGACCGCATCTCGGCCGGGTCCATCCAGTTGTTCGTCGGTCCGGCGTCGATTTCGCGCTCCGAGCAGATAAAGGTCCGCGACTCGACCCGCGCCACGTCAGACGGATCGGACAACGCCAGGTAGGAGTTGGGGTGCTTCTTCTCGTTCAGCTTTTTAAAGGTGCCCGCCTCGACCAATTGCTCGGCAAGCCGCTGCCACTCCTCGTCGGAGCCGTCCGCGAAGACCACCCGGTCCGGCTGGGTTAGCTCGGCGACCTCCTCCACCCAGGACAGCAGGCCCTGGTGCTTCGTCGGCGCGGTATCCAGACCGGGAACGGTCGCTGAAGTCATCGAAATCTCCTGCACTCGCTATGCACGTGTTGCGCGGCTAATTTGCGGCGGCACTCAACACAGGTTATCGCGAGTCGTATACCCAGAAAGGGTCGGGAGTGTATTGGTTAACTCACAGGAACGATTCAGAACACGTTATCTGCGGTATTTGCCGACGGGGTTTCGTCGATTTCATCGTTGCCGGCATCGGCAGGCACCGATGTTTCGGGCGGGGCACCGGCGGCCTCGGGCGGGGTGGCGGCGTCCGTCGTGGCCTGTGCAGGTTCGCCGAGCTCTGCCCGGACCGCCCCGAGCGCGGCCTGCAGGGTCGGCATCTCCCGTCCCCGCAGCGCCGCGGCCCGCGCCCCGACGACGGCGTGCTCGCGCAGCTCGGTGTCGATGACGCTGACCTGCTCGGCGACCCGTGCGCTTTCCACCTCGTCCTGCTCGCCCAGGGCGGCGGTCAGCGACGACTCGGCTGCCAGCACACGAGTCGCGACCAGCTGCTCGACCGCGGACTGCAGCCGTGCGGTCGCCTCGCCCGCCCAACGGTCGAGCAACGCGCGGTCGCGCAGCAGCCCACGAGTTCCCACCACCCAGACGGTGAGCCCAAGCCCGATCGCTGCGCACGCGACGGCTCCGGCCACGGTGAGCCCGGGCGCCAGGTCGGCCAACAGCCGACTGAGCGTCAACGCCACCCCCAACCCGAAGCCCGCGCCCACCAGCATCATCAGCCGGGTCTCCAGCCGTCGCGACTTCAGCTGTGGGGCTGGGAGGTCGATCGTCGGGAGTGCGGCCGATGCCGATGAGTCGAACGCCAGTCCCAGGCTCTGCGCGACGTCGGCCAAATGCGCGGTAGTGCCGTTGTCCACCTCGGCAACCACCTCGTTGATACGAACACCGGCGTAGCGCTCGAACTCCGGCAGTTTGCGCCGGGTCAGACTTGTGACATCCTCCTGCAGCTCGGAGCGCACCGAGGCACAGCGATTGCGGGCGAAGTAAGACAGTTGGACCCGAGCCTGCTGGGTCTGGCTACGCAGCGCAATCGTGCGCTCGGACTTGGACAGCCGTCGCTGCCGCAGGATAGTGCTGCGCTGCTCGCGTAACGCCTCGACCCGCGCTCGCCGGCCCGCGCCGTCGGCGTCGCGGTCGTATCGGTCGGCGACGGTCTGCAACCGGGATTCCCATGCCCGCAACCTGTTTCGTCGCGGAAGGTCCGTGTCGGGAAGCTGTTCGGATAACGTGGCAACGAGGTCGTCGACGCGTGGCTCGCCGCGCTCGGGCAAGGCGGCGACTCCTACCCAGGGCACGTCGCGGTAGCGCGGCGCGTGCGCCGTAAGCACCTCGCGGTTGGTGGCCAGGACATCGTCCCAGTTGCGATGCACGTCGATCTTCGACAGCACACCGATCACCGCGTCGGTCTGGGCGGCCGCCGCGTCAAGCAGAGTGCAGTCGGATTCGGTCAACGCGGCGGCCGCCGAGACGACGAACATCACCGCCCTCGGCGCCTCACCGGCCGTCAAATCGGTCGCCTCGACGAACCTGTGCTCGGGTAGCCGTTCGCTCAGCGCGGCGACGACGGCACTGACCCCGGCCAGCCACGGCCCGGTCACCAGGACCGCGTCGAGGCGATTGATGATGGGCGCGCCCAGCCGCGGCCCGATCGCCGCCACCATTGCGTCTACGTCGGCAACCGAGTTGTCGTCTGGCTGGTCGGTCACGCCGATCCCCCGACCTTCGACCACAGCCGCAGCGAACCCCTGACGATGTCCGAGCCACAGGCGCGGTGCATGCCCGCGACCGGCCCACGCCGGTAGCGCTGCCAGTCCACCGCGCGGCGCAGATGCGCCCCAGCGCTGTCACAGCGATCGACTTTCAGGCCGACCGCCTCGACGGCGTCCATCGCGGCCAGCATCTGGGCGACCACCGTGTCGTCGCGAGACAGGAACTCGCCGACTCGCCGGTCGGTGACGGCCAGCGTCTCCAGTTCGGCGACGGCGTCCAGCACGCGCTGATAGTGCACCTGCGCGCCGAGCACCCCGATCTTGTCGACGACCTCATCGATACAGCTGAGACGCCGCAACAGGGTGTCGGTCTCGGCGCGGGTCGCCCCGCGCCGGATCGCGGCCACCGCCTGCGTGACGCCGAACACGTCGAGGGTGTCCAAAAGCCGGCGCCGCAGCTGCGGCGTCACCGGATGCTGGGTGGCCAGCATCTGCAACGCAGCCCACAGCGTGTCGTCCACCTGGTCGTCGAGCGCGGCGACCGCGAGCGCCCCGGCCAACGGCTCGATGGGCACTCCGGTGCGGGTAGACAGCCGTGCGCTCCAGTCTCTCGCCGCGGTGGTCGGCCCGTGGGGATGGCGGCCGGATTGGGTGGTCGCGATCAGATCCGCCTTGTTCAGCACGGCCAACACCGGCCGACCGGTCGCTGCGATCGCGTCGCAATCCTCGGGTTTGACCACTTCGGCGACGACGTAGACGTCCACGTCGGCCTCCAATGACGTCGTCACCGTGATGGTTCCGCGCAGCTCCCCGGCACGCGCCAGCGCGTGCGCGACGGTGCTGCGGCCTACGCCGCGGCGTCCGGATACGGCCACCCGTAGCGGGATGGCAAGCCGCTTGGCGATCGCGGCGCAGCGCGGGTCGGCGACCTCGGCCGAAAATCGCTCCAGCTCGTCGACGAAAATCGGATGCCCCTATCCGCTCATGTTCGCCTGTAGGTGCCGCTACTGCCCCGGCACAGCCCCATTGTCGCCGAGCCGCTGCCGATTGCGGCGTAGCACCACCGGGATTGTCGGTCGAATGGTGACATCTGCGCCGCCTAGAAGCGAGTCACCCCATACCAGCCGAAGGCAACTGTTGGGTATCAATCTGCCCCGCGGGCGGTGACATCATGGGTTCATAGGCAACGATGAACGGATGCGCTCGCACCCAGGGGTGGAAGCGGCCACACCGCCGACACCTTCCCACACCGTGCATGCGGAGCGCAGTTCCGGCGGCTACCGCCGGAACACCAGTTTCCGCTCGCGGCGTTCTGCGTTGTCGCCCGCCCAGCAGGGGACCTGGGAGCGGCTGTGGCCGGAGCTCGGATACGTGGCGATACCGCGGCACGCCGCGGACGCTCCGGATGAACCGCTGGACACGCGTTCCTGGTTTGGCCGCGATGCGCCGCTGGTTCTCGAAATTGGCTGCGGCACAGGCACTTCGACGCTAGCCATGGCGCAGTCCGAGCCGGAAGTCGACGTGATCGCCGTCGAAGTGTACCGGCGCGGACTGGCGCAGCTACTCTCGGCGATCGAGCGGGAAAACGTCCCTAATATCCGGTTGATCCGCGGGGATGCCGTCGACGTCCTGGAACAACTGATCGCGCCCGCCTCGCTGAGCGGGGTCCGGGTGTTCTTCCCCGATCCGTGGCCCAAGGCCCGTCACCACAAACGCCGGCTGCTCCAGCCCGACACGGTGGCACTGATCGCTGACCGGCTGCGCCTCGGCGGTGTCCTGCACGCCGCCACCGACCATCCCGGCTACGCCGACCAGATCGCCGAGGTCGGCGACGCCGAACCCAGGCTGTCGCGGCTGGATCCACTCCGCGAACCGGCGATCTCCGTCGTCCGACCGACTACTAAATACGAGACCAAGGCGCAAGATGCCGGCAGCGCCGTCACCGAGTTGCTGTGGCAGAGCCGCCCCGAAAGAGACCGCCCATGAGCCTGACCGACGAAACGACCGCCAAACCGACCCCACCGGTCAGCGCACCGGTGCGGGTGTCCGGCGACCCCATACCCGATGTCGGACCAACGGCCCGGCGCGTGCTGCTGGTCTGGGATGCGCCGAACCTGGACATGGGTTTGGGATCCATCCTGGGCCGCAGACCCACCGCACTGGAACGCCCACGTTTCGATGCGCTCGGCCGCTGGTTGCTGGCCCGCACCGCCGAAGTGGCAGCCAAGCGACAGGATGCCGCAGAAATCGCAGCTGAACCCGAGGCCACCGTGTTCACCAACATCGCGGCGGGCAGCGCCGACGTGGTCCGGCCGTGGGTGGATGCGCTGCGCAATGTCGGGTTCGCGGTCTTCGCCAAGCCGAAACTCGACGAGGACAGCGATGTCGACAGCGACATGCTCGGGCACATCGCGCAGCGGTCGCAGGAGGGGTTGGCGGCGCTCATGGTGGCGTCCGCCGATGGCCAGGCGTTCCGAGCGCCGTTGGAGGAAATCTCGCGCAACGGGGTACCCGTACAGGTGCTCGGATTTCGCGAACACGCCAGTTGGGCGCTAGCGTCGGATACCTTGGAATTTGTCGACCTGGAGGACATCGCGGGTGTTTTCCGGGAGCCGCTGCCGCGAATCGGCCTGGATTCGCTGCCTGAGAAGGGGGCGTGGCTGCAACCGTTCCGGCCGCTGTCTTCGTTGCTGACCTCGCGTGTCTGACAACTCAAAACCAATGCGCGGGTCGCCGCAGATCCAGTAAGGAGCTTACGTGTTCGCCTGGTGGGGTCGAACTGTGTACCGCTACCGGTTCATCGTCATCGCTATCACGGTGGCGCTGTCCCTGTTCGGTGGCATCTTCGGCATCAGCCTGGGCAAACACGTCACCCAGAGCGGCTTCTACGACGACAACAGCCAGTCGGTCAAGGCGTCGGTGCTCGGCGACCAGACCTACGGCCGCGACCGCACCAGCCACGTCGTCGCCACCTTCACCGCACCCAACACCATCGACGACCCGGCGTGGCGGCAGAAGATCGTCAGCGAGCTCAACGAACTCAAGAAAGACCACTCTGACCAGGTCGTCGGCTGGGCCGGTTGGCTGGCCGCGCCGACCAGCACCGACCCGATCATCAAGGGGATGGCCAGCGAGGACGGCAAGCACACCTTCGTCAGCATCCCGTTGAAGGGCGATGACGACGACACGATCCTTAACAACTACAAGAGCATTGAGCCGGATCTTCAGAAACTGAACGGCGGGAAGGTCCAGCTCGCCGGCCTGGAGCCGATCGCCAGCGCACTGACCGGCACCATTGCCACCGACGAAAAACGCATGGAAGTACTCGCCCTGCCGTTGGTCGCGGTGGTTTTGTTCCTGGTCTTCGGTGGGGTGGTCGCCGCGTGCCTGCCGGTGATGGTCGGCGGATTGAGCATCGCGGGAGCCACCGGGATCCTGCGGTTCATCGCCTTCTTCGGGCCCGTTCACTTTTTCGCCCAGCCGGTGGTGTCCCTGATCGGTCTTGGCATCGCGGTGGACTACGGGCTGTTCGTGGTGAGTCGTTTCCGCGAGGAGATTGCCGAAGGGTACGACACCGAGGCCGCGGTGCGCCGCACGGTGATGACGGCAGGACGTACGGTGACGTTCTCGGCTGTGCTGATCGCCGCGTCGGGGGCCAGCCTGCTGCTGCTGCCACAGGGCTTCGTGAAGTCGCTGACCTACGCACTGATCGCGGCGGTGACGCTGGCTGCGGTGCTGTCGATCACGCTGCTGCCGGCCTGCCTGGCGATCCTGGGTCGCCACGTCGACGCCCTCGGCGTGCGCACCCTGTTTCGGGTACCCGTCCTGGCGAACTGGAAGGTGTCGCGAGCTTCCCTGAACTGGCTTGCGGATCGGCTGCAGAAGACCAAAACGCGCGAGGAAGTTGAGGCCGGGTTCTGGGGCAAGCTGGTCAACCTGGTGATGAAACGACCGCTGCTCTTTGCCATCCCAATCATCTTCGCCATGATCGCGCTCGTCATTCCGCTGCATAACCTCTCGTTCGGCGGTATGAGCGAGAAGTATCTGCCGCCGGACAATCCGGTCCGCTTGGCGCAGGAGCATTTCGACAAACTCTTCCCCGGCTACCGAACGAACCAGCTAACGCTGGTGATCAAGAGCAATAACCACAGCAAGGTCACCGACCCGCAGGTCGCCCAGATCCGCAACGATGCCGCCTCGATCACCGGGTTCACCGAGAAGAACTGGCAAGAGCGGGCCTGCCCGGCAATCGCGGGCAACCCGTGCGTCGCGGGACCCAATGGGACCACCCACCCCAAGGACGACTCGGTGCGGGTGATCCAGAACGGTCTGTCGAAGGCGAACGACGCGGCCAAGAAGATCGCCGAACTGCGGTCGATCACGCCACCCAAAGGATTGAGCCTGCTGGTCGGCGGCACTCCGGCTCTTGAGCAGGACAGCATCCACAGCTTGTTCGACAAAGCTCCGCTGATGCTGGTGGTTCTGCTCACCACGACGATGCTGTTGATGTTCCTGGCGTTCGGATCGGTTGTGCTGCCGATCAAGGCCGCGGTGATGAGCGCGCTGACCCTGGGCTCCACGATGGGAATCCTGACCTGGATCTTCGTCGACGGACACTTCGCGAAATTGCTGAATTTCACACCGACACCATTGATGGTCGTCCTCATAGCGTTGGTCGTCGCGGTTGGTTTCGGCCTGGCCACCGACTACGAAGTCTTCCTGGTGTCGCGGATGGTGGAGGCCCGAGCACGCGGGATGTCTACCGCGGAAGCCATCCGGATCGGAACGGCGACCACCGGTCGCCTCATCACCGCGGCCGCGTTGGTGCTCGCCGTGGTCGCCGGTTCGTTCGTGTTCTCCGACCTGGTGATGATGAAATACCTCGCGTTCGGTTTGATGGCGGCACTGCTGTTGGATGCCACCGTCGTCCGGATGTTCCTAGTGCCATCGGTGATGAAGCTGCTCGGCGACGACTGCTGGTGGGCCCCGATGTGGATGAAACGCCTGCAGAACCGCATGGGGCTCGGCGAGATTCACTTGCCCGACGAGCGCAAGCGGCCTGTCCCCCGCGCCCGGGCCGAGCGGGCGGCGGTCGCCGCACGCCCCCCCGTAGCTGCGACACCGCGTCCACCACACGACCCCACCCACCCCGGCGCGGAGGCTCCGCCGCGGCCGCGGCCTGCGGCTCGGCCGGAGTACCGGCCGCCGGCTCAGGACACCCCATCGGCCACCGGCACCACGAGAATGCAGGCGCCAGGGCGGGCTGAGCCCAAAGAGCCACCGACGACTCGCTTCTCGGCCCCGCCAAACGCTTCGCCCACCCCCGCCGCCCAGGGACGCGAACGCCCACCCACACCCGCGGCTCCGCCGCCGGGACCCCAACCACCCCGCGGCGACGATCGCGAAATCGAGTCCTGGCTCAGCGAGCTGCGCGGGGCGCAGCCCAGCGACCGTCCCGGCGATCCGCGCGGCACAACCCCCGCGCCGCCGAAACCGTCTGCTGACGAAACCCGGGCGATGCCGATTCCAAGGGACCAACCGCCGAGGCAACCGCCCACCGAACCGGAGGACGCCGCCACCGCGATCCCGACCGCCCCGCGGGACGATAAGGACCCCGAGACCGGCACCGAGAAAATGAACGCTCGCGGCGAGACCCCCGACCGGCCCCGTCAACGCCGGGGCGGCGGGCTCAGCGCTGCGGATCTGCTCCGCCGAGAAGGGCGGATCTAGCGCGGAATTCGTTTCCGGCTACTTGTTTTCAGGTTCCAGCTCGTCGGGTTCGGCTTGGACGATGGCCGCATCGTCGTCGGTTTGCTCGGCCGCAGCGACCGGATCCTTGGCCAGCAGCACCTGGAACGCGTTGTTGAAGAAAGCGACCGTTGGGACGGCCAGCAGCGCACCGACAACCCCGGCGAGCACACCGCCCGACGAGATCGCCACCACGATGGCCAGCGGATGGATCGACACGGCCCGGCCCATCACCAACGGCTGCAGGATGTGGGCTTCGAGCTGGTTCACCCCGATGATCAGGCCGAGCGTGATGAGCGCGTAGACAAATCCTTTCGCGAGCAGCGCGACCACCACCGCGAGAAAACCGCTGATGACCGCACCGACCAACGGAATGGCGGCACCGAGGAACACCAGTGAAGCCAGCGGCAGCGCCAGCGGCACGCTCATGATCGCCAAACCCGTGCCGACTCCCACCGCGTCGACCAACGCCACCAGGAAGGTGGCCCGCACGTAGCCGATCAGCGAGCCGTATCCCGCGTTGCCCGCGGCGCGTACCCGGTCCCGGACGTCGGTAGGGAAGATCTTGGTGACGTATTGCCAGATATTGCGCCCGCCGTAGAGAAAAAAGATCAGCGTGAACATCATCAGCAGTGCCGCGGTGATGATCTCGGTGACGGTGGCCGCAGTCGACAGTGCGCCGCTGGTCAACTTCGCCTGATTGTTCTGCAGCGCCTGGATCGCCGCGTTGCCGGCGTTCTCAATCTGCTGGCGGCTCAGATGCAGCGGCCCCTCGATCAGCCAGTTGCGGGTGGAATCGATGCTGCGCGTCACCTGGTTGACCAAATCCGGCAGACCGATCACGAATTGGGTGACGACGAATGTCAGGATGCCGCCCAGAATCGCGAAGCCGGCCAGTAGCACCAGGGCGACCGCGCCACCGCGGGGCGCGCCCCGCCGGTCCAGCCAATCCACCATCGGGACCAGCAATGCGCTCAACATCAACGCGAGCAGCAGCGGGACAATGATGATTTCCAGCCGCTTGATGACCCATAGCAATGCGACCAGAGCCACCAGGATGACCAACAACCGCCAGGCCCAGGCAGCGGTCTTGCGAACGATCGGTTCTACCGAGTCCTCGTAGTCCGCGGCGGCCTTCGATGGCATGCAGCCAAGCCTAATCGTCGGCGCGTACGCCACCGCCGGTAAAACACTGCGGACACCTGCACCGCGCAGTGATCCCGGCGCGACCTGCGCGGCTACGCTGAACACGTGTCGCACGACGCACCGGCCAGGAACGTCGACGGCCAGCACGAAGAGCGTGCCCGCGGCAAGTATTGGTGGCTGCGTTGGGTCACCCTGGGCATCGTCGCGATCGTGCTGACGGTTGAGGTGGCCCTGGTGTGGGACCAGTTGGCCAAGGCCGCCCGGACCCTCTACTCGGCGAAGTGGTGGTGGCTGCTGGCCTCCGCCCTGGCGGCGGTCGTCTTGATGCACAGCTTCGCCCAGGTCCAGCGGACCCTGCTGGCGTCGGCCGGGGTGCGCGTCAAGCAATTGCGGTCCGAAGCCGCCTACTACGCGGCCAACTCCCTGAGCACCACGCTCCCCGGCGGTCCGGTGCTCGCGGCGACGTTTCTGCTTCGGCAGCAACGGATTTGGGGTGCTTCGACGTTGGTGGCGTCGTGGCAGCTGGTGATGTCGGGTGTGCTGCAGGCCGGTGGGCTGGCGCTGCTTGGGCTGGGCGGCGCTTTCTTTCTCGGCGCGAAGAACAACCCGTTCTCGTTGCTGTTCACCCTTGGCGGCTTTGTCGCGTTGTTGCTGCTGGCCCAGGCGGTGGCGTCGCGACCGGAACTGATCGACGGGATCGGGTGCCGGGTGTTGTCGTGGGTCAACTCGGTCCGCGGCCGGCCGACCGATACCGGCCTGGCCAAGTGGCGCGAAATGCTCCGTCAACTGGAATCGGTCAGCCTGAGCCGCCGCGACTTGGCGGTCGCCTTCAGCTGGTCATTGGTCAACCGGTTCGCCGACGTCGCCTGCCTGGGCTTCGCTGTATACGCGGCTGGTGAACACGCATCGGTGGGCGGGTTGACGGTCGCATGCGCAGCCGCCCGCGCGGTCGGCACGATACCGCTGATGCCGGGCGGCCTGTTGGTCGTGGAGGCGGTGCTGGTGCCTGGCTTGGTGTCCAGCGGCATGTCGCTGCCGGGCGCCATTTCGGCGATGTTGATCTACCGGCTGATCAGCTGGTTGCTGCTCGCCGCGGTCGGCTGGGTGGTGTTCTTCTTCATGTTCCGCACCAAGAATGAGGTCGATCCCGACGACGACGAGTCCGCGGCCGAACCTGCCGCGCTGGAGTTACCCGGCGACGCGGCTTCGGCGCAACTCAGCAACGGAAACGGAGCGGCTCCCGCAGACCCGGCCGAAGCGGCCCTGCAAGGCCCGTTACCGCCGCCCGATCCGGCGACAGAGGCCGCCGACACTTCAGCGACCCGCGAGCCGACTACTTGATAGCGCTTAGCCCGGGCATCGCTGCTGCGCCGGGCGCGGCCGGAAGACCACCCGAAGGCAGCGCACCCGGAGCCCCGGCGATGGCCTGCGCTGCGGCACCACCCGGCAGGCCACCGGGCACCCCGCCCGGAAGGCCACCCTGCGCGCCCTGCATGAGGCCGAGCACCTGGGGAATGCTGATCGGCATCTGGCACTTGCTCGACAGTCCCGCGAGCGGCGACGCGATGGTCTGCATATCGCTGGCCGCCTTGGGGTTGGCGTCGAAATAGCTCTTCAGCGAGTTCACCGATTGCGGTCCCGCCGGCTGCTGCAAGACGGTGGTCATCGCCTGGTTGGTCTCTGGATGCCCGTCAAGGTAATCACCTGCAGACCTGGCGACGTTGCTGATCGTCCGCGCCATCTCGCTGGCGGCACAGGGATCGGACGCGCCGACCGCCGACGGCGCAGACAGCAGCACCACCGCAGTGGCGCCGCCCAGCCCGGTCGCGGTCAATACGCCGAGCAGCCGACGGCGCAACGTCGCAGTGTTCCCGGTCAGGGAAGTCATAGATAGCTCCTTGTGGCTTGCGAATCTCGGGTCGCCTCGCAGACGGCTGCGGTCGGATTGCGAACGCCTACCGGTCATCCTGCCATCGGATCCGGCGCCGCCGCCAATTCACCCGATAGGAATCTGCTCACACTCCGCAGAACCCGACATCGTTGCCGAGTTGTTGCAGCTCAGCGGCATCGCTACATAGCTTGCTGGGGTAGGCTCGCCTGCACGCAACGCTAATGCGGGGAGACCAAAATCCAGCACTTCATGATGCGCCTAAGCAGCAACCTGCGCAGATTCCGCTGGCTGGTCTTCACAGGTTGGTTGCTCGCGCTGATACCCGCGATCTACCTGACGGTGACCCAGTCGGGTCACCTCACCGGCGGCGGCTTCGAGGTGCCGGGATCCCAGTCGCTGCGCGTCCATGACGGGCTGGAGGCCCATTACCCCGACCAGGGCACCTCGCCGTTGGCGCTGGTGGCTGCGCCGCGCGCGGATGCCAGCTACGAAGACATGAACGCCGCGGCCGGATTTCTGCAGCAAGTCGCCGGGCAGGTCACCGACGTGGCGGTGGTGCCCAATCCGGCCCAGCCGGCGCCCCAGCCCGACCGGCCCTACGTGGTGTCGTTGCGACTGGACTCCTCCAACAACGCCAGCGCCAGCGACGCTGCCAAGAAGCTGCGTGCGAAAGTCGGCGTCCAAGGCGACCGGCCAGGACAAATGGAGAACGGCCGGGTCCGGCTGTACGTCATCGGCCAGGGCGCGCTCAGCACGGCCGCGGCGGCCAACACCAAACACGACATTGCCGCCGCCGAACGGTGGAACCTTCCGATCATCCTGATCGTGTTGCTGGCGGTGTTCGGCTCGCTTGCCGCCGCCGCGATCCCGCTGGCGCTGGGCATCTGCACCGTCGCGATCACGATGGGGCTGGTCTATCTGCTGTCGGCCTACACCACGATGTCGGTCTTCGTCACCTCGACGGTGTCGATGTTCGGCATCGCGCTGGCGGTCGACTATTCGCTGTTCATCTTGATGCGCTTCCGCGAGGAACTGCGTGCCGGACGTCAACCCCGGGAGGCGGTCGACGCGGCGATGGCGACGTCGGGCCTCGCGGTGGTGCTGTCCGGGATGACCGTCGTCGCCTCACTCACCGGGATCTACTTGATCGACACCCCCGCGCTGGCGTCAATGGCCACCGGGGCGATTCTCGCGGTCGCGGTGGCGATGCTGACGTCGACGACCATGACACCTGCGGTGCTGGCTACCTTCGGTCGGGCAGCCGCCAAGAGGTCGGCGGCGCTGCATTGGTCGCGGCGCCCCGAAACGACGCAGTCGCGGTTCTGGAGTCACTGGATCGGCTCGGTGATGCGCCGGCCGTGGGCGTCGGCGATGGTGGCATCGGCTGTCCTCATTGCGATGGCGGTGCCGGCGCTGTCGATGGTGCTGGGTAACAGCCTGCTCCGCCAATTCGACTCGTCGCATGAGATCCGCGCCGGGGTGTCGGCGGCAGCCGAGGCGCTGGGTCCCGGCGCGCTGGGCCCGGTGCAGGTGATGGTGACCTTCCCCGAGGGCGACGCGTCCTCGTCCGCGCACAGTCAGACTCTCGCCGCGATCCGGCAGGAGATGGGCCAGGCCCCGGAGATGATCTCGGTGGCCCCGCCGGTATTCGCCGACAACAACAGCAGCGCCATGCTGTCCGGGGTGCTGTCGGTGGATCCCGAGGACCTCGGAGCCCGGAACACCATCGGGTGGATGCGAGCCCACCTATCCGCGGCCGGGGCCGGCTCGGCGCGGGTGGACATCGGTGGACCGACCGCGCTGATCAAAGACTTCGACGACCAGGTGTCCAGGACCCAGCCGCTGGTATTGGTCTTCGTCGCGCTGATCGCCTTCGTCATGCTGCTGATCTCGATTCAGTCAGTGTTCTTGGCGTTCAAGGGCGTGCTGATGACGGTGTTGTCGGTCGCCGCCGCGTACGGCAGTTTGGTGATGGTCTTCCAGTGGGGCTGGCTGGAAAAGCTCGGGTTCGCGCCGATCAGCTCCATCGACAGCACCGTTCCGCCGCTGGTGCTGGCCATGACGTTCGGCTTGTCGATGGACTACGAGATCTTCTTGCTGACCCGAATCCGTGAGCGGTTCCTGCAGTCCGGCAACACCCACGACGCCGTGGCCTACGGCGTGAGCACCAGCGCGCGCACCATCACCAGCGCTGCGTTGATCATGATCGCGGTGTTCATCGGCTTCGCGTTCGCCGGTATGCCGCTGGTGGCCGAGATCGGGGTGGCGTGCGCGGCCGCGATCGCGGTGGACGCCACGGTGGTGCGGCTGGTGATGGTGCCCGCACTAATGGCGATGTTCGACCAGTGGAACTGGTGGCTGCCAGCCTGGCTGGAGCGCATCCTGCCGTCGGTCGACTTCGAAAAGCCTTTGCCCACAGTTGATCTCGGCGATGTCGTAATGATCCCCGACGACATCTCGGCGCCAGCGGTGCCCGGTGCCGACCTGCGGATCGTGCTGAAGTCCGCGGCCAGGCTCAAGAACCTGGTGCCGGATGCGATCACCGTGGCCGACCCGCTGGCCTTCATCGGATGTGGACGCAACGGCGAGCTGCGGGGACGGGTCAAGGGCGGTGACGAAGCCGCCACCCACCGGTTGGCGGTGGCCGGGACAGCGGCCGGGACCAACGGCCACTCGGTGGCCAGGAAGGTCGTCGGCGGCTTGTCGCACCGCAACGGCGCCGGCCGCGCGGCACCACGCACGGCGCGGCCCGTCCATCCGGTAACCCTGTGGCGTGGCCGGCTCTCGGTCGCTTTGGACGCGCTGGAAACCGAGGCCGAGACCGAAGAACCTAGGTTCGAGCGGCGCAGCCCGGTGGAAACCACCCACGTCCAGTTGCCTACCGGTGACCGGCTGCAAATCCCAACCGGCGCCGAGACGCTGCGGCTCAAGGGGTACCTGATCATGAGCCGCAACAGCAGCCGGGACTACGCGGAATTTGCTGAGCTGGTCGACACGATGGAAGCCGAGACCGCCGCGGTAGTGCTGGCCGGGATGGACAGGTACTACTGTAGTCAATCACCCAGGCGGCAATGGATCGCTACCCAATTGGTCCGGCAGCTCGCGGATCCGCATCCGTCGGATCTCGATGATGACCGTTGGCCCGGGTCCGATTCCAAGGCAGACTGGGAGGAGATCAGGCAACGCTGCCTGTCGGTGGCGGTGGCGATGCTGGAGGAGGCGAGGTGACGTTGGCAGCGGATCGACGCCCTGGACCGGCGCCGCATCGACCTCCCGTCCGTCCGCGCAACGGTGATCGGCCGGTGGAGTTCTGGCCGACCTCGGCCATCCGGTCGGCGCTCGAAGGCGGCGACATCGCCACCTGGAAGCAGATCGCGGTCGCGATCAAACGCGACCCGTACGGGCGCACCGCCCGACAAGTCGAGGAAGTGTTGGAGAACTCACGGCCGTACGGCATCTCCAAGGCCCTCGCGGAGGTGCTGGACCGCGCCCGCGCGCACCTGGAGGCCAACGAGTGTGCTGAGGTGGCCCGCCACGTACGGGTGCTGATCGAACGGTCGGGACTGAAGTTGCCCGAGTTCGCGTCCCGGATCGGGGTGCCCGTCGACGAGCTGGGCGCCTACCTCGATGCCACCACCAGCCCGTCGGCGTCGTTGATGATCCGGATGCGCCGGCTGTCTGATCGGTTCGCCAAGGCCCGGTCTCACCAGACGCCTCAACAGCCGACCCAACGTGCTCCCCAGCGGCCGCCCCGCGGCTATTGATGATCGGGACTGTCGTCAGCGGGCGTTGAGCGGCGACACGCCCAGCACCAGCCAATGGTCGCTCTGCTTGGTCAGCGTGACGCGTAATGCCAGCACCGCGTTGCTCGTCGGCTGGCCCGGTTCGTTCTGGGTAGCGCGCAGGATCACCGCCACGCTGGCCGCGGCGGGCCCGAGCGCCTCGAGGCCGGCTTCCAGCGTCGAAGCGGTTGCGGTGACGTTGCGGTGCGCCAAATCCGCTGTAGCCTTTCCGAATTGATCCTTGAACGCGGTCGCCTGTTCGGGCACCATCAGGGCCACGGCCCGGTCGATGGCGGCCACCGGTTCTTGCGGCGAGAACGTGGCCGTCGCCTCGGCCATCCCGATTGAGATCCGCACCACCTCTGCAGAGTCGGCCCTCAGCTCGCGGTCCGGCGACGTCCAGTGCGTATAACCGGTCAGCACCGCCGCGATCACCGCCACCGCACACAGTCCCACTATCGCCAACCGCAGCCCGGGCGCATCGTCGTCGGTGCCGACGGTCACCGAATCACGGCGCAGCAGCCAGACATTCACCGCGACGCCTTCGACGATCAGCAGTACCAGCACCGAACACAACGACACCCACCACAGCGGCCAGACCAGAACGACGCCGATCGCCAACAACGCAGCGATCGCGGCCAACGGCGCCGCGACGTCAAAAGCCAGCACCCGCCAGGCATTTCTCATGAGATCGGCCCTGGTCTCATCGAATCGATCCGAGCCGCGAGATCATCAGCTTGCCGTCCACGTCGGAGACCCCCAGCCGCAGGTTCCAGCGCACCGTCTGCGGTTTGCCGCCGGCGTTCTCGCTGACCGACGTGGCCACCACCATGACCGTGTCGGTGCGACTGGCGATCGAGGCCGGCAGTTGCTCAGCCGGCGCGGGCCGCCCGGGCTGGGCGTCCAGGTCGTGGCGCACCGCTTCCAGCGCCACCGCCTCGACCTCACCACGGCTATGCGATTGCAGCCGCTGAACCACTTGCTGATAGGGCTGGATCGCGGAGTCGAAATCGGCGTTCAGTTCCCCGACAGTCCCGTCGCGCAGCCGCTGCAGGCTGGCCCTGACGTTGTCGGTGTTCATGTTGATCAACACACCGGTCCAGTCGACGGCGGCCTGCATGGCCCGGCTCTGGTAGCCGCGTTCGTCGACGTCACTGCGGTGCGCGGCCCAGATCACGCCACCCAACGCGACCGCCGCCACGGAAAGCGCTCCCAGCACCGCCGAGGCGACGCCGTAGGCGGAGATGATCGGGCCGTCGGATTCTTCGGGCGACGTGTCTTCATCACGGTCGTCGGCCGCCGGCTCGGTCTGCTCCTCGTCGGGCATGGCGGTGAGGGTACCGGGCGACGATCCAGTGGGGGCACCCCCAGCCGCGTAGCGGCGAGGGGGACGCGCAGCGCGATGAGAAGCAGCCCGGCCAATCCGACTTAGCCGGGCGCCGGATCGACAAGATGCACGGCTTGAGGTGATGGCAGGCTTGAGGTTTTGGAAGGATGGGTGACGTGACGGTAGAAGCTAACCGCTCGGGCCTGGACCTGAGCAATATCGACGCTGGTGCCCGCCCCCAAGACGACCTGTTCGGCCATGTCAACGGCCGCTGGCTGGCCGAGTACGAAATCCCGGCCGACCGCGCCACCGACGGCGCCTTCCGCTCGTTGTTCGACCGGGCTGAGGTCCAGGTGCGCGACCTGATCACCGAAGTCAGCGAGAAGGCCGAGAAGGCCTTGACGCCCGGCACCGACGAACAGCGCATCGGCGACCTGTACGCCAGCTTCCTCGACGAGGAGACCGTCGAAGGGCGGGGCGTGCAGCCGCTGCTCGACGAGCTGGCGGCGATCGATGAGGCCGCCGACCCCGATGCGCTGGCGGCGGTCGTCGGTATCCTGCAACGCACCGGCGTGGGCGGCGGGGTCGGTGCCTACGTCGACACCGACTCGAAGAACTCCAGCCGCTACCTGGTGCACGTCAGCCAGTCGGGCCTGGGGCTGCCCGACGAGTCCTACTATCGCGATGAGCAGCATGCCGAGCTGCTGACCGCCTACCCGGATCACATCGCGCGGATATTCGCGCTGGTGTACGGCGGTGCGCCGGACGACCATCGTCAGACCGCGGCACGGATCGTGGCGTTGGAGACCAAACTGGCTGCCGCGCACTGGGATGTGGTGAAGCGACGCGATGCCGACCTCACCTACAACTTGCGCACGTTCGCTGATCTGCAGGCGGACGCCGCCGGCTTCGACTGGTCCGGTTGGGTGAGCGCGCTCGGTAGCACACCGGATGCCATCGCCGAACTTGTTGTGCGCCAACCGGATTACCTGACCACTTTCGCCCAGCTGTGGCGCAGCGAGGATTTCGACGACTGGAAGAGTTGGGCCCGGTGGCGGCTGATCCACGCACGGGCCGGGATCCTCACCGATGTCCTGGTCGCCGAGGACTTCGCGTTCTACGGCCGCAGGCTCACCGGGGCCGAGCAGATCCGCGAGCGCTGGAAGCGCGGAGTCGGGCTGGTGGAGGGCATGCTGGGCGACGCCGTCGGAAAGCTTTACGTCGAGCGTCATTTCCCGCCGGACGCCAAGGCCCGCATCGATGCGCTGGTCGCCAATCTCCGTGAGGCATATCGGGTCAGCATCAGCGACCTGGACTGGATGACTCCGCAGACCCGGCAACGCGCGCTGGCCAAGTTGGACAAGTTCACCGCCAAAGTCGCCTACCCGAAGGAGTGGCGAGACTACTCGAAGCTGGTCATCGATCGCGGCGACCTCTACGGCAACTACCGGCGCGGCTGCGCGGTCAGCTCCGACCGGGAGTTGGCCAAGCTGGGCGGCCCGGTCGATCGCGACGAGTGGTTCATGACCCCGCAGACCGTCAACGCCTACTACAACCCGGGGATGAACGAAATCGTCTTTCCCGCAGGCATTTTGCAGCCACCGTTCTTCGACCCCGACATCGACGACGCCGCCAACTACGGCGGTATCGGCGCGGTGATCGGCCACGAAATCGGCCACGGCTTCGACGACCAGGGCGCCAAATACGACGGCGACGGCAATCTGGTCGACTGGTGGACCGATGATGACCGCGCTGAGTTCGGCGCCCGCACCAAAGCCCTGATCGAGCAGTACGACGTGTACACGCCCCGCGGGCTCGAGAACGGCCATCACGTCAACGGCGCTTTCACCGTCGGCGAGAACATCGGCGATCTGGGCGGACTGTCCATCGCGCTGCTGGCCTACCAGCTGTCGCTGAAAGGCGAGAGCGCCCCGGTCATCGACGGCCTGACCGGCGTGCAACGGGTGTTCTTCGGCTGGGCGCAGGTGTGGCGCACCAAGTCACGCGACGCCGAGGCGGTCCGACGACTGGCCATCGACCCGCACTCGCCGCCGGAGTTCCGCTGCAACGGCGTCATCCGCAACATCGACGTCTTCTACGACGCCTTCGACGTCACCGAGAACGACGAGCTATACCTGGACCAGCAACGCCGGGTCAGGATCTGGAACTAGATCCAATTGCCTGGCTTCTCATCGTGCCGTTCCGGCACGCATCGTCCCCAGGCTAGCTGCTACAGCTGCCAGTCGTTGGAGCCGTCGTTTTTGCTGTAGGTACCCACGGAGTTCTTCACGATGATGGGATCGCCGGTGCCGAAGTTGTCGAAGAACCACTGCGCATTTGACGGGCTGATGTTGATACAGCCGTGGCTGACGTCACGCTTGCCCTGGTCGGACACCGACCACGGCGCGCTGTGAACGAAGTCACCGCTGTTGTCGAACTGCACGGCGTTCTCGACGGTCACCTTGTATCCGTACGCCGAGTTGACCGGCACCCCGTACGTCGACGAATCCATGACCACCTTGGCTTTCCTGTCGAGCACGTAGTAGGTGCCGTTCGGCGTCTGATGACCGCCCGCCGCCATACCCATCGACATCGGGAAGGTCTGCACCACGGCGCCGTTGCGGGTGACGATCAGCTGATGGGTGGCGTCGTCGGCGGTGGCCGTCAGCGCGTCGCCGGTGACGAAGTTCGACACGGTGCCCGCGGCGTCGACGTGCACCGCGGTGTGTGCAGGCCAGAAGCTGAGCGGGCGCCAGCGCACCTGGCTGGGGGTCAGCCAGTAGAACTTGCCGGACACCGGCGGGGTCGACGAGACATGGATCGCGTGTTCAGCCATCGGCTGGTCGGCGATCGGCCGCCCGAAGTTGATGATGATCGGCTCGCCGACACCGACCGTTGAACCGCTGACCGGATTGAACGTCGGCGGCACGAACGGCGGCTGGCCGGTGAACGGCTCGGGGTTCTGCCCAACAACCGGGCCCGCCGGGACGGCGGCCGGAACCGCTGCCGGCGGTGCCAGCGGGTCGCCCGGAGGCGGCGGGGGGGCGAGCGGGTTAGCCGGCGGTGGCGGCGGCGGTGCCGCCAACGGGTCGGCGGGAGGTGGCGGCGCCAGCGGGTCCGCAGGAGGCGGCGGCGGAGCCGGGGCGTTCACCCCGGGCGGCGGCGGCGGCTCCGGGTCGGCAGACGCCGAACCGGTACCCAACGTCAGCACTGCGGTCATTCCCACTGCGCTGAGCGCAGCAGCGATCGGACCCCTGGTCCATCGCGACATTTGTATCCCTCCAAGTCACGGTCTCAACCCAGTATGCAGCAGCGGCAGGCTTGTCTATTAATTCGGCGGTCCGTGCTCGGCCGCGACGCTGGCCGCGGTCAAGCCGCTGACCTGCTGTTTTCTCGCTGTTCGAGAGGCAAATGTTACGGCTGGCCGGTCGTGGGGACGTCGAACAGCTGCCGCTCGACGGTCATCCCCGCGGCCCCGGCGCCGATCAGGACCGCCGATGCGGCCAACATCACCAGCACGCCGCGTTCGTAGAACAGTCCGCCGGCGAACGATCCGGCCATGATGCCGATCTGAAAAGCCGCCATATACAGCCCCGACGCCCCGTCCGGGTCGTCGGCTCCGGCCCGCATCGCCGCGGCTTGCAGCATCGGCGATACCGCGTTAGCGGTGGCACCCCACAACGCGATGGCACCGACCCCGATCAGGGCCGTCGCCGCGGCGGGCAGCCGGTGAAGCGCCAGCGCGGTCAGCACCAGGAACGTCACCCACAAGGCAGCCATGCAGCTGATCACGGCGGCTCTGGGTCGATGGTCCAGCGGTCGGGCGACCAGCGGCATCGCCAACAGGCCCGCGACGCCGTAGGTGGCCAATAACCAGGCGATATCCGGTCCCCGCACCCCCACGACGTCGCGGCTGATCACCGCGATGAACGTGTATGAGATGTAGTGGCCGGTGACCGCGACCATGGTGAGCAAGCTCACGATGACCAGCCGCCTATTGCGATGGTGCCCGGCCCCTCGGCCAACGAAGGCCAGCTGGTCATTGCTCAAGGCCAGCACCGGCAGCACGGCCCATGCCGCCAGAGTGACCGCGGCGGCCACAACGGTCACCGCTGCGACCGCAAACCGCCAGCCCCACACCAGGCTCATCGCCGCCGTGGCCGGGCTGCCTACCACCACGGCCAGGCTGATGCCGACGTAGATCATCGTCGTCGCGCGCCCGGAATGGCTGGCCGGAACCAGCCGGGTGCCGATCGGCGCGACAACCGACAAAATCAAACCATGCGTGATCGCCGAGAGCGCTCGTCCGCCGGCCAGCACGACGAAATTGGGCGCTATCGCCGAGATGAGCTGGGAGGCGGTCAGGCAGGCCAGGGACAGCAGCAGCGCCCGGCGCCGCGGCCAGTGTGCGGTCCAACGGACCAGTGGAATCGTCGTCAGGGCCGCCACCAGGGCATACCAGCCCAGCAGCGTGCCGACCATTGGCACGCTGACGTGCAGGTCTCGGGCGATCGCGGGCAGCGCGCCCACCGGCAGAAGCTCGGCGGTGACGTAGATGAAGGCCGCCGCGGCCAGTACCGCCAACTGCACCGCGATCCGGGGGGTCCACGGCCCGCTCGTAGCGGCTCGGCCTTCGTTGCCGGCGGCATGTGATGGGGAGGCCGTCCGCCAGCGGCGCAATCGCGCTGCTCCGTCGGCACGGGCTGGCCCCACGGGCACTACTCAACCACGCATTACGCTCATCGCGTTAACGATCAGGAGCGGACGAGTCGCGCGATGGCGGCGGAGGCTTCGGCGAGCTTCTCGTCGGCCTCGGAGCCGCCCTCGGCGACCGCCCGAGTGACGCAGTGTCCGAGGTGCTCGTCGAGCAGGTTCAGCGCCACCGACCGCAGTGCGTTGTTGGCGGCACTGATCTGGGTGAGGACGTCGATGCAGTACTTGTCGTCTTCGATCATCTTCGCGATGCCGCGCACCTGCCCCTCGATGCGCCGCAGTCGTTTGGCGTAGTTGTCCTTCTGCGACGAGTATCCGTGTGTGGGTGCCATCTACCCCTCCAACATCTTGGTCATCTGATCGTGCTCGGCTGACCGCGCCGTGACGGTGTTGTGGTCATCGCGACGCGCCGGTGTTGCAACCATTGTCGATGGCGGCTTGAGCCATCTCCACGGCGCCCTGGTGAATCGGCGTTTCGCCAGCATACCGTTATACCCTGCGGGGGTATGTAAATGATTTTGGGCCGTCGCGCCAGAACGCGCATACTTGGGCAATGCCCCAAACCAAGGCCCCCAGCAACGATCGGTCGCCCACCATCGACATCAAGCCCCGTAGTCGTGAGGTCACCGACGGTCTGGAGAAGGCCGCCTCGCGTGGAATGTTGCGGGCGGTAGGCATGGATGACGACGACTTCGCCAAGCCGCAGATCGGAGTGGCGTCGTCGTGGAACGAGATCACGCCCTGCAACCTGTCATTGGACCGACTGGCCAAGGCGGTGAAGGAGGGCGTGTTCACCGCGGGCGGCTATCCGCTTGAATTCGGCACGATTTCGGTGTCCGACGGCATCTCGATGGGCCACGAAGGCATGCACTTCTCACTGGTGTCGCGCGAGGTGATCGCCGACAGTGTGGAAACCGTCATGCAGGCCGAACGGCTGGACGGATCGGTGCTTTTGGCCGGCTGTGACAAATCGCTGCCGGGGATGCTGATGGCCGCGGCGCGACTGGATCTGGCCGCGGTTTTCCTCTACGCAGGCACGATTCTGCCGGGTCGCGCCAAGTTGTCCGACGGCAGCGAGCGCGAGGTGACCATCATCGACGCGTTCGAAGCGGTCGGCGCGTGCGCCCGCGGCCTGATGCCGCGGGCGGACGTCGACGCCATCGAGCGAGCCATCTGCCCCGGCGAGGGCGCATGCGGCGGGATGTACACCGCCAACACGATGGCCAGCGCCGCTGAGGCACTGGGTATGTCGCTGCCCGGCAGCGCCTCACCACCGGCGACCGATCGTCGCCGCGACGCATTCGCGCGGCACAGCGGGGAAGCCGTCGTCGAACTGCTGCGGCGCGGCATCACCGCCCGCGACATCCTCACCAAGGAGGCGTTCGAGAACGCGATCGCCGTGGTGATGGCGTTCGGCGGATCGACCAACGCAGTCCTGCACCTGCTGGCCATCGCTTACGAGGCCAACGTCAAGCTGGCACTGGAGGATTTCAGCCGCATCGGCTCACGCGTGCCGCACCTTGCCAACGTCAAGCCATTCGGCCAACACGTGATGTCCGACGTCGACCACATCGGCGGTGTCCCGGTGGTGATGAAAGCGCTGCTGGATGCCGGTCTGCTGCACGGCGATTGCCTGACGGTGACCGGTCGGACCCTGGCGGAGAACCTCGCGCACATCGCCCCGCCCGACCCCGACGGCAAGGTCCTGCGCGCTCTTGACCATCCGATCCACCCCACCGGCGGGATCAGCATCCTGCACGGATCGCTTGCCCCCGAGGGCGCGGTAGTCAAGACAGCGGGTTTCGACTCCGACGTGTTCGAAGGCACCGCAAGGGTTTTCGACCGGGAGCGGGCGGCATTGGACGCCCTGGCCGACGGCACCATCACCAACGGCGACGCGGTGGTGATCCGCTATGAAGGCCCCAAGGGCGGCCCCGGGATGCGGGAAATGCTCGCGATCACCGGCGCGATCAAAGGCGCCGGCCTGGGTAAAGATGTTCTGCTGCTTACCGATGGCCGGTTCTCCGGCGGCACCACCGGCCTGTGCGTTGGGCACGTCGCCCCCGAGGCAGTCGACGCTGGACCGATCGCTTTTCTGCGTGACGGCGACCGGATACGGCTCGACGTTGCCAACGGCACCCTGGACGTGTTGGTTGACTCCGACGAATTCGCTTCCCGCCGTGAGGGTTTCACTCCGCTACCGCCGCGCTACCGCACCGGTGTACTGGCCAAGTACGTCAAGCTGGTGGGCTCGGCCGCCACCGGCGCGGTCTGCGGGTAGATCAGGGCGGCAGCCCCTGTCCCGGCCGGCGTCCACCGGCCAGGTCGGGGAAATCGGCGTTCCGTCAGGCGGATGTTGAGCTACGCGCGCGCATACCGAAGTACATCGCGTTCAAGCCCAGCAGCGTCAGCGCCGCACCTGCGATCACATTCGACCAGATCATGCCGCCGTGCGGCGAGACACCGTGAAGGATCCAGGGTGAGACGATGAACCACACGCCGAAGACCGGCAGCGTCCAGGTCATGCCGTGGCTGCGGTCCAACGCCATCGCAAACCCAAACGCCAGCGCCACGCACACGATTCCGACGACGAAATCGTTGACAACAAGCGGTCTCGTTCCTTGGAACCCGACAATCCATGGCGACACAGCCGCATAAACCGCAGTCAGCAGTGTGAGGCCGAAGGTGCCCTGCGCGGTCATCGACTCTGCAGCGCGGTCATAGCGCTCACGTAGAGCCAATAGATCCGGGTGGTGATCGATTGATGAATGGACTGTACTCATTTTGTGACCTTTCTGTTATGCAGCAAGCCTTTTGAGCCCGCTACAACCATCCATCTGCTCCAAGATTACGCTCGTCAGTTGTGCGCCAGCAACGAAAATCGGCGGCCACCGCGCCCGCCGAATTCGGCTATTTCGGGAGTGTGGGCCAAGCCCTCTGCGCGCCGTTTTTGCGGCGGTGACAACGCCGGTAGGTTTCCGGGTATTCGACCGGTGCCGTAGGGCTTATTTCACCAACACGAGCGCAAACCCGTCCCAATGCTTCGCACCCACCGTCTGGAGCACCGCGGCGTCGAGCTGGGGGTGCTCACCCATAAACTCCAGCGCCCGTCGCGTCCCTCGAACGACGTCGTCGGGGTCCGGTGATAAAATCGCTCCCTCACGAATGACGTTGTCAACCACGATAACTGAGCCGGGCCGGGTCAGCCGGACAGCCCACTCCAGGTAGCCGGCGTTGTTTTCCTTGTCTGCGTCGATGAACACCAGGTCGAAGGGACCGCCGGTCACGGTCGGCAGTGTCTCCAGGGCGGCGCCGACCACGACCTCTACCCGATCGCCGACACCGGCGCGGTCGATGTTGGCCCGCGCGACCTCGGCATGCTTGGGCTGATATTCCAGCGTCACCACCCGCCCATCGGGACCGGCGCCCCGGGCCAGCCAAATCGTGCTGAAGCCGCCTAGTGTGCCGATCTCCAGGATGCGGCGGGCCTGGATCGCACCGACCAGCAGGCTCAGGAACTTGCCTTGCTGAGCCGATACGGCGATCTTCGGCAACCCGGCTGCATCGCTGGCCTCGAGGGCGGCGGACAACGCGGGATCATCATCCAGCAGGGTGGTGTCCAAGAATGCGTCAATGTCGGCAGGATTCGGCTTTTGGGTCATGAGCCAACGCTAGCCCGCCGCCTTCGCGGACCGCCACTTCATTAACAGGTCCTTGCCATATACCCCCTAGGGGTATATGGTCTTCTTGTTGTCCACTGGATCCTCGCCTTGCGAGGTCCCTAGAAGTAAGGGCGGAAAAGATGACAAACGAGGCGGGAACGCTGCTGACCTGTGGCCACGAAGGCTGCGGCTGTCGGGTTCGTATTGAGGTCGAATGCCACTGCGCCGGCGCAGAACAAGCGTATCGGTGCACGTGCGGCGACGAGATGGTCGCCGTCGGCTAGCGCACGCCCTCTTTGGCGTACACCACCCGTAGCACATGACCGACCTCGGGCCCCATCACCAGTTCGGCCAGCGTGCACAGCGTGGCGACGTACTGCGATCCGTGCGGCGGGGATGCGTCGCAGAGATGATGCGCGACTTCATGCAGCACCACCAGCTCACGCATCGCCCAGTCGGCAGTTGCGAGGTCGGGAACCGCGATAATGCCTGTGCCGTCCCGGTTTTCGTAGTGAGCCGCGGTAGCGGCCCGTCGTGCCCGCACCGTCAGGGGCGCCACCTTGGGCCACTGCCGTCGTACCGCCGGCAATGCCAACACATCGTCGACGTACCGCAGTACCGCGGGCAGCGACCCGAACCGCGCCTCAGGCGGCAGCGTCAACTGCGCGCCAAAGAACTCCACGCTGCGTGATCCGTGTTCGGCGGCGCGGTCGAAGAGTGTCCGCACGAATTCCTCGGCGGCATAGACCTTTGCGCGCTGCCCATCCCGTGCAGCCGATTCCTCGGCGCTCACCGCTCCAACGCGCTCCGCGCCCCTGAGAGTTCTGAGCTGGCTCCCAGTCGCGCTCGCCTACCCGCCCGGTCCCCCGCCCGCCGGGCCGACGACGAATATCCCGCGGTAGCCCGGCTGGCCTGCCAGCGGCCCCGTGCCTTCGACGCACGGCGGTAGTAGTCGTGAAGTTCGATCTCCTTGTCCCGTAGCGCGATGGCGGTTCCCGGCGGACGACGTCGATCTTTCTTCGCTTCGCGCTGGGTCTGCTCCCGGGCCTCGGCCAACCGCTGACCGACCCGGGCACCGAACGCGAGCTGAAAATTCAGCCGAGCGGTGATCGTCGGCGTGGGTCGGTGGGCACCGGAAGAAGTGTAGGCATCCGACGCGCGGACCATCTGAACCACCAGGCTGGCGTACAACGCGTGAGTGGCGTCGATATCCTCGGCGAACCCATAGGCGTAGACGAACGTCGAGTTGGACGCCACGTCGCAGCGCACATCGTTAGCCGACGCGATGACCACGAATAGCTGCACATATGTCCGCAATCCTCTGGTGCCGGCCGCGCCGATGGTGATGGTGCGCTGCATCGGCGTCTGCGCGGGCGTGCGCTTGTCTGCATGCGACCGGGCCACGGCCAAGTCGATGGACGTCGCCGTGGCCAGCCGTTGCGCGGCTGCCATGAACGCCTCGGCCTCATGGGAGTTGTCGGTGCCTTCGGCTTGACGCAACAGGGCTGCGATCCGCGCCAGCATCTTGTCGTCGCTCATAGCACCAAACTAAGGGAACCGTACGACGTTTCCCTCCGGCAGCCCTTGTGCGCGCCCGGCCGACGGCGCGGCGATTCACAGTCTGGCGTTAATCCACGAAACAACATCGTCGAGTACCTGATAACGCTCCGGCTCGTTGAATACCTCGTGATACAGGCCCGGGTAGACCTTCAGCTCGACATCGGAACTGCCCACAGCTTCGACCAATTGGCGGCTGCCGTCGACCGGGATCAGCCTGTCCTCGGATCCGTGCACGACCAGTAGTGGCGCGGTCAACGCGGCGGCCCGTTGCGGCATGGTGTCGCCAACCAGCAGCAGCTCGCGCGCGATGCCGGCGGGAACTTTGCCGTGATGTACCAGCGGGTCGGTGTTGTAGGCGTTCACCACGGCCGGGTCACGGGATACCGCGTTGGCGTCGAGTGCCTGTAGCGGCAAGCCCGGCGCGATCGCGCCGACAGTCTTGGCAAGCAGGGCCAACACCGGCGAAACGGCGGCCTGGGCCGCCACCGCCGGTCCGGACAGCACCATCAGGTCGTAGTCGTCGGGGCGTTCGACGCCGTAGGCGAACACGATGCCGCCGCCCATGCTGTGGCCGAGCACGATGCGCGTGGCGCCGGGATGTGCTTTGGTGGCGATACCGACCAGGGTGTCGAAGTCGCCGGTGTACTCGGAGATGTCTTTGACCAGCACCCGCTTGCCGCCCGAGCGGCCATGTCCGCGGTGGTCGAGCGCGTAGGTCACCAATCCGTCCTGGCCGAACCGCGCAGCGACATGATCGTAGCGGCGGGCGTGTTCGCCCAGCCCGTGCGATAGGACGACCACGCCACGCGGATCGGTGTCAGGGCTCCAGACGTCATAGACGATGCGCACACCGCCGACGCCGTCGAAGGTTCGTTCGGTCCGGGTGGTTGTCATCAGGGGCAGCGTAGACCCACTGTCACAGGCAGTACGTAAGCTCGGTCCGGTGAGCGTGCTCGCCCGCGAGTTGGCCGATGACGGCAGGAACCATTTCTCTGCCACCGCCGAGCCGTACCGACGTGAACTGCTCGCGCATTGCTATCGAATGACCGGGTCGCTGCACGATGCCGAGGACCTGGTGCAGGAGACCTTGCTGCGAGCCTGGAAGGCCTACGACCGCTTCGAAGGAAAGTCGTCGGTGCGCACCTGGCTGCACCGAATCGCCACCAACACCTGCCTGACGGCGCTGGAGAATCGCCAGCGCCGTCCGCTGCCGACCGGGTTGGGCGCACCCAGTTCGGACCCCACCGCCGAGCTGGTCGAGGGCACCGAGGTGCCGTGGCTCGAGCCGTTGCCCGACGCGGCAGGCGATCCGGCTGATCCTTCAACGATCGTTAGTACTCGCGAGTCGGTCCGGTTGGCGTTCGTGGCGGCCCTGCAGCATCTGTCGCCCCGGCAGCGGGCGGTGCTGCTACTGCGCGACGTGCTGCAGTGGAAGGCCGCCGAGGTAGCCGACGCGATCGGCGCCAGTACGGCCGCCGTCAACAGCCTGCTGCAGCGTGCGCGGTCGCAACTCGACGCCGCTGGGCCCAGTGCCGACGACCGGTTGGTGGCGCCCGACTCCGAGGACGCGCAAGACCGGTTGAGGCGTTATATCGCCGCGTTCGAGGCCTACGACATCGACCAGCTGGTCGAGCTGTTCACCGCCGAGGCGATCTGGGAGATGCCGCCATTCGTCGGCTGGTACCAGGGACCGCAGGCCATCATCACGTTGATTCATCAGCAGTGCCCCGCGGACGAACCCGGCGATATGCGGCTGGTCCCGCTGACCGCCAACGGCCAGCCCGCCGCGGCGATGTACATGCGCGACGGCGACGGCCATGTGCCGTTCCAGCTACATGTGCTGGACCTGCGGGCCGACGGGGTGTCTCGGGTTGTGGCCTTTCTCGACACCGCGCTGTTCGCGAAATTCGATCTGCCGCAACGGCTCTGATGTGCCGACTGGCCAGTTAAGGCCATGCAATTCCGGCGAACTCGGCCTCGACGGCCTTCAGCCGCTGGCCGGAAGCGGCCGGACTCCAAGATCCCAACGCCGATTAGTTTCGCCGCGGTTTTCAGTCTGTATTCCCCAGACGCCATCAACCGCACTCGAGGAGAGCATCATGACCGCTACCTACACCTTCGACGTCTTTTCAAGCCTCGATGGGTTCGGCGGCGTCAGCGGCGGCGACTGGGGCGGCTACTGGGGCAAGCAAGGCCCCGAATTGCTCGACCACCGGCTCGCACTGTACGGCGAGAAGCAGCGGATGGTCATCGGCGCCAACACATATCGGTTGTTCGCGCAAATGCTGGCCGAAAGCACCGAGGAGTCCGAGGTGCGCGACCCTTGGGTCACCCGGATGAGGCACTTGCCGGCGACGGTCGTGTCGTCCACCCTGGATGGACTTCTCGATTGGCCCCACGCGACCGTCGTGAGCGGCGACGCCGTCGACGTCGTCGCCCGGCTCAAGGAAGAGTCCGAGGTGCCGTTGCGCTCGCATGGCAGCCTGTCGATGAACCGAGCGCTGATGGCCGCCGGCCTTGTCGACCGCGTCCAAGTCACGCTCTTCCCCGTGATCACCGGTCAGACCGGAGACGACCCGATCTTCCGGGGTGCGGCCGACTTCGACCTCGAGCTGATCGAGAGCCGAACGCTCGACGGCAATATCCAAGAGCTCATCTACCGGCCCACCGTGCATGCATGAGTCCATCCACGCACACTTCCGGGTCGAGCGGCCGAACCCGACCGGAACTGGCTACTCGGCCTGAAACTAGAACAGCCTGCTGTCCGGTGATGGCCCGGCCACCGACCGGACCAGCCCGGCGCCGGTGACCAGCGGCAGGTCCAGCGCCGAAAGCAGCCCGGGATGGGCTTCGCACACCGCGGGGATGGCGTTGACCATCCGGGATGCGCCGGCCATCCGGGCACCCAGGTCGTGGTCGTGGTCGTCGGCCATCTCGAACTTGCAGCGCATGGTCGGCGAGCCCTCGATCTCGACGCGGTAGAGACCGCGGCCGGATGCCGGGCCGTAGCCGAGGTCGCGCGGGGGTATCGAGATGTGCGGTTGCGGCCAGTCGGGCGCAAGGTCGTCGCGCATTCGGGTGACGTGGTCGATGACGAAAGTTGGCTTGCCGTCGACATAGCCGGTCAGCGTGGACCGCATCGCACCGACCGTTCCGGCGGCGATGTGCCCGGTGGGCGTGTCAAACGACTCCTCGGCGACCACCCGCTCGACGCTCTCGTCCAGGTTGTCGATCTTGACGCCCAACCCCGCGGCGAGCTGATGTACCACCGGCCCCCAGCCGAAGGTGAACATCCCCGGCGCCGCGGCGAATGCGGTGAACTCCGGCGGCTTGCCGAATCCCAATATCGTTATCAGGACATGCTGGACGGCAAGAACATTCGCGGTGGGGCTAGCCTTGAAGCCATGCCCGCCACCGTCGAGATACGGCGAGCCGCCGACCGGGCGGTCACCAAGACGGCGTGGCTGAACTCTCGGCACTCGTTCTCGTTCGACGACCACTACGACCCGGGCAACACCCACCACGGAGTGTTGCTGGTCAATAACGACGACATCGTGGCACCGGCCGCGGGTTTTGACACCCACCGGCACCGCGACATGGAGATCGTGACCTGGGTGCTGGACGGCTCGTTGGCGCATCGCGACTCCACGGGCCATAGCGGGGTGGTCTATCCCGGTCTTGCGCAGCGGATGTCGGCCGGCACCGGCATCTCGCACTCCGAAAAAAATGCTTCCACCACTGATCCGGTGCGCTTCGTGCAGATGTGGGTGCTGCCCGACGTGTCGGGAATCATGCCGGCCTACCAACAGCACGAGATCGACGACGACCAGCTCGACGGGCAGCTGGTGACGATCGCCTCGGGGATGGCCGGGCACGACGCCGCTATCGCCATTCACAACCGATCGGCGGCATTGCACGGCGCGCGGCTGCGGCTCGGCGATGAGCTCGCGCTGCCAGCGGCGCCCTACCTGCACCTGTACGTCGCACGTGGCCGGCTGAATATACGGGGGCTCAACCCTGAGGGCGAGCTGGCCGAAGGTGACGCGGCGCGGTTCACCGCATCGACCGGTATGCGAGTCACGGCCCGCGAGCCCGCCGAAATTTTGGTCTGGGAGATGCACGCGGCGCTCGGCGGCTAGGGTGAGCGCGGACGAACAGGAGTCAGGATGTCTGAACCGCAAGGCCGTCACGCAGTACCCGACACCCCGCGTGGCGACGATGGCGTTTCCACGGGCGGAGGGATCCCGCAACCGGGTGCGGGCCGCCGCCCTGGCCTCGCCAACCCGAAAGCGACGCGGACGGTGTGGTTCTGGACGGTCCCGATCGTTGCCACGCTCGCCGTGTTGTCCGCGCTGGCCGCCTTCTATCTCGGCGGAATCCTGCGACCGATGACCAACCTGCGACATTTCCCCATCGCCGTCCTGAACGAGGACGCCGGGCCCACTGGTGCACAGGTCGTCAAGGGAATGCTGTCCGGTTTTGACAAGGATGCATACGACGTCCGCGTGCTAAACCACGACGAGGCCAAGCAACAATTGGATACCGCACAAATTTACGGCGTGGCGGTGATACCGCCCAACTTCTCCTCCAAGCTGCAGGCCTATGCGAAAAGCGCGCTGGCGCCTGGGCGCGTCGACCGGCCGATCGTCATCATCTCGACGAATCCACGAGCCGGCACGCTGGGTGCCGGCATTGCCGGCCAGGCGCTTGAGCGCGCCGTCGCCATGATTGATCGCCTGGTAGGCCAACGGCTTTCACAAGAAGTCGCTCAGCAAGCCGGCCCAAGGCCGGTGCCCGGCGCTGTGGCGATATTGCTCGCCAACCCAATCGAAATCAAGTCCACGGTGCACAATGCGCTACCGGATGGGACCGGCAACGGCCTGTCCGCCTTCTACTATTCGCTGTTGCTGTTGCTAGCCGGCTTCACCGGCAGCATCGTGGTCAGCATGCTGGTGGACTCGATGCTCGGCTTTGTTCCGGCTGAATTCGGCCCGGTCTACCGGTTCGCCGAGCAGGTGAAGATCTCGCGATTGCGCACGCTGCTGATCAAATGGGCGTTGACGGTGATACTGGCATTGCTAACGTCAGCCGCCTACATCTTGATCGCCACGAAGTTGGGTATGCCGGTCCAGAACAGCTTGGCGTTGTGGCTCTTCGGGGTATTCGCCATCACCGCGGTTGGTATCACATCCACGTCGCTGATCGCGGTACTGGGCGCACTCGGCGTGCTGGTCAGCATGTTTGTTTTCGTGATACTCGGATTGCCGTCGGCGGGCGCAACAGTGCCATTGCAGGCCGCACCGGCGTTCTTCGGCTGGCTGGCGAAGTTCGAGCCGATGCACCAGGTCTTCTTGGGCGCACGGGCTTTGCTGTACTTCGACGGCCGTGCCGACGCGGGTTTATCGCAATCGCTGGAGCTGACCGCGATCGGACTGGTGATCGGTCTGCTGCTCGGCGGCATCGTCACCCGCATCTACGACCGTCGCGGTTATCACCGTTTTCCGCCGGGGCTCGTGGCCGCCGTCTCGACTGAGACCGCCGCTACCACCGCGCTGGTGACGGAGCCGACGAACACACCGCAGACGGCGGTTACCACCACCGAGGTGACGTACCCCGAGGAGTAGCCTCGTTCGTTCGTCTACCCGCTTGTGGCCGCAAACTCCCAGCGGCCGAACGTCATTGGACCGCGGCTAAACCGTCACGCGACTGTTATGCAAGTTGGCTGGGTAATTCCTGTGGTTAATGCTGTGCTATTTGCAACGATTTTCGCGCTGAAAGGGCAACCGTGCCGTCTCTCGCCGCCGCCTTCCGGCGGATCGCAGCCTGCTGCGCCGGGACAACGCTGTGCCTGACGCTGGCGACCAGCACCGGGCAGCCGGTCGCGCGCGCCGAAGCCCGCGAACTGCTGGCCAGTGCTATTGCCAACACCCAAGGTTCATACCTGGTGTACAACTTCGGCGGCGGACATCCGGCGCCGATGCTCAACGCCGGCGGCAGCTGGTATGACGGGAGCAGCGGTGGCCACCTGATGATCATCAAGGCTGCCTCGCAACGGCTCGCGCCGCATCTGCTGGTGGACAGTCATCGCGGTTTCCAGGCCCGGTGTGAACGCGACCCGCGGGCGCGCACCGGCGATGGGTTGATGCAAGCGTCAGAGACCTACGCACCGGTGCAGGCTTGGCAGGTGCTGGGCCAGCCGACGATCGCGATCAACGCCAACTTCTTCGACATCCGCGGTCAGAAGGGCGGGTCGTGGCGCTCCACTGGCTGCAGTTCACCGCTGGGCGCTTATGTCGACAACACTAACGGCCAGGGCCGGGCCAACCAGGCGGTCACTGGCACCATCCCCTACGCCGGTAAGCAAGGTCTTTCCGGCGGAAATGAAAATTGGAGCGCGTTGGCCACGATGATCCTGCCGACGCGTGGTGCGCCAACGGTGGTGTGGCCGAGGGGCGGCCGCGACGGCCATGACTACGACGCCGCCACCCCGGTGGTCGCGGGCTTGGTGGAACGGGGCGAGCAGTTCGTCGCGGTGAGCGGGCTAGGTCTGTTATCCCCGGGCAAAGCCGGCCAGCTCAATGACGGCGGTCCGAGCGCAGCGCGTACGGCTCTGGCCTATTCGAAGCCGCGAGACGAGATGTATGTGTTTCAAGGCGGCAGCTACACGCCGGACAACATTCAGGATCTGTTCCGCGGCCTGGGCAGCGATACCGCTGTCTTGCTCGACGGCGGCGGGTCGTCGGCGATCGTGCTGCGCCGCGATACCGGCGGCATGTGGGCGGGGGCCGGCGTACCGAAGGGGAATTGCGATACCCGCGAGGTTCTTTGCGACTCGCACGAGCGTTCACTTCCCAGCTGGCTCGCGTTCAACTAGCCCCCGCAACGGCGATCCGGACCAATTCCCCTCGGCGCGCAGCCTTTAGAACTTGGGCGTCAAATCCAGCGAGGTGATGGTCGTCATCCTGGTGACCAGCCATCGCCCATGAACGCGTTGCATGGCCAGCCGGTAGGACAGGTACTTCAGCGAGGGAATGTCCTTGGTGGCCGGACTGGTCGACATCGTGTTGGTGTAGACGATCGCGGTGGCGTCCGGCCCGTTGAGCGACTCCACCGCCGCCCCGGTGACCTGGGTGGTGTTGGTGACCTTGGCCTGTTTGTTGGGCGCGGTGATCGCGTCGATGTATTTACGGTAGTCAGCTTCGAAATCGCCGCTGAGGTATTGCGCCGCACGGTCGGCCAACTTGTCGATGTTGTCGGGGGTATAGGTCCACAACGTCGTGATCGCGTTGGCGGCGGTGCGCGCTACTCGCAGCTTGGTAGCCACGGTGGCGCGATCCAGCAGGTACGGCTGCACGGTCGCGCCAGCGAATGCCGCGGAACCGACGAACAGCGCGGCGGCGACAGCTGCCGCGACCGCCGACCACTTGCCGACCGGTCGTCTTACTCGCAGGCCGCCCGCGGCTTCGTCCACCGCCTCGTCGGTGTCCGCCTCATCGTCTTCGGTTGTGCCATCGCCGGTTTCGTCGCTGACGGCCGAGTCGATGCCGGATTCCGGCTCGGAGGCTTCCGGTTCGGTTGCTACGGCCTCGGTTTCGGCAACGTCCGTTTCGACGGCCGGGTCATCTCCCGACTCGCTATCGGAAATCTCGTCGGTCAGATCACCTGTTGCAGGCTGCTGATCTTCCACTGGTTGCCTTCCCGCTGAGCGGTTACCACCCAACGATTTGTGTTATCGAACGTTTGCTTTCCGTCGGGAGATTTGAACGTGACGTCGGTAGCCACCATGACATTTGCGCTGCCGTCGTCGTTCCACCTCTCCACGCCGGCAGCAAGAGCGGTGCCCCTGGTCGGCTCGGCCTGGGCGATCTGGATGAGGATTTCGTTCTGCTTGTCGTGGTACTGCTTGGCGAAACCGCCTGTCGCGTGGGCCAATATCTTGTCCACATAGGCGTTGGCGTGAAACGGATCCAGGGTCGTGAACCCAGTCATGAAGGCTTGAACGAAGCCGAGCACGTCGACTTCCTTCATCGCAACCTGGTGATGCGATCTCTGCTTGACCAGAACGAATGAGGACATTGTGATGGCGCTTGCCGCGACCACCGCGGCGGTGGCCACGGCCACGGGCAGCGGCGAATTCCGCGACATTTTCCACCACTGCCGCGGCAAGGTCAACCGTCGCCGCGGCAACCTCGACCACCAGAATGTCTCCGGCAGCCGCTCGGTGAGCAGCGGCTCTTCGCCAGGCTCAATTCGGCGGCGGGGGCTCACTTTTGACCCTTAGCTGGTTTGGGCTTCGTCACCACGTTCAGGTCGTCGACAAGCCAACGCCCGTCTTTGGCCTTGGCGAATGAAACCCGGACGGTGGCGGTGATGAAGCGTTCCTCGTTACCTCCGCCGCGGTGACCCTGCATAAACAGCAGCATCGTCGCGCGGTCCGGCGCTGCCGACAGCACCGTACTGTCGGTCACCCAATACTCGTTGACGACGGGGTGACCCTTTTGCACGGACTCCTGCTGTTCGACCAACTGCGGCCGATATCTGTCGGTCGTCAGCGATCGAGCGCGCGCGAAATCCTCACGCAGCGACTTCGGGTCGTAGCTCAGCATCTCTGTGACGATGTTCGGTCCCTGCGCCAAAACGGCGGCCCGGGTTTGGTCGGATCCGCGGTCGGGCAGGTAGACCGCCAGGACGCCCACCGCGGCGCCGCCGACACACAGGAGTGCCGCGGTCGACACGACGCGTGCGGTGAGGTGCCGGATGCCTGCGGGGCGGTGATCTGGCGCGACGCGGCGGACTTCGGTGTGCAGCAGCAAGTCGGCGAAGGTACGCCGGTGCGGGTCCCATAGCGGCCATAGCCAGCCCACGAATACCGAGATGGTGTCCAGCAGGTGGGCGAGCTCTCTGCACATCAGACGCCCCACTCCGACGGAGGCCCCGTCCGGGCGCACGACAGCGACCCCGACAAGGGCACGTCCGAGGCTCCAACCGTTGGTTGCCGGCAACACAACCCGGTTAACCATGGTCAGCAGCGTCGCGCCGGCGAGGCCGGAAATGGATACCCACCACCATGTGCTGCGCGGCGGCACCGCCAACCAGACCAACGCCATCGTCGCCACCACGGCAACGCCGGGCAACACATCGACAACGAGTGCAGCTGCGCGGATGTGCCAGCGCGCCAGGTCATTCGGCGCTGCTTCTTCGACTACCGGTGCGGCGGCGGTCTTTTCGACCAGCACCGTCACCTCGCCACCTGGTCGAGCTTGGCAATCCTGTACTGGCCCTCATCGGACACCATCGTCACCCGCAAGCGGTAGCCAGCTTCTTGGTTTTGGCTTTCGCTGTTGGACACCTTGACGCGGAGTGGCACCAGCACGTCGATCGAACCGTCGGGATTGTTGCGTTCAACTGCCGCACGCAGATCCGACACCTGAACGTGAGCGTTCGCAGCTTGGTAGGCCTCGACGAGCAAACTGCTGTACAAGATCGCTTGGGATCGGAAAGCTCCGGAGCCACAGTCGATGATCTTCTGCGCGCTGGCGGCCATCGCGGTCGTGTCAGGCGCCTGCGTGACGGCCACACAGTTCTTCGCGGCCTCCATCGCCGCGGCGTCGTGACGCCCGGTGGCCCGACTGTCCTGGTGAGAGCGCAGCGCCAGGTAGCCGCCCGCCCCGACACCGCCGGCTAACAGGACAAGCGCAGCCGCGATGCCGACGAACCAGCCGCGACCCAGACGCGAGGAGCCACGCTCATCGTTCGCCGTTTCGGTCGCATCCTCAACGCTCGCCGATTCTGCCAAATCCTCGGCGCTCGACTCGGTGATCTCGCGGTCGGCGGCGTCCTGGGATTCTGCCGAATCCTCGGCGCTCGACCTCGGTGATCTCGCGGTCGGCGGCGTCCTGGGATTCTGCCGAATCCTCGGCCGTCACCTCAGAAGACGACGAATCGTCGGTATCGTTCGGGTTCAGCCGGCTGGCGCCAGCATCTCCTTCCATCCGTCATCTCCTGTGTTGCTCGAGTTGTTGACGGAGTATTTAGAACCGTCAGGGCCCGTCACCTCGCCACTCATCGGACTATAGATGGCCGCCGGAGGTCCGTTCGGAGTGTAGGTGCAGGGGTTGGGTTGCTGCCCGTTGCACTGCACGGTGCCTGATCCTGGCCGCTGCAGCGGATCGCTGATCGGCGGCGGCGTCAGCCCTGCTGGCGGCAGCCTATCGGCGGGCAGCGGGTTCAGCCCGTTGTTGACCGATGGCGCCGGTATCACGTGGCCGGGATCTACCGGCTGATCGCACCGGGCACCCGGTGCCGGGCAGTTCCGGATCTGGTTGGGGTCGCCGAACCACGGGTTGGTGCCCAGCGGCACATAGGGTTTCCCGCTGCGGCAGTCTTGCGGCGACGGCGCGCGTTTGCCCGGGACATCCATACACGGCATGTTGCGCGTGCCGCGCACCACGTTCGCCTGGAAGTCCTGCGGGATCGCGCAGTACTGTCCCGCGCGCAGCGGCGCGATGCTGGTGTCCGCCGGCGAGCGCCACTCCGGCGCCGACAAAAACCCGGTCAAACAGGGCGGCGGGTAGTTAATCGCCAGCGACAGGTCCAGCGCAGCCTGGTGGTCCTTTTCGTACGGCGCGGATATCGCCTGCACGATCGACCCGAGCTGCGGCAGGAACACCAGCACCTCTTCGACGCCGGGGTGGTAACGCTTGAGCATGTCGATCACGATCTCAAGGTTGGCCAGGGTCTGCGGCAGCGACTCGCGGACGTCGCTGAACACCGAGTTGACCTGATCGGCGGTCGGCGCCGCCTGGGACAGAATGCTTTTCAGATGCGAGTCTTCTTGAGCGGACTGCGCGCCCAAAATGTTCAGGTTGTGTGCCCAACGGTCGATCGCGCTACTCGAGACGGCCTGGCTGTCCAAGATTGGCGCCGAATTCTGAATGATGTCGTCGACTTGGTTGATGTTGGTGTTGAAGTCACCGACGATCGCCTGGGTGGAGTCGACCAGCCGCTGCAACGCCGGACCCAATCCGCCGACTGCTTCCGCCGTCTCGTCCAGTAACTGGCCGATCTTCTCCTTCGGCAGCGCCTCCAACCCACGGTTGGCGGTGTCCAGCGCCGGGCCGATCTCGCTCGGCACCGTGCTGTTGGTGATGGTCTGTCCGGGTGAGAAGAACCTGCCCGGGTTGCCCGACGACACCAGGTCCAGATACTGCTCACCAACCGCCGACACCGAATGCACGTTCGCCGACGCATCGACCGGGATCTTGTACTGGCTGGCGATGCTCATCGTCGCCTGGGCGCCCTTCTGGGTCGGCTCGACATCGGTCACCTTGCCGATGGTGATACCGCGATAGGTCACGTTGGCCGTGGGGTACAAACCGCCAGAGGCCGGCAGGTCGGCCTTCAGCTCGTACTGGCCGATGCCCACCAGAGTCGGAAGGCGTAGGTAATACCAGCCCAGCGTCACCAGCGCGATCACCGTGATGATGCTGAACAGGAGCAGCTGGCGTTTGATGTAACGGGTCAGCATTGCCTGTCCGCCCTCTCCACCAGTGGTCCGCCGGGGGCGTCGTTCGGGTTCGGCGTGTAACGCACGTCGGGAATCATCGTCGCGGGGTCCCGACCAAACGACTGCTCCCATGCCCGCAACGCGCCAGAGAACCCAGTCCCGGTGAGGAACGCATTGTCAATCGAGGACAACGTCGTGTCGACCTCAAGCGACGAATTCATGAAGTCGCCGCGGATCAGCTTCGGAGCGGTGTCGAGGTCGAACGGTGCGGTGAATATCACCTTCAGCGCGCCGAGCAGATACGGCGACGCGCGGCCCAGTTCCTTCAGCGGACACTGGAGTAGCTGGAAGTCCTGGTGCAGCGGGCCGCGCGTCTCCGACAGGTATTGATTGGCAGCCTGGCTGAGCTGGCCCACCGAATCGACCGCGTTGATCAACAGCTGTTGCTTGTCGGCGAAATGCTTGATCAGGGGCGGGAATTCCGTCAGCGCCCGATCCAGCACATCCGACCGGGTGGCCACGTAGGCCAGCAGCCGGTTGGTGGAGTCGATAGCGTGGGTGATGTCGTCGCGCTGCTCGTTGAGCTGCCGGGTAAAGGTGTCCAGTTTGCCGAGGAACGCGCGGATCTGGGGACCCCGGCCGGTCAGGATGTTGTTGATCTCGTTCTGCAGGACTTCGAGATTCGTCAGTCCGCCGCCGCGCAAAATCAGTGCGAGACTGGCCAACGTTTGCTCGATGGTCGGATACGCCGAGGAGTTCTGCAGCGGGATGGTGTCTCCGTTCTTCAGCGGTTGCGGCGACGGGTCGCGCGGCGCGGCCAACTCAACATGCTGAGAACCCAGCAGGGTGGTCTGCCCGATCTTGGCGGTGGCATTCTTGGGCAGCTTGACGCTCTTGTCCACGCCCAGTGTCAGGGTGGCCACCCAGTTCTTCAGCTCGATTTTGCGGATCGAGCCGACGAACACGTCGGCCACCATGACCTTGCTGTTGCCGTCGATCGACAGCGTGTCGGGCACCTGCACGTAGACGGTGTAGGACCCGGCTCCGGTGCCCGGGCCGCCGGGGATCCGCACATTGGAGATCCCATGCCACCCGCAGGAGCTCAGCACCAGTGCGGCCACCAGCAGAGCCAGTCCCTGCCAGGCACGGTGGCGGGCCTGGCACATCAGTCGCTTCGCTGGCTGTTGGTTCGGCTTGTTCCTCGCGCGCATCGCGCTCGTCATGCGCCTCACTGGCCGCCTCCTGCCGGTGCGGACGCCGCCTCAGCGGGCAGCGGCGGTCCTGCGGGTGCCGGCCCGGGTCGGTGCGACGGGACCGGGAATCACTTCGGGTCCTGGCGGCGGCGGCGGTATCGGCGCCGGGTGGCCCGGCACGCCGACGTACGGCAGCGGACCAGGCTCCTCGTTGTAGGCATTCGGGTAGCCCGGCGGGGTCTGCAGGTTTGATTGAACCGGTGCGATGTCTGGCCCGCCCATGAGTTCGGCAAGCGATTCGGGTGTCAACAAGCCCGCGGTGACCGGCCCCACCTTGACGCCCTGCATGCCCGGCGCGGTGATCCAGCCATGCTGGGTGTTGCGGTGCGACAACGGTGTATCGGGCACCCAGATCCCAGGCACGGTGGTGTCCTTGTAGCCGTCCGGCGGGTGCAGCCGGTCCTCGGAGTAGGCGACCTCCTTGGGCAATGCCGCGGCGGTGCTGAACAGGTTCAACCCGAACGGCGGGTAGTTGAACTTGATCGCGTCGAGAATCGGCGCCAGGTACTGCGCACAGAGCTCGGCGGATTCCTGGTAGCCCAGCCGACTGCCCGCCTGGATCGAGCTGCAGATGAATTCCATCGGGTTCGCGAAGCCCTGGGTGCCGATAACCCCCGCCGGCTGGCCGACGATGGCACTGTTCGCCGGGTGGTAAATCAGATTGGCATTCGACAGCGCCGTCGGCAGTACGTGCAGGCCCTTTTCCAAACCGTTTATCGGGTCGGGTTGGACCAGCGTGTTGGTCGTGTCGGCCAGGTTGTTGATGTCGTGCGTCAGCACCTCGTGGTTCTTGTCGAGGAACGGCCGAAGTGTCGTCAGCAAACTGTCGACTTGCTGTAGGGCGTTGGCCAGATCCCGGTCGGTCTGGGTGTAGTAGTCGGTGAAATACGCCAGGTTCTTGTTCAGCGCCACGAACTTCTGGTCGTCCGCGTGCAGGGCGTTCACGAACAGCGCCAGGCTACGCACCACCGCGAAAAAGTCGCCGCGCCCTTGATTGAGCGCCGTCAGCGCCCGCGACAGGTCGTTGAAGGTGGTGTTGATCTGCTTGCCCTTGCCGGCCAGCCCATTGGCGTAGGACTCGATGATGTCCCCGAAAGGCCCCTTGGGCTGCTCCTTGGTGGGCCCCAGTTTGGAGATGACGTTGGTGACGGTGTTGCGCAGCTGGTCCCACTCGGTAGGCACCTGAGTGCGCTCTTCCGGGATCACCGCGTTGTCAGCCAGCACCGGACCGCCCTTGTAGGCCGGCGCCAACTGGATCAGCCGCGACGCCACCAGCGTGGGATTGAGGATCACCGCCTGCGCGTCAGCGGGCACCTTGTACTTGTTGGAGTAGTGGAAGGTCACCTTCATCTTGTCGCCGGCCGGCTCGATCTTGTCGACCGCACCGACCTTCACACCCATGATCTCGACGTTGTCCCCGGAATACAGCGCGTTGGCCGCCGGGAAGTAGGCCACCACAGTATTGTTCGTCAGCTTCTTGTACAGCTGAACCCCAACGAACGCGACGACCAGCGCCAGCGCAACCGCCAGCGCGCCGAGGATCACCGACGCCCGTGACAGCTTCGGCAGCCGGAGATTGCGGAAATCAAAGACGGTGCTCAATTCTGGCTACCTCCCTGCGCGCCGCTTCCTCCAGCTCCACCCGTGTTGGGGATGAGCGGTGCCGGCAGGTTATTGCCGGGTCCCGATGGCGCCGGGGGTCCGGGCGGCAGCCCGGGCGCGAAGGTCGACGGTGGCGGGGTCGGACCGGCCGGTCCCACCGGCTCGGTGCGCGCCCCGGGCGGTCCCGGCGCCATCGGCACCGGTGTGCCCGGCAGGTCAGGCGCCGGGGCCCCGGGACGCCCGGCGATCGGGATGCCCGGCGTCGGAGGCAGACCGTTCGGGTTCGGCGGCGAGGAGGCGACGTCGGGCAACACCGGGTACGGCCCGTTAGGCCCGAAGGGACCTTGGTCCTGATTGACGCCCGCACATGGCATCGGGTTGCCCGGCCGTGGCAGCAGCTCCGGCGACGGCGCATACGAGCACGGCGATCCGGGCGCCACGGCCGGCCCCGGATGATCCGGGGTCCCTTCCAGCGCCGGCGGCGCCGGCGGCGGCGCACCGTTGGGGAACCGGGTGCCGTTCGGGTCGGGGAACTTGAACGCCGGCAGCCCGGCGCTGCGCCAGAAGTTCTCCGGGTCGATCCCGCGCTTCTTGAACGCGGCATCCACCCACGGCTGCAGGATCCAGGGCGGCAGCAAGTTGCTCAGCTGCACCTTGAAGTACGGTCCCGACGCAACGGTCTCGTTCAGGCCCGCGACGGTTTTGCCGAACGTTTTCAGCGTTTCAGCCAGGTCGTTCTTGCGGGCCTCCAGCAGGTCGCTGACGGTGCGCAGCTGTTCCAACACGTGATTCAGGTTCGGGTTGTCGTTGATGAGGTATTGCACCTGGGCCGAAAAAGCTGACACGTTGCTCAGCAGCGCGCTGAGCGCCCGACCGCGCTCGTTGAACGCGGCCAACAAGTTGTTGGAGTTGACGAATAACCGGTCGATCTGTTGGCTTCGATCGCCCAATATGCTGGCGATCTGGTTGGCCTGCGCGAGCAGATGCGTGATCTGCTCGTCGCGCTTGCCGATGGTGTCGGAGAAGTCGGCCACCCCCTTTAGCGCGGCGCTCAGGTGCGGATAAGTCTGATCGATGGTCTGCGACAAGACATTCAGCGACTGCTTGACGGTGTCGATGTTCCAGCCCGCGGCGGCCTTGGTGACGTCGAAGAACGCGTCATAAATCTGGTAAGGGGTGGTGCTTTGCCCCAGCGGCAACGTGCCACCGGGCCGCAACGTCTGGGTGCCCCGCGGCTCGATCTCGAGAACTTTCTTACCCAGGATGGTGTCGGTCTTGATCGCCAGCCGGCTCTCGGTGCCGATGGTGTTGCTTCCGGCCGAGAACTTCATCACGATGTGGTCGCCGTCGATCTTGATGCCCTCGACTTGGCCGACGGTGAGGCCCGCAATACGCACCTTGTCGCCGCTGGTCATTCCACCGGCGTCGGTGAACTGCCCGTAATAGCTCGGGCTGGCGAACAACATCGGGACACCGGTGAAGGTTTGGCCCACACCGACGGCCAGCACCGTCACGACCAGGCCCATTAGGCCGATCCGCAGCCGGTTGGCGGGTTCCAGCGTTCTCATTGCGGCGTGCACCTACCCGTCGGCTGCGACCAGACCTTGACCTTGCGGACCGGGCCGCCCTGCTGCAGTCCATTCGTCTTCAGGGTGAGATCGCACAAGTAGAAGTTGATCCAGTCGCCGTAGTTGCCGACGGCGTTGCCCACAATGTTCATTCCGATCGGCGTCCGCTTGATCTGATCGTCGTACAAGTCTTTCTGGTCGATGACCCCTTGCTGGATGGGCTCGAGGTAGTTGAGGGTCTTGTGCAGCAGGGTCCGGTTGTCGGCGAGCAGGTCGGCTACCGTTCCGGCCGCGTTGCTGATGTTCGCGGTGCCGGCCGCCAGTGGGTCGGCATGGTTGTTCAGTCCGGTGATCAGTTTCTCGAAATTGTCGACGGTCTGGTCGAACTGCGCGCGGTGTCTGACCGTGGTGTCCAGCACGATGTTGAGGTTCTTGACCACCTCGCCGATCGCCTGGTCACGCTCGGCGATGTGGGCGGTCAGTTGTGCGGTCTGGTCGAGGATGTCGTTGATGGTGCCGCCTTGCCCCTGGAAGACCGTGATGATCGCGGAGGCGATGTTGTTGACCTTGTCCGGGTCCAGCGCCTGGAATAGCGGCTTGAAACCACCGATCAACGCGTCCAGATCCAGGGCCGGCTGAGTGCGCGATAGCGGGATGAACCCGCCGGGCGGAAGGACCCGGTCGGCGCCCTCGCCCTCCCCGCGCTTGAGCTCGACATAGCGGTCACCGATCAGGTTGAGATAGCGGATCTGTGCGGTTGTGGACTGGTACAGCGGGATCGAGTGGTCAACGTTGAAGTCGACCCGTACCCGATGGCCGCCCTCGACCAGCTTGATGTCTTTGACCTTGCCGATCTCCACCCCGGAGGCCCGGACGAACTGACCGGCCCGCAGTCCGGTGACATTGTTGAACTCCGCAGCGTAGCTATTGGTCCGGTCGAAGCGCATCTGACCGAACACCACGACGATCAAACCAGTGAAGAACAGCAACACCAGGGAGATGATGCCGAGCTTGAGGACGGTACCGGTGATTTTCATGGGTTGATCGTTTGGTCCCCCATTTGGCGGCCCCAGACGTACTCAGCTGCGTACGGCGAGCCGGTGTCGATATGGTTATACGGAGCGAGGCTGTTGCCGGTGTCCATGATCAGCGTGGGTGCGGGCCAGAGATCACGGGTGATGGTCTGCCAGCAACCCGGCGCACCGCCCGGCCCGCCGTGCGCGTTTATTCGCGGCAGGTTCTCCGGGTAGACATACGGATTGGGCGCTCCACCGACCAGTCCGGCTGCCGCGCCGAGCCCCATTGAGGCGAGGGTGAGGCCGAGCCCTGGCAGACTCAGAGTCAGCCCCAGCCCGGAGAATATTTCGGTCTCGGACCGCAGCGAATAGCCGTTGAAGCCACCGGTAAACGCGGCGACCTTCGGTTCGCCATCGTGTAAGTTTCGGATGGCGCAGAACACCTCCGGGCTGTAAGTGTCGAGCAGCTGAGCCGACGGCACCAGATCGGCGGCCCCGCGGGCCAGATACGGCCCGCCGCGGTTGAAGATGTCGGCGCCGGTATGGCCGAAGCCGGCCGCCGCCAGCAATGCCTGATCCAGATCGTTTTCCTGCTGGTGGATCGTGTGCGCCGTCGTCACCGCGTTGTTGAGGAAGTCGAACAGATCAGGCGACGCGTCGGCGTAGGTATCGCCGAGATCCGCCAAGCGCTGAATGTCGTGGCGGATGATCGGCATGCGCGGATTGACTTCATCGAGCGCGGCGCTGCCGTTGATGATCGACTGGCCGAACTTGTCGCCCAACCCGCTCAGTGCCTGCGCCGCGGCGCTCAGCGTCAGGTTCACCTTGACCGGGTCGACTTTCTCGGAGATCGACGTGATCGTCTGGAACAACGTGTTGATCTCCGTCGTCACGTGTGTCGCGTCGATGCATGGAGCACTCTTTTCCCCTGGACACCTCACGTTCTGCGACGTGATCCGTTGCGGCGTCGGGTTTTCCGGCGAAGTAAACGACACATACTTACCGCCGAACAGTGTGGTCGCGACAATTTTGGCGTCCACGTTGGCCGGAATCAGCTTGATGTATCTCGGATAAACGTCCAGGGTGAGCTTGGCCGCCGGCCTGCCGTCGGCATCCCGCACCTCGGAAATATTTGCTACCCGGCCGATCTGAACTCCGTTGTAGGTGACCTTCGAACCCGGATCCATCACCAATCCCGCCCGGGACGACTTCATCGTCAGCTGTGTCTTCGGCGTGAAATCCCCGCGGAACTGCCGGTACACCAGCAACAGCACCAGCGCAGCGATCAGAAAAACCACAAACCCGGCAACCTTGTACGGCTGGAGCGGCGGTTTGTTTTCTTTTCCTCGCGGCATCGTCATGGCGGCTACACCGTGAAGTTGAAGTTCGGGTTGACGCCGTAGAGCGCCATTTCGGCCAACAGGACAACGACATTCACCGAGACCAGCGAGAGACGCATCGACCTGCCGACGGCCTCACCGACACCGACCGGGCCGCCGCTGGCGTTGTAGCCGTAGTAGCAGTGGGTCAGCATCACGACGCCCGCCATGATAATCACCTCCACGAACGACCAGAACACGTCGTTGGGCCGCAGGAAGGTCCGGAAATAGTGCTCGTAGGTGCCGGAAGCCTGTCCATACACCACCGTCGTGATGATTTGCGGCGACAGGAACGACATGATCAACCCCAACGAGTAGAGCGGGATGATCACCACCAGCCCGGCGATTGCCCGGGTCGAGACCAGGTAGGCCATCGACTTGACGCCCATCACTTCCAATGCGTCGATCTCCTCGCTGATTCGCATGGCGCCCAATTCGGCGGTAGCGCCGGCGCCCACCGTGGCCGCCAGCACGACACCCGAAACGACGGGCGCAACCAGACGCACGTTGATCAGTGCGGCGACAAATCCGAGCAGCGTCTGGAGTCCGACGTGGCCCAGTGACGAGAGACCCTGAATGGCAACCAGCGAGCCGGACGACAGCGTCACGAACGCGATGATCACCGCGGTGCCGCCGACGACGGCCATGGCGCCGGTACCCATACCGACCTCGGCGATCAGCCGCACGATTTCCTTGCGGTAACGGGTCAGCGCCCATCCCATGTCGCGACCGCCGATGAGCGCGAACCAGCCCAGCCTCCCGGCTACGTCAAGTGGTCGGACCGCGGCGTCGCCGTAGCGACGAAGGTTCTCGGCTGCCCGCGGGAAGCGGCCGCGCAGTACTTGGACCGCCGTCATCCCAGGGCCCCCGTTCCGAACTTGACACCGATGGTGGTCAGCACAACGTTGACCGCGTACAGCCCCACCACACACAGCACCACAGTCTCGTTGACCGCGGTGCCCAGACCCTTCGAACCGCCGCGCACGGTCAGCCCCCGGTAACAACCGACCAGGCCCGCGATGAGCCCGAAGGTCAACGCCTTGACCGTCGCGATGACCACTTCGGGCAGTCCGGTGAGCTGGGTCAGCGTGGCGAGGTAGGCACCGCCGGACACGTTTTGGAGGTAGACGCCGAAAAGGAAGCCGCCGACCAGTCCTACCATGCTCACCAGGCCGTTGAGCAGCATCGCGACCAGGGCGCAAGCCAGAACCCGGGGCACCACCAGTCGGTGGATCGGGTCGATGCCGAGCACCTCCATCGCGTCGATCTCTTCACGGATGGTGCGCGCACCCAGGTCGGCGCAGATGGCCGTGGCCGCCGCGCCGGCGATCACCAGCACAGTCACAATCGGGCCGATCTGGGTGACAACAGCGATGCCCGCGCCCGCCCCCGAGATGTCGGCGGCGCCGACCTGGATCAGCAGGATGTTGAACGTGAAGATGAAAAGCACCGTCACCGGCACCGAGACCGCCATGGTCGGCAGAATTGCGACCCGCATGATGAACCAGCACTGCAGGATGAACTCGCGCCACTGAAACGGCGGCCGGAACAACGCTTTTCCGGTGAGCACGCACATCCTGAAGAAGCCACCAACGAGGACCAGCGGCGGACCTAGCCGGTCGCGGACGGCATCGGTGATTCGTGGCTGCGTCGCTCGTCACCGGCCCCCCCTCACGGGGCAACCGCGTGCCTCGCGCCGAAGCGGCAGATCGTGTCGCACGCCTCCTCCTTGCCCCGTCCCTAGGTGTGTGACCTCCGTCTCCCTACTCGCAGGTAGTAAGGCAGACCACAGGACTGTACCCGATGGCCTCGCGGGCGTGCATGGCATCCGCATTATTAGCCTTTCGTCAATTTGACCTGCGTGTTTCTCGTTATGTCAGCTTCAGCCGTCCCTTGGTGGATCCGTTGACGCATAAGCGCTTTGAGGGCCACTCGGGGCCCCATAGCGCGTCCGCAATTCGGTCTTTAGCACCTTGCCGGCGGGGTTGCGGGGCAGCGCGTCGACGATCTCCAGGCCCTTGGGGTGCTTGTACCGCGCCAGTCGCTCACCGAGGAACTCGTCGAGATCCTCGAGATGCAGGTTGCTCTGCGTTACCGCCGCAACCGCGATCGGGACCTCGCCCCATTTCTCGTGTGGGCGACCGATCACGGCGACCTCGACGATTTCCGGGTGACTGGCGAGGACGTTCTCCACCTCCGCGCAGTAGATGTTCTCCCCGCCGGAGATGATCATGTCCTTCTTGCGGTCGACCACCCAGACGTAACCGTCCTCGTCCATCCGGACCAGGTCGCCGGAGTGGAACCAGCCGCCCTCAAACGCCTCGGCGGTCGCCTCCGGGTTGTTCCAGTAGCCGCTCATCAATGTGGGTGCGCGGTAGACGATTTCACCGACCTCGCCGACGGGTACATCGTTCATGTCCTCGTCGACCACGCGGGCCGCCACGGTCGGGATCACCTTGCCGACCGAGCCGCGCTTCCTGATCGCATCTTCGCCGAGCAGCATGCAGGTTACCGGCGACATTTCTGTTTGGCCGAACGCGGCCAGTATCTGCGTCCCGGGGAAGGTTTCCGACATCTGTCGCAGCAGTGTGTCGGAAGCCGGCGCGGCGCCCCATGACATCACCCGCAATTTCACGTCGCGTGGATTCGCCTGCTGCGCATTGCATACCGCCTGCCATTGCGCGGGCACCAGGAAGATCCCGGTGACCTTCTCCGCGGCCAGCACGTCGAGCAAATGGCCGGGGTCGAACGCGCCCAGCGGATGGATCACCGTGGGGATGCCGAGCAGCATCCCGGTCAACAAGTTGCCGACTCCGGCGATGTGGAAGAGCGGGACACCGATGAAACCGACGTCGCCTGCGTCGACGCCGTGGGTATAGAGGCCCGTCATCGTCTGTCCGGTCAAGTTGGTGTGGGTCAGCACGGCGCCCTTGGGCCGGCCGGTGGTGCCCGAGGTGTACATGATCAGCGCCGGCGAGTCGTTGGGGACGTCCGCCGGTTGGGCCGGATCGCCGGGCTCGTTCACCAGGTCCTCGTAGGACACCAGACCCTCGTCGCCCGCGTCGCCGGCCACAGCGATCGTCTCGATCACCGATGTGATGTTGCGGACGCCGGCGGCCACCGCGGCAAGGACGGATTCTGTGATCAAGACCCGCGCCTCGCAGTCCTGCACCAGGAAGGCGATTTCGGCCGGTGTGAGCCGGAAGTTGATCGGAACCGCGATGGCCCCGATCAAGTTGGCCGCCAGCACCGACTCGACGAACTCGGTTCGGTTCAGCATCAAGATCATCACCCGGTCGCCAGAGCCGACCCCTCGGCGGCTCAAGGCGCCGGCGAGCGCCGCGACGCGGCGGCGAAGCCCGGCCCAGGTGACGGTGTTGCCCAGAAACCTCAACGCAGGAGCGCCTGGCTGCATCAATGCATGCCGTTCGAGTTGGTTGACCCAATTCTGTCGTCGCGCCAGATACGGCTGCTCGGTGGCCCCGACATTAGAGCCGTCGTGGCCCTGATGGGCTCCGTAGCCGGTCAACTGCGCGGTCAACTAGTCGCTTCCCTTCTCGTCGCTAACTCGTGCCTCGAGTTGATATTTGATAAAACCTAGTGTTGTCTGGATCACATTATGGTCTTGACGTCACGAAGACAACCCCGGTGACTTCCCTGAGCGCACCCGCTTCTGCGCGGCTTTCTGCGCAGCGGGAGGCTCGCGTTCCGCTGCGTCGAGCGCAGTTGTCCGACGAGGTCGCGGGTCACCTGCGGGCGGCGATCATGTCGGGTGCACTGCGGCCGGGAACGTTCATCCGGCTCGATGAGACCGCGGCCAAACTCGGCGTCAGCGTGACGCCGGTCCGCGAGGCGTTGCTCAAGCTGCGCGGCGAGGGGATGGTGCAACTCGAGCCGCACCGCGGCCACGTCGTCCTGCCGCTGAGCCGGCAGGACATCGACGACATCTTCTGGCTGCAGGCGACCATCGCCAAGGAGCTTGCCGCCACGGCGGCCCAGCACATCACCGACGCCGAAATCGACGACCTCGAACACACCACCGACGCGATGGCCGCCGCCGTCGCCGCGGCCGACACCGAAGCGATCGCGGCCACCGAGTTCGCGTTTCACCGCGCCTTCAACCACGCCACCGGGCGAATCAAGTTGGCCTGGTTCCTGCTGCATGTGGCCCGGTACATGCCGTTGATCGTGTACGCCGCAGACCCGGAATGGGGTGCAGCCGCAGTGCACAACCACCGGGAGTTGATCGCAGCGCTCCGCCGCCGCGACGCCGCCGCGGTCGTCGAACACACTTCCTGGCAGTTCACCGACGGCGCGCGCCGGCTCACCGAGAAGTTGGACAGCAGCGGGATCTGGGGCTAACTCGACGACGCCAATTCCTCGGCGCGTTTCTTGAGGTTCTCGGCGAGGTAGTCCAAGACGTTGCCGACGAGCGTCTTGACCATCGGCGCGGGGATCGGCATCGCAGGCTCGACGTCCATGTCCACCGTCAGCAGCGACGTCGCACCGGTCTCCACGACGCTGAACAGCTGGTCCTGCTTTTTGAACAGATTGCCCTGCTGCATCACGGTCTGAATCTGATTCGGGTTCGGGTAGTAGACCGCCTGGATCAAGGTGTCCTCGATGGCTTCATAAGCGGCATCAAGACGCAACTGGCTGGGGCGTCCGTCGTCGTAGCGGGCCAGCACCCACAGTCCTTTTATCTCTTTGTTCCACTGCGGGTAGGACTCGAAATCGGCGACGATGGCCAGAATTGAGGCCCCGCTGGCGGCGACCTCAACGGTCTTGCTCACAAATGGCATTGGCCGAGCATAACGAGGCGGCGGAGGAGCTCTAGCTCACGCACGCCGTCGACAGCAGCGAGCGGATCGCGTCGGGAACCGGGACCGGCCGGCGGCTGGTGCGGTCGATGTAGACGTGCACCCAGTGCCCGAGCGCGGCGACGGCCTGTGGTTCTTCGCCGGCCCGGAAGACGCCGAGCCGATAGGTGACGCTGCTGCGCCCGAGCCGGGTCACCGCCACACCGACGACAAGTCGTTCGGGAAAGTGAAGTTCGGCAAAGTAGCGACAGCCCGACTCGGCGACGATGCCTTGCGCCGTCGTGGCGACCGGGTCCAACTCGACATTTGTTTGGATCCAGCCGTTGATCGCGGTGTCGAAGAGTTGGTAGTACACCGCGTTATTCAGGTGGCCGAACATATCGTTGTCAGCCCATCGAGTCAGCACCGGCCAGTGCACCGGAAAGTCGCGGCTGGTGAGCCCGTCCGGTGCGGGCGGAACCGAGGTCATGGTTGTATTCGACCATGCTGCAAATCCGGGGTGCTGTGCTGGAGCACATCGGGTCACCCAGGCCGTACGCGGAATCTCGGCCCATCACCGTCGCCGAGGTTGAGCTGGACCCGCCCGGTGCCGAGGAACTGCAGGTGCGCATCGAGGCCGCGGGCGTGTGTCATTCCGACTTGTCGGTGGTCGACGGTAACCGGGTGCGGCCGACGCCGATGCTGCTCGGGCACGAGGCGGCCGGAATCGTCGAGCGCGTTGGCGACGGGGTCACCGACCTCGCCGTCGGTCAACGGGTGGTGATGACCTTCTTGCCGCGTTGCGGCCGCTGTGCAGCGTGCGTGACCGACGGGCTGACCCCGTGTAAGCCAGGCAGCACGGCGAACAATGCCGGGACGCTGCTCGGTGGCGGAATGAGGCTCAGCCGCAACGACGGTCGCGTCTACCACCACTTGGGCGTGTCCGGTTTCGCGACGCATGCCGTGGTCCACCGGGCCAGTGTCGTACCGGTGGATCGCGATGTCCCTCCGCCGGTCGCCGCGCTACTGGGTTGCGCGATGCTCACCGGCGGCGGCGCGGTGCTCAACGTCGGCCGGCCGCAACCGGGGCAGACGGTAGCCGTCGTGGGGCTCGGCGGCGTTGGGATGGCTGCGGTGATGACGGCACTGTCCTATGCCGGCGTGCACGTGGTAGGCGTCGACCAGCTGCCGGAGAAATTGGCCCGCGCCCGCAGTCTCGGTGCTCACGAGACCTACACGCCGCAGGAGGCCACCGACGCCGTGGTCAAGGCCGCCGTGGTCGTCGAGGCTGCCGGCAATCCCGCCGCGCTGGAGACGGCGATCGGACTCACCGCGCCCGGTGGGCGGACCATCACGGTCGGGCTGCCGCCGCCGGATGCCCGGATCACCGTGTCGCCGTTGGGTTTTGTCGCCGAAGGCCGATCGCTGATCGGCAGCTACCTCGGATCGGCGGTGCCGGCACGTGACATTCCGCGGTTCGTTGAGCTGTGGCGCTCGGGTCGCCTGCCGGTGGAGTCGCTGGTTTCCTCGACTGTGACGCTCGACGAGATCAACACCGCGATGGATCAGCTGGCCGACGGCGTCGCCGTGCGCCAGGTGATCTCCTTCGACTAGCTCAGGGCCCGTAGAAGGCCCGCCGTAGCGCCCGACCCTGCAAAGCGAACAGCTGCTCGGCGACCTCCCAGTCGGGCAGCAGCGAGTCGAAACCGTGGCAGGTGCCGGCGAAGACATGGAGTTCGGTGGCAATCCCGGCCCGCAGTAGCCGCAGGGCATAATCGAGCGCCTCGTCGCGGAGTGGATCGATCTCCGAGCAGGTGATGAAAGCCGGTGCCAGGCCGCTCAATTGGCTGCGCCGGGCGGGGACGGCATCGGCCGATGGCGCTGTCGAACCCAAATAGTGGCGCCACATCAGCTCCGCGGCGGGACCGTCGAACGCCGGGGTGGCCGCGAACTCTGTCTTCGATGCGGTGACCCGGTCATCGAGCACCGGCTGGTGCAGCATCTGGAACACCACCGGTGGCAGCGACCCGTCTGCGGACCGTTGCGCAAGGCATGCCGCCAGTGCGCCACCGGCGCTGCTGCCGGCGACCGCGATGCGCGACGCGTCGACGCCTAGCTCTTCCGCGTTGGCGCTCACCCAGTTCAGCACCGTGACCGCGTCGTCGAGCGCAGCCGGGTACGGGTGTTCGGGCGCCAGCCGGTAGTCGAGCGACACCACCGAGCAGCGCCCGCGGCGGGAAAGTTCCACGCACTGCCGGTGGTCGGTGTCTAAGTTGCCCAGCACGAATGCTCCTGCGTGGCAATAGATGACGCCGGGCGCCGGTGTCGGCGCACCGCGGTAGATGCGCACCCGCACCGGACGCGATCCACCGGACGCGATCTCCTCGCGGATACAAACGCCGGCAGTGTCGATGTCCGCGACGGCTGCGCGACGGCGCTGATCGAGTGACTCGCGGATCGGGCCGACCAATGACAGGTCGGTGCGTGTCGTCGCGACAGCGCGCAGCACGGGATCGAGTCGCTCGTCCATCACCCGTGCCCGGGCAGGTGCGTCGCCGGTTGAGCAGCGGGCACTGGTTCGAAGGTGAAGTCGGCGGGCTTGAACCGGCGGGTCATCCCCCAGAAGGCCCGCGCGCTGCGCGGCCATTGCGTCACCACGCGCCCGTTGGCGGCACGAAAGTAGTTGCTGCACCGGGTAGTCCAGACCGTGCCCTGCATCCACTGGTCGATCTTGGCGAGGAAGCTCGCCGTCGCAGCGGGCCGGACCGCGACATAGGACTTGCGCCTGCGCCGCAGATATCGCAACGCCCGCACGATGTAGCGCGCTTGCGCTTCGAGCACGAAGATCACGCTGTTGGAGCCGACGTTGGTGTTGGGTCCATACAGCATGAAGAAGTTGGGGAACCCGGGCACCGCCATACCCAGATATGCGTGCGCCCCGTCGCGCCACACGTCGCGCAGCGTCACCCCGCCCTCGCCAGTCACCTCGATCTCACCGAGATAGTCGGCTGCCGCGTAGCCGGTTGCGCACACCACCACGTCGACGTCGCGCTCGGTGCCGTCTTGCATCACCAGCGAGCGCGCCCGCAGATATCGTGCCGGGCTGCTCAGCACCTCGACATGGGGCTGCGCCAGCGCGGTCAGGTAGTCCGACGAAAAGACCAACCGCTTGCAGCCCATCGGATGGTCCGGCGTCAGCCTGCGGCGCAGCTGCTCGTCGGGAACCGAATTATCCAGCAGGCGTTGGGCGATGGCGGTGAACTCCTGGGTCTTCTCGCTGCCATGCTCGATCACCGAGATATTCGCCTCGCTGCGTAGCCACAGCCGGGTTCGGTAGAGCTTCTTGGCAAACGGGACATGCTCGAATACCCAACGCTCCCTTCGGCTGTAGGGGCGGTCCGGTTTGGGCAGTATCCAGGTGGGCGACCGCTGCACCGAGTACACCTTGCCGGCGACCTTGGCCAACTCCGGGACGAGCTGGGAGGCCGTCGACCCCGTACCCAGGACGGCGACGCGCGCACCCGCGAGCTCGACCGAATGGTCCCACCGCGAAGAGTGCATCATTGTTCCGGTGAATGGTTGCTGTTCGTCCAGCTCGGGCAGCACCGGCTGGGTGAACAGCCCGACGGCCGACACCACCATGTCGAAAACGTGGTGTTCGCCCGCAGCCGTCGTCAGCCGCCACCGGTTCGCGCGGTCATCCCATCGCGCGGAGCGTATTTCGGTGCCGAGCCGCAGATGTGGTTGCAAGCCCTGCTCTTCGACGCAGCGTTCGAAGTACTTCAGGATCTCCGGCTGAGGCGACCACAGCCGCGACCAGTGCGGATTCAAATCGAAAGAGTACGAATACAGATGGGACTTGACGTCGCAGGCCAGCCCGGGATAGGTGTTGATCCGCCAGGTTCCCCCGACTCCGTCTTCCCGGTCGAAGATGGTGAAGTCTCGAAAGCCCGACCGCGCCAGCAATATTCCCAAAGCGATGCCACCGGGGCCGGCGCCGATGATGCCGACCGACAGCGTCGCCTTCATTGGATCTTCAGGCATTGGCCACCATCGATGACGAGTTCCGAACCGGTGATGAAGGAGGCCTGGTCGGAGACCAGGAAGGCGACGGCATCGGCTACCTCGGACGGCTGGCCGATCCGGCCAGATACCGACGTCGACGCCAGCCGCGCCTGGGTCTCGTCATCGAGCATCGGCGTCGCGATCGGTCCGGGAAACACTGCGTTGACGCGAATTCCCGCCGGCGCAAGTTCAGCCGCGGTGGCCTGGGTCAGGCCGCGCAGCGCCCACTTGGAGGAGCCGTAGGCGATGTGGTTCGGGAACGGCCGGATCGCGCCGGTGCTGCAGGTGTTGACGATGGCTGCACCCTTGGCCGCGCCCAACTGATCGAGTGTCGCCTTGATACCCAGGAAGGCGCCCAGACAGTTGACCCGCCACGCTTTTTCAAATCCGTCCACCGACTCGTCGGCGATCGAGGCGCGGTGCAGCACACCGGCGTTGTTGACCAGGGTGCTCAACGAGCCGAACTTTTCGACGGTGGTGGCGACGGCCTGCTGCCACTCAGACGGCGACGTCACGTCGAGCGGAATCGCGATCACCGCGTCGTCGCGCAAGCCGTCGACCGCGGTGTCGAGGTCGGTGGCGCTGACATCGCAGGCTGCGACGCAGAACCCGTCGGCGCGCAGCCGCTGGGTAATCGCCCAGCCCTGCCCGCGGGCGGCTCCGGTTACCAGGGCGACGCGTTGGTGAGTGGTCACGATAACGGGGCCTCCGGCCGGTCACCGAGCCCGGCGCTGGTGATGAACCGGCATCGTCGCCGTCGGAATCGCCATTGCCTTCCGTCGCGGCTAAGGTCGTCGTCGAACAGGGCGGGCCGCAGATGCATCGTGCCGGCTTCGACCAGCAACACCTGGGAGCGCGCCGTGGCCGCATTGGGATCGGAGCCGGATACGTCGATGCTCGACACTCCGGTCAGGTGCAGGCCGCGCGGCGCGGATTCGAACATGGCGCGGATTTGGCCGCGCCCACTGAATTCCCTACCGAACACCACGAACTCGCCATCATCGGTGAAAAGGTCTACGCATCGATCGATGTCGTCGGTGTCGAGGGCCAACGCGTAGCACGCCAGCAGGTCGCGGATCGCACGGTCGTCGTCGGAACGGTGGTCCGTCATTGGTAGCCGCCCGCAGCTGAGCCCTCGGTGGGCGCGTCTTGCGCGGTCGCTTCTTTCAGGCCTGCCGCGGCACCGCGGCGCAACGCTTGGGATTCCGATGCCAGGGTAATCATCCGAAAACCCAGCTGCGCCATGACGTGACCGACGTTGCCATCCCCGGCGTGGATGCCGGGCACCAATCCGGCGGCGGACGCGGCACGCTCGATGTCGGCGATCGCGTCGCGCACCGCCGGGTGTGTAGCCGCCTTGGTGACATCCACGCCCATCGAGATCGCCAGGTCGGCGGGTCCGACGTAGATTCCGGAAAGCCGGGGTACAGAACATATTTCATCGACATCGGTGAGGGCCGCGGCGGTTTCGATCATCGCGAATACGCTGACGCGGGACTCCAGCGCGGCCGTGTCGTAACCCAGGCTGGCCCGCAGCGGGCCGAAGCTTCGCACCCCGGCGGGCGGATATCGGGTTGCAGCTACCGCGGCGGCCGCCTGATCGGCCGATTCGATCATCGCGATGATGATGGCGTCGGCGCCCGCGTCGAGCACCCGGCCGATCGGCGCTGGGTCAGCAGAGGGCAGCCGCACCGCCGTGCCGATCGGCACGTGTTCGAGGCGTCGCAGAATGTTGGCGATGTCGGCATCGTCGAGGTAGCCGTGTTGGGCGTCAAAGCCGACATAGTCGTATCCGGCCCGGGCGAATTCCTCCGGCCCGATCGACGTTGGCCCGGTAATCCACCCGCCCCACACGGGTTTTCCGCGGGCAAGCGCCTGCTGCAGGTGGCTTGCTGTCATACCGCACCCGACTCGGTGATGGCGATTTTCACCCGTCCGGGCTCCGGCCGGCAGGCCAGTTCGAATGCGGCCTGAACGTCCTCGATGCCGAACGTGTGGGTCAGATACCTTGCCAGCAGCCCCGGATGCTCAGCGGCGAATTTGTTGGCGACGTCCAGCATCCGTCGACGATCTAGCGTCACACCGGATTTCAGTGTCAGGTTGTTGCGCAGCATGGTGCGCATGCTGATCGGATAGCTGTCATCGTCGGCGACGCCGAAGTAGAAGACGGTGCCACCGGGACCGGTGGCTTCGATCGCGTGATTGAGGGTCGCGACTTGATGGCCGACGGCTTCGATCACGATGTCCGGCCGGTCATCGCGAGCCAGCTGACTGACCCACCGGTCGCTGGTGGCCCGAACCATGGTGTCGACGCCGAACTTTTCGGCGATGCCGGCGCGGTCGACCGGGTCGATACCCGTGACGTGCCGCGCGCCTGCCGCTTTGGCCGCACACGAGAACAGCAGCCCGATGGATCCTTGGCCGATGATGCCGACATGCCGACCGTCGAGGGCGGGCAACTGCTCGACGGCGTAGAGCACACAGGCTAACGGTTGCAGGCCGATGGCTCGTGCGGGAGTCAGCGCCGGATCGTAGGGCGCCACCTGGTCGCCGTCGGTCACCACACGTTCCATCAACCCGTCGAACGCGGACGCCCAACCCACCACCCGATCACCGGGCCGGTGCTCGGGATGGCGGCTGGCGATGACTTCCCCGACGACTTCATGGATCGGATAGCCGTCCTTTTCGGCGCCGCTGCGTCCGTCGTCGCCCGGAAGTCGGCCGCGCACACCGCGAAAGGCCGGCATGTCGCTGCCACAGACCCCGGCGGCCAAGAATCGCAACAGCACCTGGCGGTCGCCGAGATGCCCAGGTGTCTTCTCAGGGATCGATGTCTTCTCGAATCGATACGGCGCGACGATCCGGTAGGACCACACGTCAGACCTCCACCGGCAGGCTGCTCCAGCCCCATTGAAAGCTCGACGGTGGCCGGAATGCGGACTCTTCGATGATCCGGTAGTCCGGCACTCGCCGCAGCCATTCTTCGATCATGATGGCAATCTCGAGACGAGCGACGTGGTAGCCCAAACAGAAGTGCTGGCCCCGGCCGAACGCCAGCGAGCGTTGGATGGGCCTGTTCCAGATGAATTCGTCCGGTTGCGGGTACTCGCGCTCGTCGCGGTTGGCCGATGCGAGCAGGGTGATGATCCGCTGGCCCGGCTCGATCGTGGTGTCGTGGATGGTGAACGGCTTGCGGGCGGTTCGGCCGAACCACTGGGCGGGCGCGCAGTAGCGGATCATCTCCTCGCGGGCGACGGGCACGTTGGCTTTCGGGTCTGCCCGCACGGCGGCGAGTTGGTCGGGATGACGCAGCAGCTCCCACAAACCGTGGGCCACGATCTTGGGCACGGTTTCGGTGCCACCGATGAACACGCACAGCATCTGAGTGGCCACTTCGACGTCGTCGAGCGCGCTGCTGTCGGGCAGCCGGTAGCCCATCAGACCGTCCACCACCGGCAACGGGTTGTCCGAAGTATCGGCGCGCCGCTTTTTCACCGACGGGATCAGGTAGTCCAGGTAGTTAGGCCGCGACTGCGCGGTGTCGACGCCGCTGCCGGGTTCGGCAAGGCTGCCCGCATTGACCGAGGCAAGCACCTCTGACGCCAAATCCACTGGTATTCCCAGGAATTCACACACCACGGATGCGGCAACGATTCCGCCGTACTCCTGGGTGAGGTCGAACGTCCCGCGGGGTAACAGCTGGTCGAGCCGCTCGTTGGCCAACTCGCGGATCCGGGTCTCCAGTTGCGCGGCGGCTTTCGGCCGGAACGGCTTGCTGTGCGCCTGCCGGACGCCGTCGTAGATCGGCGCATCGAAGACCGCATGAAACGGCAGCGGATGCCACGGCGGGTCGGCGACCGGCCCGTCGTTGTGGTGGACCAGGGTCGAGGCGGGCGGCAGGGTGCCCTCCGAGGCGACGAATGTTCCATCGCTGACCGCCAGCACATCCCAGATATCGGCGAATCGCGACAACGCGAACGTATCCCACTTGTCCAGGTAGTAGACGGGGTAGTGCTCGCGTAACACCCGGTAGTAAGGCAACGGGTCCGCCATCACCGCCGGGTCGAACGGGTCGTACGAGAAATCTTGTACTGCAACTGTTTTCATTGCAATGGTGAGGGTGGTAGGGCCTCCAGGATCGAGTCTTCCCAGCCGTCGCGAAGTGCCGGAGCGACGCTCATCCAGGTGACGATCTCGGCAGGCGGGCTTTCCTTCCACGACGGATAGCGCTCGGCGAAGCACTCCCATCCGCCGTCGAGCGCCCAGTAGTGGATGACCTCGTTGTAGCGGAAGGTAGTGGTGAACGAACCCAGCCAGCGCTTGCCGGTGCGCTCCGACCACGGCACGTACAGCCGCTCCAGCTCGCGGATGTAGTCGTCTTGACGGCCCGGTTTGGTCTGCATGATTTCTTGAATCACCACGGACGCACTGAAATTAGCGTCACGCAGTTGGGCGAGCGTCTTATTGCTCGGCCCCGGGTACATGATTCGCCCCTCCCCCGAGGCGCCGATGTCGGCGAGGAATGCCGACCATTTCCCGGCAGCAGCCTCATGGCTGCCGCCGCGTGCCTGTGCCGCCCCGATGTGCGCATAGTCGGCGAACGCGTCGATCTCCCAGATGATGGTCACCTGCGGCCAGTGTCCGTTGTACGGGGTGGTTTCCCACAGGCAGAACAACCGGGCGCCCAGTTCTTCCATCATCGGGTGATAGATGTCGACGAATACCTCGGTGAAGCGGTCGGTTGTTCCAGAGCCCAGCGCAATCGTCTCGTGCAGGTAAAGCAGCGTGTGGCTGTGGTACTTCCGCATCAGCCGACCGGGATCAATTCTGAATCGACTGGTAAGCAGGCTTTCATGTCGCTGCGCAGTGTCTCGGTGGGGCCGACCGGATCCGAAATGCCGGCCGCGATGAGGGCATGGCGTTTGAACGCGCGTGCGGCGGCGCTGAGCACGTGCTGCACCGTGGTCGTCCGGTGCCCGACAGCCAATGGCCAACCGTCATGCCAGAGGGTGACTTCCGTCATCCAACGATCGAGCGCCTTGAGCACCTCCTGCCGAATGCGGATATCCGATGCGAACATGTCTGCGCTGACCGCCAAGCCGCGGGCCGCGCATTCCGTGCTCGTGGGCGGGATCTGCGAATCAAGGTCGGCCACATACACACCCAGGATCTGCAACGGGCGGGTGTCGCTGTGCGGCGGCAGCAGCACAGCGACCTCCCAGCCGGCGCGCACCCGGTCGTACAGCCACCCGCCTGCTGAGCGCACCACGTCGGCGGGACTGGAACCGACAACGTCGAGGCGATACTTGACCGCAGCACCGTCGCAGCGCAGCGAAGCTGCCTGCGCAGCACCGTCTGCCCGATCAGCTGTCTGGAAAGTCCGAGCTATCACAGAACCGTTCCTCATCGTCGCACCGTCAATGGACCCGACCAACCCAGCGTGACACTTTCACGCTAATCTGTAAAGCCTTGAAGATGCTGCCGGGCATCGCGACCTGCCCTCAACGAGCGGCCCGCTCGCCCGACTGCACCTCGCGGATCCGCTCTTCGCGAATTCCGACGGGCCCGGGCTCTAAATGCTCATTGATCCCCAGATCAGCCAGGCCGAGGTCGGTCAGCAGCGGAATCCCGCTGGCGTTGAGGATGAACCGCTGGTCGTCGGTGGCGCCGTCGTCGAAAAGCATCGCGCCGATGAGACAAATGACCGCCATCTTGAACGCGTTGAGCGCGCGATACCACGGGCGATTCTCGACTTTGATCCCGCTGGCCTGTTCATAGCGAGCGATGAACTCCTCGATGGTCGGCGCGTCCGGGTGGCTGGTGATCCCCACCGGCTGCATCCACAACAGCTCCATCCAACCGATGTCGGTGAGCGGATCGCCGATTCCGGTCATCTCCCAGTCGAAGATCGCGCTCACCTCGTCGCCCACGAAGGCGAAGTTGCCGGGCTTGGCGTCGCCGTGCACCAGGGTGATCTTCGGGCACGGCCGCGGCTTGGCGTCGCGCAGCGCGCGCAGCAGTCGCTCCAGGGCGGGCAGCGTGCCGCGCTGCACGCGATGCATTTCGGCGGCCCAGTGGTCCAGTTCGCGTTCGAGATGGTCGCTGCCGTCGCCAAGCGCATCCAGACCGGTCGCCTGCACGTCGACCGTGTGCACGGTGGCCAGCTGGTCGGCCATGTCATCGCACATGCGACGGATGCGTTGGGCCGTTACGCCGGGGCCCTGGGGTGTCTCCATCTCATAGACGTTTCCGGCCACGCGTTCCATGACGAAGAACGGACGCCCGAGCACGGCACCGGATTCTTCGAGCCACAATGCCCGCGGCCCTCGCACCGGGGTGTTCTCGAGTTTGCACAAGATGTCGAATTGCCGCGTGAGGTCGTAGGGCTCGAGCAGCGCCGGCGGCCGAGGCCGCAAGCGCACCACCACATCTCGACGCTGCCGTCCCTTGCCGTGTTGGGCGACGACGGTCAGCACAATCATCTCGGCCGAGTGTCCGAACTCGACGCGGTCGAGCCCTTCGATCCACAGGTCGTCGGCGTCCGGCAGCTGGGTGCGCAACCACTCGGTGAGCTGTTGGCTTACGTCGCTCATTGGGCCGCCGCCTCGGCGGAGTCGGCGGGGAGGCGCTCCACCGGTGACGTGTCTTGGGTGAAAGAGGACATGTCCATCGGGCGCCAGTTCGGGTACCGCGGGTATGCGTTTCCTCCCATCAGGATCTCGAAGATGCCCCAACCGGTCTGCCCGTCGAGGTCGAAGCGCATCAGCTGGTCGATCGCCATCGACTTGCCCTCGGTCTCGGCGAGCTCGTAGGCGTTGTTGCTGTCCCACCGGAAGTGAAGGAAATACGCGCCGCCGCCGAGATCTTGGTATGTGCATTTCGACAGCGGCAGCCCGTAGTACGCGTTGACGTGCTGGTATGGCGCGGTGGCCGTCACGTGGTAGCGCTGTCCGTCTTCGTCGGTGAACACAAGGGCAGCGCGCGCGGGTCGCTTGAGATCGCCGTCGAACTCGGCGGCGTGCTCCATCTTGACGAACCGCTTGGACAGCGTGCCGTCGTTGTGCGTGATTCCGCCGTCGACGTAAGTGACCGTCCCGTCGGATGTCTCGAACACCCACGCCTCGATCGCGCGGTCGTCGAAACCCGCATCGAGCCAGAGCCAGAAGTCGATCTCGTCGGAAACCCGTAAACCGAAGGTGCGGTCGCGACCGCCGTGGAATCCGTCGACCGAGATCCGCTCGCCGTCGATTTCCACCCAGCCGCTCCAGGTACCGGGTTCTTTGATGTGGTACATGTCCGCCAGCAGTTTGCCCTCGCTGCCACGAACTTCGATAGGCAGTAATTCCCACATCGGCGCGCTCGGCTCGTAGTAGAGCTCCCAGGCGATCCCCGAATCGTTGGGCTGCACTTCGAGTTTCCATCGCTTCAGCGGCTCGACGCAGGTCCACCGCATCGGCCCGGCGCTCAGGTCGGCACGATCCGACCCTGTTACCGGCCGCCCGGACATGAGGTCCCAATGCCGGCCGTCGGCAAGGGAAACCTTGACGTAGCCCAAGCCGCTTTTAGTGTTCGGATTATTTCCGTATCCGCTCGCCAACAGCATCGTCCCGTCGGGAGAAGCGGCGAAGAAGTAACACCGGTCCGACCACGTGGTGTCCGAATGATGTACCTGGTCAAAGGGTCGTGGAAATTGATGGGTGAAGGACTCATCCGCGGCGGAATAACCCATCGTCTCAGTGACTCCATCGTCAAACTCGTGCCTTGGATCAAGCGCATGCCGTCGGCACTAACTATGCCCCGCTGGTCAGAGAGCTTGACACTTTTCGAGAAATTTGTAAACCCTCTAGGGCGCAGCGCGGCGCGCGTCCAGCTCGGCGAGAATTTCGTCGGTGTGCTCGCCCAGCTTTGGCGCAGCTGACCGCGGCGCCCACGGGGTGCCGTGGAAATCCGCCGGCGTCGCGACCATCGAGACCGCTGCGGGTCCATCCGGCACGTTCACCATCCCGCCGGCGGCATGGAACTGCTCGTCAGCCACGACATCCTCGATCGTGTTGATCGGCGACCAGAAGAAGTCCGGTTCACTTGCGAAGACCTCCGCCCATTCGTCGAGGGACTTGGTTGCAAAGATCTGGTCTAGCTCGGCGATCAGCTCGACCGCGTTGATAGCACGTGACCGCGCGGACGAAAACCGTGGATCGGTGAGCCAGTCGGCGCGGCCGATGGCGCGGCACAGCGCCGGCCAGTGCCGCTCGGCTTCCAGCCCGACGATCCAGAACCGGCGACCGTCCCCTGCGGCGTAGTTGTTCATGCACGGGTTGCCCATCGACTCGCGCTGCCCGATGCCGATCGGATAACCGGTCATCAGATAGGTGTTCAGGTCGAAGCTCACGGTGTAGGCGCCCTGCCGATACAGCGACGTCGTGACCATCTGCCCCGTTCCGATTCGGTCGCGGGCCAGCAATGCCGCGCAGATCGCCGCCGCCAGCGTCATGCCGGCCATGTGGTCACCCATCCCGCCCCGTTGAAACGGCGGCGTGTCACCGGGCCGGGTCAGCAGATGCGCCAACCCGGCGCGGGACCAGAACGCGGCGACGTCGTAGGCGGCCCGGTCTGCGTCGGGCCCCGTTTCGCCGTAGCCGGTGATCAGCCCGTAGACCAGGCGGGGATGGGCAGCGGCCACCGACTCGAAGTCGAGTCCGAGCCGCCTTAGCGCGGCGGGGCGGACGTTCGTCACGAACACCTCAGCGCCACTGATCAATTCGAGCGCAGTCGCGCGGCCATCGTCGGTCGTCAGGTCCAAGACGATGCTGCGCTTCGAGCGATTGTCCATCTCGAACGGCGGGCTCACGTCGAGATCGAGGCCCAGCATCCTGCCGAACAGACGGCCGGGGTCACCGGTGGGTGGCTCGATCTTGATGACGTCGGCGCCCCAATCGGCGAGGATCCCGCCCGCCGCCGGCCCGGCCACCCAGACCCCGAGTTCGACGATCCTGATGCCGTCCAACGGTCCCGCCACAGCAGATCCCTTTCCTGACTTCACCCAGCGTCTTTACACTTCTGCGTTGATTTGTAAACTAGTGGAAACGTCAGCCAACCTAGGAGGCTATCGACCAGTGGCGAACAATCGGGGGTTTTCATCGGCAGTGGCCGCGACAGCCCGCCAGGCGGTGCCCGTTGCGGGGTTGGCTGCGCACCTCGGCCGCGGGTTACAACGTGTCACCACGGACGCCGTGATCGGCGGCCGTCGATCGTTCCCGCGGCGGATTGCCGATCTCGACGCGCCCGCCCTGTCCCGACTCATCGGACGAACGGTGACGTCGGTGTCGGTGATCGGCGGTGACGCGGGAACGTCGTCGCGCACGCGGCTGGCGCTCACCGGTGATGGCGTTCCGGAATCAGTGTTCGTCAAGATGCCGGCGCAGACGACCGCGACTCGGCTGATGGGTGAGCTGGGTCGGCTGGCACACACCGAAGTTCGCTTCTATAGCCAGCTTTCAGCAGAACTCACCGGCGTTCCCAAAGCGTACGGTTCCGGGTTCGACTCGCTGACCGGTCGCTTCGTGCTGGTGCTGGAAGATCTGGCAGTTCATCAGTGCGAGTTCCCCGATACGCTGCATCCGCTCGACCGGGACAAGGCCAGTCAGGTCGTCGCGGTGCTGGCTCGACTGCACGCAACCTTCTGGGGACGCCTGCCAACCAGTAGCGGCGACGGACCACTCGGCTGGATCTACACCGCGTCCGGTGACCACACCTCCTTGCTGACCGGCCCGTTGCTGAAAACCTCCGCGCGCCGACTGGCCGATCGAACCTCCATCCCCGTCGACAAGGGCCGCTTCATCGACGAGAACTACCGCGCCGTGGCGCGGCTGATCGACACACCGCCGCATACGGTGATGCACGGCGACGCGCATCCGGGAAACGTCTACTTCTGCGACGGAGTGGCCGGTCTGCTCGACTGGCAGGCCGTACGCCGCGGACACCCGAGCCGCGAACTCGCCTACACGCTGATCACCGGCATGGCCACGGCCGATCGTCGTGCCTGCGAGCGCGACCTGCTCGACGAGTACCGCCGGGCGCTGTCCGCCGCCGGCGGCCCGGAACTCGATCGTGAAGAGTTGTGGGAGCGCTATCGAACCGGAGCGCTTTACGCCTATGTGGCGCCGCTGATCACCGCGGGTATGGGCGGCATGCAGGTCGACAGCATCGCCCTTGAAGGTGTCCGGCGAGGAGTCGCGGCGCTGGAGGATCTCGACACGGTGGCACTCCTGCAGAAGTCGGTGAGTGCGTGAGCGACTGTACAAAGTAAGCAGTACCGACCAATATCGCTGACCGTCATGACCCGAAATGGTGGATGAGGTATGAGCCTGGTTGCCGGGCGTGGGCCGCTGAGCACCGATCCCGCCGGATGGTTTTGGCCGGCGTTGCCAGCCCACGTCGTCTATGTCGAACCCCATCCTCGACGAGTCCAGGCATTCCGCGACGGACGCAAGGTGATCGACACCGAGCGGGCGCTACTGGTGCACCGGCCAGATCGTCCGCTCAGCTATGCATTTCCCGCCGATGAAGTGCGGGGTCTACCGTATGAGCCGGTTTCGGAGGCGCCCGGGTTCGTTCATGTGCCGTGGGACGCGGTAGACACCTGGACTGAAGAGGGACGCACGCTCGTCCACTATCCGCCCAACCCGTATCATCGCGTGGACTGCCGGCCGACCACGCGGCGTCTGCGGGTCAAGGTCGCCGGGACCACACTGGTGGACACCGACGACACCGTGATCGTGTTCGAGACGGCGCTGGAACCCCGCCTCTACGTCGATCCGTCGCACGTGCGCACCGACCTGCTGCGGCAAACGGACACCTCGACGTACTGCAATTACAAAGGCGTCGCGACCTATTGGGCGGCGGTGATCGGCGACGCCGTGGTCGAGGACGTGGCGTGGAGCTACCAAGACCCGCCACCGGAAAGCCTGCCCATCAAGGGATTCCTCAGTTTCCATGCCACCGGTGCCACCCGCGCCGAGGTTCTCGCCGAGCTGCCCGAATCGGCTGCGCCTCAGGCAACCGGCGGCGAATAGTTCGGGCGCCCGAGCCCCAGCGCGTGCTGGGCGATCATATTGCGGAACACCTCGAGGGTGCCGCCGTAGATACCGACCGGCGAGGCCAGCCGGAAAATGTATTCGGCACCACCGTCATCGGCGGCACCACCGGTGTCGACCGGCAACGCCGACGCAGCACCCAGCACGTCCATCAGATCCGGTGCGACGTCACGCATGGTCTGTGCGTTCGCCACCCGCCCAAACGTTCCCGGGGTGCTCAGCGCCGCCTCGGTGCGGGCAATACTGCGGCCCAGCCGATATGCCACCGACTTGTCGTCGAGCAGGCGGCGGCCGTCAGCGCCCGGTTGCGCAACCAGCACCGCGATCCTGTCGATCGCCTCGGCCATCAGCGTGGCGTGTTCGCTCATCACCGCGATCCTCTGCAAACCGTCGGCGTCACCATCGACGGTGCCGTGCTCCACGTCGAGCGCTGCCCGCAGCACCGCCCAGCCGCCGTTGACATCACCGATTCGGTATTTGTCGTCCACCCGCACGTCGCTGTAGTACACGATGTTGGTCCGGTCGCCATCGATGATGCGGATGGGTTGGATCTCGATGCCCGGCGAGTCCAGCGGCACTAAGAACATCGTCAGGTTCTTGTGTTTCGGCGCGTCCGGATCGGTATTGGTAAGCAGGAAAACGTATTTGGCGTTGTGCGCGTTGGATGTGAACATCTTGGAGCCGTTGATAATCCAGCTCGCACCGTCGCGAGCCGCGCGGGTCTTACACGTCGCCACATCGGAGCCGCCCTCAGGCTCGGTGTAACCGAGGCAAAGCCGGATGTGGCCGGACAGCACACCGGGCAGCACCTCGTCGGTGAGCTCGGCGGATCCGAACTGCTGCACAGTGTGGGCCACCATGGCGGTCGTGCCCCAGTGAAACCACGGCGTGTGCGCCCGGCCGATCTCCAAATCCCAGATCCGCCGGCGCAGCGCACTGAAGCCGCCTTCGGATTCGTCGTTCCAGTCGGTGGCCAGATAGCCCTCTGCGCCCAGGGCTAAGTGCACCCCTTCGTCGAAATTCTCCCCTGTCTCGCGGTCCCGTCGACGCACTTCATCGGTGACGATCGCGGCCAGGAACGCGCGCAAGCGATCACGGAATTTCTTGTCGTCCGCGGACAGTTCGACGACGGAAAAGTCCATGATTGCTAAAGCCGCGCTTGGGTTTTGATCGCGGAGTCGCTGGTGCGCAGCGGACGAATCAGCGCCTCCTGCGCGAAGGAGGCGATCAGCTCACCCTCTTCGGTGTGCACGGCGCCGCGAACGTACGACATACCCGCACCCGCTTGGGTGCTCTCATGCGTGTAGAGCAACCAGCCGGTCCATGTCACCGGCTCGTGAAAGCTGACCGTCACTGTGAGCGGCGCGGTCGACACGGTCAGATGCGATTGGCTGGTGCCGATGCCTTCGTGTGCACGCATGGTGGTCGAGATCCCGAGATGACCCGTGAAATAGGCGATCAGCGCCTTGGCCAGATCGTCGCGGGCCGGGATCGGGTCGTAGTGCAGCCAGGCGTACAGCTCCGGCGGTCCGACTTCGTCGGGGCTGTTGACGTCGACCACGTCGACCAGCCGCAGTTCCCGCCCGGCCATCGACATCGGCGAGTCGTTGGCGTCGGCGGGCGCGGCCACCTCGGGACGGGACAGCTGGTGGCGGATGACATCGTCCGTCGGCACGTCCAGCAGCGCGGTCACCGTGATGGCGCGACGGCCGTTCTGCGACACGCTCACCACCGCGGTGGCCGTCGAGCGGCCCTCGGCGACGACGTCGATGTCGAACTCGACCGGCGGGCCGACCAGCACTGCGCGGGAGAACACCGCGTGCGCCGAGCGCACCGACTTCTCCGGAAAGCGTTTGGCCACAGCGACAATCACCTGCGCGAGCACTTGGGTGCCTTCCACCACCTGACGTTCGTCCTCGACGGCGATTCCGGTGTCGGCGGTGAAACGGTCGGGTCCGTCGGCTCGCGCGTCGAACAACTCCAGCAGGCCGGCGACCGACCAGTGCGTCTGCTCAGATTCCGTGGTCACCCAGCGAGCGTGACATTTCGACCGAACCTTGTAAAGCCTTATCCGCAGCCCCACCGCCCTCAGGCGGCGTCGATCACCAGGGCCTTGAACCGCTCGATGACCTCCAGGGCGTGCGCCAAACTGTCGCCCGGCAACGCCACCTGTACCCAGGTGACGCCCAGCTTGGCCAGCTTCTCCAGGCCGGTCAGATAGGCGTCGGCATTGAAGTCGTCGTCGGACGGGCTGCCGCCGTCGAGGTTGGCGAATACCACGTCGACCTTCGAGGTGTCCCGGCCCGCGTCGTCGATTCGGCGGCGCAGGTCGTCGATGCCGGTGGCCAAGGTCTCCAGCGAGTCGATGGACGCCGTGCGGGCGGTCTGGGCCAGCGCGGCGGGTGCGGGGAACGGGCACCAGCCGTCGCCTTTGAGGGCGACCCGACGCCGGGCTGCCCCCGTGTTGCCGCCGATCCAGATCGGCGGATGCGGGTCGCTGACCGGTCGCGGATGCGCAGTGATCCCGCGGGCACTGAAGTGCTTGCCGTCGAAGTTCACGTCATCGGTGGTCCAGATCGCCCGAATCACGTCGAGCGCTTCGTCGAACAGGTCAGCGCGCTGCTCGAAGTCCACGCCGAGGGCGGCGAACTCGCGCTTGAGATAGCCGACTCCGACGGCAAGGGTGAACCTGCCGCCGGACAGCAGATCCAACGTCGCGCCAGACTTGGCCACTACGAAGGGATTTCGATACGGCAGCACCACGATATTCGGTATCAGCCGCAGCGTGGTGGTGCGGGCCGCGGCGTAGCCCATCGCCACGAACGGGTCCAGCGCGTCGTGTCCGCCGGCTTCCAGCCACCGCTGGCTGGGCGCCGGATGGTCGGTGAACCCGAAGCCGTGGATACCGGCGGCTTCGGCAGCTGCGGCGACCGCGGCAATGCCGTCGCCGCTGACCAGCTCCGGGTTGTACGGGTGGCGGTGCATCGGGTGGGTGATGGTGAAATGCATCTGCCGCTTTCCTTAGCTGAGCGCCGACGGTGTCCCTGCAAAATACCGCGTGACACTTATACGATAATCTGTAAAGCCAGCCGGGCGACCGGCCGGGTCAGACTTACCGCCGCAAAGGAGCGACGCAGTTGGGCATCGCGACCACGAGTTCGGAAACGGCCTTCGCCCGATCGCCCGAGACCATCTACGACTTCGTCACCAACCCGGCGAACTGGACGAAGACCTATCCGGGCAGCGCGCATATCACGAACTTGCCTGACGAGCTGCCATTGAAGGTGGGCGACACCTGGCAAGAATCCGGCCCCGACGGCGACCGAGTTTTCACCTGGCATCTGGCGATCGCCATGCGGCCGAGGCTGTGGATGTTCAATTCCGTTGGGCGACTTGGTCATGACCGCGACGGCAACGGGGGTATGGAGGGCCGCATCACGGTCCAATACCAGTTCACCAGACCGGGCGAGGAGATCACGCTGTTCACCCGCACGATGACGATCGAGGCCTACAAGCACGCACCGCTGCCCGACGCCTTGTTCCAGCAAGTCAACCCGGCCAAGATCGACGCTTACCACGCGGCGATCGCACGAGAATTGGATGAGCTCGATGACGGCGACCGTTGAGGGGCTGACGCCGCTGGCCGCCGGCTTCTGCTTCGGCGAGGGCCCGCGCTGGTTCGAGGGGCTGCTGTGGTTCTCCGACATGCTGGGCGAAGCTGTGCACACCGTCAATCTGGGCGGGTCGCTGACCACGTTGCCGCTGCCCGGGCATGCCCCGTCGGGCCTGGGATTCCGGCCGGACGGCTCGCTGCTGATCGTGTCCACCGAAGGCCGCCAGCTGCTGCGCTACGACGGCGAAACCGTCGACACCATCGCCGATCTGAGCGATGTGGCACCGGCCGACCTCGGCGACATGGTCATCGACAACCTCGGACGCGCCTACATCGGGTCGCAGGCCTTCCACGGCGGCGTCATCGTGCGCGTCAACCCCGACAACGCCGTGAGTGTGGTCGCACAAGATCTGGACTTCCCCAACGGAATGGCCATCACCGCCGACCACAAGACGCTGATCGTCGCCGAGTCGATTGGCCGGCGCTTGACCGCGTTCAGCATCGGCGCCGACGGCGAACTGTTCGATCGACGGGTGTTCGCCGACGGTCTCGACGGGCCGCCCGACGGCATCTGCCTCGACATTGACGGCGGCGTGTGGACGTCGATGACGCTGGCGCACCAGTTCGAGCGCATCGTGGCCGGCGGCGCCAGTGGACACGTGACCCATCGCATCGACATCGGCGATCGCGCCGCGATCGCCTGCATGCTCGGCGGACCCGCGGGCCGCACGCTGTTCATGCTGACGAGCACCGACGCCTATCCCAAACGGCTGATAGGCACCCGGCTCTCCCGGATCGACACCGTGATCGTCGATGCTCCCGGCGCCGGCCTGCCCTGAAAGGTGAACGATGACCGATTCCTACTACGAGGTGATCGATGACGCCGACCCGTTGGGCGAAAAGTTTCGTGCCACAGACCTAGTGAGAAGCACCTGGTCAGCAGCGCTCCAGCATGCTGCACCGGTGTCGGCACTGCTGGTCCGCGCGCTCGAACGCTGCGCTGCACGCGACGACACCCGGCTGAGCCGGGTCGCCGTTGATTTGTTGGGACCCGTTCCCGCCGACGGCGACTTGTGGGTTCGCTCGCAGGTCGAGCGCGCCGGCAAACAGATCGAGTTGATCAGCGCCGAACTGCTTGCCCTGGGACCCGACGGGCAGCCCCGGCCAACGGCCAGGGCCAGCGGATGGCGGCTGCAGCAGCTGGACACCGCAGACTTGGTTCACGCCGCGGCCCCGCCGCCACGTCCGCTCAGCGAGGCCCGCAGCCGCAATCTCGAGAAGGACTGGGACCGCAACTATGTGCACAGCCTGGACTGGCGCTGGCTGACGACACCCCTCAACGACGGCCCGGGAGAGTCCTGGATCAAGCCGACGGCCAACCTGGTCAACGGCGAGACGATGACGCAGTTGGAGCGGCTGTTCGCGGTCGCCGACTGCGCCAACGGCATCGGCTCCAAACTCGACATCGGCAAATGGACGTTTTTGAACAACGACCTCGTTGTCCACGTGCACCGGATTCCCGACGGCGAATGGATCGGCATCCGGGCGGAGACCAATTACGGGCCAGACGGCATCGGCACGACGGTGGGCACCCTGTTCGATGAGACCGGAGCCGTCGGCAGCATTCAGCAGTCGGTGTTGGTGCGCCGACGGCCTCGGTCTTAGCCCAGCGCCCAGATCGACGGTAGCGCCGATTTTTCCGTAAGTTTCTGCACTGACGTCGATCTCGACGTCCATTCAGGTTTACTGCTCATCGACTCCTGCGCTCCTGCGCCAACGTCGGTGTCAGAACAGGTGGAATGACGTCGACGACACGCAGGTGCATCCGGTCAGGCGCGCTGATCGCCGCGGCGATCAGACATCCAACGTCGTCCGGCGGCACCTGCCCGGTCGACCGCACGATCGAGGCTCGCACGCCGGTGCCGACGAACTCGGCGTCCAGACCACCTACCCAGGCTTCGAGCATCCGGTGCGCACCGGCCGGCGACGCCCCGGTCAGCTCGGGGCTGATCAGCACCACATCACCATGTCGGTTGTCGATCATCGGCGGAATGACTTGTGCCGCAAGGTGTTGTGCGCCCACCCACGAACCGTCGGCAAGGCCAGCAGCACTGACCAGCACGTCGATGGCACCGATCAGGTAGTCGGCGGTGTTGACGAACCGATCGATGGACGGCGGGTCGGCGAGATCCAAGTGAGCGGCGAAGGCCGCTGCGCCACCGGACCGAAGACGAGCCGCGAATTCCTCACAGATATGAGTCCGGCGGGTGCCCATCAATACCAGATCCCCGTCGGCGGCCAACCGCGCCGCGGTCGCAAGTGCGACGGGCGATGAGGCTTCGGTGATGACGACCGCCCTGGCCTGGCTCACGACGTGCGCCGATCAGCCGCACTACGCTGGGCCTGCCCGGCTAAGCTCTGGTGGTCAGCTAACTCGGGTGGGGGCAAAGAAACCCCGGCCAGGGAACATGGCAGTGGCACGAAAACAGCGTGACACTTCGGGCTAATTTTGTAAAGTTGCGGGTATGGAGCAGACGCCGACCATCGAAGGCGACACCTCGACACAGCAGCGGATCCTCGCGGCCACCGCTGAGGTCCTCAGCCGCAACGGCAAGCGCAAGCTCAGCCTGTCCGACGTAGCCACCCAGGCCGGGGTGTCGAGGCCGACGCTGTACCGCTGGTTCGCCTCGAAGGAGGAGTTGCTCTCGGCGTTCTCGCGCTATGAGCGACAGGGCTTCGAAAGCGGTTTGAGCAGGGCCACCGCCGGCCTCAAGGGAGTGGACAAACTCGACGCCGCGTTGCGCTTCATCGTCGAGTACCAGCACTCCTATTCGGGCGTGCGCATGGTCGACATCGAGCCCGAACACGTCATCAGCCAGTTCTCTCACGTCATCCCGCAGATGCGCGACGGTCTGCAGCGGCTTCTTCCCGGGCCCAATGCCGCGGTGAAAGCGGCGACGGCGATCCGGATAGCAATCTCGCACTACATGATCCGCAGCGACGACGCCGATCAGTTCCTGGCCCAACTGCGCCACGCGGTGGGAATCAAGGGCGCGAGTTCGCCGGACTAGTCGAACAGCACCGCGGCATTGAGGTAGCCGGTCGGGTCGAATGCCGTCTTCAGCGTTCGCATCGCCGCGATGTCGGCGGCTTCGCGTGACATGCCAACATAGCGACGTTTGCGGCTGCCGACCCCGTGTTCGGAGCTGACGTTGCCGCCGCATTCGGCAATCAGCTCCATCATCGCCGAGTACAAATTGCGTTCCTGCTCTTCATCGCAGCGCAACACGTTCAGATGCAGGTTGCCCTCCCCGATGTGCCCGAACAGCACACCGACGGCGTCGGGCGCGTGACGCTGCAGTAGTGCGTCGGCATCACGAGCGAACGCGGCGACCGCCGACAGTGGCAGCGACACGTCGAACTTCACCGGCGGTCCGTACACGCCGACCACCTCGCTCAGTGATTCCCGCACCCGCCAAAGCCGTTGTTGCGCAGCCAGGTCGACACCCACAGCCGGCTCACCGCACGTCCGCACTCCCTCCAGCGCATCGGCCAGCCGCTCGGTCTGGTCATGATCGGATGCCAGTTCCACCAACAGCAGCCAGTCACCGTGCACCGGCGCGGCCACACCCAGATGCTCGTCGGCCAGCGCGCTGGCTCGCCCGTCGATCAGTTCCAGGGCGGCGATGCCGTCCAGGTCGCGAAACAGCCGGCCGGCGTCGACCAGCGCGCCGAGCTCCTCGAAGCCGCACACGACGGTCACCCGATGCGGCGGATCCGGGTGTAGTCGCAGATCGAGCGCGGTGATTACGCCGAGCGTTCCCTCGGCGCCGACGAACAGCGCCGGCAGGTCATAGCCGGTGTTGTCGGCCCGCACCCGGCTGTGCCGGCGTACCACCGACCCGTCGGGCAGCGCGACGTCCAGGCCGATCACCTGATTGCCCATGTTGCCGTAACGCACCGTGCGCAGCCCGCCGGCATTGGTCGATGCCATGCCGCCGACGGTCGCGGTATCGCGCGCAGCCAGGTCGACACCGAACACCAACCCGGCCGCGCTCGCCGCGCGCTGAACCGCGGCCAAAGTGGCCCCTGCCCCGACCTCGATGCGGCGTTCGGTCGTATCGACATCGCTGATGGCGCAAAGCCGCTCGGTCGACAGCAGCACATCGTCGTGCTCGGGAACGGTGCCGGCCACCAACGAGGTCCGACCGCCCTGGATGGTCACGTGCGTCCCGGCGTCGCGGCACACCCGCAGCACCTCGGCCACTTCGTCAGCCGAACCCGGACGCACCAGGGCGCTCGCGTGTCCGCGGTAGCGGCCGGTGTGGTCGACGCTGCGACCGGCCAGCACATCGGGATCGGTGCTGACATGACTCGCCCCCACCAGCGACGACACCTTCTGCAGCACACTCGGGGTCATGGCCACGGTGTATCACACCTACCTCGCGGCGCCGCGACTGATGCAGGATGAGTGCTGTGACCACTAAGCGTGAGGACGTCTGGTTCAACTCGGTCGGCGACCGGATCAGCGCGTGGCTGTATCGGCCGGCCGGCAATGGCGACGCACCGCTGCTGGTGATGGCCCACGGGCTGGGCGCGGTCCGCACCATGCGGCTGGACGCCTACGCCGAACGCTTTTGCGCGGCCGGTTACGCCTGCCTGGTGTTCGACTACCGCAACTTCGGCGACAGTGAGGGTGCACCGCGTCAACTGATCGATATCCGCATGCAATTGCAGGACTGGACGGTTGCCGTCGCCTACGCCCGCACCCTGACGGGGATCGACCATAGCCGAATTGGCTTGTGGGGCACGTCTTTTAGCGGTGGCCATGTGATCGCCACGGCAGCTCGGCTACCCGGCATCGCGGCAGTTGTGTCGCAATGCCCGTTCACCGACGGCATCGCCTCGCTGGGCACGCTGAGCCCGCCGATCAGCGCCCGAATCACGGCGTTGGCGGTGCGCGACCTCGTCGCAGCCCGGCTCGGCAGGCCACCGGTGATGGTGCCCACCGCCGGGAACCCGGGAGAGGTCGCGCTGATGAACGCCCCAGACGCTTACGCCGGCTTTTTGAGGCTGGTGCCTGACGGCATGCCGATGCGAAACGAGGTCGCCGCCCGGATCGGGGTGAAGATCCTGCCCTACCGTCCGGGTCGGCTCGCAGCGAAGGTGCCCTGCCCAATCCTGTTCTGCGTGTGCGAATCCGACTCGGTCGCACCGTCGGGGCCGACCCGTCGCTACGCGGCGATGGCGCCGCGCGGTGAGGTCAAGCTCTATCCGGAGGGACATTTCGCAATCTATGTCGACGACGCTTTCGAGCGCGTCATCGCCGACCAGCTCGAGTTTCTCGACAGAAACCTGCTCAACGGATGACGCTGACGCCGCCGTCGACCGGGATCACCGCACCGGTGATATAACTGCTGGCCCGACTGGCGAGAAAGACGGCGATGCCCGCCATGTCGTCGGGTTGGCCGATGCGACCCAGCGGGAAGCTGGCGCCGACCGCGTCCGACCCCGCCCGCAGGAGCTCCTTGGTCATCCGGGATGGGAAGAGCCCGGGCGCGATCGCGTTGACCAGAATCCGCGGCGCCAGCTCGCCGGCGAGGTGCTGGGTCAGCATGTGCACTGCGGCTTTGCTCGCGCTGTAGGAGAAGTTGTCCCTGCCGCGTCCCGGCGGGATGATCCCGTCGATGCTGCCGGTATTGATGACGCGTGCCGGGTTGTCGTCGGTCGCACCGGCCGTCAGCATCGGCACCAGCGCGCGAGTCACCAGGAAGACGCCTTTGACGTTGACATCCAGCACTTTGTCGAAACCGGATTCGGGAAACTCGCCGAACGGCGCCCCCCACGCCGCGCCGGCGTTGTTGAACAGTGCGTGGATCGCGTCCTCCCGTTCGGCGAGGTCGCCAGCCAGTGCCTTAACGCCGTCGACGGTGCCCAGATCGGCGGGAATCGCCTGCACCGGTCCATGGGCCGACAACTCGGCGACGGCGGCGTCGAGCTCGGCTTTTTTGCGGCTGGACAGATACACAGTGGCTCCCGCTTGCAGCAGTCCGCGCGCCATCATCGCGCCGATGCCGCGGCCGCCGCCGGTGACCACAGCGACCTTTCCGTCGAGACGAAACATGTCGTGTGCGATCCCCGTCATCAGGCACTACGACCGGCTGTGCCGATTCCAGTTCTGACGCCGAGCGGTGACTCCACACGGACCGACTCGTCGCGGATCAGACCCCGCAACAGCGCGGTGCTGAACTCGGCGGCGATTTCCTTGGCGCTGCGGCGTCCGCTCGGCCGCAGCCAGCGGTAGGCGCCCAGCGTCATTCCGATGTAGCCGAGCGCCACGACGTGGGAGTCGCACTCGTAGAACTCGCCGCTGGCAATACCCCGGTCGATGAGCCCGTGCACGTGCTCATAGACCTGGGTTTCCTTTTCACGGACCGCGGCGACCTGCTCATCGGTGAACCACTCGGTGATGTAGGGCTGTTCTTGGAAATACACCGCCGCGCCTTCTGGGTTGGCGGCGATCTGGTTGAGCAGTCGCACCGTGTACTGGTAAAGCGCCCCACGGGCCGACATCGTCGGATCGTCGTGCACGGCAGCCAGCGTCCGTTCGGCGGCTTGCTGATAGATGTCGTAGAGGATCAGCGACTTGCTGGCGTAGTAGTGGTAGACGGTGGCCTTGTTCAGCCCGACCACGTCGGCGACGTCGTCCATCCGGGTGCCGTGATAGCCGCGTGCGGCGAACAGTTTGGTGGCAACAGTCAGCAACTCCTCGCGGCGGGAGAGCCCGTTCTCGGATGGCATGTCTACTCGCTATCGGCAGGCCGGGCGTGCCCGGTGTTAATCAACTAGTTGGTTAGTCTAGGCAAGGCGGGTGTTTCCTGTTGCCCTGTTGCCCGGTGGGACTAGACTCCTTCACGAAGCACGTCGCGAGTCGAGAGGTGGTCAGATGAATCCAGATCCCGATCCCAGCTATGACTTTTCCGACGAGCTGGAGTTCTACTTCAAGTACCTGCCCTGGGGCCTGCGCGGCGTCGTGGACGGTAACGGTTACCCGCCGCAGTCGTACCCGCCCGTTTAATCGCTGATAACGCCTATAACGCCTTGAGTTCCTCGGTGACCGCGGACACCGATTTCTTGGCATCACCGAACAGCATCGTGGTGCCCTCCGCGTAGAAGAGCGGGTTGTCGATACCTGCGAATCCCGAATTCATCGACCGCTTGAGCACGATCACCGATTTCGACTTGTCCACGTTGAGGATCGGCATGCCGTAGATGGGGCTGGACGCCTCGTTGCGTGCCGCCGGGTTGGTGACGTCGTTGGCTCCGATCACGACCGTGACGTCGGTGCGAGCGAATTCGTCGTTGATGTCGTCCATGTCCTTCATCGCGTCGTAGTCGACCTCGGCCTCGGCCAGCAGCACGTTCATGTGCCCGGGCATCCGGCCGGCAACCGGATGGATCGCGTATTTCACCGGCACACCCTTGTCTTCCAGCAGGTTGGCCAGGTCCTTGACGGCGTGCTGCGCCTGTGCGACGGCCAGGCCGTAGCCAGGGACCACGATCACCTGGTTGGCGTAGGCCATCTGAATCGCGGCGTCGGCGGCCGAGGTGGACCTGACGTGCTTGTCGCCACCGGCGTCGCTGCTCGGAGCCACACCACCGCCGCCGAAGCCGCCGGCGACGATCGCCGGGATGGAGCGGTTCATCGCCTTGGCCATCAGGTTGGTCAGGATCGATCCGGACGCGCCGACGATCATGCCGGCGACGATCATCGAGGTGTTGTTCAACGCCAGGCCCGCCGCGGCCGCCGACAGCCCGGTCATCGCGTTGAGCAGCGAGATGACCACCGGCATGTCGGCACCGCCGATGGGCAGCACCACCATCAGACCGAGCGCACCGGCGGCGGCCAGCAGGCCGATCATCCACCACAGCGAGACCCCGCCGGTGCCGGGATGAGCGTCCAGGCCGATGACCACTGCGGCGGCCACCGCCGCGGCCAACAACAGCAGGTTGATCAGCTGCTGGGCTTTGCCGAGGCCGATCGGGGAACCGGAGATGATCTCCTGCAGCTTGCCGAACGCGATGATCGAACCCCAGAACGAGATCGACCCGATGATCGCGGCGAACAACGAAGCGACCACGATATGCACCGTCGGCGACTCGTGGTGCTGGAACGCGGAAAAGCCGTCCGTTTCAATGAATTCCGCGAGCGCGATGAGCGCGACGGTGCCACCGCCGACGCCGTTGAAGAACGCGACCAGCTGGGGCATGGCGGTCATCTTGGTCAGCCGCGCCGGCGGAACGCCCAGCGCGACGCCGACCGCCAGCCCGGCGATGATCAGCGGCCATTGGTCGGTGTGGCGGATCTTGATCAGAGTCGCCGTCACAGCGAGGGCCATACCCACCGCAGCGATCAGGTTGCCCCGTACCGCCGTCTTGGGCCCGGTCAAGCCCATCAAGCCGTAGATAAAAAGCGCGAACGAGATGACGTAGAGGGCGATCACCAAGTAGTTCACTTGGCGACCTCTTTGGTCTTGGCGGGCTTCTTGCCCTTGAACATGCCGAGCATCCGGTCGGTGACGATGAAGCCGCCGATGACGTTCAGCGTGCCGAACACCACGGCCACGAACAGGATGATCTGCACCGCGAGCGACGGGTGCTCAACCTCGCCGAAAACCACCAGGGCGCCGACTACGACGATGCCGTGGATGGCGTTGGTCCCCGACATCAGCGGGGTGTGCAGCGTGTTGGGCACTTTCGAGATCACTGCAAACCCGACGAATCCGGACAGCACCAGGATCGCCAGGTTGGACAGAAGTTCGTCATACATCCCGTGCATCTATGCTTCCTCACTGTCCTCGTTCAAGGGTCACGCACGACTCCGCGACGACTTCGTCGTCGAAGTCCGGGGCCAGCTTGCCGTCCTTGATCAGCAGGTCCAGCAGCGCGGTGATGTTTTTGCTGTACAGCTCGCTGGCGTGCTCGGGCATCGTCGCGGGCAGGTTCAGCGGCGAGGTGATCGTGACGTCATGTTTGACGACCGTCTGCCCGGGCTCGGTGAGCTCGCAGTTGCCGCCGGTTTCCCCGGCCAGGTCCACCACCACGCTGCCGGGTTTCATCGCTTCCACCGCCGCGGCGGTCACCAGCCGCGGCGCGGGCTTGCCCGGCACCAAGGCGGTCGTGATGACGATGTCGAAGCCGCTGATCGCGTCCTCCAATGCCGTCTGCTGGGAAGCGCGCTCCTCTTCGGTGAGCTCGCGGGCGTAGCCACCCTCACCGGCCGCGTCGATGCCGATGTCCAGCCACTGCGCACCCACCGAGCGCACCTGATCGGCCACCTCGGGGCGCACGTCGTAGCCGGTGGTGCGCGCGCCCAATCGTTTGGCCGTCGCCAGGGCCTGCAGTCCGGCCACGCCAACACCGAGCACCAGCACGGTGGCCGGCTTCACCGTGCCCGCCGCGGTGGTCAGCATGGGGAAGAACCGGGTCGACTCCGAAGCCGCCAGCAGCACAGCCTTGTAGCCGGCAACGTTGGCCTGCGACGACAACGCGTCCATCACCTGCGCCCGGGAGATCCGCGGAATGGCCTCCAAGGCGAAGGCCTGCACGCCGACCTGCTTGAGCGCCGCGATCGAATTTTCGGCGTTGCGGGGAGCGAGAAAGCCGATCAGCGTCTGCCCACTGCGCAACCGGCTGACCTCATCTGCGGTCGGCGGCGCGACCTTGACGACGACGTCGGCGGCCCACGCGTCACCGATGGTGGCTCCGGCCTCCGTGTAGAGCTCGTCGGGAAGCAGCGCCCGCTCACCGGCACCCGCCTCCACTACGACCGCGATCCCGGTTTTCAGCAGCGGTCCGACTGCCTTCGGCACCAGCGCGACCCGTCGCTCGTCGGCTCCCGACTCGGCGACCACCCCCACCGTCGTCTGCGTATCTGTCATGACGTCCGCATCTACTTCCCTGTACTCCCTGCCCCGGTAGACCGGCACTCACCCTATCCCGATGGCCCCGCTCCTCATCCCGCCGCTCCACGGCGCGCATCGTCGCCCGGCGTCCCGATGGCCCCGCTCCTCATCCCGCCGCTCCACGGCGCGCATCGTCGCCCGGCGTCCCGATGGCCCCGCTCCTCATCCCGCCGCTCCACGGCGCGCATCGTCGCCCGGCGTCCCGATGGCCCCGCGTCCCCCTCGGGCCCGCTACCAGAGCGGGAAGTCTTGGCCGTACTCCGCCTGCGGGCGTGGTCCGAAGTAGCGGCGCTGCGACTCGTCAATAGCGACGTCGTTGATGCTGGCCTCTCGCCGGGCCATCAGGCCGGCGTCACTGAACTCCCACAACTCGTTGCCGTAGCTGCGCCACCACTGGCCGGAAGCATCGTGGCACTCGTACTGGAACCGGACGGCAATACGGTTGTCGTGGAAACTCCACAGGCTCTTGCGCAGCGCATAGTCGAACTCGCGCTGCCATTTCCGGGTCAGAAAAGCCACGATCTCATCGCGGCCGACGACGTGCTCGCCCCGATTGCGCCACTGCGAGTCGGCGGTATAGGCCCGGCTGACACGTTCGGGGTCCCGGGTGTTCCAGGCATCCTCGGCGGCCTGGACCTTCTGGATCGCCGTCTCCAACGTGAACGGCGGGAGCGGCGGGCTGGTGTCGGTCATGACCTTCATCCTGCGCCCCCGGTGTCGGCTTGTCCCGGGTGGCTTATCGTGACGAGCATGGACTTCGCGATGTCAGCCAAAGCCACTGACTACCACAAGCGGTTGACCGAATTCATGACCGACTATGTCTTTCCGGCCGAGGCCGATTACGACAAGTACCGCGAGGAGGCCGGCCCGAACGACCACACCGTTCCGCCGGTCATCGAGGAACTGAAGATCAAGGCCAGAGCCGCCGGCATGTGGAACCTGTTCCTGCCGGCGGAGTCCGGTCTGACCAACCTGGACTACGCTCCGCTGGCCGAGCTGACCGGGTGGAGTCTGGAGATCGCGCCCGAGGCGCTCAACTGCGCGGCGCCCGACACCGGCAACATGGAGACCCTGCACCTGTTCGCCACCGAGGAGCAGCGCAAGCAGTGGTTGGAGCCGTTGCTGAACGGCGAGATTCGCAGCGGGTTCTCGATGACCGAGCCGGCGGTCGCCAGCAGCGACGCCCGAAACATCGAAACCTCGATCGTGCGCGACGGCGGCGACTACGTGATCAACGGCCGTAAGTGGTGGACGTCGGGGGCGGCGGATCCGCGCTGCAAGATCCTGATCGTGATGGGCCGAACCAACCCCGAGGCGGCTTCCCACCAACAGCAGTCGATGGTCCTGGTGCCGATTGATACGCCGGGCGTGACCGTTGTGCGGTCGACATCGGTCTTCGGTTACCAAGACCAGCCCGGGCACTGCGAAATCGTCTACGACAACGTCCGGGTGCCGGTCACCAACCTACTCGCCGAAGAGGGCACCGGGTTCGCGATCGCCCAGGCCCGGCTGGGGCCGGGGCGCATCCACCACTGCATGCGCGCGCTGGGCGGAGCCGAACGCGCGCTGGCCCTGATGGTCAACCGGGCCCGTAATCGGGTGGCATTCGGCCGTCCATTGGCTGACCAAGGTCTCGTTCAGCAGGCAATTGCTCAGTCCCGCAACGGGATCGATCAGGCCAGGCTGTTGTGCGAGAAGGCGGCGTGGACAATCGACAAGCACGGCAACAAGGCCGCCCATCTGCTGGTCTCGCAGATCAAGGCGGTGGCGCCGCAGGTGGCCTGCGATGTCATCGACCGCGCCATCCAGGTGCATGGCGCGGCCGGAGTCAGCGACGACACGGCGCTGGCCCGGCTCTACGCCTGGCATCGCGCCATGCGTATTTTCGACGGACCCGACGAGGTGCACATGCGGTCCATCGCACGCGCCGAGATCGGCCGGGAGAAAAGCGCTTTCGCTGCGGCGGTCACCTAAGATGTCGACTGGCGTGCGAGATCTGCAGGGGGCCTGGAACTTTCGTGACGTCGCCGACAGCACGGGCGTGCTGCGACCGGGACGGCTGTTCCGCTCTGGCGAACTGAGCGAACTCGGCGACGACGGCCGCGATGAGTTACGCCGATTGGGCATCACCGATGTCGCCGACCTGCGATCCCGCCGCGAAGTGCAGCGCCACGGCCCTGGTCTGGTACCCGACGGCGTCGACATCCACCTGTTGCCCATCCCGGACCTCGAACCCGACGAGGACAACCCGGACGGCGAAGCCCCCCACGAGCACGCGTTCAGGCGGCTGCTGGAAGACAAGTCCGACGACGAACCGGTCAGCGTCGCGTCCACCCGCTACATGGTCGACGAGTACAGCAGGTTTCCCACTTACAACGGAGCGCAGCAGGCACTGCACCGCGTGGTGAGCTTGCTGGCCGACGGCCGCACGGTGCTCACGCACTGCTTCGCCGGCAAGGACCGCACCGGCTTCACGGTGGCGCTCGTGCTGGAAGCCGCCGGTGTCGAGCGCGACGCGATCGTGGCGGATTTCCTCGGTAGCAACCAGGCGGTCCCCCAGCTGCGGACCCGGATCCTGGACGCGGTCCGGCAGCGGTCCGACGTCGAAGTGACGCCGGAGTTGATGGCGTTCACCGAGGCGCGGCTGTCCGACGAAGTCCTCGGTGTCCGCGCGGAATACCTGGACGCAGCGCGGCGAACCATCGACGACAACTTCGGCTCGCTCGACGGCTACCTGCGCGACGCTGGCGTCACCGCGGCCGACGTGGCCCGGCTGCGTACAGCGCTTCTGGGCTAGGCCAATCACTCCGTTAGCAGCAGGCACACCGGTATCTAGCGCCGACCATGACATGGTGTTTGGGATTGCCGGCGGATGCGATATCAGCCCGGCGGTGCTATCACCGGCGCCATCAAACTGAAGACGACAACAATACTTCAGCCGGTTATTGAAGAGGCTCCTGAGCCTCCTGAGGTTCAGAGCGCGGTTCGTCAACCATGCCAATCCCGGTTCATTGCTGCGCCTGCAGCCTGTGGGCGTCCAGAGCAAAGACTTAATTTTCGCCAACGAAAACCTGTGGATTTCTTAGACATTGACGGGAAGGAGGTGTAGAACATACGTAGAATACCGGTCGCTGGGGCGCTGACCTGCTCCGACGACTCGTAACCGGTTCAAAGGACTCTTTCCAACATTGTGGAGGTCGCAAAGTGTCAGGACGTAAGGCTCGTTGGGTGGGGTTGGGGCTGGTGGCAACGGCTAGTGCCGGCGTCTTGGGGCTGAGCGCGATGATGAACCCGGCGTTCGCGCACGCGGACGATTCCGACATCGGGCTGGTCATCGGCGGCAGCGGTCTGCCGATACCCGGATCCGGCTATGTGCAAGCGGCTAACGGGCTCTACATCGACAATGCCCTCAACCCCATTTACCCCGGCACCACCTACCCCGATCCTTACGCGAATGGCGTGTTCACACCCGAGGGGCTTTACCCGCTGACCAGCGCCGGCGTCCACCAATTGCTCTTGAACTACCCCACAGATGCCAATGGCTTTCCGGACCTGAGCTCATCGGTGGGCCAAGGCATGGCCATCCTGGAGAACGACATCGCCAGCAACGCGGCAGCCGGGGACACCTCGACGGTGTTCGGTTACTCACAGAGCTCCACAATCGCCAGCTACGTAATGCAGCAGCTGGACCCGATGGGCAAGCCGGAGCCAAACTCCGGGCTGGATTTCCTGCTGATCGGTGACCCCAGCAATCCGAACGGCGGGCTGCTCGAGCGTTTCGCGGGTTTCGAAACGACGTCGGGCCAGACAGTCTCCGACCCGTTGAACCTCCCGAGCCTGGGTTTCGTCTTCGACAGCGCCACCCCGGCCGATGACTACCCGACCTCGATCTACACGCTGGAATACGACGGCTTCGCCGACTTCCCGCGCTACCCGCTGGACTTCCTGTCCGACCTGAACGCATTTTTGGGTATCGCAGAGCTCCACGGCACGTATCTGAACTTTGCCCTGAACGGGACCGGCCCTTCGCCCGAAGACATCGCTGACGCAAAGCTGTTGCCGGGCTCCGAGGCCCTCGGCACCACCGACAGCCTGACCAATTACTACATGATTGACACGATCGACGGGGATCCCGTGACTCCGCCACTGGTGAGTCTGCTGCCGGAACCGCTGCAAGCACTGCTGGGGCCCGACCTGACGTACCTGATCAACTTGGGCTACGGCGACGGTAGCCTCGGCTACTCGGACACACCTGCGAACGTGCCCACCCCGTTCGGGCTGTTTCCCGACGTCAGCCTGTCAACAGTGCTCAGCACACTGGCCACCGACACCGGGCAAGGCATCACGGCGTTCGGGAATGAACTCTCGGATCCCGCCGCGTTGCTGCCGTCGCTGGACCCGGCCTCGTCGGGAGCGAGCTTTACGGATCTCATGTCGGCATTGTCGGCCGACGCCGCAAACCCGGCAGCGTCGTTGACCGACATCGTTAATGGGATCTCGAGTGCGGCCTCCACGGCGTATTCCACTCTGCTGCCGTTGGCAGACATTGGGAATGCCCTGCTAACCAGCGTCCCCGCGTACGACGCCTCGCTGATCTCTGACAACCTGGCCAACGGTGACATCCTCGACGCTGTCGGTTTGCCGATCGCGGCGAATACCGCGCTGGACACGCTGGCAGCCGGTTTCGCATACGAGGTCATCTCGAATGCGGCCTCGCAGATATCCGCCGACTTCTCGGGTCTGTTCTAGTAACGGCGGACACGGAGCGCGTCGCCACCTTTTGCGGGGCGGCGCGTTCCTCCGGGGAGGTTGCAATGCCAGGCCGTGGTATGCGGTGGCTAGGGATCAGTCTGCTGGCCACCGGTGGTGCCGGCCTCTTGGCCCTGACATCGATCCTGCATTCGGCGTTTGCATTCGGTGATGATTCGCATTGGTGATGGGGCCCCAGCGGCGTTCCGGTACCTCCGGCCACCTACTTGGACGCCGTCAACGGCCTATACCTGCACCTGCCGGACACCTCCATCGATCCCCTGACCACGCCCGAGGGGCTGCACCCGGTCACCGGGGTCAACACGTTGCCTATCGATTCGTCGGTCGCACAGGGCGAAGCGACCCTCAATAACGCGATCCTGCAACAGATCCAGGACGGCAACCACGTCGAGGTGTTCGGCTATTCGCAGAGCTCCATCATCTCGTCGGAGGAGATGTCCCAACTCGCAGCGAACAATGTTCCCTCGAGTGACGTCAACTTCGCCTTGGTCGGCGATCCCAACAACCCCGACGGCGGCCTGCTCGAACGCTTCGACGGCCTGTCGATTGCCAGCTTCGGCGCGACATTCAACGGCGCGACCCCGGACGATCTCTATCCGACCGACATTTACACGAACGAATACGACGGCTTCGCCGACTTCCCGCGCTACCCGGTCAATCTGCTGTCCGACCTGAACGCCTTGCTGGGCATCGCCTACGAGCACGCCACATACCTGGATCCGTCGGAACTCTCCAACGCGATCGATCTGGGAACCTACGCCGACACCACCTACTACATGATTCCCGCCGACGGCCTGCCACTTCTGGAACCGCTGGAAGTGATCCCGGTGATCGGCCAGCCGCTCTACGACCTGCTCGAATCGGATATGTCGATGCTGGTCAACTTGGGCTACGGCAGCCTCACCGAGGGTTGGGACTCCCAGAACGCCCCGGATGTGCCCACCGAGTTCGGGCTGTGGCCGACCAACATCACTCCGTCCGAGCTGACGACGGCTCTGCTTAACGGCGCGCAGCAGGGAATCACCGACTTTTTCAAAGACCTGCAATCGCCGTCGTTCAACTTCGACTGGTCGTCGCTGCAGCCACTTTTGAACGCGGCGTACACGTTCGGCCTCACCCCAACCGAGATCACGGATCCGTTGAACCCGCCGTCCAACCTGATCGAGCTCATCAATGCGATCAGCACGTTCGCACATGGCGCCGTCCCGATCACGGCCGGCAATTTGCTTGATGCCTTTACCGGCTCGGTATCGACTGACTTAGGAGCCCTGCTTCCGTTGGCCGACGCCGGCCTTGCCCTCGGCGTCACGCTGCCCGAATACGACGCGACCCTCTTCGTGGACGGGCTGCAGGCCGGCAACCTGCTGGACGCGATCGCCAATCCGATCGCCGCCGACGTGGCGTTGGTCAACGACAGCTGGGACGTGCCGACCGGCGTCGCCGCTACCGCCACGTTGGTCGCGGCCGCGCGGGCGGTAGCCACCAGAAGCCGGGGCTCCGATCCCCTTCGCACTCGGGTTTGGTGCGCTACCCCTCCTGGAAGCGGGCGCAATCGACATCAGCGAGTTCGCCAGCCTCATCCCCTAACTCGCCGGCTACGGCTCCAGCACGACCTTGCCGAACACCCCGCCGTCGGCCAGGGCCTGTAGCGCCGCACGTCCTTCCGAGAGCGGATAGCGTTGCGGCGGTGGTGGTTTCAACCCAGCCGACACCAGTTGGTTCAGACCCCAGGCGAACAGCGCCGCCGAGCCGGGCACCTGATGCAGGTACTCGCCCCAGGCGACGCCGAGCACGCCGACGTTGCGCAGCAGCAGCCGGTTGACCTTGACCGTCGGAATGGCACCCGCCGCGAAACCGATGACCAGCAGCTTGCCGTCGATGGCCAACACGCGGATGGCATCGTCGAAGGCCGGCCCACCGACCGGGTCGACCACGATATCCACGCCCCGACCGTCGGTATGCTCGCGAACCGCCTGAGCCCAGCCGTCGGTCAACGGCAGCACCACGTCGGCGCCCAGCGACTCGACGAAATCCGTTGCGCTCGTGCGATGCACCACCGCGATAACCTTGCTCGCGCCCATCGCCCTGGCCACTTGGATCGCCGCGGTGCCCACACCACCGGCCGAACCCAACACCAGCACACTGTCGCCCTGGCGCATCGCGGCACGCCGGGCCAGAGCGAAGTACATGGTGTTGTAGTTCACCAACAGCGACACCGCTTCGGCGTCGTCGAGTTCCGCCGGACTGTGGGTCACGTTGGCCACCGGAGCGATCACCTTTTCGGCGTAGCCGCCGAGCACCCCGAACGCCGAAACCCGGTCTCCGACCTTGAATTCCGACCCGTCCGGCGCCCAGTGCACCACACCGGCGGCCTCCATGCCGGGAATGAACGGCGGTGGCAGCTTGAGCTGGTACTCACCCTTGCTCAGCAGCAGGTCCGGAAAGCACACCCCGGCGGCGCGGACGCCGATAACCAGAGTGTCGTTGTTGCCGGCGACGTCATCGACATCCGTGTAGACGAGACCGGATGGGCCTGAAAGTTCCTGTACTACACAGGCTTTCATGAAGTTTCGATCACCGGATCGAGAAGTTGGCCTGCTTCGCAGCGGACAAGTCGTCGATCTCGGCCCAGTGCGCGGCGATCTCCTCGACCGACGGCGGTGTCTTGAAGGTGACGCCCTCGTTCTGGAACAACGCGGTGCGCTGCACCTTGCCGCCGCCGACGATGAAGATCGAATCGGTGTCAGGCACCTCTTCGGTGCACAGGTAGGCCACCACCGGCGCTACGAAATCCGGTGTCAGGTTTTTGAGCACCTCGGGCGGCAGGATGTCTTCGGTCATCCGGGTGGCCGCGATCGGTGCGACCGCGTTGGCCTTGATGTTGTACTTGGCGCCTTCTTGGGCCAACGTGTTGATCAGGCCGACCAGGCCCAGCTTGGCCGCGCCGTAGTTGGCCTGACCGAAGTTGCCAAACAGTCCGCTAGTGGAGGTGGCGACGACCACACGCCCGAAGCTCTGCTCACGGAAATGCGGCCAGGCGGCGCGGATTACGTTGTAGCCGCCGTAGAGATGCACCTTGAGCACCGAATCCCAGTTCTCGAACGACATCTTGTGGAAGGTGCCGTCGCGCAGGATTCCCGCGTTGCTCACCACGCCGTCCACCTTGCCGAACTCGTCGATTGCGGTCTTGATGATGTTCGCCGCGCCCTCAGGCTCGGCGACGCTGTCGTAGTTGGCGACCGCACGTCCCCCGGCGTCCTTGATCTCCTCGACCACCTGGTCGGCCATGTTGTGTCCGGCGCCGGTTCCGTCGCGGGAACCGCCGAGGTCGTTCACGATGACGCTGGCGCCTTCCCGCGCGAGGGCCAGGGCATATTCGCGGCCCAGGCCGCCACCGGCTCCGGTGACGACAACGACGCGATCCTGCACTCCGGGCATGGGCTTCCTCTCTTTCTCGGGCTTCATCGCCCGACTCTTCTCAAAGGCCGGTTCGGTTTGGTCGTGGCGACGCTAGAACAGCCGGCGCGCCAACTTCCACGCCCTATCTGTATACGGCGGGTAGATGAAGCTGGATATGTCGGGTCGGGTCGGCTTGGTCAACACCGACTTGCTGTGGCTGAACTCCTCGAAGCCCCAGCGCCCGTGGTAGGCGCCCATCCCCGATGCACCGACGCCGCCGAACGGCAGCCTGGCCGTCGACACCTGGAAGGCCAGGTGGTTGACCAGCATGCCGCCCGCAGGCACCTCTCTGATCACCCGTTCACGCACCGCACGCGTCTTGGTGAACAGATACGCCGACAGCGGCTTGGGTCGCGAGTTAACGAAACGTATTGCATCGTCGAGGGATTGGACCGAGATCACCGGCAAGATGGGACCGAAGATCTCGTTGCTCATCAGCGGCTCGTCGGGATCGGGGTCGACCACCACGGTCGGTTCCAGGCGCAGGGTCGACGCATCGGAGTTGCCCCCCAACGCGATGGTGCCCTTCGTGGTGGCCAGGTATCCGGTCAGCCGGTCGAACTGGCGTTGGTTGACGATGCGCAGGCCGGTCTTCTCCTCCGACCGGAACTTCGTAACGGCCTGGCCGATCTTCTCGACGAGTTCGTCGCGGACCTTCGCATCGGCCAACACGTAGTCGGGCGCCACACACGTTTGGCCGGCGTTGACCAGTTTGATCCAGGCGATCCGCTTGGCCGCGACGTCGACGTCGGCGTCGGCCGCCACGATCACCGGGCTTTTGCCGCCGAGTTCAAGGGTGACCGGGGTCAGGTGCGGCGCAGCACCCTCGTAGACCTTGCGACCGATCTCGGTGCCGCCGGTGAAAAACACCCGGTCGAGACCCTGCGCGATCAGCTCTTGGCTCACCGCGCCGTCGCCCTCGACCACCGCGATCGCCTCGTTGTCCAGATAGCGGGGGACCAGCTCGGCCATCAGGTCCGCGGACGCCTGCGCGATCTCGGATGGCTTGAGCACCACGGTGTTTCCCGCCGCAATCGCCCCGACCAGGGGGCCCAGAGTCAGATAGAACGGGTAGTTCCAGGCACCGATGATCAGCACGGTGCCGTATGGCTCGTACTCGACCCAGCCGCGGCCCGGCAGCTGCGCGAGCTCGAGCAGACGGTATTTGCGGCGCATCCACTTCTTGACGTGCTTGGCCGCATAGCGGGCCTCGCCTGCGGTCGTCGCGGCGTCGGCCAACCACGCCTCGAACGGGCTGCGGTCGAGATCCTCTTCGAGTGCGGCTGCGATCGCCGGCTCGTTCTCCACCATCATCTTCTCGAGCGCGCGGAGCTGGGTTTGGCGCCACTGCACGCTGCGGGTTTTGCCGGTGGCAAACGTCTGGCGTAGCCGCGCGACCGTCTTCGCGACGTCGGGGCCTGGGGTCGCGGTGCTGTCCGCGGTCTTTGCGGTGATTTCGGTGGTCATCGGGTTCCCTTCCTGACCGGCGAAAACCCAATCCTAATCAACCAGCCGGTTGGGCAACAGGTGCCCTCAGGAGTTGCAGGCGCCCGCTCTTACGGCTTTTCGGCGGAGACGAAAACAGCCCGGAAGGTCGCAGCCACGCTGGGCTCTTCTGGCAGCGGGCGACCGAGTTGGGTGAGGTAGTCGCCGCCGGTCAACGCCTCGACGCGCCACTCGTGCGTATCGAACCAGGCTGCCGGATCGCGGCGCTCGTCCTCGGTGTACCACAGGTCGCCGGGGTCGAAGACGTTCTCGTCGCCGAGCCGACGCCGCAGTTCGTCAGTCTTGACGCGGCGTTTCTGGTAGGCCTCGCGGGCGGCGTCGTCGAAGGTGAAATCCTCGATGCAGACCCGGCTGCCTGGTGCGCTCAGCGCGTCCATGTCGGCGAACAATCGCTCCTCGGCCTCGCCCGGCAGGAACATCAACAGGCCTTCGGCCAGCCACGCAGTGCGTTGCGCGGGGTCGAACCCTTTGCTGCGCAACGTTTTCGGCCAGTCGAACCGCAGGTCGGCCGGAACCTCGCGACGGTCGGCCACCGGTTGGACGCCATTGGCGGCCAAGGTTGCGGCTTTGTACTCCAGCACCTTGGGCTGGTCCACCTCGTACACGCTGGTCCCAGCCGGCCAGTCCAGCCGATAGGCCCGCGAGTCCAGCCCGGCGGCCAAGATCACGTGTTGACGGATGCCCGCTGCAGCTGCCGCGGTGAAATACGCGTCGAAGAAGTGCGTGCGCGCGGCCTGGTAGTTGACCATGTGGTGACGCACGGCCTCCAACTCGGGATCGGCCGTGTACGTCGTCGCCATCTTCGCAACCAATTCGGCGAGTTCAGGGCCGTCGATCAGCATTTGCGCGAACTCGTCGCGGATCAGCGGCTGCTCATTGGCCGTCTCGGCCGCCCGGGCGGAGGCCACCATGACGGCGGTCGCGCCGACGCTGGTCGCGATGTCCCAGGTGTCGTCGTCGGTGCGACGGGTCGTGCTCATGCGCGTTCCGCGGTCACGAATTGCGCAAATGCGTCCTTGTCGTCGCCCATCGGCACGCCGTCGACCCAGCGGTCCAGCCGACGCATCTCGTCCCCGGAGTTCTGCGCCGTGGCCCGCCAGCCCTGGTTGTTGAGCCAATCGACGACCACCGCACGATCCTCGTCGTGGTAGATCAGGTCCTGTATGTCGACGCTTCGTTCGATGCCGAGTTCAGCGGCCACCCGCTCGAACCGGTCCCGCATCTCCTGACGTCGCTCGTCTGCGTGGCTGGCCGCGGTCTCCACCGCGATCCGGCTGCCCGGCGCACTCAACTCGGTGATCAGCGTGAACAGCCGGTCCTGGGCGTCGGCCGGCAGGTACATCAGCAGCCCCTCGGCCAGCCAGGCCGTCGGCGCCTTCGGGTCGAGACCCTCAGCAATGAGGGCGGCGGGCCAGTCCTGGCGTAAGTCGATCGGCACCTCGCGGCGGTCGGCCGACGGCGCGGCACCGTGGGACGTCAGCGTCGCCGATTTGTAGGCAAGCACCTTGGGCTGGTCGATCTCATACACCGTGGTGCCGGCCGGCCAGTCCAGCCGGTAGGCCCGCGAGTCCAGCCCGGACGCGAGGATCACCACCTGACGGATCCCGGCGGCCACCGCCCCGGCGAAGTGGGCATCGAAGAAGTGTGTCCGCACGGCTTGATAGCTGCGCATGTGCTGGAAAATCGCGGCTGTCTCCGGATCGATGGACTCCACCTTGGCGACCAAGGAGTCGTCGAGCATGCTCTCCCACACGCCGGTGCCGGCCTGGCTGACCAGGAGCCTCGCGTAGGGGTCACGGATCAGCGGATCGGGCCGGTCGGTTTCGACGGCCCGCGCGGCAGCGACCATCACCGCCGTGGTGCCGACGCTGGTGGCGATGTCCCAGGTGTCGTCATCGGTGCGCAAGGTGCTCATCGTGCTCCTGCTTCCTGCAAATGCGGTTGGTGATCAATCAGTTGCGCCAAGCTGGGCGCGCAGCAGCTTGGTGGTGAAGGCCTCATCAGCCAGGTCCGCGGATATTGGCCGGCCCAGCCGCGCCATCTCGTCGGCGTTGCTCACGGCGCGCACCTGCCACCCGTGCTCGGTCAGCCATTCCGCGGCGTCCGCACGGTCGTTTTCCTGGTAGGTCAGGGTTTCGACGTTGATGTCGAGGCTCAGGCGTTGGCGCAGCCGGTCAAAGCGCGCCCGCCGCGCCGCGCGGCGTCGTTCGTTGTCGGCCGAACCGAGACTGAACGCTTCGACAGCCACCTGGCTGCCGGTCGCGCTCAGCTCCGTCAGCATCTCGAACAGGCGGTCCTGAGCTTCGGCGGGTAGATAGGGCAGCAGGCCCTCGGCCAACCACGCGGTCGGTTGATTCGGGTCGAAACCCGCGGCCGTCAACGCGGCCGACCAGTCGTCCCGTAGGTCTACCGGGACGGTGCGCCGGGTAGCTGTCGGAGCCGCGCCGGCTGACTCCAAAGTGGCCGTCTTGTACTTCACCACCTGGGGCTGGTCGATCTCGTAGACCGTGGTACCGGCGGGCCAGTCCAGACGGAAGGCCCGTGAGTCCAGCCCCGCGGCCAGAATCACCACCTGCCGGATTCCGCCGGCGACGGCCTCAGCGAAGTAGGTGTCGAAGAAATGCGTGCGCACCGCTTGGTAGTCACAGGCCAACCGGTGGGCTCGCCGTCCGTGTTCGTCGTCGCCGATCCACTCGAGGTCGGGGCTGGCCAGCCGTGCCCACGACTCTCCAGCCGACGACACCAACAAGAGCGCGAACTGGTCCCGGATCAATGGATCAGCTGTTGCCGTCTCGACTGCGCGGGCCGCGGCGACGCTCAAGGCGGTGGCGCCAACGCTTTCAGTGATGTCCCAGCTGTCCCCTTCGGCACGCACCGAGCTCACGTCGTACAAATCAGTCATAGTGCACTTATGCTACCGAATAAGTTAGTTAATCTATGTGCTGCTGTGCGCTATTTCACTGCCCTTAATTTGGACGCCGGGTGAGGCTGCGGGCCAACAACTGTCGCAACTGGTCGGTGACCGGGTCCAGTTCGTGCCGGCTACCGACAAAGCCGGCGTAGAAACCGACTCCCAGCAAGACCGCGATCAGCATCTCGGTGAGCGCCGAGGCGTCGGTGTCGGCAGTCAGCTCTCCACGCTGGATTCCGTCGTTGATGGCCCAGGACAGAAATTCCCGGGTTGTGTGAACCGAGTCGGCTTCCGATCGGCTCAGCTCGGGGTGCCGCTGCGACTCCAGCGTTGCGGTGATCAAAAACGCCGCCGCCGTCCGGTTTTCGATGTCGGCCGCGGTCGCGCGCTCGATGAACGCGGACACCCGGCCCGTCAGGGTCGTTTCTTCCCGCGCCCGCTTAACGCTGGCCGCCACGACCACGTCGTTGGTCTCCTCCAGCACCTGCCAGTACAGCTCGCGCTTATTTGCGAAGTAGTGATTGATGGCAGGCCGGGTCAGGTCGGCCCGGATCGCGATCGCCTGAAAGGTGGCCGCGTCGTAACCGCGTTCGCTGAACACTTCGCGGGCTGCACGTAAAATGCGCTTACGCGTCTCGGCCGCCTTCGCTGCGGGGGGGCGACCCGGTCCCCGACTCGCGAGCTCCACCACAGAACAAATTGTGCCATAGATCACACTCCTGGCCGTTACGTCGACCGACCCGTTGTTAGCTGGCCGGTGGCCGCGCCGAGTGGTGAGGCATCAACCCGTCGGGCGGGACGCTGCCGAACTTGCCGGCCTGGAAGTCCTCGACTGCCTCGATCAGCTCGGCCTTGGTGTTCATCACGAACGGGCCGTAGTGGACAACCGGCTCCCGGATCGGCCGGCCGCCGAGGATCAGTACCTCCAGAGCGGGCCTGCGCGACTCCTGCGACGGCGCGGCGGCGACGGTGATCCGGTCACCGGGGCCCAGGACCACCAATTGGCCCTGCTCGATCGGGTGTGCGATCGGACCGACCGATCCGCGCCCAGAGAGGACGTAGACCAGTGCGTTGTAGTCGCGATTCCACGGGATGTTCAGCCGCGCCCCAGGTTGAATTGTGCTGTGCGCCATCGTAATTGGTGTATGAGTGACGCCGGGGCCATGGTGGCCGTCGAGCTGCCCCGCGATGACGCGGATTAGCGCCCCGCCGTCGTCAGAGGACAGCAGTGCGACGTCGGTGCCCTCGATGGCCTGATATCGAGGGGTAGCGAACTTGTCCTGCTTCGGTAGGTTGACCCAGAGTTGGATGCCGTGGAACAGTCCGCCACTTTCGACCAGCTCTGCCGGTGGCGTTTCGATGTGCAGGATGCCGGCGCCTGCCGTCATCCATTGAGTCGCGCCGTCGGTGATCAGCCCACCGCCACCGTGCGAATCCTGGTGCGCGAACCGGCCGTCGATCATGTAGGTGACCGTCTCGAATCCGCGGTGCGGATGCCAGTCGGTCCCCCTGGGCTCACCGGGCTGGTATTCCACCTCGCCCATCTGGTCCATGTGCACGAACGGGTCCAGCGCGGCGGTGCTGACACCGGCGAACGCGCGGACCACCGGGAATCCTTCACCCTCATAGCCGTGCGGCCCGGTGGTGATCGAGCGGACCGGACGTTCCGTGTCGGTCGGGCCGGCCGCGGTCACCCGCGTCAAGGTCAATGTGTCTGCGGTTACGGCGGGCATCTTTAGCCTCCTAGCGTTGATGCCAGGTATAACCGGACTGCGGTCCGATTATTCCGGTGGGCTGCTGCGGCTGAGATCGGTGCTGTTAGCGTGCCGGGCATGTCACAGGTGGACGAGAACGTGTCTAAGCACAGTTCCGAAGACGGCCTTCACGTGGGCGGCGGTCGCTTGGGCCGCTTCATCAGAAATCTCGAATATCTGTACAAATGGCTCGTGCTGGGCATCATCATCGGCGTGGTCGCCGGTCTCGGTGCCGTCGCTTTCTACCTGGCGTTGCGCTACACCACCGGCTTCCTGTTGGGCTATGTGGCCGGCTACCACATGCCCACCGCGCTGGTCGAGGGCGGCCGTCCGGGTTCTTCCCATTACCAGAGGCCGTGGGCGCTGCCGCTGGTGACGACGGCAGGCGCACTGGTGTCGGCGTTGATCGTGGCCAAGTTTGCTCCCGAAGCCAGCGGCCACGGCACCGACAACGCGATCGAGGCGATCCACACCGATCCGCGGCACATCCGGGGCCGGGTCGTGTTGGTGAAGATGGTTTCCAGCGCGCTGACCATCGGCTCGGGCGGTTCAGCCGGGCGTGAAGGCCCGACCGCCCAGATCTCGGCCGGCTTCGCGTCGATGCTGGCGCGCCGCCTGCACCTGTCCGACGCGGACGGCCGAATCCTGGTGTCGCTGGGGGTGGGCGCCGGCATCGGCGCCATCTTCGGCGCGCCACTGGGTGGCGCGGTCCTGGCAGCGTCGATCATTTACCGCGAAGACCTCGAGTACAGCACGCTCTACCCCGGCTTCGTCACCTCGGCGACCGCCTATGCCGTGTTCGGCTCGTTTTTGGGCTTCGACCCGATGTTCGGCTACGTCGACGCCGAATATCGTTTTGAGGACGCCTGGCCGCTGCTGTGGTTCGTCGTCCTGGGTGTCGTCGCAGCAACTGTGGGGTATCTGTACGCGCGCATCTTCTATGCCACCGAAGCGCTGACCGCTCGACTCCCTGGCGGCTCAGTCCTCAAGCCCACCATCGGCGGCCTGATGGTCGGCCTGTTGGGTTTGGCGATTCCCCAGATCCTGAGCAGCGGGTACGGCTGGGTGCAGTTGGCGACGACCAAGACAGGACTGCTGACGATTCCGTTGTGGATCGTGCTGATCCTGCCGATCGCGAAAATCGTCGCCACGTCGTTGTCCATCGGCACCGGCGGATCCGGCGGAATCTTCGGGCCCGGGATCGTGATCGGGGCGTTCGTCGGCGCGGCGGTCTGGCGGCTGGGCGACATGTTCCATCTTCCGGGTGTGCCAAATAGCCCGGGCATCTTCGTGGTGGTGGGGATGATGGCGTGTTTCGGCAGCGTCGCGCACGCGCCGCTGGCCATTTTGATCATGGTGGCCGAGATGACCGGGTCGTTCTCGGTCGTGCCAGGAGCGATTATCGCGGTCGGCATCGCATCATTGCTGATGCATCACACCAAGGTGTCGATCTACCGCTCGCAGCGCCTCAACCGCGAGACCGCCGAAGCCGAGCGCCAAGAGACCGCCGAAGCCGAACACCTAGCGGCCGCCGCCATCGGACAGTGATCGAGTCCGTTTGCGCCAACGCCCGTTCAGCTCTTGCGCCGGGCGGTTTTCGCCGCGGTCCGTTCGGTGGAAGAACCCTCATGGGCTAACTTGCCGCCGGCATTCTCCAGGTGAGCGCGCACAAACCACTGGAACTTCTCCAGCTCGGCGGCCTGGTCGATCAAGATGTCCTGGGTGACCGGATCGAGCTTCTCGGTTTCGTCGATGGCCTTGCGGGTGTCTTCGACGACCCCGTTGTAGACCAGGTCAAGTGCGGCCAGGTGGGCCTGGACGGTGTCACGGCCAACCGAGTAGTCGTCCCAGGTGCGCTCTTTCACGATCGTGCCCGGGGTACCTTGCGGCGACCCACCCAGAGTCGCGATCCGCTCGGCCACTTCGTCGGCGTAACCGCGCACCAATTCCACTTGCGGGTCGATCATTTCGTGCACACCGATAAAGTTGGGGCCGACCACATTCCAGTGGATGTGCTTGAGCGTCAAGTGAAGATCGTTGTAGGTGCTCAGCTGCTTCTGCAGCAGGTCAGCGATTTTGGCTCCCTGCTTGTCGGTCAAGCCCGGGACAGTGAATTGCGTCATGGCTACCTCCCTGAGGTCGTCGCGCCCGGTCGGGGCACGCATACCCGATAAGGGCAGGTGGTAACCGCCCAGCCGCGTCACAGCGCGCGGATGTCCTGCACCGGCAGTCGCGCCCCGCGACGCGGCTCGTAGGCCAATCCGCTGGCCTCCAGCAACCGGACCACCCGATGGCGGTGCGGCCGCATCGGCTCGAGCAGCTCGACCATGTCGGCGTCGACGATCGGGCGTCCCAGCAACGTCCAGCCGATCATCTTGGGGATGTGGTAGTCGCCCACCGACAGCGCGTCGGGATCACCGAGCGCACGTTGCGCCGTCTCGGCCGCCGTCCATACCCCGACCCCGGGCAGCGATGTCAGCGCCTCGCGGGCCTGCGCGGCCGGCCACGACGTGAGCCGTTCCAACGACGACGCCCGCTGCGCGCAGCTGACCACGGTACGGGCCCGTCCCGGATCGACGTTGGCGCGGTGAAACTCCCACGACGGGATGTGCCGCCACACGTCGGCCGATGGCGGCACCCGCATCCGCGCCGGCCCGGGTCCGGGCGGCTGCGTGCCGAATTTGGTCACCAGCAGGCGCCAAGACCGGAAAGCATCGGCACCCGGTACGCGCTGCTCGATGACCGCCGGGATCAGGGCTTCCAATACCTGACCGGTGCGCCCGAGCCGCAGGTGCGGCACCCGCCGATGCGCGGCGGCGACGATCGGGTTGACCGGTGCGAAATCCGACGCATCGTCCTCGGCGCCGAGCATGGCCGGAAGGGCGTCGAGAAACTCGTCAGCGCCGCTTCCCCACGCCGTGCAATCGACCGCGTTGGGCGCGGCGCGGCTGATCCGCGCCGTGACGGATCCGCTGCGCAGCAGGCTGGTTCGCCAGATTGCGCCGTCGTCGCCGACTTGGAGACATGGATCCCGCGCACCTCGGCGCAGCGGGAAAAGGGTGATCTCGGGGCTGACCACACCCACGAACGTCACCGTGCGAGCGCTACTCATCATTCGCTCCCGCCGGATGCCGCAACTGCTCGATCCCGACGATCATAGGTCTGGCTCGGCCGCACGCGCGCCCCGCGCATGATAGACCGGTAACTGTGTTCCACGTCAGGATGACGATGTGACCACCCCGTTCGACGATCCGCAGGCCGAGCTGGCGTGGATGTTCCTGCAGTGCCTGTCCGATGACGGAGACATCGACGAATGCTTCGGGCTGCTGAGCGACGACTTCACCTATTGGAGCATCCAAAGCCACGAGTCGATCGGCAAGGCGGCGCTGCGCCGAGAGGTCGAGCGGCGCAAGCGTCGGGTCGAGATGAGCCTCGATTTCATCCGGTGTTTCAACGACGGTGAAAGCGTGGTGATCGAGGCGCAAGCCGATGGCGAGACGGCCGACGGCGTGCGCTACGACAGCCCCGCCGTCTTCATTTTCGAGACCCACCACGGGCTCATCACATCGTTGCGCGAATACAGCGACACCCAACTCGCTGCGCAGGTGTTCGGCCCCGCTGGTTCCTAATCGGGCTCGACGGTGATCTCAGCCTTGTCGGGATAGAAGGCGATGTGGCCAGCGATTGCCGCCACCGCGGCGTAGGGCTGCTCGTATGTCCAGATCGCGTCGTCGACGGTGTCGCCGGCGGCTGTGGTCACGCTGTAATAACCGGCTTCGCCCTTGTACGGGCAGTAGGTGCTGGTGTCGGTACGGGTCAGCAGGTCTTGGACGACGTCTTTGAATGGAATGTATTGCACGGCAGGGTAAGTGGATTCCTGGAGCTGCAGTGCGTCGTCTGTGTCAGCGACGACCTCGCCGTTGACACGGACCACAACCCGCGCCTGGGTCGGGCTGATCGTGATCGGATGCTCGGTGGTGGGTTCCAGAACAGGCCGACTAGTCATGGTGACATCTCCTCGAGTGCGAATAGCAAGTGCAACGCTCGCCGGCGCGCAAGATTCCCGACACGGGTGTTCAATTTTTTTTTTTTTTTTTTTTTTTTTTTTTTTTTTTTTTTTTTTTTTTTTTTTTTTTTTTTTTTTTTTTTTTTTTTTTTTTTTTTTTTTTTTTTTTTTTTTTTTTTTTTTTTTTTTTTTTTTTTTTTTTTTTTTTTTTTTTTTTTTTTTTTTTTTTTTTTTTTTTTTTTTTTTTTTTTTTTTTTTTTTTTTTTTTTTTTTTTTTTTTTTTTTTTTTTTTTTTTTTTTTTTTTTTTTTTTTTTTTTTTTTTTTTTTTTTTTTTTTTTTTTTTTTTTTTTTTTTTTTTTTTTTTTTTTTTTTTTTTTTTTTTTTTTTTTTTTTTTTTTTTTTTTTTTTTTTTTTTTTTTTTTTTTTTTTTTTTTTTTTTTTTTTTTTTTTTTTTTTTTTTTTTTTTTTTTTTTTTTTTTTTTTTTTTTTTTTTTTTTTTTTTTTTTTTTTTTTTTTTTTTTTTTTTTTTTTTTTTTTTTTTTCAGCCGGCGGGCGCCAGCATGTCCTTCCATCCAGTGTCTCCGGTGTGGCGCGAATCTTCCAGCGTGTATTTGGCCCCATCGGGCCCCACGACTTCGCCGCTGGACGGGACATAGATGGCCGTCGGGCTTGCCGGCGTATAGATGCACGGGTTGGGCTGCTGCCCATTGCACTGCACGGTGCCCGATCCGGGCCGCTGCAGCGGATCGTTGACCGGCGGGGGTGGTACGGGCAGCCGATCGGCCGGTGCCGGGTTGAGGCCGTTGTTGATCGACGGTGCCGGTATCACGTGGCCGGGATCGACCGGTTGATCGCACCGAGCGCCCGGCGCCGGGCAATTGCGCAGCTGATTGGGATCCCCGTACCAGGGATTGGTGCCCAACGGAACATACGGTTTGTTGTCGCGGCACTCCCGCGGCGTGGCCGCGCGCTTGCCGGGGACGTCGACGCACGGATAGTTGCGGGCACCGCGCACCACGTTGGCCGGAGTGTCTTGCGGGATCTTGCAATAGGTTCCGGACGGCAATGGCGCCATGCTGGTGTCCGCGGGCGCGCGCCACTCCGACGCCGGCAGGAACCCGGTCAGGCATGGTGGCGGATTATTGATTGACAGGTTGAGACCCAGCAGCACCGACCCCGGAGCGGACGCGACCAATGTCTGCGCGATCGCGCCGATCTCCGGCAAGAAAACCAACAACTGCTCGAGACCTTTGTTGTAACGCTTGAGCATGTCGGCGACGACTTCTAAGTTCGCCAGAGTCTGCGGCAGCGACTCGCGGACGTCGCTGAACACTTCGGCGACCTGATCGGCCGTCGGCGCCGCTTTCGACAGGATGCTTTGCACCTGCTGGTCGCTTTGCGCGATCTGGGCAGTGAGCACGTTCAGGTTATGCGACCACTGCGCGATCGAATCGCCCGAGTCGACCTGGCTGTCCAGGATCGGTGCCGCGTTACCGATGATGTCGTCGACGTCGGAGATGTTGGCCTGGAAGTCACCGACGACCGACTGAGTCGAGTCGACGAGGCGTTGCAGCGCCGGTCCCAATCCGCCGATCGCCTGCGCCGTTTCGTCAAGCAGCGAGGCGATCTTGTGCTTGGGAAGCACCGACAAACCGCGGTTGGCCGCGTCCAGCGCGGGGCCTAATTCGCTGGGCACCGTGCCCTTGGTGATGGTCTGTCCGGGCGAGAAGAACGTTGCCGGGTTGCCGGTGGACGCCAGATCCAGGTACTGCTCACCGATCGCCGACACCGAGTGCACATTGGCTGATGCATCGATCGGGATCTTGTAACGGCTGTCGATGCTGAGCGTCGCCCGGACACCGTGTGCCGTCGGCTCGACCTTGGTCACCCGGCCGATCTGAATTCCCCGATACGTCACATTGGACGTGCGATACAAACCACCCGAGGCCGGCAGCTCCGCGATCAGCCGATACTGGCCCACACCGAGCTGGCTTGGGATACGAAGGTAGTACCAGCCCAGTGCAACCAGTGCGGCCACCGTCAGGGCGGCGAACACGATCAACTGATTGCGAATGAAGCGAGTCAGCATGGGTTACTCGCCTCGCTCCACCGGCGCGTCGGCCGGATTAGGCGAGAAACGGACGTCGGGAATCATCGTCGCCGGGTCGCGGCCCCAGGACTGTTCGAGAGCGCGCAAGGCTCCGGAAAACCCGGTTCCGGTGAAGATCGCGTTGTCGACGGTGCTCAGCGTCAGGTCCAGTGCGCCGGAAACGTTGATGTAGTCGCCGCGAACGATCTTCGGCACGCTGTCGATGGTGAAGGGCGGTGACAGCAGCAGCATCAGTGCGTCGACCAAATATGGCGCGGCGCGGCCCAGTTGCTTGAGCGGCCGCTGCAGCTCTTGTAGGTCCTGATGAAGATTGCCCCGCGCGGCCGACAACGTCTGGCCGGTGACGTTACTGATCCGCCCTACCGCTTCGACCGTGTTTGCGAACAGATCGCGCTGTTGTGCGAAATGCTCTACCAGTGGCGGAAATTCGGTGAGGACTCGGTCCAGTGTGTCGGTGCGGGTACCCACGTATGACAGGAGCCGGTCGGTGGAATCGATCGCGTGGCCGATGTCGTCACGCTGCTGGTTCAGCTGGCTGGCGAAAGTGTCCAGCTTGCCCAGGAAATCCCGGATCTGACGGGCGCGCCCGGTCAAGATCTTGTAGACCTCGTTTTGGATCACCTCGAGATTCGGGATGCCGCCGCCGCGCAGCACCATAGCCAGGCTGGCGAACGTCTGCTCGGTGGAGGGATAAGCCGATGAATTCCCCAGCGGGATGGTGTCGCCGCCCTTCAGCCGCTGCGGCGACGGGTCAGGTGGTGCGGCCAGTTCCACGTGCTGAGAACCCAATAGGCTGGTTTGGCCGATCTTGGCAGTGGCGTTCTTCGGGAGCTTGACGCCTTTCTCCAGGTCGACAGTCAGCGTTGCGACCCAGTTCTTCAAGTTGATCGCGCGCACGGTGCCGACAAAGACGTCGGCCACCAGCACTCGGCTATTCCCGTTCAGTGCCATGGTATTTGGCATCTGAACATAGATTGTGTAGGAGCCGGCACCGCTACCGGGACCGCCGGGCAACGGCACATTGGCAATGCCGCGCCAGTTCCCGCAGGATGTCAGCACGACTGTGGCCGTCAGCAATGCCAGCGCCTGCCAGGCCTTGCGGCGCACCAGCCGCAGCGCGCTCATTGCCCCGGTCCTGCCGGTGCGGGCGCCTCCGCTGCGCCGGGCGGGAGCCCAGCCGGCGGCGGTGGCGCCGGCGTCGGTGACGGCAAGGGCTGCGGGTACCACGGTGGTGGCAGCGGGTTGTTCTCGTTGTAGGCGTTCGGTGGTCCGGCCATGTTGCGCCCCTGCGGTGGCGGGTCGATGTTCGGCCCACCCATCAACTCGGCCAACGATGCCGGCGTCAACAGGTTCGCCGTGGCCGGCTGGACCTGCACTCCCTGCATGCCCGGCGCAACGATCCATCCCGGCTCCGAATTACGATGGGACCACGGTGTATCCGGTGAGAAGATCCCGGGGACGGTGGTGTCCTTGTAGCCGGGCGGTGGCTGCAAGCGCGGCTCGGAGTACGCGACGTTCTTGGGCAACGTGTCCGCGGTGCTGAACAGGTTCACCCCATACGGGAAATAGTTGAACTTGATCGCATCCATGATCGGCGCCAGGTATTGCGCACAAAGCTCCGCCGAATCCTGATAGCCGAGCCGACTGCCGGCCTGAATTGCGCTGCAGATGAACTGCATTGGATTCGCGAAGTTGGTCAGCGCGGCCACTCCGGTCAGGCTGCCATGCGCCGGTTCGTAGATCCCGAGCACGTTAGCGGCCATGTTCGGCAATATGTGAAGCGCAGTCTCCAAGCCGTCGCGCGGAACGGGCTGCACGATCGCGGTCGTCGCTTCACCGAGGTTGTTGACGTCGTGCACCAGCAACTCGCGGTTCTCGGTCAAAAATGTTTGGGCGGTGGAGAGCAGGCTGTCGGTTTGTCGTATTGCGTTGGCGGCCGTCTGATCCGAGCTGGTGAGCTTGTCGGTGAATTGGGCCAGATCCGTGTTCAGCGCTACGAACTGCTGGTCGTCCTGATGTAGCGCATTGACGAACATCGCCAGGCTGCGCAGCACCGCGAAGAAATCGCCGCGGCCTTCATCCAAGGTGCTCAGGGCTGCCGACAAGCTGTTCAGCGTGGTGTTGATCTGCTTGCCCTTGCCGGCCAGTCCGTCGGCGAAGGATTCGATGACATCACCGAACGGGCCTTTCTTCTGCTCCTTGTTCGGGCCGAGTTCGCCGATGATGTGAGTGATGCTGTTGCGCAGGTCATCCCATTCCACCGGCACTTGCGTGCGCTCGATCGGGATCACCGCGTTGTCGGCCAGCATCGGGCCGCCCTTGTAGGGCGGATCCAACTGGATGCTCCGCGAGGCGACCAACGTCGGGTTGAGGACCACCGCGGACGCGCGGGCGGGCACCTTGTATTTGTTCCGGTAGTGAAAGGTCACCTTCATCTGGTCGCCGGTGGGTTCGATCTTGTCGATCGCACCGACGCGGATGCCCATGATGACAACCTTGTCCCCGGGGTAGAGCGCGTTGGTCTCCGGGAAGTAGGCGACCACAGTGTTATTGGTCAGCTTTTCGTATAGCTGCCAGCCCACGAAAGTGGTGATGAGGCCAGCTGCCGCGACGAGCGACGCGATGATCACCGCAGCCCGCGACAGCTGCGGTAGCCGCAGCTTGCGGATATCGAAGATCGTGCTCATTGACTTCTAACCCCCATCCCCGCCGGGTGTGATGAACGGGGCCGGTAGCTGCGGGCCGGGGCCCGGCGGCGGTGACGGCATCGGCGGTAGCCCGGGGGCAAACGTTGACGGCGGTGGAGTCGGACCGGCCGGTCGCACGCCTTCGGTGCGCGCCCCCGGTGGCGCTTTCGGCGGCAGCGGCACCGGTGTGCCCGGCAGGTCAGGCGCCGGGGCCCCGGGACGTCCGGCGATCGGGATGCCCGGCGTCGGAGGCAGGCCGTTGGGGTTCGGCGGCGACGAGGCGACGTCGGGCAACACCGGGTAGGGCCCGTTAGGCCCGAACGGACCCTGCCCCTGATCGATACCCGCGCACGGCATCGGGTTGCCCGGCCGTGGCAGCAGCTCCGGCGACGGCGCATACGAGCACGGCGATCCGGGCGCCACGGCCGGCCCCGGATGATCCGGGGTGCCCTCGAGCGCCGGCGGCGCAGGCGGCGGTGCACCGTTGGGGAACCGCGTGCCGTTGGGGTCGGGGAACTTGAACGCCGGCAGCCCGGCGCTGCGCCAGAAGTTCTCCGGGTCGATCCCGCGCTTCTTGAACGCGGCATCCACCCACGGCTGCAGAATCTGATACGGCACCAAGTTGCCGATCATCACCTTGAAGTATGGTCCGGAGCCGACCGCCTCGCTCAACGCCGCGGTGTAGTTGCGCAGCGTATTCAGCACGGAGACAAGGTCGTTCTTGTGCGCAACCAGAACGTCGGTGACGCTGCGCAGCTGGTCGAGCAGATGGTGCAGGTTGGGGTTGTCGTTGATCAGACCCCGCACCTGGGTGGAAAAGGCCGAGACGTTAGCCAGCAGCGCCTCGATGGCTTTGCCACGTTGGTTGAACGCGGCCAGCAACGCCTGGGTGTTCCGCAGCAGCGCGTTGATCTGCTTACTGCGGTCCCCGAGCACACCGGCCACTTTCCTGGCCTCTGTCAGCAGGTGCTTGAGTTGCTCGTCGCGCTTGCCGATGGTGTCGGAGAACTTGGCCACCCCGTCCAGAGCCGCGCTCAGGTGCGGGTAGGTCTGATTGATGGTGTGCGACAGCACATTCAGCGACTGTTTGACGGTGTCGATGTTCCAGCCGGCGGCGGCCTTGGTGACGTCGAAGAACGCGTCGTAAATCTGGTACGGGGTGGTGCTTTGTCCCAGCGGCAGCACGCCGTTGGGGCGCATCGGCTGGGTGCCCCGCGGCTCGATCTCGAGCACCTTCTTGCCCAGCAGGGTGTCGGTGCGGATCGCCACGCGGCTCTCGGTCCCGATGGTGTGTGTTCCCGTCGAGAACTTCATCACGACGTGATCGCCATCGATCGCGAGGTCCTGGACCGTGCCGACATCCATGCCGACGATGCGCACTTTGTCGCCTTTGCTCACTCCGCCGGAATCACTGAACTGTGCGTAGTAGCTCGCGGTCGCGAACAACACCGGCAGACTGCCAAAGCTTTGTCCCACAGCGACAACGAGGAGCACCACAGCGATGGCCAACGCCCCGATACGCACCCGGTTGGCGGGCTGCAGCGTTCTCATTGCAGCGTGCACCTACCCGTCGGCTGCTGGAAGAGTTTCACTGAGCGGACGGGTCCGCCCGGCTGAAGTCCGTTGACCTTGAGCGACAGGTCGCAGAGGTAGAAGTTGAAGAAGTCACCGTAGATCCCGCTGGCGCGGCCGATGATGTTGAACGCGTTGGGCAGCTTTCCCAGCAAGTCGCCGACCTTATCGCGCTGCTCGACGAGGGGCCCGGCGAGGGTTTCCAAACGGCTGACCGTGTCATGCAACAGAGCCCGGTTGTCGGCCAGCAGGTCGGCCACCGTCCCCGCCGCGTTGCTGATGTGCGCGGTCCCGTCAGCGAGCGGATCTGCCCGGTCCTTCAAGCCGGTAATGAGCACGTCGAATTTGTCGACGGTCTGGTCGAACTGGTCTCGGTGCCGAACCGTGGTGTCCAGCACCGTGTTCAGGTTGGTGATCACCTCGCCGATCGCTTGGTCGCTTTCGGCCAAGCGGTCGGTCAACTGCGCGGTTTGGTCGAGGATGTCGTTGATGGTGCCGCCCTCGCCCTGGAAGACGGTGATGATCGACGAGGCGATGGTGTTGACCTTTTGCGGATCCAGCGCCCGAAACAGCGGCTTGAAGCCACCGATGAGCGCGTCGAGGTCCAAGGCCGGCTCGGTCCGCGAAAGCGGAATGAATCCGCCTGGTGGCAGGGCCCTTTCAGCGCCCTCCCCGGTCCCTCGGCTCAGTTCCAGATACCGGTTGCCGATGAGATCCTGGTAGCGGATGTGCGCGGTCGTCGATTGATACAGCTGCACTGAGCGGTCCACGGAGAAATCGACGCGTATCCGCTTGTCCCCCTCGACCAGCTCTACTTTCTTGACCCTGCCCACCTCCACGCCTGAGGCACGGACGAACTGACCGGCACGCAATCCACTGGCGTTGCTGAACTCCGCGCAAAAGCTGTTGGTGCGGTCGAAGCGCACCTGGCCGAAAACCACGATGATGACAGCGGTGAACAACAACTGCACGGAGACGACGGCAGCGAGCCAGATAACCGTACCGGTGATTTTCATGGGTTGATCGTGTTCTCCCCGTACTGGCGCCCCCACACGTATTCGCTGGCCAGCGGCTGGCTGAGCTCGAAGTGGTTATACGGCGCAATGCTGTTGCCCGCGTCCATCACCAGATACGGCGCCGGCCAGAGATCACGGGTGATCGGCTGCCAGCAACCCGGGGCACCGCCCGGTCCGCCCCTGGCGTTTATCCGCGGCAAGTTGTCCGGATACACATACGGGTTCTCCGTGCCGGCGATCGCCACGCCGAGTTGCGCCGCGTAGTGGTTACCGCTTTCTAGCACGGCGACCCTGGGCGCGAGATCGGCAAAGTTGCGGATGGTGCAGAACACCTCCGGGCTGTACGTGTCGAGCAGGTGGGCAGTCGGCAGCAAATCGGCCACAAGGCGTTCCAGATACGGCCGGCTCCGCGTGAAGATGTCGTCGCCGGTGTTGGCGAAGCCGATCGCCGCCAGCAAGGCCGCGTCGAGTTCGGCCTGATGCCGATTGAGCGTGCGCGCCGTAGTCACCGCATTGTTCAGTGCGTCAAAGAGATCCGGTGCGGCGCGGGCATAGACATCGCCGAGAGCTGCGAGCTGTTGGATGTCGTGGCGGATTGTCGGCATCTGGGGATTCACGTGGTCAAGAATCTTGTTGCCGTTGACGATCGACTGTCCGAACTTGTCGCCCAACCCAGTCAGCGCCTGCGCTGCCGCGCTCAGTGTGAGGTTCACCTTGACCGGATCGACGCTCTCCGAAAGCTCGACGAGCGTCTGGAACACGGTGTTGAACTCCGTCGTGATCGACGTCGCGTCAATCACATTGTCGGACGTGATCCGCTGCGGGGCTGGCTCTTTGGGGGAAGTAAGGGATACATACTTGTTACCGAACACCGTGGTCGCCTGGACTTTGGCGATCACGTTGACCGGAATGAGGTCGACGTACTTCGGGTCGACATCGAGTGTGAACTCGGCCGCCGGCTTGCCGTGATGCTCGATCTCGGAGATGCCGGCCACCCGGCCGATGCTCACGCCGTTGTAGGTGACCTTCGAACCCTGGTCCATCACCAGACCGGCACGCACAGCCAACATCGTCAGCTTGGTTTTGGGCGTGAAGTCTCCGCGAAACTGCGCGTATATCAAGGCAAGCAGTAACGCACACGCCACCAATAACCCCACGCCCGCCACGGTGTCCGGCCAAGTCCGGGACTTGCGCTCCTTCTCTCTTTTCACGGGAATTGTCATGGCCGGCTTACACCGTGAGGTTGAAATTCGGATCGACGCCGTAGAGCGCAAGGGAAGTCAGTAGGACAACGATCACTGTGGAAACCAGCGAGAACCGCATCGAGCGGCCGACGGCCTCCCCCACACCGACCGGTCCGCCACTGGCGTTATATCCGTAGTAGCAATGGGTGATCATCACGATCACCGCCATGACGATAACCTCCCCGCCCGACCAGAACACGTCCTCGGTGCGCAGGAATGTCCGGAAGTAGTGCTCGTAGGTGCCCACCGACTGGCCATAGAACAGCGTGGTGACGACCTGTCCGGACAGAAAGGACATGACCAGCGCCATCGCGTACAGCGGGACGACCACCACCAACCCCGCCATTAGTCGGGTCGACACCAAGAACGCCACCGACTTGATGCCCATCACCTCGAGCGCGTCGATCTCCTCGCTGATCCGCATCGCTCCCAGCTCCGCGGTCGCTCCCGCACCGACCGTGGCCGCCAGTGCGACGCCCGTCACCACCGCCGTGGCCACGCGCACGTTGGCCAAGGCGGCGAAGAATCCGGTGAACGCCTCGACTCCGATGTTGCCCAGCGACGCGAAACCCTGGATGGCGATCAGCGAGCCGCCGGACAGTGTCACAAAACCCACGATCGCCGCGGTACCGCCGACGACGGCCATCGCACCGGTGCCCATACCGATCTGAGCGATCAGTCGCAAAGTCTCCCTGCGATAGCGCCGCAGCGCCCAGCCGATCGACCAGCCACCGATGATGGCGAACCTGGTGAGGTGTCCGGCCTTGTTGAGCGCTCGTATCGCGCCGCCGACATAGTGGTTGACGTTGGCCACTGCGCGTGGGAAACGAGCGCGAACAACGGCCGCGGTCGACATGTCAGTGTCCCGTCCCGACCCGGACGCCGATGGTGGTCAGCACCACGTTGACCGCAAACAGCGCGATCACGCACAACACCAGTGTCTCGTTGACGGCGACACCGACCCCTTTGGGACCGCCTTTGGTGGTCAGGCCGCGGTAGCAGCCGACCAGGCCTGCGATGGTCCCGAATATTGCGGCTTTGATCGTCGCGATGATCACCTCGGGTAAACCGGTGACCAGGGTCAGCGTGGCGAGATACGCGCCGCCGGAAACGTTTTGCAGGTGGACGCCGAAAAGAAAGCCGCCGACCAGACCGATGGTGATGACGGTTCCGTTGAGCAGGGTCGCGACGACCGTCGCAGCGACCATCCGGGGCACCACCAGCCGGTGGATCGGATCGATGCCGAGTACCTCCATCGCGTCGATCTCTTCGCGGATGGTGCGCGCACCCAAATCGGCGCAAATGGCCGTGGATCCGGCGCCGGCCACCACCAACACGATGGTCAGCGGCCCCAGTTGGGTGACCGCACCCAGGGCGGCGCCTGCACCCGAGATGTCAGCGGCGCCAAAGGAGGCCAGCAAGGTATTGAGCGTGAAGACGATCAGTACGGTCAGCGGTATCGAGACGGCGATCGTAGGTAGTAACGAGACTCGGGTGATGAACCAGGTTTGAAAGATGAACTCATGCCAGTGAAATGGCCGCCGGAACAACGCCTTTCCGGCCAGCGTGCACATCCGAGCGAAGCCGCCGACTGTCGCCAAAGGCGGCTCGAGTTGGTCGCGCACATATCCGACGAGCCCTACTGGCGTCGTAGCCGTCACCGTTGTCTCGCCGCCAAAACGCGACAGCTATCAAGTGGCGCAGGGTGACATGCTTCAGTGCGGCGGTACCACGCATTCACCATGCGTCACACTATCTAACAAAAATCACTTTAGTCGCATATGACACGCGGAGCGTCCCGGGTAGTGAAGGAGTCGCCGATCGCGGCCGCCAGCTGAGTTCTTAGTCAGAACGAGCGGTCTTGCTGTTTTGCCTCACGGTTTTCAGGTCAGCCCAGAACCGTGCTGCCTCCCGAATCGACTGCTCGACCGGCCTTGGCTCCCAACGCAATTCACGGCCCGCTTTGCTGTGGTCGACATGGGCTTCGGCGCGCATCATCCGCACCGATGCGAGGCTGAGTTCGGCGTCTTTACCCGTCAACCGGGCTCTGAGGCTCCCCAGGGCACCCAGGCCGTAAAGTGCCGGCACCGAGATCGACCGCCGTGGCGGCGGCACACCGGCTTCGTCGGCCGCGATCTTGACGACTTCTTTCAGCGGAATCATCCGTTCGGAGATCAGGTATCGCTCGCCGGTGCGGCCGCGTTCGGCGGCCAGCAGCAGCGCCCTCGCCGCGTCGTCGACACCGACGACCTCCAGCGCAATGCCGTTCATCAGGAACGGCAGCTTGCCGAATACCGCGCCGGCGATGAACGCACCGTGCGGAGTGCGGCCCCAGTCGCCGCTGCCATAGGTCGTCGAGACGCACATGGCGACGGCAGGCAGGCCTGCTTCGGCGGCATACCGCAACACCATGTCCTCGGCCTGGACCCTCGATTCGACATACGGGGTCAGCCGACGGCGGTCGATCGGGTCGTCCTCGGTTGCCACGTGGCCATGACGACGGCCCACTGTCGCATAGGTGCTGGTGAACACGAACCGCTGCAGCTGGGCGGCGATGGGTTTTTCCACGGCGACGTCCAGGACGTTGCGTAGTCCCTCGACGTTCGTGCGAAACAGCGGTGACGGGTCTTGCAACCAGGCTCGGGTGTCGACCACGCAGTAATACACCTCGTCGCAGCCGTCCATCGCCTGGCGCACGGTGGCGGTGTCGAAGACATCGCCGTGAAAACGGGTGACCTCCAGATCGTCGATGCTGCGCGTATTGGCGCCTCCGCGCACCATGGCGCGCACCTCGGCGCCCGTGGCGACCAGTTGGCGGGTGACATGCGAGCCCAAAAAGCCGTTGGCGCCGATGACCAGCTTGGCTGCGCTCACTGTGCCCCTCCGTACTGGCGCATCCAGCGGGCCGCGTCGTCGTCGAGCGTGCCCAGCGCCTCTGCTTTCTTGCACCACTTGATTCCCGCCTGCAAAAAGCGCAGCGGGTTGTAGATGTCTTCTTGCCGGCACCACCGGCCGTCGCCCGCGTAGGTGACGATCGAGATGTTCGTCGCGCTGATGATGGTGCCGTCGCCGGGGTCGACCATGGGGTTGTCCAGTTCGCAGATGATCCGCGCGGTGGGCTCGTCGATGACCGACCACAGCGACGGAAAGGCCGTCATGTGGCTGCCCGGAAAGGTCGTCATTGTCTTGCGGATCCAGGTCAGCACCTGGTCGCGGCCCTTCATGGTGCCCGCGGCGTGCTCGATGTAATCGACGTCAGGGGTGTATTGCTGCACCCAGTCGTCCCAGTTTTTGGCCTCGGCGGCGCGGGCCACCGTCTGCTCGAACCCGTCGAATGCGGCGGCTAATTCGTCGCGGCTGAACGCCCGGTGCTTCACGCAAGAAACTAGAACACGTTCTACCAGGGTTTGTCGAGCAAGCGCCGAAAAGCACAAAGCGGTGGCAGGCGGTCCTGGCAGCCGGTGCCTTGACACGGGATAATCGAAAGGATGACGGACTACAGCAAGGCAATACTGGCCGGCGGCTGCTTTTGGGGCATGCAGGACCTGATCCGCAAGCAGCCCGGCGTGGTTTCGACCAGGGTTGGCTATACCGGCGACCCCGATGTCCCCAACGCGACTTATCGCAATCACGGCACTCACGCCGAAGCGATCGAGATCATCTACGACCCGGCCCGCACCGACTTCCGAACGCTGCTGGAGTTCTTCTTCCAGATCCACGACCCGACCACGAAGAACCGGCAGGGCAACGACATCGGAGCCAGCTACCGCTCGGCGATCTTCTACGTCGACGAGGAGCAGAAGCGGATCGCGCTGGACACGATCGCTGACGTCGAGGCGTCTGGCCTATGGCCCGGCAAGGTGGTGACCGAGGTCAGTCCCGCCGGCGACTTCTGGCAGGCCGAGCCCGAGCACCAGGACTACCTGGAGCACTACCCCAACGGGTACACCTGCCACTTCCTCCGGCCGGGCTGGAAGTTGCCGCGACGGGCTGCTGCCGACCGGTAACCGGCGGATCGCCGACACGGTTTCCGCGACGAACACCGCGGATTAACAACGGTTCCGTTCTTTCGGCCGACCGTCATTGCGGTGGCAGACACGGCCAAGCCCAAAGAACCCCGCACGGCCGTCACCAATCGGGTGTCGCCGCTCGGCGCCTCCTCGCACATCCGCAAGATGTCCGGGCGACATGTTTTTCAACCTATTACTTGATTTAATTGTCTCTATACTTTAGAGTCAGCGCCAGGCATAAGCCTCAACAGGAGGAACACCATGAGCGCACAACCGATCACATTGGTCACCACCGCGACCGGCAAGACGGGCCGCGAGACCGCACTGTCACTGCTATCGCGGGGCCTACCAGTTCGTGCAATGGTGCACCGCGCCGACGCACGCGCTGAAGCGTTACGCAGCCGTGGGGCCGAGATCGTTGTCGGAAACCTTGGCGACGTGGACGACGTCCACAGAGCGCTGCACGGAGTGCAGCGCGCCTACTGGGCTGCCCCGACGACACCGGGCGCTCTGGAGGCAGCCGCCGCCTTCGCCGCAGTAGCCGAAGACGAAAAACTTGAGGTGGTGGTTGCCATGAGCCAGTGGCTGGCCGACCCCGGCCATCACTCGGCACACACCCGCGCGGCGTGGCTCACAGATCGAGTGTTCGAGTGGATGCCGAGCGTCGGGTCAATCACGGTCAACCCGGGGTTCTTTGCCGACAATTACATGCGGACCCTGGACGCCGTCGCCCAATTCGGGCTGCTGACACTGCCGTTCGGTGAGGGGCGCAATGCTCCACCGTCTAACGAGGACATCGCCGCGGTCGCGGCGGCACTGCTCGCCGACCCCGGCCCGCACTTGGGACGTAGCTACCGTCCGACTGGCCCCGAGCTGCTCAGCACCGGCGAGTTCGCAGAAATCCTCAGCCGGATACTGGGCCGCACGGTCCGCTACCGTGACGTGCCATTCGTCTTGATGGCCAAGTCCGCCCGGTCGATCGGCTTCAGCGACTACGCGGTTATCCAGCTCGCCTGGTACATCGACGAACTCAAGCGCGGCACATTCGCGATAGGTGCCCCCACTGACGCTGTCCAGCGGCTCACCGGCCGTCCCCCCGAGGACATGGCGACGATTGCCCGTCGATACCTCAACGCGCTGCCCGGAACCGGACGCGGCCCGTCGGGTATGGCCCGCGCGATGCGGGTGCTGGCGAAATCCTCGTTCACCCCAGCACCCAGCCGCGCGCGCTATCTACGCACCTTCCAGGACGGCGCCTCAATCGGCCGGCTCGCGGTGGACTCCACCCGGTGGCAGTTGAGCCACGACCCCGACCAGATACAAAACCCATCGCGGGTCGACGTGACGCCGGAGATGGCGCAATGACAGAGAACACCACCGCCCAGTACGCCGTCGGCGGCGTGCGCGATCGCATCGACACCGCACTGCGCCAGGCGGGAAAGGATTTCGGCGCGCTAACCGCTGCCGACTTTGTGACGTTCGAGGACTTTCACTCCCTCGGTCGGGTAGGAACCACAAGTCTGCTGGCGGCTGCGCAGGCCGCGAGCAATGACCATGTCCTCGACGCCGGAAGCGGCATCGGTGGCACCGCCCGCCTGCTCGCAGCCGGATACGGCTGTCGGGTGACCGCGATCGACCTCACCGCCGAATACTGCGACACTGCGCGGTGGCTTAACGGCCTGGTGAACCTCGAGGACCGCATCGAGGTGATCGAGGGAGACGTCACCGACCTACCCTTGCCGGACGCGGATTTCGACCTCGTCGTCAGTCAACACGTCCAGATGAACATCGCCGACAAGTCGCGCCTGTACAGCGAGGCTCGCCGCGTCCTGCGCCCCGGCGGACGACTCGCGCTTTGGGACGCCACCGCCGGACCCCGGCAACCCGTTCTTTTCCCCGTCCCATGGGCCGACATCCCCGAACGCAGCCATCTCGTCACTCCCGACGAACTCGCCACAACGCTGCAGGACGCCGGCTTCGCACTTGAGGTATGGAACGATTTGACCGAGTTCGCCGTCGAGGCCATGACCCCGATATTCGACGCGCCCGCCGATCCTCGCGGACTGCAACTGCTCGTCCCTGACATACAAACCAAGGTCCGAAGCCTGCTCAGCAACGCACGCGAAAACCGACTGGCGCTCATCCAAGCCGTCGCCCGGGCCGTCTAGCACGGCTCGCTATCCGCTTGGCGCAAGCCCAGGGTCGCCGGACAACTGGAAAACCGCGCGCATCGCGTCGACGTCGGCATCGGCTCCGTCGAATTTGCATCGCCGCAGCGCGGCCCTGCGTTCAGCGGCGGTGGCTCCCAGACGCGCGGCGATCAGATCGGCTGCGGTAGCAGTCAAAGTGACCGCCGGTGATTGTTTAGCCGCAGCCAAATTGGGACCCACGACCGCAAATTCGAAACGGCGGCCGTCGATTTCGAGCCGGTAGGACACGTCTAGGTCGGCGGCCCTGGTCGGGTCAAAACCCAGCAGGATTCCGGCCAGGAACCCGTTCAACGACGTTATCGCGCTGTCAGTGGGTTCCAGCAGATCGAGTCCGAAGGTGGCGATGGCCTTGATCACCGGCAACACCTTGTGCCACCCCGTGTCGCTGAGTGTGTAGACGGTACGCGCGACCGGTGGCGGCAGTTCGGTGCGGTCGATCAAGCCCGCGTCTTCGAGTTCGCGCAACCGATCAGCGAGCAGGTTGGTGGCGATCCCCGTGAGTTCGACGCGCAGATCACCGTAACGGCGTGGCCCGCCGACTAGTTCGCGCAGGATCAGCAGGGTCCACCGCTCCCCGAGCACATCAAGGCCCCTCGCGATCGGGCAGTTCTGGTTGTAGGTCCTGGCTGGCACATCACTAGCTTACCGAGCGCGTACACCTTTTTCAACGCATTAATTGATTTAAATGTCTTTATAGTTTAGTATCTTGTCCGTGTTCACCTTTCGGCGCCCCTTGCTGAGGTCTTCCGTATCTGCAGGCCATCGTCAACGTCGCCTTACCCACCTGTCGCGCGAGCTCAACGCACTGATTGATCTCCCGATGTTACGGAGTGAAACATGATGTCAGACAACACGAACACGACCGGGTCGATAACCCCGCTACGAGTCGCGCTCGTCGTCATCGGTCTGATATTCATATTCGGGATCTATCCCCAGACGGTGTTACGGCCGTCCGGCTGGAGTTGGGGACATGGATCGTCGCACTATCCGGCGATGATCATCGGCATCTACGCCACCCTCGGCCTATTCCTGCTAATCGCGGCGCGTAATCCCCTCGCACACCGCAGCCTGATCTGGTTCACCGTGGTATCGAGTGTCGTCCACGCCGCGATCATGGCAGTCGAGGCGATCACCGACCCAGCCGAGCACGGCCACTTAACGGGCGACGTACCCGCGCTGCTGTTCGTCGCGATTGTGCTTGCGGTGTTGATGCCGCGCGCTGGAAAAGCCGTTAGCCGCCGAACGCGCGTAACTGGTACAGGCCGCGGGTAGTGGCGACCGTCTGACCGTCGGTGTCAGTCACCGCCGCCTCCAGCGTGAAATCGGCCTTGCCCCGCTCTGCCGCTTCAGCTTCGACCCGCGCGATCGTCTCGTCGTCGAGGCTGGCTTCCGCACGCACGTCGGATTTGGCCATCGCGACGAATTGGATCTCAAGGTTTTTGACCAGCGGGAAGTACTTGGCGGTGTCGAACGTGATCAACGGAATGATCCCGCCGAGGACCTCGGCCACGGTGAACAGCACGCCGGCGTAGATGACGCCGAAGTGGTTCCCGTTGCCTTCGGCTGGGACGGTCGTGGCGGCAAAACCGGGCCGAGCCTCGACGACCTTTACACCCATCTTGTGTGCAATCGGGATAGTCGATTCCAGGGCACCGTTCATCATGCTTACGAGCTGATTGGCGTCGGCACTCATGACCGCCGATCTTAGCGCCGATGAACGACGATCTTCCCGCCGTTCTTCGGGGTGTACGCAACGCCGCGGGAATGCCACTTCTCCCCTGGCGCAGTGCTGGTCTCGATAGTAAAGTGGCGCAACACTGTTCGCAGCACCACATCCATCTCCATGTTGGCGAATACAGCTCCCACACACCGCCGGGCGCCGCCGCCGAACGGGATCCACGCAAAGCTGGGCGGTTTGGAGCCGACGAAGCGCTGCGGGTCGAAGCGGTCAGGTTCGGGAAATATCTCCGGGTCGGCGTGCAGCCGCGAAATGCTGACGATGATGGAATACCCGCGAGGGATAACCCATTCGCCGAGTTCGAAGACCGGCGCGTAGACGTGGCGACCGGTGGCATCGATGACTGTTCTGGTCCGCTGCACTTCGAGGATCGTCGCCTGACGTAGCTCGTTGTCGTCCGTGTCGGCCTCGGCGGTCAGCGCGGCAAGCACATCAGGGTGTCGGCTCAGTCGTTCGAACGCCCAGCCGAGGGTGGCCGCGGTGGTTTCATGCCCGGCTGCGAGCAGCGTCAGCAGTTCATCACCAATATCGTTGCGCGACATGGCTGAACCGTCTTCATAGGTGCTGCGCAGCATCACCGCCAGCACATCGGTCCGATTCTCGAAGTGCGGGTCGGCGCGCTCGTCTTTTATCAGTTTGTCGAGGACGACGTCATAGCGGCGCCGCCACTCGACCAGCCGGCCCCACGGCGAGTAGCGGCCGTAGACCCGCGACGGCTTGGGCAGCGTCGCCAGCCGCGAGCCCAGCGTGACCCACGGTGGAAGGATTCGCCGCAGCTCGTCGAGCTCGGCGCCCTCGGCCCCAAACACCGCGCGCAGGATCGCGTTGAGCGTGATCCGCATCGTCGACGGCAGCGTGGCGAACGTCTTCCCCTCCGGCCAGCCGGCGATTTCACGCAGCGTCTCTTCTTCGATGATGGTTTCGTAGTTCTTGATGCTCTGGCCATGGAAGGGCGGGGCCAGCAGCCGGCGCCGCTGCCGGTGATCGTCGCCGTCGAGCGCGAACACCGAGCCGGTCCCGAGCAGCCGGCTCAGGTTTGGCTGGATGTTGCCGAGCACCGCCGGGCTGGCGGTGAACACCTGCTTCGCCAACTGCGGATTCGCCACCACCACGACGCGGCCGAACACCGGCGCGTTGAGTATGAAGCCGTCGCCGTAGCGGCGCGCCATCCGGTGCATAATCCCCCGGCGGGAAATCGCGAATGCGGCACCCTGCAATGCCTTCGGAAGCCGCGACGCCGGGGGCAATTTGACGGCGGGTGGCGCCGGGGCTGCTTGCGTGTCGATGGTGCTCATGGCTGTGCACTCCCAACATCGATGTGGTACTGCGCCGTACCACGGCTTATTCAGGTACGGTACCGTGTGGTACCAAGTGCTGGCAAGGGTTGAACCGGATTGGTTTCAGTACAAGGAGGCGCCGTGGCGACGACCTTCGCTGACGATGCGGCTTCGGCTGGGGCTTCGGATAAGCCCGTCGTCATCGACCCGTTTCGACGTCGCCTGCTCGACGGCCTCGCCGCCTCGATCACCGAACGCGGATACCGTGCCAGCACCGTCGCCGACATCGTCCGGCACGCCCGCACGTCAAAGCGCACGTTCTACGACCAGTTCCCCAGCAAGGAGCAGTGCTTTCTCGAGCTGCTGCATGCCGACATCGGGAAATTGGCCGACGAGATTCGGGGTGCCGTCGATCCGGCGACAGACTGGCAGGCTCAGATTCGTCAGGCCGTAGAGGCCTACGTCAGCCACATCGAGGCCCGGCCGGCCATCACGTTGAGCTGGATTCGCGAGCTGCCGTCACTGGACGCCGCGGCACGGCCCTTCCAGCGTCGCGGCATGCAACTGTTGACCAGTCTGTTGATCAACCTCAGCGGCAGCCCCGGGTTCCAACAGGTTGGGCTGCCGCCATTGACGCGGCCAAAAGCGGTGATCCTGGTGGGCGGCCTGCGTGAACTGACCGCGCTCGCGGTCGAAGACGGGCACAGCATGCGCGATATTGTCGAACCCGCGGTGGATGCGTCCGTCGCAATGCTCGGGTATCGGCCCGGAACGCGCCCCTGATCAAAGCTTGAGGAAGGCGCGCAGCCGATCCAGCACCAGATCCGGGCGCTGCTCGACGATCCAATGGCCGACGCCGTCGACCAGCTCGACCTCGAAATCGCTTATGTGCTTTGCATATCCGTCCAGCAGGTCAGGTGTGATCACCGGATCGGCTGTGCCGCTCAGCCAGCGGACGGGGACGCCGACGTGAGTGTTATCGAACTCGCCGCGCATCCAGCGCATGGACTCCGTGGTCTGAAACGACCGATACCACCGCGAGCCGGCCACGGCGTGCCCGGGCTGGCGCATGCACTCGGTGTACATGGCGACGTCGTCCTCGGGCAACAAGAACCCGCCACCGACCCAGGACCCCAACATCCGGAAAAACCGCGCCTTGCGATCGCCGATGACCCGCGGACCGATCACCGGCAGCGCCATCGGGATCTGGTACCAAAACCTCCAGATGTTGCGCAGCGACTTCAGATCGCGCTGCACATAGGGCGCGACGGTGTTGACGCCGAAAAAGCCGGTTACCTTGGCCGGGTGGCGCAGCATCATGATGAACGCGACCGGCCCGCCCCAGTCGTGGGCCACCAGATTCACCGGCCCAACACCCAACTGGTCCAGCACGGCTGCCAGATCGTCGGCCATCTCGTTTTTCAGATAGCGCGAACGAGGCGCCGAACTCCACCCCGCGCCGCGCAGGTCGGGACACAGCACCCGGTAGCCGTCGGCGGCCAGCGGGCCGATCAATTCGTGCCACTCCCACCAGTTTTCCGGGAAGCCATGGACCAGCATCACCGGCGGCCCGTCGGCGGGCCCGGCGTCGGCGACGTGGATCGTCACACCGCCGCCCAGATCGACAAACTTGTGATCGACACCATCCAGGGCGGGCATAGTAACCATGGCTTGCAACGTAGCCGGTCGACGCATCGAGCCGGAACCGGCTGCTGCGGTCCCGGCCCGATGAGTGAGTCGTTAAGCGGCGACCCGCTCGCTTTCCTTCGTGCCGATGTTGCGGTCCCTCGGCGGCAAGGCCAGCTTGACGATCTTGCGCACGACGGTGCCGAACTGTTTCGGTAGCGAGCCCGAGTTGTACGGAATGCCGTAGCGTCGGCAGATCTCGCGAACCTCGGGGGCGATCTCCGCGTAGCGGCGCGCCGGCACGTCCGGGAACAGGTGGTGCTCGATTTGGTGCGACAGGTTGCCGGACAGCAGGTGGAAGAGCTTGCCGCCGGTCAAGTTCGCCGACCCGAGAATCTGGCGGAAATACCACATGCCGCGTGACTCACCTTGCGTTTCTTCGACGGTGAATTCCTGCGTGCCATCGGGGAAGTGGCCACAGAAGATGATCATGTAGGACCAAACGTTGCGCATCAGGTTGGCCGACAGGTTGCCGGCGAAGACGAACGGCGCGAACGGCCCGGCCAACAGCGGAAATGCAACGTAGTCCTTCAGCATCTGCTTGCTGGTCTTGCGCCAAATCCCCTGCAGAACATCGCGTTTGTCGGCCAGCCGGATCTCTCCGGACGTAATGCGTTCGGTTTCCAGTTCGTGCAACGCAACGCCGTACTGGAAGAGCACCATCAGCAGGAAGGCATAGACCGGGTTGCCCAGGTAGTAGGGACGCCAGCGCTGGTCCTCGCTCATCCGCAGGATGCCGTAGCCGATATCGCGGTCCATCCCCACGATGTTGGTGTGGGTGTGGTGCATGTAGTTGTGCGAGTGCCGCCATTGATCGGCCGGGCACGCGGTGTCCCATTCGAAGTCGCGGCCGCGGATCGTCGGGTCACGCATCCAGTCGTACTGGCCGTGCATGATGTTGTGGCCGATCTCCATGTTGTCGAGGATCTTTGATATTCCGAGCATCGCGGTGCCCGCCAACCAGGCCGGCGGCAGGATCCCCGCGAACAGCAGGGCGCGGCCGCCGACTTCGAGCGCACGCTGCGTCTTGATGACGCGGCGGATGTAATCGGCATCGCGTTGGCCGAGGTCGGCCATCACGCGTTCTTTGATCGCGTCGAGTTCACGGCCGAAAGCATCGGCCTGCTCAGGTGTCAGGGTGAGGTTGGGCTGTGCCATGGTGAAGCCTCCGAGTCTCTAGAGGGCGATATCGACGTTGCCGACGGGGACGGACACACAAATCTGCACGTCCTCGTCGGGCCCGGTCGACACCGCACCAGTGGTCAGGTTGCGCACGACACCGCAGGTTTTGCGACGTGTGCAGGTATGGCAGATGCCCATCCGGCATCCACTCTCCGGGGCGAGGCCGGCCGACTCGGCCTGCTCGAGAAGCGAGCGGCCATCGTCGACGACCTCAATATTGCTGTCCGCGAAGGTCACTCGTCCGCCGGACGGCTCCGCGGGCAGGTCCAGCGTCGGCGCCACGAAGCTTTCCGAGTGCACGTTCTCGCAGTGCTCACGGACGGCGTCGACTAAGGCCGCTGGGCCACAGACGAATACGGCATCCGGTGATGGCATCGCCGCCGCCAGGTGCTCACGCCCGAACCGGCCATCGAGATCGCCGCCGGCTGAGCGGGTGTAGCCGTTCAGCACCCGGACTCCCGTCATCTCGGCGAGCTCGTCGCGGTAGCAGGCCTCTGCGGGGTTGCGTGCATAATGCACGAACGCGATTTCGCCGGGGTGGCCTTCATTGATCAGGGTGCGCAGCATCGCCATCACTGGCGTGATGCCACTACCACCGGAGACGAACAGAATCCGACGGGGTCGTTGTGCCGGCAAGACGAAGTCGCCGCCGATGCCGGCAAGCCCGACCACCATGCCGCGCCGGGCACGCTCGTAGAGAAAGGTCGACACCAGGCCGCCGTCGTGATGCCCGATCGTCAGCTCGAGATGCGAGGCGCCCTCGGCGTTGGCCGGTGAGTAGCAGCGGGCGTGCCGGCGTCCATCGATCTCAACGGTCAGGTTGATGTACTGCCCGGCCTTAACGGTGTCGGTGAACGCCTCGTTGGGCGCCAGCACGAGAGTGACGCTGCGCGGGGTGGTCCGCCGCACATCGACGACCTTCGCGCGACCCTCACCAAGCGTCCACGTGGGGGTCACCAGCTCGGTGTACCGGTCGACGCCGTGCGGGCCGGTGAGCAGGTTTACCAGGTCGGAGCCCAGCACCCGCTTCTTCAAAGTTTGAGTGAACATGTGTATACCCTGCGGCACGTCGGCGCAGATAGTCAAGGATTTCCCCAGGTCTGTGGTAGGGTTCACACAGTGAACGGCCGTACGCCTAGCTCACGCCCGCACCGGTCGAGTCACGGCCGTAATCGCGAAGGCCCGTCCCGGGAGGAGCGCAAAGAGGCGACCCGGCGGGCCATCGTCGCTGCGGCGCTCAAACTGCTCGACGACCGCAGTTTCAGCGGTCTGAGTCTGCGCGAGGTGACCAGGGAGGCCGGGATTGTCCCGGCGGCGTTCTACCGTCACTTCGAATCGATGGACGCCCTCGGGCTGGTTTTGATCGACGAGTCGTTTCGAATGTTGCGCGATATGCTACGCGGCGCCCGCGCCGGCAAGCTTGACCCCAACCGGGTGATCGAGTCGTCCGTCGAGATCGTTGTCGCAAGCGTCACCGAGCGTCGCGAGCATTGGCGTTTCATCGGGCGCGAACGTTCCAGCGGCGTCACAGTGCTGCGCTACGCCATCCGCACCGAGTTCCGGCTACTTACCTCAGAGCTGGCCACCGACCTCGCCCGGTTCCCGGGGCTGAACGCGTGGAGCACCGACGACCTCAACATTCTGGCGACGCTGTTCGTCAACTCGATGATCGTCGTCGCCGAGGCGCTCGAAGATGCGCAAAACCCAGAGGCGCTCGAAGAGATCAGACGAACTGCGGTCAAGCAGCTGCGAATGATCGTGATCGGAATCAACGGCTGGCGCAGCAGCCCCTAGACACGCGCTTTCTAGCCTTCCAGGTTCTGCGCGCATCGAGCCAAAACGTCGGCGACGCTTCGCTGTTCGCGCGCCGAAATGCCCTGCAGCATCGTCGCTTGGACCGCGAACACCGTGTCGTGGGCAGCACTGAGCTGCCGCGAGCCAAGTCGTGTCAGCGACAGTGACCGTGATCGCCCTCGCGGCGGGGCGTCGACGGTCTCGACCAAACCCACCGTGCGCAACCCCGTCAGCACGTCCTGCAAGGACTGCCGCGTCACGAAGCACAGTCGGGCCAGCTCGGCGGCCGAGGCATCCGGATGTCCGGCGAGCGCCCGCAACGTCGCGTACTGGGCCATCGAAAGGCCCGTCGGTTTCAGCGCGGTGTCGCACCGACGCCGCAGGCCTTGTTGTACCCGTTTGACCAGATAACCGACGGTGCGTTCGGACTCGGGCAGCTGCATGACAGGAACCTTACATTAATGGTATGGTTTCGTCAGGAACCTGACAGAGGAGGGACGCCATGTCTGTCATCACCGAACACGCCGACCACGCGACGCTCATCAATGTGTTCACCGTGGAACCCGAGCGGGCGCGACAACTCGCCGACCTTTTGACGGCAGCCACCGAGGAAGTGATGCAGCACATCGACGGGTTCATCTCGGCGAACATCCACCTGAGCACCGATGGGACCCGAGTTGTCAACTACGCGCAGTGGCGCAACGCGGCGGCCTTCCGGGCGATGCTGCAGAACACGACGGCCCAGCAACACATGGCGCAATGCGCCGAATTGGCTGTCGGCTACGACCCCCACCTGTACACCGTTGAGTCGGTGCACACCGCCTAGCCGCGGGGCGATGATGGTGCGATGGGCACCAGAATGCGAGATCTGCTCGGCAGCGCGCTGCAGTCGCTGCGCTACGAGCCCACCGAGAAACACCTTCGGATTTCCCTGGACGGCGAGCCGGTCGCCGACACCGTCAACGGACTGCTGGTCTGGGAGCCGCGGCGGCTAGTCCCGACATATGCAGTGCCGGAGACCTGTGTCGCGGCCCGGCTGGAATCGATCGGCAGGGTCGGCGTTCTCGCCGAGTTGCCCGTCCTGGTCCCGACAAACCCTTTTACGGCGCACACCTGTACCGGTGAGATGTTCGACGTCATCGTCGGCGGGAGGCGGCGGGAGGCGGCGGCCTTCCGGCCCGATGATCCCGACCTCACCGGCTACGTCACGTTCGACTTCAGTGCGTTCGAGTGGCACGAAGAAGACGAGCCGATCGTCGGCCACCCGCATGACCCGTTCAAGCGCATCGAGATCCTCGCCAGCAGCCGGCACATCCGGCTCGAGTGGGACGGCCGGCTGCTTGCCGAGTCGTCACGGCCGCTGCTGTTGTTCGAAACCTTACTGCCCGTTCGGTTCTACCTTCCGCACGCCGATGTCGTCGTCGATCTCGAGCCGACCGATACGGTCAGCTTTTGCGCATACAAGGGGCGGGCGTCGTACTTCTCGGTGCCCGACGGCCCCGCGGACGTGGCGTGGACCTATCACCAGCCGCTCCGCGAAGCGGAACCGGTCCGGGACTACGTCGCGTTTTTCAACGAGCGGGTGGATGGCATTGTCGATGGCCAACGCCGACAACGGCCCACCACCCCGTGGTCGAACTGACCGCGTTGGCTGCGCGTCGCAAAGACGGCAAGCTGGCCGATATCACCGGACCCGGCATCACCGATCGGTGGGGCGTGACATGCGCCGACTTGGGCGCGTCGGTAGTCGCACCCAACGGGACGCTGGTGTCGGTGTTCGGAGATACCTTCTCGGGCGACAGCGTTGGCCAAGGCGACTGGCGTTCACCAGTGATCCTGATCGGGACCGGCGACGCCAATCACCCGATCAGCTATCAGCGGGCTGGCGGTGCCGATCCCGAATACGCACAACAGCTTTGGCGCTATACGCACCGCACCGTCGCGTCGGGCCGGCCGCGCCGCGGCATCAGCACGGTGATCCCGTCCGACCTGCTGCGGGTGGGCGACACGCTCTACCTGCACGCGATCGTCAATCGGGGTTTCGGCGACGTGGTGTGGACCGAGGTCTGGCGGTCGGATGACAGCGGCATTTCGTGGCGGCACCTCGGTGACGACGCGAAGTTTCCGGCCGGACTGCACAACGGTCATGCGCAGTGCTGGTCGTGGGATTACGACCCGGTCGACGGTTGGGTCTACGTGGTCTCCACCGGCTTTCAGCGTGACAAGGGGATCATCCTGATGCGGGTCCGCGCTGAGCATATCGGCGATCTGGGCAAGTACGCCGGGTGGGGGCGCTCCGGTGGCCGCTGGTCATGGGGCAAGGAGCCGACGCCGCTGACGCCTGACGGCGAACAGTGGGGCGAGCTGTCGCTGCGGCGGCTGGCGAAAGGCAAGTGGGTTCTGGGTGGATTCCTGTCGTCGAATTACGCGCTCGGATATCGGATTATCGACTCTCCCACCGCTGTGCATGGTGCGCCGCTACAGATGCCGGTCATCGGGTCTGCGTGGGATGCCGAAGATCACGCCAATAGCCGGGTCGCGCAGCTATACGGCGGATACGTCCTGCCGGGCTCGAAGCTGGATGCCGTCGGCGGGATCGGCCTGGTGGTGTCGCAGTGGAACACCGCACACGGATGGCCTTACCGGACAATGCAATTCCGGGCGACACTGCACGACACAACCGGATCTCACCCCTCGACAACGTCGAACAGCGACTCACCGTCCTCGGGAGGTCCGTCGATCTGACCGCGATGCGCCCGGCGTGCGAGATCCTCGTCAGGAGCGGCTCTGTCCAGCACATCGGGTTGCTCGGCGGCAACCTTGTCGTCGAGAGATTCGCCCTCTTCCGCTTCACGCGGCGTTATCCCGAACTTGTCGGCCTCACTCCAGTCGTCCGGCGGGTCAACGACGATGTCACTGTCGTCATTGCGGACCCCGTCGGAGTCGGTGGACTCGCTCGGATTCGGGGTGTCGCCCGGGCCCCCCTCCGGGAGATCCGAGGTGTCCACGAGGTTGGCTTGGGGATCGCCATTGTCGCTAGCCATAGCCACTCGGTTCCCCTCGGCGGTGGACGGCTAAACGCCATTAGAACGCACGTCCTGGCCAGTGAGTGCCGCGACGTCACGACTGACCTGTCGGCTAGGTAGTTGACTCCTCAGCGACTCACCAGCTGTGAGTGACTCGTCACATTGCCGAACCGGCTTCACCCGCTCGTCGTGAAATGCATTGGAGGTCAATGAGGATCTGTGACATGCACCACCACAGCCGAGGAGACCATCATGACAAATCTAGACCCGCAGACCACGGGCGACTTCTGGGATGCATACCTCCGCGCCGTCAGCGCCGGTACCAACCTGGCGCAGGTCAGCCGCACTTTTCCCGATGCCCCGCACGAACTCTGCTCTCCAGTTAGCGAGCCGGTGTCATACGTGCCGAGAATTGCCCCTGCCGCAATAACATTCGCCTGGGACCTCGTTATGCTGCGTGCTCCGATCGCTGTGGGCGCGCCACCTAGGGTTGCGTAAGCGGCTGAGTAGCGCGGTGAGAAGTTGGGTGAACCAGGTTGGTCCGCGCACCAACTGCCTCATCGGCCTCCTGCTCGGCGCTTGGTCCTAACTGCCTTCACATAGCCGTGGCCTGGATCTGTATTCAGCGCGGCGCCCGCCACATCGGCCACAGGGTCGGACCACCGTCGGGAATGACGATCTCGCTGCTGACCTCGAATCCGAACCGCTCGTAGTACGGCACGTTCTCCGCCTTGCTGGATTCGAGATAGGCAGGGGCGTGCTCGGCGTCGACGCGATCGAGGCGTGAGCGCATCAGAGCCTGTCCGTAGCCTTTCCCGCGAACCACCGTGTCACTCCCCAGTACCGCCAGATACCAGTGCGGCTCGTCGGGGTGTTCCTGCTTCATTCGTGCGAACAGATCGCCCAATTTGCGGCCGAGCGACAGCCGCGGTCCGAAGCCGAGGATGAATGACGGCAGCATCATCAGTTGTTCGCGCGCCGACTGCTTCCACCGGCCCGGCGGATCCCACAGGGCTGCCGCGCCGATCGCCGACCCGTCGCTGGCCACCTCCACACCGCCGCCGGCGAGGTGGTGGTGGTGGGTGACGGTCGCAAAGAATTTCCGCAGGTGTGCTGCCCGGGCTTTGTCGTCGGGCATGATCCAGACCGACACCGGGTCGTCGTAGAAGGCGCGGCCGAGGGCATGCGACAGCTCAGTGACGTCGGCTTTGCGCGCCGGACGCGTGTGGATTGTCATTGGCAGCCAGAGTAGTAGCGTCGGGAATCGTGTGGGACTTCGAAACGGACCCTGAATACCAGGCGAAGCTGGACTGGGTCGAAGAGTTCATGGTCAACGAGCTCGAGCCGCTCGACCTGGTGGCGCTCGATCCGTATGACAAGAAGAACGCCGAGACGATGGCGATCCTGCGGCCGCTGCAGCAGCAGGTCAGGGACCACGGGCTATGGGCCGCGCACCTGAAACCCGAACTGGGCGGCCAGGGCTACGGCCAGGTCAAGCTCGCGCTGCTCAACGAAATACTCGGCCGCTCTCGTTGGGCCCCGTCGGTGTTCGGCTCGCAGGCACCCGACTCCGGCAACGCCGAGATCCTGGCCCTGTTCGGGACCGCCGACCAGAAAACCCGCTACCTGCAGCCGCTGCTCGACGGTGACATCACCTCTTGTTATTCCATGACCGAGCCGCAAGGCGGGTCGGATCCGGGTCTGTTCGTCACCCGCGCCGAGCGCGACAACGACACCTGGGTGATCAACGGCGAGAAGTGGTTTTCCACCAACGCCAGACACGCGACCTTTTTCATCGTCATGGCGGTCACCAACCCCGACGCGCGTACCCGCGACAAAATGTCGCTGTTCATCGTGCCCGCCGACACACCGGGCATCGAGATCATCCGCAACGTGGGGGTCGGCACCGATTCACACGCCACCCATGGTTACGTCCGCTACGCCGACGTCCGGGTGCCGGCCGACCACATCCTCGGCGGCGAAGGGCAGGCGTTCGCGATCGCGCAGACCCGGCTGGGCGGCGGCCGCATCCATCACGCCATGCGCACCATCGCGTTGGCCCGACGGGCATTCGACATGATGTGCGAGCGGGCGGTGTCACGCCAAACCCGAAGCGGTCCGTTGTCGAACTTCCAGATGACCCAGGAAAAGATCGCCGACAGCTGGATCCAGATCGAGCAGTTCCGGCTGCTGGTGCTGCGTACCGCATGGCTTATCGACAAGCATCACGACTACCAGAAGGTGCGTCGCGATATCGCCGCGGTCAAGGTGGCGATGCCGCAGGTGCTGCACGACGTCGTGCAGCGCGCGATGCACCTGCACGGCGCGCTGGGGGTCTCCAACGAGATGCCGTTCGTCAAGATGATGATCGCCGCGGAGTCGCTGGGGATCGCCGACGGGGCGACCGAGCTGCACAAGATGACCGTCGCCCGCCGCACCCTGCGCGAATACCAGCCGGTGTCAACGCCTTTCCCGTCGCAGCATCTGCCCACCCGGCGCGAAGAGGCACAGGCACGGTTGGCCGAGCGCCTGGAGCACGCGGTCGCCGAGTTCTAAGAACCGGCTGTGACGCGGTCGATGTGCGCCAGAAAGTGGGTCAACACGGCATCGGGCGCTTCGAGTTGCGGCCAATGCCCGATGTCGTCGGCGAGCATCACCACATCGGGTTGGGGTATCACCTCGGCGTAGCGGCGTGCCATGTGAGCACCGGAGTTAGGGTCAACCGGCCCGTCGATCAACCGCATCGGAACCGCGGTCTGGCGCATGGCACGCACCCACCGATTTCGATGCGTGTAGCGGTCGTTGATGAAGCGGCCGACCTTGTGCAGCACGCGGCGGCCGTCGTTGTAGTCCAAGATCTGGTTGAACACGTCCATCATGTGCCGTGTCGGTTTGGTGTTGGGGCCGAACATTTCACGCAGCGTCGGTTCCAGCAGTCGACGAGACAACGGGCTGTTCTGCACATGACTGAAGATGTCGCCCAAGGGAGTTCGGGACATCAGCTTCTGCGCCGCCCGTGGCGTGTAGGTCTCGATGAACATGCCTCCGTTGAGCCAGGTAACCGAGTCGATACTCAGCTGACCATAAGCGTGCTGACCAAACTCGTGACGGGCCAACAGCTCCTGGCCCACGGAGTCACCGATATCGTGGGCCATCATGTGCGCCTTGGCGATTCCCAGGTGGTCCAGCAGCGCCTCGTGCATGTCGGCGTGGTCGTGCACCGAGTATTCGTAGGCGACGGGCTTCGCGGAGAAGCCCATGCCCATCATGTCCGGTGCGATGACGGTGAAACGTTGCGTCAATGTGGGCCAGATCGGTGCCCAGTCAAAAGAGTTGAACGGGTAGCCGTGGATCAGCAGTAGCGGAGGACCACTGCCTTCTATGCGGTAGAAGATGTCAAAGCCGAGGTAGTCGAAGTGCTGTCCGGCGGCCAGCCAAGATGCCAGTTCAGCGTCGATGGCGTCCACCATCCTGTCTGTTCAGCGGTCGAGAAAGCCTACGAGATGTAGCGAACGACGCTCTCGGCCACACACGCCGGCTTGTCCGACCCCTCGACCTCCACAGTGGTCGACACGGTCGCCTGCGCCGCGCCGTTGCCGAGATCCTCGACACCGACCAATGAGCTCTGCGCGCGAACCCGGGAACCGACCGGGACCGGCGCGGGAAAGCGGACCTTGTTGAGGCCATAGTTGATTGCAAGTTTGATGCCGTTGACGGTGTACATCTGGTGCTGGAGCCGCGGCAGCATGGCCAACGTCATGAAACCGTGGGCGATCGTCTTGCCGAACGGACCCTTGGCCGCTCGCTCCGGATCGACATGGATCCACTGGTGATCGCCGGTCGCGTCAGCGAACAGGTTGACGTCTTCCTGGGTGATCGTGACCCAGTCGCTGTGTCCGATGCTCTGACCCTGGATCGCGGCGAGGTCGGCGACTGATTCGAAGGTGCGCATAGCGTTCTCTCCTCTTTGTCGGCCCGACGGCGAAGCGGGCCGCGCTGCTAAGCATCGTGCCACTCCAACCTTGAGCGGCCACCGCCAGCCCCGCACCGATGGAGCGAACCTGTTGCAGGATGACCATATGAGGTTGCTGCTGCTCGCCGATACACATGTTCCGCGACGCGCCCGCGATCTGCCGGCGCAGGTATGGGACGAGGTGGCACAGGCCGATGTCGTCCTGCATGCCGGCGACTGGGTGGCACCTGAGTTGCTCGACGAGCTCACGGCGAAGGCCGCGCGACTGGTCGCGTGCTGGGGGAACAACGACGGACCGGCGCTGCGGTCGCGGCTCCCCGAACGCGCGGACGTGGTCTTGGACGGGCTGCGCTTCACCGTTGTCCACGAGACCGGTGCCAACGCCGGGCGGGAAACCCGGATGTCCCGCGACTACCCCGATACCGACGTGCTGGTGTTCGGCCACAGTCACATCCCGTGGGACACCACCACCAGCACCGGCCTGCGTTTGTTGAACCCCGGGTCGCCGACCGATCGCCGCATACAACCGTTCTGCACCTACATGACTGCGCGCATCGACAACGGCGCTCTCGCGGACGTCGTCCTCCATCGCCTACAGAAGTAGCTCCGCGCTAGCTCAGACATAGCGTCTACACATATTTAGCTCGTAAACAGAGATAAGTGAACACTCTCATCGACCCAGTCACCGAGGTCTTCCGCGTCGTCGGCAGATTCCGTCGCCAACTCCGCAGGTCAGCCGGGCGCAGTTTCGACTCCGCACGGCTCACCGAATCGCAGTCGGAGCTGCTGTGGCTGGTCGGCCGGCAGCCGGGCATCTCGGTCAGCGCCGCCGCGGCCGAGCTGGGGCTGGTGCCCAACACCGCCTCAACCCTGGTCTCCAAGCTGGTGGCCACGGGCTTGCTCATCCGGACCGCCGGCGAAACCGACCGGCGCGTCGGCCAACTACGACTGGCCGGGACCGCCCAGCAGATCGTCGACGCGTCTCGCGCCGCACGGCGAGCCTTGCTGGCTGAGGTGCTCAACGAACTCGACGTCGACCAAATCGAGGCTCTGACAAAGGGGTTGGAGGTCCTCAACACGATGACCCAACGATTACAGGAGCGACGACAATGAGCGGATCACTACCGATGGCGGTAGACGGCCGGAACCTGACCTACCGCTATGGCCAGTTCACCGCGGTCGATGACGTGACCTTGCAGGTGCGGCCGGGCGAGACGATGGGCCTGCTCGGGCCCAACGGCGCGGGCAAGACGACGGTGGTGCGCATGCTCACCACCTTGACACCCGTGCAGCACGGGGAGCTACGGATCTTCGGCCTGGACGCCCGCGATCAGACTGTCGACATCCGAAGCAATATCGGCTACGTCCCCCAACAACTTTCGATCGAGCCCGCGCTGACCGGCCGACAGAACGTGGCCTGGTTCGCCCGGTTGTACGGCGTGCCGCGGGCCCACCGGGCCGAGCGGGTGGATGAGGCACTGGGGGCCATGGAGCTGCTCGACGTGGCCGACCGGCTGGCGGGGACCTACTCCGGCGGCATGGTGCGCCGACTGGAGGTGGCACAAGCGCTGGTCAACCGGCCATCGCTGTTAGTTCTCGACGAACCGACGGTGGGATTGGACCCGATCGCGCGCGACCGCGTCTGGACGCAGGTGCTGGACATGCAGGGTCAGTTCGGCATGACCGTGTTGCTGACCACGCACTACATGGAGGAGGCCGACGCATTGTGCGATCGGGTTGCGCTGATGCATCACGGTGAGCTCCGGGCCGTTGGAACGCCCACAAAGTTGAAGTCGACGGTGTCATCGTGCGCCACGCTCGAGGATGTGTTCCGGCACTACACCGCGTCTGACCAATCGGTGCAAGCAGATACGTCCGGATCTTTCCGTGAAATCCGTTCCAGCAGAAAGGTTGCCAGCCGTGTCAGTTGATCACGCCGTGAAGCCCACGCCCGCAACCCTGACCCGTGCCCCGCGCGGGTGGCAACGGGTCCATGCAACATTGGGCCGCGTCAGCGCATTCGCGATCGTGGAGATGCAGAAGCTGCGACACGACCGCACCGAACTCGTCACGCGGATGGTCCAACCAGCGCTGTGGCTGTTGATCTTCGGCACCACGTTCAGCAAGTTGCACGTCATCAAGACCGGGTCGGTGTCCTATCTGGCCTTCCTGGCACCCGGGATCATCGCCCAGTCGGCGTTGTTTATCTCCATCTTCTACGGCATCCAGATCATCTGGGACCGCGACGCCGGCGTCCTGGCCAAACTCATGGTGACACCGGCGCCCGCTTCGGCGCTGATCACCGGCAAGGCATTCGCGGCGGGGGTGCGATCGGTAGCCCAAGTCGTCGGCGTGCTGGCACTGTCCTATGTGATGGGTATCGGTCTGACCATCAACCCGCTGCGGATACTGGCCGCCATGGCCGTCGTCATGCTGGGTGCGGCGTTTTTCGCATGCCTGTCGATGACGCTTGCCGGGCTGGTGCGCAGCCGCGACCGACTGATGGGGATCGGCCAGGCCATCACGATGCCGTTGTTCTTCGCGTCCAACGCGCTCTACCCGATCGACGTCATGCCCTCATGGCTGCATGTGCTCAGCACGATCAACCCGCTCAGCTATGAGGTCCAGGCTTTACGAGCGCTGCTGATCGGTACTGCATTCAACCCGTTGGACATCGTGGTGCTGGTGGTGGCTGCACTGCTCGGAATCGCCACTGCATCAACCCTATTGCGGCGTCTGGTTACCTAGCCCGGCACGGTCAACACTCGGCGATACCCGTAAGTTGGTGTGCCCCTGATGAATTCCACGCCCAGCCGAGTAGCCGACGAGGCCATGAGGCCGCCGATTCACAATCGTTATCTTTGAGTCCGCGCCGAGGCTTAATCGTTAGCCAACCGCGACCCCACACCCCGAGGCGACAAACGGGAGTGAACCGCGTGCTGTGTTTGACTGCCCCTGACAGCTATTCGACCGCATAACGCGGCAGATGAAAGTTGGGATGGGTAGGAGCTATGAAGTTCGTTGAGAAGTTCCGCGGTGCGGCGGCGCGTTTGCCGCGCCGGTTGGCAATCGCGATCATGGGGGCAGCACTGCTGTCCGGTCTGGTCGGTGCTATCGGCGGCTCGGCGACTGTGGGGGCGTTCTCCAAGAAGGGCCTGCCGGTCGAGTATCTGCAAGTACCGTCCGCCGCGATGGGACACGATATCAAGGTCCAATTCCAGGGCGGCGGACCGCACGCGGTCTACATGCTCGACGGGTTGCGCGCACAGGACGACTTCAACGGCTGGGACATCAACACTCCCGCGTTCGAGGAGTACTACCAGTCCGGCCTGTCGGTGATCATGCCGGTCGGTGGACAGTCCAGCTTCTACAGCGACTGGTACCAGCCGGCGTGCGGCAAGGCGGGCTGCCAGACCTACAAGTGGGAAACGTTCGTGACCAGAGAGCTTCCGACGTACCTGCAAGCCAACCGGGGTATCTCCCCGAATGGCAATGCCGCGGTGGGCCTTTCGATGTCGGGCGGCTCCGCACTGATTCTGGCCGCGTACTACCCGCAGCAGTTCTCGTACGCGGCATCGCTGTCCGGCTTCTTGAACCCGTCTGAAGGCTGGTGGCCCACCCTGCTCGGTCTGGCGATGGGTGACGCAGGCGGTTACAGCGCCACCAACATGTGGGGTCCGACGAGCGACCCGGCGTGGAAGCGCAACGACCCGATGGTCCAGATCCCTCGGCTGGTCCAAAACAACACGCGCGTTTGGGTTTACTGCGGTAACGGGACTCCGAACGACCTTGGCGGCGACAGCATGCCGGCCAAGTTCCTGGAGCAGTTCACGCTGCGCACCAACGAGCAGTTCCGCGACAACTACACTGCCGCGGGCGGCAACAACGGCGTGTTCAACTTCCCGCCCAACGGAACGCATGACTGGGGCTACTGGAACCAGCAACTGGTCGCCATGAAGCCCGACATCCAGCGGGTGTTGAGCGGTGGTCAAGCCGCCACCTGACATATCCACCCACGCATCGGCAGCAGCGCACCCCCAGCGCTGCTGCCGATGTCTTCTGTGCGGGTTGCTAATCCAGCAACGCGCGGCGGTCCTGGTGGAAGTACGTGTATCCGGTTGTCAACGCGCACAATGCCGAAGCGGCGAACAGCATCCCGGTCCCGTTGACGACCAAGCTGATGCAGCCGCCCAAAGCTGCGCCCAACACGAAGCTGGCGAACAGCAGGAAGTAGCCAAGCCAATCTGCCACATTTCCACCGGCGATATGGCGTTCGATGCCCTGGCCCAACTTGACCAGCGTGCCGGTCACATAGCTCAACGGCACCGACACCTCGCCATCCTTGACGAACGACGTGTTCAAAGCGCCAATGCCGAAGACCACCAACATAATCGGCGGGAAATCAAGTTGAGCCTCTTCCCACCCCTCATCGAGGACGTCCACTGCTGTAGCCGCCAAAAGACTGAAGGTAGTCAGCACGGTCGGTCCGTGCGGATGTGCCACCCAGAAATGCCGCCTACACACCGACGCAACCACCACGCCGGCGACGAAGCACAGCAGCAGCAGCCCGGCCGTCACCGACAGCGTCACGTCGTCCCGATAGTATCCCAGCACAGCGCGCTGCGCGTTCCCGGTCATGAACGTGACGAAGTACCCGGCGGAGTGGGTGAAAGCCGTCGCACCGAGCACACCGGCGAGCGCCGCCAGCACCCACGACAAGCGCGCTTCACTGTCGAACGTCTCACGAAGCATGAAACCTATGCTTTCAAAAAGCTACGCCGATGGCAGAGCGGGGACGGCCATTCAGGTGACACTCACATCAGTCTGCTACAAACTTGGCGATCGACCGCAGCGGAATGGGTAGCCAACCGGGCCGGTGCCGAGACTCGTAACCCGCCTCATAAACCGCCTTGTCCAGCTCGTACGCCGCCAGAATCAGCGCCGAATCACGCGGATCGACACCGGAAGCGTGCGCATAGCCGTCACAGAACGCTGTGCGGTTGCGGTGCACCCACTCTCGGGCACGCGTGGCGAGTTGCTTGTCGGCCGACTGGTCGACCAGTGGCCCGTAGGCGGCGTAGTCGAAGGAACGCAAGACGCCCGCCACGTCTCGCAACGGAGAGTCCGGCGCGCGGCGCTCGTCCAGCGGCTGACCCGGCTCACCTTCGAAGTCGATCAACAACCAGGACTCCGGTGTGCGCAGCACCTGGCCCAAGTGCAGGTCGCCGTGAACCCGCTGCACAGTGATGGTCTGCTCCGCCAGCTTTTGGAAGCGCTGCTCGATCATCGCCGCGTACTGGTCGAGCTCGGACACCGACCCGACCGCCGACGACAACCGCGCCAGCATGGTGTCGACCGGGAAGGGGGCCTGCGACGTGCCGAGGACGTCGGCCAGCGTGGCATGCACCGATGCGACGGCTTCACCCAACCGATAGGACTCACCGGCGAAGTCGCCGCCGACCTCGTGGGCGTACAGGTCGCCCTCCGCGAACAGGTCGCGGACACTGGCGGTGGCCATCGCCCAGCCCTCGGCCGCGTTAGCCGCGTACTCGGTCGTCATGCCCAGCGGGCAGTAGGTATCCGTGTCCTGCGTGACCAGCTCATAGGTGCCCAGCAATCGGGCCACATGCGGGTTTCCAGCCCGGCCGAGTACCCGGTTGAGCTCGATATCGGGGTTGATGCCGGGGCTGACCCGGCGAAACACCTTCAAGATGGCATCCCAGTCGAAGATCACGCTGCTGTTGCTCTGCTCAGCGTCCGATACCCGTGGATATGCCTCCAGCGGCAAGGTCACGTCCGGCTCCTTGCCGAACGACACGTCTTCGCGGGTGGCCGATGTGTCGATCAGCGACAGCAGAAACGCCGCCGCATCGGGGTCGTAGAGCGCGTCGTAGCCGGTGCGGTCGCCGTCGGCGCCGATAGTGGCGACGGCGTCGTACTCGGCCGGCGGCTCGGAATCCCAGCTGACGATCACCTGGTATCGCTCCGCTGAACCGTCGGTGTAGGCAACATCGACCAAGACCAGATCCAGATCATCGCGCAGGCCGACCACGCGGCTCGGCTCGGCGGCAGCGAGCTCGCGACTGCGCCCGGCGTACCAGCGCTGCTGCGGTAGCCATTGCGACCAGGGCAAGTTCATTGCGACTCCTCAGACCCGCACAACTGGAACCAGTAGAACCCATGTCCTGGCAGGGTCAGCAGGTAGGGCAGATTCCCGATGCGCGGGAATTTCACCTGCCCGGTCAACTCGACCGGTGTGTAACCGTTCCAATGCTGCAGGTTCAGCTCGATGGGCTGCGGGAAACGCGACAGGTTGTTGACGCAAAGCACCACGTCATCGTCGGATATGCGGGCGTAGGCGAGCACCGACGGATTCGACCCGCCCATCTCCTGGAACGTCCCCGTCGCGAACGCGTCGTGGCGCCGGCGCACGGTCAGCATGGTGCGGGTCCAGTTCAGCAGCGACGTCGAGGTGTCGCGTTGCGCTTCCACGTTGACCGACTGATAGCCGTACACCGGGTCCTGGCTGGCCGGCAAATACAGCCGACCCGGGTTGGCGGCGGAAAATCCGGCGTTGCGGTCCGGGGTCCACTGCATCGGCGTGCGCACCCCGTCGCGATCACCCAGCCAGATGACGTCACCCATGCCGATCTCATCGCCGTAGTAGAGGCACGGCGAGCCGGGCAGCGACAGCAGCAACGCGGTGAACAACTCGATCTGGTTGCGGTCGTTGTCCAACAGCGGAGCCAGCCGACGCCGGATACCCACATTGGCTTTCATCCGCGGGTCCTTGGCGTACTCGGAGTACATGTAGTCACGCTCGTCGTCGGTGACCATTTCCAGCGTCAACTCGTCGTGGTTGCGCAGGAAAATGCCCCATTGGGCCATGTCCGGGATCGGCGGCGTCTGCCCCAAGATCTCCGAGATCGGAAAGCGCGACTCGCGGCGCACGGCCATGAAGATGCGGGGCATCAGCGGGAAGTGAAACGCCATGTGGCACTCGTCGCCACCGGTGTTGGGATCCCCGAAATATTCGACGACGTCACTGGGCCACTGGTTGGCTTCCGCCAGCAATACCCGCCCGGGGAATTCGTCGTCGACCACCTTGCGCACCCGCTTGAGAAACGCGTGGGTTTCGGGCAGGTTCTCGCAGTTGGTGCCGTCCTGTTCGAACAGGTAAGGCACGGCGTCCAGCCGGAAGCCGTCGATACCGAGGTCGAGCCAGAAACGCATGACGTCGATCATCGCCTCTTGCACGGCCGGGTTCTCGTAGTTGAGGTCCGGCTGGTGGGAGAAGAACCGGTGCCAGTAGAACTGCCGGCGAACCGGGTCGAACGTCCAGTTGGACTCCTCGGTGTCGATGAAGATCACCCGAGCGTCGGTGTAGAGCTGGCTGGTGTCGCTCCACACGTAGAAGTCGCCGTACGGCCCGTCTGGGTCGTGTCGTGACTCCTGGAACCACGGATGCGATTCGGAGGTGTGATTCATCACCAAGTCGGTGATCACTCGGATGCCGCGCTGATGCGCGGCGTCGAGAAGGGCGACGAAGTCGTCGACAGTGCCGAACTCCGGAAGCACCCGGTAGAAGTCGCGGATGTCGTAGCCGCCGTCACGCAACGGCGAGTCGTAGAACGGCGGCAGCCAGATGCAGTCGATGCCCAGCCAATGCAGGTAGTCGATTCGCTCGATCAGTCCGCGCAAGTCACCTGCACCGTCGGCGTTGCCGTCGTAGAACGCCCGCACCAGCACTTCGTAGAACACCGCGCGTTTGAACCAGGTTGGATCGGCGGGCAGCGCCTTGGCGTCGGCGAAATCGTCCGCGCTGGGATGCTCGACTACGCCGGCTTCAACGTGGCTTCCCCCCGCAGGATCATGCTCGACCGTGCCGTCTCTGTCCCTCGTCAAGTCCACGACTTTACACGTACCCGAGGCGCGGCATCGAAAACCATATGCACGCCAAACGAATTGAGCGCAGCCCGATGAGCTGCGCTGTTGGGGTCAGCCCGGCGGACCGTCCGCCAGCGTGACGTTAACGGTGCGACTCTCCAACCCCACCGTGACGTTCTCGCCGGGATGGTGCTGATCGAGAATGTTCGTTAAAGCGGTAGCCGAGTTGACGGGTTGACCGTTGACCGAGGTAATCACATCACCCGGGGTGAGCCCCGCCCCGGCGGCAGGGCCGGTCGGAATCACCTGCCTGACTACGGCGCCCGCACCAGCATTGGCGTCGTTGACACCGACTCCGAGGAATGCCGTCGGACCGATGTGCACCGTCGGTGACCCGCCACGGCCCTGAATCTGCCCGGCGATGGCCATGGCCTCATTGATCGGGATCGCGAAACCCTGCCCGCGGCCGAGGTGGTAGTTCTCGGATGCTGCGGTGTTCATGCCGATCACCTGGTTGGCGGCGTTGACGGTCGGTCCACCGGAGTCGCCGGGCCGTATTCCCGCGTCGACCTGGATCAACCCATTCAGTGTCTCGGTGCTACCGGTGAGCGCGTCTGATGCCGACACCGTCTGGTTCAACGCGGCGACGCGCCCGTCCACCGCACTGGGCGTTCCGCCGACACCACCGGCATTACCCATCGAGACGATCGGTTCGCCGACCCTCACCGTGTCGGAGTTACCGATATTGGCGGGCTGCAGTCCCCCTCCAGCAAGCTGCAATACCGCGATGTCATGGTTGCGGTCGAAGCCGATCACCGTGGCCGGAAAGGTCTGACCGTTGCCGATGGACCTCACAGTCAGGTCGGTAGCGCCGGCGACCACGTGGTTATTGGTAAGCACCACGCTGGGACTGATCACAATGCCGGTTCCCGCGCCCACCGCACTCTGGTATCCGAGCTTGGCGTCGATGTCGACGATCGCCGGGCCCACCTGCCCAACGGCCGCCATCGCGTCCCGCGGCAGCGGCGGCATCGATGGTGACGCGTGTGCGGGCACCGTCCCCAGCCCCAGCCCTACCGCTGTCATCAGACTGAGCAACCACATTGACCACCGCGGTCTACGGCGGTGCGATTCGCTCATCCCGTTACCTCCTGCATAGGTTCAAGCCCGATTCAAGTTCGGATTTTCGCAGCGTCAGGATCCCTACGCGCGATTTTGTTCAGTACACCGTAACCGGGGTTTCCCTGCTGAGCATCCCCGGACCCAGAGTTGCCGGCGGTTTGCTGGGTGAACGACGACGTGCACACGGGGCTCAGGTGATGGCTGATGTCGCCGATCATGTCCATCGGAGTAGCTTCATAGCTTCTGGCTGGACGGCAACTCGATAGCAAAGGTGTCTTTCGCATGGGCGTGCTGGATTCATTCCGACTGGACGACAAAGTTGTGATCGTGACCGGCGCCTCGTCGGGGCTCGGCGTGTCATTCGCCCAGGCGTTCGCCGAGGCCGGCGCCGACGTCGTGTTGGGCGCACGCCGCGTCGACATGCTGGCCGAAACTGCCGCGCTCGTCGAAGCCACCGGCCGCAAAGCGCTGACGCTGGCCACCGACGTCAGCGTGCCCGAGCAATGCCAGGCGCTGGTGGACTCGGCGATGCAGACGTTCGGCCGGGTCGACATCCTGATCAACAACGCCGGGGTCGGGACCGCCCACCCGGCGACCCGGGAGACACCCGAGCAGTTCCGCTCGGTGATCGACGTCAACCTCAACGGCGCTTACTGGGTGGCACAGGCCAGCGGGCGGGTCATGCAGCCCGGGAGTTCGATCATCAACATCGCCAGCGTCCTGGGGATCACCACCGCTGATCTGCCGCAGGCGGCCTACAGCGCGAGCAAAGCCGCGATCATCGGACTCACCCGAGATCTCGCGCAGCAATGGGGCGCGCGAAAGGGCATCCGGGTCAACGCGCTCGCGCCGGGATTCTTTCGGACGGAGATGACCGACGAATACAAGCCCGGATACCTGGACAGCCAGGCGCATCGCCTGATTCTGGGCCGCTTGGGCGAAGCACGCGAACTCGCCGCCACCGCGGTCTGGCTGGCGTCAGCGGCCGGCGGCTACGTCACCGGCCAGACAATCGTTGTCGACGGCGGCCTAACCATTACGTAGCTTTTCCGGGCCTCTACGCTCAGCGATGTGGTCGACTTCGACCCCAAGGCCCGCTTCGCGCACGCACCGGTAGCCCGGCTGGCCACCGTCGCCCCCGACGGCAGGCCGCACCTGGTGCCGGTGGTGTTCGCGCTTCGTGACGATGTCGTCTACACCGCTGTGGACGCCAAGCCCAAGACCACTCAACGGCTGCGCCGGCTGGCCAACATCGAGGGCAACCCGCTGGTGAGCATGCTGGTCGACCACTACGCCGAGGACTGGACGCAGTTGTGGTGGGTCCGGATCGACGGCACCGCTGCGGTACATCACGACGGCAACGCGATGCACGCCGGGCGTGACCTGCTACGCGCGAAATACCCACAGTACCAATCGGTTTCGTTGAATGGGCCGGTGATTGCGGTCGCGGTCCGGCGCTGGAGCAGCTGGCACGCCTGAACAAGGCCGCTGCTGGGAAATGGGTTCACCGCCCGTTCACCCTTGTGCTGCGCGGGCGCTAAGGGAAAAGTGACGTACATCACGATGCCGAGGGCCCGCTCGCCGGCGTCAGCGAACCGCCGTTGGGCATGAGGAGAGACACGTCATGGCAGACAAGTCGAATACTTCCCAAAGTGCAGGAGCCGCCCCCACCGTGGATGATCCGGCCGCCGTCCGGAACGTGGTGCTGGTAGGGCCGTCCGGCGGCGGAAAGACCACCCTGGTCGATGCACTTCTAGTCGCTTCTGGCGTGTTGTCCAGGCCCGGTTGCATCGCCGACGGCACCACGGTCTGCGACCACGACGAAGCCGAGATCCGCCAGCAACGGTCGGTCGGTCTCGCCCTGGCATCGCTGGCCCACGACGGCGTCAAGGTCAACCTCGTCGACACTCCCGGGTACGCCGACTTCGTCGGCGAACTGCGGGCCGGACTGCGAGCTGCCGACTGCGCTCTTTTCGTGATCGCAGCCAACGAAGACGTCGACGAACCGACCAAGTCCCTCTGGCAGGAGTGCAGCCAAGTCGGGATGCCCCGGGCCGTGGTGATCACCAAACTCGACCACGCCAGGGCCAACTATCGGAATGCAATCTTGGCAGCGCAGAATGCGTTCGGCGACAAGGTTCTACCGCTCTATCTGCCCGCCGGGGGCGGGTTGATCGGGCTGTTGTCGCAGACGCACTACGAGTACCAGGGCGGCAAGCGGACCACGCACTCGCCGGATCCCTCGTATGCCGATCAGATCGAAGAAGCCCGCGGCACGCTGATCGAGGGAATCATCGAGGAGTCCGAAGACGAATCGCTGATGGAGCGTTATCTGGGCGGCGAAAAGGTCGACGAGTCGGTGTTGATCGACGATCTGGAGAAAGCAGTCGCCCGCGCCTCCTTCTTCCCGGTGATTCCGGTCTGCAGCAGCACCGGCGTCGGCACGCTCGAGCTACTGGAGATCGCCACCCGCGGATTCCCGTCCCCGCGGGAACACCCACTGCCCGAGGTCTTTACGCCCCAGGGTGCTGAGTACCTTAAGGTGACCTGCGGCTCTGACTCGCCGCTGCTGGCCGAGGTGGTCAAGACGACGTCAGACCCTTACGTCGGCAGGCTCAGCCTGGTCCGGGTGTTCGCCGGGACCATTCGGCCCGACACGACAGTTCATGTGTCGGGCCATTTCTCGTCATTCTTCGGATCGCCAAACGGGACCGGCTCCGCCCTCTCTAGCCACGCCGACCACGACGAGGACGAACGCATCGGTGCGCTGTCCTTCCCGCTGGGCAAGCAGCAGCGGCCCGCGTCGGTCGTGCTGCCAGGTGACATGTGCGCGATCGGTCGACTGAGCCGAGCGGAAACCGGCGACACGCTCTCGGACAAGGCGCAACCGCTGGTGCTCAAACCGTGGATCATGCCGGAATCGCTGCTGCCGGTGGCCATCCAGGCGCACGCTAAGACCGACGAGGACAAGCTGTCGGTCGGATTGGGGCGGTTGGCCGCCGAGGATCCGACCCTGCGGATTGAGCAGAATCCGGAGACGCATCAGGTTGTGCTCTGGTGCATGGGTGAGGCGCACGCGGGCGTGCTACTCGACGCACTGGCGAACCGGTACGGCGTCACCGTCGACACCGTCGAGCTCCGGGTACCGCTGCGAGAAACCTTCGGCGGCAAGTCGAAAGGCCACGGTCGGCACGTCAAGCAGTCCGGTGGACACGGTCAGTACGCGGTCTGCGACATCGAGGTGGAACCGCTGCCGGAAGGTTCGGGTTTCGAGTTCCACGACAAGGTGGTCGGTGGCGCGATCCCGCGGCAGTTCATTCCGAGCGTCGAAAAGGGAGTGCGCGCCCAGATGGAAAAGGGTGTCCACGCCGGTTACCCAGTGGTCGACATCCGGGTCACGCTGCTCGATGGCAAGGCGCACAGCGTGGACTCCTCAGATTTCGCCTTCCAGATGGCCGGTGCGCTGGCGTTGAAAGAGGCCGCGGCGGCGGCCAAGGTGACGCTGCTCGAGCCGATCGACGAGATCATGGTGCTGATACCCGACGATCTCGTCGGCGCGGTGATGAGCGACCTGTCCGGCCGTCGCGGTCGGGTTCTGGGTACCGACACCGCCGGCAACGACCGCACGCTGGTGAAATCCGAAGTGCCACAGGTTGAGTTGACCCGCTACTCGATCGACTTGCGCTCGCTCTCACACGGGGCGGCCTCGTTCACTCGTTCCTTTGCCCGGTATGAACCCATGCCGGAATCCGCTGCGGCCCGGGTGAAGTCCGCGGACTGACGCCGCTGACCGCACGATTGTCGTCCTCAACAGGCCCGCCCCGATGATGGCGTGCGGGTGCGTCGCCAACCCTGAAAAATACGACGATTAGCGCTTGCCAACTCGTCACTAGCCCGACGAGTGTGCGATCACGTCCTAGGCACTTTTACGTTGCCGACCAGGCAAAGTGATGGATGCTTTGCTCAGCTAATCCCGACTCGCGCATTTATAATCCGTTTGCTGAGCGCCGGATAGGGTACACATTAGAGATACCGCATGTAAGTGCTTCGTGCTTGTATCGCGTCGGAGGGTGGACACCGTGGGTAGAGCGATTCGATTTGTGTGGCTGGCGGCAGTAACTGCCGTGCTGGCCACGGCGGGATCGGGTGCCCCGGGCATGGCGGCGATCGCGCCCCAGAACACGACCGACAGCGTCGCTTCGATCCAGCCGGCCAACGGCGCGGTGGTCGGAGTGGCCCACCCGGTGATCGTCACGTTCACCGGGCCGGTCAGCGACCGGGCGGTGGTCGAGCGGGCGATCAAGATCACCGCGCCCAACCACATCACCGGGCGGTTCAGTTGGGTCGACAACAATGTCGTGCGGTGGACGCCGGACGGGCACTGGCCTGCCCACAGCCACGTCGGCGTTCAGGTGCACGCCTTGTCAACCGGTTTCGACACCGGTGACGAGGTGCTAGGTGTCGCCAGCATCTCCGCGCACACATTCACCGTCAGCATCAACGGCGAGGTGGTGCGCACAATGCCGGCGTCGATGGGTAAGCCCACCCGTCCGACGCCGATGGGCAACTACACCGCGCTATCCAAGGAGCGCACTGTCGTGATGGATTCGCGGACCATCGGCATCCCGCTCAGCTCGCCAGAGGGGTACAAGATCACCGCCTCGTACGCCGTTCGCGTCACCTGGAGTGGTGTTTACGTGCATTCGGCTCCCTGGTCGGTGGACTCACAGGGGTATGCCAACGTCAGCCACGGCTGCATCAACCTCAGCCCGGACAATGCTGCGTGGTACTTCGACACCGTTCACGTCGGCGATCCGATCAACGTGGTGGGATAGCCCCACCGGGTGGGTTTCGCCCGACCAAGCACCGGTCGGTATCCATCACATCGCCTCGCTGTGGCAACGGTCACACCCAAGCAGCGGAAGACATCGGCGAGCCGCTGAGTTTGCGTCTACAGACTGCTGCAACACGAGGTGGACGATGACCGGCGAGGCGCGACGCAACAACCACATCTTCCGCAACGTGTTCGGTGACCCAAAGTTGTTGCAGACGAAGACATTCCGTACTAACCGGTAAACCAGGAACAGGGAGATCAGGATGACAGCTGCAAAAGCGCGCGCGGTCCGTTTCGATCGCTACGGCGGGCGTGAGGTGTTGTACGTGGCCGATATCGATCGGCCGGTCCCCGGTGCCGGCGAGGTGCTCGTCGAGGTTCGCGCTGCCGGGATCAATCCCGGTGAGGCGGGTATTCGTACCGGCGCACTCCATGAGCAATTCCCCACCACCTTTCCGTCCGGCGAGGGCAGCGACCTGGCCGGCGTCGTCATCGAGGTCGGAGACGAGGTCAGCGATTTCGCCGTTGGCGACGAAGTGCTCGGGTTCAGCTTCCAGCGATCCAGCCACGCCACCCACACCGTGGTCCCGGTCGACCAGCTGATTCACAAACCACACCAGCTGAGCTGGGAGACGGCGGGCTCGCTCTACGTCGTCGGTGCTACGGCGTACGCCGCGGTCCAGTCCGTAGCGCCGCAGCCCGGTGAGACCGTCGCGGTGTCTGCCGCAGCCGGAGGAGTCGGCAGCCTGGTCGTGCAACTGTTGGCGCTGCGCGACGTGCGGGTGTTGGGTATCGCGTCGGCGGGCAATGCCGAGTGGCTCCGCGCTCACGGCGTCGTGCCGGTCGAATACGGCGATGGGTTGGCCGAACGATTGCGGCAGGCCGCCCCGGACGGCATCGATGCCTTCATCGACCTGTTCGGACCGGACTACGTTCAGCTCGCCGTTGATCTCGGCGTGCCGCCCGAGCGGGTCGACACCATCATCTCCTTCCAGAAGGCCGCAGAGGTCGGCGCGAAGACCGAAGGAAGTGCAGAGGCATCGACACCGGCGGTGCTGAACGAAATCGCCGACCTGGTGGCCTCCGGCGCAGTCGACTTCGACATCGCCGCAACCTATCCGCTCGACCGGGTCGCTGATGCTTACGAAGAGCTTGAACAGCGACACACCCACGGCAAGATCGTTCTGCTGCCTCAGGATTCGTGATCTTGCTAGGACGCGGTTGCCCGCCCGACCAAGCCGTGATCACCGTCGACGGCGTTCAAGACACGTAGCGGATTCTTGCCAATCCGGCTGCGGTAATACGACCAGGGCGGACGCTGCTCTACTGGAAGGCCCACCATCTGGTCGAGCAGGTTGGCGGCATGCAACGCAGCGGCGACATGACGCTGCACACGCCCTAAGTCGCTGAAAGCCTTGAACATGTCGTCGCAATCGGCGTCGGGAACGGTGCTTTCTGAGAGCAGCTCCAGTGCATTGATAAGGGCCGCGCGGACGTCTCCGCAGGCTCGATGGATCTGACGCTCGGGATTGGGTCTGGCCATTAGCTGCCTCCTCGATCCTCCTGTGTAACAAGAAATTCCATGATCGTCTCCTGCTGGGAGCCCGACCGACTACCACAAGCCAGTTCGACCGCCGAGCAAATTTGGCCGCGTTTCGTTATCATCCCAACACACCAATTGCGCGCAGGCGCAACCGAAATCGCGTCGAAGAGAACTCAGGCGGCAGAAGGAATGCCGCTACCGGATCGGGACGAAACGGATTTCGAATACGGATGCGGACTGTCACTCGGACTCATATCGCCCTCACCTCCTCACGGCCAGGACACACGGGGGTGTCACCAAAGTGCACGCATAACAGGAGATTGAAGCCTAGCGGCGACGCACCCCTGTCGTCGGAGCTTCGGCACTACACGGCGTATCCGGTTTCGTCCGGAAGCCACTTGGGCTCAACCCTTAGTCCGGGAAGAGCTGTCCTGACCCGGGGCGTCTCTCGACGTTCGGGGTCAGTGGCCTATATCCGTGCAGACGCCTCACCTACCGAGGTGCTTGCGTGTACATCCTCGCACCGCAATCGGTGCACGTCAAACGTATTGGAAAAGAATTTGGTATCGACCCCAAGGCTGGCGCAGATCAGTCCTCACAGCCGGGGCCTGAGGCCACATGGGGCAGGCCCATTTGCGGTCGGGGCGGCCTAGGCTCGACGATATGGCCACCACATTGCAGGATCACCGAGTCGCAGAAGCTCTTGACCGGATGTATGCCGAGTCGCGGGAACAGATGCCGCAGTTGCGCGGCATACGAGATGAGATGTCTCCGGCGAGGACCGCCCAGGAACGCGCCGACTCGATGAGCGCTTTCTATATCCCTGTGACGCCGGAGGCCGGCCGACTGCTGTACTCGTTGGTGCGGGCAACTCGTCCCGCGACGATCGTGGAATTCGGCATGTCGTTTGGTATTTCAGCGCTGCATCTGGCATCGGCGGTGCGCGACAACGGCAGCGGCCGGGTGGTGACCACTGAGCTCAGTGCGGCCAAGATAGCCGCTGCGAAGCAGACGTTCGCCAAGAGCGGGTTGGACGACCTGATCACCGTCCTTGAAGGAGACGCGCTCTCCACGCTTGCGAGCCTGCACGGACCGGTCGATTTCGTGCTGCTCGACGGTTGGAAGGAGCTGTATCTGCCCGTGCTCACGCTGCTTGAATCACATCTGCCGGCGGGAGCCCTCGTCGTCGCCGACAACACGGAGATGGCAGATGCGCGGCCCTACCTCGACTACGTCCGCAACACCGAGAACGGCTACGTGAGCGTCAATTTCGCCGCCAGGGAGAGCGACAGCATGGAAATCAGCTGCCACGTTGGCAGTTAGCCACTCCTACCGCAGCGACTCCTCGAGCCACGGCGTCAGCCACTTCACGCCTTCGGCGGTCAGGTGTACGCCGTCGCTGCGCACCTGGGTGCCGTCGACTTTGGCGGTGTACACGCCTTCGGGGCACAGCTTCTTGTTCAGGTCTAGTATCCCGACGTCTGGGCGTTTCCCAATGGTTTTGCCCAACAACGCGTTCCATTCGTTTACCCGGTCAGGTTGATCCTCCGGATACAGGCTCCCGTCCGGCCGTTCGGCCCGCCTGCTGTAAGGCAGGTTGGCAACGGTAAGTGGAGCACCGCTGAAGCTGAGCATGTCTACTGCGCGCCGCAACTCACCGGTCAGATAGGCGTCGAAGGCCGGGTCACCGATGTGGGTCCACCTGCCCTCGTTGACCCGATCCACGGTTTCCCAGCGGCCGACGATCAGCAATATGGCGTCGGGCCGGTCAGCAGCGATCTGTGACGTCCATCTGCCCGGCCACGATTCGCATTCGCTTTTTTGATCCAAGGCCTGGCCGAGATAGCGGTATGGGCCGCCGCGCACCAGACTGCAGCCGATGACGGTGTGGTCAATGAAATGGAACCCCGGCGTCGCCGGTAGGTAGTGCATCAAAGTCCAGCCGATCGAGTCGCCGAAGACCGAAACGGTGAACGGTCGCCGCGGATCTCGCTGCGCGACGGCCCGCGCGGGTCGGAATCCCACCGGTGGGGACGGCGAAACGACCGCGACCGGCGACACGCCAGGAGGCAAGCTGCCGTCAAGTGACCCGGCGCCGGGCCTGGGACCGACCGGAACGACCAGCATCGTCACCGCGGCTGCGGTAGCCGCGGTCGCTCCGGCCAGCGGCAATAACGGCACCCGCACCGGTCGCCACTTCCGGACGGGCTGCTCGATCACCCACCAGGACACCGTCGACACAGCCAGCGTGGCGGCGCACCGGACACCGAACAACGAGAGTCCCGACCAGCCGGTCCGCTCACCGTTGAGAACCAGAAAGATCGGCCAATGCCACAGATAGATGCCGTAGGAGATGGTGCCCAGCCACGCCAGCGGACGCCAGGCCAGCACGGCCGCGACGGGTCCGCGCTGGTCCAGCGCCACCGGGGCGATCACCAGCACAGCCGCGATTGCGACCGCAATCAGCAGACCGCTGCGAAATTCGCGAGCGCTGCCGGTGGCATAGTGGGCGGCCGCCGCCAACAGCACCAGGCCGATCACCGGCAGCAGTCGGGCGATCCATCTGCCCCACCTGGACCGGATCAGCGACCACCCGCGGTTCAGCGACGCCCAATCGCCCACCAGCAACGCCGAGGCCGCGGCGCCCACCAACAGCGCCTGGGCTCGGGTATCGGTGCCGAAGTAGACCCGGTCGCGAGTGGCATCGGACGCAAGCAGGATGGCGGCCGCAGCGGACCCGAGCGCTCCCAGCGCGGCCAGCAGGAACACCGCCAACCGGACTCCGCCCAGCGTGGCCCGCCTGTCCCGACGACGTGCTCGTGCCGCCAGGACTACGGCCACCGTGACAAGCAGGAGCGGCCAGACGATGTAGTACTGCTCCTCCACGCCGAGCGACCAGGCGTGCTGCAATGGCGACTGTGGAGCACCCTGGGTGAAATAGTCGGTCTTGTCGGCGACGAACATCCAGTTGGCCACCCAGAAAAATGCCGCGACGGCGTCATCATGCAAGCCCGAAACCGCCTCGGGCGAAAAGAATTGCCGCCCAACGGCCACGGTCAGCACCATCAACACCAATGCCGGCAGCAACCGCCGGGCGCGCCGAATCCAGAAGTTGGCGAGGTCAATACGGCCGCTGCGGCCCAGTTCGTCAAGCAGCAGCGAGGTGATCAGGAAACCGCTGAGCACGAAAAATACGTCGACACCGATGAACCCGCCCGCCATGCCGGGAATGCCGCCGTGATCGGCGAGCACCAGCGCGACTGCTAGCGCACGCACGCCATCCAGCGCGCGAATACCCGAAAGGCGCGCTGACTGTGGGCCATCGTCGCTAGCCCTGGTGGTGGTCAGCCGGCCCGCCGGCGGCGGCGCAACCCATCGGGGTCGCCGAGCACAGCGAACCGGCGCGGGGTACGCCCCGGCCGGTTCCATGCTCACCTCTCCAGTGCTCCGACCGCTCTCCTGGTCGGTGCCGTCTTTGCCGCCGATACGTCGATGCCCCTCCCTGCTGATTCCCCGTCAGTTTAGGTGCGGCAAGTCCGCATCAGCGGGAAGACACGACGCTGCAGCAGCCGAAATATGCTGCTACGCCGAGCCGTGGGCGCTTCGGCGTCGACGCCCAGTCGTAGGTTCCCAAACTGCCTGGCGGGAGCGATCCTGTACCTGCGGGTTTACATAGTTCGTGCGGTACAGGCAACTGCTCGTCTCAGGGAACTGCAAGTACGTCGCCGAGCGAATACGGACAGCCGCGCCACGGCCGCTGGCCCGATGACGACGCGCGCGGGGGTCAAGGCACACATCGAGATGTTGGCCGGTATCCGGCGTCACTTCGAATCCGCCTGATGCCTTTTCGGCTTTAGAGGCCGGCGAAATCGATGATTCCGCGAATGTTGCGCCCTTCGCGCAGGTCGGCGAACGCCTCGTTGATCTGATCGAGCTGGTAGTGCCGGGTGACCAGCTCGTCTAGTTTCAATGCGCCTGCCTGATACAACGACAACAACATCGGCACGCTCGTGCGCGGATTCATCCCGCCGTAGAGCGCTCCCCTGAGTTGTTTGGCCGACAGCACCATCTCTTGCAGAACCAACGGAACCGGGGGCTCAGTGAAAGGGGTGATGCCGGTGAGCACGCATATCCCGCCTTTGCGAAGCAGGGTCATCGCCAACGGGATCAAGTCCACATGCACAACGCCGGGAGTGACGACGACGCGGTCGGCCATTACGCCGGCGGTGATCTCTTTGACCAAAGGTATCGCTTCCTCAGCGGAGGCGGCGGTGTGCGTGGCACCGAAGATCTTGGCCGAATCCCGCTTGGACTCAACCGGGTCGACCCCGACGACATAGGTTGCACCGACGGCGCGAGCTCCTTGCAGGGCGTTCATCCCGACGCCGCCGGTCCCGATCACGACGACAGTGTCGCCGGGCTCGGTGCCTGCCGAGACCGTTGCCGAGCCCCAGCCGGTGCTGACGCCGCACGATACCAGCGAGGCGGCATGGAACGGGATCGCATCGTCGATCTTGATGACGGACCTTTCCGATAGCACCGCATATTCGGCGAACGTGCCGAGTTGGCCATAAGCCAACAGGTTTTCGTCGCCGAGATGCCGGCGGCACGTTCCGTCGGTAGGCATCTCCCTCACGAACAGGCTCGCGCCGATGTCGCAGATGTAGCTTTGACCGTTCACGCAAAACCGGCAATTGCCGCACGCGGGAATGAAAGAGAGCGCTACGTGGTCCCCCGGCTGCACCGTCGTCACGCCCCGCCCGACTTCTGCGACGACACCAGCACCCTCGTGACCACCGAGCAGCGGGAACCAGTCCGGCGCGGGCTGACCGCTTGCGGCCAGCACCTCGGGGGTCGGTACCACGTCGCCGGTAAACAGGTGGTCATCGGAGTGGCAGATTCCGGCAACGGCCATCCGCACCAGGACTTCACCGTTGCGGGGCGGGTCGAGATCAACCTCGCGGATCTCCCAGTCCATGCCGACCCCGCGCAGCACAGCGGCACGACACTTCATTGCAATCTCCTTGATGGTGGTCTCGCCCGGTTCAGTTGCCCGCCAGCCGCTTGGCGGCTAGTTCCCGAAGCGCGCCGGCCTTGATCTTGGCATTGTCCGTCACCGCCACTTCGTCCTCACAAAAGAACAGCACGTGGCGCGGCAACTGTGCCTCGTCCAGTTCGGTGACCCCAACGGGCTGCCCCGTCTCGCCTTTTCGATCAGAACGGCCGAAAACATCTGTGTCTCATCCCTTCGCGATCGACTGAAGCTATTGCGCAACCTTTTCCGGCGCGTAGCCCAAGGTGCTCTTGACCTCTAAATACTCGTGGAACCCGAACTCGCTCCACTCTCGACCGTTGCCGCTGTGCTTGTAGCCGCCGAACGCCGCGTTCATATCGAAGGCGTGATTGATCGTCACCCACCCGGCCCGGATCTTGCGGGCCACCTCTCGCGCCTTGTCGTAGTCGGCCCCCGAGACATAGCCGGCCAAGCCGTAATCGGTGTCGTTGGCGATCTCCACGGCTTGATCGATGTCGTCATAGCCGAGGACGCACAGCACCGGCCCGAAGATCTCCTCGCGCGCAATCGTCATGTCGTTGGTGACGTTGGCGAAGACAGTCGGCTTGACGTAGTAACCCTTGTCCAACTCTGCCGGGCGACCCGGGCCGCCGGCCACGACGGTCGCGCCCTCGTCGATGCCTTTCTGGATCAAGCCCTGGACCTTGTCGAACTGTGCCCTCGACGCCACCGGCCCGATCGCCGTTTTATCGCCGGGGTTGCCCACCTTCACCTGCTCGGCGGTCTCACGCGCGATGGTGATCGCCTCGGCCATACGCGAATTCGGGACCAGCATGCGCGACGGCGCGTTACAACTCTGCCCGGAATTCGGCATCATGTTGACCACGCCGGCGCGGACGCTGTCGGCTAAGCCCGCGTCGTCGAGGACAATGTTGGGACTCTTGCCGCCGAGTTCCTGAGTCACCCGCTTGACTGTCGGAGCGGCATTCGTGGCCACCTCGACACCTGCGCGGGTGGATCCGGTGAACGACACCATGTCGACGTCGGGGTGGCTCGCCAGCGCGGCGCCGACGCCGGGGCCGTCGCCGTTGACCAGGTTGTAGACACCGGCCGGCACGCCCGCGGCATCAAGGATCTCGGTGAAGATGTAGGCCGAGAACGGCGCCACCTCAGACGGTTTCAGGACCATCGTGCACCCGGTCGCCAACGCCGGGTAGACCTTGACCGCGATCTGGTTGAGCGGCCAGTTCCACGGCGTGATCAGCCCGCACACGCCGATCGGCTCCTTGGCGATCAGCGTTGCCCCGTGCTGCTCCTCGAATGGGAAGTTCTTCAGCACGTCGATCGCCGTCACCAGGTGAGCGATCCCGAGTTGGACTTGCGGGCCGGCGGCCAGCGACGGCGGCGCACCCATTTCCTCGGTGACCGCGTCGGCGAGGTCGCCCGCACGCTTCTGGTATTCGGCGAGGATGGCCTCCAGCAGATCGAGGCGCTGTTCGCGACTGGTTTGTGACCAGCCGGTGAAAGCGCGTCGGGCGGCCTTGACGGCCACGTCGACGTCGGCGGCCGAGCCGAGCGAGATCTGCCCAGACACCTGCTCGGTCGCCGGGTTTTCGACGTCAAAACTATTGGGCCGCAACGGGTCAACCCAGCTGCCGTCGATGTAGAACTTCAGGTATTCGCGCATGATAACCTTCCTTTTTTACTGGGTGCCTTCGGCGTACCAAGTGCGGAATTCACCATAGTTCGGCATCTCCTCGGAGTTCGCCTTCGGGTCGATGCAGACGTGCACGACGGCGCTCTTGCCGCTGGCATACGCTCGCTCGATCGCCGGGCCGATCTCCTCTTCCTTTTCCACGTATTCGCCGTAACAGCCGAAGCCCTCGGCGATCTTGTCGAAGCGTACGTCCTTGCTCCAGTGCACACCGGGCTGCGGTGACGGCTGAGCGAACGTGCGCTTGTAGACGCCGACTTCGAGACCCCATTGGTGGTCGACACCCACAACGCACACCAGCGGCAGCTTTAGACGCGCGGCGGTCTCCAGCTCGGCGATATGGAACATGAACGAGGAGTCGCTGGTCAGCAGCATGACCGGCCGCTTGCCGCCGTCGGCGACCGAAGCGCCGACGGCATAGGGCAAGCCCGTGCCCAAGTGGCCGAAGTTCTGGTTCCAGATGACGTCGTGCGGCTTGGCCAGCGAATAGGTCCACTGAAAGATGACCGTCGCGCCGCCGTCGCGGACCATGATGCCCTCGGGCGGGAAGGCTTTGGTCGCCTCGACCACGAAGCGCGCCGGATGGACCGGGCTGCGGCCGCTAGGCGCGGTCTCGGCCAGTTCGGCAAGCTGGTCGGCATCCTGTTTGATCCAGCGGGCAAGATCGGCCGACGGCGATCGCGGGGTGTCCTGCAGCGCTTCGACCAGCTGAGGCACCACGCCGCGCAGGTCTCCCACCAGCGGCACGTCCACCGGTCGGTTCACCCCGATCGCCGTCGGGTCCTGCTCGACATAGATCCACTTGCGAGCGGCGTTGTTCTGTTCCCAGTGGCGTGTCTTGCCGTAATGAACCGGTTCGCCGAGCTCGGTTCCGAGCGCCATGCACAGGTCCGACGCGACCACGGCCTCGACTGCCGCAGACGAGAAACCGTAGGGAAAAGTGCGGTCCTCCAGACCGGGGATGAACGAGGTGCCACCCGATGTCTGGATCACCGGGCAGGCCATCAGCTCGGCCAGTTCCCTGACCGCCTCTCCGGTGCGCGACGTGTGAACGCCGTGTCCGACCAGCAGGACCGGATTCTCGGCCTCGCGCACTAGCCTGGCTGCCTCGGCGATCTCCCGCGCGCCAGCCCCGTGGTTGACAAGCCGATACGCGCTGGGAGGCAGCGGGTCTGGGACTTCCAACTCTTCCAGAATCACGTGAGACGGGAACTCGACGTAAGCCGGGCCGGGCGTCGTCGACATCGCGCGCCGAATCGCCTCTCGAATGATTTCATCGGTTTGGTCGGCGTATTCGATCGACGCGCTGTACTTCACCGTCGGCGCGAAAAGTTCTTCCTGGCGGACGAACTGGATGCGTCCACGCCGGACCCGCCGCTCGGTGATGCGCGCCCGCTGGCCGCCGAGGAAGATGACGGGCGAGTTCTCCACCTTGGCGCACATCATCGCCCCCGCGATATTGGCCACGCCGGGACCCAGCGTGCCGATGCACAAGCCCGGCTTGCCCGTCATCCGCGAGACGGCTTCGGCCATGAACCCGGCGCTCTCTTCGTGATGCGGCGAGACCACCGTCCACCCGCGCGATTCCGCCTCGAGGAACATGTGCACGAAGTTCGGGTCCGGGATACCGAACAACGTCTTCACGCCCTCGGCCTCGAACAGGTCGAGGATCCGCTTGTAAACGGGCACAGCCATGGTTGAAAACTCCTTAGGGATAGCTACTTTTGAGCGAGTTGTTTTCGACGGCCCGTAGCCGCGCAGCCTCTTGGCTTTCCAGTTCGTCGAGGATCTCGGCGGTGTCGGCGCCCAGCTCTGGCGCCGGCCCCGCAACGCGACCCGGTGTCCGGGAAAACCAGGTGGGTACGCCCGGGAAGCGCACCGGTCCGTGCGGGGTGTCCACGGTCTCGAACATGCCGACGGCGTTGAGATGCGGATCGTCGAACAAGGCGCCTGGCGTGTTGAGCGGCGCGGCCGGTATCTCGAGTTCGCCGAGCAGCGCCAGCCACTCCTGCGTCGAGCGCTGTTTCATCGTCTCGGCCACTAATCCGTACACCGTGTCAATCTGGCGTGCGCGCTGTTCCAGCGTCGAATACAGCTCGCTGGCCCACGGCGGCCGCACTGCGTTGATGAACGCGTTCCAGTGTTTGTCGTTGTAAATCAATGCGGCGATGTGGCCGTCGCTGGTGCGATACGGGCGACGGTTGGGCGCCACGGTGCGCGGATACACCGCCGGCCCCAGGGGAGGGTCGAACAGGGCGCCGTTGGCGTGTTCGACGAGCATGAACGACGCCATGGTTTCGAACATGGCGACCTCGACTTCCTGTCCCTCCCCGGTACGCTCGCGGTGAAACAACGCCATGGTCGTCGCGTACAGCGCGGTCAGCCCGGCGACCTTGTCGGCCATGATGGTTCCGACGTAGTCGGCCTCTCCGGTCAGTTGCTGTTGTACCGCCGGCAGGCCGCATTCAGCCTGGATCGTGTCGTCATAGGCGGGCCGGTCGCGGTGGGGTCCGCGACGCCCGTACCCGTAGCAATTGGTGTAGACGATCTCTGGGTTGATCGCGGCGACGTCTTCATAGGCGAAGCCGAGCTTGGCGATCGCTTTGGCGCGCATCGAGTGGATGAACACATCGGCGGTCTCAACAAGCGCGCACACCGCCCGCGTTCCGGCATCGGTTTGCAGGTCCAGCACGATGCTGCGCTTGCCGCGGTTGACGTTGACGAACACCCCACTCATGCCGGGCGCGGGACCGACCGAGATGTAGCGGGTGTTATCGCCCTGTGGCGGTTCGACTTTGATCACGTCAGCGCCCATATCGGCCATGATCTGCGTGCAGTACGGTCCCATCACCATTGCGGTGAGGTCGATTACCCGCACGCCGGTCAGCGGTCCCGTGCCCGTCCGGCTAGCCATGAAGTACGCCTCGGTCGCTGGAACGTTGCGCGAGTTCGAAGCTGCAGCGGATGTGCTGCTCATGACCGTCAGGAACGACCGGAAAAACCAGCGGCGCCTCAATGTTTCGAATCGCATCGAGATGTTCGCCGACGTCCTCGACCGTCCAGGTTGGCCGATGCACGCCGGGGCTTTCGGCGATGACCGCTCGCGCCACCCGACCCGCCAGCGCGATGAACACCTCCCCGGTCACCGAACAGGTTTCGTGTGCGAGCCAACCCACCACGGGCGCAACGAGCTCCGGGCCCATCGGTGGGTAGGCCGAGGTGTCGATACCGGCGGCCATTCTTGTCACCGCGGCCGGCACGATCACGTTGCATATAACGCCGTCGGCCGCACCTTCGAGGGCCGCGACATTGGACAGACCGATCACGCCGGCCTTCGCGGCCGCGTAGTTGGCCACGCCCTGGTTTCCGTACAGGCCGCCGATGGAGGAAGTCAGCACGATGCGCCCGTAACCGGCCTCGCACATAACCGGGAACGCAGGCCGCACAACGTTAAATGCGCCGCGCAAGTGCACGTCGAGCACGGCGTCGAAGTCTTCGTGGCTCATCTCCTTCAGCGAGCCGCGACGAACGTTGCCGGCGTTGTGAATCAGGATGTCGAGGCGGCCGTAATGTTCGAGCGCGGTCCGGATGATCGCATCGCCGCCTTCGCGGGTGGTGACTGACTCGGTGCACGCGACGGCTTGTCCTCCGGCGGCGGTTATCTCGCCGACGACGTGGTCAGCCGGCACGGCGTCCATTCCCTCGCCGGCGAGGCTGCCGCCGGGGTCGTTGACGACGACCTTCGCTCCGCGCGATGCCAGCAGCACGGCGTAGCAGCGGCCGAGCCCTCGGCCAGCCCCGGTGACGACCGCTACCCTGCCGTCGAATCTCAAATCAGCCATCTATGTTCTCGAGTACCAGACCGTCTAGGTCGCCATTTGCACGCCATTCCTTGAGCAAGTCGTCGAACACGTAGAAGCCCGGCATGTAGGGATCGCCGATGGCCGAGCGGATGCCCTCGCCGCCACCGCCACCCTCATTGTTGTAATAGCCAGGTGTGCACGAGACCGCGAATTCCGAGCTGTCTATTGAGGTTTCGCGGATAGTCTTGACCCAGTTGTCTTGAGCTTCCTGGCTCGGCTCGACGGTGGTCGCGCGACGCGCTATTGCTTCGGAAATGATGTAGGCGATGTGCTCGGCCTGTTGCTCGAGCATCGCCGTGGTGTTCCCTGCCACGCCGCCCTGAACGAAGCCGGTGAAGAACTGGTTGGGAAAGCCTCGGCTGGTCATCCCATGGAGTGATTTGTAGCTGTCGCGCCAGTGATCGAAGAGCGACAGGCCGTCGCGGCCCTCGATCACATCGACTGCGTACCGACGGCCGATGTCGGTGGTGATCTCGAAACCGCTGGCGAAGATGACGCAGTCGACTTCATATTCAACGCCGTTGGCGACAATCCCCTTCTCGGTTAGTCGTTCCACGCCTTTGGATTTCGACACATCAACCAGCGTGACGTTCAGGCGGTTGAACGTCGGCAGGTATTCGTCGTTGCTGCAGGGCCGCTTGCACATGAACCGGTAGTACGGTTTGAGCGCTTCGGCGGTCTCCGGGTCGTCGACGAGCTCCTCGACGCGTTGCCGCAACCGCTCCATGACCTTGTAATCCTCTTCTTCGCGGAAGGTCATTATCTGCTCGATGGTCAGTGCTGTGGGATCGTCGGCAGCCGCGATCCGCGCGGTCAGGTTGCGCCCTAGTTCAGTCCAGAAATCGCACACCAGATCTGGCTCGTCGAACACCGCACCTTCCCCCAACGGTGACCAGCGGTGGAAGTTGCGCTTGCGTTGTTCTTGCCAGCCGGGCTGCAGGGAAGCCGCCCACTGCGGGTGCGTCGGCTCGTTGCCTCGCACGTCCACCGATGACGGCGTGCGCTGAAAGACATAGAGGTGCTGCGCGTCTCGGCCCAAGTGCGGAACCAGCTGCACGCCGGTCGCACCGGTACCGACAAGCGCAACACGCTTGTCATGGAGCTTGTGCAGTCCGCCGTTGGCACCCCCACCCGTGTAGTCGTAATCCCAGCGAGCGGAATGGAACATATGTCCCTTGAAGTCCTTGATGCCGGGGATTCCGGGCAGCTTCGGCCGGTTGAAGGAGCCCTGTGCCATCACCACGAACCGGGCACGAATGTCGTCACCGCGATTAGTGCTCAACCGCCAGCGCTTGATCGTCTCATCCCAGCGCACCGCGCGAACCTGGGTGGAGAAGATCGCGCCGTCGTAGAGCCCGAAATGCTTCGCGATGCGACGGCAGTGCTCGTAGATCTCGGCGCCGTCGGCGAACTTCTTCGACGGAATGTAGTTGAGTTCTTCCAGCATCGGGATGTAGCAGTAGGCGTCGTTGTCGCACTGGATTCCCGGGAAACGATTCCAGTACCAGACCCCGCCGAAGTCCCCGCCCATCTCGATGACGTGCACGTCATCGACGGCGGCCTTCTTGAGGTACGCGCCCGCCAGCAGGCCGGTGATGCCGCCGCCGAGCACCGCCACGTCGATGTCCTCGTCGATAGGCGTGCGTGGTGTCACGGGCGTGTGGGGATCGACCTCGGCGAATTTCGCGAACTCGTCCTTGATTTCCAAGTACTGCTTCGAGCCCTCCGGACGCAGCCGCTTATCGCGCTCGAATAAGTACTTCTCTCGCAGCGCGTCGATATCGAGGTCGTCCGGCGTCTGCGTCGGTCCGCATGTATCGAACATTGTCATCTATCTGAAAGCTCCTGCGGTTCGCCGGTACCCATGTACTTCGACAGTTGGTGATGGAAGTTGACAGTGCTTCGCTCTCGGTAGGGATTGGGTTTGGTACCCGGGAACGCAAGCGATTTCATGCCCTGCTGCACCGCGGCCATGTTCGAGAAATCCTGCGGCAATACCGACCGCCACCGAGGGTCACCGACCGGTGTGCGTTCCCACTCTGTCGGCGGCTCTTGACCTTTCGGGTACAGCTCGAACACCGACACCTCGAAAATGCACTTGTCGGGGTTGTAGCTGGGGTGCGGCCGCGCGCCGTAGCAGAGCGCACTGGTCAGGCCCTGCCCGATCTGAAAGTTCGGGAAGATCTGCCATGCGGTGCCCGCCTGGCCGAGGATGTCGGACGGAATCGTCGGCCAGATCACACCGCGCGCTTCGTCGTCTCGGCGCGCCGACGCCAGCCAGTGCTCGAGAACCTTGTCGGCCGGTGTCCCCTCCGGCAATTCGTCGGCCAGCCGCTTGGCGGCGTTCACCAGCGTCTGGGTGGTGGTGGCGTTGGTCTCCTCCATCGTGTACACCTGCATCTCTGCGGTTGACACACGCGGATCGGCACCAACGCCGAGCCGGATCTTGGACTTGGTGGCCTCCATGTCCTCCGGAGCGTCATAGCCGATATTGCTGTGTTTGCCCTGGGCCTTGGCCCATCCCTTGAATTCGCCGAACTTGTTGAACTCCGGATGGGTTGTGTAGACGTGGTAGGTCTCGTTGAACGCCTCCAGTGCCACCTTCCAGTTGCAATCGAAGTGCAGCCACTTGCGCCACTTGTAGCGCATGTTCTCGAGGCCAAACGGGTCGAGAATCTTCGCGGCGGGAAACAGGTAGTCGGCCAGCGGCTCGCAGTCGGGGTCCATGTTGATCCACAACCAACCACCCCAGGTTTCGACCTTGACCGGTCGAAGGTGGGTGTTCTCAGGTGTCAGCGCTCCCTGCCAGTCCTGCTGTTCGCGGATGTGCGTGCACGCCCCGTCCAGGCCATAGGTCCAGCCGTGGAAACCGCAGACGAACGACTTGCGGGCGCGGCCACGGGCGTTCTTCGCCCCCTCGGGTGTGTCGATCAGGCGGCGGCCGCGGTGCATGCAGACGTTGTGGTGGGCCTTAAATTCGTTGTCTCCGGTGCGCACCACGATGATCGAGTCGTCGAGAATGTCGTATGTCAGGTAACTGCCCACCTCGGGCAGCTCTTCGACACGGCCAACCTGCTGCCAGACCTTTCGCCATAGCCTGTCGCGCTCGGCGCGGGCGTAGCTCTCGCTGATATACGCTTCGACACCGATCGTCGTCGGTTTCGAAAGCTCTTCGGCCGCTTGGACTTCGGTGTCGGTCATCACATGCTCCTTATCGCTGCTCGGAAGGAGTCGTCTTTGAGAAAAAGAGAGGTGTTGTCGGCGTCCAGATGCGTCCATTTGAGGTCCAGCCCGCCGTCCACCAGAAGCGTCTGCCCGGTGATGTAGCTGGACAGGTCCGACAACAGGAACAGAATGGCACCGGCGATCTCCTCGGGGCGGCCGCGCCGACCCATCGCGATGGCACGGCGATCACGGTCGGCGTCTTCGTCGACGTAGGTGCGCGAGGCCGGCGTCGCGGTCACCCCGGGGGCTACGGCGTTGACCCGGATTTCGTCGAGGGCCAATTCGACGGCCATTGTGCGGGTCATCGCCGCGACCGCTGCCTTGGCCGTGCCGTAAGCAATGTGGAACGGCGCGGTGTTCATCCCGCTGATCGAGGAGATCGACACGATCGACCCTCGACGTTTACCCGCCTTCAACTCTGCGGCGACAGCCTGGCTCATGAAAAACGTGGTTTCGAGGTTTTGGGTGAACAGGTCGCGCCAGTCGCTGCGGGTTACCCGGGTCGACGGCATCCAGGTCGACGGCGCGGCCCCGCCCGCCACGTTGACCAGCCCGTGCAACTCACCGTCGGCCCGCACCGCCTGCTCGATTGCGGTGGCCACGCCGTCCTCGGTCGCGACGTCGGCAGCCACCGGGACAATCGAGAGTCCCCGTTCGATCAGCGGCGAAATATGGTGGTCGAGATTTTCCCGGCACCGACTCACCGCGATTACCGTCGCTCCGGCCTCGGCGACCATCTTGGTCACGGTGGTGCCGATGCCGCCACCCGCAGCGCCGGCAACTATGACCACGCGACGCTCAAGACTGAGCAGGTTAGGGGCCACTATTGCTTTTTGTCCGGACAACATAGGCAGATGCGCATAATTGAGAATATGATTCTCTGCAAATGGCCGAGCGTCAAGTGGTGTCGGTTTGGTCATTTCTACCTATTGTCTGGACCAGACTCGGTTGCTAACGTCACCGGCTGAAACGCCATCACAACACGGCCCCGGAGGTCATCACCGATGTTGCTGCAAGAGGGGCGCTCCGGTGCAGGGATATCACCAGACCTCGCCGAGGGCTGGCGCCTGGAGCGGCTTACCCCGCCGAGCAGGTTGTTCGGCGCCAACGGTCTGCGGACCGGCCCGGACGGCCGAATCTACATCGCACAGGTGACCGGCAGCCAGATCAGCGCCCTTGACATCGGGACCGGCTTGCTGGAAACCATCAGCGCTAAAGGCGGCGACATCATCGCGCCCGACGACGTGGCCTTCGATCCGCGTGGCGACCTCTACGCCACCGAGGTCATGGACGGTCGGGTCAGCGTGCGTAGCACCGACGGCCACACCCGGGTGCTACGCGGTGATGTCCCGTCCGCCAACGGCATCACGGTGCACCAGGGTCGGTTGTTCATCGGCGAATGTCGTGAGGGCGGGCGGCTTCTCGAGCTCGACCTGAACGGCGGCCCGCCGCGGCTGCTGCTGGAGAACGTCCCGTCGCCCAACGCGATGGAGGTCGGCCCGGACGGCTTGCTGTACTTCCCGGTAATGGGCGCCAACGAAATCTGGCGGATCGACCTCGACGGCGGTGTGCCGGAAACAGTCGCCTCCGGCCTCGGCGTGCCCGATTCGGTGAAGTTCGACTCGGCGGGCCGCATTGTCTCGACACAGGTGCACAGCGGCCAGGTGTTGCGCATCGATCCGCGCACCGGTGAGCAGACAGTGTTGGCCGATCTCAATCCCGGCCTGGACAACTCGACCTTCGTTGGGGATCGGCTGTTCGTCTCGAATTTCACCGGAGAGATCACCGAGATCCTCGACGGCGGCCAGACCCAGACCGTGTTGCCGGGCGGGCTGAACTGGCCGCTGGATTTGGCCGTCGGCGTCGACGGCAACCTCTATGTCGCCGACGGCACCTACTTCTACGTTCTGCTTCCCGACCGCACATTGCAGACCGTGGGCATGCTGTTCACCCCGGGCTACCCGGGGTTCGTGCGCGGTCTGGCTGCGGCGGGACCCGGCGAGTTCGTCGTCACCACCTCGGGTGGCCAGGTGTCGCGCTACCGGCCCGCCAGTTGCGAAAGCGAGGTGCTGGCCGACGGATTCGACCAGCTCTACGGGGTGGCGATCGCCGCCGACGGCACCGTCGCGGCCGCCGAACTCGGGACGGGACGGGTGGTGTCGATCCGGAGCGGGCGGGTGGAGGTGATCGCTTCGGGATTGGATGATCCGGTTGGGGTGGCAATCGCACCCGACGACGGCTGGCTGATCGCGGAAGCGGGCGCCGGTCGGGTGGTCAAGCTGGCCGGATCCGGCGTCCAAACCGTGGTGGACGGATTGAGCCGGCCGCAAGGCCTTCTTGTGCGCGGGCGGCAGTTGTATGTCGTCGACGCCGCCGCCAAGGCGGTGATCGCTGTTGATCTCGAGGATGCGGCACGGCACGTCATTGCCTCAGGCTTGCCGCTCGGTGCGGCGCCCGGCGTCATTCCCAAGCCGCTGAAAGGCATGCCGCCGTTTTCCGGGCCACAAGGACCGTTCGCCGGCATCGCCGCCGGGCCGGACGGCACCCTCTACGTTTCAGCGGACGCGGACGGCAGCGTGCTGGCACTTCGGCAGGACGGTCGTCATGGCTGACGCCCAACCGACCGACCACCGCTACCTGCAGGTCGCGCGAGCACTACGGAAAGAGATCGTCGACGGCGTGTACCCGGTGGGATCGCAGCTTCCCACCGAACACCAACTGTGTGAGCGTTTTTCGGTCAGCCGGTACACCGTCCGGGAAGCGTTGCGACGGCTACGCGACGACAACCTCGTAGCGTCGCGGCCGCGGGCCGGCACGCTCGTGGTTCCGCGGCCTTCCTCGGACTCCTACGTTCAAGACGTCGTCTCGATCAACGACCTGCTGGCCTTTGCGACCGGCGCGCAATTCGCGATCGAATCCACCGGGATGACCCTTATCGACGGCGAGCTGGCAACCCGGACCGGGCTCGCCAGCGGCGAAGAATGGCTGGCCGTTAGGGGTTTTCGGCAGATTGACGCTGCGGAGTTTCCGGTCTGCCGGACCGAGTACTACATCAACCGGGCGTTTGCCGCGGTGGGCAGACTGTTGCCACGTCACACCGGCCCGATATTCCCGCTCATCGAAGACCTCTTCGGGTTGAGCATCGTCGAGGTTCGCCAGGAGATCGCGGCGGTGCTGATCTCGTCGGTACTGGCCGACCAACTCAGCGTCGAGGTGGGCAGCCCGGCTCTGGAAGTGCACCGTACCTACACCACCTCGGACGGCGAGGTCGCCCAGGTGACGATCAATACGCATCCCGCGGCGCGTTTCCGTCACTCGATGACGATGCGACGGGTCCGCGGCTAATCTCACATGAGATAGGCGATGTCGAACACCAAACTGATCGGTGGACGAAGGGTCCGCTGGGACGACGAGCGGGCCACCGAAGCCTATGCACGCGGGTGGTGGGTGCATGGCACCCTGGCTGATTCGTTGGCCGAGGCCGCACGGCGCGCACCGCAGCGAATTGTGCTGATCGACGGTGAATGCCGGGTGGACTGCCAAAGTCTTTACGAACAGGCGGCAACCCTGGCGCAGGCCCTGCTGGCCCGGATGCCGACCGGCAGCGTGGTGTCGTTCATGCTGCCCAATTGGCATGAAGCCACGGTCATTTACCTGGCGGCGACGATGGCCGGAATGGTGGTGAACCCCATCCTGCCGTCGCTGCGAGATCGCGAGCTGCTCTTCATTCTCAACGACGCGAACACCCGGATGATTTTCGTGCCAGCGGTTTTCGGACGCCACGATTATGCGTCGATGCTGACCCGGGTCATCGCCCAGATGGATTCCCCTCCCGAGGTCGTCGTCGTACGCGACGAAGCACCTGCACTGCACACGTCCTTCCTGTCGTTGCTGCACCGTCCACAGCCGGCGGTCGGGCTGCCGACGCTGGACCCGGATTCGGTGCGCATGATCCTCTATACGTCGGGGACAACCGGCCGGCCGAAGGGCGTTCTGCACAGCCACAACTCGATGCACGCGTTGATCTGTCAGCTCCGCGACCACTGGCAGGTGCTGCCCGGTGACCGGTTCCTGGTGCCGTCGCCGATCGCGCACATCGGCGGTTCCATCTACGCGTTCGAATCTCCGCTGCTACTGGGCGCATCCGCCGTGCTGATGGACCGCTGGAACGCCGACGACGCTGTCGAGATCATCCGGGCTAACCGCTGCACTCATATCGCAGGAGCAACACCTTTCCTCGAACAGCTGCTGACTGCTGCCGAGGGCTGCCGGTACCCGGCTGCCGGAGCTGAAGCTGTTCATCTGCGGTGGCGCATCGGTATCGCCGTCGTTGATCCGCAAAGCGGCAAGCTATTTCGAGCACGCTGCGGTAACCCGGGTGTACGGCTCGACTGAAGTGCCGGTGACGACGGTCGGCGCGCCGCTCGACCCCGACCATGCCGCGGACACCGACGGACGGGCCGGATTCGCGCAGATCACCCTCCGCGGCGCATCCGGCGAAATCCATGCGCGCGGCCCGCAGATGCTGGTCGGCTACCTACACCCCGAGGACGAAGCCGGATCGTTCGACGATGACGGATATTTCCGCACCGGTGATCTGGCCCGCTGGGTCGACGACGACTACCTCGTCGTCACCGGGCGGGCCAAAGACGTCATCATTCGCAACGGCGAAAACATCGCGCCCAAAGAGATCGAGGACATCCTCATCGGCCATCCCGGCGTCGCGGAGATCGCCATCGTCGGTCTGCCCGATACCCGCACCGGGGAGCGGGCCTGTGCCGTCATCGTGCCCAGCGGCAAGTCGCAGCCCGACGTGGCGAGCCTGCGCAGCTTTCTGCAGGACCAGGGGGTTGCCACATTCAAAGCGCCCGAGCAAGTGGTGATCTGGGAGCAACTACCGAGAAATGACGCCGGGAAGGTGCTCAAGCACCAGATTCAGGCGGCCCTGACAACGACGGACGGATGACATGCAAGTAGCGATCGTGACCGGCGCGACCGGCGGTATCGGATTCGGATGCGCGACCAAGCTCGCCGGCATGGGAATGGCGGTGCTGGCGACTGGTCGCAATGAACAACGGCTGGCCGAATTAGCAGCAGCCATCGATGATTCTGACCGTATCGCGACACTGGCGCTCGACCTGACCGATGACGAGGCGCCCCGTCGCATCGTGGCGGCCGCCGTCGAGCGGTGGGATCGGATCGACTTCCTGATCAACAACGCCGGGGTGGGGAATCCCACGCCGCTGCACGAAACCGACGACGAGACATTGGATTATTTCCTCAACGTGATGTTGCGCGCGCCGTTTCGGCTCGCGCGTGATGTCCTGCCGCATATGCAGCCCGGTTCGGCCATCATCAACATCACGTCGACGTTCGCCGTCGTGGGCGGACTTCGCGGTGGTCCGTACTCCGCGGCCAAAGGCGGCCTGACGGCGCTGACCACCCATATCGCCTGCCAGTACGGGTCGCGCGGCATTCGCTGCAACGCGGTGGCTCCCGGGGTAATCCAGACACCGATGACCGAAGACCGGTTGCAGGACCCTCGGTTCCGCCGGATCAACACCGAGATGACCCCGCATCAGCGGTTGGGCACGGTCGATGATGTGGCGAGCACGGTCGCGTTCTTGTGTTCGCCGGGCGGAAGTTTCATCAACGGTCAAACCATCGTGGTCGACGGTGGATGGAGTTCGACGAAGTACCTGTCGAAGTTTGCGTTGACATCGGAGTGGACGGCCCGGTGAACCTGTTCGCGCTGCTGGACCAGGCTGCGCAACGTTTTCCTGATCGCGGGGCGGTGTATCACGGTGGACGGCGCCGCTGCACCTGGCGGGAGCTGCGGTACCTGGCCATGGACCAGCTACCGAAAAGCAGTTACGGCAAGGTGCTGAAGCGGGAATTGCGCCGACAACTGGTCTGACACTCTATTGGCTCGATTGCGCTTCGAAGTGGCTGCGGATGCCCGCCAGCATCGCGATGTGTGCGTTGACCGCTTCACGCTGGGTCATCGCGGCGAGTGGCCGGGGAGCCGCAATCCGTAGCCGCTCGGTGAGACGGGTGCCCGAGTCGATCGGCTCGAATGTCACGGTGCCGTTCAGCCGCACCCGCGGGAATTGACGCGCCTCGGTGATCACGTCTCCGTGCGCCAAGACCTCGACCTGTGCCCAATAGCTTATTCTGATCGCCAACGCCCCCAATGGAATACGGTCACGCACCCGATAAGTCTGCTGGTAACCATCAGGGGTTTGGCTGCGCGATATGGTCTGCACCGAAACGACCAACGGGTGCACGACTTTGATGTTGTCGAGATTCGCGTAGAAATCGCGGACCTGGTCCGGTGCCGCGGGTATCTCTTCGGTCAGCGTCTTGGCGGCATGGGCGATCCACAAGCTCACAGTGGGCTAATCTACCGCCGTATCGTCGCGTCAACGTCATGGCCGACGATGAAGTCATACTCGTGTCGCAATGATTCCCAACGAATCAACTACGGTCAGGGTTAGGCATCGGAGCCCAGCACACGTTCGGTAGCGGTGGAAATACCGAGTCGATGCAGCACAACGCTCATAGGGCACCAGCCCATCGCTGCGTTGAGTAGCAAGTTGGCTCCCACAAAACCAGTGAGGATTCGCCAGCGGGCGTGGTGACGACCCAGCGTTAAGGTCGCTAACACCACCATTCCCGCCATGAGAGCCACGATTCGATCGAGCGGCCAGCCCTGCGGTCGCGGCATCCCGAACGCTGTACGCTCGATCGAGGCCAATCCTTGGTTGTTCTTCATTGAATTTCACTCCTTCCCTTAGACTTTGAGCACAGCACAGACGAATTCAAATGGTGGCTCCACTATTGCCTCACAAGCACGGAAGGAATATCAGCGCGAGGTCCCGGGGGCCGGAGTAAGTACCGAGCGGGGCGTGACCGCACGCGTTGCGGCCACCAGAACCAGCGTCCGAGCAGCGCGGCGACCGACGGCGTCATCAGTGAGCGCACAATCAGGGTGTCGAACAGCAGTCCGAGGCCGATCGTGCTGCCGGCCTGGCCGATCGAGCGCAAGTCACTGGCGACCATGGACATCATCGTGAAGGCGAACACCAGGCCCGCTGCGGTGACAACCCCGCCCGTTTCGCCCATCGAGCGGATAATCCCAGTCTTCAATCCCGCGCGTATCTCGTCCTGGAACCGTGAGACCAGCAGCAGGTTGTAGTCGGATCCGACGGCCAGCAGAATGATCAACCCGAAGACGGGCGCGATCCAGTTCAAGTCCAGACCGAAAATGTGTTGCCAGACCAGCACGGACAGCCCGAACGCGGCGCCCAGCGACAGCAACACTGTGCCGACGATCACCAGTGAGGCCACCAGAGCCCGGGTGATGATCAGCATGACAACGAATATCAGCGTGAGTGCGGCTGCTCCCACGATCAGCAGGTCGTATTGGGAGCCCGACTGGATGTCGCGGTATATCGCCGCCGTCCCGGCGAGGTAGAACCGGGCGTCGGTGAGAGCCGTTCCCTTGACCGCTTGATGCGCGGCATTGAGCTCAGGCTTGACCGCGGCAATGCCTGCCGGAGTTGCCGGATCCGTGTCGTGGGTGATGATGAACCGCGCGGCCTTGCCGTCCGGCGACAGGAAAAGTTTCAAACCGCGCTGAAAGTCTGGATTTTGGAGCGCTTCCGGCGGCAGGTAGAAATAGTCGCCGATCCTGGAGGCATCGAAGGCCTGGCCCATCGCGCTCGCCGTATCGGTCATCTGGGCCATTTGCGTGACCAGACCGGAAAAGCTGCTGTGCAGGGTCAGCAGGGTCCCCCGCATGGACTTTGCGACGGCGATGATCGGCGGGATCTGCTGGAGCATCTGCGGCAGTAGCGTATCGATATTGCCCATGTCCTCAAGAACCGCGTTTATCTCGTCGCTGAACTTGTCCACGCCGTCGATGGCCTCGAACACCGACCTCGTGGCCCAGCAAACGGGAATGTCGAAGCAGTGTGGTTCCCAGTACAGGTAACCGCGCAAAGGCCTTGCGAATTCGTCGAAGTCCGCCAGATGGTCCCTCATCTCATCCAGCGTCGACTTCATATCGTGCATGTCGCCGACCATGTGATGAGTCGTGCTGCTCATCTGGCCCATCAGCGCGTACATCCGCTCCATCGAGCCGATCATGACGCCGAGGTCGTCGCTCATCTTGAGCATGTCGGCCATCCGGTCCTTCATGAATTGAAGGTTCTGCTGTATGGGAATCGACTGAGCACTGATCTGGAACGGTATTGATGTGTGCTCAATCGGTCCGCCCAGCGGCCGCGTAATGCTTTGCACCATAGCGATTCCCGGCGAGCGAAAGACGTCTTTGGCAATCCTGTCCAGGATGATCATGTCGCCGGGATTCCGCATATCGTGATCACTCTCGATCATGAGGATGTCGGGATTCATTGTCGCGGTGCTGAAATGGCGCTCTGCGGCCGCATATCCGATGTTCGACGGCAGGTTGGGGGGTATGTAGAAGCGGTCGTTGTAGCTGACCCTCATGCTCGGCATGATGAGGATGCCGACGATGGCGATCACCAGCGAGGCCGCAAACACCGGACCGGGCCAGCGGACGGTGGCGGTGCCGATTCGCCGCCAACCGTGGACTTTGACAACCCGTTTCGGGTCAAGCAGGCCGAATCGACTGGCCACGGCGACGACGGCCGGCGCAGCGGTCAACGCTCCCGCAACGACGACGATCAGCCCCAAAGCGGACGGAATGCCCAGTGCCTTGAAATACGAAAGTCGCGCCAAGTAGAGACAGAAAGTAGCTCCAGCGATCGTCAGCCCGGAGCCCAAGATGATGTGAAAAGTCCCGCGGAACATCGTGTACCAGGCCGCTTCCCGATCCTGACCGGCCTGCCGGGCTTCTTGATACCGACCGATGAGAAATATCGCGTAATCGGTGCCGGCCGCGATCGCCAACGAGGACAGCATGGCGACGACGAACGTCGAAAACCCCAACAGGCCGCTATTCCCGAGAAGCGCGACGAGCCCTCTGGCGGTGCCCATCTCGAAGCCGACCATGACAAGAACCAGCAGCAGCGTGCTGATGGAGCGATAGGCGATGAATAGCATAATCATGATAACCACGCCCGTCACGCCCATCATTTTGAACATGCTTTTGTCGGCGGCTTCGTTCATGTCCGTTGTCAGCGCCGCCGGCCCGGTGACGTATGCCTTGAGTCCCTTGGGCGGCACCGAATTGTCGACAATCTCCCGGACCGCTTTGACGGACTCGTTTCCCAGGGTGCCGCCCTGGTTGCCGGCCAGATTGAGTTGGACGTACGCGGCTTTGCCGTCCCGGCTCTGGACACCCGCGGCGGTGAGCGGATCTCCCCACACGTTCTGGACGTGCTGCACGTGCGTGGGGTCGGCCTGCAGCTTTTTCACCAAGCCGTCGTAATAGCCGTGCGCCTGCTCGTCGAGTTGTTTATCGCTCTCCAAAACGATCATTGCGATGCTGTCGGAGTCCGACTCGTGGAACTTTTCGCCGATTCGCTTCGCGGCGATCATCGCGGGCGCGTCTTGGGGCGACATTGTCACCGCGTGGTTCCGCGCGACCGACTCGATGGGCGGCACAAGCACATTCAAGGCGACGGTCACGAGCAGCCATGCCACAAGGATCGGCACGGCGAACCTGCGGACGAACCGCATGAATTTCGGACGGGCGTCTTGGCCGGTGTTCATGCGCCCTTCACCAGGCAGGAAGTTTGGGCGTGGTGTCCGGCCGAGGATCTTTCGTCCTTGACCTCACCGTTGACGGTGATGCGGCACCCGATGTTGTCGCTATTGCCCTGTGCAACCACGTTGGCGATGACGGCCGGCACCGTCGTCGTGATCGTGAAGGTCCAGGGCAGGCTGGAGAAGTTCGCCTGTTCCGGCTGGGCGTTCTTGTCCAGGTAACTCACGCTTCCAGTTGTGTCGCTGGGCCCGTAAACCTCATATGTCACCCGCTTGAGATGGGACGGCTCTAGTGGCTCGGCGCTGCTGCCGCTTGCAGAAAAGATTTCGTCGGAGCCGAAGACACCACGAAGCTGGTCGACGGCAAGACCACCGAGGCCAGCTGCCGCCACGACAACGAGCGGTACCCACACTCGCTTGAGAAATGTGAGCATTGAATTCTCTCCATTCGCCGGTGGCCCGGTTAGAGACACGAAGCATGGTTTGACGGCGGTACGGATCGCCCGAGCAGCAGCCGCGGTTTCGCGGAAATCCGGAGGCCTCGACCTGGAGTACTCGGGTGCGAGTGACGAGCTCAGGCCAAGGACAGGAACAGCTTTTCGAGTTCTTCTTCGGTGAGTGTCGGGCCGAATTCGCCTTCGGTTCCGGCGATGCAGTGCCGCATCCCGGTGGCGACGATCTTGAAGCCGGCGCGGTCAAGCGCACGGGAGACAGCGGCTAGTTGCGTGACAACGTCCTTACAGTCACGGCCCGCTTCGATCATCGCGATGACCCCGGCGAGTTGACCTTGTGCGCGTCGTAACCGCTTGATTACCAGATCTATTGCGTCGGTATCGGCTAAAGCCATATTTGGTCCTCCTGCTTTCTACTGGAGTGGATAATCGCCGCCACGACGCATCAACGGCTCTGCGCACCGGGCATTGATGGCGGCCCGTGGTAGGGGCGTTGCAGCACGGCGAATTCGGAGATCGACGCCGCGGTCACCACGGCGTCGAGCAGCGCGACGCCGGCGTCTCGACCAGGAAGACCCGTCAGCACCGGCCCGAAGAATCCCTTGCCGTCGACGGCGATAATGGGGCTACCGCCACTGCCGCCGAGCGCATCCTGACTGCGTCGATGCGCCGCGCCAACGACCTCATCCCACGCCGGGTCGTCGAGTGCATCGAGCAACCCCGGACCGGAACTCGTCGCCGCCAGCGCCTCCTTGACCAGGCTGTCGGCCAGGTCGGAGGATTTGTCGTGCACCAGGGCACCTAGGGCTTCGTACAGATCGCTGAATGCTCCCGGTCCGCCTTCGTCCGTCGCCGCGGCGAAGACCCGGCCCATACGACGTGACCACTCGAGTTTGGCCCGCTGCGTGGGCGCCGCGTCGTGGCCGTCGTTAAGCACCGCGAGGTTCATTTGCCGCAGCGTGACACTGCGCCCGGTGGCGGTGGCCGCATCCAGTAACCAACGCGACGTCACCCAGGCAAACGGGCATACCGGGTCGATGTAAAGGTCGATCGATGTCATCGCAGTTCCTCGGCGAGAGTACTTATCGCGGCCTGTAGTTGCCGTGTCGCTTGTTGGGCGACCGGGGACAATGCCGGATCGTGGACGACGTCCACCATCACCTGGGGGTTCATCGCCTCGATGTGCACTGTTGCCGGGTTCTCCGCATCTTCCCGGACCACGACATTGCATGGCAGCAGCAATCCGACCTGCTTGTTGGCTGACAGAGCCCGGTGCGCCAGTGGGGGGTTGCAGGCACCGAGAATCAGATACCGCTCCGTCGACTCTCCCAGCTTCTCTTTGAGAGTTGCTTGCACGTCGATCTCGGTTAACACTCCGAACCCATTGTCCTTCAATACTTCCCGAGTCTTCGAGACAACCTTGTCGAAGTCGGCTGTGTCCGTCGATGTGCTTATCGCGATGGACATGGTTTCCCTCTCCTGTTATCGGCAACCTGTCGTCCTACCGCTCGGGTCACCGTCCCCCTTCTATACCCTGGCGGGTATATTCGAGAGCATATCCTATACCCGCGGGGGTATGCAATACCGGGCGAGGACGTCAGCGCGGGACAGTCGCCGCGGGCCACCACGTAATCGAGCTCAGCGCCCAGTTAGCTGGCAATCAGGGGCCTAGGTGGTGACGGTGGCACCGATCGCAGCCGTCCGCTCTGCCTCGTGGATGGAGCGTCGCACGCACCCTTAGCGGCCGCGGGCAAGCGCCTCGACAAATGCGGCGATGCGGCCGCGGGTCTCCTCCGCCATCCAACTCGCCCGAACCTTCGTATCCACCTCCGCGCCGACGTCGATCACGGCGCGAACCGGCTGGTGTAGCTGTCGCTTGGTGGCCGCGTACGCGGCCGGGGCGTACTGACCGAGTTCACGCGCGGTCGCAATCGCCTGGGGAATCAGGTCGTCACTCGGCACAACCGCGTCTAGCCATCCTTGGGCCAACGCGGTGTCCGCGTCAATCGTGTTGGCCTGCAGCGCTGCCCGGGCCACCGATGTCCCCATCGCAAAGCGGCATATCTCGAGCGCGGCCACCGGGAAGGGGACACCGACCGCAAGCTCGGTGAGGCCGATCGTCCCGGCGGACATGAATCGTACGTCGGCGCACATGGCGAACACGCAACCGCCGGCGATGGCGTGCCCGTTGATCGCGGCGACCACCGGTGCCGGGTGGTCGAAGACCGCGAGAAAGGCCTCGGACAGCGCAGTGACGAAGCGCTCCGCATACTCGGCGCCGCCGTCGACGAGCGCGCGCAGATCGACGCCGGCCGAGAAACACCGACCCGCGCCGGTGATGACGACGGGCCCCTCGACGTTGCGCATCGTGGCGATGATGACGTCGAGCAAGTCCAGGTCGATTGCATTGACCGGCGGACGGTCGAATCGGACTATCGTCACACCGTCGGCCGCTTCTGCTGCTGTCACGTATCCTCCACTCTGTCTGGGGCTTCGAGCCCGAATAACTCGCGCGCTTTCCGCACGCATGTCCACTTTGCGGACCTTGCCGGTCACCGTCATCGGAAACTCGTCGACGACGTGCACGTAGCGCGGGATCTTGTAGTGCGCCACCTTTCCGGTGGCGAAAGCGCGAACCGCGTCCGCATCGAGTGATCGCCGTCCCGGCTTCATCCGGATCCACGCACAGATCTCTTCGCCGTATTGGGCGTCCGGGACGCCGACGACCTGTGCGTCCTCAATGTCGGGATGGGTGGTGAGGAATTCTTCGATCTCGCGTGGATAGATGTTCTCCCCGCCGCGGATGACCACGTCGCTGCGGCGCCCCACGATGTTGCAGTAGCCGTCGTCGCGCATCACCGCGAGATCCCCACTGTGCATCCACCCGTCGGCGTCGATCACCTCGCGGGTTTTGGCGTCGTCACGCCAGTAGCCCAGCATCACCGAATAGCCGCGGGTGCAGAACTCCCCGGGCCGACCACGCTCGACGACGTCGCCGGTGTCGGGGTCGACGATCTTGATCTCCACGTGGGGATGCGCCCGTCCGATGGACGCGGTTCGCCGCTCCAGGTCGTCATCGATCAGCGTCTGGCAGGAGGCCGGCGACGTCTCGGTCATGCCGTAAACGATCGCTACCTGAGTCATATTCATCTCGGCGACACAACGTTTCATGACCTCGACCGGGCACACCGATCCGGCCATGATGCCGGTGCGCAGCGACGTCAGGTCGGTGTTGCCGAAGTCAGGATGACCGAGCATGGCGATGAACATGGTCGGCACGCCGTACAGGCCCGTGCAGCGTTCGGCCTCGACCGCGGCCAGGGTGCGCGCGGCATCGAACCCCGGCGCCGGGACGATGATCGTGGCCCCATGGCTGGTGCAGCCCAGGTTGCCCAGCACCATCCCGAAGCAGTGGTAGAACGGCACGGGGATACACACCCGATCACCGGGACCCAGGTTCAGCAGCTCGGTGGCGAAGAAGCCGTTGTTCAGGATGTTGCGATGCGACAACGTCGCACCCTTCGGGAAACCCGTTGTACCCGAGGTGTATTGGATGTTGGTGGGCTCGCGATGGTCCAGGCCGGCCATCCGTGAGCGCAGCGCGTCCACCGACACCGACTCGGCGCGGTCCCGCAGGTCTGTCCAATCGTCGGTGCCGATGAACACGACATCCCGCAGCCCGTCAGCGTTCGGACGCACCTCCCCGATCATGGATCGGTAGTCCGAACTCTTGAATGCCGTCGCTGCGACAAGTGTTCGGACTCCCGACTGGTTCAGGGCATATCCGAGCTCGTGGGTGCGGTAAGCCGGGTTGATGGTGACCAGAATGGCGCCGATCTTCGCCGTGGCGTACTGCACGATGATCCACTCCGCGCAGTTCGGTGACCAGATACCGACGCGGTCGCGCTGCTGCACGCCCAGCGACATCAAACTCCTTGCGGTCAGATCGATCTCGGCGTTGAGTTCGGCGTAGGTCCACCGCCGGTTTTGCGCAAAGTCAACCAGCGCCTCGCCGTCCGGGTTCGCCGCAACCGTCCGCTCGAAGTTCTCCCCGATCGTCTCCTCGAGGATCGGTGGGCTGATCGGCCCCGCGTCATAGGATTTCAACGCTCAGCACACCAGGTCTTCGTATCGGTACTCCGCCGAACTCGGTGTGCCGGCAGCATGTGCACGCTCTTCGCGACGGCGTAGGTCCACCCGGCGGATCTTCCCCGAGATCGTCTTCGGCAGTTCGTAGAACTCAACCCGCCGCACCCTCAGATGCGGCGCCACCCGGTCGCGCACGAACTCCATGATCGTCCTTGCCGTCTCGGCATTCGCCGGCCAGTCGGCGGCCAGCGCAACGTAGGCCTTGGGGATCGCGAGCCGGGTTTCTTCGGGCTGCGGCACAACGGCGGCTTCCACGATCGCCGGATGCTCGATGAGCACGCTTTCCAGCTCGAACGGCGATACCTTGTAGCCCGACGACTTGAACACGTCGTCGGTGCGGCCGATGTAGGTGATCGACCCGTCGGCGTCGCGACGCGCGATGTCGCCGGTGTGGTAGTAACCGCCGGCCATCGCGGCGGCGTTGCGTTCCGGATCCTGCAGGTAGCCGGTCATCAGGTTGACCGGCTTGGCGCCCAGGTCGAGGCAGATCTCACCCTCGTCGCCGGGCTTCCCGCTGACCGGGTCGACCAGCACCACGGGCACACCGGGCAGCGGGCGGCCCATCGAGCCGGGCTTCACCGGACGGCCCGGCAGGTTGCCGACCAATAGCGTGGTCTCGGTCTGCCCATAGCCGTCGCGAACGGTCAGCCCCCACGCGCGTTCGACCTGGGCGATGACGTCGGGATTGAGCGGCTCGCCGGCGGCCACGATCTCGCGCAGCGCCTCGGGCCTGGCGCCCAGGTCGGCTTGAATGAGCATGCGCCACAGCGTCGGTGGCGCGCAGAACGTCGTCACCCCGGCATGACGGAGGTGACTCAGCAGCGCGGCGGCGTCCAATCGCCGGTAGTTGTACACCAAGATTGTCGCCTCGGCGATCCACGGGGCGAACACGCAACTCCAGGCATGCTTGGCCCACCCTGGTGAGCTGATCGCCAAGTGCACGTCGCCCGGTCGCACCCCGATCCACGCCATCGTCGACAGATGCCCGACCGGGTAGCTGATCTGAGAGTGCGCCACCAGCTTGGGTTTGCTCGTTGTGCCGGAGGTGAAGTAGATCAGCATCGGATCGTCCACCGTGGTTCGCGCGGTGAACGGACCGGCCCCGACGACATCGGCGGCGTCGGCGTAGCGATGCCACCCGGCCGCGTCGGCGCCCACCACGACGCGACGGTAGTCGCCGCCGACCTCGGCGAACTTGGCGGTATCAGCGGCGTTGGCGATCACGGCCCGCGCTCCACCGCGGGCGATGCGGTCGGCAAGGTCGCTCGGTCCGAGTGCACCCGTGGCCGGCATCACCACCGCCCCGAGCTTGGTGACGGCGAGGGTGGATTCCCAGAGCTCAACCTGGTTGCCCAGCATCAGGACGACGCGATCCCCTTTGCCGATACCGAGCTGCTCCAGCCACGCCGCCACCCGGTCGGACCGTTCGGCCATCGCAGCGAAGCTGACGCTCTGCTCGCTGCCGTCTTCCTCGACAATCCGCAGCGAGGTGCGGTCGTTGTCTCGGGCGATGACGTCGAACCAGTCGGTGGCCCAGTTGAAGGCGCCGACCAGATGCGGCCACGAGAAGGTGGCGGCGAGCCGGTCGTCGTCGACCATGGCGAGGACCTGGTCACGCGCGGCGCGGTAACGCTCGGTGTTGCTCGCCATGGCATTCAGCATCCACCGCCCAGCCTGATTGCGTGGGCACGCCGTGGAAGAATACGATTCTCTTCATCTGCGAATTCGCGTCTCGAAGGGCGCTCGATTGACGGTCAATGAGACGTTGAGCGTGCAGACACCGCACGCCGGCGTGGTGGTGTTGCAGCTCAACCGACCCGAGCGGCTCAACGCAATCAATCACGTCATGGTCGGCGAGCTCAAGGCAACACTGGCCGCCGTATCCGCCGACACATCGGTCCACGCTGTTGTGATAACCGGCGCGGGCCGCGGGTTTTGCTCCGGCATCGACATGCGCGACTTCGGCCCGGCGATACCCGAGGCGACAGCTCCGGTCATCGACCGCCTCCGCTTCCAGGAAAGGATGGCCGCCCTGCCGCTGGCGATTCGGGACATGCCGCAGCCGGTGATCGCTGCGGTCAACGGGCCCTGCGTCGGCGCAGGTTTGGCGCTGTGCCTGGCCACAGACATCAGGATGTGCTCGACTGCAGCAATATTCGGCAATGGGGCGATCCTGCTTGGCCTGTCCGGAGCCGAGATGGGGATGAGCTACTTCCTGCCGCGCATCGTCGGTGCCAGTGTGGCCGCGGATTGGATGCTGACCGGCCGGATGGTCTCCGCCGAGGAAGCCGACCGTCGTGGGCTGGTCAGCGAGCTGGTGGATCCGGCAGAGCTATTCCAGCGTGCACTCGAAACAGCCTCGCGGATAGCTGAACTCGCTCCGCTGGGCGTGCAACTGACCAAGCGCGCGGTGCAGGTCAACACCGACGCCGCGGGGCTGGAATCCGCCCTTGAGCTCGAGAACCGCAACCAGGTGCTCAGCCACGCTACCGAGGAAGCGGCAGCCCGGAGGCAGACGTGGTCATCATGACCGGTAAACGTCATCAATCACGTAGCGAAAGGACGACCGGTGGCCTGGGATTTCTCGACCGAACCGGAGTGGGCCGCACAGCTCACCTGGGTTGACGAGTTCGTGCGCTCAGAGTGTGAGCCAATCGATCTGATCGTCAAAGAGTCTCACGATCTCAACGACCCGGTGCGCCAGGCGCTGATTCCTCCGCTGCAGCAGATCGTCAAAGAACGCGGGCTGTGGGCTACCCATCTGGGTCCGCATCTGGGCGGGCCCGGGCACGGCCAGGTGAAACTGGCGTTGCTCAACGAGATCCTCGGCCGGTCGGAATGTGCGCCGATCGTCTTCGGCTCGCAGGCTCCGGATTCGGGCAACAGCGAAATCCTGGCCCACTACGGCACTCCGGAACTCAAGCAGCGTTATCTGGAGCCGCTGCTGGACAACCGGATCGTGTCGTGCTTCTCGATGACCGAGCCGCAGGGCGGCGCGGACCCGAAAGTCTTCACCACGACCGCGGTGCAGGACGGCGATCATTGGGTGATCAACGGCGAGAAATGGTTTTCGTCCTTCGCTTCCATCGCGTCGTTCTTGATTGTGATGGCCGTGACTGATCCCGATGCCCCGCCCTATCAACGTCATTCGATGTTCGTCGTGCCCGCTGAGACGCCCGGCATCAACGTCCTACGCGACGTCGGCCTTGGCTACCAGCCGCTCGGCGGCGGAGGACGCGAAGGTTACGTCCGGTACGAGAATGTCCGGGTCCCGGCCGACCACATGCTCGGGCCGCGGGGCGGCGCGTTCGTGGTCGCCCAGACCCGGCTCGGCGGTGGCCGCATCCACCACGCGATGCGCACGGTCGGCCTGGTCCGGCGGATATTCGACATGCTTTGCGAGCGTGCGGTTTCCCGATATACGCAAGGTGACATGCTGGGCGACAAGCAGCTGGTCCAACAGATGGTCGCCGACTCGTGGATGCAGATCGAAGCGTTCCGGCTGCTGACCTTGCAGACAGCATGGAAGATCGACCAGCACAACGACTACAAGGCTGTTCGTGCCGACATCTCGGCGGTCAAGGCGATGATGCAGAAGGTACTGCACGACGTGTCGGCCCGTGCGCTGCAGCTACACGGATCGCTTGGTGTCACCCACGAGATGCCGTTCGTCCAGCACCTAGTGGAGTCCTTCGTTCTGGGCCTGGCCGACGGGCCGACCGAAGTGCACAAGGTCACCTTGGCGCGGCTGCTGCTCAAGGAGCACAAGCCTTCGCCCGACATGTTCCCATCTGAGCACTTGCTGCGGCTGCGCGAGGCCGCGGAAGCCAAGTTCGCCGACAAGCTTGCCGGCGTTCCGCGTGGCTAACCGAGCAACGCGCGGGCTCGGGAGAGTAACTGCGGCAACGCCGACGCCATCGCCTCCATGTCTGGATCCGGTGATGTGCGCCGTCGATTGTGCTTGACGATCAGTGACCACGTCGCCGTCGACTTGAAGCAGGCCAGGGCTTGGAACCAATCCAGTTCCGGCACTGCGCTTCCCAGCCCTTCGCAGTAGATCGCCGCCAGCTCTGACACCGGCGGCGTCGCATCGACGTACCGGGTGAAGCGGCGATACGTCCTCGGGTCGCAATTGATCAAGAACCATCCGACGTCGACGCGCGGATCGCCGATCGACCAGATTTCCCAGTCGATGACGGCGGTGACGCGCTCATCGACAGCCAGCAGGTTGCCCAGCCGAAAGTCGCCGTGCACCATCGCGGGTGGCAGGGCTGGCGGTGTGCTGGATTCCAGGGCAGCGGCGACCGCGCGCCACCCCGGCGCCAGCGCGGGATCAACGGTTTCCAGCGTGTGGCACCACCGCTCGACCTCCGCGGACGGCCCGATCAGCGGCTCCGACTCGAGACCCACGGCGCCGGGCTCGATGCGGTGCAGCTGCGCCATCGTCCTCGCGGCGTTTCGAAAGCGCTCAGCCACAACGGCTTCAGGTCCGCTTTCGGCGTCGTCGAACAATGGCTCGCAGGTGGTCCCGTCCACGTGGGACATCACGAATAGCGGCGGCACGTCGGGTGGATCACCCAGGTCGTCGAACAGCACTTCCGGGACAGGTACCGGCGTCGCAGCGAGCGTCCGGATGGCGCGGGCTTGCCGCAACACGTCGCGGTGCGCGATCGGCCGGACCCCGGGCGGTGCCACCTTGACGACCACCGGCCGGTCGGCACACCTGCCCATATAGGTCAGGCTCGATGCACCGCCCGGCAGCAGCGCCAGCGCCGAAACGTCACGTGACGCAAGCCGCCAAGCGAGTTGAACCAGCAGCGGGTCGCTCAGCGCAACCATCCGATCTCACGCAGGAACGGCTGCGTGTGCGCGATCCGGCCGGTCATCGACTTCGGGTCACCGGTGCACAGCGTCAGCGCAGTCTGGGTGATGAGCTCGATATCCTCGGTGTCGGTCTTAGCCAGATCGAGTGTGCCGGCGCCCGGGGTGGCAACCGGGTTGGACGGCGCGGCGGCGTTGACCGCGATGCCATCGTCATAAAGTTCGGCCGCAAGGCTTTTGGTGAGCCGGTTCAGGGCAGCCTTGACCGTTCCGTAGATCCCGAATCCCGCTGCGCGGTCGAACTCGGAGAACGGCGGACCCCCGGGCAGATCGCCGCCGACCGAGGTGATGTTGAGCACCCACCCGCGGCCGCGTTCGCGCATGGCCGGGATAGCCAGTTGGGTCAGATGCATCGGCGCCAGCACATGCATTTCGATCATCAGGCGCATGCGCCGTTCCGGGAACTCGTCGAGGGGACGGAGAAAAGTTACGGCTGCGTTGTTGACGAGAATGTCTGGCGCACCGGCACGTTCGACCATCTCGGCGAAGAGTAGCTCCCGGTCTTCGGGTTTGGACAAGTCAGCTTGAATCGCGATCGCCGAGCCGCCAGCGGCGGTGATCTCCTCGAGCGTCTGCCGAAGCGATCCGTCGTATTTGGGATCGGGTTCCATGGTGCGGGCGGTGAGCCCGACCGTGGCGCCTTCGGCAGCCAATCGCACAGCGATCGCCTTCCCCAGGCCGCGGCTGGCGCCCGTGACCAGAGCGACTTTGCTGGCACAGGCTCCCGTCACTTCCGATCCGCCTCTCACTGCGTCGTCGCGTGAACAAGAACGGCTTCTCCTGGAGAGAGAATCCCGTTACCCGCTAGCTCGGAGTATAGGCACCACGGTCGGGACCGCCGGGGCGACTTGCAGACCGGCAGCCGGTCTTCAGACGGCTCTCGACGGCTGAGCTTTTTGTCAGCGTCAGGCCAGATTGTCTCAGAGAACTACTAGACCCACGTCTAACAAAATCGCAGCTCAAGCGGCCAATTGCGGCGACGATCACCCCGCTACCAGGCATAACGCCCCAGGGTCAGTTGCCTGGGAGTCTGCTGCCAACCTGAGATTTTTCCAAAGAATGTATTGACTCCCTAATTTACTCAGGAGTAGGTTCCTGTGGCATTACTCACGGGTAATGAACACACGAAAGCCGGGGGGGGGGGGGTTGCTAGGGGGTGAAAAAGGTGGTTTATGGTGCTAAGTCGTGGCAGTTTGAAAACCTGAGATTTTTCCAAGTTTTGTATTGACTCCCTATTTTACTTCTGAGTAATGTCACGCCCGGTTGCTCCGCTATTCAACACAAGTACCAGGTAGGACCACTGCACATGCATCATCGCTTGATACTTGCTGGTTTAGCGGCCACCGGCGGGCTGGTGACCACGGCATTCCTGCAGGCGGCGGTCGCCGTCGCCGACGTCAGCGCTACCGGTGCGGACGCGTTCACCATCGGCGACTTCACGTTCGACCCCTTCACGGTCGGGTCCACCGGAGGCGACGTCGAGGGCTTCGCCCCTGTCGACCAACTCGTCGCCGCCCCACCGCTGCTGGAGCTCGGCGGCGGGGACCCGCTCGGCCTCAACATTGCTCCGCAACACTTCGAGGTGTTCGGCCCCTCGACCGGCACCGACCTCGGGAGCATCGACACGAACGAGACGGTGACGAACCTGTTGGGTCTGGCCAACACCGAGTTCACCGTCAGCAGTGTCACCGCCGCTGACGGTGGAAGCGCTTCGGACCTGCCCGCAGTGGGATCGGTATATGACGCCTTCAACCTGGGCAACGGGTATGAGAATATCTACACCGCCATCCCAGGCACCGCCGGCGGAGCCGACACCGTCACCGACACGCTGGTGACGCCATTCGGGAACGTCAACCTGGACTCGCTGTTCAGCAACATTGACGCCGCAGCGCCCCTGCAACCGGGAGACGCCTTCACCGGTTTAGAGGCGGGCGACAGCAGCATCGGTGCCGACGCTTTCAGCATCGGCGGCTTCACCCTCGACCCCACCCTTGCGGCCGGAGGTGAGGGCTTTAATCCTCTCGCATTGCTCACCGCTTCTCCGCCGGTGTTGGACATCGGCGGGGGGTTTCTTCTCGGCAACCCCCTTTCGCCAACCCAAAGCTTCGACGTCTTCAGCGGTACCGGTTCTGGCGCCACCGACGTCGGGACGATTAGCACCGGCGAGACTGTGACGGACCTGTTGGGCTTGACCAATACGGAGCTCACCGTCGAAAGTGTCACCGCGGCTAGCGGTGCAGATGCCTCGGACCTTCCGACGAAGGGTTCGGTGTTTGACGCCTTCAACCTGGGCAATGGGTACGAGAACGTCTACACCGCCATCCCAGGCACCGCCGGCGGATCCGACACCGTCACCGACACCCTGATGACGCCGTTCGGCAACGTCAACCTGGACTCGCTGTTCGGCAGCTTCGATGCCGCAGCGCCTATGCAAGCGGGCGACGCCTTCACCGGTTTAGAGGCGGGCGACAGCAGCATCGGTGCCGACGCTTTCAGCATCGGCGGCTTCACCTTCGACCCGACCCTTACGGCCGGAGGGGCCGAGGGCTTCATCCCTGTCGACCAACTCGCCGCTGCCCCACCGCTGTTGGAGATCGGCGGCGGCACGGCCACCCTTGCCCCCGGCCTCTCGATCCCGCTTGCGGTGCAGCACTTCAATGTCGACGACGGCACCGGAGCGAGCGCCACCGAGGCCGGAAGCATCACCGGTAATGAGGATGTGACCAACCTGTTGGGCTTGACCAACACGGAGTTCACCGTCGCAAGCTGTCACCCCGGCCGCCGACGCCAGTGCTTCGGACCTGCCGACGGTGGGATCGGTCTTTGACGCCTTCAACCTCGGCGACGGGATCGAAAACGTCTACACCGCCATCCCGGGCGTCGATGGCGCCGCCGACACCATCACCGACACGTTGGTGACGCCGTTGGGCAACCTCGACCTGAGCTCGCTGTTCGGCGGTATCGACGCCGCCATGCCGCTGGACCCGGGCGACGCCTTCAACGCTGGTCTTGACGCGGCGTCTGCTGTAGCCACCGCGATCGACCCGCTGGCGTTCCTCGGCCTGTGAGGCACAACAGGCTGAGCTGACCGGCAATAACCAAACATCCCAGGCCCTTAGCGGCCTGGGATGTTTGGCGTTGAGGCCGCGGCGCGGTAAGCGTATGAAGATGCCATGGGTCAACCTGATGAAGCCGGCGCCGTGGAGCGCTATCTGGCGTGCCTGGCAGTCAACGATTGGGACGGCCTGGCAGCCACCATCGCCGACGACGACCTGATCCGGAACGGCCCGTACTGCGACGTCGTCGAAGGCAAGCAGCCGTATCTGAAGTTCCTGCGCGGCGTGTTCGCCTCCCTGAAGGGTTACCGGCTGGACGTGCAGCGGATCTCGCACGCCTCAGATCGGGTGTGCTACGTCGAGCTGAGCGAGACCTTCGACATCGACGGCGTGCCCACCGAGTACCCGGAATGCCTTGTCTTCGAGCGGAATTCGTACGGCCTGATCAACCGGGTCAGCGTGTTCATCAAACAACTGGGCAACTGAGCGCGGCCACAGCTTCATTCGCTGCCGCCGCCCATCACGGCGGCCTGGGCTTGGATCATGAAGTTGACCGCCTCGTTGCGCGTCACCGATGACAACATCTGCACAGCGGCGCGCATCATGTCGCCCACCATCAAAGTCGGCCCGTTGCTGAGGTTTTCGAATGCCTCGCTGATGACTTGATCGACACCGGCGGCATCTGGCGGCCCCTGGTCTTCGGAGCTGAGCACCCCGCGGCTGTGTTCCAGGCGGCGCAGTGCGGGAGTGTCGGTCTTGCCGAGGATGAGACCGAGCACGTCGACACCCTTGTCGTGCAGTTCGCTCCACAGCGCCTCGGCGAACACCATGTCGAACGCCTTGGTGGCGCCGTAGGCCACCATGTTGGGTCCGCCGGCAAGTCCGGCGCCCGAGCCGAACAGCACGATGCCGCCGCGGCCGCGCTGCACCATCGCCGGGGCGAAGTGATGACACAGCTGCATCGGCACCATGCAGTTGCGGTGCACCATCGCTTCGGCGGTGGTGATCGGGTTGGCCAGGAACGGCTCGAAGTTGGGATCGGCTCCCGCGCAGTAGACCAGAAAGCCGATATCGAGGTCATCGGTGGCGGCGGCGACGACGGACGCCGCATTGTGCTCAGCGAGATCGACCGCCAGCGCACGGGTTTCGACACCGGTGCGGGCGGCTATCGCGGCGGCCACCTCGTCCAGCACGGCCTGGCGCCGCGCCACCAGCACGACATTGACCCCGCGCTCGGCAAGCCCCTCGGCGAAGGCGGCGCCGACACCGTCGGATGCGCCGGCCACCAAAGCCCACGGGCCGTACTTGGCTGCAAACGTCATGCTGAATCACCCACAGCGGCCACTCGTACCTGGGTGAAGCGGCGGCGGGCGATCTGCCATCCCTTTTCGGTGCGGACGAACTCGTCATCGTAAAAACCGGCCGCGTTCACCCCGGAGTTGTTGTCGGCCAGCATGATCAGCGCGTCGACATAGGTGCGCGCCTGGGCCGAGTCACCGTCGACGGTGATCACCTGGTTGGTCAAGCGGTGCATGGTGTGCCCGGCCAACTCGTGGGCCTGTTGCATGAACTCGGTCACCGCGTCGGCCCCCTTCCAGGAACCGACTTCGCCGTAGTCCAGCTCGCAATCGTCGGTGAAGATGCTGCGGAACAACGTCCAGTCACGCCGGTCGATGCCGGTCGCGTAACGCAGCACGACATCGGCGATGTCCTGGCGATCTTCGTTCGCTCACAAGACGTCTCCGTTCGGGTGGACGACGATTCGCGGTGGACCGTCGGATTTTCGGGCCAGGTCGAGCGCGTCGGGCACCTCGTCGAGACTAACGATCGCGCCGACGCTCGGGAGCGGATCGAGGCGCCCGGCCGCGATGGCGTCCAGGGTCCCGTACCAGTCTTGCGGGTGCGGGCCGCCGCCGAACTGGATGGTCACGCCCTGACGGGTGGCATCGGTGACGCTGAGCGAATCGCCGCTGTACCAGCCGCCGGCGCAATAGATCCGGGTGCTCATGTCGACCGATTCCACGATCTTCTGGATCAGCCCTGCGGCGCCGACGCATTCGAAGACGACGAGCGAACCCCATAGCCCACGCTCGGCCCGTAGCTCGCGCCACACGTCGAACGGTGACTTTTCGGCCGGGTCGACCGCGATGTGCGCCCCGAAGCTGTCGCAAGCCAGTTGGCGGCGTTCGGACTTGTAGTCCGACACGATGATCGGCTCGACGCCCCGGCTGGCCAGCGCGGCGACGGCCGACAGCCCGATCGCGCCGGCGCCGACGACGACCGGCACCTCCCCCGGCTCCATCCGCGCCGAGCGCACGTAGAACTCGCCGACCGCGAACGCGTCGGTCAATGCGGCGGCGTCGTTAGATACACCGTCGTCGACGGACTTCGCCAATGCCTCGGCGATGACCACCAATTCGCCGAAGCTGCCCTGCGCCTCCGGGTGCTGACCGATGATCCGCGCGCCGTCGACACCGCCGTTGACCAAGCGGATCGGGATGGACGTCACCCGGGTGCCGACCGGAAACTGTTCCGTGCAGCCGGGTCCGTGCCCGACGACTTCGCCGACAAACTCATGGCCGAGCACGATGTCGCGGTTGGCGTCGTAAAGCGAACGGCCGGTCGGGTCATTGATTCCCATCTCCGGGTGATCCATGAAATGAACGTCCGACGCACAGATCGCGGTGCTCAGTGTTCGCAGCAGCAGCTCGCCGGGACCGGGAACCGGGTCGGCGATCTCACGGACGTCGAGCCGCCCGTCGCGCAACACCACCGCACGCATCCGCGCACCCCTTTGCTTTGGATGTTCTCGAATATTCGAGATAGGCATCTCGATAATCTAGAGCTTCACAGTAGGAACCGCGTCAAGAAGGAAGTCAAGCCATTCCACCGTCGGCCCCGACCACTCGCGTGCTCGACGTCGTCGAGCTGCTCGCCGGGCCCGGCAACGAGCGACTCAGGTTCTCCGATGTGGTGCGCAAACTCGGGCTTACCCAGGCCACCGCGCATGCCATCCTGACGACGCTGTGCGATCGCGGTTGGGCCAACCGCGATCCGGTCGACAAGACGTTTTCGCTGGGCCCGGCCCTTGCGGCGGTGGCGGCGCGGGTAGACACCGCGCGCCCACTGGCGCACACCGCTCGGGCGGCCGCGCTGCAGCTCGCTGACGAATTCGGCTATGCCACCTCGGTGGTCGAGCGGTTCGGCGATTCGCTGGTGATCACCGCGTTCGAGGATGCCGGCCAGCACTCCGGCGGCGCACCCGGCGACCGGATCCGCTACGCCCCGCCGTTCGGGGTCGCGTTCGCCGCCTGGGACACCGACGACCAACAGCGGGCGTGGATCCAGCGCAGCGCCGCAACCAATTCGGCGCTGGCACGTCGCCTCGAAGAGGTGCTGGCCCGCACCCGGGAGCGCGGATTCGACGTGGATTGCACGACGCCGGCGCTGACCCGGGCGGCCCAAGTCGTTGGCACGCTACCCAGCGATGGCCTGCCCGCCCACGTACGCGAGATCACCGATCAGCTGCTGGCCGAATTCACCACGATCGGTTTCCTCTCCGACGACGCCCCGCGCCGGGCGCAGCCGGTGGCCACCATCGCCGCGCCGGTGTTCGATCACCACGGCCGGGTGGCGATGATTGTGGCCGTCCATCCGCTGCAGGACCTGACCCGCAAGCGGATCGACTCGATCGGACGGCGAATGGTGCACGTGACGACGAATCTATATAGGAGCATCTCGGATGGACCTACAACGAATCAGCGACGAACTGGAAATCAGCGCGCTGCTCACTAGATACGCCCGCGCCGTCGACACCAAGGACTGGGATTTGTATCGATCGGTGTTCACCGACGATGCGCATATCGACTACTCGTCGGCGGGCGCCATCGCCGGCAGCCGCGAACAGGTCGCCGATTGGCTGGCGCAGGGATTCGCCACGATCCCGATGTCGATGCACTACATCACCAACATCGAAAGCCAGATCGACGGCGACACCGCCCAGGTGGGCGCGATGTTCTACAACCCCATGCAGCTGCCGGGGATGACCGAGCTCAGTTATTGCGGCGGCTACTACTACCACGAATTGGTCCGCACCGACGACGGCTGGCGCAGCCGTAACCTGCGGGAAGACAACGTCTGGTTCGTCAACTCGCCCGGCTCCTGACCGGTGCGCACCGCGTACTAGGTCGGGGTGAACTGGTTCAAATCGTAGATACCGACGCTCTTTTCGATATCGGCGACTTTATCGACGACTCCTTCAAACCCAGCCTGCCCGAAGCCGCCGGTGCTCCTCGTCCTCGAACGTGTCAGCCATGTCGCGAAACTCATTGGCGGGCACCACTTGTCGCAACGCCGGGAAAACGACCGTATCCCCGGCGTCGCTTCATGCCGCTCATACATTCGGATGAACGCCGACAGTCCGTCCTGCACGACGGCGTCCCGCTTGGCCTGATCGAGCGCTGGCGCGGTACTGGTGGCGGCGACCACCCGGTCGGCTCAGCACGCGACCCCCCGCGTGCTGGGTGCGCAACACAGCGGTGACGTCGCCGACCGTTTGCCCGCCCGTTCCAGCTTGGGGAAGACATGCTTTTCTTCGAGCTGCTCGTGATAGTCCTCGATAAAGCTTCGAATAATCGCTGCCCCAGCATTGAGCGCCTGGACGGGAAGCTCATCACCGGCCTCCACACGACGGATCCCTTCTCGATAGATCAGCAGTACGCGTTTGAGCACCCCGTGCTCGCGCATCAAGTCTTCGGGTGGTGTGACCGGTACGTCGTCCTCTGCGGGTGCGCCGGCCTCTCGTGCTTTGGGCTGCGGATTGCCGCAAGCCGATAAGGCGATTGCACCGACGGTTGATATCGAGACCCCGAGAAGGTGACGTCGGTCCACTGCAGGGCGCAGCTGTTCTGTCACGATCACCCCTTCCCTCGCCTAACCCCAGCATTGAATCGCCGAGTCGTCAACGCGTGTGCACGCCGGTAACCGCTGGCCAGAGGCTAGCCGTTCAACCGACTTGTTATATGGGCTAACTACTTGTTATACTAACTAAGTAATCTTGATCTGAAACTTTAGGAGCTTAGGAGCACGCAATGCCGCGCACCGATAACGACACTTGGGACCTTGCCACCAGCGTGGGAGCGACAGCAACGATGGTTGCCGCTGCCCGGGCCGTCGCCACCAAGGCCGATAACCCGCTGATCAACGACCGATTCGCCGAACCCCTGGTCCGCGCGGTCGGCGTCGACTTCCTGACCAAGCTGGCCACCGGCGAGCTGGACGCCGCCGACGTCGACGACGAAGAGGCCCCCTGGAAGCTCGAGCACATGCCGATCGCGATGGGCGTCCGCACCCGCTTCTTCGACGCGTTCTTTGCCGATGCGACGCAGGCCGGTATCCGCCAGGCGGTGATCCTGGCGTCCGGTCTCGACGCGCGCGCCTACCGGTTGGACTGGCCCGCCGGTACGACGCTGTTCGAGGTCGACCAGCCCGAGGTGATCGCCTTCAAGACCAGGACGCTGGCCGAGTTGGGCGCCGAGCCGACCACCGATCGCCGAACCGTCGCCATCGATCTTCGGAACGACTGGCCGGCTGCATTGATCGAGGCGGGCTTCGACAAAAACCAGCCCACCGCGTGGATCGCCGAGGGACTGCTCGGTTATCTGCCGCCGGAAGCACAAGACCGCTTGCTGGACAACATCTCCGCGCTCAGCGCCGACGGCAGCCGGCTCGCCACCGAGGCGATCCCGGACATGTCCGACGTCGACCACGACCAAGCGCGCGAGATGATGCGCAAGGCCACCGAGAAATGGCGTGCGCACGGGTTCGACCTCGAATTCTCCGAACTCGGGTACGAGGGCGACCGCAACGACGTCGCCGCCTATCTGAACACCTTGGGCTGGCAGTCGACCGGCACGTCGATGAGTGAGCTGGTGGCAGAGAACGGGCTCTCCCCGATCCCGCAGGGCAACGACTCGGTGTCGGTGGCCGACACGATCTACTACACCTCGGTCAAGTGACCTCTGCAGCGCAACGTCGCGGTTTCAACGACGCCGTCACGCGGTTCTGGGGTTTCGCGGCCCCGGCCTACAACCTGCCGTTTCTGCAGCAGTGGGTCTACCGGCCGGCGCACGACGAAGTGGTTGGTCAGCTACGCGCGCACTCCCCTGCGCGCGTAGCTGACATCGCCTGTGGCACAGGCATTCTGGCCGACCGAATCGAACGCGACCTGCATCCCGCGCAGGTCTACGGCGTGGACATGTCGGAGGGCATGCTCAACCAGGCCCGCGCCCGCTCGACGGATGTGCAGTGGTTGCGCGGCCCGGCCGAGCAGCTTCCGTTTGACGACTGCGCGCTGGATGCGGTCGTGACGACGTCGGCGTTTCACTTCTTCGACCAGCCCGCGGCGTTGCGCGAATTCCACCGGGTGCTGTCGCCCGGCGGGCTGGCGGCGGTCTCGACTCTCAGTGCGCGGCACCACCTCCCGCAGCGGCCGGCGACCAGCCGGTGGAAGGCGGCACATCACCCGTCGGAGGCTGAGATGCGGCGATTGTTCGAGGACGCAGGCTTTACCGTCGCGGAGCAACACCGGGTCCGGCGGCCACTGATAACTCGGGCCATCTCAGACTTGATCACGGTCGGCATCAAGAGCTGACGCCGTCCGGTGTGCTTGCAGGGCCTCACCGAGGGTCCAGATCGCCACGCCCATCAGGACAACGTCTTTGAGCAGGAACTGGCCAGGCAGCGCGGACAGCACCGGAATGGGCCCAACGAAACGGGTCGCCACGCCAGGTGTGGTGAACAGGAAGCTCAGCGTCCCGCAGAACAGGACGATCGCCATCGCGCTGCCGATCGCCGATAACCGCGCCGAAAACGGGCGCAGTGCAATCAGTATCGCGGCAACGATTTCCAGCGTTCCCAAACCCCGCGCAACGGTGTTGGCGCTGAACACGTCATAGACCCATCATCAACGGGCTGTGTTCGATTAGGACCCGGGCTTCCATCTTGATGTACTTGCCGAAACCAATCCACGCCAGCGTCAGCGCCAGCCCGTACCGGCTGACCGCCTGCCCGATGGACGACAACAACGCCGGCCTATTCATCGCGTTGCCCTACCAACTCAGCCGCCGGCTCGTCCCAGCGGTCGAGGTTCACCACTTCGCTCAACGGTCGCCGACGCACCGGGCCATGCTTGCCTTTGGGCCAGCCCACCACGACATGTCCGGCGACCATCCAGTCGTCGGGCACGCCGACGGCGTCCCGCAGCAGCTGCTCGCCGCCATAGGCACCCCAACTCGTCAGGCACGCGCCCAGACCCTGGGCGCGAGCGGCCAACAAGAAATTCTGCATCGCCGGGAAGATCGACCCGCCCAGAAGAAGCTCAGAAGCTGTCGGAAAGCGCTTCTGCGCGAACAGAACCGAGGTGAATTCACTGGCCCGGTCGTGCAACTCGTAGGTCGCGCGATTGCTACGGGCCCGCCGGCTGTCGTCGTCGTCGGCCGGCCGACTCATCCCGTAGACCGGCTCGATCACCTCCAAGGCGCGGGCCGCCGCCTTGGCCACCGCAGCCCGCTGCTCAGCTGACCGCAGCACGACGAAACGCCAGGCCTGCGCATTGGCTCCGGACGGCGCCCACATCGCCGCTTGCAGACACCGCGCCAGCGTGGCGTCGTCGACCGGCTGGTCGGTGAAACGCCGGATCGTCCGCGCGGTCGACAACACCTCCCAGACGTCACTGGTTGCTCCGGGCATGCAGGCTCCCTTCTGGTCTGGCTCCCGAGGGAAAACCTACTGCCCACACGTGTGCCGCCGAGTCAGTGCGTACACCCGGCGGCCGGCAGCACCGTCAGCACCGGCCACAACTCCTCCCACCGCACCGTATCTGCGCCGCAATCAGCTGCTGTTCCAGTTTCTTCCATCGCTGCACGCTGTCGTGGAACGCCCACACCAGCCCGACAGGTACGCCCGGCGAGCCACACCGCGATCTCGGTCAGCCCGCCGACGCTCACCCGAGAGCTCAGCGCCCGCCGCAGCACAGTCAACACCGCCGCACCCGCGTTCAGCTCAGGCAGACGTTGGCAAGAGCAGCGCCGGCCACAACACGATGACCCGATCACCGAGACCAGCAGCTCCACGCCGCCCATCCGCTGGAAAGGTCGGCGGGTGGTCGACCAGACCACACCGACGATGAGAGGCCCGGCAGCAGCCCGACCGACCACTCGCGAGCTCGCTCACCCACCGGCTAGACGTGGTGAGCATGACCTGCCTTCCGTCCGACGGCGATGATTTCATCGCCATTCCGCGGTCGCGGAGCCACGTTCCTGATGTCAGGTGCGCGGTGGACGCTGATCATTGGGATCGGTCGGATCAGGCTCACCAAACCATCGCGACGGCGCGCGCTGGCCGTATTCGTCATGCCAGTCCCACCACTCATAGGGCGGACCCTGCGGGTAGCCCTCCGGCGAGTCCTCCCAGGTTTCCTGACGGCCGAGTGCCGTCATGTCCAGAAAGCTCCAGGTGTTCCCCAGCACCTCGTCGCCGCGGTTGTTGATGAAGTAGGTGCGGAACACCCGGTCGCCGTCATGGATGAACACGTTGGTGCCGTGCCACTCGTCCACACCGAAGTCGACGTCGAAGCCGTCGGTGATCGTGTACCACGGCATCTGCCAGCCCATCCGCGCCTTCAGGCGCTCGATGCCCGGCTGCGGCGCACGCGAAGCGAACACCAGCGTGGTGTCGCGGGCGTTCAGGTGGGCCAGGTTGCCGATGTGGTCGGCGATCATCGAGCAGCCGCGACAGCCGTGATCGGGCCAGCCGTCGATGTCGGGCCCGACGAAGGCTCGATAGACGACCAACTGACGCCGGCCCTGAAAGAGACCCAGCAGGTTGACCTTGCCCTCGGGTCCGTCGAACTCATACTCCTTGTCCACGGCCAGCCACGGCATTCGCCGCCGCTGGGCCGCCAGCGCGTCATGGGCGCGCATCACCTCCTTCTCCTTCACCAGCAGCTGCTGGTGGGCGGCCGCCCACTCCTGCTCCGACACGATCGGGGGTGTGTTCACGGTGATTTCCGCCTTTCGGTTTCCGTTACTTCAGGCCAGTGGCGGTAACGAAGGTGACGTTATCGGTGTCTTGATTGATCGCGCGCATGTCGACTCTTTTCCTTCTGCTTGTGCGGGAATCCTGTTGCTCGCCTATGCGATTCAGCCCGGCAGCGATCGAGGCAGCCCGAACCACGGGAGCACGTCGTTGTCGAAGCGAGTCAGGGCGCAGATCTTTTCGCCGGTAAGGGTGAGGACGAGCAGGCCGGCCCCGTGGCGGATGCCGCCGGTGGGGGTGCGAAGGTAGGCGCCAAACGCGTGCTGACCGTTGGCCCTTGTGGGCACCAAGTCGTATGCCCGGCCGGCGCCGAAGATGCTGGCGTAGAAACGGGTTACGACGTCGCGGCCTTGGTATTCCAGCGGAATCGGCGGCATGGACACGCTGACGTCGGCGGTCAGCAGGGTGACCAGCGCGTTGACATCGCCGGACTGGTAAGCGCGGACGAATTTCGCCACCAGCTCCTGCTCGGCGGGTGAGCCGGGGGCCGGTGCCGGCCCGTCCTCGCCCGGGGCCGGCAGTCGGCGCTGCAGGCTAGCGCGCGCCCGTTTGAGCGCACTGTTGACCGATTCGACGGTCGAGTCGAGCATGTCGGCCACCTCGTTGGCGTGGTATCCGAGTACCTCGCGCAAGATGAGTACGGCGCGCTGGCGAGCCGGCAGAACCTGCAGGGCTGTCACGAAGGCCAGCGAGACGGCTTCGGTCTGTTCATAGCGCGCCTCGGGATCCAGCGGCAGCGCGGCCTCTAGAAGGTCATCGGGATATGGCTCAAGCCAGACGATTTCGCCGAGCCGAGTCGGCTCGGGCAGGTCAACCTGCATGTCCCACTCCTTGGCCGGGCGTCGGCGGGCCGAGCGAAGAACGCTGAGGCACCGGTTGGTGGCTATCCGGTAGAGCCAGGTGCGCACCGAGGCCCGCTCCTCGAATCCGTCGAGGCCTTGCCACGCTGCCAGCAGGGTGTCCTGCAAGGCGTCCTCGGCGTCTTGAAGGGATCCCAGCATCCGGTAGCAGTGCACCTGCAGCTCGCGGCGGTGTGGCTCGGTCAGCTCTCGAAACGCCTCGCCGTCCCCGGCCCGCGCCCTGGCAATCAGATCGGTTGTCACCACGTGTCACCACTTTTCCATCGCGGGTGTTTTCTCCTTCCAGTATCGACGCCGGCTGGGCCGCGAACTGGGCGCACATCCTGAGCCCACTTTCTCGACATTGCGGCATCTGTATTGGCGAGACAGTCGAAACCCACGAGCGAGGAGGCGATGTGATCATCGCAGGAAAGTCAGTTCTGGTGACCGGGGCCAATCGGGGCATCGGGCAGGCGCTGGTCGAGGAAGCTTTGCGCCGCGGCGCGACACGGGTGTATGCGGGCACGCGCCGGACCGCGAGCCACCCGGATCGGCGCGTCACGCCCGTTGCCCTGGACGTGACCGACGCCGCGCAGATTCGGGCGGCCGCGCAGCGCGTGGAGTCGCTGGACGTCCTGATCAACAACGCCGGCGTGGCGCTCTATGACGACCTGACCGATCCGGCCGTGCTCGAAGCGCACCTACGGGTCAACCTGTTCGGGCCGTATGCCGTGACCCAGGCGTTCCTGCCGCTGTTGACGCGTTCGCGGGGAGCGCTCGTCAACAATCTGTCGGTCAACGCGCTGGCTCCGTTGCCGATCATCCCGGCGTATTCGGTTTCCAAGGCGGCCGCGTTCAACATGACGCAGTCGTTGCGGGTGCTGCTGGCCGAGCGGGGTGTGACGGTGCACGCCGTGTTGACCGGCCCGGTGGACACCGACATGACTCGCGGTCTGGACATCCCGAAGGCCGCTCCGGAGTCGGTGGCGCGCGCCGTCTTCGAGGGACTGGAGGAAGGGCAGGAGGACATCTTCCCCGATCCCTTGTCGCAGTCCATCGCGCAGAACTGGGGCAGCGGCGCTGCCAAGGTGCTCGCGCGCCAGTACGCGGCGCTGGCACAACCGCAGCCCGCCACGTAAAACCCCTAATGAGCAACGAAAGAGCGCAACCATGAGTGACTTATCAAGCAGCACAACGATTGTCGTCGGCGCGAGCCGCGGATTGGGGCGCGGCATCGCTGTCGCGTTCGCCGACGCCGGCGCGCCGGTGGTCGCGGTGGCCCGGACCGGCCCGGCGCTTGCCGAACTGGCCGGCGCCAGCCCGAACATCACGGCCGAGGTTGCCGATGCGGCCGACCCGGCGGCGGCGTGGAGCCTGCTGGACCACTACGAGCCGCAGGTTCTCATCCTGGTCGCCGGCGCCAACCCGGTGATGCGTCCGCTGCAGCACCAGACCTGGGAGACGTTCTCAGTCAACTGGCATACCGACGTCAAGATCGCGTTCACCTGGCTGCGCGAGGCGCTGCTCCAGCCGCTACAACCCGGCAGCAGAGTGGTGGTGATCAGCAGCGGAGCTGCTATCAACGGATCCCCGGCCAGCGGAGGATACGCCGGGTCCAAGGCCACCCAGCGGTTCATCGCCGGGTACGCCCAGGAGGAGTCGCGCCGCGCCGGACTGGGCATCACCGTCACCGCGGTGATGCCGAGGATGACGCCGTTCGGCGACGTGGGCCGGCGCGGTGTTCGTGCCTACGCGGCCCGCAGCGGCCAGACCGACGAGGCATACCTCGAGCAGTTGGGCGAGGTGTTGACCCCTGAGCGGGCCGGGTCCGCCCTGGTGGAGCTGATCCGCGCCGACCCGGCGAGCAGCGCCCCCGGATATCTGCTCACCGGCGCTGGGCTGCAGAAGTTGCCATAGAAGCCGGGTCCTGGCAAAACAACGTTGAAAAGTCAACTCGGAGAACACAACTGCCGCTCGGCGGCGAAACGGAGAAACATCATGTTGCTGGAAAACAAGAACGCGGTCATCTACGGGGCCGCCGGCGCGGTCGGGAGCGCGGTGGCGCAGGCCTTCGCTCGCGAAGGCGCCCGGCTGTTTCTGACCGGGCGAGACCTCGGCGCGCTCGACGCGCTCGCCAAGGAGATCACGGCTGCCGGCGGAGCGGTCGAGACCGCCGAGGTCGACGCGCTCGACGAGAAGGCCGTGGCCGATCACGTCGAGGACGTCGTCGACAAAGCCGCCACCGTCGATATCTCGTTCAACGCCATCGGGATTCCGCAGCAAGGGATGCAAGGCATTCCCCTGACCGAGCTGTCGGTGGACAACTTCGCAGCGCCGATAAATATCTACGCACGAGCACATTTCGTGACTGGCCGGGCAGCGGCGCGGCACATGATCGCTCAGGGCTCCGGGGTGGTGCTGATGCACACCCCCGAGCCCGCCCGGTTGGGCATACCGCTGCTCGGGGGCATGAGTCCGGCCTGGGCGTCCATGGAAGCCCTCAATCGCGCGTTTTCCGCGGAGTGGGCGTCCCACGGTGTGCGCGCCGTCTGCCTGCGCACGACCGGCATGGAGGAAACCTCCACCATCGACGTCGTTTTCGGGCTGCACGCCCAGGCATACGACATCACCCGGGAGGATTTCGCGGCGACCATGGCCGCGCAGACGCATCGCAAACGTGCGACCACGCTGACGGAGCTCGCCGAAGCGGCCGCGTTCGTGGCCTCGGACCGGGCCGCCGCGATGACCGGCACCGTCGTCAATCTGACCGGCGGAATCATCGTCGACTAAAGGGATGATTCCCGTGTCGCGTCCATGTCTGCGCCAGTTCACCCGCGCTCGCCGGGCCGAAAGGCCGCCACCCGGCGCCCGGTGTTCTCCTGCGGCCTCATTTCGCAAGGGGGGCAACCGCTTCGGGTTGCCGGATCGACGGCGGGCCGGGCGAGCGGCGACGATTTACCACGTCAGCGATCTGCTGCACCAGGGACGCGCCGTCGACGTGGCTGGCTGGCCAAGTTAGGAGTCGACACCCCATAGGTCGACGAACTCGCGCAAGCAAGACAAGGGCCGATCGTATTGAGATGCCGCCGCTGCCGGTCTGGTTCACCGGGCGCGACGCCGTGACCCGACTCCTCGCCAGGCGCGCCTTCGCCGGAGCCGGCGACATGGTGCTCGTCCCAACGGCCGCCAACGGTCAGCCCCGCTGTTGCGGCGAACCGGCGCGCTGCAGATGGGGTCCTGCGAGCACATCCGATAGATGTCCTGGACACTGGTGGGGCGGGGTCGCCGCATTGACCGTCTGTCTGATCCCGGGCGTTCTCTGCGTTCGGTCTGCGCCAACCCGGTGATCCGAGTCGAGCGGAGGCTGCCGTCGTGAGTCGCGGTCAGGCCCCCGGCGGATTCGTGTGACAGTTCGTTAAGACGTCCGAGTATGGGCGCGGTAGACGTTGTTTGAAGGGTGAGGAATGAAGGTTCCGGGCGTAGCCGCCGTTGTCGGCGGGATAGCCGGCGGAGCAGTAGAGATGTTACAAGCCGGCGTGAACGGGTGGCAGCTCCGCGAACACGTGCAGACGCTGGCCGGCCCGGTGGTGCAATCGGTGAGTCAATCGACCGCCCGGTTCTGGATTGGACAATTCGTCTAACGGCGCCCCCGACCGTGCGACAGCGACGGTGCGCTGGCAAAGCGGGCGTCGAGTGCACCTGGATCTGGATCCGTTGCTACCGTTTCGCGCTGGCACGAGCACGCGGCGATGGTCGAAGAGCCGGTCGCAAGATCGCGGGCGTGGCCACCGCCCATGTCGAGGGCTCGTTGGGTCGCTGGTGGTCGAACTCGAGGACTCAGACAACGCCGATAGCGACCGTGTCTTGGACGAGGTGCGCGACGTGGTTTCCGACGTGGCGGCCGACTTAGCCGCCGCTGGACCAGCTTGAGATCCGAACCGCGCCCTTCGCCGACCCGGGTGACCCGTTGGCGATCTTGGTGCCGCTCACCGCGGCGGCCTTCGATGCGGTGGCGATCGGCGCCGCGGTCAACGGCTGGGTCATCAGATTGCCTGCAGCACCGCGTCCACCCGAGCGGCGGCCGCGCTGCTCAACATCAGCCGCGGATGGTGTCACTGCTTGAGTCGCGGCTGGGCCGGGTGGGCACCGATATCGTGCTCAGCGCGTCGACAGCGGCGGCCAACGGGTTGACCGAAGCGGTGGACACTCCGCTGTTGAACTTGGTGCAACGAGTCCTTGAGATCTCCGAAGCCGAAGCGATCGCCGCCGCTGGCGAGACCGCGAGCCGAGCTTGCCTCACCCAACCGGCCCCAGGCCCCGGTGGTGCCCATCATCTCGTCGG
>CAVRRV010000002.1:0-193361 GCA_963723615.1 uncultured Actinomycetota bacterium | reverse complement strand
GTGTGAGCCCTCACAGCAAAGCGGCGCGGTCGTTGTTCGCACCGACATTGCTTGTGGGAATTCGCCTGACGCACGATTGAAAACCGGGCACGATAAGCCTAGAACCAGGCACCTGAAGCACTTCCCGGAGGCACCTCATGACCAGCCTGAGCGCCAATCTCGTCGCATCCAAGAACCGCAATCCCGACCGCGTCGCGCTGCGCTGCGACGACCTGCAGTTCACCTTCGCCGAGTTCGACGCCGCGGCAGCCCGCGTGGCGACGCTGCTCGAGCAGTCCGGTGTCGAGCCGGGTGACCGGGTGGGCGTGATGCTGCCCAATACGCCCGCATTCGCCATCGCGTTTTACGGGATCATCTACCGCGGAGCCGTCGCGGTCCCGATGAACCCGCTGCTCAAGGCCCGCGAGGTCGCCTACTACCTGTCCAACAGCGGCGCCAAGGCGTTGTTCGCGACGCCCGGTTTCGCTGACGAGGCCATCGCGGGGGCCGAACAGGTGGGCGCCCAGTGCTGGGTTGTCGACGACGCCGGGCTTATGGATCTGATCACCGACCTGCCTGAGCAGGAGACTCCGGTCGAGCGCGGTCGCGACGACGTCGCGGTCATCCTGCACACCTCCGGAACTACCGGAAAGCCCAAGGGCGCCATGCTCACGCACGCCAATCTGGGCCGCAACGCCGAGGTCAGCGTCCGCACCCTCGTCGAAACCGGGCCAGACGACGTGGTGATGGGCTGCCTGCCGTTGTTCCACGTGTTCGGCTTGACCTGCGGGCTCAACGGGGCGGTGCTGTCCGGCGCGATGTTGACGCTCATCCCTCGATTCGACCCGCGCAAGGCGATCGAGGTGATCGAGCGGGACGCCGTGACGGTGTTCGAGGGTGTACCGACGATGTATTCGGCAATGCTGGGCGTGGCGGACGAGGCCGCAGCGCAGGCGACGCGCACATTGCGGGTCTGTGTCTCCGGTGGCGCGGCGATGCCCGTTCAGGTTCTCGCCGACTTCGAAAAAGCTTTCGGCTGCGACGTTCTCGAGGGTTATGGCCTGTCGGAGAGCTCGCCGGCGGCCGCGTTCAACCATCCGCAGCGGCCGCGCAAAGTGGGCTCGATCGGTACCCCGATCGAAGGTGTCCAGATGCGGGTCGTCGACCTGGATGGCGTTGAGGTTCCACAAGGGGAGACCGGCGAGATCCAGATCCGAGGCCACAACGTGATGAAGGGCTACTGGAACCTCCCCGACGCGACCAAGGCCACGATCACGCCGGACGGTTGGCTGTCCACCGGCGACGTGGGACGCGTCGACGAGGACGGCTACTTCTACATCGTCGACCGGACCAAGGATCTGATCATCCGCGGCGGCTACAACGTCTATCCCCGCGAGATCGAGGAAGTGCTCTACGAGCATCCGGCCGTCGCCGAAGCCGCCGTCATCGGCATCCCGCACGACTCGCTGGGTGAGGAAGTCGGCGCGGCCGTCGCTCTCAAGAAGGACGCTGCGGTGACCTCTGACGAGCTGCGCGAGTACGTCAAGGCCCGGGTGGCCGCCTACAAGTATCCGCGCCGGGTCTGGCTGGTCGACGCCCTGCCCAAGGGTCCCACCGGCAAGGTCCTCAAGCGCGAAATCACCGTTCCGACAAGCGAAAGCACGCGGTAACTATGGCAACTCCCAAGGATCCCACGACCAAGAGTCGATGAGCTGGCTGCGCCGCTCGACCTGCTGCTTACCAGCGCCACCAAGCCATTCGCCAGCCGGATGATGCCGAACGCCACCTGGGCCCGCTTCGCTGCCAATCTCGCTCAGCACCCCGGCGCGGTCGCCGACCGGGTTGGCACGCTTGACCCGTGAACTCGGCAGCATCGCCGCAGGCAAGTCCCACCGCGTTCCGGCACGCGCCGACAAGCGCTTCAGCGACCCTGCGTGGCAACAGAACCCGCTGCTTCACCGAATCATGCAGGCCTATCTGGCAGGCTCCGAGACGGCCGAAGGGTTGCTTGCCGACGCCGAGTTGGATTGGCGCGACAAAGAGAAGATGCAGTTCGTCATGGACAACTTTGTGGAAGGCCTGGCGCCCAGCAACAACCCGCTGATCAGTCCGCTCGGCTGGAAGGCGCTGATCGACACCGGCGGTTTGAATGCGGTGCGGGGCGTGAGAGCCTTCGCCCGAGACATGCTTTCGAAGCCTCGCGTGCCGGCGATGATCGAGCCTGACGCCTTTGCGGTGGGGGAGAACCTGGCTGTCACCAAAGGGGCCGTCGTACTGCAAACCTCGGTGTTCGAATTGATTCAATACGCCCCGCAGACAGCCAAGGTGCGCGCGATCCCATTGCTCATGGTGCCGCCCGTGATCAACAAGTACTACGTCATGGATATCGCGCCCGGGCGCAGCATGATCGAATACTTCGTCCAACAGGGCCAGCAGGTCTTCGTGATTTCGTGGCGCAATCCGCAAGCGCGCCACCGGGATTGGGGCTTCGACACCTACGGCGCGGCGATCGTGGAGGCGATGGACGCGGCGGAGAAAATCACCGGAACCGACAGCACCCAGCTGTTGGCCACCTGCTCGGGCGGCATTCTCGCAGCGATGACCGCGGCCCACCTCGCCGACATCGGCGAGGGCGATCGGGTCGCGGGCCTCAACCTGGCGGTCACCGTGCTGGACGAGACCCGGGCCGGGTTCGCGGCGGCGGCCATGAGCGACCGCGCGGCGCAGGCCGCGATTCGAGTTTCGGGCAGGAAGGGCTACCTCGACGGGCGCGACATGGCGGAGATGTTCGCCTGGCTGCGGCCCACCGACCTGGTGTGGCGGTACTGGGTCAACAACTACGTGCAGGGCCGCACGCCGGCGCCCTTCGACGTGTTGTTCTGGAACGCCGACACCACCCGCATGGCCGCTGCCCTGCACCGCGACCTGGTGCTGATGGGGCTGCGGAACGCGCTGGTCACCCCCGGCGGGGTCAGCATGCTGGGCAGCCCGGTCGACCTGGCCAAGATCACCTCCGACGCCTACATCGTCGGCGGCGTCGCCGACCACATCTGCCCGTGGCAGGCCACCTATCGCAGCGCGCGCCTGCTCGGCAGCAAGGACAACCGCTTCGTGCTGTCCACCAGCGGTCACATCGCGGCACTGGTGAACCCGCCAGGCAACCCGAAGGCGTCGTTCCGCACCGGTCCGGTCGACGTCGAGGATCCCGAACAGTGGCTGGACTCTGCGCAGAAGTACGCTGACTCCTGGTGGCCGGACTACGTCAGCTGGCTCGCTGAGCGCAGCGGCTCGGAGGTCGACGCTCCGAAAACGCTTGGTGGGGAGGAGCTTCCGCCGCTGGGTCCCGCTCCGGGCAGTTACGTGATGGAAAAGTGACCAAATGATCGCGCATGCCATTACCGCACCGCCCGACCTCGCTGACCAAGTCGCCACTATCCGTAGCGTGTTCGCAAGCGGACGCACACGGGCGGCCGACTGGCGACTGCGCCAACTTCGAGGAATCGAGCGACTTCTCGACGAACACGAGGATCAGATCGCAGCGGCCCTTGCCCAAGATCTCGGCCGCGAACGGGCAGAAGCTTGGCTGGGTGACATCGCGTCCACGAGGGGTGAAGCGGAATTCGCGCGTAAGCACCTGCGCAGGTGGATGAAGCGAAAAAAACAACGGGTGCCGTTGAGCCAGCTCCCCGGCTCGGCTTGGGTGCAATACGAACCGCTGGGCGTGGTCCTCATCATCGCGCCGTGGAACTATCCGGTCTACCTCTCGCTCGGCCCTCTAGTGGCCGCCGTCGCGGCCGGCAACTGTGCGGTGCTCAAGCCGTCGGAACTGGCCCCCGCCACCTCGGCGCTTCTTGCCCGGCTGATCCCCCAGTACCTCGATCCGGACGCGGTCGCCGTAGTCGAGGGCGCTGCCGACACCACACAGCAGCTGCTCTCGCTGGGCTTCGACCACGCCCTGTTCACCGGCGGCACCGCGATCGGCAGCAAGATCATGGCCGCGGCGGCCTCGACGCTTACCCCGGTCACCTTGGAGCTCGGCGGCAAGAGCCCCGTCATCGTCACCGCCGACGCCAATCTCGATGTGGCGGCACGGCGGATCGCGTGGGGAAGGCTGCTGAACTCTGGGCAGACTTGCGTCGCGCCGGACTACGTTCTGGCCGAAAAGTCCATCAAGCCAGAGCTCGTTCGGCTGATCGTCGATAACGTGGCTGCTTTCCGCGCCGGAAATGATATGGGTATGCGGATCGTCAACGAGCGCCAATTCGATCGGCTCGTCAGCTATCTCGAAGCCACAAAGGGCGAGGTCGTCGTGGGCGGCCACAGCGATCGGGGTTCACTCACGATCGAGCCGACAGTCATCGTCGACCCTGATCCTGACGAGCCCGCGATGACCGACGAGATCTTCGGCCCGATCCTTCCGGTGATCGAAGTGGGTTCGGTGGATCAGGCGATCAGCTTCGCCAACGGGCGGCCCAAGCCGCTCGCGCTGTATGTGTTCTCCGGCTCGAAGTCCACCGGCCGCAGGATCGTCGATTCGGTTCCGGCTGGCGGCGCGGTGCTCAACCACGTGGCGATGCATCTATTGGTGCCGCAGCTGCCATTCGGTGGCGTGGGGCACAGCGGCATGGGCGCCTACCACGGTGAGTGGGGATTTCAGGCGCTGAGTCACCGGAAGGCCGTCCTCGCTAAGACGACGAAGCCAGATCTGAAGCTCCTCTACCCGCCGTACACCGAGAAGGGACTGAAGATCATGCGCAGGATTTTGGGATGACCCCGTACAAGTCGCAAGCTGCCGACAAGCGTCAATCGACCCGGGATCGGCGACGTCTTCGTGCGCTACCGGTGAGTGAGTTCGGCGAGGAGTGCTACGTCGCCACCGGTGGGCAGCGGATCCGGGTGAACGTGCGGTGGGGAACCGGTGTGCCGCTGGTGCTGTGCAATGGCATCGGGGCGAGCCTGGAAGTGCTGGACCCACTGGTGGAGCAGCTGGATCCGGATACCACGGTGGTCCGATTCGATGTACCAGGAGCGGGTGGCTCACCCACATCCCTTGCGCCCTACGGGTTTCCCGTACCTTGCCTGGGTGCTGGGTCGGGTGCTATCCGAGCTGGGAATCGGCGTGGTCGATGTGCTCGGGCTGTCCTGGGGTGGGGCGCTTGCGCAGCAGTTCGCCTTTCAGAATCCGCGCCGATGTCGGCGTCTCATTCTGGTGGCAACGGGCACCGGTGCGCTGATGGTGCCCGCTCATCCACGTGTACTGGCGAAAATGGCTACCCCGCGCAGGTTTTCGGACCCGGACTACGCCGCATCCATTGCCGGTGAACTATACGGCGGCACTGTCCGCGCTCACGGGGAGGATGTGGCCCGACTGTTTCTTCAGCAGTTGCACGCCGGATCGAAGATGGGTTACCTGCACCAGCTTCTCGCGGGTGCGGTGTGGACCAGCCTGTTCGCGCTGCCTGCGGTGCGGCAGCAGACGTTGATCGTGGCGGGTACCGATGATCCGATTATCCCGTTGGTTAACGCGCGCATCATGAACGCATTGCTGCCGCATTCGCGACTACACCAACATAGCGGCGGCCACATCGATCTCGTGCACAACGCCGCCGAGCTCGCACCCGTCATCGAGATGTTCCTGCACGAACCTGGAGAGCGGCCATGAGCCACAACAACACCGAGCTCGCGCCGGTGATCGAAACCTTGCTACACACACCCGGGAACAACCATGACAACGACGCCAAAACCGCTCAGCTCGTTTGAGACACGAGGCGCCAAGGACGCCGATCCAGCCACCGCCTCGCTCGTCGAGGACATCGGACTTGCCCGGGAGACCGACTACTTCCTGATGAAGGATCAGCTGACCGACCGGGAAAAGGAGATTTTTGCCGAGGTCCGGGCGTTCGGCGAGGCCGAGATCCTGCCGATCGTCAACGAGTATTGGGAACGCGGCGAGTTCCCGTTCGACCTGATACCGAAACTTGCCGCGCTGAACATTGTCGGCGACCACAACCTGGGCGACCACGGGTGCACATCGATGAGCGCGGTCGCCGCCGGCCTCGTCACCTACGAGCTGTCCCGCATCGACGGGAGCATAGCCACGTTCTTCGCCGTACACCTCGGGTTGGCGATGCAATCGATCAACATCCTGGGCTCCGAGGAACAGCGGCAACGCTACCTGCCGGCGATGGCGCGCCTGGAAAAGATCGGCGCGTTCGCGCTGACCGAGCCCGAGCACGGTTCGGACGCCGTCATCCTCGAGGCCACCGCGGAGCGGCAAGGCGATGAATGGGTGCTCAACGGCCGCAAGCGCTGGCCGGGCAATGCCGTGTGGTGCGACTACATCGTCGTATACGCCCGCGACACCGCGGACAACCAAGTCAAGGCGTTCGTCGTGGAGAAGGACAACCCTGGATACGCGGCGACCAAGATCGGCGGCAAGATGTCGCTGCGGATGGTGCAGAACGCGGACATCATCCTCACCGACTGCCGCGTGTCCGAAGACGCCCGACTGCAGAACTGCAACAGCTTTAAAGATGTGGGCAAGGTGCTCGCGGGCACCCGCAATTCCGTCGCGTGGGCGTCGGCAGGACACGCAGTCGCGGCCTACGACATCGCCCTGAACTACGCCCTGCGGCGAAAGCAGTTCGGCAGGCCAATCGCCAGGACCCAGGTCATCCAGTCGATGCTGGTGGAGATGCTCGGCGATCTCACCTCGATGCAGCTGTACGCCATCCGAATGGCCCGGCTCATCGATGAGGGCAAGGTCGAAGAAACGATGGCCGCGCTCGCCAAGTACTACTGCACAGTCAAGGGCCGAAACGTGTGTCGACTGGCCCGCGACGTATTAGGCGGCAACGGTGTCTTGCTCGACTTCCATGTCATGCGTCACCTGTGCGACATGGAAGCCCTGGTCACCTACGAAGGAACCGCTGAAATCCAGTCCCTCATCGTCGGCCGGCACATCACCGGGCAGAGCGCGTTCGCCTGACCAGGCAATCTCAGGCCAGCGACGGCACACACCCGGTGCAGGGCGACGTATCGGCCAGCGGATCGAGCCGCCGCCGGTCTGCTGTCGCTGCTGGGCAATGCGTCGATCCAGCCGGTTCCGATTCCTTACGACTGCGCTGACGGATTCGGCGGAGCCTACTGGCGTGGCCCACACGCGTACCTCGACGCAGAAGTCCGTCCCGGGATCTCGATGTTCGCACTGACGGCCGAACCTCTACTGCGAGAAGGATTGTCGCGGCTAGACGCCGATCTCGCCTCGGGCGCGTGGACAAAGCACCACACCGATCTTCTCGACAAGCCGAGCTCGATCTCGGATATCGGCTTGTCGTCGCGGATCTCGAACCTCCGCTCAAGCCTGAATCTCCGCGGTGACCGCGCCGGTAAGCCGGACCAGATCTGCGGGCGCAACCGCGACGTCCCATCCGCGTCGGCCCGCGCTGCAATACACCCGGTCCCAGGCCAATGCGCCGGAGTCGACGACGGTGGGCAGCGGCGCGCGCTGTCCAAACGGCGAAACAGCGCCGAGCACATAGCCGGTGGCCCGCTTTGCGGCAGCGGGCTCGGCCATGCTGGCTTTCGTTACTCCCAGCGCAGCAGCGGCCGCCTTCAGTGACAATTTGGACGATGCCGGCAGTATCGCGACGGCGAACCCGTCGGGCACCGCGATGATCAGGGTTTTATAGATCTGTCCTGCCGCGATGCTGCCGTCTGTGGTCAGCGCATGGACCGCTTCGACACCGAACGAGCGTTCTCGCGAATCGTGATCGAACTTCACCACCTCATGCGGCACGCCGGCAGCGATCAGAGCCGCAAGAGCCGGTGTCGCAGCAGCGGCCACGTCAGTGTCCCCTAGGGACCCGAGTACCCCGGCGGGTTGACGCCGTCCACCCAGAAGTCGACGCCGAGCTTTCCACCCGGCACACAGTCGTAGACCGACAGGTCGGAGACGCCCGAGTCCACCAGCACGTCCTCGCACAGCAGCGTGTTGCCGGTGTACTCCTTGGAGGGTTTGTTGAGGATGACGTAGGCCGCGTCGGAGTACACCTCGGGTTTGCGTGCGCGACCCATCGCTTCCTCGCCGCCGAGCAGGTTCTGCACCGCGGCGGTGGCCACCATCGTGCGCGGCCACAGCGTGTTCGACGCGATGCCATCCTCACGCAGCTCTTCTGCCATTCCCAGCGCGCACAGCGTCATGCCGAACTTGGCCATCATGTACGCCGTCGGTTTCAACCACTCTTTTCCGAGCAGCACCGGTGGCGACAGCGTCAGGATGTGCGGATTCTCCCGGCCCTTCAGATGCGGGATACAGGCTTGTGACACTGCATACGTACCGCGCACCTGGATGCCGTTCATCAGGTCGAACCGCTTCATCGGGACCTCGCTGATCGACCCCAGGTTGATCGCCGACGCGTTGTTCACGCAGATGTCGATCCCGCCGAACTGCTCAACAGCCTTGGCCACTGCGGACTCGACCGAATCCGGGTCGCGGACATCCCCCACGATCGGCAGCGCCTGGCCGCCGGCGTCTTCGAGCTCTTTGGCGGCGGTGAACACCGTGCCCGGCAGCTTGGGGTGCGGCTCGGCGGTCTTGGCGATCAGCGCGATGTTGGCGCCGTCTTGTGCAGCGCGTTTGGCGATGGCCAGGCCGATGCCGCGGCTGGCGCCCGAGATAAACATGGTCTTGCCGTTCAATGACATGAGCGTCACAGTAACGCCGTGCCGGTGTGCCTCGAATCGGCGGCCCGGATTGCCTCGCCGCCGGCCCGTAGGTGGGCCGGAAATAGCCCGGCGGTTATCGCTGTTGAGAGTGCTGTCTGGGCCGTGCCAGGAAGCGGCATGGAGAACACAGCAGACACGTGTCGGTCGCAACCTCTAGATTGGGAAAGGGGGAGTCGGGTGTCAACGGCGATGAGCCTTGTCGGCGAAGAGCGCTTGGCGGGTCCGGTGTTGATGGACCTTTTCACTGGCATCGCGACAGAAGGGACTGTGTTACCCAACATGGCCGACATCGATGGCGCGACCGAGTCGGAGATCGCGGAGGCCGCTGACGGCTCCGACGTGTCCGACGCTTCTGGGCGCAGCCGCGCAGACGGGACCGATGCGGAGCTGACCGCGCGCTTCGAGCGCGACGCGATCCCGCTGCTGGATCAGCTATACGGCGGTGCCCTGCGGATGACCCGCAACCCGGCCGATGCCGAGGATCTGCTTCAGGAAACCATGGTGAAGGCCTACGCGGGCTTCCGGTCATTCAGAGAGGGCACGAACCTCAAGGCGTGGCTGTACCGGATCCTGACCAACACCTACATCAACAGCTACCGCAAGAAGCAGCGGCAGCCGGCGCAGTATCCGACCGACGAGATCAGCGACTGGCAGTTAGCGGCCACCGCTGAGCACTCCTCGACCGGCTTGCGCTCTGCTGAGGTCGAGGCACTCGAGGCGTTGCCCGACACCGAAATCAAAGAGGCGTTGCAGGCGTTGCCCGAAGAGTTTCGGATGGCGGTGTACTACGCAGACGTCGAGGGTTTCCCGTACAAGGAGATCGCCGAGATCATGGGTACGCCGATCGGGACGGTGATGTCGCGGCTGCATCGCGGCAGACGCCAGCTGCGGGAGTTGTTGACCGATGTGGCCAAGGAGCGCGGTTTCATTCGCGGTGGCCAGGCAGCCGAGGAGGTGTCGTCGTGAGCGAGTTTTCGTCCACGTCCGGCCCCGGTGAACCCTTGGCCGATGAAGTCTCGCGCACCAAGGCCGAGTGCGCCGAAGTGATCGCCGAGGTTTGGACTCTGCTCGACGGTGAATGCACCGCGGAGACTCGGGAAAAACTGCGCAAGCATCTCGAGGAATGCCCGCCGTGTTTTCAGCTCTATGGGCTCGAGGAGCGCATCAAGGGGTTGATCGCAACCAAGTGCCGGGGCGAGAAGGCTCCGGAGGGTTTGCGCGAGCGGTTACGGGTGGAGATCAGCAGGACCACGATCATTCGTGGTCGGTACAGCTAGCCGCCCCCAGATCACCGAAAGCGAGGACGCGGGCCGCCTGTCAGACGGGCCGCGTCCTCGTCGAGTTACGCGTTGGGCCGCTTGCCGTGATTGGCCTTGCTGTACTTGCGGTCGCGCTTCTTACGGCCACGCTTGGCCATGACTGATCCTCCTCGCAGATTTACTCGCCGATCAGTCTTTCATGCCGCGAGCCTTGTGTACCCAGCGGCTACACGACCGGCACGCTGTGCGCGAGGGTGCCACCACCTGCCGCACTCGTCGACGCGACCGGTCCAGGCTGCGCCGGCGCCAGCGGACTGGGAGCGCCGGCGAGGCCGGGCGCCTGTCCTGGCGCTAGCGGACTGGGAGCGCCGGCGAGGCCGGGCGCCTGTCCTGGGAGCCCACCCTGGTAGCCGGGGGTTTGTCCGGGAAGCCCGCCGGGCAGGCCGGGGTTTTGGCCCGGGAGCTGTCCGGGAAGCCCGCCGGGGTAGCCCGGGTTTTGTCCCGGGAGTCCGCCGGGGTAGCCGGGGGTTTGTCCGGGGAGTCCGCCGGGGTAGCCAGGAGTTTGTCCGGGGAGTCCGCCGGGGTAGCCGCCGCCCAGGCCGGGGGTCTGTCCCGGGAGTCCGCCGGGCAGGCCGCCGAGGCCGGGGGTCTGGCCCGGGAGCTCGCCGGGCAGACCGCCGCCCAGGCCGCCCAGGCCAGGCATCTGTCCCCCGAGCCCGCCGGGCGACAGCGCGTTGGTGGCAGGCATCAACAGGTCCCCGGCGCCGGGGAACACGCTATTCATCAACCCGCTGAGCGAGCCGAAGAGCGAGTTGGCGATGTTCACCGCGCCTCCGGCGCCGCCCAGTCCAGGAACAGGGAGCGGGTCGTCGGCAAGAAGTGGTTGCTGGGGAGCGGCCGCGGCGACGCCGGCGCCAAGCCCGATGGTGGCGATTGCTGCCAGCGCAACCCCGATACCGGTTGCCACTCGGGTCAGTGGTCCGCGAGTTGTCGAACGCGCAAACGTTTTCTCGGACAACGGAATACTCCTCAAATTCGGCTGAGGCACCGAGTGTGCTTCAGGCACTCCAATCACTCTGGAAACTCTGCTCGCCAAATGTCACAGCTGCAACACGACACGATCACGGGAAGAGCTCTATAGGTTTACTTAGTAATCTTGGAGTTTGCTTATCGATATCTCCACGACACCAACTGTGGCCTCGCGGCTGCGCGAATCGGTGGGCGAACCGTGCCGTCAACGCTGACACGACCGCCGGTTATGCCTTGCCTCTCTCGCGCCTGGGTGAACCGGTTGTGGTTCGATGGAACAGCGCAATTGCGCAAACCGGCTGGGTGACTGAACGGGGTGATGATGGCCGAGGACGTCCGGGCAGAGATCGTGGCCAGCGTGCTCGAAGTCGTGGTCAACGAGGGCGACCAGATCGGCGAGGGCGACATCCTGGTGCTGCTGGAATCGATGAAGATGGAGATCCCGGTCCTGGCCGAAGTCGCCGGCACAGTGAGCAAGGTCAGTGTTTCGGTGGGAGACGTCATCCAAGCCGGCGACCTCATCGCCGTGATCAGCTAGCAATTGACTCATCCGTACCTAATGGCCGGAGTCGCCGATGTCTACCCTCGGTGACCTGCTTGCCGAACACACCGTTCTGCCGGGCAACGCCGTCGACCACCTGCACGCCGTGGTGGGCGAGTGGCAGTTGCTCGCCGACCTGTCGTTCGCCGATTACCTGATGTGGGTTCGCCGCGATGACGGTTCGCTGGTGTGCGTCGCGCAGTGCCGGCCGAATACCGCCCCCACCGTCCTGCTGCGGGACGCGGTCGGAACCGTCGTCGCCGCCGATCGCATGCCGCTGATCGCCGCGGCGTTCGAATCAGGCGCTATCGGCCTGGAAAGCGATGCGGGCCAACAGTATTCGTGGCAACAGACTGGTGTGAACATCGAAGCGGTGCCGGTGCGGCACGGCGACAGGGTGGTCGCCGTGTTGACACACCAGACGGCCGTCGCCGACACCCGTAAGTCCAGCCCATTGGAGACCGCCTACCTCGACTGCGCCGCGGACCTCGTGCACATGCTCTCCGAGGGCACCTTTCCCAACGTGGGGGATCTGGCGATGTCGCGCTCGAGCCCGCGGGCAGGTGACGGATTCATTCGCCTCGATGTCGACGGAGTCGTCTCCTACGCCAGCCCGAACGCGCTGTCGGCCTATCACCGGATGGGCCTGACGTTGGAGTTGGAGGGTCACAACCTGACCGAGGTCACCCGTCCGCTGATCTCCGACCCATTCGAGGCCCGAGAACTCGCGGCGCACGTGCGCGACTCCCTGGCCGGTGGGGCCAGCATGCGCATAGAGGTCGACGCCGGTGGCGCTACGGTGCTGCTGCGGACGCTGCCGATGGTAGTTCACGGCTCGGCGGCCGGCGCTGCGGTGCTGGTTCGCGACGTCACCGAGATCAAACGCCGAGACCGCGCGCTGATGTCCAAGGACGCCACTATCCGGGAAATCCACCACCGGGTGAAGAACAACCTCCAGACCGTTGCGGCGCTGCTGCGGCTGCAGGCCCGCCGGACGACCAACGTCGAAGGTCGAGAGGCGCTCATCGAGTCGGTGCGACGGGTGTCATCGATCGCGTTGGTCCATGACGCGCTGTCGATGTCGGTTGACGAGGAAGTCAACCTCGACGAGGTGATCGACCGGATCCTGCCGATCATGAACGACGTGGCGACGGTGGACACGCCGATCCGGATCAATCGGACGGGCATGCTCGGTGTCCTGGACTCCGATCGGGCGACCGCGCTGATCATGGTGATCACCGAGCTGGCGCAAAACGCCATCGAGCATGCCTTTGACACGGCAGCCGGGGAACCCGCCGCTGGCGGGGGCGGCTCGGTGACGATTCGCGCGGAACGGTCGGCGCGTTGGCTCGACGTGGTGGTCCACGACAACGGCCGCGGGCTGCCCGAGGGGTTCAGCGTCGAGAAGTCCGACCGGCTCGGCCTGCAGATCGTGCGGACGCTGGTGTCCGCGGAACTGGACGGCTCGCTGGAGATGCAGGACGCCCCCGAAGGCGGAACCGACGTGGTGTTACGCGTCCCGATCGGTCGTCGTGTCCGGCCCGCGCACTAGCGCGCACACAACGGTGCGGCCCCGACAGTTGGTCGGGGCCGCACCGTAAACGCGACGTGTTGGGCTTGGGTCAGACTCCGCTACGGGCCTTCGTCCGAGCGTTGCGACGCTTCAATGCCCGTCGCTCGTCTTCGCTCATTCCGCCCCACACGCCGGAGTCTTGGCCAGTGTTAAGCGCCCAGGACAGGCACTCGGTGGTCACTGGACAGCGGTTACAAATCAGTTTCGCGTCTGCGATCTGCGCGAGTGCCGGCCCGCTGTTCCCGACAGGGAAGAACAGCTCCGGGTCCTCGTCGCGACAGACCGCATTATGGCGCCAATCCATACGTCGTTACTCCTCACTATGTGCGCAGCAGTGCGCACGAATGATTTTCTTCGGCTGTTAACGCAGGCACAAGAAATGTTTCCGTACCGTTGCATGCGATCGTTCGATCGTTTCACAGGCTCAACAGATGTCAAGGGTGCTCGTTGGTCCGTGGGCAATCTCACTTTGAGGATCTGTTACCAAACCCCTTAATCGTTTGTACTACACTCCCCGCCAAACTGACCAGTGCTTTTGCCCACTTTGGGCGATCACTGCAGGTCAGGGTGCCTTTTTGCGGGTGGAGCGACGACGTCCAGTGCGTCTGGAACCGCGCGGAAAGTCATCTGCTCGCGCACACCGAGATAGTCGCCGTCGAATTGGCTGGCCATCGGCGGGTCGGCGCAGGTGACCCGCACGCAGGCCGCATCGTCGTCGCGGACGACCTGGTCACCTTCTAACTTCGGCTGCTTGGAGAACATCTGCGCGACCAGTCTCAGGCTCGGCACCACCTTCAAGCGGGTGACGCCGAACACTCCTAGCCCGGACTCGAAGCCGGTGCCGGGGTTGGTGCACATCGGCCGGTCGTTCGCGTAGGTCCACGGGCTGGAGTTGGACACGAAGACGAAGTAGACCCCGGAGATCGGCTCGCGTCCGGGCAGCTCCACGGTCAGCCTCGGTTCCTTGCGGGAGTAAGCCACCGTCGCCCGCACGGCCGCGCTGATATAGCGCAACGGCGTGACTTTGACGCCCTTTTCCCGTTGCGCCTCCACTTTGGCCACCGCCTCGGCGTCGACCCCCATACCGGCGTTGAACACCGCCCAGTGCTCCCCGCAGTCAATCAGTCCGATCCGTCGCCAATTCTTTTCCCGGCCGTACCTGTCGAGCAGCCAGATCAACTGGTTGGTGGCGTCAATTGGACCCGGCGGGATTCCCAGCGAACGCGCCGTCACGTTCGCCGAGCCGCCCGGGACTATCGCCAGCGCCGGGACATGCCCGGTGGGCAGTTGCCCTGGGCGGCCGAGCAGGCCGTTGACCACGTTGCTGACCGTGCCATCGCCGCCGTGCACGACGACGAGATCAACCCCGTCCTGGACAGCAGCCTGCGCGATTTCGCCGCCATGGCCGCGGTGTCGGGTGTGCTCGACGGTCAGCTGCAGACGGCTTTTAAGAGCGTGCGCCAGCAGGTCGCGCCCTGCCGTGGTGGTCGAGGTTGCTGTGGGATTGACGATCAGCACGGCGCGCATGACGCCAAAGCCTACGGGACCCGGGTGGCTAGGCTGGGGCGGTGACCGCGCGTCCCCCGGCCAGTGTGCGTGGCGCCGGACTGATCGTTGCTGTGCAGGGCGCGGCGGGGTTGATAGTGGCCGCGGTTCTGTTATTTCGGGCGTTCGGCGGCGCGGATCAGCGGGTGGCCAACGGGTTCGGTACCGCGGTGTGGTTCACCTTGGCGGGTGGAGCTGTTCTGGCCGCCGGCTTGGCACTGCTGGTCGGCAGGCGCTGGGGTCGCGGCCTGGCGGTGTTCGCGGAGTTGTTGCTGTTGCCGGTGGCGTGGTACCTGGGCGTGGGTTCTCATCGGGTGCTGCTCGGGATCCCGGTGGGCGTGATGGCGCTGACCGGGTTGGCGTTGCTGTTCAGCCCGACCGCGTTGCGCTGGGTCTCCGGCGCCGATCAGCCGGGACCGGCCAGCTCCGCCAATTCCGGACCGAATAGTCGGTAGGTGGTCCACTCGCCCCGCGGCTGACCGCCGATGGCCCGATAGAGCGCGATCGCATCGGTGTTCCAGTTCAGCACCGCCCAGGACAGCCGGGTGTAGCCGTTGTTCAGGCATTCTTTTGCCAGCGCCGTCAGCAGCCCGCGGGCCAGCCCGAGACGGCGAAATCGTGGCCGCACGTACAAGTCCTCCAGATAGACGCCTTCGACGCCGTCCCACGTCGAGAAGTTGAGGAACCACAGTGCCATTGCGCCAATTTCGCCGTCCACCTCGGCCACGTGTCCTCGTAGCGTTGCGGGTTGGTCGAAAAGTGCTGTGCTGATTTGTGTCTCGACGACGGTGCATTGGTCGGCTGCGTGCTCGAAGCGGGCCAGGTCGTGGATCATCGCGGTGATCGCCGTGGCGTCCGCAGGTACGGCTGGGCGGATGTGTGCGGTCACGGTTGAACTCCCAGCGCAGTCAAAATGGTCACGAATTTCGTTGTCGTCTCCGCGACTTCATCATCAGGATCGGATTCGGCGACGATGCCGCCGCCGGCGTGGGCCAGCGCAGTACGACGGTCGGCCGCCAGCTGCGCGCAGCGGATGGACACCACCCACCGCCCGTCGCCGTGAGCGTCGCACCAGCCGACAGCACCGGCGTAGAACCCGCGGTCGCCCTCTAGTGCGCTGATGAGTTCGGCGGCGGCGTCGGTGGGAACCCCGCCGACCGCCGGGGTGGGATGCAGGGCCAACGCCAAATCGATTGCGGTGGTGGATGTGTCGCGCAGCCGCCCAGTGATCGGTGTGCTGAGATGCCAGAGCGCTGCGGTGCGGCTGAGCTTGGGTGCGGCGGCGACCGTCAACTCGCTGCACAACGGACGCAACGCCTCGGCCATGGTATCGATGACCAACTGGTGCTCGTGGCGATCCTTGGCTGAATCGGCGAGCACGGCGCCTGCGGCGGCGTCGAGCTCGGGGTCGGCGGCACGCGGCGCGGAACCGGCGAAGGGCTGGCAGGTCACCCGGTCGCCGTCGCGCGCGACCAGCAGCTCCGGGCTGGCGCCGACCAGGGCCATGCCCGAATACTGGCCGCCCGCCGCTGACAGGTCGACCAGATAGCCGTAGGCGGCAGGGTCATTGGCGGCCAACCGCCGCAAGATGACCCGGGCATCCAGCGGAGCATCGGCGGCCAGCCGCAACGCGCGGGCCAGCACCACCTTCTGCAGCGGGCTGCCCGCCGCGCTCAGCAGGTCGCGGGCCTGGCGAACCCGGGCGCGGTGTTCTTCGGGTGCGGGAACGGCCCCGGCCACGTGCACCGCCGGCAGCGGGCCGGTCGGCCAGTCGGGCAGTTCGGCGGTGCGCCGCACGGAGCGCGGCGCCATCAACGCGGCCGGACTGTCTACATCAAAAGCCAACGCGCCCAGCACTATTGGCACTGCCCCCGAACACAACGCCGATTGCGCGCCGGCCACGTCCCGGTAGCAGGCTTGCACGCCGTCGGCGACGAGGGCGCCGGTCGGCCCGCATAGCACGAACGGTGGCTCGGTGGTGCTCACCCGGGTGCGATCGCCTGCGGGAGGCCGGTCAATCCGAGCGCGGCGAGCTGTCGCACGCCATGCTCGAACCCGCACACGGCGATCGAGCCGGCGAGCATCCAAAAGCGGCTGCCCTCGACGAGCGGCAGCTCGACCCAGCGCGTGATCACCGAACGGGAAAAGTGGCTGTGGCCCACGAACAATACGTCGCGCGAGGTCATGTGTTCCAACGCCAGTGCGACGGCCCGATCGGCGCGGTCGCTGACTTGAGCCACACTTTCGCCGCCAGGGCAACCGTGCGTCCAGATCAGCCAATCAGGAACTGATTCCCGGATCTGCGGGGTCGTCAACCCCTCGTAGGCGCCGTAATCCCATTCGGCGAGCAAGGGAGACACCTCGTCCACGGCGAGCCCAGCCAACTTGGCTGTGGTCAGGGCACGTATACGCGGGCTGCTGATCACAAGCGGGTCGGCGAGTTTCAGTTCACGCAGAACGCGCCCGGCCAGCTCGGCCTGGACTCGGCCGGTGTCGGTCAGTTCGAGATCAGTGCGTCCGGTGTGCTGGCCCGACTTGGACCACTTGGTCTCTCCGTGCCGCAGCAACACCAGCCGATGGCTCTCGACGCCCATGCTGACCGATTGTGCCTGAGACTCACCGCCATCCGCGCGCGGGCACCATGGGGTTGGTGCCAGGATGGCAGTTGTTAACCGCCCGACAATGAGAAGGAGCGGCGCTTGATGACGACCCGTGTGTTGGCCGTGGCCAACCAGAAGGGCGGGGTGGCCAAAACGACGACGGTGGCCTCGCTGGGTGCGGCGATGGTCGACGCGGGACGGCGAGTGCTGCTCGTCGACCTCGACGCGCAGGGCTGCCTGACCTTTTCGCTGGGCCAGGACCCGGACAAGTTGGCGGTGTCGGTGCATGAGGTGTTGCTCGGTGAGGTGGAGCCCAACGCCGCCCTGGTGGACACCGCGGAGGGGATGACGCTGCTGCCGGCCAACATCGACCTGGCCGGCGCCGAAGCGATGTTGCTGATGCGGGCCGGCCGCGAGTACGCGCTCAAACGCGCCCTGGACAAACTCGGCGACAAGTTCGACGTGGTCATCGTTGACTGCCCACCGTCGCTGGGCGTTCTCACGCTCAATGGGCTGACCGCCGCCGACGAGGTCATTGTGCCGTTGCAATGCGAAACGCTGGCGCATCGCGGCGTCGGGCAGTTCCTGCGCACGGTCGCCGACGTTCAGCAGATCACCAACCCGGGCCTGCGGTTACTGGGCGCACTGCCGACGCTGTACGACCCGCGCACCACCCACACCCGCGACGTGCTGCTCGACGTCGCGGACCGCTACGACCTGCCGGTGCTGGCGCCGCCCATCCCACGCACGGTGCGTTTCGCCGAAGCCAGCGCGTCCGGCTCGTCGGTGTTGGCCGCACGCAAGAACAAGGGCGCGTCCGCCTACCGAGAGTTGGCCCAGGCGCTGCTCAAACACTGGAAGTCGGGCAACGCACTGCCGACGTTCACCATCGACACCTGACGTCGGCGCCTCAGCCCAGCGCGACGAGGGTGTTGCCGCGCTGCTCGAGCACCTGGGAACCCGAAACAGCGGGAATCACCGGCGGGCTTCCCGGCTGCCGACTCACCGGCAGGAAGCCTTCGCCGACCCCGGTGACCGGATCACAGACAGCGATGCCGTCAGTGACCGGGACGAGCAACTTGCCGGCCATCATCGTCGCCGGCCCCACCGGAACGGAAGGCCCGGCGGCGCCAATGGAGTAGCGGTAGGTCAGGTTCGCCGCATCGAAGACCATTACCTTGTCGCCGGTCCACCAGGTGACCAGGTTGCCCGGTCGTGATACCACGCTGGACGCCGACGGCGGCTTGGGCAGCAGCGTGCTCCCCACAGTCGCGCCGGTCTCGTCGACCACGTCGACTCTGGGCTGCGGCACCGGCAGATATACAGCCGTCCGGGTCTCCGTCACCGTCAGGACTCGGGCGCCGGAATCCACGCCGATCCCCGGCTCCGGGACATCGCGCAGCCCCGGCTCGTCTTCTTCTTTGCTCGGACGCAGCAGGGTGAGCCGCAGATCCGCCTGCCTGCCGCACGCTTCGAACACCGACGTCGCCGCGGAGCTGGCGGCGGCCGACGTCAATCGGCACCCGGTGTGTAGTCCCTTCGAAGATGGCTTGACCCGGGCGTCGATCTCGCCGTACGAGAGCATCCGGACCATATCCGAGCGCCACAGTTCCAGCCGGGTGTCGCCGGCTGACAACACCGTCGTGCCGTCGGAAGACAGCTCGACACGCTTGTCGGCATAGCTGCTCCTGGCGGGCCCGCGCCGGCCGGTGGATCCGTCGATCGTGCTGACCTGGCCGCAGCCTCGTTCGTCGCGATAGACCGCGACGGCGTAGCGGTAGACCCAGGAGACCCCGCACAGATCGCTGTCCCGCGAATAGCTCCAACGCACGGCCCCGGTGACCGGATCGCGCCCTTGCACGGCGTGCCCGTCGCCGGTGACGACGGTCCCGCCGACCGCAACCGGTTGGACGGTCGCCGCGCTGGTGGCCGTCCATAGCTGCCGCAGCGAAGCCGGCACCGCGCGCGCGGGGGTCGGGCTGGGGGCGGGCACCAATGCGGGCCGGCTGATCGTGGCCCGGGCATCGCTGGTCCACCAGATCAATGCCGCAGCCGCGGCGACCACGGCCACGATTGCAGCCGCAGCCAACACATCAACCCTGGTGCGGCGTTCCGGTTTGACCATCGGGCGGCGGTGACGCCGGTTCAGTTGGCGTTGGCGGCCACGCCCGCTGAATTGCGCGGGCGCCGACGGCGACGTCGCGTGCGCGCGCCATCGCCGGACGTTTCGTTCGCGGTGCCGGTTGACGGCGTCGATGCCTCTGTTTCGGGCTTGCCGTTAGCGCCGGCGGCGGGGTGGCCGGTCGCCGTTTTGCCGCCGCGGGTGCGCTGCCGCTGCCGGTTGCCGTTGCGCTGTTGCCCGGATTGGTCGCCGTTGCGCCCACCCGACGTGGTGCGTTTGGCCGGCGATTTGCGCGGTGCCCCGATGGTGCCTTGGGTCTCCGTCGGGATGTCCAGCTCGACGTACAAGTGCGGCGAATTGGAGTACGTCTCGGATGGATCCGGGCAGCCCAGGCCAAGGGCCTTGTCGATCATCGTCCAGCGAGCCAGCTCGTCCCAGTCCACCAGCGTGACCGCGACCCCGGTCTTGCCGGCGCGGCCGGTGCGGCCGATCCGGTGCACGTAGGCCTGTTCGTCCTCGGGGATCTGGTAGTTGATGACGTGCGTGACGTCGTCGACGTCGATGCCGCGGGCGGCCACGTCGGTGGCGACCAGAACGTCGATCCCGCCGCTCCGGAACGCTTTCAGCGCCTTCTCGCGGGCTATTTGCCCCAGGTCGCCGTGCACGGCCCCGACGGCGAAACCGCGTTCGGCAAGCTCGTCGGCGACCTTCTGGGCGGTGCGCTTGGTGCGAGTGAAGATCATGGTCGCGCCGCGTCCACGGGCCTGCAGTATTCGGCTACCAGTTCGACCTTGTCCAGAGCGTGTGCGCGGTAGACGTACTGCTTAGTGGCGTCGTGGACCGCCGAGGAGTGTGGCGCCTCGGCGCGGATGTGGGTCGGCTGGTTCATGAACGTGCGGGCCAGCGTGATGATCGGATCGGGCATGGTCGCCGAGAACAGCATCGACTGCCTCGCGTCGGGGATTTGGCGCAGAATCCGCTCGATGTCGGGCAGGAAGCCCAGGTCGAGCATCTCGTCGGCCTCGTCGAGAACCAGCACCGACAGGCCGCCGAGCTGCAAATGCCCCTGCTGGGCCAGGTCGAGCAGCCGACCCGGCGTGCCCACCACCACGTCGCCGCCGGCACGCAGCGCCTCGATCTGCGGCTCGTAGGGCCGGCCGCCGTAGATGGACACCACCGACAGCCGTCGGCCGTCGTCGGTGGTCAAGTACTTGGCGGCGGTGGCGAGGTCGCCGGACACCTGGAGGCAGAGTTCGCGGGTGGGCACCACGATCAAAGCCCGGGGAATGCCGTTGAGGGGCCGCTCGGCGCCTGACGAGGTGATCCGCTGCAGCAGCGGCACCCCGAACGCGAAGGTCTTGCCCATTCCGGTGCGGGCCTGGCCGATCAGGTCGTCGCCTGCAAGTGCTAGCGGCAGCGTGAGCTCTTGGATGGCAAAGGGATGTTCGATGCCCTCTTCGGTCAGGGCCTGCACTATTTCGTCGCGGACGCCGATCTCGGCAAAGGTCGATTCGGATGTGGCTCGGGTTGGTGTGATAATCGGGGTCATGCGTGAAGCACGTATGCCTTTCGGGGTCGTATTCGATTAGTCAATCGTTGCGGTCACGCGCGCACCAGTTGACTGTCGAATACGTTGCCGATTCGCGGGCCCTGCGCTCACTTAGGAGGGCCAACTGCGTGCACGCACATTGCTCCGGTAGCAGCGGCATGGATCTACAGCCGTCACCTACGTCGATCATAGCTGGTCGGCCGTCGCGATCCGGATTGGCGCCCCGGCCGCGCGCAGCGGGTCGCCACCAATCGGGCCTCGTGGTGATCGCCAGCGTGGCGTAGGCGCGCGCAGCGGGTCACCACCAATCCGGCCTAGAGTGGTTGCCATGACTCCGCTTTCGCCGGGCGACAAGCTGGCCGATCCGCCTCCGCCACGGCTGCCGGCGGACCATCCCGGCGTCAACGAACTGTTCGCGTTATTGGCCTACGGCGAGGTCGTGGCGTTCTACCGGCTCACCGAAGAGGCGAAGATGGCGCCGGATCTGCGCGGGCGGATTTCGATGGCCAGCATGGCGGCAGCCGAGATGGGGCACTATGAGCTGCTGCGCGATGCCCTGGAGAGCCGCGGTGTCGACGTGGTGCCGACGATTTCGAAGTACGCCTCCGCGCTCGACGGCTACCACCGGCTGACTACGCCGAGCACCTGGCTGGAGGCCCTGGTCAAGGCCTATGTCGGTGACGCGCTGGCCGCAGACTTTTATCTGCAGATCGCCGACGAGTTGCCCGATGAGGTTGCCGACGTGGTGCGTGCGACGATGTCGCAGACCGGACACTCCCAGTTCGTCGTCGCCGAGGTGCGCGCGGCGGTGACCAAGAGCGGCAAACAGCGCAGCCGGCTGGCACTGTGGTCACGTCGTCTGCTCGGCGAAGCGATCACGCAGGCCCAATACGTGCTGGCCGAACACGATGAGCTGGTCGACCTGGTGGTGTCCAGGACAGACGGCTTGACCCAGATGGCGGGGTTCTTCGACCGACTGCAGCGCACCCACGACGAACGGATGCGGGAACTGGGTCTGGCCTAGCGGGCGCAGGTCGCGATCATCGCGTTGCTGGTCGAGACCGCGACAGGCTGACCCGCGCCGTCGATGATCGAGCAGTTGAGTTGGCCGGTCAGGCTCGTCGCAACGACGGACCTGATCTGCACCCCCGGGTTCATTACCACCGTTCTCGACCACGGCAGTGACACGTTGAGGTCGGTCCGGGGCGCGCCCTGTGCGTCGGTGTAGATGACGGTGACCAGATCGAAAAGCGGCTTGGTCCCGGTCACGCGGTAGACGAACGTGCGGGCGGCCACGTCCGGTGGCACGGAGGGGACAGCGGCAGGCGGCGGGATCACCGTCGGTGCAGTGCTGCGGGCCGTTGGGCTGGGCTGCCGCGGAGGCGGTGTCACGGTGGTGACCGTCTCGGGAGGCAGGGCTGGTCCTGCGCTGGGCCACGGTGTGGCGGTCACGCTTCGACTCGGCGGCACCACGACCGTGGCCGACGTGGTGGCGCTGTCGCCGCCGTTGACGATCACAACCGTGGCGATCACGGCGAGCACGAAGACGATACCGGCGATTGCCGCGATCGGACGCCAGCGCTGATCGATCGGCGCGTACAGGTCATCGCCGTCGGCGTAGATGTCGTCGACGGCGTCATCTGGGTAGTCCTGAATATCGCTATCCAGGTAATTTGTGGTGCTGATGGTGCAGATGTTATCGATGTGACCAGTGACCGGGGACGCGCGCGCGGGCGTGTCAGGTCACGATTTGCCAACGGTGGCCGGCTTTACCCCCTCGCGAATCCTTGGTGCCGACCGGCTTTCAGCACAGCGAACCAACGTCCACTAGCCTGCTTGTCGGAGAACGATTACCGAAGGAACGGGAAGGGACCGACGTGGAGGTCAAGATCGGTATCGCGGACAGCTCGCGCGAGTTGGTCTTCACCAGCGCGCAAACACCCGGCGAAGTCGAAGAATTAGTCACCACTGCACTGGGCAAGGATTCCGACGTGCTGAGCCTGACCGACGACAAGGGCCGCCGTTTCCTGGTCCATGCGGCCAAGATCGCCTATGTCGAAATCGGTGTCGCGGACGCGCGCCGAGTTGGTTTCGGAATTGGAAGCGGCGCGGCTAGGAACGGGTGAGCGGCACATGTGACAGCCCGCCCCAGGCGAACTGCACGGTGCCGTCGACGGCATCTTCCTTCGTAATCGGCCGGTCGCTGTCCAGCCAGTACCTGGCGCAGTCGACGCTGATTCCGACCAAGCCCACCGCGATCATCCGCGCGCGGTGCGGGTCCAGACCGGAGTCCGCGCTGATCAGGTCGAAAACCGCGTCGATGCACGATTCGGTGGCCACCCGTACCTGCGCCGCGACCTGGGGCTCGGTGACGTAGTCGTTCTCGAAGATCAGCCGGTAGCCCTGGCCGTCTTGTTCGATGAAATCGAAGAACGCTTGCACGGCCGACCGCAACCGTTGCCGGTTGTCGGTGGTGGTACGCAGTGCCTGCCGCACACCGGACACCAGATTGTCGACGTGGCGCTGCAGGACCGCCAGGTACAACTCCAGCTTGCTTGTAAAATGCTGGTAGAGAACGGGTTTGCTGACTCCGGCACGTTCGGCAATCTCGTCCATGCCGGCGGCGTGGAATCCGCGGTCGACAAAAATCTCGCTGGCTGCGTTGAGCAATTGGCCACGCCGCTCGTCACGAGGCAGCCGATTGCCGCGCCGAGTGGGGGTGCCGGGCTTGACCGCGCTCCTTTCGGCGGCGTTGGCGAGATCGCTCATTGAGTCCTTAATCTGATTGTCGTAGCGCCGGTGTACCGATGCGCGGCTAGTCGCAACGACACTACTACCCAACTACTACCCACTGTGCATTTCCTATCCCCACCCGCGCCCTGAATGTCGGCAGATCAGCGTCGTACGTTTACCGTCTGGCGCGCCGAGAGTCCCAGCTAGCGGCCGTTGTGCCATCCTGTGAAAGTGACCTACGACCCGGACCGGCGCGGGGGTAACCGGACACCGGTGCTCCGCGACGACTGGCGAGAACCGCTTCGCGCCCAGCGGGACCCGCTTGCCTGGGGCTCGGGGCGGGTCCGGGCGAATCGGGACAGCGGCCGCTGGCGCAAACAGAGCTGGCTGGGACGTTTTGTATCTACTTACGGCTGGCGCGCCTATGCGCTGCCGGCACTGGTTGCCGTCACCGGTGTGGTGATCTACCAGACGGTCACGGGGACGAGCGCGTCCGCACCCGTTTCCGGGCAGCCGGTGCAGGGTCCGCCCAAAATCGGCGCAGTGGGCACGGTGATCATCGATGCCCCGCCGCGCGGTCTGACGCAGTTCGACGCCAACCTGCCGACCGGGGTGCTGCCCAACGGCGGCCCGTTCACCGGAGCCGGCGACAAGTCTTGGCAGATCGTCCCGGGTGGCACGCCGCAAATGGGCCAGGGCACCGCCAAAGTTTTCAAATACACCGTCGAGGTCGAAAACGGCATGGACCCCACCGCGTTCGGCGGTGACGACGCGTTCGCAGGGATGGTCGACCAGACGCTGGCCAACCCCAAGAGCTGGATACACGACGCGCAGTTCGCTTTCGTCAGGATCGATGCGACCGACAAGAGCAAACCCGACATCCGAATCTCACTGAGCTCACCGATGAGCGTGCGGGAAGGCTGCGGCTACGAATTCCCGCTTGAGACGTCCTGCTACAACCCGTCCTACGGGGCTGAGGCCCAACCGCGGGTCTTCATCAACGAGGCCCGCTGGGTGCGCGGCGCGGTGTCCTTTCAGGGCGATGTGGGTTCGTATCGGCAATATCTGATCAACCATGAAGTCGGCCACGCCATTGGCTATCTGCGTCACGAGCCCTGCGACAAGCAGGGCGGTTTGGCGCCGATCATGATGCAGCAGACCTTCTCAACCTCCAACGACGACGCCGCGAAGTTCGACCCGGAATGGGTCAAACCCGACGGCAAGACCTGCCGGTTCAATCCCTGGCCTTACCCGATCGCCTAGCCCGGCGCGGGAAGCAACGGCAGCTGTTTGCCGTTGTCTGGCAGAGCTGTTGTGATGGTTATGGCTGACACGTGCGGAATGTCAGCCGAGTGACGAATCGAGGAGATGTCGGTGTCGACGTCGTTGCCACCGCTAGTTGAACCGGCTGCGGAGTTGACGCGGGACGAGGTTGCCCGCTACAGCCGGCATCTCATCATCCCCGACCTGGGTGTCGACGGACAGAAGCGGCTCAAGAACGCGCGGGTGCTGGTGATCGGCGCCGGCGGTCTGGGCGCACCGACATTGCTCTACCTGGCCGCGGCGGGTGTCGGCACGATCGGCATCGTCGACTACGACGTCGTCGACGAGTCCAATCTGCAACGCCAGATCATCCACGGCGTTTCCGACATCGGCCGATCCAAGGCGCAGTCTGCGCGCGACTCGATCGCCGAGGTCAACCCTCTGGTGGACGTGCGCGTGCACGAGATGCGGCTGGAGCCGCAAAACGCCGTCGAGCTCTTCGAGCAATGCGACCTGATCCTTGACGGCACCGACAACTTCGCCACCCGGTACCTGGTCAACGACGCCGCGGTGCTGGCGCACAAGCCCTACGTGTGGGGGTCGATCTACCGGTTCGAAGGCCAGGTTTCGGTGTTCTGGGAGGATGCTCCCGGCGGGCGCGGCCTCAACTACCGCGACCTGTACCCGGAGGCGCCCCCACCGGGCATGGTGCCGTCCTGCGCCGAAGGCGGTGTGTTGGGCGTGTTGTGCGCGTCGATCGCGTCGGTGATGGGCACCGAGGCGATCAAGCTGATCACCGGAATCGGCGAGTCGCTGCTCGGCCGGCTGATGGTGTACGACGCGCTGGAGATGAGCTATCGCACCATCACGATCCGCAAGGACCCGTCCACTCGCAAGATCACCGAGCTGATCGATTACGAGGAATTCTGCGGCGTGGTGTCCGAGGACACGGCCGACGCGGCTGCTGACTCCTCGATCACCCCGCGCGAGCTGCGCGACTTACTGGACTCCGGCAAGAAAGTCGCCCTGATCGACGTGCGTGAGCCGGTGGAGTGGGCCATCAACCATATCGACGGCGCGACGTTGATTCCGAAGTCGATGATCAGCTCCGGCGAGGGCCTGGCCAAGCTGCCTGCCGACCGTGTGCCCGTGCTGTATTGCAAGACTGGAGTGCGCTCAGCGGAGGCCCTGGCCGCGGTGAAGAAAGCCGGGTTTGCCGACGCGTTGCACCTGCAGGGCGGGATCGTGGCATGGGCCAAACAGATGCAGCCCGACATGGTGATGTACTGACCCGGCGCGGCCAACCGGGTCTTCGTGTCTAGTCCCGAGAGTTCGCTGAGCCCGATTAGGCTGCTCGTGTGACCGTCGAGCCGCCGCCCGAGCACGTGCTGGCGGCGTTCGGTTTGAGCGGCGTGCCTCCGATACTCCTGGGCGCCAGCTGGGAGGGTGGCTGGCGATGCGGCGAAGTGGTGTTGTCGATGGTCGCCGAGAACGCGCGCGCCGCCTGGTCTGCGCGGGTACGTGAGACGCTTTTCGTCGACGGCGTACGGTTGGCCCGGCCGGTCCGGTCGACCGATGGGCGTTACGTGGTTTCCGGTTGGCGAGCAGACACTTTCGTGGCCGGCCAACCCGAGCCTCGGCACGACGAGGTGGTGTCCGCGTCAGTACGGCTGCACGAGGCAACCAGCAAACTGGAGCGGCCGCGATTCCTCGCCCAAGGGCCGACGGTGCCGTGGGCCGATGTCGACGTCTTTATCGCCGCTGATCGTGCCGCCTGGGAAGAACGGCCGTTGCAGTCGGTGCCGCCGGGGGCGCGGGCGCCTTCGCCGAGCGCGGACGGGCAGCGGTCGATCGAACTGATCAACCAGCTTGCCGGACTACGCCGGCCCACCAAGAGCCCCAACCAGCTGGTAGACGGAGATCTCTACGGAACGGTGCTGTTCGCGGGTGCCGCCGCGCCTGGGATAACTGACATCACGCCGTACTGGCGGCCCTCGTCGTGGGCGGCGGGGGTGGTCGTCGTCGACGCGTTGTCATGGGGTGAGGCCGACGAAGGCCTCATCGATCGCTGGAACGGTCTGCCGGAGTGGCCGCAGATGCTGTTGCGCGCGTTGATGTTCCGGCTCGCTGTCCATGCACTGCATCCACGATCGACGGCCGCCGCCTTCCCGGGTCTGGCGCACACGGCCGCCCTGGTGCGGCTGATCCTCTAAGCCTGGAACTCGTAGCGGATCTCGTCCAGCGCGACCCTGCCGTCGACCGCGAGAACTCCTTCTGCCCGAAGCAATTCCAACTGCCGGGTGACCAGATGTCGCGCGGGCCGGCCGGATGCAGTTATCACCCGGTGCCAGGGCAGGTCCGAGGAGTCGGTACGCATGATCCAGCCGACAATTCGCGGGCTGGAAAGCCCTGCGGCAGCGGCGATATCACCGTACGTCGAGACCCGGCCGGCGGGGATCGAGGCAACCAGCTCGCGCACCCGCTCGACCTGATCGTCAGTCACCGGCGCCACGGTCAGCGCATCCGCTCGCGGATCAGCGCGGCGACCTCGGCGGGTTTGCTCTCGGCCACCATGTGGTCGCAGTCGAAATCCAGCAGCTGAAAATCGGCTCCCAGTCGGTCACGCAGGCAGGTGATGAGTCGGTCGGTGACATATGATGGCGACGTCCAGGCAGCCCGCACCAACGTCGTTTCAATTCCTTTGGGCGGCAACATGATTTCGCGGGCCAACTCACTCCAATAGGACATCATCGCGGGCAGGCTGACCCGCCAACCGTATCGCCCGCCCGGCAGCGCGATGAGATGTTCGTCGAGTTCGGCGTCGAGCACGGCCGGGTCCACATCCGCCCACGAGCCGGTGGCTTTCTCTGCGCGCGCTTCCGCGGCGTCCGAGTAGTCGGGGGAGGCCAGCATGGCGTCCGCTATCTCACGCGTCCACGCGCCGTCCAGACCGATGGCCGGGTCAAGCAGCACCAGTGCGGCCACTCGGTCGGGATGGGCGGCAGCCAGGTGTAGTGCGACCGCGCTCCCGAACGAATGCGCGACTACCAGTACGGGGCTGTCGGATTGGTGCTCGATTAGTTCAGCCAGCGCGGCGACGTTGGCATCGATGGTCCACGGCGCCGCCCACGACGACCTGCCGTGTCCGATCAGATCGGGTGCGGCAACGGTGATCTCGGCCAGGTGTTGAGTCGCCAACGGTTCCCAGCGCTTGCCGTGCCCGGTCAGACCATGGAGCGCCAGCAGTCGCAGGGGGCCGGAGGGGCCGTAGCGGTGGACGTGCAGGCGGGTCACGCGTCGATGGTGCCAGTTCGACGTCGACTCATTGCCGGCCGGGCCGACTTGTCGGACCCCCGTGGTGTCATGCCGCTATGTCTTACCGCTGGGGTCCGGAGGCCCGCGCTGTGCTCGATCCCGATCTGCGCGGGCTGATTCGAGTGCTGGGCGGTCCGGGAACGGGCAAGAGCTGCCTGTTGATAGACGTCGCGGCTGCGCGTATCGCCGCAGGGGCCGATCCGGAATCGGTGCTGCTGCTGACGGGTTCGGGCCGGATCGGGGCGCAGGCACGTAGCGCATTGACGACGAAGTTGCTGCGCTCGCAGGACGTCGGTCCTCTCGCGCGCCGACGACGCGCGACCGCTGGGCCCGAGGTGGTGGTACCGCCCGCTTGCGGGGGAGAGGTGGGCCATTGGCTCCCGCCGGTCATCCGGCAACCTTTGGTGCGCAGCGTGCACAGCTACGCGTTCGCCGTGCTGCGGCTGGCGGCGCAGCGCGCCGGCGGTCCACCGCCCCGGCTGGTCACCAGCGCAGAGCAGGATGCGACCATCGCCGAATTGCTCGCCGGCGAGTTGCAGGACGGTCCAGATGCGACGACATCGTGGCCCACTGAGCTGCGGGCCGCCTTGGGCACCGCGGGGTTTGCCGCCGAGCTGCGTGAGCTGTTGACCCGGTGCGCCGAACGCGGCGTCGACCCCCAACAGCTGGAACGGCTGGGCCGACGGTCCGGTCGTCCGGAATGGGCGGCCGCAGGCCAGTTCGCTCGCAAATACGAGCAGGTGATGCTGCTGCGCGCGGCCGTAGGAACGGCTGCTCCGCAGGCAACCACTCCGGCGGTGGGCGCCGCCGAACTGGTCGGGGCCGCTCTCGAGGCATTCGCTGCCGACCCGGAGCTGCTGGCCGCTGAACGAGCCCGGATCGGCGTTCTGCTGGTTGACGATGCCCAGCAACTCGATCCGCAGGCCGCTCTGCTGGTTCGCGTACTGGCCGCCGGCGCCGCCGTGACGCTGCTCGCCGGTGACCCTAACCAGGCGGTGTTTGGCTTCCGCGGCGCTGAGCCGGCGGCGCTACTGGGCGGCGACGCCTTGCAACCAGGTGCTGCCTTGCCGCCGTCCGTGACGCTGACATCCTCACATCGTTGCGCTCCAGCGGTGACCCGGGTCGTCTCGGGCATCGCCAGGCGACTTCCCGGTGGCTGCGAAATCGACGGCACCGGAACAGATGCCGGATCGGTGATGGCCAAGCTGGCCGCCTCCGCCGGCGCCGAGGCGACGCTGATCGCCGATTTTTTGCGGCGCGCGCACCTCTTCGATGGTGTGCCATGGTCGCAGATGGCGGTCATCGTCAGATCGGTGCCGCGCGCCGCGGCCGGGTTGCCGCACGCGCTGGCTCGAGCCGGTGTCCCGGTGGCCCCATCGGCGGTCACGGGTTCGCTGGCCGAGCAACCCGCGGCGCGGGCGTTGCTGATGGTGCTGGCCGCCACCGCCGACGGCCTGAACGGCGAGCAGGCGCTGGCGCTGCTGACCGGACCAATCGGCCGCGTCGACCCGGTTTCGCTTCGCCAGCTACGACGGACGCTACGTCGCGGCGACATGGACGGGCCGCCAAGGGAATTCGCCGACCTGCTGGTCGAGGCCGTGAACGGCGCACCGTCGGCTCGGTTGACCGCCGCCCAGGCCCGGCCGCTGCGACGGGTACGTGCGGTGCTGGATGCCGCCGCTCGTTGTCACCGGCGTGGCGAGGATACGCGCTACACGCTCTGGGCGGCATGGCATCGTTCGGGTTTGCAACGGCGCTGGCTGGCGGCATGTGAGCGCGGCGGCCCGTCCGGGACTCATGCCGGCCGGGACCTCGACGCGGTGACGGCGCTGTTCGACGCCACCGATCAATACCTGTCGCGCTCCGCCGGCGCGTCGCTGCGCGGGTTGATCGACCACCTGGGCGCGCTGCAGGTGCCCGCAGTCGGCCCCGAGCCCGCGGCCGCGGCCGAGCAGGTCGCGGTGCTCAGCGCGCATGCGGCACTCGGCCACGAGTGGGATCTGGTAGTCATCGCCGGCCTGCAGGAAGGGTTGTGGCCCAATACGATTCCGCGCGGAGGAGTACTCGGCACCCAACGGCTGCTCGACGTCCTCGACGGGGTCACCGAGAACGCCTCGATGCGGGCGCCGCTGCTCGCCGAGGAACGGCGGCTGTTGGTGGCAGCGATGGGCCGGGCACGGAAGCGCCTGCTGGTGACGGCCGTCGACGGAGAGGCGAACGGCGGTGAGGAGGCCAGCATGCCGTCGCCGTTCTTTTCCGAAATTGCGCAGTGGGCCACCGGAACCGCCGATGCCGCGCTACAACCGGTCACGGCGCCACGGGTGCTGTCGGCGGCCGCGGTGGTGGGCCGGCTGCGCGGGGCGGTGTGCGCACCGCAGGGTGCGGTCAGTGAGACGATGCGTGCTGGCGCGGCAGCGCAATTGGCCCGGCTGGCCGCAGCGGGGGTGCCGGGCGCCGACCCGGCCGGCTGGTATGGCATGACGCCGGTCAGCACCACTGAGCCGCTGTGGAGCGGTGACGATCACGTTGTCACGCTGACCCCGTCGAGCCTGCAGACGCTGACCGACTGTCCGCTGCGCTGGCTGGCCGAGCGCCACGGCGGCACCGATCCGCGCGACCTGGGCTCCACCGTCGGTTCGGTGCTGCATGCGCTGATCGCCGAGCCGGCCACCAGCGAGTCGCAGCTGCTGGTCGCCCTGGAGCGGGCCTGGCAGCATCTGCCGTTCGAATCCCGTTGGTATTCAGCCAACGAGCTGGCCCGGCATCGCGCGATGATCCAGGCGTTCCTCGAGTGGCGGGCCCAGACCCGTGGCGAGCTGACCGAGGTCGGCGTCGAAGTCGACGTCGACGGGGTGCTCGATGAACGTGGTGGTGCAACCGTTCGGCTGCGCGGCCGGGTTGATCGGATCGAACGCGACGCAGCCGGCCGGCTGGTCATCGTCGACGTCAAGACCGGCAAGACACCGGTCAGCAAGGACGATGCGCAACGGCACGCCCAACTGGCGGCCTACCAGCTGGCGGTGGCCGAGGGTCTGTCCCCCGCAAGCGGGCGGTCCCCTCAGGCCCAAGGCGACGAGCCCGGCGGCGGGCGGCTGGTGTACCTGGGCAGGACCGGGGCCGCTGGCGCCACCGAGCGCGAGCAGGACCCGCTGACACCCGAGTCCCGCGCACAGTGGCGCGACCGAATCCGGGAGGCAGCCGGGGCGACGGCCGGGCCGCAGTTCATCGCCCGGATCAACGACGGCTGCGCGCACTGCCCGCTGCGGCCGAGCTGCCCGGCCCACACCGGCGTCGACCAGAAGGGGTCGGTATGACCGCTACAGCGCCAGCGTCAGCGCGCTACAGTCCGGCCGAACTGGCATGCGCGCTCGGCCTTTTCGAGCCCACCGAGGAGCAGGCGGCGGTGATCGCCGCTCCGCCGGGACCGCTGGTGGTCATCGCGGGCGCCGGCGCCGGCAAAACCGAGACGATGGCAGCACGGGTGGTGTGGCTGGTGGCCAACGGCTACGCCGAGCCCGGCCAGGTACTAGGGCTGACGTTCACCCGCAAGGCCGCCGGGCAGCTGCTGCGGCGGGTGCGGACCCGCCTGGCCCGACTCGGCGGCACCGAACTGACCATCGGCATCCAGCCGGGTCTGCCGGTCGGGGAGCCCGCCGGAGCGCCGATGGTCAGCACCTATCACGCCTTCGCCGGCCAGCTACTGCGCGAATACGGCCTGCTGTCGCCGGGGGTGGGGGAGTGCGCGCAGCCCGTCGAGCCTGACACCCGGCTACTCAGCGAGACCGAACTGTGGCAGCTGGCATTCGACGTCGTCAACGGATACCGCGGCGAGCTGCACACCGACAAGACCCCGGCCGCGGTCACCGCGATGGTGCTGCGGCTGTCGGGTCAGCTCGCCGAGCACCTGGTCGACACCGGCCAGCTCTGCGATACGCATGTCGAGCTCGAACGGCTGGTGCACACCTTGCCCACGGGCCGCTACCAACGTGACCGCGGACCCAGCCAATGGCTGCTGCGGATGCTGGCCACCCAGGCCGAACGCGCCGAGCTGGTGCCGCTGATCGACGCTTTGCACCGCCGGATGCGGGCGGAGAAGGTGATGGACTTCGGCACCCAGATGGCCTCCGCCGCGCGGCTGGCCTCGGCGGTCCCACAGGTCGGTGAGCAGCTGCGCAGCCGCTACCGGGTGGTGCTGCTCGACGAGTATCAAGACACCGGATACGCCCAGCGCATTCTGTTGTCGTCGCTGTTCGGCGGCGGAGTCGACGAGCAACTGGCGTTGACCGCCGTCGGTGACCCGATCCAATCCATCTACGGCTGGCGGGGCGCCTCGGCGACCAACCTGCCCCGGTTCACCACCGACTTCCCGCGGCCCGACGGCGGCCCGGCGCCGGTGCTGGAACTGCGCACCAGTTGGCGCAACCCGCCGCGGGCCCTGTACGTGGCCAACGCCGTCTCGGCGGATGCGCGACGACGATCGGTGGCGGTGCACGCGCTTCGCTCGCGCCCCGACGCCCCGCCCGGCACCGTGCGCTGCGCGCTGCTGTCCGACGTGCAGGCCGAACGAGAGTGGGTCGCTGATCACCTGGAACGGCGTTACCGGCAGGCTGCCACCGACGGTGTCCTGCCGCCGACCGCCGCGGTTCTGGTGCGGCGTAACGCCGACGCCGCATCGATAGCCGCCGCGCTGCGCGCCCGCGGCGTCCCGGTGGAGGTGGTCGGACTGGCCGGGCTGCTCTCGGTGCCCGAAGTCGCTGACGTGGTCGCAATGCTGCGCCTGGTCGCCGAACCGACCGCCGGTGCGGCCGCCATGCGGGTGCTTACCGGTCCCCGGTGGCGGCTCGGAGCCAGGGACGTCGTGGCGCTGTGGCGTCGCGCGGTGACCCTCGACGGCGGGCAGGCAGCGCCCACCGGGGATACCGCCGAGCGGATCGCCGAAGCGGCTAGCCCAGAGGCCGATGCCGCAGGCCTGGCCGACGCGCTTGCTGACCCGGGTCCGGCGAGTGGCTATTCGGCGGAAGGGTATCGGCGCATCGCGGCACTCGCCGACGAGTTAAGCGTGCTGCGTGGCCACCTCGGCCATTCGCTTCCCGACCTGGTCGCCGAGGTGCGTCGTCTGATGGGCGTCGACTGTGAGGTCCGGGCTGCGCTACTCGCCGCGGGTTGGACGGGCACCGAGCAGCTCGACGCCTTCGCCGACGTGGTCAGCGGCTACGCCGAACGGGTCGGCGCCGCGGCGAGCGGCTCCTCGGCCTCCGTCGGTGGTCTACTGGCGTACCTGGATGCGGCTGCAGTGGTCGAGAACGGCTTGCCGCCGGCCCAGATCGTGGTCGCGCAGAATCGGGTGCAGGTGCTTACCGTGCACGCCGCCAAGGGTTTGGAATGGCAGGTGGTGGCCGTGCCCCACCTGTCGGGCGGGATGTTCCCGTCGACGGCCCAGGCTCGGACTTGGCTTACCGACGCCGCCGACCTTCCGCCGCTGCTGCGCGGCGATCGTGCCTCGGCGGGTGTGCACGGCGTGCCGATTCTGGACACGTCGGATGTGACCGATCGAAAGCAGCTGTCGGACAAGATCTCCGCGCACCGTCGCCAGCTCGAGCAACGCCGCGTCGACGAGGAGCGCAGGCTGCTGTACGTGGCGATCACCCGCGCCGAGGACACCCTGCTGCTCTCCGGCCACCACTGGGGCGCCACCGGGATCAAGCCGCGCGGGCCATCGAATTTCCTGTGCGAGCTCAAGGACATCATCGACGGGTCGGCCGCCGCCGGCCAGCCGTGCGGAGTGATCGAGCATTGGGCGCCATCGCCAGCGGACGGTGACCGAAACCCCTTGCGCGACAGCGTTCATGAGGCGATATGGCCCGTCGACCTGGGGGCACCGCCCGCTTGCGGGGGACTGGGCGGTCGCCGTGCCGACGTGGAGCGCGGGGCGGCGCTGGTCGCCGCTGCGATGTCGGTCGACGCACCCGCCCCGGCGCCCGACGCCGATACCGAAGATTGGACAGCCGACGTCGACGCACTGCTCGACGAGCGTGCCCGGTCGGCGCGCCCGCCGGCACGCACGCTGCCCAGCGGGCTGTCGGTCAGCAGCCTGGTGGACTTGGCCCGCGATCCAGAGCACGCCGCACAGCGGCTGATGCGCCGACTGCCGACACGCCCGGACCCGCATGCGTTGCTGGGCAATGCATTTCATGACTGGGTTGAGCGTTTCTACGGCACTGAGCGGTTGTTCGACCTGGCGGACCTGCCCGGTGCCGCGGACACCGACATCGCGCAGCGCGACGCCGAGGAGCTGGCCACGTTGCAGAAGACCTTCCTCGCCTCACCGTGGGCCGCGCGTACGCCGGTGGCCGTCGAGGTGCCGTTCGAGATGGCCATCGGCAGCACTGTGGTGCGTGGCCGCATCGACGCGGTGTTCGCCGACCCGGACGGCGGCGCGATCGTCGTGGACTGGAAGACCGGCGAGCCCCCGCACGGGTCGGATGCCGCCCGGCTGGCCGCTATCCAGCTCGGTGTCTACCGGCTAGCTTGGGCTGCGTTAAGCGGATATCGGGAATCGTTGGTGCGCACAGCTTTTCACTACGTGCGGACCGGGGTCACCGTCGAGCCCGATGTGCTGCCGGAACCCGACGAGTTGGCCGCGCTGCTAGCCGACCAGCCGCGCTACACCTGATCGCCGCGCTAGGCGTTGCGCCGCACCTTGAGCGCCTCGGTGATCATCGGAATCTGCAGCGGCAGCCGGGCCAGAGCGGCGATCCGCATCGGCCATGGCTTGTCCCACCACAACCGGACCATGTTGATGTTGGCCGGGAAGACCGCGAGGAACAGCGCGGCAGCCGCCAGGGCACCGAACCGCCGAGTCCGTCGCGCCAGCACCAGTGCACCGATGCTGACCTCGGCGACACCAGACGCATAGGTATAGAACCGCGGGTTTCCGGGCAGCTCGGCGGGGATGATCTCGTCGAACGATTTCGGCGCCACAAAGTGGACGGTGCCGACGCCGAGCAACAGCGCCGCGATTCGGTATGCGGCCGCCTGGCTGGCGTCCCGCTGAGGACTGGGTGTGATTGGGGTCATGGTTACATTGTGGCGTGCGCCAGCCGATGACGGGTTGCCGTGGCCAGAGGTAGGCTGGCCCGCTTCGATGAGACGTTGACCGCGCAGCCCGATTATGCGCTGGTCGGTGTGCTGCGAATTCCGGAGAGTCGTGACCCCACTCGTGCCATCTGGCGGCGCGTCGCCATCGCAGTGCTCGCGATGCTGGTCGCGGCAGCCGTCGTCTACCTCGACCGTGGCGGATACACCGACGTCAGCGGCAAGCCATTGTCGGTGCTGGACTGTGTTTACTTCGCGGTCGTCTCACTGACGACTATCGGCTATGGCGATATCACACCGCTTACCGAATCCGCGCGGCTGATCAACATTTTGCTGATCACCCCGCTGCGGGTGGCATTCCTGATCGTGTTGGTGGGCACCACGGTGCAGGTGCTCGCCGAACGGCAGCGGGAAACGATCAAAATCGAGCGATGGAGGAAGAGAGTGCGCAACCACACCATCGTCGTCGGCTACGGAACCAAGGGCCGCACCGCGATCGGCGCGATGCTCAGCGACGATGTCAAGCGCTCCGACATCGTCGTGGTCGACGTGGACCGAGTCGCGCTCGACCACGCCGACGGAGCCGGTCTGGTCACAGTGCACGGCGACGCCACCAGATCAGACGTGCTGCGGCTGGCTGGCGGCCCGCAGGCCGCATCGATCATTATCGCGACCGGACGTGACGACACCGCGGTGCTGGCCACGCTGACGGCCCGGGAGATCGCGCCCAACGCAAAGATCATCGCGTCTGTCCGGGAAGGCGAGAACAGGCACTCCCTGCAGCAATCGGGCGCAGACTCGGTCGTGATTTCCTCGGAGACGGCCGGCCGGCTGCTCGGCGTCGCCACCACAACGCCCAGCGTCGTGGCAATGATCGAAGACCTGCTGACGCCGGCCGAGGGATTCGCCATCGCCGAGCGCGATGTTGAGCAGACCGAGGTCGGCGGCTCACCGCGGCATCTGTCCGACATCGTGTTAGGTGTGGTTCGCGACGGCCAGTTGCTGCGCGTCGACGCACCCGAGGTCGACGCCATCGAGGCCGGTGATCGGCTGCTCTATGTCCGAAATGTCGGAAGTAAGGGTTAAACGTGGATTTCCAGTTACGAAGTGTGCCGCTGCTGTCGCGCATCGGGGCCGACCGCGCCGACCAGGTGCGTACCGACATCGAGGCGGCCACCGCCGGTTGGTCGGAAGCGGCGCTGCTGCGGCTGGACTCGCGCAATCAGGTGTTGGTCGCCGACGGCCGGGTGGTGCTCGGCAAGGCGAAAACCTTGGCCGACAAGCCACCAGCGGATGCGGTGTTCCTGGGCCGCATCGAGGACGGTCGACATGTGTGGGCGGTCCGGGGTCCGCTGGAAGCACCCGAGGATCCCAACGTGAAAGCCGCAGTGGCCGATTTGCGCGGGGCGGCCCAGCTCTTCGATGACGTCGGCGCGCAGCTGGTGTCGGCTGCCGCGGCGTTGCTGAACTGGCATGCCGGCGCCCGGTTCAGCTCGGTGGACGGCTCGCCCACCAAACCGATCAGAGCGGGCTGGGCCCGGGTCAACCCGGTCACCGGTCACGAGGAATTCCCACGTATCGACCCCGCCGTGATCTGCCTCGTTCATGACGGCGGCGACCGCGCGGTGCTGGCCCGTCAAACGGTGTGGCCGCAGCGGATGTTCTCGCTGCTGGCCGGTTTCGTCGAAGCCGGTGAATCGTTCGAAACCTGTGTCGTCCGGGAGGTCCGCGAGGAAATCGGGCTGACCGTCCGCGATGTGCGCTACCTGGGCAGCCAACCGTGGCCGTTTCCGCGTTCAGTGATGGTCGGCTTCCATGCGATCGGCGACCCTGAACAGCAATTCTCCTTCAACGACGGGGAGATCGCCGAGGCCGAATGGTTCACCCGCGACGAGGTTCGTGCCGCGCTGGCCATCGGTGACTGGAGCAGTGACTCGGAATCCAAACTGTTGCTGCCCGGCTCGGTCTCGATCGCACGCGTGATCATCGAATCCTGGGCCGAGGCGGTCTGACGTCACCCGGCCAGCTGGGCCAGCTTCGCCTCGATCTCCTTGGCGCCCGGGTTGGTCAGCGTCGATCCGTCGGCGAACTTCAGCGTCGGAACCGTGTGGTTGCCGCCGTTGACCGAGCCGACGAACTCCGCCGCCGCGGTGTCCTGTTCGATGTCGACCTCGTCATAGCCGATTCCGGCGGCCTTCAACACCGTCTTGAGTCGATGGCAGTAGCCACACCACGTCGTGGTGTACATGGTGAGCGAAGCATTGGTCATGGTGCGTTCAACATAACTTGTGTCCTCGGTATTGCCGCGGCGTGGCGCTGCCCGGGGTTTGTCGGCGATCACTGCCAAGATGGACGTCATGCCGGTGATCGCAGACTCATTGATTGCCGACCTCGATGACGAGCAGCGCGAGGCCGTGCTGGCTCCTCGCGGGCCGGTCTGCGTGCTGGCCGGGGCGGGAACCGGCAAAACCCGCACGATAACCCACCGCATCGCCCAGCTCGTCGACACCGGACACGTGGCCGCAGGTCAGGTGTTGGCGGTGACATTCACCCAGCGGGCGGCCGGTGAGATGCGGGCTCGGTTGCGGGCGTTGGGGGCTGCCGCGCAGACCGGCTCCGGCGTCGCCGCGGTGCAGGCGATGACGTTTCACGCCGCCGCGCACCGGCAGCTGCGGTATTTCTGGCCGCGGGTCGTCGGGGACACCGGTTGGCAGCTGCTGGAGACCAAGTTCGCTGTTGTCGCCCGGAGTGCGAGCGGCGCCGGCCTGCAGCTGAGCACCGACGACGTCCGCGACGTGGCCGGTGAGGTCGAGTGGGCCAAGGCGTCGCTGATCTCCCCCGAGCAGTATCCCGACGCGGTGGCTGCCGTTGCCCGCGATGTTCCGCTGGACGCCGCGCAGGTCGCGGTCGTGTACGCGGCCTACGAGTCGCTCAAATCCCGCGGGGACGGTGTTGCGCTGCTCGACTTCGACGACCTGCTGCTGCACACCGCGGCCGCGATCGAGGACGACGCCGCGATCGCCGAGGAGTTTCGGGACCGCTACCGCTGCTTCGTCGTCGACGAATACCAGGACGTGACGCCCCTGCAGCAGCGCGTGCTGTCGGCGTGGCTGGGTGACCGCGACGACCTGACCGTCGTCGGCGACGCCAACCAGACCATCTACTCCTTCACCGGGGCCTCGCCGCGTTACCTGCTGGACTTCTCGCGGCGGTTCCCGGACGCCACCGTGGTGCGCCTGGAACGTGACTACCGGTCGACACCGCAGGTGGTGTCGCTGGCCAACCGGGTGATCGCCGCCGCCCGCGGACGGGTGGCCGGCAGCAAGCTGCACCTGGTCGGACAGCGTGACCCTGGACCGGTTCCGACGTTTCGTGAATATCCCGACGAGGTTGCCGAAGCCGCCGCGGTGGCAGCCTCAATCTCGCAACTCGTCGAGTCGGGCACGCCGCCGGCGGAGATCGCGGTGCTCTACCGGATCAACGCGCAGTCCGAGGTCTATGAAGAAGCGTTGACCGAGGCCGGCATTCCCTATCAGGTCCGCGGCGGCGAGGGCTTTTTCAGTCGCCAGGAGATCCGCCAAGCCCTGCTGGTCTTGCAGCGGGCGGCCAACCGCGGCACCGATGGCGACGGCACACTGCCTGAGGTGGTGCGGGGGCTGCTCGAACCGCTGGGTCTGACGGCCCAGCCGCCGACGGGAACTCGGGCCAAAGAGCGGTGGGAGGCCCTGGTCGCGTTGGCCGAGTTGGTCGACGAAGAGGTGGCGCACCGGCCGGCGCTGAACTTGCCCGGTCTGCTGGCCGAGTTGCGGACCCGCGCCGACGCGCGTCACCCGCCGGTGGTGCAGGGCGTCACGCTGGCTTCGCTGCACGCCGCCAAAGGGCTGGAGTGGGATGCGGTGTTCCTGGTCGGAGTGACCGATGGCACGCTGCCGATCACTCACGCGTTGGCCCACGGCGCCGAGAGCGAGGCAGTCGAAGAGGAGCGCCGACTACTCTACGTCGGAATCACCAGGGCCCGAATGCATTTGGCCCTCAGCTGGGCGCTGTCCAGGAACCCGGGCGGACGGCAGAGCCGCAAGCCGTCCCGTTTTCTCAACGGCCTGTCCCCGCAGACGCAACCCGGTCCCACCCCGAGCCGGCCACGGCGCAATCGCGGCACCGCGTCGCGCTGCCGGATCTGCAACAACCAGCTGACCACACCCGCGGCGATCATGCTTCGCCGCTGCGAGACGTGCGCTGCCGATGTCGACGACGAGCTGTTGCTCCGGCTCAAGGACTGGCGGCTGCGCACTGCCAAGGAGCTGAATGTGCCGGCCTACGTCGTGTTCACCGACAACACGCTGATCGCGATCGCCGAGCTGCTGCCCACCGACGACGCCGCGCTGGTCGCCATCCCCGGTATCGGCGCCCGCAAGCTTGAGCAGTTCGGCCCGGACGTGTTGGAGTTGGTCCGTGGCCGCGGCTAAACACGCAGGTCAGAAAATCGCTTGCCGGGTCAGGCTGCTACGATTTAGCCTCGAACCGCACTTTTCACGCTCGGCGGCAGCTTCTAGACGAGAGGAGGGAGCCACGATGATCAATGTGAACGCGTTCGGTGTATGCCCGGCCGTCACGGCTGGCAACACTGGCTCCCACCATGCTGCCCATGCCGCGGCGGCCGCCTTGGCCGCGTCGCACAAGCGCCGTGCCGCCGCCGCGACCGACGCGTCCGTGGATCGGGGTTCTACCTAGGTAGTCAGCCCGCAATCTCGCCAAATGGCCACGGACCCGAAGTCACAAGGATCCGTGGCCACAGTTTTTGGGTCGACAGCCCGCCACTGGTCCGGATCCCCGCAAGAGCGCCGCCAGACCAGGAAGCAGGTGAACAGGACATGTCGACACCGACAGTCCCCGACGAGCAGCAGCCGGAGTTGCCTTGTCATGTCAGCGATCCCGACCTGTGGTTCGCCGACAGCCCGTCCGATTTGGAACGCGCCAAAGCGTTGTGCGCCGACTGCCCGATTCGAAGCGCGTGCCTGGCCGCGGCGTTGGAACGCGCAGAGCCGTGGGGAGTGTGGGGCGGCGAGATTCTCGACCGTGGTTGCGTCGTTAGCCGCAAACGGCCCCGTGGACGTCCGCGCAAGGATTCGGTAGCCGCTTAGCGCTAGAGGTCAGTCGATCACGGATCGTCTTGGGCGTCGTCGCGTCGGAGTTTTTCGGGGTGGTGGAAGGCGTTGGTTCGTGTTCGGGGTTGGCCGTAGTCGAGGTGGGGTGGGTGGCCTCGGGTTGGTGTTTTGTTCGTGGGCGTCGGCCGCGGTTGCAGTCGGAATGTTTAGGTCCGTCGGTAGGACGAAGGTAATTGTTTGGTGGTGCATCCTGCACAGCAGATTCAGGTTTGAGGCATGTGTCGGCCCGAGCGGGTACGGCACGGTGTGATGGGATGGGCGGCGCATCCTGGCGCTTCCTCGCGGCAGCCGGGCGTGGTCGGTTCCGACCGCGAAATCGGGGAGCACACGTAGAGCACACGCGCGGCGCACCGCGGGGCTAATCGAGGCGAATGTCTTGCCGGGTAATGGCGGCGGCGCAGCGGTCGCAACTGAGCAGTGGGTCAAGTTTGTGGCCACAGGTCGTGTGGGTCAGGTGGATGTCCGACTCATTGGTGTCGAGCCACCGCTGGCCCCAGGTGAGCATTGCCAGTGGCAACTGGTACAGGTCGAGTCCTCGTTCGGTGAGCCGGTATTCGTGGCGCACCGGCCAGTCGCCGTAGGGCGCTGCGACAAGGATTTCTTGCTCCACGAGGCGTCGAAGCCTGCCGGAAAGAATGTTGGGCGCGATGGCGAGGTTTCGCTGGAATTCGTCGAATCGGCGAGTCCCGAAGAAGGCCTCTCGAATGAGCAGGCTGGTCCAGTGATCACCCATGACGCCCAGCGTTCGGGCGATCGAACACGTTCGCTTGCGTTCTAGCAGAGACAGATCGGGTGCGCGCCGTCGTTGGCCCAGTCGCTGCGACGCGGTGAATGGGCCTGGTCTCCGGGCATTGACATCGCGAGCAGAAATTACCTCTTGGCACTTGTCGCAACGCAATACCGCCTCGAGCGGTTGGCCGCAGCCGTCGTGTATCGCCGCCGTCGGACGCGAGCGCTCCTCGAAGTACCACCGGTCGCCCCAGCGCATCGCCACCATCAGGCAGGCGGTGAAGTCGCGGCCGCTCTCGGTGGGGTGGTACTCGGGTCCGGACGCTCGGGGGTGCTCGGTTAGCAGGCCACCAGTAGTGAGTTGCCGCAGGCGCGCAGCGAGGGTTGAGCGGGCGACGCCTAAGCGCCCTTGAAACTGCGAGAACCGACGAACGTCGTATAGAACCGATTCCCGCATGACCAACCATGACCACGCATCTCCGACGACTTCGCCGGTGCGGTAGATCGAGTCAAGGTCGACGGCCGCGGGCTGATCTCCTTGAGCGCTGCGCATGGTCCGACCGAGCTTAGATGGTCTTGCCATACAAGAAGCTTGCATAAGAAGACCATACCGGATACGGTCAGCCAATCGTGCCCACCGCAAATCGAGGAGGCCTCCATGTCTGATCACCCGTCGCCGTCCGGCAAGCTGATCGTTAGTCGAGAGGGGCCTGTCACGACGATCACGTTGAACCGTCCTCAGTGTCACAACGCGCTCGATCGTGAGGTGTCGGCCGAGCTCAACGCCGCGGTCAAGGAGATCTCCGTCGACCGGGGCTGTCGCATCGTGATCCTTCGTGGGGCCGGTGACACGTTCTGCGCCGGTGATGACGTGAAGGAGTTCAACAACTGGGAGCCAACGGATTTCATTTGGCAGGTCCGGATGTATCAGGAGACCGTCACGATGATCGACAACCTGGTACCCGTTACGATCGCCGCGGTCGACGGCGTGTGCACCGGCGGTGGCCTGGAGCTGACCCTGGTGTGCGATTTCGTCGTTGCCACCAACCGCTCCCGGTGGGGCATGCCGGAGATCAACTGGGACATCACTCCGGGTTGGGGTGGCACCGCGAAGATCGCCAAGTTCGCCGGCCGGCGAAAAGCCAAGGAGTGGAACCTCATCGGCGCGTTGTTCAGCGCCGCGGTGGCCGAGCGCCATGATCTCGTGAATCGTCTCTGCGAGCCCGAAGCTCTCGATCGCGAAGTCAACGCATTGGTCGAGGTTATGCTCGCCAAAAACCCTGCCACGCTGCAGGTCACGAAGTACTTCCTCGACAAGGGAGCCGACCTCGACCTGGCGAACAGCATGATCTTCGAAGTTGCCCCTCCCCGGCAATTCGACAGGCAGGGCATTGCCGACTTCGTCGAGAAGGGCTCACGCGACCAGCGGCGCAAGCTGGTCATGGACTTCTGGCAAGAGTGAATCGCATTGGCGGACAGCTGGTCCCTTGCCAAACCGGCACTCGCTCCCTTCGAATCGCCAACAGACGTCGGACGGGGAAGCTGAGCCCGCGCCTGGAGCCGTGGGCGACTGGCCACCACCGGGAAGGCGCCCATATCTGCCAATGGCCAACCCTGCCGTGCGTGTTGACGCCGTCAACACCTTTCGCGTATCCGCAGGTCGTTTTGCGTCGTTTCCCGTCGTTTCGCGTAGTCAAAATCAGCGTTTTCGCAGTTCACGCCGTTTTATGCGCCTGGTTCGACCCGGCAGCTCCACCGCATTGATCGCGAATCGCTGCTGCAACTGGGCCAATCCAAGTCGTGGACAAGATGGTGAGACGCCACTACGTCGCTATCGCGGAAGCTGCCGAGTGCTTGCAGATCAGTGACCGGACAGTGCGCCGATTGATCGCCGACGGTGAGTTGACTGGTTACCGTATGGGTCGATCCCGTCCCATCAACGAGCCGCCGCGAACGTGGAAACGGCGACCATGAGTGACGCCGTCGACCAGCTGGCCCTGGCACTGCGCGACCGCATCAACGAGGCCGTAGAGGCAGCCGTCGGGCGTCAGCACCGCGTACGAACCACTCCGGTCCCGGCGAATGCCGCCCAGACACATCAAGACGACGACAACGCCGGGGGACGGCCGAGACGGGCGCTGGTCCAGTCAATGGTGGGGTGCGCGAGCACAGCCGATTGGAGGAGTATGCGAGGGGTGGGTGACGTCTCGGTGATCGGTTGCGTCGGGTCGTTGATTGTGGCGACCCGCGGCGTCGCGGGCGTCGGAGAGGTCCTTCTGAACGTGCGGGGCACGAAGGAGGCCTATCTTGCCTGGTCTGAGCAGCCCCTGCCGAGGGGGACCGAGGTGCTGGTGATAGATGTCCGAGGTGCGCGGACGGTTCTGGTTGAGCCATGGCCCGGCTCGAGTTTGTCAACGCTGACTTCCTGACCTAAAACACGAATCTGCAAGGAGTTCAACATGTTCGGCTACAGAGTGCCTGCACCAGACGAGGCGATGCTGATCTCCGGCGGCCGCGCTGCTGGCAACGCCCCGTTTCGTGTGGTGACCGGTCACGGCGCTTTCATCATGCCGTTCTTCCGAAAGGTTCGGTTCCTCACGCTGGCAATGTGTGAGGCCGAGGTCGAGGAAAGGTGCGTCACTCAGCAGGGGATCACCTTGAACGTTCGAGCAGTTATTGCCTTCAAGGTCGGCAACGACTCCGAAAGCATCGTCAGCGCCGGACAACGATTCTTGTCCGACCAAAATCAGATGGCGGTTCTGACTGGGCGAATCTTCGCCGGTCACCTGCGCTCGATCATCGGATCGATGACCGTCGAGCAGATCATCAAGGAACGCCAGAAGCTGGCCACCGAGGTCCTCGACGGGTCCAAGGGGGAGATGATCAAGATCGGACTGACCGTCGACGCCCTGCAGATCCAGTCCATCGACGACGGCTCCCTGGGCTACATCCTGGCGATGTCCGCGCCGCACAACGCGGCCATCCAGCAGCAGGCGCAGATTGCCCAGGCCAAGGCCAATCAGGCCGCGGCCGAAGCCGAGCAGGAATCCCAACGCAACCAGGCCGAGTTCGCTCGGCAGACCGCGATCGTGAAAGCGCAGTACAAGGCGGAAGTCGACAAAGCGCAGGCCGAAGCCAGCCAGGCGGGACCGCTGGCCGAGGCGCAAGCCCAGCGCGAAGTGCTCGCGATGCGGACCGAGTTGGCTCAGCGCGCCGCAGAGCTCCGTCAGCAGGAGCTGGTCTCGGAGGTGGTCAAGCCCGCCGAGGCGGAGGCAGAACGCGTCCGGATTCTGGCGGTTGCGGACGCTGAGAAAATGAAGATCCAAGCCGAAGCGGCGGCCTCGCACAACCGGGTGGCCTTGGACCGGATGCTGATCGATCAGCTGCCCGAAATCGTCAAGCAGGCTGCTCACGGTCTGTCAGGGGCCAACCTGACCGTCCTCAACGGCGCCGACGGGCTCGGCGAGATGGCCACCGGCCTGGTGGGACAGGGCCTGGCAATCTTCGATTCTCTGCGTGGCGGGCTCGGTCAACACCCTTCCGGGGATGGGTCCGACCAAATTGGACTCAACGCGCCGCCCGATGACCAGCAGTGACTACCAGAGAAGCTTCCGAATGTCTTGAGGGTTGCGGTGAACCGGAGTCCGGGTATCTGGTTGGGATCGAAACTCCTACGGATCCAACGCTGTTGGAGCCATTGCCCCCCAAACCACGGAGGCCAGGACACGCCGACGGCGGCACGCGATCCAAGGGGAAGGCCAGCAATGACTGAGTTAACGCGGGCCGAACTGGCCAAGGAGCTGGGCTTCTGGCCTGCCACGGCTAACGGATGGACCCGGATGTGGCAGCGGTGTGGCCGCTACGAGTACCTAAAGTGCCTGACGCACTCAACCAATCCTGACCACCTGCTTCCCAGCGTGCCGTCTCCGACGAATGTGACGCCCTTGCGGATAGCCGACAGATACGCGGCCGGCAGGAAGCATGGCTGAGTTGGATATGGCCAGGTTGCGCGACTTGGCATGACCGTGTCAGCCCTCGACGTCCACGACCTCCAGACCCAGATGCAGCGCGAGGCGCACGCTGGTCGTCGGCAGGTGGTTTTCGTCCCACAGCCGCAGCAGCGGGGGCTGGTGGTTCGCCTTCGCCCGCATGGCGACGTAGTCGCCGACGTGAAGGTTGCGATGGCGCGCAGAATCCGCAGTCCGCTACCGGGCCCCACGAAGATCTAAGGCCGACCTCGTCGTGGATTAGTCAGAGTCCTCGCGGCCAGACGGCGACCAGTCGTCGGGCACTTCAATCGGAGCCGCCCGGTCGAATCTGCTGGTCACCCGCATGCGGTCACCTTTGTGAGCCCTCCGCAACAAATCGACCAGCTCGCTGGTATCGGCGGGGGACAATTCGGCGTCGAGGTACCTGCGTTCGAAGGCGCGCAGCGGTACCCGATCGCGGGTCCATCTCTCCGGTGACTTAATGAGGGCAGCCTTGAATCGCTGTACCTCGCGCCCCTGCAATTTGCCGTGATACCCCCTCGACTTAAAAGCGAGGTACTCGATGGCTTGATTCGCGTAGTGGGGCAGCTCGGCTGAATCCATAGGATCAAGTATCCGTGCTGGGAGAACCGGCGATGCTGCCGGACGCGATCGCGTTCCACTCGTCGAGCAGCTCGTCGGCCGGCCCGATGCGCGGCGCCGGCATGCCCACCTCGGCGGCTGTCCGACGCACAGCCGCGATCAGGCGCAGCTCAGAGTCGATGACATTGCGGCAAGATATGGCAGCGAACGGGATCGGGGCCGGCGGGTTAGCGAATAAGTGGTCCCGGTTCGGTCGTAGCGGGTCATCTGGTGTGTCGTGAATCCCTGCTGTGCGTTGTCTTGGTGGCGGCTACCGCCCTTTGCCAACCTGAGGCGATGGTCCAAACATCTCCGACACGCGCGATCGCGGCGGCCTCGCAGCGTCCGCAGCCGCATTCTGGTGGGTGAGTGAGTAGGTCATCGACCACACGCCTAACCAGCGTCGTGGTCACCGGCTCACCCGTCTCCTGGGCGGCGTTGAACACGTCGACGGCGACCAGATCGTCGGCATCGGCCATGCGCATGGTGGCCAGTGTGCCAGCGCGATTACGGCAGGCGGTGCCGCAACACCTGCCAACACGCTGTCAACTATCTTGCGGCTTCAGCACTGCCGCAGCTGCACTGGTGAGGTCGCCCGCAACCTCGGTGTCAGCCCCGACCAACGCACCCGCGCGGCTGCGAAGGTCTGCCGCGAAAACTTGGGCCTGCGCTTCGCGAGCGACCAGTTCGGTGGTTGTGCGGCTGGTTCGGGTGTCGGCTACTGACAACTCTTCCCCGACGGTGAAACCAGCGTTGTGGGCGTCCTCGACCGCATAGAGAACCCGGTTGCGGAGGCGCTCCAACTCGCCGGCCTGTTGACGGGCGATTCGCGAGGTTCCGCGCAGTAGGTCGGCGTGGTCACTGGCAACGATGTAATCCGACGCTGTGCGCGCCCGCAGGGCGTCCCCGGCCAAACCTTCCCAGTCCAGCGTGTGGGCCTGGTTGCGGACCTGCCAGTGGGCATTCTCCCAGCGGTCGGCCAGGCCATCCCAATACTCGGCGGCGTTGACCAAGTGGTCGGTGGTGTAAGCCTGAATCTGGCTGCGCGTAGGGATCATACGTTCACGACTTCGGTCCCAAATCCTTTGGGCGGCTGATCAATCGGAGCCGGTGGCGTTGGACTATTCGTTGGTCCAGACAGTGGTGCAGTGCCAATGGGTCCAGACGCCGGTGCAGTGTCAGTGTGCTCTGGCGTCGATGCAGTGTGAGTGGGGCTGCCGGTGTGATACAACACCAATCCAATGATGCAGTTGAAATCCACTCTGGGCCAGTGCCATTGAACGCAAAGCCAGAGCGCCGAGACCCTGGCCGCGGACCTGTTATTTCAATACTTCGTGGTCGCCTTGACGACGGTCAGCTTGCCGAGGACCGGCGCCACAAGACGACGTTTAGACCGGGCGGTCCGCTCAGCGGACCGCCCCATTGCTCGCTCAGCAAGAACTCCGTATTGACAGATCTTGCAGAAAGATGCAGAAAGCATCCAGGCGACGTCGGCGTATGCCCATCGTGTCGAGCGCGGTCAGGAACGCCGGCGGGCGATTTTCCACACCACGGCGATCAGGCTTTGCGTCGCTGGTTCTATCATCAACAAGATGTCAAAGGATCGGCGGCTGACGCTGGTCTTGCTGCTCGACCTGCTGCTCATCGTGGCCCTGGTGATCGTTGGGCTAGCTGCGCACTCGCTGGGGTTGTTGGCTGCCGGGGTCGACTACCTCGGCGACGGCGCCGCGATCGGCGTGTCGTTATTCGCCATCCGACTCTCGCATCGAGCGGTTAGCGATCACCTGAGCAGACACCCAAACCCGACCCACATTGCGGCATTGGTCAACGCCGGATCGCTGCTGGCCCTCAACATCGGCGTCGTCGCGGCCGCGATCCGGCGACTAGCATCGGGCACCGCCGAGGTACGCGGCGCACCCGTGCTGATTGTCAGTACGGTCGCCGCGGTAGTCATGCTGCTCTGCACGGTCATCGTGGGGGCAGACCGCAACGCCCGTGATAGCGGGGAGGACCTGAACCTCAGGGCTGTGTCGCTCGATACTGCCGCCAACGCGGCGGCTGCCGCCGGCCTCGCCGCCAGTGGCGCGGTCATCATGATTACCGGCGACTGGTACTGGCTCGATCCCACGGTGGCCCTGATCATCGCCGCGGTGATCGGCTACCGCGCCATCAACCTGATCTCGCGAGTCCTTACGGCGCTTAGGATTCCATGGCGCCCTGCTAAAAAAGGCGCCACCTAGACCGCTCGCGCAGAGCTGGCCCACTGTCGGGTCGCGCGCCCAAGCGCACAGGAAACCCGCCCGGGCAGGGCAGATCTGGGGCACGAGTGCGCCCGTGTTGGACTCGCCGTTCGTCGATCGGACACCGCTGCCTGCCCGTGTCAACTTTGCGTGGAAAGCATGTGTGAGCCGACCACTCGTTACTCTCAACTCGTCCTGGAAACGCGCCCAACCCTGACAACTCTCATGTTTTCGCGGATTACTCTCACGTCTTGTGGATCGGACAGCGACGCACGACCGCCTGGCCGTCCTGTATCACCAGGCGATGGAACTCGAACTGCGGTTCTTCGACGCTGCCACCCGATGCCAGCGACCATGACTGCCGATGCGTTGATGAGCCGTCACACCGCCGCGTGGCAGGCGGCCACTGTTCACCCGTTCCTCGAGGGCGTGCGGGACGGATCGCTGCCCGAGCACTCGTTCGACCGTTGGCTGGCCCAGGACTACCTCTTCGCGCAGGCCCTGGTGCGCGCCCAGTCCCGCATCGCGGCCACGGCCCCCCTCGCCGACGTCGGGCTCCTCGCGAGCGGCGTGGTCGCCACCGTTGGGGAGCTCGGCTGGTTTGAGGAGATGGCGGCGGGGCGCGGCCTGGCCCTCGACGCCGCCATGCATCCGGCGGCTCGGGCCTACTGCGACTTCCTGCTGGCATTGACCTACTCTGGCTACCCGGCCCAGATCACCGCCATCTGGGCGCTCGAACGCACCTATCTGGAAAGCTGGGACGGCGCCCGCCCCGGTGCTCACCCCTACCGGGAGTTCGTGAACAGGTGGACCACCGGCGGCTTCCGGTCCTACGTCGGCGACCTCCAGAATTCCGTCGATCGCCAGCTCGAGGCCTCCGTCGGCGAACAGGCCCGAGAAGCTGAAGACGCCTTCTTCTGGGTGACCCACTACGAGCGAGGCTTCTGGGACATGGCGATGTCGGGTTAGACCGACCGGCATCCAACTCAGTCCCGTCCGCCCGCGTGCGCGAGAGCCCATCACGTGATGGCCTAACCAGGCCGCCAGCAAGCCTGCGGGGCGATAACGGCGAGCCGCAGCACCTAGTCGTTGGTGCCGCGGTGTGCGGCCCGTTCCTGTGCCCGCTCGTCCGCTGTTTCCTGCTCCTCTGGTGTCACCACAATGGCGTCAGGGCCGGGAACCACCGTCACCACATGGCCGGTGGCGAGCCACCGCACCACGTAGGGAGGCGAGCCGTCGGCGGAGTGCACCTCCGTAATAAGCCCCCGCTGGTCCGAGCGCTCGGTTGTCGTGCCCTTGATCACCAACCAGTCGCCTACGTTGGCTTTCATCGCCGACCCCTTCCTGCACCCCTGTTCCAATTCTGCGCGCCTCCCAGGGTCGGCGGTACCCCCCGGGCCCGAGAGCATCTCGCCTTATAACCCCGAGGGCTCCGTCCACCCAGGTGGTTTCGAACGGCTACTCGTTCAGCCGGAATACCGACCCGCGGTGCGTGTGTCGACTTCCAGACCGCGGGCGTCGTTGGGGATCTGTGGTGGTTCCAGCGTCAACGTCTCGCCGTTGGAAGCTGCGCCCGCGTCAGTACCGGTGGCCTTGTCCCGACGCTCGGATGCTTGCGGTGTGGCGCGTTCCAGAAATCGGAGCAGTTCGACAGGGAAGGGAACTACCAGGGTGGAGTTCTTCTCTGCGGCAACCTCGACGACGGTCTCCAAGAGTCGCAGTTGCAGCGCGGCCGGGTGCTCGGCCATGACCTCGGCTGCTTGGGCCAGCTTTTCGGATGCCTGAAGTTCGCCCTCGGCGGTGATGACCCGGGCCCGTCGCTCACGCTCTGCCTCGGCTTGGCGTGCAATCGACCGCTTCATCGAATCGGGCAGCACTACATCCTTGATTTCGACGCGGTCGATCTGAACACCCCAGCCCAGCGCGGGACTGTCGATCATCAACTCCAGACCCTGATTGAGATGCTCGCGGTTGGACAGCAGGTCGTCCAGATTGCTCTTGCCGATGATCGAACGCAGTGATGTCTGTGCGACCTGGCCAATAGCCGACATGTAGTCCTGCACGTCCACAGCCGCACGCACCGGATCCGAGACATTGAAATAGATGACAGCATCCACACGGACGGTTACATTGTCGCGGGTGATGCCATCTTGGGCGGGCACGGGCATCGTGATGATCTGCATGTTCACTTTTTCGAGGCGATCGGCGATCGGAATCAATATCGTGAGTCCCGGTCCGCGGAGGCCGGATTGCACACGGCCGAACCGGAAGACGACGCCGCGTTCGAACTGCTTGACGACCTTAATATTCGTTCCGAGCCAGAGCACACCGATGCCGAACGCTGCGGCCAGTGCGTAGAGGGTGATCATTTCTATCTCCAATCTGCCCGGGCTTCGGCTGTCGGTACTCGTTAGCGAGCTCGGGCTGCTATTACCGATGAAACGCCACTCCTTCCGACAAAGCGAGTGAACCTGCTCGGCTCCCCGACCGAGCAAACGCCTGTGTTCGCGGCAGTGGGGGACTCTTCTGGGCTCTGACCTCGGCATCGTTAAGCATGCGTGGTCCGAGCAGCGCTAGCCCGACCACTATCTGGCAGTGATCTCCGGGCTGAGCAAAAAGCCGGCGGTGATCGGGCTTGCCCTGGGAGGCGACCAGCCGCCGTGGACACACTTTGGACACAGTCTGGACACAGTCACAGTTATCTACGATTAGATAGGGAGAGGCTGTGTGTGCAGGTCAGAACGGGTTCGGTCCCCTGACCAGGGCCACCCAGAACAGTTCGAGTCCGACTGGGGGCACGCTAAAGTGCGCGACAGACGCCGCCTCAATCCTTGGCGAAGCAGTACATCCGGTACGAAAGCCGCCCGCGTTGCAGTTCCCGGTACATCAGCGAGCCTGGCGCACCGACAAATAGGCGGCCGAAGGGGCGTAGGAACGCGGGCAGATGGTGACCGACTAAGTCCAGGTACCGCGGCGCAAGGTTGTCCAGTCCGCGCAGAACCTCTGCATTGATGACCCTCTCCGAGAGCAGCCGCAGCGGGGCGTCGGCCATCGCTGCCTCCCACTGGGAGAAGTCGAGGTAGCTGCGGAAATCGGCGTACAGGAAACGCCCTCCCGGGCGCAGCACGCGTGCCACTTCGGCGAGGAAACGGGGAAAGTCTGGGTAGCCGTGCGCGGCTTCGACATTGATCACCGCGTCAAAGGATTCATCGGTAAAGGGCAAGCTCTGGGCATCGCCGTGCACGAAATCCAGCCCGGGCAGACTGTGCCTTTTCTGACAGAAGGCGATGGCGTCTGCGTTTAAGTCCAGCCCCGTGTAGGACGCCGGGCGCAACGTGCGCACAACGTAGGAGGCTCCACCGCCGTGGCCGCAGCTGACCTCCAGTACCTGCTTGCCGCTGACATCCGCCTGTGTTGCCGTGCGGTGGTAGAGCTGGATGCAGGACCGGTTGGGCTCATCGGACGCCGCTAGCGGCAACCCCATCGGCGGATCCTCCTCATAGCCGTAGTTGAGAAGAACGACGTCCTCCGCATCCCACCGGCGGGTCAAGAAGGGATACCAGTACTTGACCATGATCTTTTGGAACCACGAGGCGGTACCGATGGAGTTTGAGACGCGGGGTCTGCGAGTTACGGTCATACCGCGGGAGTATTCCACGCAGGGAAACCGCACGGCGTCCGACGGGTATGCGTCGGGTGGGGCGGCGTGGCTAAAAGACCCAGGAACCTCCAGGGTGACGATCGGCGGCGGTATGGGCCAGCAAGGCCGCTCTCGTCGTCCTCAGAGCTTAGCTGGCGTGGTCAGCCACCGATGCAGAGTCAGAGTCCCTCGACGCTTTCGCTGTCCGCCGGTAAACCACGGCTCGGCCGCCCCGTGCTGGCGCGGTCGCCACACCGCGCCAATGATGCCGTTCGCCCCGCGCATCGGTTGGCGCGAACCGCAGTTCGCGCAGCATTGTGCGCAAGGTGATGTCCATCTCCATGTTGGCTAACGCCGCGCCGATACAGCGGTTTACGCCGCCGCCGAACGGAATCCACGAGAAGGGCTTCGGGGCGCTGACGCCGGCGAATCGGTCCGGGTTGAACGACGCCGCGTCCGGAAAGCTCTCTTCGGAGGCGTGCGCCATTCGGATACTCAATATCACTACGGTTTTTTCCGGAATGACCCAGTCCCCCAAGCGGATTCGCTTCTTCGTGCGGCGCGTAGTGCCTTCGAGAACCGACCGGGTGCGTAGCACTTCCCAGATCGTGGCCTGCCGTAACTCAGACCCGCCGGCGTCGACTTCCTCAGTCAGGCGTGACAGCAGCGACGGATGGCGGCGCAACCGCTCCACTGTCCAGGCCAATCCTGCGCTGGTTGTCTCATGACCGGAGGCCACCAAGGTCAGCAATTCGTCGGCGATGTGCCGATCCGGGATCGGCTCACCGTCGTCGTAGCGGGCCTGCACCAGCAGCGAGAGCACGTCGCTGCGCTCTTCGAGGGCCGGGTCGGCCCGCGCATCGGCGATGAGCGAGTCGACGACAGTGTCGAAGCGGCGCCGGTACCGCAGAAACCGCCCCCCCGGACTCCACGGACCCAGATCACGCCGCATTGACGGCGGCAGCACGGCGATGGCGCCGACCATCGCGACCAGGGGCGGCAGCAGGCCGCGAAGTTCGTCCAGCGCGGGTCCCTCGGCGCCGAACACGGCACGCAGGATCACGTTGAGGGTCATGCGCATCATCGGCTGCAGCGTTTTGAACTCGCGGCCCTCCGGCCAGTTTGCGATCTCGAGCATCACCTCCTCTTCGATGATGTGCTCGTAGCTTCTTACCCGCTGCCCGTGAAACGGCGGGACCACCAATTTGCGGCGCGCGAGAAGTGCGTCACCGGCAAGGCTGAACGTCGACCCGGGACCGAATGCCTCCCCGAGATGCCCCGCACCTGTCGGACGTTCGATCAGATCGGTGCTCGTACTGAACACATCCTTAACCAAGATTGGGTCGCTGATCACCACCGCCTGGCCGAAGAGCGGAAAATTGACCGTAAACTCACGGCCGTACCGTCGGGCCAGAGCAGCAAACAGTCCATGCGTTACAGACAAGAACGCGATGCCCTGCACGGTCTTCGGTATCCGTGGTCCTGGCGGTAGCCGTACCGCCTCGGTTGTCTCCGCTGCCATGTGTTTCCCGCGTTTCTTAGCCTCGTCGTGCCGGTACTCAAAAGTATCGGATGCCGCCCCGTCGGGAGGACGTTTGGCACCAACAACGCTCCCACAACGTCTACCGCCGAGCGGCCATGCAGCCTTCTGAGCTGCGCGGCTCCGCATAGGGGTCGGCCATGGCCACTAAATAGCAGTGTCCTAGGACCCCGAAAGCCGTTGGCTCATGACGAGATTGACGTGAGTGCGGGCGTTTCCTGTCGCCGGTGCTCCTAGATAACAGCCGCATTGGGTTCGGCGAAGCCGGGAATCAGCTCCTCGGATAGCGCCTTGATCGGCACATGTGCGTCCAACTGGCACAGAATCGCGGCCACCGATGCGATCACCCGCATCGGGATGGCCAGCTTAGGCGGCAAGTCCATCTGCCGAGCCGTCTTGATCTGCGACACCGACCGATCGATCTGACTCGTCGTCATCCTTTGCAGCCACTTGCGGGTGTAGTGGAAGACCTCGACCTCGACGGGTTCGACGTACTGGCGCAGCATCTCGTCGATGTCGCGCACCGACACCTGCTGGCCTTTCTGAATGAAGCCGACTTTCTCCATCGTCGGCAGCAGCAGGTCGTAGTTCTTTTCGCGGGCCAGCCGGATCGTCATGCCGAGCTCGATCGGGAAGCCACCGGTAAGCGGTGCCACGGCACCGAAGTCGATGACACCCATCCGATCGTCGGGCAGCAGCATGAAGTTGCCCGGGTGGGCGTCGCCATGCATCATCTCCAGCCGGCCCGGCGCGTCGAAGGTTAGCTCGAGCAGCCGAGCGCCCATCAGGTCGCGTTGTTCGACGGTGCCGTTACGGATGATCTCTGCCATCGGCGTGCCGTCGATCCACTCTTGAATTACGACTTTGGGTGCGCTCGCCACGATGTGCGGGACCAGGAAGTGCGGGTGACCCTCATACGCCTTGGCGAATGCGCGCTGGTTGTTGGCCTCCAGCCGATAGTCGAGCTCCATCTCGGTGCGCTCGATCAGCTCGTCGACCACACCCTGCACGTCGGCGCCCGGAGCGAGCTGTTTGACCACTCCGATCATGCGTTGCATGGTCTTCAGGTCGGCCCGCAGCGCCTCGTCGGCGCCCGGGTACTGGATTTTGACGGCCACCTCACGGCCGTCGGACCACACCGCCTTGTGCACCTGCCCGATGCTGGCCGAGGCCACCGGCGTGTCGTTGAACTCGGCGAAGCGTTGCCGCCACTTGGTCCCGAGCTGGGCGTCGAGCACCCGGTGCACTTTCTCGGCGGCCAGTGGTGGGGCGTCCTTCTGCAGTTTCGTCAGCGCTTCCCGGTAGGGCTCGCCGAACTCTTCGGGGATCGCGGCCTCCATCACCGACAACGCCTGGCCGACCTTCATCGCGCCGCCCTTGAGCTCACCGAGGACAGTGAACAGCTGGTTGGCTGCCTTCTCCATCAACTCGGCGTTGACCTCGTCTTTCGACTTGCCGGTCAGCCGCTTGCCGAACCCGAGCGCCGCTCGGCCGGCGAAGCCGACCGGAATGCTGGCCAACTTCGCGTTGCGTGCAGCGCTCTTACGTTTGATGTCCGCCACAGCACCATCATCCACGACGGGCGGCCCGTGCCCGCATCGATCTGGCAACAAGCGCTGTCAGCATGAACACAGGGGATGTTTCGGCCATTGCCGCACCACGATCGAGCCGGCGTGGACGTCGAACTCCAGCGTGGCGTTCAACGACGTGGGCGGCTCCGATTCGGAGCCGCGTACCGCCCCAATCACCTTGTTGACCTGGCTGAGCGCCAGCGCTGCCGTGGCCAGCAGCGTCGCGCGGTCGGCCACGCCGACGGTGCCGCGCAGCTGTGCAGCGACGGCAGGCCAGGCCGCGTCGCGGTCCCTGCGGTGCAGGTCGGCACACCCCAAGCAGCTGGTGACACCGGGAACGACCAGCGGTCCGACCAGGCCGGTGCCGTCGCGTACCCTAACCGCGAGGTGCGCGACGCCCTGGTTGTGCAGGTCGCGCAGCATCCGCGGGTCGGCAACCAGGTTGTCGGACAACACCACCAGGTCGGCGTCGGCAGGGGTCACCGCGGCGTGGGGTTGGCTGCTCTGCTTGACCCGGGCACCCGAACATCGCAGCGCCTCGACGAGCAGTTCTGACAGTGGGCCGCGTCCGTGCACGCGGATCGACGCCGACCGCACAGACCGCTGCCGACAACCAAGCGTGGCGACCCCGGCCGCCACCAGCTGCGCGACCAGATCGCCCAGCTCACCGGCGGTCAGCCCGCCCTGCCGGTTAGCCTGCCGTTGCAGCTCGCTCATGGGTACCGGCGAATGCATCGTCCGCAGCAGCGTGGCCAGCCCGGCGGCAGTCAAGCCGCGCGGCGGGCGGATCAGCACGGCGCGGCGCGGACTCCAACCCACCTGAACTGCGCCGTCGGGCCGCAGCAGCACCGGCAGCGCCGGGTCCAGCGCATATAGCGTGGGCTGCGCCATCCTGGCACTGTGCCACGGCAGGCGGGACGGTCGGCTCAGCTATCCACAGCGCCGGAGCCGCCGTCGGGGTCGGCCTGGCCAGAATCGTCACCAGAATCGGTGTCCCGCTCGAATTCGGCGATCGCCTCGTCCATCCCGCTGGTGTCGCCGCCGATGACCCGGTCGATGAAACCGGCCGGGTCGTCGAGATCCTCCGAATCGGGCAGCAGGTCAGGGTGCTGCCAAATCGCGTCTCGGGCGTCGACACCGGCAGCCTGGGTCAGCCGCTCCCAGAGCGCCGCTGCCTCCCGCAACTTGCGCGGCCGCAATTCCAGGCCGACCAGTGTGGCGAAGGTCTGCTCAGCCGGTCCACCGGTGGCCCGGCGCCGGCGCAGCGTCTCGCCGAGGGCGGCCGCGCCGGGGAGACGATCGCCCAACGCGGCGTTCACCACCGCCTGCACCCAGCCCTCGATTAGCGCCAGCAGTATCTCGAGCCGTTCCAGCGCCTGGGTTTGCTCCGGCGTGGCCTTGGGCTCGAACACCCCCTGGGTCAACAGCTGCTCGACGGAGGCCGGATCGTTCAGCGTCGCCGGGTTGAAGTCGCGGGCCAACTCCTCGATGCCGTGCATGTCGATCTTCATGCCCTTGGCGTAGGCCTCGACGGCGCCCAGCAGCTGACTGGCCAGCCACGGCACGTGACTGAACAAGCGGTGATGGGCGGCCTCACGGGCCGCCAGGAAGGTGACGATCTCGCTGCGGGACTGCTCGAGGCCGTCGGCGAACGACTCAATGGCGTCCGGCAGCAGTGCGGCTATGCCCCTGGGCCCCAACGGTAAACCGATATCGGTCGACGTCAGTACCTCGCGGGCCAATCGGGCCAGCGCCTGGCCGAGCTGCGAGCCGAATGCCATGCCGCCCATCTGCGACATCATCGACAGCAGCGGGCCGGCCATGTTCTTGGCCTCGTCGGGCAGCGCCGCCGCCCACACGGTCGCGATCTGCTGGGCCATCGGATCGCACAGTCGCTTCCAGGTCTCCAGGGTGTTGTCCACCCAGTCGTTGGGAGTCCAGGCGACGGCCTTACTGGTGCCCGCCGGCAGCGCGGTCACCCCATCCAGCCAGGTCTCGGCGAGGTGGACCGCGTCGCTGATCGCATCGCGGGTGGGCGCCGGAATCGGCGCCACGAATCCGATCGAACTCGACGCCAGCTGGCGGGCCAGCTCGTAGTTCACCGGACCGGAGGCTTTGCCGCCGGCCATCGCCGGCCCGGCACCGCTGAACATCTGCCCGAGGCGGGTGAAGATCTGGCCCAGGTCGGCCATGTCGAACTCGCCGCCGAGGCCCCCCAGACCGAACGGGTCAGCAGATCCCGAGCCGGAATCGGGGTTGTTTTCCCCGCCTTTGTCGCGGTCCGGGTCGTCTCCGGGGGAGAACCCGAAAGGCAGGTCAGCCATGCCCCCAACGGTACTCATCTGCAGAGCGCGGCGCGCAACCCTCCATCACGCTCTGAGTGAACCGGGGGGCCGTGTGACGCCCGGCGACGATGCAGACCGGAACTGTCTGAGGAGAAGCCGGGCCTTGTGAGCAGTCCGTCTAGTCTTGGCGAGGTGAACAGGCGGATTCTGACGCTGATCGTGGCGCTGGTGCCGATCGTGGCCTTTGGTGTGCTGCTTGCGGTGGTGACGGTGCCCTACGTGTCACTCGGCCCGGGCCCGGCGTTCGACACGCTCGGCGAAGTCGACGGCAAGCAGGTGGTCGACATCAAAGGAACTCAGACGCACCCGACGACGGGCCACCTGGACATGACGACGGTGTCCCAGCGTGACGAACTCAGCTTGGCGGAGGCGCTGACGTTGTGGCTTTCCGGGCAGGAACAGCTGATGCCACGCGACCTGGTCTACCCGCCGGGCAGCTCGCGGGACGAGATCGACAAGGCCAACGACGCCGATTTCAAGCAGTCCGAGCACAACGCCGAGTACGCGGCGCTGGGATATCTGAAGTACCCGCAGGCGATCACTGTCGCGGCCGTCACCGATCCCGGGCCATCGGTGGGCAAGCTGCAGGCCGGTGACGCCGTCCAAGCGGTCAACGGCAAGCCGGTGTCCACCGTCGACCAGTTCACGTCCTTGCTGAAGTCCACCAAACCCGGACAGTCGGTCGCGGTCGAGTTCCGGCGCAAAAACGCACCGTCCGGAGTCGCCCAGATCACGTTGGGCAGCAACCCCGACCGCAAGTACGGCTTTGTGGGCGTCTCGGTGACGGACGCGCCCTGGGCGCCGTTCGCGGTCGATTTCAACCTCGCCAACGTGGGCGGGCCCTCGGCGGGTTTGATGTTCAGCCTGGCGGTCATCGACAAACTCACCACCGGCAACCTTGCCGGCTCGAAGTTCGTCGCGGGCACCGGCACGATCAAGCCGGACGGCGCAGTCGGCCGGATCGGCGGCATCGTGCACAAGATGACTGCGGCTCGCGCTGCCGGGGCGACGGTGTTTCTGGTGCCGGCCGAGAACTGCTACGAGGCGAACTCCGATAAGGTGCCCGGGCTGCAATTGGTGAAGGTCGAGAACCTCGGCGGGGCAGTGGACGCGCTGCACGCCGCGACCTCCGGCGCGCAGCCTCCGAGCTGCTGACGCCCGGGTCAAATTAGAGGTGGTGCGTACAGTTGTGATACGTCGAGGACAAACGCCGACGGCCACTGTCGAGACCGAGCAGGGAGCGTAGCTAGTGGGGATGCGGCCCGCCGCCAGAATGCCGAAGCTGACTCGACGCAGCCGGACGCTCATCGCAGGCGCCTTGACCGTGATCGCGTTGCTGTTAGTCGGCCCGCGACTGATCGACGCTTACGTTGACTGGCTCTGGTTCGGCGAGCTGGGCTACCGATCGGTGTTCACCACCGTCCTGCTGACCCGGTTCATCGTGTTCGTGGTGGTCGGGTTGCTGGTCGGCGGCATTGTGTTCGCCGGCCTGGCGCTGGCCTACCGCACCCGGCCGGTGTTCGTCCCGAGCAATGGCAATGATCCGGTGGCGCGGTATCGCACCGTGGTGATGTCGAGGCTGCGTGTCATCGGAACCGGCGTCCCGGTAGCGATCGGCCTGCTTGCCGGGATTGTCGCGCAGACCTCCTGGGTACGTATCCAGTTGTTCATGCACGGCGGTGACTTCGGCATCCACGATCCGCAATTCGGCAAGGACCTCGGCTTCTATGCCTTCGATCTGCCATTCTACCGGCTCGTGCTCAGCTTCTTGTTCGTGGCGCTGTTTTTGGCGTTCGTGGCGAATCTGTTGGCGCACTATGTGTTTGGTGGCATCCGGCTGTCCGGGCGCACCGGCGCGGTCAGCCGTTCGGCGCGCATCCAGCTGATCAGCTTGATCGGAACCCTGGTGCTGCTCAAGGCGGTTGCCTACTGGCTGGACCGCTTTGAGCTGCTTTCCCACACCCGCTCCGGGAAGCCGTTCACCGGGGCCGGATACACCGATATCAACGCGGTGCTGCCCGCCAAGCTGATCCTGTTGGCGATCGCGTTGATCTGCGCGGCGGCGGTGTTCTCGGCGATTGTGTTGCGGGACTTACGGATTCCGGCTATCGGTCTGGCGCTTTTGCTGCTGTCGTCTTTGATTGTCGGTGCCGGCTGGCCACTAGTCGTCGAGCAGATCAGCGTCAAACCCAATGCGGCGCAGAAGGAACGCGAGTACATCAGCCGAAGCATCACCGCGACCCGGCAAGCCTACGGACTGACCAATGACGTGGTGAGCTATCGCGATTACAGCGGTGATAACCGCACAACCGCCGAGCAGGTTGCTTCCGATCGCGCCACGACCTCCAACATCCGGCTGCTTGACCCCACAATCATCAGCCCGGCTTTCACCCAGTTCCAGCAGGGCAAGAACTTCTACTTTTTCCCCGACCAGTTGTCCATCGACCGCTACCTCGACCGCGACGGCAATCTGCACGACTACGTCGTAGCCGCTCGCGAGCTCAACCCGGACCGGCTGATCGACAACCAACGGGACTGGATCAACCGGCACACCGTCTACACCCACGGCAACGGCTTCATCGCCTCGCCGGCCAACACCGTGCGCGGTATCGCCAACGACCCCAACCAGAACGGCGGATACCCGGAGTTCCTGGCCAACGTCGTCGGGGCCAACGGCAGTGTGTTGTCCCCGGGTCCGGCTCCGCTGGACCAGCCGCGCATCTACTTCGGACCGGTGATATCCAGCACGCCCGCCGACTATGCGATCGTCGGAAAGAACGGTGTCGACCGGGAATACGACTACGAGACCAACACCGAGACGAAGAACTACACCTACACCGGAAGCGGCGGAGTGCGGCTCGGCAGCTGGGTGTCGCGTAGCGTCTTCGCCGCAAAGTTCGCTGAGCGGAACTTCTTGTTCTCCAATGTGATCGGATCCAACAGCAAGATCCTGTTCAACCGCGATCCGGCGCAGCGGGTGGAGGCGGTGGCGCCGTGGTTGACGACCGACAGCAGCGTGTACCCGGCGATCGTCAACAAGCGGCTGGTGTGGATCCTCGACGGGTACACCACGCTGGACAATTACCCCTACTCCCAGCTCACGTCGTTGTCGTCGGCCACCGCCGACTCCACCGAAGTTGAGTTCAACCAGCTGGTGCCGGACAAGCAGGTGTCCTACATCCGCAACTCGGTGAAGGCCACCGTCGATGCCTACGACGGAACCGTAACGCTGTATCAGCAGGACGCGCGCGACCCGGTGCTCAAAGCGTGGATGAAGGTCTTCCCCGGAACGGTCAAACCCAAGAGCGAGATCACCCCCGAATTGGCCGCCCATCTGCGCTATCCCGAAGACCTGTTCAAGGTGCAGCGGATGCTGCTGGCCAAATATCATGTCAACGACCCGGTGACCTTCTTCTCCACGTCAGATTTCTGGGACGTGCCACTGGACCCGAACCCAACGGCCAGCAGCTATCAGCCGCCGTACTACATCGTCGCGAAAGACATTGCCAAAGGTGACAATTCGGCCTCGTTCCAGCTGACCAGCGCGATGAACAGGTTCAAGCGGGACTACCTGGCCGCGTACATCAGCGCCAGCTCCGATCCGGCGACCTACGGCAAGATCACCGTGCTGACCATCCCGGGCCAAGTCAACGGGCCGAAGCTGGCTAACAACGCGATCACCACCGACACTGCGGTGTCGCAGGATCTTGGTGTGATCGGGCGCGACAACCAGAACCGGATCAAGTGGGGCAATCTGCTGACGCTGCCGGTCGCCCAGGGCGGGCTGCTGTATGTCGAACCGGTTTACGCCTCGCCCGGCTCCAGCGATGCTGCCTCGTCGTATCCCCGCTTGATTCGGGTGGCGATGATGTACAACGACAAAATCGGCTACGGCCCCACCGTCAGCGACGCGCTGACCGGGCTGTTCGGGCCCGGCGCCGGCGCGACCGCGGCCGGGATCGCGCCCACTGAATCGGGCGCACCCGCCAATCCGCCGGGCAACCCGCCGCCGGCGGATGGGTTGCCCGCGTCCGCGCCGCCAGCTGCTGCGGCCGTCCCGCCGTCGCCGGGCGGGGCCGTCACGCTGTCGCCGGCTAAGGCCGCCGCGCTCAAGGACATCGAGACGGCAATCGGCGCGGCGCGCGAGGCCCAGAAGAACGGCGATTTCGCCACCTATGGTGCGGCGCTGCAGCGGCTCGACGACGCGATCAACAAGTACAACAACAGCAAGTAATCCGGCCGAGCCGAGGAGGTACGGCAGATGGTCGATGAGAATCAGATCGGCGTGACGGTCGTGCAACCCGGGGAAGGGGAGTACGTCGCGCTCCCGGGATTTGGGGCCGTGTTCAAGCTGTCCAGCCGGACCAACGGGGGTGAGGTGTCCATCGTTGAGCATCCGTTCGAGGTCGGCTTGCTGACCGCGGCGCACCGGCACACCCGCGAGGACGAGCATTCGATCGTGCTGGCGGGCGAAATCGGTTTCCGCTCTGACGGCAGTGAAGTCGTCCTTGGTCCCGGTGGCTACATCACCAAGCCGCGCGGGCAGATGCACGCAATGTGGAACGCCGGCAGCGAGCCCGGCCGCATCATCGAGATCATCACTCCGGGCGGGTTCGAGAACTACTTCCGCGAGCTGGGCGAGCTGCTCGTCGAGCACGCCGACGATCCGGACGCCAAGGTTCTGCACGAGCTGCCCGAATTTGGCGAGCTGGCCGACAAATACGGGCTGACCTACGGATCACCGGATTGGATGGACGACATCAGTCGACGTTACGGACTGAACCCGCCTTCGCACTGAACCCGTCAAGCCCGCTGAGCGCGCGATTTGGTTGCCTCGCGAGCGTTCGGTAACCTGGTATTTACCCGTCGCGGGGTGGAGCAGCTCGGTAGCTCGCTGGGCTCATAACCCAGAGGTCGCAGGTTCGAATCCTGTCCCCGCTACCAGTAGAAACGGCCCCCGGAGATCACTCCGGGGGCCGTTTTCATGCCGTTTGGGAACACGATTGGGAACATAGGCGGCGGCGTTCCTGATTGGCGATGGATGGGCACAACAGCTGCCCAGCCAAAATGTGAGCCAGGCTAAGGAACCGACCGGAATTGCCCGGTTGCTATCGGGGGTTCGAGATAGTCAATCCGGTTGTCGCACAATGAGAAACAGGCAATAACAGGGACTGTCAGGATCTAAGGATTGCTAATCAGCGGGTCCGGGGTTCGAAACCCTGACGGCGCACTTCAACAGGCGCACTTCAACGGCGCGCCACAATCTGCAATCGGCGGGCGCGTGCTGTGCCGGATGCTACGTCTGCGGATCCGGTGGGACCGCGTGCCGCGGCTGGTACAACAGTGCACGAACCAGCGGGCGCGGCCCGACGGACCGAAGCATCTGGCTGGCCGGGCGGACCCGTACCCGCTTCGGCCACCAGAACCAGCGTCCCATCACCGTCATGATCGACGGCGTGATGAGCGATCGGACGACGAAGGTGTCGAACAGGAGGCCGATGCCGATCGTCGTGCCGAATTGGCCGATCGCCCGGAGATCGCTGGTGATCATCGTGCCCATGGTGACGGCGAACACCACACCGGCGGCAGTCACCACCGGGCCGGTGACACCCATGCCGCGGATGAGTCCCGTTTTCAGGCCGGCTCCGATCTCCTCCTCGATCCGTGACACCAGCATCAGGTTGTAATCGGATCCCACTGCCAAGAGCACGATCAACGCGAATTCGGTTGCCACCCAGTGCAACTGGAAATTACCAAGGTGCTGCCAGATCAGTGTCGAGAACCCGAAGGCGGCCCCCAGCGACATCACGATCGTGCCGACGATGACGCCCGCAGCGACCAAAGCGCGGGTGACGATCACCATGATGATGAAGATGAGCACGATCGAGGCCACCGCGGCGATCATCAGGTCGTACTTGGCGCCGTTGGCGATGTCGTAAAACGTCGCGGCCGTACCGCCGAGGTAGATGTCGGCGTTCTCCAGCGAGGTGAGTTTCAGCGCCTCCTTGGCCGCTTGGCGCTCCTGATCGACGGACGCGATTCCCTTCGTCGTCGCCGGATCCACCGCGTGAGTGATGATGAAGCGAGCGGCCTTGCCGTCCGGCGACACCATCAAGCTCAACCCCAGCTGGAAGTCCGGGTTCTGGAAGATCTCGGGTGGCAGGTAGAACAGGCTCTCCACCTGAGAGTCGTTGAAGGACTTGCCCATCACGGCGTTCGTGTCGGTCAGCCGGTCGAACTGATCGATCAGGCTGTCGAACGAGCTGTAGATGGTCAGCGTCGTATCCCGGATCGCCTTCGAGGTGGCGATATTCTCGGGAATGATCGCCAGCAGTTCGTGCGTGGCTTTAGCCGTGTTGCTTGAGGTCGTTGGTGAGATTGTGGAACTGCTCGGCGAGCTGATCGAACCCGTCCAGGGCGTCGAACAGCCCTCGTAGTCGACCAGCAGATCGGGATGTCGAAGCAGTGCTTGTCCCAATAGAAGTAACTGCGAATCGGTCTCCAGAAGTCGTCGAAATCCGCAAAATGGTCGCGGATTTCGTCCGTGATGGCCGCGGTGTTCGCCGTGGTTTTCGCGCTGTCGTCCGCGGCGTTCGCGAGGTCCTGAGTCACCTTGTACTGGCGCTCTAACAGGGAGATCAGGGTGTCGAGGTAACCAACGATCTTCTTGATGTCGGCGATACGGCCCTTCAGGTAACTCAGGTTGTCGCGGATCGGCGCGCTCTGCACACTGAGCTGGAACGGAATGGATCCGTCTTGAATTGGCGGGCCAAGTGGCCTGGTGATGCTCTGCACCCGTTCGATGCCGGGCACCCGGAAGACGGCCCCAGCAATCTTGTCCAGGACCAGCATGTCGGTGGGATTGCGCAGATCGTGGTCCGATTCGATCATCAGAAGGTCCGGGTTCAGACGGGCCTGGGTGAAGTGTTGATCGGCCGCGTTGTACGCCTTCACTCGAGGAAGCGCTCTGCGGCAGGTAGTACAGGTCGTTGTAGCGCGGGTTGAAGCCCATCAAGCCCAGGGCGCCGACGATCGCCAGGATGACGGAAGTGGCGAGGATGGGCGCCGGCCACCGCACGATGGCCGTCGCCAGACGGCGCCACCGGGTGTAGTTGAACTCGCGCTTCGGGTCGAACAGACCGAAGCCGCTTGCGAACACGATCAGCGCCGGCGTCAGGGTCACCCCGGCGGCCACCACTACCAGCAGACCTACTGCGCACGGAAACGCCAGCGAACTGAAGTAGGGCAGCCGAGTGAAATTCAGACAGGCCAGCGCCCCGACGATCGTCAGACCCGAGCCCAGCACCACCTTGGTGACGCCGGCGAAGGTGTCGTAGTAGGCGGCTTCGCGGTCCAGGCCCCGTTCGCGGCCCTCCTGGTAGCGGCCGACCATGAATATCGCGTAGTCGGTACCCGCGGCGATGGCCAGTGCCGTCAGCAAGTTGACGGCGAAGGTCGACAGCCCCATGATGCCGGTTTCGCCCAGCAGTGCTACCACGCCTCGGCCGGTGGCCAGTCCGACGAACAGGATGACCATCGTCAGCAGCACGGTGCCGATGGATCGGTAGACGAACATCAGCATGATCGCGATGATGATGATGGTGATGATCGTCATCTTGGCCAGGCTCGCATCGCCGACAACGATCGTGTCCGCGGTCAGGGCTCCCTGACCGGCGACGTAGGCCTTCACCCCTGGCGGCGGCTTCGAATCCGCGACGATCTTGCGAACCGCGGCAACCGATTTGTCGCCGACGGCTCCGCCCTGGTCACCGCTCAGGTTGACCTGGACGTAGGCGGCCTTGTGGTCGTAGCTCTCGACACCCGAGGACGTGAATCGCTGCCCCCAGAAATTCAGCGCATGCTCGACGTGTTCGTGTGTCCTGCTTGCAGCTTTATGACCAGATCGTCGTAATACCGGTGAGCGTCCTGGCCGAGAGGTTTGTCACCGACCAGGGTCACCAGGACGAGGTTGTCGGAGTCGTACTCCTTGAACTTCTCCCCGATGTGCTTCATCCCGGTCACCGACGGCGCGTCGGATGGCGAGAGCGGCACCGAGACTTCCTCGGCAACCTTCTCCAACTGTGGGACGAAGACGTTGACGCCGACCGCGAGCAGCAGCCAGATTATGACGATCGGCAACCCCAGGACGCGGATGGTGCGCGCCAGACGCGGTTTGCGCTCAACTTCGGTGCGCTGCGCGACGGGGATTTCGTCCGTGTCGCCGGTGTCGTCGGTCGCGCCGCTAGTGTCGTCGGTCACGCGGATTTGTCCAAGCAGGAAACCTGCGCGTCACGCGTGTTGACCTGTTGTTGATCGACCAATTTGCCGTCGACGGTGATCCGGCAGCCGATGGAGGGGCCGTCACCTTGGGCGATGACGTAGGCGAAGATGCCGGGCATCTCGGCGACGATCGTCTTCGACCACGGCAACGTGGTGAAGTTGGCCTTCTGCGGTAGTGACTCGGCATCCATCCAGTTGACGACGCCGGTCGTCCCGGGTGGTCCCAGGATTTCGTAGATGGCGGTCTTGGCCGCGTACGGCGGGGTCGCATCCCGGGGATCGGGCTTGGGCAGGCCGGGTCCTGGGAAGACGCCGTTGAGTCGGTCCACTGCAACGCCGCCGATGATCAGTGCCACGACCACGACCAGCGGAACCCATGCCCGCTTGAGAAGCGTCAACACCGTGCCCCCCGATCAGGAATGCTCGACGGGCTGATATTAAGGCATCTCGTCGCGTGCGCCACCGCTGGCCGAACGCCATAGCTGCCGAGTTAATTCCTGCGGTGCGCCGTCGCGTCGGAGCCGCGCCGCCCGCCCGGGCCGCAGCCGCACCGCTCGTTGTGCTCCACCTGATCAGTTTGCTAGGCGACGACGTGACGCCAGGGTGGGCTACTCGCTTGCGGACAGCACAAAGCGACGCTCAACAGAGGATACGCACGACCGTGTTGTAAGGCGAAAGGCCCTCGGAGACGGTTGTTGAGTCGGAGACATGGAAACGTTATGCGCTACAGGCGATTTCGCTGTGAGGCGCTGATTTTCTGCCCGTTGACCTGTTGCCCGTCGATCTCATTGAAATGACCGCGCGGTCGTGTCGACCTGCGGCGATAGCGAGGATCGAAGACGGCTGAGTTAGTTTCAGAAAGTAATTAATTCGCTGGCGCAAACGATGTTACTTTGAATTGCACGCCATGTGTTTTGCGAGACGTCGATTGTTCGCCGTCGATCTGAAACCAGCAGCGATTTAGGGCCATCGCGCGTATCCTGACCGGCATGGCTACCAAGACCAAGGCCAAGATCAAGACCTGCGTGCATTGCGGCCACACGTTCGATCCGAACGACCGATGGCGTGACCTGTCCGATCCGGATTGGCTTCCGGCCGCATCAGTTTATTGTTCGCATGATTGCAGTGACCGGTACCATTGCGATATGGGGCATTGCTGCTCGACCCACGTGAAAGAGAAGGCTCGGCGCGAAGCCGCCAAGGCGGCGCGTTGATCCGCGCTTCCACCAGATCAACGGACTCGCCACTTTCTGCAACGAATTGGCTATTTGAAGCGTAACTCCACCATGAGGGAGCTTAAGAATATATACGCGAGCGGGATATTCCCGACAATCGAGTCTTCACGATAAATGTCGGTTTTCGTGCGCTCTGACGGCTCGGCGCGGACTTTGTGAACGAAACCCGGTGCAATGGCCGAGATGGTGTGGAACGCGGCGTGCCGCCCTCGACGGACACACCATTGGGACCTGCAGCTATGAGACTGACCGACGTGGGGGAGACGACGACCGGCTAGCTCATAACCCAGAGGTCGCAGGTTCGAATCCTGTCCCCCGCTACTAAAGGCAATGGCCCCCCGAGGAAACTCCGGGGCCATTTTCATGCCCGACGGGAGCAGTCGGCGGTCGTTTCGCTTTGTGAACGTTGTGAACGAATGATTGTCGGCGTTGGTCGTTCGTGAGCTATCGAAGACGACGATGGACCACGTGATCGCTGGGTCAGCTTCCCCAACGGTCTAGGGCGTGACGTTCAAGGCAACAATCAACGAGCAATCCCTGAAGATCGCGGCGGCCGCCCCCGAGCCCGTCAACAGCTGTGGTGAGGAGTTTCTTTTACGGGATCAAGGGGTGTTCCGCCTCGTCATTTCCCCGAGTCGATGGTGGCGGCATCGATGAGCGTTTCGGCGGCCGATCGCGCGTGTAGCAGGGGGGAGGTGTCGTTGAGCGAGGTCGCCAGGGCTTTGGCGCCCTCGAAGAGCACGGCGAGCTGGTTGCCGAGCCGGTAGGGATCTCGGGCGCCGGCTTCGGTTGCTGTGTGGATGAGACGGGCAGTGAAGTCCAGTTTGTGCTCGTGCACGATGTCTTCGACCCCGGGCATCGCGTCCGCCGCCTCGACTGCGGCGTTGTGGAACGGGCAGCCCCGGAAACGGCTGCCCGGCGCGCCATCGAAGATGGCCAATAAGCGGCCGCGTGGCGAGGCGTCGGCGGTGTCGATGGCCTGCTCGCTGGGCATCCCGCCGGCGTGGTGGATGCGGCGCAGGTACTCCTCCACGAGGTCATTCTTGCTGGAAAAGTGCTGGTAGAACGTGCGTTTCGACACGTGGGCGTGTTCGGTCAGCCGCTCCACCCCGGTGGCGTGGATCCCCTCGCGGTGAAACAGGGTTGTTGCGGCGGTGAGGATCCGCTCGCGCGCTCCGCGACCGCCGCGGCCAGCCGGCGCGGCCGTGGCCGTCCGTGTTCCACTCACGGCATCAAGCATACCGAATGGTTTACATTTTGCCCTGCCTCGACAGCGGCGTTGTGAAATGGACGCCTGAAACGGCCGCCCGGGGTGCTATCGAGGGGGCCAGTGGGGTGCTGCGCGGCGAGGCGTCGGTGGTCTCGATGGCCTGCTCGGTGGGCACCCCGCCGGCGTGGTGGATGCGGCGCAGGTACTCCTCGACGAGCTCATTCATCCGGAAAAGTGCAGGTAGAATACGCATTCCGACACGTTGGCGTGTTCGGTTAGCCGCTCCACCCCGGTGGGAGCGGATTCGGTCGCGGTGAAACAGGATTGTCGCGGCGGTCTGTATCCGAGCGCGGGCTCAGCGCCGGCTGGGACCAGCCGGCTGGGCCGTGGCCATCGTTGTTTCCCCTCGTAGGCTAATAGCACACCGATCGGTATACAATCAGTCAAAAGCGTTGTATACTGGAATATCAGCACAGAACGATCGGTGTACATGGCCCCATGGGGAGGCACCACATGGCAGGAGCCCTCACAGGCGGCCAATGGGTGGCGCAGCCATGACGGTGCTTCTCGATACCAGTACTCTCCCGGCGCGCGACCGGGCCGACGCCATTCGTGACACGGTCGCACAGACCTTCGTCCATGTGGAGATCAACTTCGCCACCGACAGCGGTTCCGCGGCGGCGGTCGGCGCGATCACCGATTTCGGGCAGCTGACCATCTTCTCGGTGCGGTCCAATCATTTTTCCGCTGAGCGAACCCCGCAACTGGCGCGTGACGATCTGAGGCCCAGTATCTTTTTCGGCCTTCAGTTGGCGGGCGAAAGCCTGGTCGCTCAGGGCGGCCGCCAAGCGGTCGTACGGCCGGGCGAATTGGTTATCTTCGATTCCACGCGGCCCTATGTGCTGACGTTTCCGGATGGCGTCCGTCAGCATTTCTTCCGCATACCGCTGGACCGGTTGGCACTGCCCCACGACGCGATTCGGCGGGTCTCGGCGCTGACCTTGAGCCCGGGTCATCCGGTGACAGACGTAGCTGCCGCCTACTTCCGCCGGCTCGCCTCGCGTCCCGACCTGTTCACGGTTTCGGGCGCGGAGGCGTTGAGCGCACCGAGCATCGAACTCATGCGGGCAGTCATCGCCACCCACCTCGACGTCGCCGGACTCGGCAAGGATGCACTGAAAGCGACACTGCCGCTGCGGATCCTGGAGTACGCCCGCGCACATCTGCACGACCCGCATCTCGGTGCGGCCCAAGTCGCCGCCGCGCATCACATTTCCGAGCGTCACCTCTACAACATTCTCGGCGCCAGCGGAATCACCCTGGCCGACTGGATCCGAAAACAGCGCCTCGAACGCTGCCGCAACGACATCGCCGCGTCGGCCTTTCACGCCACCCCGATCGCATCGATCGCACGCGGATGGGGATTCACCGATCCCTCAAGCTTTACCCGCATGTTCAAAAACGCCTACGGCATGTCGCCACGCGAGTGGCGCCACCACGCCAACACTCGGCGATCCGAGCCCGCAGGCGAGTTCATCAATCAGTAGTGCTCATCGTCTGCACAACCACTGTGTAGGGGCCGCACGGTCGGTTGATCCGAGCGCCGGGAACGGTCGCATCGTCCTAGCGTCAAAAACGACACCACAAATTCCGGCGGTCAGTGTTCGGACGGCCATCACACGGGCTTGTGGGTCCATTCAGCAGATGTCCCCGAGAAAGGTGCTAAACGATGACCGACACGACCGAGTTGTTTCTGATCACCGGCGCAACCGGCAAGACCGGAGCCCCGACCGTAGGATTGTTGCGCGAGCGCGGGTTTCGCGTCCGGGCCTTCGTGCATACCCTGGACGACCGCGCGACGCGGTTGCACGAGCTGGGCGCCGAAGTCGTGCACGGCGATCTGCTCAACTTCGACGCGGTGAGCTCGGCACTGGTGGGGGTGAGCGCGGCGTACTTTTGCTATCCGATCGACCCGCCCAGGCTGCTGGAGGCCACCGCGATCTTCGCGCAGGCCGCAACCGAGGCCAATGTCGGCGCGGTGGTGAACATGTCGCAGAGTCCGGCGCGCCGGGAAGCGCAATACTACGGGCCACGCGAACATTGGATCGCCGAGCGGCTGCTGGACCGAACACCCATGATGACAACGCATCTGCGTCCAACGTTGTTCGCCGACTGGCTCAGTTGGCAATGGGTGCGCCACGAGAACCAAGGCGTGTTGCGCCTGCCGTTTGGAAACGCCCGGCACGCCCCGATCGCCAGCGCAGACCAAGCCAGAGTCATTGCGGCCATCCTGGCCAACCCCGCACCACACGACCGTCAGATCTATCCGCTGTACGGTCCCGAGGAAATGGACCACCACGCGATCGCGCAGAAAATGTCGAAGACGTTGGGCATTCCGGTCCGCTACGAACCCGTCGACATCGAATCTTTTGCCGCCGCGATGCGGGCCCAAGGAGCGTCACCGTTCCTCGCGCAGTACCTGAGCAACGTCGCGCGTGACTATCAGAACAGTGGTGTGTTTGCCGGGACCAACAACCTGGTAGAGGCCATCGGCGGCACGCTCCCGATGACGGTTGAGCAGTACACCACCGCCACCCGGACTTCGTTTGAGTCCCAGGGCCAGTACGCAGCATGGGCATCGGTGGCCTGACGCCACCATCATCGAGCGTCTGTGACGCTCGCAGAACAGAAAGCCACCAACAATGTCTTCTCACACCACCTCCAAAATCTTTGTCATAGGCGGCACCGGAGCCCAAGGCATCCCCATCATCCGTGCCCTAGTCGCCGACAAGAAATACTCCGTTCGGTTCCTCAGCCGCGACTCCGCCTCCCGACGAGCCACGGACCTCCTCGCATTCGACAACGTCTCCATCCTGGAAGGCTCATTCGCCGACGAAGCCATCCTGCGGGAAGGATTTCGCGGTTGTGACGGAGCATTTATCAACATCGACGGGTTCAACACCGGCGAGAAAACCGAGACCTACTGGGCGATCCGCAGTTACGAGATAGCCATCGAAGAAGGAATTAAGTTCTTCGTGTATGGAAACCTAGACTATGGGCTCAAGAAATCAGGATATGACTCGAGATTCCGCTCCGGCCATTATGACGGCAAGGGCCGGGTGGGCGAGTGGATCTTGTTTCAGAATCAGGTAAATAGTGATCGGATGGGAGCAGCGGTCTTCACTTCGGGTCCGTACATCGAGATGGTGATTTCGACCGGGTCGCTCATGACACCTACCGTGGAGGACGGTGTCTTAACTTGGCGAGTTCCGCTTGGTGAGGGAGCTGTGCCGCATGTGTCTCTTGAGGATTGCGGATATTATGTTCGTTGGCTTTTCGACCATCCCGAGCGCGCGAATGGCATGGATCTCGAAGTCGCTATTGATCATATTGCCTATGCGGATCTTGCCGCGGCGTTTGAGAAGGTTACTGGACATCCAGCACAATACATCGACACGGATTTAGACACGTACTGGAGGAACGGTTGGCGAAATGCACTGGCAGATACGCCCGCCGCGTACAACGCGGACCCAAATGATAAAAGCACCATGAGCTTCCGGGATAATTTCACCGGATTCTGGAATCTTTGGAAGTACGGAATCGTTAAAAGAGATTATTCTTTGCTCGATGAGATTCACCCGAATCGGATTAGGAGTGCTGAGCAGTGGTTGAGGAGAGAAGATCAGCGGGGAAGAGAGCTGGGGCAGGGCGGCCTTTGGGAGAGGGTTCAATCGGAGAATTGGACGCAGATTCTAAAGAGTGTTGAAGATATGAGGACAGGGAAGTTGTAGATCTTTTTCGCTCATGCACGGTCTGTTCGTGATGCACCACATTGTTGACGACGTACCGGCTGATGCCCTGCGCAACGGACTTTCGCTGCTCGGTGCCGCCGTCGTCGGCCCCTACACATTGCCCGCCACACAACCGCAGGAAGCCCAACCATGACCGACATCGACCTGTCCGATCTAGCCGCCGATCGCGACGGCTCCCGACCGCTTCGCGGCTACCTGGCCAGCCCAGCGGGCACCGGTCCGTGGCCCGCCGTGGTGATGATCCACGAGGTCTTCGGCCTCGATGACGTCATGCGCGGCCACGCCGACCGGCTGGCCGGTCTTGGCTACCTCACCCTGGCCGTCGACCTGTTCAGCGCGGGGAGCACCGCACGATGCCTGGTCGCCACGATGACCGCCATGGTTCGCGGGCACGGCCGCGCATTCGCCGACATCTGCGCCGCCCGGGATTACCTGGCTGGTTCTCGCGGCTGCACCGGCAAGATCGGCGTCATCGGGTTCTGCATGGGCGGTGGCTTCGCGCTGCTCAGCGCCAGCGATGGTTACGACGCCGCCGCCGTCAACTACGGTCAGCTTCCCCGCCACCTCGACGAAACGCTGGCCGGTGCCTGCCCGATCGTGGCCAGCTACGGTGGCCGCGACCCGTCGCTTCGAGGTGCCGCCAGCCGGCTCGACGCAGCACTCGACAAGGCAGGAGTAACCCACGACGTCAAGGAATACCCCGCCGCCAGCCACGCCTTCCTCAACGACACCGAAACCGGCCCCCGGGCACTACGCCCCTTGCTGCGCATCACCGGCATCGGCCCAGAACCCGACTCAGCCAAAGACGCCTGGGACCGAATCCAACTATTCTTCGCCACCCACCTCAACTAACAATCTTCGCCTTAACCCGCTAAGGAGCCCACCAGATGACAACGGCCGATCGCACCACGAAGCTTGACGACGACTTAACGGTCAGTGCAATAGGATTCGGCGCGGCCCCGCTGACATCGGTCTACGGTGACGTCGACGACGCCGAATCGCTCGCCACGCTCAATCGCTGCCTGGACCTCGGCGTGACTTTTATCGACACCGCCAACGTCTACGGCGGCGGCAACAACGAGCGACTCATTGCCAAGCTGCTCGCCGACCGCCGGGACGAGGTCACGCTGGCGACGAAATTCGGCATCGCCAGCAACCCGGCAGACCACGCCGCGGGCCGGCGGCCCGTCCGCGGTGACGCTGCCTACGTGCGTCAGTGCATCGACGAAAGCCTTGCCCGGTTGCAGACCGACGTTGTTGACCTGTACTACATGCACCGGCGTGACCTGACCGTGCCGATCGAGGAAACCGTCGGCGCGATGGCCGAACTGGTGCGCGCGGGCAAGGTTCGCCACCTCGGGCTCTCCGAGGTGACCGCCGACGAACTGCGCGCCGCGGTGGCGGTGCACCCGATCGCGGCCGTGCAAAGCGAGTGGTCGATCTGGAGCCGCGACGTCGAGCGCCAGGTGGTGCCGACCGCCGCCGAGCTCGGGGTGGGCTTTGTGCCGTACTCCCCGCTGGGCCGCGGCTTCTTGACCGGAACCATCCATTCGGCCGCGGACCTGTCGTCGCCGAGCGACTTCCGCCACACCATGCCTCGGTTCGCCGACGGCGCGCTGGAAGCCAACCTCGCGGTGGTCGATGTGGTCAGGTCGGTAGCCGAGGAACAGCGTGCGACGCCGGCGCAGGTCGCGCTGGCATGGCTGCGGTACCGCGCCGAGGCCCTCGGTGTGGCCTCGGTACCGATTCCCGGCACCCGGCGGGCGTCACGCGTCGAGGAAAACCTTGGCTCGTTGTCGGTCACCCTCACCCCCGCCCAGCTCACTGCCCTGGACGCGGCGGGCGCGGCGGTCGCCGGGAACCGCACCGATGACCTGACCTGGGTGTCGGCCGGGCGCGAATAGCAAGGCGCTCACCGGAAGGTCCACAAGGTTTGCATCATCGGTGTTCGGTGTTGGCATGACGAAGTTCGAAAACGTCGGCCGCCGCGATGGCCCAGGAACCGGCGGCAAGTCATCACCACCCACCTCGACGCCGCCGGACTCGGCAAGGATGCACTGAAAGCGACACTGCCGCTGCGGATCCTGCAGTACGCCCGCGCACATCTGCACGACCCGCATCTCGGCGCGGCCCAAGTCGCCGCCGCGCATCACATTTCCGAGCGTCACCTCTACAACATTCTCGGCGCCAGCGGAATCACCCTGGCCGACTGGATCCGAAAACAGCGCCTCGAACGCTGCCGCAACGACATCGCCGCGTCGGCCTTTCACGCCACCCCGATCGCATCGATCGCACGCGGATGGCGATTCACCGATCCCTCAAGCTTTACCCGCATGTTCAAAAACGCCTACGGCATGTCGCCACGCGAGTGGCGCCACCACGCCAACACTCGGCGATCCGAGCCCACGGGCGAGTTCATCAATCAGTAGTGCTCATCGTCTGCACAACCACTGTGTAGGGGCCGCACGGTCGGTTGATCCGAGCGCCGGGAACGGTCGCATCGTCCTAGCGTCAAAAACGACACCACAAATTCCGGCGGTCAGTGTTCGGACGGCCATCACACGCGCTTGTGGGTCCATTCAGCAGATGTCCCCGAGAAAGGTGCAGGCGTGACCATCTTCATCAACGGTGAAAAACGTTGCCCGGGAACGGAAGTTCTTGACCGCGCAATCCAGAACTAGCGGAAGGCATGATCATGGCACTTCTCAAGGGCAAGACTGCGGTAGTCACCGGCGGTTCGACAGGCATCGGGTTGGCCACCGCCAAGCGGTTCGTCGAGGAGGGCGCGTACGTCTTCATCAACGGACGGAGTCAGGCCGAACTCGATGCGGCGGTCAAGGAAATCGGCGAGAACGTCACCGGTGTGCAGGGTGATGGCAGTAAGCCAGGGGATCGCGACCGGCTCTACGCCGCGGTGGCCGACACTGGCCGGCGCCTGGACGTCGTGTTCGCCAACGCCGCGGTCATCGACGTCGCACGGATCCGCGAAGTCACGCAAGAGCACCTGCAGAAGGCGCTGCCGTTACTGAACGACGGCGGATCAATCATCCTGAACTCGTCGAACACGAATGCCAAGGGCAACGACGGCATCGGCGTGTACGCGGCGATCCAGGCGGCGCTGCGATCAGTCGCCCGCACCTGGGGAAGTGAGTTGCGGGACCGCAAGATTCGCGTCAATGTGATCAGCCCTGACGCCACCGAGACGCCCGGCATCAATGCACTCGCTGGCATGCTGAACCCTGGTCCCAACGCCGCCGAGGAGGTCGCGAACGCGGCGCTTTTCCTGGCCTCGGACCTAAGCAGCGCCACCACAGCCGCCGACATTCCCGTCGACGGCGGCATCGACCAGGTCGCCCGCCGCGTCGAGGACCTATCGGCCAACGACCCACAGTTCGCCGCAGCCAAGCCGAGCCCAACGGTCAGCGCCGCCCTTGAGCTGCCTGGGCTGCGGCTGGCGCAGATCGTTCAGACTGCGTTAGAGGGTTACGCAGACCGCCCGGCACTCGGGCAGCGCGCCGTGGAGTTCGTCAAGGACCCGAAGACCGGACGCACCTCATTGGAGGTGCTCCCCCACTTCGAGACCATCACCTACCGTGAGCTGAGCGACCGCGTCGGCGCGCTGGCGCGCGCGTTGACCAACGAGTCGGTGCAAGCCGGTGAGCGGGTTTGCGAGTTGGGCTTCACCAGCGTCGACTACACCACCATCGACCTGGCGCTAGGCCAGATCGGCGCGGTGGCGGTTCCGCTACAAACTGGCGCGGCGATCACCCAGCTGCAGCCGATCGTGTCCGAGACCGAGCCCAGCGTGGTCGCGGCGAGTGTGACCCAGCTGCACGACGCCGTCGAGTTGATCCTCGGCGGCTCGGAAACAGGCGCTGCGCCCGCCAAGCTCGTCGTGTTCGACTACCACCCCGAGGTCGACGACCAGCGCGACGCCGTGGAAACTGCCCGTGCGCGGTTGGCCGACACCCCAGTGATCGTCGAGACCCTGGCCGACGTCCTCAAACGCGGGAAGGCTGTGTCTTCCGGGCCGGGCCGCCCCGTGGCCGTGCCCGATGACTTTGCCGACTCTGGGGACCCACTGGCCCTGCTGGTCTACACGTCGGGCAGCACCGGCGCACCCAAAGGTGCGATGTATCCGCAGAGCAATGTCGGCAAGTTGTGGCGCAGGTCCAGGACAAGCTGGTTCGGGGAGAGCGCCGCGTCGATCACTCTCAACTTCACGCCGATGAGCCACGGCATGGGACGCGTCATCCTCTACGGAACGCTCGGCAATGGCGGCACGGCTTATTTCGCCGCCCGCAGTGACCTCTCGACGCTGCTGGAGGACCTCAGGCTGGTGCGGCCTACCGAGTTGAACTTCGTGCCGCGAATCTGGGAGACGCTGTTCAGTGAATTCCAGCGCGAAGTCGATCGCCGCGTGGCGACGATGCGGACGAGGAACGAGTCCGAGGAGGAGCCGGGCAATTCAACGCGGCTATCCGACCCCACCGACCCTGCCGTCCGCACGGCCGTCGAATCTGAGGTCCTGGTCGAGCAGCGGCAGAACCTGCTGGGCGGGCGATGCATCGTCGCGATGACGGGCTCGGCGCCCATCTCCCCGGAGCTGAAGGCCTGGGTTGAATCCCTGCTCGAGATGCATCTGACGGACGGGTACGGCTCCACCGAAGCCGGGATGGTGTTGTTCGACGGCGAAGTGCAATGTCCGCCGGTCATCGACTACAAGCTGGTCGACGTTCCGGATCTGGGCTACTTCGCCACCGACCGGCCCTATCCGCGAGGCGAGTTGCTGCTCAAGACCGAGAACATGTTCCCCGGCTACTACAAGCGGCCGGAGGTCACCGCCGACGTGTTCGACGAAGACGGCTACTACCGCACCGGAGACGTGGTCGCCGAGGTCGGTCTGGACCGGCTGGTGTATGTCGACCGCCGCAACAACGTGCTCAAGCTCGCGCAAGGTGAGTTCGTCACCCTGGCGAAGCTGGAGACGGTCTTCGGCAACAGCCCACTGGTCCAACAGATCTACGTCTACGGCAACAGCGCCCAGCCCTACCTGTTGGCGGTCGTGGTGCCCACCGAAGTGGCCCTGGCCACCCACGACGCAGATGGGTTAGCGACGCTGAACCCGTTGATCGCCGATTCGCTGCAGAACGTCGCGAAAGAGGCCGGCCTGCAGTCCTACGAGGTGCCTCGTGACTTCATTGTCGAGACGACGCCGTTCACGTTGGAGAACGGTCTGCTGACCGGCATCCGCAAGTTGGCGTGGCCGAAGCTGAAGCAGCACTACGGCGAGCGCCTGGAGCAGCTCTACGCCGACTTGGCCGAAGGCCAGGCCAACGAGTTGTCCGAACTGCGTCGCGGCGGCGCCGACGCGCCGGTGCTGCAGACGGTCAGCCGGGCCGCAGCGGCGATGCTCGGTGCGGCCAAGTCTGACCTGACAGCCGATGCCCACTTCACCGACTTGGGTGGAGACTCGTTGTCCGCGTTGACATTCGGTAACCTGCTGCACGAGATCTTCGACATCGATGTCCCGGTAGGCGTCATCGTGAGCCCCGCCAACGACCTACAGGCCATCGCCGACTACATCGAGGGCGAGCGACAGGGCACCAAAAGGCCCAGCTTCGCCTCGGTCCATGGTCGCGACGCGACCGAGGTGCATGCGAGTGACCTCACGCTGGACAAGTTCATCGATGCGCCGACGCTGGCTGCCGCGCCAACGCTGCCGCGGCCCAGCGACGAGGTTCGCACCGTCCTGTTGACCGGGGCGACCGGCTTCCTGGGCCGCTACCTGGCCCTGGACTGGCTAGAGCGCATGGGTCTGGTCGACGGCAAAGTGATTGCCCTGGTGCGGGCAAAGTCCGAGGAGGACGCACGGGCCCGGTTGGACAGGATCTTTGACAACGGCGACTTGAAACTGCTGGCGCACTACCAGGAGCTGGCCGCCGACCACCTGGAGGTCATCGCAGGCGACAAGGGCGAGGCCAACCTCGGCCTGGACCAGCAGACCTGGCAGCGGCTGGCCGACACCGTCGACCTGATCGTCGATCCTGCCGCTCTGGTCAACCACGTGCTGCCCTACAGCGAGCTGTTCGGACCCAATGCACTGGGTACCGCCGAGTTGATCCGGATCGCGTTGACCGGTAAGCAAAAGCCGTACACCTATGTGTCGACGATCGGTGTGGGCGATCAGATCGAGCCGGCGAAGTTCGTCGAAGACGCCGACATCCGGGAAATCAGCGCCACCCGCAAGATCAACGACAGCTACGCCAACGGTTACGGCAACAGCAAGTGGGCCGGCGAGGTGCTGCTACGTGAGGCACACGACCTGTGTGGCCTTCCGGTCGCGGTGTTTCGCTGCGACATGATCCTGGCGGACACCAGGTATGCGGGTCAGCTCAATGTGCCGGACATGTTCACCCGGATGATCCTGAGCCTGGTGGCTACCGGTATCGCGCCGGGTTCGTTCTACGAACTCGACGCCGATGGCAACCGGCAGCGTGTGCATACGCACAACGGTCTGCCCGTCGAGTTCATCGCCGAGGCCATCTCAACGCTGGGGGCCCAGAGCGTGGCAAGTTTCCAGACCTACCACGTGATGAACCCCTACGATGACGGCATCGGGTTCGACGAGTTCGTCGACTGGCTCATCGACGCCGGTTGCTCCATCCAGCGCATCGGTGACTACGGCGACTGGTTGCGGCGGTTCGAGACCACCCTGCGAGCCCTGCCCGAAAAGCAGCGCAACAGCTCGCTACTGCCGCTGCTGCACAACTACCAGAAGCCCGAGAAGCCGATCAATGGGTCAATGGCACCGACCGATCGGTTCCGTGCAGCGGTCCAGGACGCGAAAGTGGGCCCGGATAACGACATGCCGCACATCACGCCGCAGATCATCGCCAAGTACGTCAGCGATCTGCAACTGGTCGGACTGCTCTGAGGCTCACACCATGACCGACATCGACCTGAGCGCCCCGGCCGCCGCCCGCGACAGGTCCCAGCCCCGCGCGAGACCGGCTGTCGCATCGAACTCTCGTGGGAACTCCGTACGCTGTCTCGCGGCGGGACCATGATCTAGTGTCATGATTTTTCAGGTGGGTAGCAGTGGCACGCGGCTCTCACTTACTCGCTAACTATTTCGTCTGAGTGACGAGCTCGAGTCGAATGTGTTGCTGCAAAAAGACACGGCTCCCACGCAGCTCCGAATAGGCGACTCCGTCTGCGGGACAACGGTGTTGACCCCCTTCGTCTGGGCTCTTCCGGTGGCACTTTCCGGCATTGTGGCAGATAGTCATATAACGAGTGAACGGACGTGTCAGCAGAGGTGGGAGTATTCGTGCCGCACAACTCAAAGTCACGGCCGCATCATGACGGCGATGTGTACGGCTGTTCTGTGTCGACTCGCTGTCGCGATCGACTTCGGTAACAAGCGTACGAAACAACCGGATTGCCGCGAAATGGCCGAGATCTTTCAATTTCATCGCGAAATCATCGTCTGCGGTGACGACGCGCTGGCCAACACGATCATCGACGAGCTAAGGGGCGCGGGCGCGCGGATCATCAGGATCACCTCTGCTGCCGATCTCCTTGGCGCCGGGGTTCATCGGGCGCGCGCCGTCGTCTGCGCCGGGGCCAATGACGCGGTGAATCTCGAAATCGCGCTGCTAGCAAGGCAATTCAGCCCAAGTGTCCGGGTGGTGGCGCGTTTGGCCGACAACGTGCTGCGCGACGCGGTGGCCGAGGTTAGCGGCCCCGGCGCGATCTTGAACGTCGCCGACCTCGCGACACCATCGCTCGTCGAGGCAGTTTTGTCGCGCAACGCGCACCAGTTCGAGACGGATGGCATCGAATTTGTTGTCTGGGGATCTGAGGCGCCGAAGGACGGGACTCTACGCGACATCTACGGCGACCTGGCACCCGTGGCGGTGGTCCATGGCAAGAACTCACCTGCCCCCGGCGAGGTGGTGCCGTGTCCGGGGCGGGATCTGAAGGTCTACGCCGGCGACTGGACCTCGATGATCGGCGTCAAAGACGAAATGGAAGCCCGCGGGATCACAGTGCCTCCCAGGACCGCCACGCGCTCTCGCCACTCCAGGGTGCGACGCGCAATCGATGCCGCGCGCGCCATGCGTGGAGATGCCAACCCGGTGCTTTTTCCCTCGTTGGCATTCACGTTATTGCTAATGTTCGGCTCCACGGCCGTGGTGCGTTTCAGCTACCTGAACCCGCGGATGACGTGGCTCGATTCCTTGTACTTCACCTCCGAGACGATTACCAGCGTCGGCTTCGGCGATTACAGCTTCGGGCACCAATCCGCTTTGCTGCGACTGTTCGCTATCGGGTTGATGTTCGGCGGCGTGACCATTACTGCCATCCTCGTCGCACTCATCGCGGACCTGCTGCTGTCGCGCCGCTTCGCACATTCGGCCGGACTCCGACGGGCGCGCCATATGCGCGACCACGTCGTTGTTGTCGGACTGGGTTCAACTGGCATCCGCGTCGTCAGTGATCTGACCGCTGCCGGATATGACGTCCTAGTCATTGAGCAAGACGAGAACAACCGCTTCCTGTCGACCGTCGCCGAACTCGACGTGCCGGTGATTTTCGGAGACTCGACGATGCGCCAGACGCTGGAATCGGCGCGCGTCGATCACGCCCGCGGAGTGGCGGTAGTGACCCAGGACGACATGGAGAACATCCGGACCGGCATCGTCCTGCTTGAAATCTTGGGATCCGATACCAAGGTGCCGATTGTGATGCGCGTTCAAGGCCGCGCGCTGAGCGCTGCGGTGAACCGGCAGTTCGGTTTCGAAAACGTGCGGTCGATCGTGGACCTGGCAGCCCCATGGTTCATCGGCGCGGCGATGGGCCTGCAGGTGCTGGGAACGTTTTGGGTCGGGCAGCGATCCTTCATGGTCGGCGCAATGCTCGTGGCTGCAGGCAGCGAGCTAGATGGACTGCGAATGGTGGAGCTGTCTACCCAAACGCGCGTCATCGCGATCACCCGACCGGAAGGGCCGGTGAGCTTACGCCCGCGCCGCGACGCCCGACTGCAAGCCGGTGACACTGTCTACCTCATCGGCCCTTACCGCGAGCTGATCGCGACGCTTCGCAAGGGCCAGCCTCCACCGCCGACCGCGGTCAACGGTGAGCGCGCAATGACGCTGGCGGCGGCGCGTTCGCACAGGCCGGATGTACGCCCGCCGAGTTGGGCGCCGGACCCGGGCGCTTGACGAACTGGTCGCATAAGCAGTAGCGGCACCACAGGTCAGGGTTAGCCGGCTCACACGTCGTAGTAGAGCGCGAACTCGTAAGGGGTCGGCCGGAGATTGTACGGCGCAAGCTCATATTCGCGCTTGTAGTTGATCCACGTCTCGATCAAGTCAGGCGTGAAAACGCTTCCCTCAGTGAGGTATTCGTGGTCGTCCTCCAGGCGGTCGATCACCGCGGACAGCTGGGTGGGAGCCTGCGGGATGTCCGCGGCCTCTTCCGGCGGCAACTCGTAGAGGTCCTTATCGATTGGGGGAGGCGGCTCGATCTTGTTCTTGATGCCGTCCAGGCCTGCCATCATCATGGCCGCGAACGAAAGGTACGGGTTGCCCGAGGAGTCAGGGCAGCGGAACTCTAGCCGCTTGGCCTTCGGGTTGCTGCCGGTGATCGGGATGCGCACACACGCCGAGCGGTTGCGCTGGCTGTAGACCAGGTTGATCGGGGCCTCATAACCGGGAACCAGGCGCTTGTAGGAGTTGACCGTGGGGTTGGTGAACGCCAGCAACGAAGGCGCGTGGTACAGCAAACCGCCGATGTAGTGGCGGGCGGTGTCCGACAGGCCGGCGTACCCCGTCTGGTCGTAGAACAGTGGGCCGCCGTCCTTCCACAACGATTGGTGGGCGTGCATACCGGAGCCATTGTCGCCGAACAGCGGCTTGGGCATGAACGTCACGCTCTTGCCGGCCTGCCATGCGGTTTGCTTGACGATGTATTTGTACATCTGGTGGTCGTCAGCCGCGTGCAGCAACGTGTTGAACTTGTAGTTGATCTCGGCCTGGCCGCCGCTGCCCACCTCGTGGTGGCCCTTCTCCAGAGAAAAGCCGGCGTTGGTCAGGTGGGTGAGCATCTCGTCGCGCAGGTCGACGTAATGGTCGGTGGGGGCTACCGGGAAGTACCCGCCCTTGGGGCGGACCTTGTAGCCCAGGTTGGGGCCGCCGTCGGACTCGCTCGCTGCTCCGGTGTTCCACCACCCGGATGTCGCGTCAACCTTGTAGAACGATTCGTTGATGTTCGAGTCGAAGCTCACCGAGTCGAAGATGTAGAACTCGGCTTCTGGGCCGAAGTAGGCGGTGTCCGCGATGCCAGAGCTGATCAGGTAGTTCTCCGCCTTGCGTGCGACGTTGCGCGGGTCGCGCGAGTACAACTCGAGGGTGAACGGGTCGTGCACGAAGAAGTTCACGATCAGCGTTTTGGCGGCCCGGAACGGGTCGATGGTCGCGGTTTCCGGATCGGGAAGCAGCAGCATGTCGGATTCGTGGATCGATTGGAAACCGCGAATCGAGGAGCCGTCGAAGGCCAAGCCTTCCTCGAACACGTTCTCGTCGAAGACGTAAATCGGAATTGTGAAGTGCTGCATGGTGCCTGGCAGGTCACAGAAGCGGACGTCAACATATTCAATGTTCTCGTCCTTAGCGAGTTTGAAGATATCGTCGGGCGTCTTTTCGGACACGGAATGCTCCTTTGCTTGGCTATCCGCGGGCTGACGGCGAACCCAGCCCGCCGTGATCTTTTTCGCGACCGTTCGCGGCGTTCTCCCATTCATGCACGTCATGCCGCCCTCCGCATCCGGGCCAGCATCACTGACAACTCACGCTTGCCACGCCACCACGGCAGGTGTCGACGATGATCTCCGCGCCGCCAATGACAATGGCCCCTAGAGGACGCTCCGGGGCCGTTGGCGCCGGAGCCACGGCAGAGGAACGTGATGTCCAGAACACAACGTGGTGGCCGTTGTTACGGGAGCGAGTCGCGGCGCAGGCCGCGGCATCGCGCATGCGCTCGGAAGTCACGGGTGCACCGTGTACGTGACCGGACGCACCAGAAACGCAAACGAGTCGGGGCTATCGGGCACCATCGACGACACGGCCGCGATGGTGACCGCAGCGGGCGGCGAGGGCATCGCCGTCGCTGTCGATCACGCTGACGACGAACAAACCAAGGCTCTATTCGCCCAGATCGAAGGCGAGCACGGCAGAATCGACATCCTGGTCAACAACGCAGCCACGATCCGCGACGAGATGATGGGGCCGACAAAGTTTTGGTAAGAGCCCATCAACGTCATCGACACTCTTGACGTTGGACTGCGAAGCAGCTACGTCGCGACGGTTTTCGCTGCGCTCCTGATGATTCCACAGTTCAAAGGGCTGGTGGCGTTCACGTCGGCGGCGGGAGCCGCCCACTACATGTTCGGCCCGGCGTACGGTGTGGCCAAGGCAGGGACAGACAAGATGGCAGCCGATATGGCGGTCGACTTCAAAGACAAAACGTTGCGGCGGTTTCGATTTGGATGGACACACTACTGACCCAACGTGTCCGAGACATCGTGGCTGCCGACCCCGGCAAGTTTGGTCATGTCCTCGACAACGCGGAAACCCCAGAGTTGACCGGCCACATCATCTGGGAGCTGTACGACGATCCCGATCTGATGGAGCTGAGCGGTCGGACATTGGTCGGCGCGCAACTGGCAGCGAAGTATGGGATAGCGGATGAACGGTGATTACCCGGCCTGAGCGCCGCTCTGATAGCACGCGCCCACGCTTTCCGCTTAACCCCCGTACGTCGGCCCTTGGACACCGTCGCGGTAGGTAGTGCATTTCTGCGACGCCCCGGCGTTGGTGCAGCATGTCTCGATAAGAGTGGGTGCCGAGCCGAAATGAGGACTTACCTGCTCCGAGGAATATTGGCCGCCGGAATTTTTACAAGAATCCTCGATGTCCGTTTGCGCATGAGCGAAAGGTGCAGCCAAGATCATCGCCGCAACCGGGACGGCGAAAGCGGCCACAGGGATGGCGCTGAAGACCGGACGTTTCATGTCTCTCCATAGCTCGGCGTAGCTCTTAGGGCCATTCCTCCGGGGCATTGCCCTTGCGGAACGGACCTCGCCAGTTTACCGGCTCGATGCGCACGCCCGATCTGGCGTCGCAGACGCGACGCCGGGATTGTGCCGACCGGCCGCGGGTTAGAGTCCAGGCACGCGGTTGAAAGGACTTGCAATGGCCACAACCGCCCGCGCGTTGATCAATCCGGCGGCGTCGGGATCATGGATCCGATGAAGTACGTCTCGTGGCCGGTTGGGTATCCGCCGCCGTCGGTGGCGATGTGAACGTGGTCGTAGTGGTTGGCGGTTTCGTTCCCTAAGTTGGCTGTCCAGCTCGGCCTGCCGATCCCCGGGTAAAGCTTCTGCCGCCAGATCACATGATCGACGCCCCACCGTCTGGCATTCGCCAAGGCATATCCGGCGATCTGGTCGCCGAGCTCGATGCCTTCGGGACTGCCGTGGTTCGGGATCATCACGTCGATCGCCAACCCGTTGGGATGCCACTTCAACGCGTCCTGGCGGTAACCGCCAATGGTGGTGATCTGGGGAAACAGCAGGCTGATGGCACGGGCCGCCCAGATGGTCTTGACCTGCAGCCCGTTCTCCGGCGCGACGCCGGCAGGCAGCGAGAACTGGAAGCTCTGCGCAGCGGCGGGGGCGTCGGCCGCCAACGATTGCGCCTCAGCGAAGCTGGCGATGCGCGGCGGCGCGGCAAGAGGTGCGGGTTCTGGGCTCGGCGTGGGTCGGGTGCTCGGCGCGGTTGCTTCCAGCTTCTTCACGAAGCGCGGTGGCTCGGCGTGCTGGGCGTAGAGCATGGCGCCAGAGACGGCGAGTGTGGCCCCGAATGCCAACCAGCGGCCCCGGCCGTTGGCTAACCGGTCTCTGCTCACGAAAAGCACCTTAACGCCGCGTCAGATGCTGTGCGGCAACTTTGAACAGCTCGTGGTTAATGCGGGAGGTCAGTAAACCACCGGAGAGTAGCCGGCTGAATTGCCAGTGCCGTAGCAGGTCACGTCGACGCTGCAGGTCTGCCGAGGGCAGAGTCAGCGCGGTCGAGACACACACATCAGCTGAGCGATTCGAGCTCTTGACGAGCTCAGCACGGTGCTGCTAAACATGGCGTGCGCCACAAAGTTGGGCGATCGCCCAAAATCCTGTGCGGAGGTTCAATGGGCCGGATAGACGGCAGAGTCGCATTTGTGACCGGTGCTGCGCGTGGGCAGGGCAGAAGTCACGCCGTCCGGCTGGCCCAAGGAGGCGCCGACATCATCGCCGTTCTCCCAACCCACGTGAACACGCCGTTGTTGCTGAACCAGAACACCTACCGCGCTTTCCGGCCGGACTTGGAAAACCCGGGGCCCGACGATCTCGCGCCGGTATGCCAGAGCTTCCACTTCCTGCCGATCCCCTGGGTGACGGCAGAAGACATCAGCAACGCCGTGCTGTTTCTGGCCTCCGACGAGGCGCGCTATATCACCGGTGTGGCACTGCCGGTGGACGCCGGTAGCTGCCTGAAGTAAGGAAAGCATCGATGACCGTCACAAACGAGACCGACGTCTACTACGACCCCTACGACACGGGGATCAACACCGACCCGTATCCGACCTACGCGCGGCTGCGCGAGGAAGCGCCGATCTACTACAACGAACGATACGACTTCTGGGCGATATCAAGGCATTCCGACGTCGAGCAGGCACTGGCGAACTGGCAGGTCTTCTCCAGTCGTCGCAGTGACATCCTGGAGTTGGTGCAGTCGAAATTCGACATGCCCCGCGGCGTGATGATGTTTCAGGACCCGCCCGAGCATTCGATGCTGCGCGGGCTGATGTCGCGGGTGTTCACGCCGCGCCGGATGGCCGCCATCGAGGACCAGATCCGCCAGTACTGCGTGCGGTGTCTGGACCCGCTCGTCGGGTCCGGGGGATTCGACATCATCGCCGAGCTCGCATCGATGATGCCCATGCGAGTGATCGGGATGCTGTTGGGAATCCCGGAGTCCGAACAGATCTCGGTTCGCGACGCCAACGACGCCAATTTGCGCACCAAGCCGGGCGCACCGCTCAAGGTCGCCGACGCCGACTCCATTGCCAACGGCCGAATCTACGCCGATTACGTCGAATGGCGGTCCAATAACCCGTCCGACGACCTGATGACGACGTTGCTCAATGTCGAGTTCGACGACGAGCAGGGTGTGCACCGAAAGCTGACGCGCAAAGAGGTACTGCATTACACCCAGGTGGTCGCGGGTGCGGGCAACGAAACGACGGGTCGGCTGATCGGCTGGCTTGCCAAGGTGCTCGCCGAGCACCCCGACCAACGTCGAGAGATCGAGCAGGATCGGTCGCTGCTGAACCGCACCGTCGACGAGACGCTACGCTTCGAGCCCACCGGACCGCACGTTGCTCGTTGGATGGCAGAGGATTTCGAATGCTACGGCACGACGGTTCCGGCTGGCAGCGCCATGCTGCTACTGTTCGGCGCCGCCAATCGCGACCCCCGCCGATACACCGACCCGGACACCTTCAACGTCCATCGCGACAACATCTCGCACATCACCTTTGGAAAAGGCGTGCACTACTGCTTGGGCGCCAACCTCGCCCGCTTGGAGGGCCGGGTCGCGCTGAACGAGATCCTGAACCGCTGGCCTGAATGGGATATCGACTACGACACAGCACAACTCGCGTCGACATCCACTGTCCGCGGCTGGGAGCGGTTGCGGATCGTGCTGCCCTGATTGGGCGCATCGCGCAATTGCTCAGCCTGGGTTAGTGCGATCGTGGCGAGCTTTCGGTTGCGGCATCTCGAATCGGTCGAGGAAGCGGTTAACCAGCGCGACGGCCTCGTCGTGGCCGCCGGAGGTACCGAGTCCCTGCTCGAGTATCAGGGTGCGGCCGATCGCCGCAATGACAACCGCGAGCGCGGCGGGCGGGAATTCTTCGGTGTCGATGTCGTGCTCGCGGACGATGAAGTTCAATGCGGTGATCTGCTGTTCGCGCCAGCGCTCGGACCAGGCCGCGATCTCCGCCCTGATCTCCTTCCGGTGATTGGCAAGTCCCATGAACTCCAACAGCAGTCGGGTGTCTTTGGGTTCGGTGAGGGTACCCCAGAAGGCGTGCAGCGGGCGGTCAGAGGCCAACGCTTTCTGTTGTCGGTCCAGGTAGACGGTGGCGCCGCGGCGGAAAACCGCCAGATACAACTCGTCCATGGTGGGGAAGTAGTAGTGCACCAGGGCCGGTTTGACACCGGCGTTCGCGGCGACCCGGCGTGACGTCGCCGCGGCGTAACCCTCCTCGACCATGATCCGGCTCGTTGCCTCGATCAGCATGTCGCGAGTTGAGGAGTCGCGTGCCTTTGGTCGTGCGGATGCGGTCACACTACGGTTCCTATCAGAGGGGGACTATCACACCGCCGGCTCGGCGACCATGTCGAAGAAGGCAGCACCAGAGTCCGGGATGCGGTTCTGCTTGAACACGTTGACGGCGTAGGAAACCAGGATCATCGAGTAGAGCAGGTGCATCAACCTCGTGGCGTCGTCCGGCAACGCGTCGATGTCGAGCCCGTTGAGGTAGGCGATCGCCTCCTCGGCTCTCGGCGTCACGGCGTCGTAGAACCTGACGAGCTCGTCGAACGGCTTCGACAGCCGCGCCTCATAACGTTGCGCCCGCGTCGGCAGGGCCCAGTCGCCGACAAACGATTCGAGGTCGGAGAACCCTTGCGGCAAAGTGGAACTGGACATCATACCTCCCGCGCGCTGTGCGCGGCCCGATAAGCGCCGACGGTGTCACGGATGACTGCGTGGAACTGGCGGATGAGCAGCTCCTGGTCGCTGAGGTGGAAGGTGTTCTGCGCCCGCGTCTTCAGCGCCGAATGGGTGGCCTCGATGGTGTTCACGTCCTGCATGGCGAACTCGATGGTGCTGTCGACCACCAATTCCTGCGCAAGGCGATCGGCTGCATTGGCCGGCGGGACGAAGTACATGTCGATCTCGTAGATGTGCGAGTCGACCGTCTCGGGCCAGTAGGTGTAGGTGATGTAGTAGCCGCGTGCCCAGATCTGGATCGATATGTTCGGGAAGATCCAGAATTGGTCGTTGCCCCACGATGCGATGTTGCCGCGGTTGAGGAAATCAGCGCCCGCGTTTTCGAGCCCGATATCCGGAACATCGTCGGGGCCGAAAAGACCTGCGCGGAAAAGCTTGTAGACCCAACGTTGGTCTTGGCGGGCAGGTCCTGCGGTGCCGGGTTCGCGGGCCGGCAGCGGCGGCGGTCCGGGGACCGAGGTGAGCATGTGCGGCCGGAACAGCTCGTAGTGGTACGAGTCGACGGGCGGCACCATCTTCTCCGCCTTGGAGACGTCAGGATCGATGAAACGACCGTGCACGTAGGGCGGGTGATACCACTCGCATACCGAGTCGACGGCCAGCTTCCAGTTCCCGTTGATCCGGGTGGAGAACCCATAACGCTGGGTCATCTTCTCGAACGGATAGCTCTCGATAGTGAGCAGCCCGTCGCCGAGAAAGCTTCGCAGCGGCACCGGGTCGTCGGCGAGGTTGATGAAGATGAAGCCTGCCCACACCTCGCAATGCACCGGCGGCATCCGCAGCGTGGTCTTGTCTAGGTCGAAAAACTCGCCTTCGTTGGTGATGTGGTTGACCTTGCCGTCTAGGCCGTACCGCCAGCCGTGGTACTTGCAGGCGAACGCACGGCAGCTTCCAGAACTCTCCTTGCCGGGATGTTCCTGCCAGACCACCTTGTTGCCGCGGTGGGCGCACACGTTATGAAACGCGTGCACCGTGTCGTCAAGGTCGCGGGCAATCACGATCGAGGCCAGGCCCCCGGGAAGGTCACGGGTGAAGTACGAACCCTTGCGTGGTAGCCGCTCGATCCGCCCGACGCACAACCAGTTTCGCTTGAATACCGCCTCACGCTCAGCGGCGAAGAATTCCGTCGAGATCGAATCTTCATAGCTGACCGGACCCGTCCCCAGCTCGGGGTAGTCGGTGGTGAACTTTCCCCGTCCGGTCGACAGTCGTTGTTGGATGCTGGTCACGATGGCACTCCTTTACTGAGTTGACCGTCGGGCTCCGACCGTGACCACGGCTCGGCGTCCCAGGCCCGATCCAGCGGCGCCATTTCGCCGCCGAACGGGAAGAAGGCCCGCTGCGCGTAGGTTTCCCTTGCCAGGCCGTGGCCGAGTTCGTCGATGAAGGCACGCTTGAGGGGGTTGGTAAAGAGCTGGCGTGAGTAGCGCAGCGTCAGCGGTGGGCGCTTGACCAGTTCGCGGGCCAGCTCCCAAGCCCTGTCGAGTAAATGGTCTTTGGGTAGCACCTCGTTGACCACCCCCCACTCCTTGGCTTCCTGCGCGCCGAGCTTCATGCCGGTCAGCAGGAAGTAGCGGGCCCGGGTATGGCCGGCCAAAAAACTCCAGATCACATGTTGGCCGTCACCGGGCACCTGGCCGCGGGCGAAATGCGAGGCGTCCTGGAAGTAGGCGTCCTCGGAGGCCAGCACGATGTCGGCGAGCAACGGCACCTCGGAATGCATGTTGCACGGACCGTTGACGGCGCTGATCATCGGAACGTCAACATCGAGCACGTTGGTAATCAAATGCCGTGCATACCAGGCCTTTTCGTCGAGCTTTAGCAAGCCGCGGGTGCCGGGCATCAGCAGATAGTCGGGTTTCTCGACGGGGTCGCCGTTAGGCATGCGGCCCCAGTTGGCGTTGTAGTTTTCGCCGGTGCCGGTGTGGATGAGGACTTTAATCTCACGATCCCCGGCGATATCGGCGAACGCGTCCGACATTTGGTCGTGTGCCCGCCAGTCCCAGACCAGGCTGCCGCCGTTGGTGTGGCATTGCATGAACAAGATGCCGTCATCGGAGAGCTCGAGCCGATAGTTCGCGTACCGATCGTGGTACTCGCTGTATCTGGTCCGCTTTGCCATTGAGTTGTCTCATTCCCGCGGTGGTAGATTTGGCGCCCGCACTATTTGAGCGATCGCCCAATAGCGCATTTGCCATGCTTGCATCTCTGCCCGCAGCGGTCAAGGTTCAGCGCCCGTGCAACCGCTCCACCACCGGCGCGAAGGATTCAATTTGTGACTGCTGCACCGTCACGTAATTGACGCCGAGCGATTCCCGTCGCGAATAGAGCATTTCCGCAACAGTTTCCAGCGAGCCGATCAGCACGTTGGGATGCTCGCGCAGCAGCTCGATAGAGATCCCCGTCGACTTCGCCACGTCGGCCACTGCCGCCTCGGGGTCGTCGGTGATCGCAGTGAAGTACGGGGAACTCTCGACGTCCAGACGCCGGTAGCGCTCGCCGGCGGCGGCCCGGACAAACCCGATCCGACGCTGCGCGACGGCTTCTGGATCCAGGCCGTCGGCGTCGCGTGCCACAAACGGCACGCTGGACATGCTGACGATGTCGGCTTCGCGGCCGGCGAATGACAGCACGCGCGGTCCGCCCCCGCCGATCATGATCGGTGGATGTGGGCGTTGCACCGGGCGTGGCCGGCCCGCATAGCCGCGCACCCGAACGAAGTCGCCCGAGCGGTCCAGTTCCTCGCCCTGCCAGTGCGCCTTGATGAACGAAACAACCTCGGCGAGCTTGGCGATTCGCCGGCCCGGACGGACAAACTCAAGCCCCATTGCGTTGTACTCGACTTCGCTCCAGCCGGCTCCGATGCCCAATTCCAGCCGACCGTCGGACAGCAGATCCAGTGTCGCTGCTTCCTTGGCCAAAACCGCCGGCACGTGATAGTCGATGCAGAACACCCGGCACCCGATGCGCAACGTCTCGCTGACCGCGGCTGCTGCAGCCATCGCCGCGATCGGGGCCAGGTCTTGGCGAGGAGTGCGCGCCGCCCGTTGGGCGGGGCCGGGGCCCAGGTAGTGATCCGCAAGGAAAAGCGTTGAGTACCCGAGGTCTTCGACTTTGTGAACGGTATCGCTCCACTCGCGTCCGCCGGCGGCGTTGATCGCCTGCACGGCGAAGCGAAACGGGGGCCTGTCCATGGGCTTGACCATAATCGACGCGGAGTGATAGGCATGCGGTTTGGGCGGTCGCTCAGGAAGGTGGGTTTCGGGCTTGAAGACGGCGGTCGTAACCGGCGGTGCGTCAGGGATTGGCCGCGCCGTCGCCGAACGGTTGCGCAGCGACGGACTTCGGGTGGCCGTCATCGATCTGTCACCCACCGATGATGAGTTCGGCCACGTCGCCGACGTCAGCGACCCCACGCAGGTCGCCACTGCCGTCGCGGCGATCCGCGAACAGTTCGGCCCGATCCTGGTGCTGGTCAACGCGGCCGGGGTGGAAGGCTTCAAGAAGTTTTCGAATATGACGTTTCAGGAATGGTCCAAGGTGATCGATGTCAACCTGAACGGCGTGTTCCACACCATCCAGGCGGTGCTGCCCGACATGGTCGAGGCCGGCTGGGGACGCATCGTCAACATCTCGTCATCGAGCACGCACTCCGGCCAGCCGTTCATGGCCCACTATGTGGCGGCGAAATCGGCGGTGAACGGCCTGACCAAATCCCTGGCTCTCGAATACGGTCCGTGCGGGATCACCGTCAACGCCGTGCCGCCCGGGTTCGTCGACACACCGATGCTGCGCAGCGCCGAGAGTCGACACCTGCTCGGTGGAACGGTGGAGGATCACATCAATCGCACACCGGTGCGCCGGGTGGGTCGGCCCGAGGATATTGCCGCTGCCTGCGCCTTTTTCGTGTCCGTGGAGGCCAGCTACATCACCGGGCAAATACTCGGCGTCAACGGCGGTCGCAACACCTAGAGAGGGACACCTAGAGGAACATGTACGAACGGGACCAACTCTTCATCGACGGGAAGTGGGCTTCTCCGGTTTCTGGGCCGGTTTCCGCATTGGATTCTGACGCCGTCATCAGCGTGATATCGCCGCACAGCGAGGCGGTGATCGGGCACGCGGCCTGCGCGGGACCGGCCGATGTCGACCGCGCCGTGGCGGCGGCCCGCGCAGCTTTCGACATGGGACCGTGGCCGCGGATGCAGCCCGCCGAACGGATCGAAGCGATCGCGCGGCTGGCAGGCATCTACAAGGAGCGGCGAGCCGACATGGCGGCGCTGATCTCGGCCGAGATCGGCGCCCCCATCACCTTCGCCAAAATGGCGCAGGTCCGGCTTCCGCTGACCATGATCTCGGCGTTCTGCGGCTTGGCCGGAAACTACGAATGGCAAGAGGACCGTCCGGGGTTGTACGGCAAGGACATTCGGATCAGAAAGCAACCGGTCGGAGTTGTCGCCGCGGTGGTGCCGTGGAACATGCCGCAGTTTCTCACCGTTGCCAAGGTCGTGCCTGCGCTGTTGGCCGGCTGTTCGGTGGTGCTCAAACCGGCGCCCGAGTCGGTGCTCGACGCCCAGCTGCTCGCCGATCTTGTCGCCGAAGCCGACCTTCCGCCCGGTGTGTTGAACGTCGTGCCCGGCGGCCGCGATGTCGGTGAGCTGTTGGTGGGCCACGCAGGCGTGGACAAGGTCTCGTTCACCGGATCCACAGCGGCCGGCCGCCACGTCGCCCTGGCCTGTGCGGCCGGGCTGAAGCAGGTCAGCCTCGAACTAGGCGGCAAGTCGGCGGCGATCGTGCTCGACGACGCCGACCCGTCGGTCGTGGCCACCGGAATTCAAATGGCCAGCCTCGCCAACAGCGGCCAGGTGTGCAACGCGCTGAGCCGGATTCTGGTGCCCGCGGCCCGCGAGGACGAGTTCGTCGACGCGTTGGCCGCGACGATGGAGTCGATGACGGTGGGCGATCCCGCCGATCCCAACACCCAGATCGGTCCGCTGGTGGCAAAGCGCCAGCAGGAGCGGGTGCGCGGCTACATCGAATCAGGCAAAAGCGAAGGGGCGCGCCTGGTGGTCGGCGGCGCCGCCTTGCCCGACGGTCTGGACACCGGTTGGTATGTCCGGCCGACGCTGTTCAGCGATGCCCACAACAACATGCGGATTGCGCGCGAAGAGATCTTCGGCCCCGTGCTGACCGTCATCTCCTACCGTGACGAGGACGAAGCGGTCCGGATCGCCAACGACACCGAGTACGGGCTGGCCGGCTCGGTGTTCACCGCCGACGTCGATCGCGGATACGGCGTGGCGGCTCGGGTGCGGTCGGGCACTTTCGGCGTCAACGAGGGCTACATCATGGATCCTGCGGCCCCGTTCGGCGGTGTCAAGAATAGCGGCTACGGTCGCGAACTCGGGACCGAGGGAATGGACAGTTACACGGTGAGCCAATCGATTTCGGCTGCGGCGCCGGTGAACTGACGGCTAGTGGCTGTGGCCACCGACCTCGGCGGGTAGCGGTGGCGGCAGCGGCCTCGTCGCGGTCGGTGTTGTCGGGGTCGGCGCTGCGGCCTGCGTGGGTGTCGCCGCGGGGGTTTGAGGTGTTTTCGGTCCGTGGAAATACACCATCGGTTCCCGACGGATCACCTGATTGCCTTCGCTGATAACCAGAGAATTCGAATTCACCGTGTAGCTGATTCCGTCCTTCTGAGCGACGAATCCGCCGTCGGTGGATGGCGAGGCAGACGCGAGCAGTTTGGAGCCATCGCTGACCCGCACGCCCCGGTAACCGTATTGACCGCTCGGGGTCTTGCAGATCGCCACCCGCGAGCTCGCCGTGCTGCCGAATGCGACCGCCGTGTCCGGCGCCGTGCAGCGGGCCGTGGAGTCGACGAAGCCCAGGGCGTCGGTGGCCGGCTCGGCACTGGCCGAGGGCGTGCCCAAGGCAAGCAGTGCCGAACACACCGCCGCGGCGACGGTGACGCGGAGAGTGCACGGCCCGAAGGAGGACATCAGGCCTTCACCAGAACACGGCCGATCAGGTGGCGCGCGCAGCCACGCCGCGCGGCAACCAAATCGTTAGCTCCTCGAGATACCCGCATGACTTGGCCGCTTGAGGCCGCGGACTGCGGCGAAGTCCGCTACCAGTCGGGTGACTAGCGTTAGATTCGACGCCGGACCCGCATCCGTCGAAAGGCGCGGAGGAAAGGCATAGCCATGGCGAACTCCCGCGGACTGCTGTTCGATCCGAATTCCTACAACCCGTCGCAGTTCGACCCCGAGACGCGGCGCCAACTCCGCGCAGTGATCGACTGGTTCGAAAACCGCGGCAAGGCGAAACTGCTCCGGGACGATCTCGAGGCGGCGTGGGTGTCGGACTTCCTCGACTTCATCAAGCAGGAACGGATCTTCGCGACCTTCCTCACCCCATCGGAGTACGGCGGAGGCGACCCGAACAAGCGGTGGGACACCTCGCGCAATGCCGCACTGAGCGAGATTTTCGGGTTCTACGGCCTGTCGTACTGGTACGCGGAACAGGTCACCATCCTGGGCCTTGGGCCGATCTGGCAGAGCGACAACATCAAGGCCAAGGAACGCGCGGCCGCACAACTCGAAGCCGGCGGCGTGATGGCGTTTGCGCTCTCCGAGCGGGAGCACGGCGCCGACATCTACAACACCGACATGCTGCTCACGCCCGCACGCGACAATGGCGCTGAGGGCCCGGAAGGGCCGGTCTTCCGCGCGTCGGGGGAGAAGTACTACATCGGCAACGGCAACGTGGCGGGCATGGTGTCGGTGTTCTCCCGCCGCACCGACGTCGAGGGCGCCGACGGCTACGTGTGGTTCGTCGCCGACAGCGGCCACCAGAATTACGAGCTGATCGGCAACGTCGTGCACGGCCAGATGTATGTCAGCAACTTCCGGCTCAACGACTATCCGGTGCACGAGGAGGACATCCTGTGCGCCGGGCCGGAGGCGTTCTCGGCCGCACTCAACACCGTCAACGTCGGCAAGTTCAACTTGTGTTCTGGCTCGATCGGGATGTGCGAGCACGCCTTCTACGAGGCGATCACCCACGCCAACAACCGCATCCTGTACGGCAACCCGGTCACTGATTTCCCCCATGTGCGGGCCAGCTTCGTCGAGGCCTACGCCAGATTGGTCGCGATGAAACTGTTCAGCGACCGCGCGATCGACTACTTCCGCAGCGCCAGCCTCGACGACCGTCGATACCTTTTGTTCAACCCGGTGACCAAGTCCAAAGTCACCTCAGAGGGCGAAACCGTCGTTACCCTGCTGTGGGATGTGCTGGCCGCCAAAGGCTTCGAGAAGAACACCTACTTCTGCGAAGTGGCTCGACTGATCGGTGCCCTGCCGCGGCTGGAAGGCACGGTGCACGTCAACGTCGCGCAGATCCTGAAGTTCATGCCCAACTACATGTTCAATCCCGCGTCTTACCCAGAAATCGGCACCCGCAACGACGCGGCCGATGACGTGTTCTTCTGGGCGCAGGGTCCGGCTCGCGGCGCTTCCAAGGTGCAGTTCGCCGACTGGGCGGCAGTCTACGAAAAGCACGTGAAGATACCGAATGTCGCGCTTTTCTATGAGCAGGCTCGTGCGCTCAAAGAACTGCTGGCCACCGCCGCGCCGGAGGCAGACCAGATGCGCGACCTCGACTTCCTCCTCGTCGTCGGTCACCTTTTCACGCTGATCGTCTACGGTCAGCTGATTCTCGAACAGGCCGACCTGATCGGGCTGGATGCCGACCTGGTGGACCAGATCTTCGGCGTCCAGATACGTGACTTCTCCCAATATGCCGTCGCTCTGCATGGCAAGCCGAGTTCCACTGCAGCACAACAAGCGTGGGCTATGTCAGCAGTGCGCAAGCCGCTAGTCGATGCGGAGCGTTTCGACCGGGTCTGGCAGCAGGTCGAGGCCTACGACGGCGCCTACGAGATGCGGCCCTAACCAGCAGTCAGCACGAAGGGGACGTCGTCGGGTGCGGCGTGGCGCGCGGCCAGCAGCGCGCGGGCCGGATCGCCGATCGGAATCCGCAACGGCAGCTGCGGCTTCTCGGCGGCGTCGGCGAACTCTCCCGCCACCTGCTCGGGGGTGATCATCCCGTCGCGCGGGCCACCGCCTTTGAGGAGCTCGGCGTAGGGATCCGCGGGCAGGGTGTAGGTGGTGACGTCGTCGAGCGCACCGGAGCTCACCGGGCCGGGCTGCAGCAGTGCCGCCTGGACGCCGAACGGGGCAACCTCGATCGCGAGGGATTCGACCAGCGCCTCGAGTGCCCACTTGGTGGACGCATAGGCCGCGCCGGGCGGCAATACGATGCGCCCAACCACGCTGGACATGAAGAGCAGCTTCCCATCGCCGCGGGCGCGCATCTGCGGCAGCACCGCTTGGGCCACGCGAATCGCCCCGACGGTGTTGAGGTTGAACAGACGCTGCAGTTCGGTCAACGGAATGGCTTCGACTGCGGCATAGAAGATCTCAGCGGGGTTCACGATGACGATGTCAACATCACCCGCGGCCGCGAATGCTGCAGTGACGCTGGCGTCGTCAGTGACGTCGAGGGCCAGGCGTTGATTGACGTTGAGGTCGGCCAGCGAGCGCGGATCACGTGCGGTGGCCACCACGCGGTGTCCGCGCCGGGCGAACTCCTCGGCGATGGCGCGACCGATCCCGCGACTGGCTCCGGTGACGAGGACGGTTGACATGGCGTTGTCTCCTAGCGGTGTCGGCGGAAAGTTTCATCAGACGCGTTTGTAAACTGATCGGTGTACCCAGTTATTCCAACGTACCTACCTGAGGTAGCACCAGATGCAAACCGAGCGGCGCGTGACGCCCGGCCTAGTATCAGTGCATGCGCGGCACCAAGATTCTGATCACCGGTCCGACCGGCCAGGTCGCCAATCCCATCGCCCAGGCCCTGGCGGCCGATAACGAAGTCTGGGGCATCGCCCGGTTCACCAACGCGGCGGCTCGCGAAGCCCTCGAGAAGGCGGGGGTACGGTGCGAGACGGTCAACCTGGCGGCCGGGGATTTCACCGGAATTCCGACTGACTTCGACTACGTCCTCAATTTGGCGGTGGCAAAGAGCGGCAACTGGAACAAGGACCTCGGGGCCAACGCCGAATCCGTTGGCCTGCTAATGGCCCACTGCCGCAACGCAAAAGCCTTCCTGCACTGCTCTTCGGCGGCCGTCTACGACCCGCCGGACGACGAACCCAGGACCGAGCGCGCCGCCCTTGGCGACAACCACAAGCCGTTGTTTCCAACCTATTCCATCTCCAAGATCGCCGGCGAGGTAGTCGCCAGGACGATGGCCCGCGCGCTCGACGTGCCTACCACCATCGCCCGGCTCAACGTCCCGTACGGCGACAACGGCGGATGGCCGTACTACCACATGGAGATGATGCTGGCCGGCATCCCGATCCCGGTCCCGGCCGGCGGGCCGGCCCGCTACAACCCGATCCACGAGGACGACATCATCGCGACCATCCCGAAACTGCTTGCGGTGGCATCGGTTCCGGCGACAACACTCAACTGGTGCGGAGAGCAGACCGTCAGCCTGCAGGACTGGTGCGGCTACCTCGGCTCGCTTGTTGGCAAGGAACCGGTCTTCCAGGAGAGCGAACAGGCGTTGCGCGGTAATCCCACCGACCCGAGCCGGATGCGCGAAGTGGTTGGCGTCGCCACGGTCGACTGGCGCGACGGAATGCGCCGGATGGCAGCCAAATTCCACCCGGAGCTGGTCGGCTCCGGCTAGTCCTCCTTGGCGATCAGCCGCTTCAGCGCTTCCCGATCGGGCGCCAGCAGCTTGTCGATGCGCGGCTGGTTCACTTCGGCCACGATGATCTCACCGACCTCCTGGTGGACGTCGCTGAAGATCCCGTGCGACTTCATCTTTTCGGTTTGATAGATGTTGTCCTCGGTGGGGGTGACGTAGTAGACCGCTTCGGCCTTGAAGCGGTGCACCAGCCAGAGGTGGATCAGCGTCATCAGGCGTTTTTGACGCAGCTTCTCTGAGAAGGTGTTCTGGTCGCGCACGGTGAGGATGCTGCGGCCGTGCCGGTCCTTGATGGGATCGACAACGACGTTGGCCAGTTGCTCCTCGTCTTCGCCGTAGATACCGAGTTCGAGCACGTCCGAGCCGGCGCGCCGCGGCCGCAGTTGAACGCGCAGCTTCTCGGACAGCTGGTAGTGCTCGCTCCACATCGCCAACCAGTCCTCCAGCAGCTTCTTCGGCACCTCGGTCTGCACGAGATGCTGGTGCTGGGTGGAGCCCGCGCCCATCGCCTTGGTGGTCGCGGTGCGGCCTGAGGAGGCGGCCAGCGCGGCATCGCTGCGCGGCCCGCCGACCAGGGTTTGCGGAGTGCGGTAAGGAGATTCGACCAGGCGCATCTTGCGCTGCAAACGCGCCAGCGCCAGCATGCCGTCCTGCCTGAGGTTGGTAGCGAACTCCTCGGCGGCGACACCGTCGATCTGGTGTCCGCCGTAGGTGATGAAGTTGAAGACGAAGCCCATCTTGCCGAGTTCTTCGGGGAACTGCTTCATCTCCTCGTCGGTCATCCCGGTGGTGTCCCAGTTGAATGACGGGGAGAGGTTGTAAGCCAGCATCTGGTTGGGGAACTCGGCGTGGATCGCCTCCGCGAACTGCCGGGCGTCGGCGAGATCCGCGGTCTTGGTCTCCATCCAAAGGATGTCGGCGAACGGCGCCGCGGCCAGCGACTTGGCGATCGCATACGGTATGCCCCCGCGGATCTGGTAGTAGCCTTCCGGCGTTTTAGCCCGCTCGCAGTCCCATCCGGGGTCGGCCCCCAACTCCCTCGCCTTTTCGCGGGCGGTGTAGAGCGACGCACGCTCGGCGAACTGCCGCCATTCGGTGGCGCTCATGTCGCGCTGCTCGCCCTCGCTCTCGGCGAATTCGAGCAGATCCGCAACGGCCTCGCCGTAGGTCATCAGCCCGGCTTCGTTCTGCCAGGCGTCGACGAACTGCGACTCGACCTCGTCAAAAACAGCGTCGATCGACTGCTGCGCGTGGTCCGGGGCCGCGGCCGCCTTCGCGACGACGTCCGCGATGCCTTGACGCTCCAGCCAGGCATCGGCAGCGGCGTACTCGCCGTCGGGAAGGGCGTAGAGCAGGTGACCGTTGAGCTCCTTGAACCCCGCCTTGTAGAAGCGCCGCACCATCGCGAGGAAACAGGCCTTGTAGGACGGAATCTTCAGGTTCGTGGTGCCGAGCAGGAATGGCTGGTCACGCTCATCGGCGCGGCCGTCGAGCAGGTTGGCCGCCTCGGCATCGGTCCGGGCGACGATGATGCCCGGTACCCGCATGATGTCGAGCTGAAAGCGGGCGGTGTTGAGACGCTTGATCTGTTCATCGGACGGCACCAGAACCTTGCCGCCCTGATGCCCACACTTTTTAGTACCGGGGCGTTGGTCCTCGATGTGGTATCCCGGGACCCCGGCTTCGACGAAACGGCGGATCAGGTTGCGCACGTGCGGGTCGCCGCCGTGGCCGGTGTCGGCATCGGCGATGATGAACGGCCGATAGTCCACCGCCGGCGTTCTCTCGCGTTGCTCTTCACTCATTCGCAGGCGCAGGTATTGCTGATTGCGGTCTGCGGTCAACAGGGCGCGGACCAGCCCGGCGGCCTCATCGGGCACCTGGCTCAGCGGGTAGCTGGCCAGGTCGGGTCCGGGGTCCTCGTTGATAGAGCCCTTCGCAGAAGTCGCCCATCCGCCGAGGTAGATGCCCTCGATACCCATCCGTTTCATGGCCACTGCCTGACCAGGCGAGTACGGGCCGAACGTGGTGATGCTCTTGCGCTCGGCGAAGAGCTCACGCAGGCGAGGGTAGAAAGCCTCCGCAGCCTCGCGAGCCACGGTGTGGTCGACGGGGATTGTGCCGCGCTGTTCTACCACCTGGCGCGCGGAATAGAGGCGAGTGATTCCTTCGAACCGTGGACCGTCGACGTAACGCTGTGTGGCGGATACGTCTTGTTCAAAGTCCTTGTCAAAGCCCTTTTCGAAGTCCTGCTCCGACGTTGTAGGTGCCTCTGCATCCGTATGGATGGCCATGATCGCTGCGCTCCTCTTCATCCCCGATTCGCCTGATAGTGAGAGTGTATTGGCTGCTGTGAGGCACAAAGTTTCAAATCGGGATCTCTGCAGCAACACAGCCGCATCGGGCATACTTTCCGACCGCGGGCGCCCCAGAGAAAATATCGGCGGGGACATTTTTCGGGCTATATGGCGTAGTTCGCTCAGATACACTCACCGGGCGCGGCGACGGGGCCGCATCCGAGGGGAGCGGCGATGAGTTCTCTGCGATCGGCCCGCGCGCCGGGTTCCTTACCAGTGGCCTTGCCGCCGGGCCGCACCGTGCAGGTGCGCTCCGCGGACGGCACCCGCCTGCACACCGAGGTATTCGGGCCCGAGGATGGGTACCCGATCGTGCTCGCGCACGGCATCACCTGCGCCATTCGAGTGTGGGCCTATCAGATCGCCGACCTGGCTACCGATTACCGGGTGATCGCATTCGACCACCGCGGTCATGGGCGCAGCGGGATTCCCCGGCGCGGCGGGTACGGCCTTAGCCACCTCGCGTCGGATGTCGATGCCGTGCTCGAAGCCACGCTCGCACCGGGCGAGCGTGCCGTCATCGCGGGACACTCGATGGGCGGCATGGCCATTGCGGCCTGGTCGGACCGTTACCGCCACAAAGTCGAATCGCGCGCCGATGCCGTCGCTCTGATCAACACCACCACCGGTGACCTGCTGCGCGAGGTGAGGCTGCTGCCGATGCCCGCACCGTTCGCGGCCGTGCGGGTGTTGGGTGGGCGCGCCCTGGTGAACATCTTCGGTTCGTTCACGGTGCCACCTCCGGTACGGCGCGCCACCCGCGAGATGATCTCGATGCTCGCGGTCGGCGCCGACGCCGACCACGCCGTCGGTGCGCTCATCTACGACCTGTTCAACGCCACATCGCCGGCAGGACGTGGCGGTTGCGGCAAGGCGCTCGTCGACGCGTTGGGGCGCCGGCACATCAACCTCGCCGGTCTGACCGTCCCGACGCTGGTCATCGGCAGTCAACGCGACCGGCTGACGCCGCTGATCCAGTCCCAGCGGATCGCCGCTGCCGCACCCAACCTCGCCGATCTCGTCGTGTTGCCCGGTGGTCACTGCTCGATGCTGGAATGCCCCGCTGAGGTCAACCGGGAGCTGCGCGCACTAGCCGAATCGATCACGGGTATCCGGCGTATCAGCTCATAGCCGCGCGGCGACCTCGGCGGCCGCGCGCTGCCCGGAGCGCACCGCCCCGTCGAGGAAGCCGGTCCACTCGTCGGCAGTCTCGGTGCCGGCCCAGTGGATCGGTCCGACCGGGCGGCGTAACCAGGGCCCGTAGCGCGTCCACGAGCCGGGCGGCACCGCGGCAGTTGGGCCACCCGCCGCGAATTCTTCAGCGCCCCAACGATGGTCGACGTAGTCAAGCGGCTTCAGCGCTTCGTCGCCGAACAGCGATGCGAAGCATTCCAGTGCGCGCTGCCGGCGCTGATCAGCGGGTAGCTCGTCGAAGGTACGGGCATCGACGAAGCCGAGCAGAACACCCGGTCCGTCGGGCTGCGGGCTGACGTCGAAGGTGATGAACACCGGACCTTCGTCGGACAGCGCTTCGCCGGAGAACCCGTCGCTGCGCCAGAACGGGCTGGCGTAGGCGGCATACGCCTTGCTGAGTCGGCCCTGCGGCCACCGCATGGCGAGCTGGTGGTATTCGGCGGGCAGCGGGGGAGTGAACTCGATGAAGCTGCGATGAGCCGGCGGGATGGCGACGACGACGAATCGGGCGTCAGCCCGGCCCTTCTCGCTGATTACTATCACCCCGTCGTCGTGATGGTCGATGCGTCGCACCGGGGCCTCCAGCACGACCCGGTCGCCGAGTTCGGCCGCCGCCGCGTCGGCGATCTGTTGCGTACCGGCCGAGAAACGGTCCTGCTGGGCACCGTTTTCCACGTCGAGCAGCCGATCCAGACCGCCGGCCGCCCGCACGTAGCGGGCGGCGTGCAGCATCGACACAGCGTCGGGTTCGCATCCCCAGGTGACCCGGGCCATGATGGCCAGCAGATCGCGCGCGGTGGCGCCGGCACGCACCGACCGCAACCAGCCGCCCAGCGACTGGCCGTCGAGCCGAGCGGCGCGCCGGGCGGTCCACGGGTCGGTCAGCGGAACTGCCCGGGCAATGCGCTCGAATTGCCAACGCACGCGGCCGATGTCGATGAGGCCCCCCAACGAGAGCCGCGGGATGGTGCCGCTGTACGAACGGACCGCGCCGCGCCACCGGATCAGGTTGGCGCCGTCGTGGTAGGTCGGGACGGTCGGGATCCCGAGCTCGTCGGCCAGCGCCAGCACGGCGTCCTGCGTCGGGCCCACGAACGTGCCACCCATATCGACCGGGATGCCGGCGACATGGCCGGTATGCGAGCGCCCGCCTACTCGGTCGCGGCCCTCGAGCACCAGCACATCGTGTCCGAGCCGCGTCAGCTCGCGGGCTGCGGTGAGTCCGGCGAAACCGGCTCCCACCACCACGACGTCGGCGGTCCAGGTCGCGTCGGGCATGCCCCTCAGTCAACCCCATGACGATTGCGTAGGCTCCTCGGGTGGTTGCACCACCCGCATCGTCGTCAGGCGGCCTCGTTGAAAGTCTTCACCGCTTTGTATGCGCTGAGCGATGCAGCCGACCGCGCGCGGGAGCTGCGCGACGCCGGTGCCAGCGGCGTCGCCACCTTCGAGGGAGCGCACGACGTGTTCGCGCCGCTGACGTTGGCGGCCACCGTGCCCGGCCTGGACTTGATGACCAACGTGGCTATCGCATTCCCGCGCAACCCGATTCACCTGGCACACCAGGCCAATGACCATCAGCTGCTGAGCTCGGGCCGGTTCACCCTCGGCCTGGGAACCCAGATCCGCACCCAGATCGAAAAACGCTTCGGCGCCCAGTTCGACAAACCGGTGGCCCGGATGACCGAACTGATCGCGGCGTTGCGGGCGATCTTCATGGCCTGGAACGCCGGCGAGCGGTTGGATTTTCGCGGCGACTACTACCGGCACACGTTGATGACGCCCGCCTTCAACCCCGGCCCGAATCCGTACGGCCCGCCGCCGATCTACGTCGGCGCGCTCGGTCCGCGACTGACCCGCGCGGTCGCCGAGCACGCCGACGGTCTGCTGGTGATGCCGTTCGGCTCGAAACGGTTTCTGCACGAGCACACCATGCCCACGGTGCGCGAGGGTCTAGATGCCGCTGGGCGCCAAACCTCCGACTTCGCCGTGCTGCCCGAGATCATCGTGTCCACCGGAGACACCGACGCCGAACGCGAGCAGGCCGACGCGCGGACACGTCAGCTGTTGGCGTTCTACGGGTCGACCCCGGCGTACCGGCCGGTGCTGGCCGCGCATGGTTGGGAGGACCTGCAACCCGAGCTCAACACGCTGTCCAAGCAGGGCCGCTGGCAGGACATGGGCGGACTCATCGACGACGAGATGCTGCACACCATCGCGGCCTGCGGCACCCCCGCCGACGTCGCGACACACATCCGCGACCGTGTCGACGGGGTCGCCGACACCGTCTGCCTCTACCAGCCGGGGCCGATGGGCCTCGAGACTTTGGCCGCGATCATCGACGAGCTGGGCTGACGGAACGCCGCTTCGGGGCTTTAGGGCGCAACCGTCAGCCAGTCGGCGAACCCGGACGGGTCGTGGCGGCCGAGCGCGCCGTGCTCGTAAAGACCCCAACCCTCGGCCGGATTTCCGTCGCCGTCGCGGCACACCGCGCGCCCCACGTGGTCGATGACGCCGAAGCCGGACCGCGCGATGATCGCCGGGTCGGTCATGTCGTAGGTCAGCCGTTCGACGAACTTCTCGCCCTTCCACATGCCGTGCAGCCAGTCCGAATCGCCGCCGTAGCCGCCGCCGACGTGGATGGGCACCGGCAGCTTGGACTCGACGTCGAAGTGGACGGGGGTGCCGTCGGGTGCGGTGGCGTCGATCGTCGCGCCGGTCGGGATGCGGGTGCCGGACCGGTAGTGGATTTTGACCCGCGGCCAACCCAGTTGTTCGACGCGCCCGTCGCGCCAAATCCGGGTGCAGTCGTTGAGCGAACGGAATCCGTTGGGCTCCTCCTGGATGATCATTACGACGGCGAAGTCGTCGAACGCCATCGGTACGTAGAGCCACCACATGCCCTCGAATGGCGGGTCGGCGGGTCGGCCCGCCGGCTCGGGTTCGCCGATCGGCCGGATGCCCCAGGACCGGTCGCGGCTGCCGATCCAGACGTTGGGGTCGACGGCAATCTCGGTCCCGTCGACGACGATCCGCCCGCTCCAGCTGCCAAGCTGGGCGAACCGCTGCGCGTTCAGCGTTACCCGGTTACCCGAGCGCAGGATGTGCGGCTGCTCCTGGACGACGTCGAACAGACCCTCCCAGGTGAGATCGGCTGCGACGCCCTCGGTTTCGTCGAGGATGAGGCGCAGTTTGTGCAGCGGCTCGCTGACCTCGATCCGGTAACCGTTGACGTTCTGGTTGAGTCGGTCGTGGTCGATGGCATCGGAGAGGTGTACCGCGGTCTGGGTGTCGCCGCGCCTGACAAGCACGAACGCGTCCTTCACCCCGAGGTTGGGGTAGTAGCCGATGCCGCTGATCACGAAGATGTTTCCGGTGCGGTCGTGAGCGTTGAAGTAGGAGCGATCGTAGAAGTTGCGGTCCGAGGAACCCGGCCACGCGATGGGCTGGGGGAGTTGATGTACCGGGAACTCGTCGAGCGGTCCGAGCATTACTGATCCTCTCCGATAAGACGTTTCATCAGTCCAGAGTGGTAGAACAACGACTCCACGTCGTCAGGTTTCTCGGTCTCCCCGAAGTGCACCCGCCGCGCGCCGGTGCGCATGAACACGCAAGCCCACATCACTCCCGAGTAGACGTAGAACCAGTGCAGGTCGCCCAGCTCGATGCCGGTGAGCCGCCGATAGGTTTCTCGCACGTCGTCCTCACGCATCACCTCGGGCAGGCCGGGCAACGTCGCCAAGCCGGCCAGCTCCTGAAAGACCATGTGCGCGAAGATCATCCATGCCACGTCGAGCTCGCGGGGGCCCAGCGTCACCATTTCCCAGTCCAGCACCGCAACCGGACGAAAGTCGCGGTACAAGACGTTGCCCACCCGGGCGTCGCCCCAGAGCAGCACCGGATCATCTGCGGCCACCTCACGCGGCCAGTTGTCTTCCAGCCAATCGAAAGTCCGCTCCAGCAATGGGGATCGACCGATGTCGGGTACAGCGAAGTCATACCAGGACCGCACCCAGTTGAAATGCCTTCGTAAGGCGGTGTCGCCGTTCTGGTCTTCGGCAAGGAAGCCAAAGGTGCTCTCTGCGTTCGGGATTGAATGCAGCAACGCCAGCACCGAAACCGTCGCATCCTGTAGTTCACGCTGGCGCTCGGCGGGCGCGTCGGCGAACCAATTACCGCCGAACGTGTAGGGCATGACGTCGGGCGGCACCACACCGTCGACGTAGTCCATCAAGAAGAACGGTGTCCCCAAGACGTCACCGGTCTGCTCCAGCCAGCGCACCCGGGGGACGGGAACGTCGGTGAGCTCGCCGACCTTTCGTATCACGTCGAATTGGTGGTCAAGTCGATACGTCGGGAACACCTGGATGTCCTCGGCGGTGGGTGCCACCCGCGCCACCAGCTTCTGCGTTACGGGCCGGCCGTCTTCTTCCCAGCGGGCGGTCAAGATAATGGTCTCCGACGACATGCCGGTCGAGTCCACGCCGCTCTCCACGGTGACCTGCGGCATCGCTCCGCCGGGCAGGACGGTTGACAGCCATTGCGACATCACCGACGGCAGGGTCGTGACGTCGCGGCTGGAGCGCTGCAGTCGGTCGACTTTGTCGAGCACAGGTTCGTTGGGCACAGGTGCCTCCTTCGTGAGGCAATTACGATACGGTGGGTAGCGTTATGAAAGCAAACCCGTCCTCGGTTGACAAGGCCTCGGGTGCCGGACGGCCCCGGGACCCGCGTATCGACGCTGCCATATTGACCGCGACCGCGGATCTGCTTGTGCAAATCGGTTATTCGAACCTCACTTTGGCCGCGGTTGCCGAGCGCGCCGGAACGACGAAGACCGCGCTGTATCGGCGATGGTCGAGCAAGGCCGAGCTGGTGCACGAGGCGGCGTTTCCGGTGGCGCCCACGGCGCTGGTGGGTCCGGGCGGCGATATGGCCGCTGACCTGCGGGCGATGATCGCCGCGGCGCGCGATGTGTTCACCACCCCGGTGGTGCGCGCCGCGCTGCCCGGGCTGGTCGCCGACATGAGCGCCGATCCCGAGCTCAATGCCCGGGTGATGTCGCGTTTCGCGGGTCTGTTCACCGCCGTGCGGGCGCGGCTGAGCGAGGCAGTGGGTCGCGGTGAAGTGCATTCGGATGTGGACCCGGACCGGTTGATCGAGTTGATCGGCGGAGCGACGTTGTTGCGGCTGCTGTTGCGTCCCGACGAACGGCTCGACGACGCGTGGGTGGATCAGACCACCGCCATCCTGGTTCACGGCGTCACCCGAGCAGTAGGGTCGGGCCGGTGACCGGACGACTGGATGGCCGCGCCGCGATCGTCACCGGCGCGAGCCGCGGATTGGGCCGAGCGATCGCTCTGGCGCTGGCAGCCGAGGGGGCGGCTGTCGCGGTGATCGGGCGCACCGAAAGCGTTTGGGACGAGCGCCTTCCCGGCACTATCGGTGAGACCGTCGCCGACATCGAGGCGGCCGGCGGACGCGCGATCGGGATCCGAGCCGACCTGCTCGACCGCGACGATATCGCGCGGCTGGTCGGTCAGGCCCGAGATGCGTTGGGCCCCATTACGATTCTGGTCAACAATGCGGCGTTCACGGCGCCCGGTCGTCCGCCGAGGCCAGGTGACGACACGCGCGCCAAGCCGGCCAAAGCGTCGCCGGTCGCGGCCAAACCCGATTGGCCGCCGCTGCTCGGTACACCGCTGGGTGCCTACCGACGGCACTTCGAGATCGCGGTGTTCGCGGCCTACGAGTTGATCCAGCTGGTCTGCCCCGACATGATCGCCGCGAAGAGCGGCTCGATCATCAACGTCACCTCCGTCGCATCACGGCTGCCGGGTGACGGGCCCTACCCGGACCGCAGCGGCGGCGTGCTGCCCGGCTACGGGGGATCCAAGGCCGCGCTGGAACACTTGACGTGGTGTGCGGCCTACGATTTGCAGGGCCATAGCATCGCGGTCAATGCCCTGTCGCCGTCCAAACCGATACTGACGCCTGGACTTTCGTACTACGCCCCCGGATTCGATGACGTGGCGCAGGCCGAGGACTTCGCCCAGGCGGCAGTGGGGTTGGCGCTGGTAGATCCGGAGGTCGTGACCGGGCGAACGATCGGTCATCTGCAGGTGCTAGACGGCAGCTTCCGCTCGTTCCAGCGCGATGAAAGTTCGGGCGGATCTTAAGCCGGCTTCGTCGCGGTCACCGCGTTGATGATCACTGCATACAACCGGTGCCATTGCAAGGAGCAGAACCCGGCACGCAGCAGCAGACGGGTGGCGCGCCGCTTGGTGCGGGCTTTGCCGCGGCGGCTGGTGAGCGTTGTCGGCATCAGCCACCAGGAGAACTGGTCGACGAGCACCAGCTGCCCACCGGGACGTAGCACTCGGGCGCATTCGATAAGTCCCGCTTGCTGATCGGACCAGTGATCGAAGGAGGTCGTGCTGACGATCAGGTCGAACGTCTCGTCGGGGTGGCCGATCTGTTCGGCGACGCCGACGGCGAACGTCAACCGGTCATCGTGAGTGGTGGCGCTGGCCGTTCGCACCATCTCCGGGGCGGCGTCAATGCCGACCAGTTGCTCGGCATCGGGGTAATGGCCTGCCAGTGCCCGAACCAGGTAGCCGGTGCCACAACCCAGGTCGAGCACCCGCCTGGGACTGGCGACGGTAGCCAGAGCGAGATTGCCGGTGCGGTCGGCGATCTCGTGATGGAGGCGACCCCGCCAGCCGTGGTCGTAGCTCACGGCCCGATCGTTGAACTCGGCGACGTCCCGATACGGCGGCACGGGGTCAGTCTGCCACCGGTTGGGTTCGTTCGGCTAGGCACTTCAGGTTGAGTAATTGCCGCCGAGCCATGATGAGATCGCCGACCGATAGCCAGGGTGTCAGCCAGCGGGTCATGGGCGTAATGATTTTCATCAACAGCCGCGTTGTCTGGCCTTCCGGTACCAGGACATAGGAAATGCAGGCTCCGATGATTTCACCGGTGAGCTGTTTGGGTGGCTCGACGGCCAGAATGCGTCCGAAGCGCCGCGTTGCCGCAGTGGTGAACGGCTCGCCGACCACAGGCTCGGGCAAGCCCATCAACTGCTGTGGCGAGCGACGGCCGAGGTTGTCGATCCAGTCGTACGAGTATGGCGCGAGCCTGATCTGGCCAACCCACGGCCACAGCGTCTCTGGTGTTGTGCGGACCGTAATTCCGCGCCATGCCTGCAAAGTCGGCGTGTGGACGAAGTCATCGCATGGATAGTGCCGGGCGACCTCGTCGTCCGTCACGTTCCAACGATCGCCGATCATCGGACTCACGTTAGCGGTTAACCGGTTGGCGGCGCTCGCAGCGTCTCGAGAGGCGATCGAGGTCGGCCTAGGTGTTGTGCAGGTGAGCGCACCTGCGCGAACGGACGCACAGATGGCCGCCTCGTGCAGTGCAAAAGAAATGATTCCCGCGACTCACTCGTCGTCTTCAGGCGGGTCCGGGTCTCCGCGGAGGAGTTCGTCGGGGTGATGGGCGTGGTTGATTTCGGGTGAACCGGTGCCGTCGGTCCAGCCGAGTCGGCCGCTTTCGGTGACGCGGGTGCGCAGTTCACCACTGCTTGCCAGGCCGTGGTCTTCGCCGCACGCGAAAAACAGCTTGTCCGCGTCGGTGCGGCCGCCGCGGGCCCAGTCCGGTGAATGGTGCACCTCGCAGCGATACCCCGGTTCCAGACAATTGGGACGGGTGCAGCCACGGTCGCGGGCGTGGCAGATCAGCCTTTGGTCGGCGGTAGCGACTCGTTTTTGTCGGCCCAGATACAGCGGCCGCTCGGTGTGCTCGTCGAATACTGCCAAGTAGTGAATCGTCTTGGCGGCCATGCCGATCAGATCCCGCATCGGCAGCCGGCAGCCACCACCGGTCCTCGCGGCCGCTGGCATCGCAACCGACGAATCAACGGCGGCGCGTGCTGCCCGGTCGAGTTCGACGAGCGTGGTGGTGACAACCACGGTGACGGGGTGGCCGCGGTGCACACCGAGGCCACCCGATGCGATGGCGGTTTCCAAGCCGAGTTTGAACGCGTCGTGGCATCGCTGGGCGGGGGCGCGGTCATCGCGCGCTTCTGGTTCTCGATCCTTGCCCGCGGGGAGATGGCGACCGGGCCGCACCGCCGCTTCGACGGCCTCGAAGTAGGCACGGGCCTCCGGGTCGAGCAAGCCGGACAGCCGGGACATGCCGTCAGGACCCTGCGGGCCGAGGTACAGTCCGCGGCGCCGTGCCCGATCGTCGTCGTTGAACAGGCCGTCGGGATTGAGGTAGTCGGCGATGCGTTGGCCCAGTTTGACCACGATGCCGGCATCGACTTTGGTTGCATGCCCGACCAGCTTGCGCTCGGCGGTTGCCGCGTCGGTGGGCGAGACGCAGGCGGGCAGCACGTCGACTGCTCGGCACACCGCCCGGATGTGGTCTTCGCCGACAGCACCGGCCTGGACTGCGGCCGCCAACTCCGGGAGTTCTGGCGGCACCGGCGGGCCGGTCAAAGATCGGCGCGGCCGAATCCGGGCTGCGAGTTTGAACCGACGAGTGAGTTCGTTGGGGGTGACGCGGAGTCGCGTCCAGAGCGCGGATCGCATCGCTGCTATCGACGCGGTCTCGTCTGGTGGGTCGCCGATCTCTCCGAAGAATCGATACATCAGCCCACGGTTGGTGCGCTCTTGGGTCTCTAAGCGCTCAGCGACGTCGATACGAAAGTTGTTGCCCACCATGTCCGAAGGCGTATCGCGTAAGAGGTCGTGAGCAGCATCGATCGCACCGAGAGCAGCGCTGATCCGTTCCCGTGCCTGCTCGCTGCCAACTGCTGGACCCATACTTCGACGCTATGAACCAGCCCGACAAGTCCGCCCTCAGCACATCACCCAAAAGCCGGTCTGTGGATCAAATGCCGACTGTGGATAACTCCGCATCGGCACACCTCTCGTACCCACATCGTGTATCTCCCTCACACACTGGCACGCCCGACGGCGAGAATCGCCTCGGTGACTGCATCGGCGAGCGGGTCGATTTCGTCCGCATCGACGCTGGAGACGGTGATCCGTACGCCCGGCGGTGCCGCGATCCTGAACCGTGTTCCGGGCGCGGCGGCCCAGCCTGCGCTCAGCAGCCGGGTGATCGCCACCGTTTCGTCCGGCACCGGAATCCAGACGTTGAGGCCGGATCGACCGCGAGACGTCACACCGCGACCGGTCAGCGCCGCGTTCAGCAGTTCGCGGTTGCGGGTGTAGATGTTTTCGGCCTTGTGCACCAGCCGGGTGGCGGCCTTGTCGCGCCACAAGCGCACGGCGAGGTCCTGCAGTAGGTAACTGATCCAACCCGGTCCAAGGCGCAGCCGCCCGTGCACCCGCTCAACCGTGCGTCGGTCCCCGGCCAGCAGTGCCAGTCTCAGGTCGGGCCCGTACGCCTTGGCTGCCGACCGGATGAACGCCCAGTGCGGCGTTGTCCCGGCCAACGTGTGCAGCGGTACGCCGGCAATGCCCGCGCAGTGGTCGTCTTCGACCAGCAGCACGTCGCCGTAGGCAGCCAGCAACTGACGCAGCTCCTTTGCGCGGGCACCCGAAACGGCGGCGCCGGTCGGGTTTTGGGCGCGAGTAGTCACCACGACTGCCCGCGCTCCGCGGCGCAACGCACGTGCCACGTCGGCGGCCAGCGGCCCGTCGTCGTCGACCCTCACCGGCTCAGCCGAAAAGCCCAGCGCGGCAAGTAGATCCAAGAGATTGGCCCAACCCGGATCTTCGACCGCCACGCGGTCGCCGGGCCGGAGGTGAGCGGTGAGGACGCGCTCGATGCCGTCGAGAGCCCCGGCGGTCACGGCGATGTGCTCGGCCGGAACGTCATCAGCGGTCAGCGACGTGCGGGCGTACTCGGCCAGCTCGGGCGAGACCGCCGGTTCCCCGTACAGCAGCGGCGTGCGTCGCCGCGCACCGGGCCGCGGAAGCTGTGCGGCGGCGATGGGCAGCAGGGCCGGGTCCGGGTTGCCGGTGGACAGGTCTCGCACGCCTGCCGGGACGGCGAGGCCGCGCAGCGAGCGTGGCGTGGTCGCCGGCCGGTCCCGCACCCGGGTGCCGCGCCGGCCTGCGGTCTCGACGGCTCCGCGTTCGCGCAGCAGGCGGTAGGCGGCGGCCGCCGTGTTGGCATTGACGCCGAGCTGTGCGGCCAGCTCCCGGATCGGCGGGAGCTCGGCGCCGGGCGCCAGGGCGCCGGTGGAGATGGCCTCTTCGATGTCAGTGGCGATCGCTTCCGCGCCCGCACCCCGAATGATATATTGTTCTGGCACGTAACACATTATGTACTAGTACAGATTCGGAGGCAACAGTGTGACGTCATACCTGCCCACAGCGCGGACCGTGCCCACCCGGTATCGCGACCGCGCGCGGTATGACCGCGCCAGCGTCCACGGCATTCTCGACGAGGCCCTGATCTGTCACGTCGGCTACCTCAATGGCGGTCGACCGGTCGTGTTGCCCACGACCCATGCGCGGCTCGGCGAGATCTTGTACCTGCACGGATCCACCGGCAGCGGCCCGATGCTCGCGGCCGCCGGATCACCGAGCGGCCTGCCCGTCTGCGTCACTGCCACCCTCGTCGACGGCCTGGTGCTGGCTCGCGCAGCGTTACACCATTCGCTGGAATTCCGGTCGGTCGTCGCCACCGGCACCGCACGGCTGGTGCAGGACCGCGGCGAGAAGCTGCTCGCATTCGCAGCCCTGCTCGATCACGTCGCATCCGGCCGGTCCGCCGACAGCAGACCTCCCAACGCCCGCGAACTCGCGGCGACTGCCGTGCTTGCGCTCGACCTCGTCGAGGTCTCCGCCAAGGTACGTACCGGCGGGCCCGTGGACGACGCGGAGGATGTCGCGCTGCCGCACTGGGCCGGGGTCGTGCCGCTGACCCTGAACGCAGGCACTCCCATCCCCGCCGACGACCTCGACCCCGCTGTGCCGCTGCCGCCCTACGTCACGCCCTATCGCCGGTCTTGAGGCCGGGCCCCGACATCCTCGGGGTTGAGTGCTTCGATCAAGTTATGGCCGACGACACCGACGTCCCTCGGGTGGTGAGCGCGAGCCGCGAGATCGCGGCGGGTGCGGAGCGGATCTTCGAGTTGATCGCCGATCCTTCGCAACAGCCGCAGTGGGACGGCAACGACAACCTCGCGCAAGCCGAAGCCGGACAGCGGGTCCGCGGCCTCGGGGACGTATTCACCATGAGGCTGACCGGCGGCAGCATCCGCGAGAACCACGTCGTCGAGTTCGACGAAGCCCGTCGCATCGCCTGGACCCCGTCCGAACCAGGCCGGCGACCGCCGGGGCATCTGTGGCGCTGGGAGCTTGAGCCCCTAGGCGACATCCGCACCCGGGTCACCCACACCTACGACTGGTCGCGATTGACCGATCAGAACCGCCTCCCGCGTGCTCGCCGTACGACGACCGAGAGGCTCCAGGCATCTCTGGACAGGCTTGCCGAGATCGCCGAGCTGCACTGAACTGCGCCGATCGCTGGCAGTCGAGGCGGGCTACGTGCCAGGATGAGCAGACGAAATGCCGCAATAGGCAGCCGGTCGAGTGGTGTGCCAATGTTTGACAAGGCGACGGGCCGCGTGGTCGCCGTCATCGTGCTGCTAGTCGCAGTCGCTGCGTCACTGCGCGGATATCTTCCGGGCGTTGAGCGTGCGACGCGCCAAGGTCCACCGAGCAGCGGGGCGTCGCTGGTCTACGTCGCGGCCCTGCTCAGCGTGTCGCTGGTGATCGTCGCCGTGGCGCTCATTACCCGGCTCCGCGATCCCCGTAAGGCGGCCGCCAGCGCCGGTGGTCTGTCCGACAGGTTCGGTGGCAGTGGGGGTCGACCGGCATGGCGCGTGGTGATGATCGGGGCCGCGGTACTGGTGGTATGGCTGCTGCTGGTGTGGCTGCTTTCGCAATTCATCGTGCTGCATGGGGCCGGTCAGTCGCAGCCCGCGCCGCAGTCCAGCGCCCCCACACCCGCCAATAACACCCCTCGACCACCAGGGCCGCCGGACGCAGGCGCAGATCGTGACGTGCTGCGCTACCTGATCACGAGCACAGTGGCACTGCTGGCGATGATCGTCGTGGGCGCAGTTGTCGCTGCGCGTCGACGACGCGTCGGGGTGCAGGGCATGGCTGCCGCCGACCCGCCGCAACCGCCGACTCCAACTGGCACCTCCGAGTCGCTGGCGCGGGCAGCCGAAAGCGGGTTGGCCGAAATCGCGGACCTCAGCCGCGAACCGCGAGAGGCGATCATAGCGTGCTATGCGGCGATGGAGCGCGAGCTGGCGTATTTTCCCGGAGCCGTTCCGCAGGATTTCGATACCCCGACAGAGGTTTTGGCTCGAGCCGTCGAACACCACGCGCTGCATGTCGACAACGCCGCCGAGCTGGTGAACTTGTTCGAAGAGGCGCGGTTCAGTCCACATGTGATGAACGAGGCGCATCGCGAAAGTGCTTTGCGCGTGCTGCAGCTGGTCCTCGCCGAACTGCGGAGCCCGGTATGAAAAAGCTTGTTGCCCTGGGCGTTTCCCTTGTACTGAGCGCAGAGCTGGCTGCCTTGTCACTGCATGATCGTCGGTTCGTGCTATGGGCGGCCGGCGTCGCGGTGCTGTTCGCGTTGGTCAATGTGCGCCAGGTACTGGGCCGCGACATTGAACCGTCGCCGCCCGCGGCCCCGAACGCCCTTGAGGAGTCGCTGCGCAGCTGGCTATCCCGAACGCAGACGCTGATTCACTGGTCGGAATCCACCCGAACCGATTGGGACCGGCATCTGCGCCCAATGCTGGCACGGCGCTTCGCGATTACGACCGGACAAAAACAGGCCAAAGACCCGGCAGCGTTCGACGCCACTGGGCGAATGCTTTTCGGCGCGGAAATATGGGCGTGGGTGAACCCCGACAACGTTGCGCAAACTGGTGGGCACGAACCCGGGCCGGGCCGAGCGGCGCTCGAGGAAATTCTGGAACGGTTGGAGCAGGTGTGACAGGGGGTACGACGCGGACATGACTATGCCGGCAGCGACGACCACGGCCCGCGCGGTGGCGGTGCTTGACGAGATTGAGCGCGTCGTGGTGGGGAAGCGTTCCGCGCTCACGCTCATCCTCACCACCGTGCTCGCGCGCGGGCACGTGCTGATCGAAGATCTGCCCGGCCTCGGTAAGACGCTGATCGCCCGGTCCTTTGCTGCGACGCTGGGGCTGGATTTCACCCGCGTCCAGTTCACGCCGGACCTGCTGCCGGCGGATCTGCTCGGCTCGACGATCTACGACATGCAGTCGGGCCGCTTCGAGTTCCGCCGAGGGCCGATCTTCACCAACCTGCTACTGGCCGACGAAATCAACCGCACGCCGCCCAAGACCCAGGCAGCGTTACTCGAAGCGATGGCCGAAGGCCAGGTCAGCATCGACGGCACCACACACCCGCTGCCCCAACCGTTCATTGTTTTGGCCACCGACAACCCAATCGAATACGAAGGCACGTACCCGCTGCCCGAGGCGCAGCTGGACCGGTTCGCGGTTCGGCTCGAATTGCGCTACCTCTCCGAGCGCGACGAGGCATCAATGCTGCGCCGCCGCCTGGATCGAGGATCGGCCGAGCCGACGGTCAATCAGGTTGTTGATGCTCATGATCTGGTGGCTATGCGCGAGTCGGTCGAACAGGTGAGTGTGCACGAGGACGTCTTGCACTATGTGGTGTCGCTGGCCGCCGCGACCCGACACCATCCCCAGGTGGCGGTGGGTGCCAGCCCTCGTGCGGAAATCGATCTGGTGCAGCTCGCCCGCGCCCGCGCCCTGCTACTTGGCCGCGATTACGTGATACCGGAAGACATCAAAGCGCTCGCCACGCCTGCAGTGGCGCATCGGATTACCTTGCGGCCGGAGATGTGGGTACGAAAGATTCAAGGCTCAGACATCGTCGAGGAACTGCTGAGGCGGTTGCCGGTTCCACGGACGCCCGGCGGTTCCCAGTAAGCCACGTGGCATCGTGATCGAGATTCGGGAAGCCCAGCTACGTTGGCGCGCATCAACATTGACGCGTGCGATAGCAACCTGTGCCGCGTTGGCGCTGGCGGCCGGCTTGATCGGATCGTGCTGGCAGCTCGTCGCGTTCGCCGCGCCGCTGCTTGGTGTGCTGTGTTCGATCAGCTGGCAGCGGCCGCTGCCGAAGGTCAACGTGCATGCCGAACCCGGTTCGCAGCGATGCTTTGAAACCGAGCAGGCACAACTGACATTGTGGGCTGACACTGAAACATTCGGTACTGCAGTAGAACTCACGGTATCGGCGATCGATGGGATGAGACTGGAGGTTCTGCAGCGGACATCTCGACAGCGGCAGACGGTGGCCACCACCGCCGACCGCTGGGGACGTTATCCAATCCGGGCCACGGTCGACGTCATCGCGCATGGCGGGTTGTTGGCCGGGACGGGGACCGTCGATGCGGCCGACGTGACCGTGTTCCCGATGACGCCGCCGCAAGCGACGGCGCTCCCACCAACTGAGCTGCTCGATCGGCTGGGCACTCACCTGACCCGGCACATCGGCAGCGGCGTCGAGTACGCCGACATCCGCACGTATGTCCCGGGTGACCAGCTGCGGACTGTCAACTGGCCGGTGAGCGCCCGCCGCGGCCGTCTGCATGTGACCCAACGGCTGACCGACCGTTCCGCAGAAGTGGTGGTGCTCGTCGACGGCTATCCGCAGCCTGCCGGCCCGGCGACGGAGGCCACCGAGCGGATTGTGCGCGGCGCCGCGCAGGTGGTGCAGACCGCGCTGCGCAGCGGTGATCGGGCCGGCATCATCGCGCTCGGCGGTCGCCGGCCGCGCTGGCTGGGCGCCGACATCGGGCAGCGTCAGTTCTATCGAGTGCTTGACACCGTCCTTGGCGCCGGTGATGAATTCGAAACCACCACTGGGACGTTGGCGCCGCGGGCGGCAATTCCGCCGGGTGCGATCGTCGTCGGGTTCTCCACGCTGCTCGACACCGAATTCGCGCTGGCACTGATCGACTTACGCAGACGCGGCCACGTCGTGGTGGCGGTCGATGTTCTGCAGGGCTCCCCGTTTCGGGCTGAACAGGACCCGCTGGTCGATCGGATGTGGGCGTTGCAGCGGTCGGCGATGTATCGCGACATGGGCACCGTCGGCGTCGACGTGGTGGCCTGGCGGGCGGACCGCACCCTGGACCAGTCGATGCGCGCGGTGCCCGATCACCGCCGGCCGGTGGCTGGACGCCGGTGATGAGCCGGAGCGCGCGGCTGGCGGCGCACATCTTGTCGACGGCATGCGGTTTGCTGATGGTGGCGGCCGTCGGGATCGGATCGCACGGACCGACCCTGATCGCGGCGACGTCGGCGGCGGTCGCGGTGACGGCCGCAACCCTGTTTCGCCCGGTTGCCACGTTTGCGGTGCTGCTCACCGTGGTGGCGATCGCGCTGTCGGGCCCGCCGGCCACCCTGGCCGCGGTGTCCGGATTGTCTGCGGCCATCTACTTGGTGCTGCGGCATGCGGCCGGCAGCGGGATCGGTCTCGACTCCGTCAGCGGAGCAACGATGGTTTCAGCCGTTGGATTTACTCTGGTAGGCCTGGCCGCGACCGCATTTCCGCTGCAGCTGCCGTGGTTGCCGTTGCTGGCGCCGCTGGCGGTGTTCGCGATCTACCTGCTGGCCACCCGCCCGTTTCTGGGGGACCAGGATGTCTAGAGATTTGCTGGTAGGCATCCGCGGGTGCAACCGTCTGGCCTGTGATTAGGCCGAAAATATCGCGATCCGACGCGGGCGGGCTTGGTGGCGAACTGTACCCTCGGCGCAGCCGCTGCAAAAGCCTTTTTATCCAACGATTTCCAAAGCGGTCGTTTGCCCGACACGCCTTGACCGGTGCCGCGATGGCGGCAACAATATCGGGATGCCTCAAGAAGAGCGGGCGGTGATTTACGAAGTCGAGCGTCGACTCGCCGAGAAATATGCAGCTCTTCCTGCCGATCACATTACGGCCGTAGTGCAGCACGCTTATGCGCAGTTTCAGAGCAGCCGGGTGCGCGATTTCATTCCGTTGTTAGTGGAGCGACGCGCCGACGAGGAACTCGAGGAACTGAGCGCCTTGCGGCCGGATCTGGCGGCGGTGGCACTGGATGATCTCGGTATGGTGGGCTCCAGAACGATCGCGGCGGTCTAGCTTCCGGGCGCCTCAAAGGGCCCGGTGATCAGATTTTCCTTGCGAGCAGCCATGATTGGCGGCGCCGGCTCGATCGTGCGGGACGAAACTGCGGCCGAGACCACGTGGGGGAATAGCTCCTGAGTCGAAGGAGTACCGGTGAGCAAGTTGGGGGCACGTGCGGTTGTCTGTGGTGCAGGAATGGGCGGGTTACTCGCCGCTCGGGTGCTCGCCGACTTCTACCAGACGGTGACGGTGGTTGACGGGATAAGTTGACCGACGCTGCCGACCACCGGCGGGGGGGTTCCGCAGGGCCGGCACTTTCACGCTCTGTGGAGTCGCGGTGCCCAGGAGTTGGAACGGCTATTTCCCGGCATATACTCCGAACTCGTCGCTGCCGGCGCGGCGGTATGCGACGACGGCGACCTGTCCCGGATGTCGATACGGGTGTCCGGGCATGAATTGCACAGGTCGGGAAAATTCAGCGACCCCGCGGCCGTGGTGATGCACTTGCTCAGTCGTCCGTTGTTGGAATCCCAGGTCAGGCGGCGAGTCAGCGCCGTCGACAACGTGGAGATCCTCGATGGCCATGACTTCGTCGAGCCGATCGCGCCCAACGAACACCGAGTCACGGGCGCGCGCGTCGTCAACCGCGACACCCGCGCTGAGCGAGAGCTGGACGCGGATCTGGCGGTCGATGCGATGGGCCGCAGCGCACGCACCCCGGCTTTTCTCGACAGCCTGGGCTACGGTCGACCGGTCGCCGAGCGCTCGGTGGCCAGCGCGAACTACGCCAGTCTGTTGATGCGAATTCCGGCGGGGATCGTCAACGAGAAAATGACTTTTGTCGTTCCGGAACCGAAAAGGCGAACGGGTGGCGCGTTTCGGTGTACGAGCATGACACGTGGGTATTCACCGTCGCCCGCTTGGCGCAAAACGAACCACCCGGTGACCTGGCCACCATGATTCGGATGGCGACGCAATTCGCGCCGCCTGCGCTGCTGAGGGCGCTAAAGCGCGGTGAACACCTCGGCGACGTTGCTGTCCTCCGTTATCCGGGCGGCGCGTGGCGACGGTATGACCAGATGCAGCGTTTCCCCGCGGGGTTGCTGGTGTTCGGCGACGCGATCTGCAGCAACAATCCCATCTACGGTCAAGGCATGACGGTAGCCGCGCTTGAGGCGGCTGCCATGCAAGAGTGTCTAGCCGAGGCGAATGGTGATTTGAGTCAACGATCTTTCCGCTGCCGCCGGCGAGGTGATCGGCCCGCTGCGGGCGTCCAACCAGTTCAACGATCTCTATATGGCCAATGCGGACCCTGCGCATTCGGCCTCGAAAGAGTTGCTGGACTTCCGCGAGGCGGTGTTGTCCGTCGCCGAGGACAGCCCGGCGCTGGCCGAAAACTCTTCCGATCGATGAATCTCGTCGACCCACCGACCGACTACAGCCGGCTTCTTAGCTAAGGCCGTGGGCGGATCTGGCGGCGGTTGCGCTCGGTGATCTCGGCGTAGCGGTCTTTCAGACCATCGCGGTCCAGCGTCTGGGCGCCGGCGATGGCCTGTTCGGCGGCCAGCGCCGGATCGGTGATCGTGGCAGAGCCGGTGACGTAGATTTCCTTGAGGCCGGCCATGATTGGCGCAGGCACCTCGGCGATCTGGCTGGCCAGCTCGACGGCCCTGGGCAACAGCTGATCGTGCGGGACGACTTCGGTCACCAGCCCAATCTGCTCGGCACGCGCGGCGTCGACGACTTCGCCGGTCATCGACAGTCGGCGTGCCATCGCCGCGCCGACCACCTGCGGAAGTCGCGCCGTCATCCCGCCGCCGGGCAGGATCCCGACGCGGGCATGGGTATCGGCGAAAACCGCGCGCTCCGACGCAATGAGGAAGTCGCACCCCAACGCCATCTCCAACCCGCCGGTGAACACCGGGCCGTTGACGGCCCCAACGATCGGCGTGCGCAGCTGGGCTGTCTGGCGAATGCAGCTCTGGGTCTGAAACTGCTCGAAGTAAACCGATCCGAGCCGCGCGGCCTCTTTGAGGTCGACACCGGCGCAGAACGCCGGGTCGGCGCCGGTGAGCACCACCGCCCGCACCGACGGGTCGTCGTCGGCATCGCGCAGCGCGGCATAGAGCGTTTCGATCAGCGCAGGGCTCAACGCATTTCGTGCTGCTGGACGGTTCATGGTCAGCACCCGAACCGGGCCGGCGTCGTCGCTGAGAACCAGCGTTGCTGTCATGTCAGGAACTGTGCGGCCTGCCGGACGAGATCCAGCAGGGGCTGGGGGAAGATACCCAGGCCGACGGTGACCGCCGCGCACACCGCGATGGCCGCTTTACTCCAGACGCTGGGCATCACGACGTGCACCTGGTCGGCATGCGGCTCGGTGAAGAACATCAGCACGATCACCCGCACGTAGAAGTAGGCCGCCACCGCGCTGGCCATCACACCGATGATGACCAACGGCACCGCGCCGCCCTTGGCCGCCGCCTGGAACACCGCGAACTTGCTGACGAACCCGCTGGTCAGCGGGATTCCGGCAAACGCCAGCAGGAACATCGAAAAGAGCAGGCCCACAGCGGGATAACGCTGCCCCAACCCCGCCCAGTGCGACATGGTGGCGTCCTCTTCGCCGTTGGAGTTGCGGATCAGGCCAACGACCGCGAACGCGCCAACGGTGCTGAAGCTGTAGGCGATGAGGTAGAACATCGTCGATGCGAGACCCGTCGGGCTGTCTGCGATCACACCGGTGAGGATGAAACCCACGTGCGCGATCGACGAGTACGCCAACATCCGTTTGACATCGGTCTGGGTCACCGCGGTGACGGTGCCGACCACCATGGTCAGGATCGAGATGGCCCACAGCATGGGTCGCCACTGGTCATGGAGCGGCGGGAGCGCTACATAGAAGACCCGCAGCAGCGCACCGAACGCCGCGACTTTGGTGGCCGCGGCCATGAACCCGGTGATCGGAGTCGGCGCACCCTGATAGACATCGGGAATCCACGAATGGAATGGGACTGCGCCGACCTTGAACAACAGGCCGACCGACAACAGCGCAACGCCGATCAGAGCCGTCGAGTCGTTGGGCTTGGTGGCTAGCGATTCGGCGATACCGGTCAGCGACAGCGAACCGGTTGCGCCGTAGAGCAGCGCAACGCCGTAGAGGAAGAACGCCGACGAGAACGCCCCCAGCAGAAAGTATTTGACCGCTGCCTCCTGGGACAGCAAGCGGCGGTAACGGGCCAACCCGCACAACAGGTACAGCGGCAGCGACAGGACTTCCAGCGCCACGAACATAGTCAGCAGGTCGTTGGCGGCCGGGAACACCAACATGCCGCCGACTGCCAGCATCGCCAGCGGGAACACTTCGGTCTGGGTTGCCCCGGCCCGCGCCGCCTGATGCTCGGCCGCACTGTCCGGCACCGCCGAAGCTTGCGGTGTGAAGGAATCCAATCCGGCAGGGACGTGGGTGGTCGCTGTCGCGGCGCCGGGACCGGCGGCCGGGTTATCGCCGTGTTGCCGCTCGGCGATAAAGACCACGGCGAGCACCGCGACCAGCAGGATGGCGCCCTGCAACACCAGAGTCGGGCCGTCGATGGCCATTGCCTGCAGCACGGCGCTGCGACCGGTGGGCGGAATCTGCCTGCCGACGATGACGACCGCTACGAACGCGGCGATCAGGCCGCCGAGCGCAAGTAGGACTTGAGCGTCGTAGCGGACTCGCCGGGGCAGGAAAGCCTCCACGAGTACACCGGCCACGGCAACACCGAAGACGATGAATATCGGTGATAGCAGCCCATATTCGACGCTGGGTGTGGGCATGGTCATCGGCGCGGTCCTTCCGCCATTCCCGGTAGGTGCGCAGTACCTGGCCGTACGGTCGGTGCGGGGTCATGCTGACCGATGGTCGTCATGGTGTTCTCCACCGCGGGATTGATGATCTCCAGCACCGGCTTCGGGTAGATGCCGAGCACCAGCAGTAGCGCCATCAGCGGTGCGACCACCAGGATTTCGCGCGGCAGCAGGTCGCGGATCCGTTCGTTGCCGTCGGTGACGGGGCCGGTCATCAGCCGTTGGTAGAGCCACAGAATGTAGATCGACGAGAGCACCAGCGCGGTGACACCGAACGCCGCCGACAACCAGTAGCGGTTGTATGCGCCGATCAGCACCAGGAACTCGCTGACGAACGGCGCCAGCCCCGGCAGCGACACCGTGGCCAGGCCTGCGACCAGGAACGTCCCGGCCAGCACGGGGGCCACCTTCTGGATGCCGCCGTACGCGGCGATCGATCGAGTGCCGCGCTGCGAGATCAGGAATCCGGCGATCAGGAATACCGCCGCGGTGGAGATGCCGTGGTTGAGCATGTACAGCGTCGACCCGCTCTGGCCCTGGGTGGTCATCACGAAGATGCCGAGGATGATAAAGCCGAAGTGCGAGATCGACGTGTAGGCGATCAGCCGCATGATGTCGGTCTGGCCGATCGCCACGATCGCGCCGTAGATGACGCCGATGACCGCCAAGACGACGATCAGCGGGCGGAAATACGTTGACGCGTCAGGGAACAACTGCAAGCAGTAACGCAGCATGCCGAACGTGCCGACCTTGTCCATGACCGCCGTGATCAGCACCGCGGTCGCCGGAGTCGACTCCACCGCCGCGTCGGGCAGCCAGCGGTGGAACGGCCACAGCGGCGCCTTGATCGCGAACGCGAACATGAACCCGAGGAACAACGCCTTGAGCACGGCCGAAGAGGCGCCCAGCGAACCCGATGAAACGGCCGCGACGATCTGGCGGAAGTCGAACGTCCCCGAACCATGCTGGGCGGTCACCACATACAGCCCGATCACGGCCGCCAGCATGATCAGGCCGCCGAACAGGTTATACAGCAGGAACTTCACCGCGGCGCGGGACCGCTGCACGCCTGTACCGAAGCCGCCGATGAGGAAATACATCGGGATGAGCATCGCCTCGAAGAACACGTAGAACAGCAGCACGTCCAGCGAGATCACCGAAATCAGCACCATCGACTCGATGGTCAGCGTGAGCGCGACGTAGGCCTGCGTGCCGCGTGGGCGGTCGCCACCGTCGTTCCAGCCGGCCACCAGCAGCAACGGCACCAGGACCGTCGTCAACAGCACCAGCACCAGCGCGATGCCGTCGACACCGAGCGTGTAACCGGCACCGAATGCCGGTATCCAGCGGTGAGATTCGGTGAACTGATAGGTGGGGCCGCCGGCCTTGAAGCCGACCGCGATCGCGATTGACAGCACCAGCACGGCCACCGAGACGGTCACGCCCAGCCATTTGGCGAGTTGCCGCCACCGCGGCGGCACCACGATGATCACCACTGCACCGACCAACGGCAGCAGCCACAGCGCCGTGAGCCAGGGAACGCTATTCATGAGCGCCACTCCTTCGCGTCGCTTCGCTCCGCATCGTCGCCGGAGGGATCATGCGCCACTCCTCCTCGTCGCTTCGCTCCGCATCGTCGCCGGCGCGGGTTACGTCCACAGTTGCACCGCCAGGATCGCCACGGCCACCAACGCCGCTCCCACCAACATCGACAACGCATAGTTGCGGGCGAACCCGGTCTGGAACCCGCGCAGCCACTCGGAGGTGCGACGCACCAACCCCGCGAGCGCGTTGACCGGGCCGTCCACACCAAGGTTGTCGAACTCGACCAGCGCGTGCGTGAGTTGGGCACCCGGTCGCATGAACACCCCCTCGTTGAAGGCGTCGCCGTAGAGATCCCTGCGGGCGGCGACGGTCAGCACCGACACGTCGGCGGGCGCTGTCTCCGGCACCGGGCGCCCGAGGTAGCGCCAGAGGGCCACCAGGAAGCCGACGGCGACGACACCGACGGCCACCGCGCTGATCACCCATGTCGGAGCCACATGCGAGCTTTCCTCGAAGCTGACTACCGGTTCCAGCCAGTGCTGCAGGGTGCCGCCGAAGCCCAGCAGCCCGCCGGAGAACACCGATCCGACTGCGAGCAGGATCATCGGCCAAGCCATCACCGCGGGCGCCTCATGCGGATGTGCGTCTGCGGCCCAACGCTTTTGACCGAAGAACGTCAACAGCATCACCCGCGTCATGTAGAACGCGGTGATCCCGGCGCCCAGCAGCGCGGCACCGCCCAGCACGTAGCCGCGGACTCCTCCTGCGCCCAGCGCCGCTTCGATGATCGCGTCCTTGGAGAAGTAGCCCGCGAACGGTGGCACTCCGATGATCGCCAGATAGCCCAGCCCGAAGGTCGCAAACGTGATCGGCAGCGCGGCACGCAGCCCGCCGTAGCGGCGCATGTCCTGCTCGTCGTTCATCGCATGGATCACCGCGCCGGAGCCGAGGAACAGGCCGGCTTTGAAGAAACCGTGGGTGAGCAGGTGCAGGATCGCGAACGCGTAGCCCGCCGGGCCCAGGCCCGCGGCCAGCACCATGTAGCCGATCTGGCTCATCGTGGATGCCGCCAGCGCGCGTTTGATGTCGTCCTTGGCGCAGCCGATGATCGCCCCGAACAGCAGCGTGACCGCGCCGACGATGATGACGCCGAGTCGGGCGTCCGGCGCGAGGCTGTACAGCGGGTTGGATCGCACGATCAGATACACGCCGGCGGTCACCATGGTGGCGGCGTGGATCAACGCGGACACCGGGGTGGGGCCCTCCATGGCGTCCCCGAGCCAGGCCTGCAGCGGAACCTGCGCGGATTTGGCGCAGGCGCCCAACAGCAACAGCAACCCGATCGCGGTCAACGCAGCGCGCCCGGCACCCGCGGCTTGGCCGAACACCCCGGCGTACGAGAGCGTGCCGAAGTTGGCGAAGATCACGAAGATGGCCAGCGCCAGCCCGGCGTCGCCGACCCGGTTCATCACGAACGCCTTTTTGGCCGCGGTGGCCGCGATGGGCTTGTGATACCAGAAACCGATCAGCAGGTAGGACGCCAGGCCCACACCTTCCCAGCCGGCGTACAGAACCAGGTAGTTGTCTGCCACCACCAGCAGCAGCATCGCGACGAGGAACAGGTTGAGGTAAGCGAAAAAGCGTCGGCGATCGGGATCCTCGGCCATGTAGCCGACCGAGTAGATGTGGATCAGCGAACCGACCCCGGTGATCAGCAGCACGAAACAGATCGACAACTGGTCGATCTGCAGGCCGACGTCGACCTGCAGGCCGCCGACCGGCACCCAGCTGAACAAGTTCTGGCTGATGGTCCGGGCGTCGCCGTGCCGGCCGAGCATCTCGGCGAGAAGGTCCAGACCGACTCCGAACGATGCCAGCGCCGTGGCGCAGCCGAGCAGGTGTCCCCATGGATCGGTGCGCCTGCCGCCGAGCAGCAAAATCGCGGCGCCGGCCGCGGGCAATGCGACGAGCAGCCAGGTGAAATGTGTCATCGGGTCAGCCCTTGAGCAGGTTGGCGTCGTCGACCGAAGCCGATCTGCGGGCACCGAAGATCGTCATGATGATGGCGAGGCCCACCACGACCTCGCAGGCGGCGACGACCATGGTGAAGAAGGCCACCATCTGGCCGTCGAGATGACCGTGCAGCCGGGCGAAGGTGACGAAAGCCAGGTTGACCGCGTTGAGCATCAGCTCGACGCACATGAACATCACGATCGCGTTGCGCCGCAACAGCACACCGGCAGCGCCGATGGTGAACAGCAGCGCCGAGAGGTAGAGGTAATTCTGCGGATTCATGACGCACCGTTCTGAGAACCATTACCGGAGGGCAATTTCTGGTCCTCAACCGTCCGAAGTTCCAGTACTTCGGGCACCGACAACCGGGAGAAGGAGCCGTCGGGAAGCCGGGCGGCCGTGTCGACAGCGTTGTGGCGGGCATAGACGCCGGGACCGGGCAGCGGAGTGGGGTGGCCGCCTGGAAGGAACCGTTCGATCGACAGCTCCCGCTGCGTCTTGCGGCGCTCGAAGCGCTCCCGGTGCGCCAGAATCATCGCTCCGACGGCTGCGGTGATCAGCAGTGCACTGGTCAGCTCGAACGCCCACAGATATTTGGAGAAGATCAGCGTCGCCAAACCTTGGACGTTGCCGCCGGCGTTAGCCTGTGCCAATCCGGCGAAACCGCTGGTGGTAACGCTGCCGATGCCGGCGATCAGCACGATGCCGAACCCCAGACCGGCCACCACCGCGGCAACCCGCTGCCCGTGCAGCGTCTCCACCAGCGACTCCGCTGAGTCCACGCCGATCAGCATCAACACGAACAAGAACAGCATCATCACCGCGCCGGTGTAGACCACGATCTGCACCACGCCGAGGAACATCGCGTCCTCGATCATGTAGAACACCGCCAGGATGATCATCGTCATTGCCAAGAACATCGCGCAGTAGACCGCGTTGGCGGCCATCACCACACCCAGCGCCCCGACCAACGCCAACGTGCCCAGCACCCAGAACGTCACCGCTTCACCGGTGGACGTGCGGGTGAGCACGTCGGCGGCCAGCAGAGTGGTCATCGAAGTGGTCACTCTGCGACGTCCGAATTCTTTTTGTCGCGCAAGCCCTCTGAGGTGATATTGCCGAGGTAGTAATCGGCGTCGGTGGCCCCTTCGGCCCGTGGATGCGGTGCTGGGGTCATGCCCTCCAGCAGCGGAGCCAGTAGCCGGTCCTTTTCGTAGATCAGGTCAGCGCGATTGTCGTCGGCCATCTCGTAGTGGTTGGTCATCGTCAACGCGCGGGTCGGGCAGGCTTCGACGCACAGCCCGCACCCGATGCAGCGCAGATAGTTGATCTGGTAGACCCGGCCATAGCGTTCGCCCGGCGAGAAACGCTGCTCATCGGTGTTGTCGGCGCCCTCGACGTAGATCGCGTCGGCCGGACACGCCCACGCGCACAGCTCGCAGCCGATGCACTTCTCCAAGCCGTCCTCGTAGCGGTTGAGCTGGTGGCGGCCGTGATAGCGCGGTGCCACCGGGCCCGGGTTCTCCGGATACTCCTCGGTGACCGGACGTTTGAACATCGTCCCGAACGTGACGCCGAACCCGGCGAGGGAACTGAGGAATTTAGCCATTGGCAGTCTCCTTGGTCGCCGGCACCAGTGGCCGGCCGGGCAGCGGCGGCGTGGGGTACGCCGACAGGGAGGGCTGCGCCTCCGCCAGCTCTTTACGGAGCTGCTTCTTGCGGCCCCGCTTGCTGCCGAACGGTTTTCGCAGCAGGGCCAGCAGCACGACGGTGACGACGATGCTGGCGCCGACCAGCAGCGGCGTCCAGTGCGGGTAACCCTGGTCTCGCAGACTGCGGATCGCCGCGGCGATCAGCGCCCAGACCAGCGACACCGGGATGAGGATCTTCCACCCCAGCGCCATGAACTGGTCGTACCGCAACCGCGGCAGTGTGGCCCGCAGCCAGATGTAAACGAACAAGAACATCCACACCTTGGCCGTGAACCACAGCAGCGGCCACCAACCGGTGTTGGCGCCGGCCCACATGTTCAGCGGCCACGGTGCGTGCCAGCCGCCCATGAACAGCGTGGCGGCCAACGCCGACACCGTGGTCATGTTGATGTATTCGGCCAGGTAGAACAACGCGAAGCTCAGCGAGGAGTACTCGGTGTGGAAACCGGCGACCAGTTCGCCTTCGGCCTCGGGCAAGTCGAACGGCGCGCGGTTGGTCTCGCCGACCATCGATACCAGGTACACCGAGAACGACGGCAGCAGCAGAAAGATGTACCAGACCCGGTCTTGGGCCGAGATGATCTGCGACGTCGACATCGTTCCGGCGTAGAGGAACACGGTGGCGAACGACAACCCCATCGCGACTTCGTAGGAGATCACCTGCGCGGTCGAGCGCACCCCGCCCAGCAGGGGATACGTCGAGCCCGACGCCCAGCCCGCCAGCACGATGCCGTAGACCCCGATCGATGAGAGCGCCAGGATGAACAGCACTGCCACCGGAAGGTCCGTCACCTGCAACGCGGTCCAATGGCCGAAAACCGAGACCTGCGGCCCGAACGGGATGAACGCGAAGGCAGTGATCGCGGGAATCGTCGAGATGGCCGGTGCCACCAGGAAAATCGGCTTTTCGACGCCGAACGGGGTGATGGGCTCCTTCAGCGCCAGCTTGATGCCGTCGGCCAGGCTTTGCAGATAGCCGCGTGGGCCGACCCGGTTGGGTCCCCACCGCATCTGCATCCGGCCCAGGATCTTGCGCTCGGCAAGGATCGCCACCAGCACGGTCAGCACCAGGAACACGAACACGGCGAGCGCTTTGGCCAGGATCAGCCACCAGGTGTCGTGCCCGAAGCCGGTCATGAGCCCACTCCGATCCGCACTACGGCACCGGGCGTCACGCCCAACTGCCGGTGCACCGCCGAGCCCGGCGAATTCAGCGGCAACCACACCACGTGTTCGGCCATCTCGGTGATGGTCAACGGCAGGGTGATCTCGCCGCGCGCGGTGCTGACGGTGACCTGGTCGCCGTCGGCGGCGCCGATCGCGTCCGCCGTCTCGGCCGACAGTCGCACCACCGGCGTGCGGGCGGTGCCGGCCAAGTGCGGCTCGCCGTCCTGTAGCCGCCCCTCGTCGAGCAGCATCCGCCAGCCCGCCAACACAGCTTCACCGGCAACAGGTTTGGACGCCCCGGCAGCGGCGACGCTCGGCGCAGCGCCGGGCGCGCCGTCCCACGCACCCAGCGCACTCAGCTCGGCGCGCGCGGCTTCGACCGTGGGCAGCCCCAAGTCGATGCCCAATTCGTCGGCCAGGGTGTCGAGCACTCGCAGGTCCGGTGTGGCGGCGGCGGGCAGCGCGGCCGAGAAGGCGCGGTGCCGGCCTTCCCAGTTGACGTAGGTCCCCGACTTCTCGGCCGCCGGTGCGATCGGGAAAACCACGTCGGCGCGTTCGGTCACCGCGCTGTGTCGTAGCTCCAGGCTCACGACGAAGCCCGCGGCGTCGAGGGCTGCCAGCACCGCGTCGGGATCGGCGAAATCGTCGGGCTCGATGCCGCCGACCAGCAGCGCGCCCAGTGTGCCGTCGGCTGCCGCGGCCAGGACCGCGTCGGCGTCACGTCCGTCGGCGGAAGGCAATTCGGAGACATGCCAGGCCTGCGACACCTGCGAGCGGGCGGTTTCGTCGCTTAGCGGGCGGCCGCCGGGCAGCAGCCCCGGCAGCGCGCCGGCCTCCAGCGCGCCACGTTCTCCGGCGCGGCGAGGCACCCATGCCAGTCGGGCCCCGGTGGTGTCGGCGAGCCGGACCGCGGCGGACAATCCGCCGGGCGCGCCGGCCAGCCGTTCGCCGACGATGATGATCGCCCCGGGCTTAGACAGCAGCTCACCGAGTTCACCGCCGGCCAGCCCGTCCAACGCGGTGGCCTCCGCACCCGGCGCGGTCTGGATCAGCTTGCCGGACAACTTCTTCAACCCGCTGCTGGCGAACGGCGCGACCGCATGAACTGGCAAGCCATGTTTGCGGGCGGCCTTGCGCAACCGCAGGTACACGATCGGCGACTCTTCTTCCGGTTCGAAGCCGGCGAGCAGCACCACCGATGCCGACTCCAGATCGGAGTAGCTGATCGTGATCGACTTGCCGGCCACCCGGGCCGCCAGGAATTGCGTCTCCTCGCTGGAGTGCGGACGAGCTCGGAAGTCGATGTCGTTGGTGCCCAGCACGATCCGCGCGAACTTGGCGTATGCGTAAGCGTCCTCGAGCGTGAGGCGGCCGCCGGGCAGCACACCCGTACCGCCGGCCGCCGAGGTTAACCCGTTGATCGCCGCGGCCACTGCGTGCGGCCAGGACGCGGGCACCAGCGAGCCGTCGGCGTCGCGCAGCAGGGGAGTGGTGATCCGGTCGGGCTGGGTGGCGTAGTTGAACGCCCACCGACCCTTGTCGCAGTTCCACTCCTCGTTGACCTCGGGCTCGTCGCCGGCCAGCCGGCGCAGCACCTTGCCGCGGCGGTGGTCGGTGCGCTGCGCGCACCCCGACGCGCAGTGCTCGCACACACTGGGGCTGGAGACCAGGTCGAACGGGCGGGCCCGGAACCGGTAAGCGGCGCCGGTCAGTGCCCCGACCGGACAGATCTGCACGGCGTTGCCGGAGAAGTAGGACTCGAACGGCTCGTTGGCGTAGATGCCGACCTGTTGCAGCGCGCCACGCTCGAGCATCTCGATGAACGGGTCGCCGGCGATCTGGTCGGAGAACCGGGTGCAGCGAGCGCACAGGATGCAGCGTTCGCGATCCAGCAGAACCTGCGAGGAGATGTTGATCGGCTTGGTGAACGTGCGTTTGACGTCGTGAAAGCGGGAATCGGGGCGACCGTTGGACATTGCCTGGTTCTGCAGCGGGCACTCGCCGCCCTTATCGCACATCGGGCAGTCCAGCGGGTGGTTGATCAGCAGCAGCTCCATCACCCCGTGCTGGGCCTTGTCGGCTGCTTCGGAGCTGAACTGGGTGCGTACCACCATGTCGTCGGTCACGGGGATGGTGCACGACGCCATCGGTTTGCGCTGGCCCTCGATCTCAACGAGGCACTGGCGGCAGGCGCCGACCGGATCCAGCAGCGGGTGGTCGCAGAACCGAGGGATCTCAACCCCGATCAACTCGGCCGCCCGGATCACCAAAGTGCCTTTAGGGACGCTGATCTCGGTGCCGTCGATCGTCAACGTCACCAGCTCCGGCTGGGAAACCTTCTTCTCGGTGTCGGCCACCTGCGTCATTAGCGCCGCTCCTGATCATCGGTACGTCCCCCGCAAGCGGGTGGGGGTACCCCCAGCCGCCTTGCGGCGAGGGGGCGTGCCCCCACTGCATCGTCGCCGGCGCGTGTCACGCGTGGTCTCCGTTCGGCGCGAGCATGGACAGCTTGGGGTCGAACGGACATCCGCCGCCCTCGACGTGCGCGACGTATTCGTCGCGGAAGTATTGGATCGACGACGCGACCGGGCTTGCCGCGCCATCGCCCAAGGCGCAGAACGACTTACCGAGAATCGCGTCGGAGATGTCGAGCAGCTTGTCCAGATCCTCGGGGGTGCCGTGTCCGGTTTCCAGGCGCTCATAGATCTGACTCAGCCAGAAGGTGCCCTCCCGGCACGGCGTGCACTTTCCGCATGATTCGTGCTTGTAGAAGTCGGTCCACCGGCCCACTGCGCGCACCACGCATGTTGTCTCGTCGAAAATCTCCAACGCCTTGGTGCCCAGCATCGAACCGGCCTCGCCGACGCCCTCGTAGTCCAGCGGCACGTCGAGGTGCTCGTCGGTGAGAAGCGGTGTCGACGACCCGCCGGGCGTCCAGAACTTCAGCCGGTGCCCGGCCCGCACGCCGCCGGCGTAGTCGAGCAGTTCGCGCAGCGTGATACCCAGCGGGGCTTCGTACTGACCCGGGTGGGTCACATGCCCGGACAGCGAATACAGCGTGAAGCCAGGCGATTTCTCGGTGCCCATCGACCGGAACCAGTCCACGCCGTTGAGGATGATCGGCGGCACGCTGGCGATGGTCTCAACATTGTTGATCACCGTCGGGCAGCCGTAGAGTCCGGCGACCGCGGGGAACGGCGGCCGTAGTCGCGGCTGGCCCCGTCGGCCCTCCAGCGAATCGAGCAACGCCGTCTCCTCGCCGCAGATGTAGGCGCCGGCTCCGGCGTGCACCACCAGCTCCAAGTCGTAGCCCGAGCCGGCGATGTCGCGGCCCAGGAAACCCTCGGCGTAAGCCTCGGCAACCGCGTTCTGCAGGCGCCGCAACACTGGCAACACCTCACCGCGCACGTAGATGAAGGCGTGGCTGGCCCGGATCGCGTACGACGCGATGATCACCCCTTCGACCAGGACGTGTGGGGTGGTCAGCATCAGCGGAATATCTTTGCACGTACCGGGTTCCGACTCGTCGGCGTTGACCACCAGGTAGTGCGGCTTGGCGGCCGGACCGGTGTCGCCCTGCGGGATGAACGACCATTTCGTCCCGGTTGCGAACCCTGCGCCGCCACGGCCGCGCAGCCCGGAATCCTTGACGGTCTTCAAAACCTCGTCGGGGTCGGTGTTGAGGGCCTTCTGCAGCGCTTTATAGCCATCGTTGCGGCGATAGGTGTCAAGAGTCCACGACTCGGGGTCGTCCCAGTAGCGGCTCAGCACGGGAGTCAACGGTGTTTGCGACCCCATTACCGACCTTCCCCTGAATTCTCGGGTGGCGGCGCGGTCATGTTGCGTTCCTTGGCGACGCGCAGACCGGCCAATGTGGCCGCGCCCGCTCCGCCCTGACCTTCGTCGGGCCGTGGGTCGGGAAAACCGGCCAGAATCCGCTCGGCCTCGCGGAAGGTGCACAGCGGAGCGCTGCCGCGCGACGGCGCCGGGAGTTGTCCGGAGCGCAGTCCGTCGACGAGTTCGCGCGCCGACGCGCAAGTCTGGTTGTCGAAGAACTCCCAGTTGACCATCACCACCGGTGCGTAGTCGCACGCCGCGTTGCACTCGACGTGTTGCAGGGTTACCGATCCGTCGGCGGTGGTCTCGTCATTGCCGATGCCGAGATGTTCTTTGAGTGAGTCGAAGATGGCGTCGCCGCCCATCACCGCGCACAGCGTGTTGGTGCACACCCCGACGAAGTATTCGCCGGTGGGACCGCGGCGGTACATGGTGTAAAAGCTTGCGACAGCGGCGACTTCGGCGCCGGTCAGCCCGAGCTGTTCGGCGCAGAACTCCAAACCGGCCGGCGTCAGGTAGGAGTCTTCGGATTGCACCAGGTGCAGCAGCGGCAGCAGCGCTGAGCGGGGGCTGGGGTAGCGCCCGATGATTTCCTTGGCGTCAACCTCCAGTCGGTCCCGCACCTCCGCCGGATACGACTCGGGCGCACCGTCGACGACGAATTGGCCGGGCTCCTCGGGTGGCGGACCGAGCCGAATGAACACCCGCTCGCCGTTGCTACCGGCGCCGGGCGTCTGCGATGCGGTCATCGGTCCACCCCGCCCATGACGGGGTCGATACTGGCCACCGCGGTGATCACGTCGGCGATCATTCCGCCCTCGCACATGGCGGCAACGGCCTGCAGGTTGGTGAAGGAGGGATCTCGGTAGTGCACCCGGTACGGACGGGTGCCGCCGTCGCTGACCATGTGCACACCCAGTTCGCCGCGCGGCGATTCGACGGCGACGTAGACCTGTCCGGCGGGCACCCGGATGCCCTCGGTGACCAGCTTGAAGTGGTGGATCAGCGATTCCATCGAGGTGCTCATGATCTTGGCGATGTGCTCCGGCGAGTTGCCCAGACCGTCCGGGCCGACTTTCAGGTCGGCCGGCCAGGCGATCTTGCGGTCGTCCACCATGATCGGGCCGGGCCGCAACTTGTCCAGACACTGCTCGACGATCTTCAGCGACTCCCTCATCTCCCTGACACGAATGATGTAGCGCCCGTAGGAATCACACGTTTCTTCGGTGATCACGTCGAACTCGTAGTTCTCGTAGCCGCAGTAGGGCTCACTACGGCGCAGGTCGTAGGGCAAACCGGTGGATCGCAGACACGGCCCGGTCACCCCGAGAGCGATACATCCGGTCAGGTCGAGATACCCGACGTCCTGAGTACGGGCTTTCCAGATGTAGTTGTCGTTGAGCAGGTTTTCCATGTCGTGCAGCCGTTTACCGAGCAGCTTGACGAGGTCGGTGATCTCACCGACGCTGTCGGGCGGCAGGTCCTGGGCCAGTCCACCGGGCCGGATGTAGGCGTGGTTCATCCGCAAGCCGGTGATCTTCTCGAACTGGCTCAAGATCAGCTCGCGTTCCCGGAAGCCCAGGAACATCGCCGTCATCGCACCCAGTTCCATGCCGCCGGTCGCGAGCGCGACCAGATGCGAGGAGATCCGGTTTAACTCCATCAACATGATCCGGATGACGTTGACGCGTTCGGGAATTTCGTCGGTGATCCCGAGCAGCTTCTCCACACCCAGGCAGTAGACGGTTTCGTTGAAAAACGGTGCCAGGTAATCCATTCGGGTCACGAACGTCACGCCCTGCGTCCAGTACCGGTACTCGAGGTTCTTCTCGATCCCGGTGTGCAGGTAGCCGATTCCGCACCGGGCATCGGTGACCGTCTCGCCTTCGATCTCCAGGATCAGCCGCAGCACGCCGTGGGTGGACGGGTGCTGGGGTCCCATGTTGACGACGATGCGTTCACCGGGTTCGCCGCCCTTGCGTGCCGCCTCGACGATCTGTTCCCAGTCCTGCCCGACGACGGCGATGACGTTTTCCGCGCTGCCATCCGCGCTCTGAGGAGTGCTGGTGGTCTCGCTCATCAGTTGTAGGACCTCCGCTCGTCGGGCGGGGGAATCTTCGCGCCTTTGTACTCCACCGGGACGCCGCCGAGTGGATAGTCCTTGCGTTGCGGATGTCCTTGCCAGTCGTCGGGCATCTCGATACGGGTCAACGACGGGTGGCCGTCGAAGATGATGCCGAAGAAGTCATAGGTCTCGCGCTCGTGCCAGTCGTTGGTCGGGTAGATCGCGAACAGCGACGGGATGTGCGGATCACCGTCCGGCGCAGCAACTTCCAGCCGAACACGACGCCCGTGGGTAATCGACGTCAGCGGATACACCGCATGCAGCTCGCATCCGCTTTCGTGCGGGTAGTGCACGCCGTTGACGCCCATGCACAACTCAAAGCGCAGCTGCGGATCGTCGCGAAGCCTGCGGGCCACCTGGATCAGCAGCTCGCGGCGCACATGCAGAGTCAGCTCATCGCGGTAGACCACGACTTTCTCTACGGCGTCATTGAATTCGACGTCGTCGTCGGCCTTCAACGCCTCGGCCAGCCGGTCCACGACCTCATCGAAGTAGCCGCCGTAGGGCCGGGGGCTGCCGTCATCGAGCGTGATCTGGCGCACCAGCCGCCCGTACCCCGACGTGTCGCCGCTACCGTGGACGCCGAACATCCCCCGGCGAACGTCGATCACCTCCGGGTCGGATTGTTCGGTGCCGACAGGAGCCCCGCCCACCTCACTGGCTGCTCGTTTCGGGTCGTGCTCCGGTGAACTCATCGCAACAGGCCGTGCATCTCGATCGTCGGCCTGGCGGCAAGCGCCGCCTGTTCGGCTTCGGCGATGGCCACCTCGCGGTTGACGCCTAACGGCATCTCCTGAATCTTGTCGTGCAGCTTGAGGATTGCGTACAACAACATCTCCGGACGCGGCGGGCAGCCGGGCAGGTAGATGTCGACCGGCACGATGTGGTCCACGCCCTGCACGATCGCGTAGTTGTTGAACATCCCTCCCGACGACGCGCATACGCCCATGGCCAGCACCCATTTGGGCTCGGCCATCTGGTCGTAGATCTGACGCAGCACCGGCGCCATCTTCTGGCTGACGCGGCCGGCCACGATCATCAGATCGGCCTGCCGCGGCGTCGCTGAAAACCTCTCCATGCCAAAGCGTGCGATGTCGAACTTTGGGCCGGCGGTAGACATCATCTCGATCGCGCAGCAGGCCAACCCGAATGTTGCCGGCCACAACGAGTTCTTGCGGAAGTATCCCGCCAACGTTTCGACGGTCGTCAGCAAGAAACCGCTTGGCACTTTCTCTTCAATGCCCACGTGTTACCTCAATCCCAAGTCAGGCCGCCGCGGCGCCACACGTAGGCGTAGGCCACGAAAACTGTGAGCACGAACACCACCATCTCGACCAGCGCGAACACCCCTAGATTGTCGTAGCTGACCGCCCACGGGTAGAGGAACACGATCTCGATGTCGAAGACGATGAACAACATCGCAGTCAGGTAGTACTTCACCGGGAACCGCTGTCCGCTGCCCGCGTGCGGCGCGTTGGCCGGCTGGTCGCTGGGCTCGATCCCGCATTCGTATGCCTCCAGCTTCGCCCGGTTGTAGCGCGAAGGGCCGGTGATCTGGGCGAGCGCGACCGAGCCGAGTGCGAAGGCGGCGGCGATCCCCCCGAGCACTAGAATGGGTAGGTAGAGATTCATCCCGCGAAGACGCTCCCTCACTGTGGTCTATGGACTGGACTGTGAGCGCAACCACAGCCTAGCGATCTTGTGTAGCCCCGCGCTCAGCAGTCTAGATGTGACCTCAACCACAGCCGGTCGGGTGGTCGGCCCGTCGAAGCACGCAGCGGCCCGGAAGCCATCTGCGATTCGCGAGTTTTAAAGCGCGCGAGCCTATTTCGCTCGCTTGCAAACTGAGTTGGCGGCATTGGCCGGCCTCGCCCAGCGGCCGGGCTCCTCGATGTCTGGGGCCCGGGTCAACGGCTACTGCACCGGAGTGCGCAGCAACTCGAGCACGGTTCGGCTGAGCCGAATCGGGTCGATCGGCTGCGGTACCGCTGCCTCGGCGCGTGACCAGCTGGCCAGCCAGGCATCGTCGCGCCGTCCGGTCAGCACCACGATCGGCGGCCCCTGCTCAATTTCGTCTTTCAGCTGCTTGGCGATGCCCATGCCGCCTTCCGGGGTGGCCTCGCCGTCGAGAATGGCCAGATCGATGCCACCGGCGTCCACCTGCTGGATGACGACCGGTGCAGTGGCGACTTCGACGTAGCTCAGCTCGGGCAGGTCCGGATGCACCCGTTTGCCCAACGCCAGCATGACGTCCTGTCGGGTCTTGGCGTTGTCGCTGTACACGAGGATCCGAAGTGGGCTGGTGGCAGGCACGGTCCAGATGCTACTGCCCTGCGACGTCTACCGCGGCGCCCGGACGAAGTACGCGTCAGCCGAGGCTGTCGCCGTCTTGCCCATCATGCCCAGCCGATTCCAGCCCAAGCCGAACTGGGCGCGGTCGACCTCGGTTTTGGCCGATACCCGCACCGCGCCGTCGTCGAGCACGGTGACCTGTACCGGCAGTGGCAGCGGGCTGGTGACTCCTTTGACGCTGAACGTGGCACGTAAATCGGCGGCGTTGCCGGTGGTGGGCTCTACGGCGGTAACCACGACGCTGATCTCCGGGAAGCGCTCGACGTCGAAGAAATCGGCCGACCGCAGATGCTCGTCGCGTTTACGTATTCCGGTATGCAACGACGCCGCCCGGATGTCGAGGCGGCCGAAGATGGCACCCTTGCCGGTGATCTGGCCGTCAGCGTTGAAGTCGGTGAACCGGCCTTTGACGCTGATCAGGCCCCACATGTTCCTGATCTTGAAGCTGACCGTCGACCGATCGGGAACGAGTTTCCACACTCCTGCGGTGTCGGGATCATTCAGCAGTGTCTCCACAGTGGTCATTAGCACCTCCGTTGCCGGCTAGCTCAATAGCGGGGCGACCTCGGCTGGGTCGAAGTATTCATCGATGCGGCTGATCAAGGCATTGACACCCAACTTAATCACGATGCACACCCGCAGGGCGATCGATGAGCCGTTGCGGCCGGTGGCGTGCAGGATGTGCTGCTGGACGAAGCCGTCGGAGAACAACTGCCGGTCGAGAATCTCGTAGCGGCGCTGCGCGGTGACGTCGATGAACCAACGCAAGACCTTCAACGCCCGCTCTTTGTCGTTATCGCGGCGCGCGCCGACCCGCCACACCGCGATGTCATCGTTGAAGAGCTCGTTGAGCGTCGCCTCGTCGCTTCGCTCGATCGCCCCGAACAGCTGATCGGCCACATCGACGATGACGTGCTGGCTGTGGCCGGAATGGGTAGCGGGCATCTTGTGTCCCTCTATTCGTCCTGGTATCCGGGGTGCGCGACCGACAGACGGCGACTGACCAGCGCCCGCAGAGCCAATTGCACCTGGTCGCTGTGCCCGTCCAGCCCGCCGGCCCGAATGGCGGCAGCCAGCTGGGCTTCGTCGTCGCACCCGACGCCGGCCAGGGCGTCGGTGACATCGTCGGATGAGTCGGCGAGTAGTTCACGCTCGACGATGCGTAGCGCGTTGGCCGCAACCCGGGCATGGAAATTGACCTGGCCGGCGGTGGACTCCCGGACATCGGTCTCGAGGAATTCAGCTACCGCTGCGACCAGTTCAGCCGCGGTCGGACGGCCATGCCCGGATGTCATCAGGACGGGGGTGCCTCGGGACCGCGATCCACACCAGTGCGCAGCTTCACCGACGCGGAGTAAGCGAGCGTACGGAACCGCAGTACTGGGTCCTCGGAGGGTTCGATGCCGTCGGTGACGCGCATAGGGTCGAATACGACGATGTCGCCGCCATGCTCGCGTTCTGTGTCGATGCCGGTGATGTCGAGGCTGCCGACGCTGACGGTTTTGGTGCTGTGCCAGGCTCTGGATGGATCGACGGTCGAGTCGCCGTCCGCGGCGATTTGGATCTGGTAGTCGAACCGAACCGGTTGCGACGCCAGGCGTTCGTCGAGTTCTTCGATCAAGAAGTTCGCGCCCTTCGTCCGCGCGACCTGCGGCGGCAGAAACTCTTCGCCCGCGGCCGGAAGCAGGTGGTAGCGAACGAATCGCGCGCCGCCGTCGGCGGCGACCCAGCGGAAGGCATGCAGCCCGTGGTACGCGACGGTGCCATAGCTGGCCGGGACTCTGTTCGCGTCCCGCAACACCGGCAACACGGTCAAGAAGCGCGGGTGGGTGGCGACGTAGCCGGCGAGACGCAGCGGAGCGGTGATGCCGGGGCGCATCGCGCCCAGCAGCGAGATGAAGCCGTCGGGTGTGCTGGCCGGGAACAACTTGGCGGTCTGCGTCGACACGTCGGTGGTCGACCCGTCCGGCAGCGTGAACTTCACCGCCATCCCGCGTACACCCGGAGCATTGTCCGGCTGCTTCGGGTTGCCTGAGCCGCTGGAGAACCGGATCAGCGCGGGCACCGCCGAACCGGTCAGGTGCGCGGCGCGGGAGAGCTGGCCGGCCTCGGGGCTGGCGGTGAATGTGCCACGGTAAAGCTTGCCTTTGGCGTGCAGCGCCCGGTAGCCGGGTTGTGCCCCGCCTGCTTGACGGATCGCGTCGATTGCCTGATCAGGAGTAACCACAGCGGCATCCTAGGCGCTCAACCGGCATCCGGTAGCGCCTTATCGAGCAAGTTGAGTACGTCCCACTCGGTTTCACAGACTCGGCGGCCGATCGCGGCCAGCTCCACCGAGCGGGTCTGTCCGCTCAGGTGGCGCTCGGCCTGGTAGCGGCAGATGACACCCCAGCGCAGCGTGGCCAGCACCAGCCACCAGTGAAACGCTGCCCGATCGACGGCAGTCCCGCCGGCCTGTTCGTAGCCGCAAAGAAAATCCTCGACGCTGCCCAGCCCGCCGGCGGCGCGGTCGGCCGGTGCGCCGAACCGCCAGGCCCGGATACAGAACCAGGCCAGGTCTTCGTAGACCTCACCGACGTGAACCAACTCCCAGTCCAGCACCGCCGCCAGGTCGGATCCGTCGACGATGAGGTTGCCCATCCGATAGTCGCCGTGCACGAGGTGCGGCGGCGACGGCGCAGGCCGGTTGGCGGCGAGCCAGCGAAATGCCCACTCGAATGTTGCGGTGGTGTCGCCCATGGCGTCTAGCCGGCTGCGCCACTCGGCCAGTTGATCCTGGGTGACCAACTCGGGGTCATCCGCGTCGGCTCGGTGGATGGCGGCCAGCGCCTGCGCACACTGGCTGAGCAACCGGGACCGGGCGGTCTGCCCGCCAGCCTTTTCGAGTTGACGTTCGATGCGCCGGGCAATCGGCTCGCCTTCGACCTCTTCGCAGATCAGGAACGGATTGCCGAGCGCGGCAGCGGAATTGTCGGCGACCAGGACGTGGGGGACCGGCGTACCTGCTGCTGCGGCGACGGCCTGGACGCGGGCTTCCAGCTCCATACTCGCGTGCACGTCATCGGGAGGCCCGATGCGCAGGATCAGCGCGCGCCGTTCTTCGGGTGTGACGGCATCGAACGCCCACGTGCTGCGGCTGGCCCCGCCGGTCAGTGCCCGCAGGTTCTCGACCGCAGCGTCGACACCGAGTGCTGTCGAGACCACCGGGGCGAGCTCGGGCGACAGCTCCGCAGCGATGGTCATTTCTTACCGAACTTGAACAGCCGCTGGGCCACCCGGCGGATTTGGATCTCCTCGGCGCCCTCGGTGATCCGGTAACGGCGGTGATGGCGGTAGATGTGTTCGAAAGGCTCGTGACGGCTGTAACCGAGGCCGCCGAAGATCTGCATCGCGCGGTCGGCGGCGTCGCAGACCAGCCGGTTGGCGCGGTAGTTGGCCATCGACACTTTGTCCGACACTTCCATGTGGTGGTTGCGGTCCAGGTGCCAGGCCGCGTACTGAACCAGCAGCCGCACCATCTGTGCTTCGGTCTGCAGTTCGGCCAACGGCCATTGCACCGCCTGGTTGGTCGACAGCGGCTTGCCGAAAACCGTACGGGTGCCGGCGTATTCGGCGGCCCGATCGATGCAGTATTGCGCCGCGCCCAGACTGCTGGCCGCCTGCCGAATTCGGTTCTCATGCAAGAACGTCTGCGCGACCTCCAGCCCGCGATCCAGCTCACCGAGCACCGCGTCGGCGGGCACCCGCACATCGGTCAACTCGACCTCGCCGTGGTCGGTGGGCATGTTGAACGTCCACCAGTAATACGGGACGCTGAAGCCAGGGGCGTCCGTGGGCACCAGGAACGCGGTGATGCCCCGCGCTTGCCCCGGCTCGCCCGAGGTGCGGGCGAAGATCAAGTCATGCGTGGCGCGGTGTACGCCGGTGTTGAACCGCTTGGAACCGTTGATCACCCAGTCGTCGCCGTCGGGTTTGGCGTGGGTTTCCAGCCAGGTCGCGTCCGAGCCATGCAGGGGCTCGGTCAGCCCGAAGGCCATGGAGCGTTGACCGGTGATCAGCGCCTCCGACCAGAGGGCGCGTTGCTGGTCGGTGCCGAACCGCTCCATCATGATCACCTGCGGGAAGTTCCCAACGATTGATGACTCGTTCTGCAAGTCGTTGTGCAGGCCAAGGCCCTTGTGCGCCAGATGCTCCCGGATGACCGCCATATCGAGGTTGGTGCCGTCGCGACCGCCCAGCGACGCCGGCAACCCGTAGCGCAGCCAACCGGCCTTGTCGGCCCGTCGGCGCATCTCGGCGAGCAGATCCTCCCACTCCCGCGTCGGGATGCCGTCATGCTCCCAATCGGTGCGGGCATGCTCCCTGCGCTGGTCGAAGTACTGCATGTTCTCGGCTTGCAGCGGGGCGATCTCGCGCTCGATGAACGTATCCATGTCGGCAAGCAGCCCCGGAAGGTGTTCGGGCAAGTTGAAATCCATTGCTTATCTCCTTAGGCGCCGTACAGGGTTTTCTTCCAGACTGTCGAGAGGGTCGCGATGGCATCCTCGTCGCTGATTTCCAGTCCCAGTCTCCCTTGGGTCGCAGGCCCCAACGTGCCTGCAAACACGGTGGTGAAGTTCTCGAACAACAAGGCGATGGCCGCCGCGACGTGCTCGGGATTGAGCTCGGATGCGTAGCCGTGCTGCTGAGCCCGTAGCACCGAGGCGGCGACGATGTCCATGCCGAACCGCCGAAATTCGTTCTGAACGGCGGCAAACCGCTGCTGCGTAGTCGCCAGTTGCGCTACTGCGATCATGATGCCGATGTTCTGCTTGAACATGTTCCAGTAGCCGGTGACCACGGAGGCGAAGAATGCGTCGTCGTCTGGAGAATCCGGCAGATGAAGGCTGAGCCCGGACGGTGTCACGACGTCGTGCAGGAAGGACTCCGCCAACGCGGCGAGCAGATCCTCTTTGTCCGCGAAATACCGGTAGAACACCGCCGCTGACTTCCCGGCCGCCGACGTGATGTCGGCCAAGGTGGTGCCGTGAAAGCCTCGTTCAGCAAACAGTTTACGGGCCGCCTGCTCGATGGCTGCCCGGGTCTGGCGGCCCTTGGCGGTCAGGACGTCCATCGGCATCAGTGCTGTATCCGGTCACCGGCACGCAGCAGAGCACTGGGCAGATCATGGCCGACAATCGATCTCGCTACTTCGGCCGCGGTGATCGCGGCCGGCAGGTCGACGTCGACGTCGATGTCGCTGTCGCGCAGCAGGTACACCAGGTCCTCGGTGGCGATATTGCCGGTGGCGCCCGGTGCGAACGGGCAGCCACCCAGCCCGCCGACCGATGCGTCCAGCCGGGTGACTCCGGAGCTGACCGCCGCGTAGGCGCTGGCCAGCCCCGCGCCGCGGGTGTTGTGGAAATGGCCGCCCAGCGGGAGCTCACCGATTACCGGGCGTAGTTGTGCGATCAGTGAACTCACTCTTCCCGGTGTGGTGGTGCCGATGGTGTCGGCAATCGAGAACCGGTCGACGCCGCGATCGCGTGCGGCCGCGGCGATGTCGAGGACTCGCTGGGGCGGCGTAGGCCCCTGGAACGGGCAGTCCCACGCGGTGGCGACGATGACCTCGACGGTCACATTGCTGTCGTGGGCGATGGCGACGATCTCGTCGATCTGGCTGGTGGCCTGTGCACTGCTGCGGCCGACGTTGGCGTTGCTGAACTTATCGCTGGTCGACACCACGTACTCGATTGAGCGAAGTCCCGCGGCGACGGCCCGCTTGGCGCCGTTGGGACTGGCTACCAGCGCAGAGAACTCGATGTCCGGGTAGTTGTGCAGCTCGGCGGCGAGTTCGGCGGCATCGGCCATCGACGGCACCTTCGACGGGGACACGAACGCGGTGGCCTCCACCTCGCGCACCCCGGTGGCGGCGACGGCCGCCAGCAGTTCCAGCTTGGCCGACAACGGGATTGGCGACTCGATCTGCAACCCGTCGCGCAGCGACACCTCGCGAATATCGACGTGGGGTTTCATAACACCTCCTCGGCGCGCAGTTCCTCAAGCTCTTCGGCGGTCTTGCCGAGCAGCCCGATGTAGACGTCGTCGTTGTGTTGTCCCGGATGCGCGGGGCCGGCGTTGCGAACACTGCCCGGAGATTCCGATAGCACCGGCACGATCCCCGGCCCTAAAACGGGCCGGTCGAGTCGCTCGTCGTAATGCTCAACCAGCATGCCGCGTGCCCGCAGCTGCGGGTCGTCGACCACTTCGGCGACCGTGTTGATCGGACCGGCGATCACACCTGCAGCGCTGAGGGTTTCGATGATATCGCCGGGTTCCCGCTCGGCGGCCCAGGCGCCGATGATCTTATCGATTTCGTCTTGGTTGCGGCCGCGGGCGCCGTGCGTGGCGAACCGCTCGTCGGTGGCCAGTTCCGGGCGCCCCATCGCTTGGCATAACCGGGCGAACACGGTGTCCTGATTGGCCGCGATCACCACCCATGAGCCGTCGGCGCTGCGGTAGATGTTCGACGGCGCGATGCCGTCCAGGCGGGTGCCTGACGGACCGCGCACCACACCGCCGACGTCATAATCCGGAATCGTGGATTCCTGTACTGCCAAACATGATTCGTTCAGCGCGACGTCGACGACTTGGCCGTGCCCGGTAATGCTGCGGCGATACAGCGCAGCCAGGGCCCCCTGGGCGCCGAACATCCCGGCCAGGCTGTCGCCCAGCGACAGCGCCAGCCGGGGCGGCGGGCCGCCCGGGAAACCGTTGAGGTGTCGCAGGCCGCTGGCCGCTTCGGCCACCGATGCGTAACCGGCCTTGTGGGCGTCGGGACCGGTCTGCCCATAGCCCGACACCCTAACCAGGATGATGCGTGAATTGCGTTGGCTCAGAACGTCGTAACCCAGGTCCCATTTCTCCAGCGTGCCCGGACGGAAGTTCTCCACCACGATGTCGGACTTCTCGACGAGATCGAGGAACAGCTGGCGGCCCCGCGGTCGGCGCAGGTCCAGCGTGATGGCCCGTTTGTTGCGCGCGTGCACTGTCCAGAAGACATGGTGCCCGTCGACTTCGGCCTGCCCCCAGGTTCGCAACGGGTCCGGGGCGCCCGGCGGCTCGACCTTGATGACATCGGCGCCCATGTCACCGAGCAGCCGGCCGGCGAACGGGCCGGCGATCAGAGTGCCCAGCTCGAGCACCCGGATACCGTCCAAGGGCCCGGTGGGGGCTGTCATTGCGTTCCCGTGAAGTCGTGGCGATCCAGCCAGTCGGTGACGATATTGACGGCCTCACGCAACTTGTCCCGTTGATCGGGGCCGGCGTAATAGTGGGTGGCGCCGTGGATTTCGTGCATCTCCTTATCGGGATGACCGATGGCCTCGAAAAGATGTCGGGTGTGGCTGGGTGTGCAGGCGTCGTCAGCCAGGTTGCCGATCACCAGCGCTGGCACCGCGATGTCGCGCCCGCAGGCCACCCCATCGCCGTGCGCTTCGTCGTAGCTCCACTGCGAGAGCCAACTGCGCAGAGTGGAGAATCGGGCCAGCCCGACCGGGCTCATGTTCACCACTTGAGGATCACCCAGATAGCACGTTCCCGGTGTGCGTTCGTTCGGATCGACGTTCGGATCCAGCCACCGCGGGTCGGCCATGGTGCCATGCACGACGAATCCGAACTCGTCATCGGGTCGGCCGTCGGCTTTCAGTTCGGCCAGCTTCTCCTTGACCCAGGCGGTGATCCGGCGGTTGCGGTCGATTTGTGCCTGCCGGTAGTGGGCCAGGAACTCCTCGGTGTAGGGCGGTTGGTTGGGGTTGTCCGGGTTGTAAAGGTCCAGTTCCGGATCGCGTTTGGTGGGATCGGATTCGTCGAGCATCGACCCGTCCAGCCATTCGGTCAACGTGCCGTGCCGGCTGATGTGCGCGGCCAGCAGCATGATGCCCTCGGCGGCGGGCAGGTCCAGCTGGGTGAGGTCGGGCCCGTCACCCGACGGGCTAGCCGTGACGGTCGCGTGCTGGGCCTGCTGCTGGTAGAACACCGACAGCGAACCGCCACCGCTCCAGCCCGCCAGCACCACCTTCTGATAGCCCAGGCGTTCCTTGGCGTCCTTGATGGCGGCGCCGAGATCCTCGATAACCTTCTCCATCAGCAGTGCCGAATCGGTGCCGCGGAACCGGCTGTTGCAGTAGACGACGTGGTGGCCGGCCCGGGCCAGCGCGTTGATCATCGGAAGGTACGCGCCGCCGCCGATCGGGTGCATGAACATCAGCACGGTGTCTGACGGCTTGTCCTTGGGCTTGAGCAGATAACTTTCCAGCACGGTGATTTCGGCCAGCCCGCCGTAGACATCTCGGACGCCGGAATTGTTCTCAAACGCAACCAGGTAGGGGATCCGGTCGTACGCGTATTTCACAGCTTGAGCGCTTTCCATGATCAGTGCTGCCCCAGGTCGTTGGCCAGCACCTCGGCGGACGGTGTCAGACGTCGGCGGGTGTCGACGGCGATCACCTGCCAATCGACGCGGGAGTGCTCGTCGAATTTGCGGCGCGCCCGTTCCCGGGCTTTCTCCGGTGCACCGTGGTGGACCCCTTGCGGCGCATGAGAAATCAGGCCCGGCGGCATCGGGATGCCGTAGAGCGAACCGCCGTGAAAGAAGGCGATCTCGTCGTAGTCGACGTTGCGGTGATACCAGGGTGTGCGCTCGGTGCCCGGCACGCCTTCGGCGGGTTTGGGCAGGAAGTTCATCACGTAGACACCGGTGGCCTGCATGAACAGGTGCACGGTCGGGGGCAGGTGGACGCTGTCGGAGGTCACCACGTTGTAGTCGGCGATGCTGAAGGTGAACGCAAAGTTGTCGCCGCGCCACCCTTCGACGTCGAGCGGATTATGTTGGTAGAACAGCGTTGTCGGGCCGCCGTCGTGGACCAGCCGGACCTGGTACTCGTCGCGGCCGTCATCGTCGATCGGCTCGGGTTCGGGGATGACAGCCTGCGAAGGGTCGAACGGGAAATGACGGCCCAGCGAACCGGGCGGCGGAACGCGGAACTCATCGCTGGCCTCGATCATCAGCAACGTGGTCTCGGCATCGGGCACCTGACGCCAGGTGCATGCCTTGGGGAGATACACCCAGTCGCCCTCGCGGTACGGCAACGGCCCGAACTCGGTTTCCAGCAGACCAGTTCCCTGATGCACGAAGCACAGCAGGTCACCGTCGACGTGGCGGAGGTAGAACGGCATCGGCTGGTGGCGACGGGAGAGCGAGATGCGGCAGTCCGGGTTGGCGAACATCAACAGCGGACCGCCGTTGGCGTCGGTCGCGTCGCTGGGCTTGAGCTCGCTGGACAGCACGTCGATGGGACGCAGCGGACCCTCCGACCGGTATGCGGTGGGATCGTGGCGGCGGTACATGTTGGCGGTTCGGCCGGTGAATCCACCACGGCCCAGCTCGTCGTCCTTCAGCCCGTCGAGGTCGGCGTGCAGGCGACGCGGTGTCTTGCCTTTGCGCAGGTGGATGAAGGATTCCATGGCGGCTCCAAGGTTGCGGCGGCATCCGGGACGACAGAAACCGAAAGTGACGTTACTTTCTCTTTTTGCTCGGCACAAGGGGCGGCGACGACGCAGCCGCCGCAGGCTCCGGGGATGCGTGCTAATCCCGGACGCGAACGACGACCTTCCCTTTGGCGGTGCGATTCTCCAGCGATGCGATCGCGGCGGCGGCCTCGTCCAGCGGGTAGACCTCCGGTTCCGGAGGAGGCAGCTCGCCGGAGGCGAGCAGCCGCTCGAGTTCGGCCCACTGCTCGGCCAGCGAGCCGGGGTGTGTCCCCGCCCAGGCGCCCCAGCCGACACCGACGACGTCAATGTTGTTCAGTAGCAGCCGGTTTACCTTGACGGTAGGGATTTCACCGCCGGTAAACCCGATGACCAGTAGCCGGCCCCCTGGAGCAAGCGAACGCAGCGAGTCGGTGAACCGGTCGCCGCCGACGGGGTCGACCACCACGTCTACCCCGCGACCGTTCGTCAGCTCTTTTACCGCGTCCTTGAACCCGTCGGCCAGCACGACGTCAGTCGCCCCTGCCGCCGTTGCGATCTCGGCCTTGTCCTGCGTGCTGACCACCGCGATGACGCGCGACGCCCCGAGTACCGGCGCCAACCGCAGCGTGGAAGTGCCGATCCCGCCGGCTGCTCCATGCACCAACACCGTCTCGCCGGACTGCAGCCGGCCACGGACGGTCAGCGCGAAGTACACGGTCAGGTCGTTGAACAGTAGGCCGGCGCCCGCGGTGAAGCTCACGTTGTCCGGCAGCTTGAACACCCGGTCGGGCGCCAGCACCGCGACTTCGGCCATGCCCCCGGTCAGCATGGTCAGGCCGACGACTCGGTCGCCGGGACGCACGTGGGCATCGTCGGGTGCCGATCGGACCACGCCGGCGATCTCGGCGCCCAGCACGAACGGCGGATCCGGTTTGTACTGGTAGAGGCCGCGGGTCAGTAGCGCGTCGGGGAATGCTGCCCCCGCCGCGTGCACCTCGACGACAACGCCGTCGCCCGCAGGTTCGTCGATCTCGCTTACCTCGACCGCGTCCGGACCATCTAGTCGAGTCAACTGTGCCGCGCGCATTTCACCTCCGTGTTCACCGAGGCCGGAGGACCTCCGACCAGAGGCTGAACAGCCTACTTGCGGTCGTGACCGCTTCAGAATCCACCGGCGACGCGCACCGCCCACCGACCGGAGCATGCTTTTGTCGTTCATCTGTGCTGGCCAGGGCTCCACGCTATGCTTTGTGGGCTGCCTGGCCAACCCCGGCGCGCGGCGTAGAGAGGGTTTCATGGGGCTGTTCATCAGTTACTCCAGCCAGGACAAGGGGGCGATCGAACCCCTCAGGAGTGCTTTGCGCCGCGCTCACCAGCAGGTGTGGATGGATGAAGAGTTGGGCGGCGGTGAGGCGTGGTGGCGCACGATCCTCGAGCAGATCCGTAACTGTGAGGTGTTCATCGTCGCGATGTCGAACAACTCAATTGCGTCCAAACCCTGTCAGGCCGAGTTGCGCTATGCCCAGGCTCTGCATCGCCCGATCGTTCCCGTTCAGATCGGCCCGGTCACCAACCTGCGGGTAACCCCGCTGGCCGAGACGCAAATAATCGACTTCCGAAACCCGACCGCGGACGCCGGCATTCAGCTGATCGGAGCGGTGCAGATACAGCGGGCGCAGCTTCAGCCGCTGCCCTCGGACCTGCCCGACGAGCCGCCGGTGCCGTTCGCCTATCTGATGCGGTTGGCCCACAACATCGCGGAGCCTCAACTGAGCGCCCGCCAGCAGGCAGAGTTGGTGTCGGAGCTCAAATCTGGACTTGAAGAAGACGGTGACGATCCCGTCGCGCGCAGCGACATCAAGCAGCTTTTGTGCATGCTGCGCGATCGCCCCGATGTCGCCTGGCGCGTCCGAACCGACATTGAGAGCCTGCTGGCCTCGGTCGACGCGCAGTCCTTGACCGTCGACGCCGGAGTTGTCACCCCCCCGCACGACCAGGACTTCGAGAGCCGATCGAGCCGACTGCCGCAGGCCCCGCCATCTGACCAGCCCTGGCCGGCTTCTGGCCCCACGCCGCAGCACGACCCGACGATGTACACCCAGACCACCACCCCGCCACCGGGCACCGGCCCGCAGCGATTCGTTGGACCGCCACCGGTCGGTCCCTACGCCGGCCCATACTCCAACGGTGGTGGGGGTAAGCCTCGCAGGTCCCGCACGAAATGGCTCATTGCCGGCGGCGTGGGCGGGACGGTCGTGATGGTGGCCGTGCTCGCGGCACTCGCTGGCGGGCGGGATTCGACCTCGCAGTCGGGGTCGTCGCAGAAGACGGCTCCCACGGTGGCGCCCGAACGCATGGATTCCATTCTGCTCACCGCCCCGCAGATCAACACCATCATGGGTGCCTCAAACATGCAACCCGGAAAACTCGGCCAGGCGCCGGCCGACCCCTCAGCGCAGTTGTCAAAACCGGAATGCAATGGGGCGCTTTATCCTGGCGAGGCGCCGACGTATAACGGCAGCGGGTACAGCAAGCTCAACTATTTGGTGTTGGCCGAGCCAGGGGACACCAACAATCACTTCGTCGATCAAGACGTGGCCGCGTTTCCGTCCACCGACTTAGCCCGCAACTTTGTGAAAACTTCAGCGGACCAATGGAAGTCCTGCGCCGGGCAAATCGTGACCATAACCTACAACAACGGCAACACATACCGGTGGACCTTCGGGGACCTCATTGGGGACGCTCCGAAGATCAGCCAGGTGGATACCCAGGAAGATGGCCGCGGCTGGGCCTGCCAGCATGTGCTGAACGCGGTATCCAATGTGGTGATCGACGTCAGAGCCTGCGCGTACCAAATCACCGACCAAGCTAGCCGGATCGCCGACGAGATCGCTGCCAACGCGACAAGATAGCCGAAGCGATGTGGGGATCGCCGCTCAGCCGTTGCGGCGCTTACCTTTTCTTCGCTGAGGTTCGCGCTGAAGTGCCTGAGTCAGTCCATCGACGACCAGGTCGAGTCCGAACGCGAACTCGTCTTCCCAGGGCACCGGACGGCTACGGCTACGGCGACGGTGGCGGGACCTGACCCGGCATAAAATCCGCTACTTCGCGCTCGTCAGGCGAGCCACGCCGCGCATGACGGATCGGCTGACGCTGTGGCGGATCTTTTGAGCGGGTGACTGCGGAATGGGTTGCGGCGCCGCACCGAGCCTGGGGAACAACGCTAAAGCGTTGGTGCGCTCGATCGCGGCGAACACCTTGGACGGTCACCGAACCCGGTGATCAAGGTCCACGACGGCGACGTTGTCGAGGCCACCGTTGCGACCGACGACCGCATCATCGACCTGGGCGCACAGCGCAACGTCGTGCGGTACGGCAGAGCCGACCCGCTTAACACGTTGGGAGACAGTTGCCGACGTGAAATCAGGAGTGATGTAGGCGGGATTCGTCGACATGATCTCACCTATAATCGAATCGTGACTAAAAAATCGGTGGTGCAGCAGGACGCGGCCCCCGACGATGCGCTCTCCAAGTCGGCGCGCACCCGTAGCCGCATCCTCAACGCCGCCGCTCACGTTCTCAGCGTGAAGGGCTACGCCGGTACTCGCCTGTCCGATGTCGCCGAGTACGCGGAGCTGCAGGCACCGGCGATCTACTACTACTTTGCGTCCCGTGAGGATCTCATCGAAGAGGTGATGTACGCCGGGATCGCCGACATGCGTAGGCATTTGCAGGGCGTGCTGGACGCGCTGCCGTCGGCCACCTCGTCCATGGACAGGATCCTGGCGGCCGTCGAGGGACATCTGCGTCATCAGTTAGAGCTGTCGGACTACGCCTCGGCAACGATCCGCAACGCGGGGCAGATTCCCGAGCGACTGCGCGCGCGCCAGCTCAAGGAAGAGGCTGCCTATGGCCGGATCTGGCGACGTCTGTTCGATGAAGCGCGCGCCGACGGTCAGCTCCGAGACGACCTGGACGCTCGGCTCGCTCAGTTGTTGGTGATCGGCGCGTTGAACTGGTCCACGGAGTGGTTCGATCCCCGCCGCAGTTCGGTGGACACCATCGTGTCGAACGCTCAAGTCCTGGTGCGCAACGGACTCAGCCCGGCGCCGTCCGCGTCACGTCTCGTCAAACGCACCCGCAAGACTGGGGCAGGCCGCTGACCGGCCGCCCCGATGACTGAGTTCCGCCGCAGAATGTTTTTTATAGTTGATGAAATAATCGGTCAGGCCGGTCAGCGCACGGCAGTCGTGGGCTGGTGAACTGCGACGATCTTGTCGACCACTAGCTGCGCCGTTTCGGCACATGCGGTAGTGCCGCCGTTGGCGTACTCCTTCACCGCGTCGCCGACATTCCACAGCCCCCGCAGCGGCGTGTCGTGGGGTAAATCGAATCCGGCGACTGTTCGCTGCGGCGGCCAATCATCGCGGGTGACAGCGATGTTCAGGATTCTGGCACGCTCGTCAAAGCGATCGATGTTGTCACGTAGATCTTCCAGCAGCAGCTCGGTCTCGGTTGCGTCGTCGAAATCGCCGATCGACGGCTTGGGCACTGCGGTCCCGACACAGAGATTCCATCCGGGCGGCGCCATCTCGGGGCAGGTGTCGGTGAAGTTGGCGATATAGGCCAGCCGCCGCGACTTGGCGAAGCTCAACATCCCCGGCACGTCGACTAGGCGCTCCCGGCTGGCGAAGTTGACCGAGATCATGGCGGTGGGCCTGTCACCTTTTTTCACTAGATCTTGGTAATCGGTTGGGACGTTCTCCTCGCCGAGCAGCTTGACCGTGCCGGCCGGGCCGATGTCGCTTACTACGACCGGCGCGTTCACGGTGATGGTCTCGTCCCCGCGGATCACCTGCACGCCGGTCACCGTCGCGCCATCGGAACAAATCTTGACGACCGGCGTAGACAGCCACACCTGACCACCGTGCGACTCGATGGCGCTCGCCAGGCCGCGCCACAACCCGATGGTGCCCTCCGGATGGAACCCGAACCGCTTGAATGCGCTCTTGCGGGTGAAGTAGGTAAGAAATACCCGCGCCGGCAGATCCTCGGAATTCACGGCGAAAATCGACGCGCACATGTTGCGGAAGATGCCATGCACCCCTTCATTTTTGGTGTAGCGCGAAAGCCATTCGGCGGTGGAGATCTCGTGTTCGGGTAAACCCGAGTCCTCACGCGCCGCCCCGATGCCCTTGAGCAGCTTGGCACCCTGACGGGTGAGTTTGCCGAGCAGCAAGCCCCATCCGCCGCCGGTGATGTCGACATCCTTGCCGCCGATGCGATACAGCAGCGGGGGTTGGGGCTCGCGGATATCGAACGGCGCACCGACCTCTTCACAGGTCTGCTGTGTGATGCCGCCGACCTCGATGACGATGGCTCCGTTGTTGACCTTGAAGCCGTCGATGTCATCGGTAGAGGCCCGGCCGCCCACCTTGGCGAGGCGTTCCACCACCAGAGTCCGGTAGCCCCGATGCGCGAGCCGCGCGGCGGTGAACAGGCCACCCGCACCGGCTCCAATCACGATCACATCGAATTGCGCTGTGCTCATGCGGATTGCCTCCCGAGCCTAGTAGGAGCGGGGTAGACCCAGCGACGACTGAGCGATGAAGTTGAGCACCATCTCCCGGCTCACCGGTGCGGTGCGCATCAGCCGGGTGACGAACCACAGCTCGGACAACCCGTACTCGCGGGATAGGCCGTTACCGCCGTGAGTCTGGATCGCCTGGTCGAGCGCTTTGAGCGCGGCCTCCGAGGCGGCGAACTTCGCGATATTGGCGGCCTCGCCGGCGTTTTCGCCCGCGTCGAATAGTTCGGCGCTGCGGACGGTGGCCATCCGGCTCAGCTCCACGGCGATGTGGGCTTCGGCAAGCGGATGGGCGATGCCCTGGTGGGCCCCGATCGGTGTCGACCAGACTTGGCGCTCTTTGGCGTAATCGGCGGCTTTGCCGATCGCGTACCGGCCTATGCCACCGCACAGGGCGCCGACCAGAATCCGTTCGGGGTTCAGGCCCGCGAACACCTGCCGAAGTCCGTCGCCGGCGACGCCGATGAGGGCATCGTGCCCGACTTCGACATTGTCGAAGTACACCGTGAACTGTCTGTCCGTTGACACGATCGAGGTGTCGATCTCCTGAAACGACAGCCCGGGACTGTTGGTGGGCACCACGAACAGCGACAGCGCGCTTTTGTCCGCAGTCGAGTGTTCGGCATCGCGGGCGACGACGAGTATCGCGTCGGATTGATCGACCGCGGAAATGTAGTACTTGGAACCCGATATGGTCCAACCGGTTTCGGTGCGTCGCGCGGTGGTCTTGACGTTGTGGCTGTTGGAGCCGGCGTCCGGCTCAGTTAGACCGAATGCCATGATCTTGGTTCCGTCGGCGATCATCGGCAGCCAGCGCTGCTTCATTTCCTCAGACGCATGGTGGGCCAGGATGTTGCCGCAGATCGCCGGTGAGATGACCCAGACCAGCAATGGCATCCCGTGCGCGGCGAGTTCCTCGACCACGATGACAGCCTCAGCCATGCCTCCGCCGCCGCCGCCGTACCCTTCGGGCAGGTGCAGCCCGAGCAAACCTGCGGCGCCGAGGTCTTTCCATAGTTCATCGACGCTGCCGCCGGATCGACCGCGCTCAATGAAGTATGGCGCGCCGTAGCGAGAGGCGATGCCGGCCACGGTTTCCCGAATGGCCTTGTGCTCCGGGGAGTCCTGAATCAGTCCCATGATCTACCGTCCGGTGAATTTGGGGCGGCGTTTGGCCGCGAAATCGTTGATGGCCATGACGGCGTCGGCGGTGTCGCCGGTGTCGCGGAGAGCCTCGATCTCGGCTTGCAGCTGAGTCGACAGGTCGTTGTGCCATGTTTCGCGCAGCAGGGCACGCATCCGCGCGAAACCACGGGTTGGGCCGCAGGCCAGTTCCCGCGCCACTGCGTCGGCCCGACTCCGCAGTTCCGCGGCGGGCACGATCTCGTTGATCAGCCCCCACTGCAGCGCCTCTTCGGCCTCGATCGGCCTGTTTCGCAGGTAGGCCTCTGCGGCGCGGCGTGGACCGATCAGCCTTGGCAGGTGCCAGGTTCCGCCGCCGTCGCCAGAAAGCCCCAGGGCGGCGAACGCGGTCACGAACTTGGTTCCCTCGGCAGCGACGACCAGATCGGCGGCATACACATAGCCCAGGCCGCCGCCTGCGACGGCACCGTGCACGGCGGTGACGATTGGGGCGTCGATTCGGCTCAGAATGCGAAATGCCTCATGGAATGGTGTGGTCATCTGTGCCAGCAGCGCCCCGGATTTCTCGCCCGAGCGGGCGGGGAAGCAGTCGATGTCCCCACCGACGGTCAGCGCAGGCCCGTTACCGCAGATGAGCACCGCCCGGATCGAGCCATCGGACGCGATCCGGCGTGCGACATCGAGGGTTTCCTCAGCCATCTGCAGGTTAATGGCGTTACGAAGCTCCGGACGATTCAAGCAAACGGTGGCGACCGCGTCGGCGATCGAGTAGTCGATGGTCTGCAACGCGGTGCTTTCACCGAGGGCATGTACCCACGCAGCGCTGTCGGTGAGCTGGTCCAGTGACACGATGAGCCCGTCGTCACCGAAAGCGATGAGATGGATGAAGGCCGCATCGAGTCGGCGGCCCGAGGCGCGGCCTTCTCCACGGTAGTGACCGGCGACGAATAGTCGGTCATCGTCGAGAATGCGGTATTCCTCCGGCTGCACTTCGACCTTGTAGTGGCGTCCGATGGTCCACCACACGTCGCGCCGCATTGCCTCGGGTCCGTCGTGGCGTCCGCCCATGTCGAGTGGTAGGCCGTCGGTCACCTGCCCGACGAAACCGGGATGCAACAGCGTCGTCAACTTTTCCCGGTCCCCGGCGGCAAGCGCTAGGTAGAGCTGTTGGGCGGTCGACACTTTGGTGTCGAAGGTGTGATCAGCTCCCATAGCGCACGATCGCCCCCTTCGGTGCGGGTGGTGGTGCCATCGCTCACGATATCACCATTTTCTATTCCGTGTTAAATTCCTTGCCAAGCCGGCCGGCTGGAACTGAGCTGCCCACCACGCCGACGGGCAAGGTGCAGAAGTATCGTCTCGCGCAGCACGCCTGCGACGGGGTCCAGTGGCGGCGGACGTCGACGAACGAATCATTCGTCCGCTCGATATCGCTGCTGCGCATGATCTTTACCGATGCCAGCGTGAAGACTGACCGGCACCCCGATCCCATGTGTGCGACGACGTCTTGCACTCGCCAGCCAGCGGCTTTGCTCGGCGCCGTCCATTGCGCCTCGTCGAGATCGCGACAGCAGCGCAGCATTTCGACCCGTTCCCGTTGAAGAGCAATCACGCGGCCGTTCACAAGCCCTCACCCCGCCAGCGGCTGTGCGACGGGTCGAGAAGACCGATGAGACGCTCCTCCGGGAGCCAGATGATTGCCTCTAGTTCCAGCGCGTCCAGATAGCGCACGCGACCGCTGCGGAGATCCTCTAGGCGCACCCGAGGCGCGTTGCCGTCAACGTCGAATCGGACTGACACCTCGGCGAACTCACTACCGACAACGGGGACGTCGAGATCCTCGCTGTCACCGAACTCAATGGTCATGTTCCTCAGATCACGAAACCCAGCGTGGGCAGCGGTTGATCATTGTCCACCAGAACCACCTTTTTATATGCGAGCCGGAGGTCGTTGCCTTGGCGGCGGAGCCGGTAGGTGGTGCGGCCACCCCATAGCCGGATGCCCCGCGGACGTGACTCGATGGCCAGGAAGTTAGCGCCGATCTCCAGATCGATGTCACCGTCGGGATTGTTTCTGCCGCCGAGGAATTCAATGTTGGACAGCATGCGGCGCAGGTTCGACGGGGGAGCCTGTGCGTAGCGTTTGCCGGTGCGCAACTGCTTCAATCTGGTGGAAATGCGGTTGCGGTTGTCGTAGATGACCGACATCTGCCGCTGGGGGTCGCCGCCCTCACCACCGATCGGTACCCAATACAGTGCGTCGTCGGTCCATAACGCCTCCCATGCGTCGTAGTCGCCTTCGTCGGCTAGCCGCGCCTCCCGGTAGAGGAACTGCTCGACTGTATGGCGGTCGAAGCCTTCGGGCACCGGTCCCAGATCCGTCCCGGTCCTGGCAGCGGCTGTCATGGCGCCTCCATGAGCGACTTGTACTGTCGCCAAAACCCGCGCATGCCAGTCTCATCGGTGGCGCCACCGACGGTGAAGCCGTTCTCGTCGATCGCCTCCCGGTTCAGCCCACGGCGCACGTCGAGCCACTCCGGCGTCAGCGATCCGAGGCCGGCTTGGTTGCGTTCATACATCTCGGTGTCGTCGGCGAGCAGCATGCCCGCTGGGCCCACCGATCCCACGCATTGGGAAACCATGCGGCGGTTGAGTTCAGCGGCCCCCGCCAGCTGCACCGCAGTCGAGTTTTGGACACACTCATCCACGGCGATCGGTTGGATATTGAAGACCTGGATCTCGGCGATGAAAAGGTTCGGGAAGATCATGACGTGCGGTCCGCCCTCGATCAGGATGCCTTCTGCCTCCGCGCCGTATTTGGTCCGCATCGCCGCGACGTAGTCGGGGACCCGAGACTCGGTGGTGCCGAACCAGCGCAGTGGTTCAGCGAACTTGCGAAACTCTGGACGGAGGTCGTTCTCACTGTGCCCGTTACCCAGATCACGGGTGACCGCCGTGGACGAATCGCTATAGAGCGCGCCGATCGTGCTACCGGTTACCCCAAAGATCGATCCGTGTACGAACTGCGGGTGATAGCCGTCGGTCTCGTTCTCGGCCAGCAGTTTCCAATTCGCTTGCGTTCGGTGCTGCAGCCACCCGGCGGTGAGTTCGACGCGGCTTTCGGGCGACAACCGCACCAACCGATCGATCTCGCCCGCCGCGCCGCCGAGGTGCTCCACCAGTGTGGGACCTTCGGTCGCGAAGCTGCCGAAGACAAAACCATGGTAGGAGTCGACCCGCGGCACCCGTCCCAAAGCAAGGTCCAGCTTGCGTTGGCCGTACCCCTTGAAAAAAGGGAATCCGACCAGTTCGCCGTTGTTGCGGTACGTCCAACCGTGATAGGGGCAGCGAAATGCCGACGCATTGCCCTTGGCGTCGCCGCATACTTGGTTGCCCCGATGCGCGCAGCGATTCAGCAACAGATGCAGCTGCCCGTCGCGGTCGCGGGTCATGATGACGTCCTGTAGCCCGAGGCGTTTTCGCACGTAGTCGCCGGGCTGGGCGACTTCGGTCTCATGGCCGACGAAAACCCAGCTGCGATACCAGATCTTGCGCAGTTCCTCGGCGAAGATCGCCGGGTCAGTGTAGAGCGAGCCGTGCACCTTGTCGCGCTTGATCAGCCGGCCATACCGGCTGCCGATGCCGGTCGCCTGACCGGTGACCGCGGTCATGGTTGTCTTCCCTCCCGGTCGCCGAAAACCGGCCGTCGTTGCTCCCGAAACGCGGCAATGCCCTCTGCGAAATCATCGGTGTCGAAAAGCTCTGACTGGCAGGTGGCTTCGCGGTCAAGCAGCTCGAACGGGTCGATGGTGTTCGGATTTGTCAACAGCGCCTTGATCACGCCGTAGGCGTGCTGCGGGCCCGCTGCAAGTTGCCGGGCGTCGCGGCGCACCGACTCCAAAGCCTGGCCAGGCTCTACGACCGCGTCGATGAGGCCCAGCTCGAGAGCTTCCGGTGCAGGGATCGGCGCCGGCAACATCAGCATCTGTCGGGCCCGCGCCACCCCGACACGCGCCGGCAACGATATAGAGATGCCCATATCCCCGGCCAGGCCCACATTGGTGAAGGTGGTCGCGAACGTCGCGTCGCGCGCCGCGACGACCCGATCGCAGGCGGCAGCCAGCGCAGTGCCGGCTCCATAAGCCGACCCCTCGACGGCCCCCAGCACCGGCTTGGGTGTGGCCCAGATGGCGCGAATGACGCGTTGCGCCAACTGCACTCGATCAAGGGCATGTTGGGGGGGCATGCGCTGCATGGTGGAGATGTCCCCACCGGAACAGAATGCAGGACCCGCTCCGGTCAGGATGATCACCCGAACGGCCGGATCGCGGTCAGCCGATTCGATCGCCTCAGCCAAGGCGATGCGCAACTCCATATCGATCGCGTTGCGCTTCTGCGGTCGGTTGAGGGTGATAGTCCGCACCGCGGCGTCGTCGTGGACGAGCACCGGTCCAGCGGTCGTAGTGGTCATCGGCCGCCGAACTTCGGTGGCCGGCGTTCGATGACCGCGCGCAGCCCCTCGAGCGCGTCGTCGGTGCCGGACAACTCGGACACCGTGCGGGACTCCTCGGCCAGTCGCTCCTCGACCGAGGCGCCCAACCCGTTCCACACCAGTCGTTTCGTTGCCGAAACGGCCAGCGTCGGTGAGCTTGCCAAGCTATTGGCGATTTCCGCGGCCCGGGTGGATAACTCGTCGTCGGGCACCGTCTCGGTGACGAGACCGATCTCCTGCGCCTGCGCCGCCGACAGGGTGGGATTGAGCAGGAGTATCCGCAGCGCCTGACGCAGACCGACGAGTTGGGTCAGCGTCACCGAAGACCCGCCATCGGGCGCCATCCCCACCCGCACCGCCCCGGAGAAGAATTTCGCCGACTCGGCGGCGACGACGATGTCGGATGCGCAGACCAGACCCAGTCCGCCGCCGCCTGCGGCGAAGCCTTGCACTGCCGTGACCACCGGCACGCGGAGCTGGATCAGCGCCGATACCGCCAACTGCAGCCAGGCCGTCGCCTCGCGCAGATATTGCGGTAGGTCGGCGCCTTTGGACTCGAAGGTGTGGATATCGCCGCCGGCGCAGAAGTTCCGTCCGGCACCGCTGAGCAACACCACACGAACAGAGGCCTCGGCGTGGCAGCGCAGGATCGCCTCGTGCAGCGCTTTCAGCAGTTCAACGTTGAGTCCATTGGAAGCTTCCGGCCGGTTCAGCCGTAGCCGAGCGATGCCGTCGGAACCCACGTCCAGAGTCACGGGCGCCGCGTCGACAGTGGTCATGAGGTTCCTATCCGGCTGAAGTCGTCGACTCCGCGCCTGGTGATATGCGCGACGACCGCACTGATCTCATCATCGAGGCCTTGCGCGGGCGCCTGCGGGCGAGCGCCGTTAACGAGCTTTTTGACGGCGACCAACGCGCTGCGATCACGGCCGGCCAAGTCCGACACGAACTGGTTGACCCCGTCGTCGAAGTCTTGTGACGCGAAGCTGCGATAGGCCAGGCCAAGACGGACGGCGTCAAGACCGCTCAGACGGTCGCCACTGAGCAGCAGACCGAGCGCGATCTGACGCCCAACCAGTCGCGTCAGCCGCTGCGTACTTCCGCCGCCGGGGATCATGCCGAAGTTGATGTGGTTGTCGGCGATTTTGGCGTTGTCGCTGACAACCACGATGTCGGCGGCCTGCATCAGCTCGAAGCCACCGGCCATGGCGACACCCTCAACGGCAGCAACTACCGGGACTTCGACCGTCGCGATGACATCACAGGCCCGGCGGAATGCGTCGAACAGCGTCCGTAACGCTTCGGGGCCGGCGGATCTGAGGCTTTCGACCTCGGCGACATCGCCTCCCGCGCAAAAGTTTTTGTCCGCTCCACGAATGACGACCACGTTCACCGTCGGGTCGCCAGATAGCTCGCTTAGGGCACGCTCGAGTTCGCGGGCCAGTTCGGTTGTTATCGCGTTCATGCGGTCGGGCCGGTTCAGCGTGATGCGCCCGATGCCGTCGGCGATCGTGGACTGGACGACGCTCACATGAAACCTATCCGCTAATACAGAATTTCTAATCTAGGTTAAACTAATTCGTAGATCGTCACAAGCAACGCTGCTGAAGTGAGGAGTCGACATGGATCTCGGGTTGGCGGGCGCGCGGGTCGTCGTCACCGGAGGTGCCTCCAATATCGGACGCGGGATAGTGCATGCGTTCGCCGCGGAAGGCGCACGCATCGTGATCAACGACATCGATGCGCCGCAGGCTGCAAAGGTCCGTGCCGAAGCGCGGGAGTTGGGCGCCGCCGACGTCAAGGTGGCGATCGCTGACCTGACGAAGCCCGAGGGGGCCGACGCCGCGATCGGCGCCGCCCAGACCGCATGGGGCGGTCTGGATGTCCTAGTGAACAATGCCGGCTGGAGCGTTCCGGGATTCGTCGCTACCGATACCGACCGGGACAAGTGGCAGCGCACCATTGAGATCAACCTGTTCTCGGCGATTGCCGCGACCCAAGCGGCGATACCCGTCATGAAAGAGGTTGGTGGCGGCGCGATCGTATTCATCGCCAGCGACGCGGCATTCGGCCAGATCAGGCAGGGCGTCTACGGTGCGTCGAAGGCCGCCATGGTGGCATTGGCTCGCACCACGGCGCGCGAGCACGGCCGCCACGGCATCAGATCCAACGTCGTGTGCCCCGGGCTGGTGATCCCCGACGGGCCCGACGCGATTGGCGCCTCCAGCCTGTGGGCGGTCGGACAGGATGCGGTCTTCAACCAGAACCAGATCGACTTCATGCTCAAGGACACGCCTCTGCGAAGGCTCACCACCGCCGAGGACATCGGTCGCGCCGTGTTGTGGTTCTCCTCGCCGCAGGCGGCGCGGCAGGTAACCGGTCAACTGATCTCTGTCAGCGGCGGCTACACGATGCCTTGAGCACGCGGCTCGCGGGCCCAAGTCCGTTGCAAATGAACCGGATTGAATACCCGGTGCTCGATCTCGCTACTTGAGTTCGGACGACGACAGGCCCAGCAGGCGGCGGGCGACCACCAGCTGCTGAATTTGCTGGGTGCCCTCGAAGATGTCCATGATCTTCGAGTCGCGTGCCCACTTCTCCAGCAGGGTCTGCTCTGAATAGCCTGCGGTGCCGGCCAATTCGACAGCTTTGAGGGTGATGTCGCTGCCCACCCGGCCGGCCTTGGCCTTGGCCATCGACGCTTCTTTGGAGTTGGGGATCTTGTTGTCGGCCTGCCACGCCGAGCGCACGGTGAGCAGATAGCTGGCCTCCCAGTCGGCCTCCATCCGCAGAAACTCGGCCGCGGCGGCGCTTTGTACGTGCGACGGTTTGTCGTAGGAGATCTCCACGCCGGCGTTGGTCAGGATCTTGCGCAGCTCTTCCAGCGTGGCGCGGGCGATCCCGACGGCCATGGCGGCCACCACCGGCCGGGTGTTGTCGAAGGTCTCCATCACCCCGGCGAACCCCTTGCCTGGCTCGATTTCGGGGTTCCCCAGCAGGTTGTCCTTGGGGATGCGGGCGTTGTCGAACCGGATGACGGCGGTGTCGGAGCCCTTGATTCCTAGCTTGTTCTCGAGGCGCTCGACGGTGACGCCGGGGAGTTCGCGCGGCACGATGAACGACTTGATCGCCGGGCGGCCCTTCGACTTGTCCAGCGTCGCCCACACCACAATGTGTGTGGCTCGCGAACCGGCGGTGACGAAAATCTTCTCGCCGTTGATCACGTATTCGTCGCCGTCCAGCTTGGCTGTGGTGGACACCGCCGCCGAATCGGACCCGAATCCTGGTTCGGTGATGGCCATTGCCGCCCAGACCCGGCCCAGGCGCTCCAGCTGTTCGTCGGTGGCGACACCGGAGATCGCGGCATTGCCGAGGCCTTGGTAGGGCATCGACAGGAGCATCGCCGCGTCGCCCCAACTGGCCTCCAGTGCCTGTAGCACCGCCGACATGTTGGCCGCGTTGCGGTTTTCGTCCTGGGCTTCGGCGCTACGAAACGCATCGGCCCCGGCCATGTCCAGGGTGTTGGATTCGGTGGCTCCGGCGTACAGGTCGGCCAAGGTGTCGAGCTCGACGGGGTAGGCGTGTTCGTTGAGGTCGTATTTGCGGGCGATCGGCCGCATCATCTCAGCGGCACCCTGATGTGCCTTGTCGATCACCGCGTGCATCTTGCGGGGCAGTTCCAAATTGATTGCCATGTTTGGTCTTTCGTTTCAGGTCCGACGACGACTTAGATAACTACAACGCCCTCAGCTATACCGATGGCCCTCAGGTCGCGGTACCAGCGCTCGACGGGGTGCTCCTTGGTGAAGCCGTGGCCCCCGAGTAGCTGCACGCCGTCGAGACCGATCTGCATGCCCTTGTCGGCGCTGAGCCGTTTGGCCAGTGCGGCTTCGCGGGTGAACGGGAGACCTTGTTCGGCGCGGGCCGCGCCACGCCAGGTGATCAACCGAAGCCCATCGAGTTCGATGGCGATGTTGGCGCACATGAACGCGACCGACTGCCGGTGCGCGATGGGCTCGCCGAAGGCCTCACGTTCCTTCACATACGGGATGACGTAATCGAGCACCGCGTGCGACGTCCCGACCGCCAGCGCCGCCCAGCCCAGCCGAGACAGCGCGATGGCCTCCGAATAGTCGGCGTCGGTGGCGTCCTCCTCGCCCAGGCGCGTACTCACCGGCACCGATACGTTGTCAAGCTCGACGCGGCCCAGCGCGGCGGCGCGGATGCCCATGCTTGGGTCGGGCTTGACGGTCAGGCCGTTGCTCGACGACTCAACGATGAACAGCGCGGGTTTGCCGTTCAGTTGGGCCGCGACCACGAACAACTCGGCGTCGGCGGCCGCCGGGACCAGTGACTTGACTCCGTCAAGCCGGTAGCCGCTCGGCGTGCGTACGGCGGTGGTCTTCAGTGCCATCGGGTCGAACAGCGGCTGCGGCTCGGCGATGGCCACGCAGGCCTGCGGAACGTTCTCTCCGGCGAACTCCTGGAGGTAAGTGGCCTGCTGGTTGGCACTACCCCAGTGGGTGAGCGCCGCGGCGACTCCCGCCGGCGCCAGGATCGGCAGCGCCAGCCCCATGTCGCCGTACGCAAGCGCCTCGGCAACCAGCACGTTGGTCACGCTGGAACGTTCCGCGGCGATGCCGTCGAAATCCTCGGGAATGTTGATTGCGGTGATCCCCAACTCCGCGGCCTTGGCGACCAGGTCGGGGGGATAGGTCGTCGCGTGGTCGGCGTCGTGGGCCGCCGGACGCAAGACCTCTTCCGCGAACTGCTCGACGGTCTCGACGATGAGTTTTTGGTCGTCGTCGGGGGTCAAGTCGAAGTAGTCCTTGCCGCTGGTCTTCAACCGGGTGGGGCCGCCGCGCAGGCCCTGGACGCGCTTGAACTGACGGCTGGTGGCGCCGGCGGCGGAGAACACCGTCTTGACGCCGTAGCGCAGCGTCCGGTTGAGCGGATCGCGCAGGTTGTACTTGTCCAGGAATTCCTGGCCGACGATGGGCGTAAGAAGGCCCAACGCGACGTCTATTCCAGTCCGCTTGTGTTTGTACTCTCCGACGGCGGATTTCCGGCCTGCGCGTTTGGATCGCGGCTTTGAGCCGCTTCGTGAGCCGTTGGTGGGGGTGACAGTGTTTGTCATGACAGCAGCCTCGGTCGTTGGGGCAGTGCGATGACTTTATCTTACTCCGGAGTAAGATAAAGGTGTTTGTTAAGTACTTCACACCGTCGATTACTCGGCGGCCAGCCTGGCCAAGACCTGATCGTGCAGGAGGCCGTTAGTCGCCACCGCGCTGCCGCCGTGTGGGCCGGCGCTGCCGTCGAGGCTGGTGAACGTTCCACCCGCCTCGCGCACCAGGATGTCCAGCGGCGCCAGATCCCATACCGACACTTCCGGCTCGGTGGCGATGTCCACCGCCCCCTCGGCCACCAGGCAGTAGGACAGGAAATCGCCGAAGCCGCGCACCCGCCACACCGCGTCGGTCAGTTCGAGGAAGCGTTCCCGCAGACCGAGCTGCGCCCACCCGGACAGACTGGAGAACGACAAGCTGGCCGAATTCAGCTGTGCCACTGAGGAAACCGAGAGGCGCCGGGCGGGGGAGTCGCCGACCGTCGCGAACGCGCCCGCGCCTGTAGCGGCCCACCACCGGCGCTGCAACGCGGGCGCACTGACCACCCCGACACGTGGCACGCCGTCGTCGAGCAATGCAATCAGGCTGGCCCACACCGGCACGCCCCGCACGAAGTTCTTGGTGCCGTCGATCGGGTCAATGATCCACTGCCGACCGGCCAAAGTGGTTGACCCGCCGAACTCTTCACCGACAATGCTGTCGGCGGGCCGGGCTCGCCCGAGCGTCCCCCGCAAACCGGTTTCGACCGACCGATCCGCGTCGCTCACCGGCGTCAGGTCCGGCTTGGTGTCGACCTGCAGGTCGAGTGCCCCGAAGCGAGCCGACGTCACCGCGTCGGCCTGGTCGGCCAGGATCAAGGCCACAGCGAGATCGTCATGACTCATGTGACCTCCTTCGGCGGGAGTCGTCATCCTGCGTTGATACCACGTACTCCAACGGACGGGGGATGATCAATGCGGGCCGAACGCACAACCGGCTGTACGTCTTGTCCAATGGACTGAAAGAAAACGGAACGCGACGTGAGATTACAACAGAAGGGATGCTAACGATGGCTGACGAAAAGCGAGGGCAGGCCGCCCTTTTCGACGCCCTGACGACCAAGGGCACGGCTTTTTCCGAAGCCGAGCGCCGCAGTTACGGTTTGCTGGGCCTGCTGCCGACCGCGGTGAAGACCCTGGAAGAGCAGGCCGAACATTGCTGGCATGAATTCTCCACTCGCCAAGGCGATCTCGACAAACACATCTATCTCCGCGCATTGCAGGACCGCAACGAGACCCTGTTCTACCGGGTGCTGCGTGACCACATCCCGGAATCCCTGCCGATCGTCTATACCCCTACCGTGGGTGAGGCCTGCCAGCGTTTCAGCGAGATCTACCGTCGACCGCGCGGCCTGTTCGTGTCCTATCCAGACCGCGACCGTCTTGACGAGGTGTTGGAAAACCGGCCTCAATGCGACGTCGACGTGATCGTGGTGACCGACGGACAGCGGATCCTCGGCTTGGGCGACCAAGGCATTGGTGGGATGGGCATTCCGATCGGCAAGCTTTCGCTTTACACCCTCATCGGTGGTATCGATCCGGCTCGCACCCTGCCGATCGTGCTCGACGTGGGCACCGACAACGTCGAACTCCTCGACGACCCGCAGTACCTCGGCTGGCGCCACCGGCGCATCGACGACGAGGAGTACTACGCGTTCATCGACAGATTCGTCGCGGCGGTGCAGCAGCAACTGCCGAATGTGCTGCTGCAGTGGGAAGACTTCGCCACCGTGCACGCACAGCCCATCCTTGCTCGCTACCGCGACAAGTTGCTTACCTTCAACGACGACATCCAGGGCACCGCCGCCGTCACCCTCGGTGCACTGCACGGCGCCGCGAAAGTCGCCGGCCGCCCCCTGTCGCAGCAGCAAGTCGTCATGCTCGGGGCCGGCTCAGCCGGCATCGGGGTCCTGGACATGGCCCGCCGCGAGATGGTGAACGAGGGACTGTCCGAACAGGCCGCCGCAGAGCGGATTTGGGTCGTCGACGTGGTCGGGCTGCTCACCGACGACCGTACTGACCTGTCGGCCGAACAACGCGTTTTCGCACAGCCCGCCAACCGGGTGGCTGGTTGGGGTCTGTCTGGGCCGGCCCAGCTCTCCGACGTCGTGCACCATGTTGACGTGGGGGTTCTGCTCGGACTGTCCACCGCGGCGGGCGCCTTCACCGAAGCCATCGTGCGTGAACTCGCCGCCAAAACTGAGCGGCCGATCATCTTCCCGCTCTCCAACCCGACAAGCCGCGCGGAAGCGCACCCAGCCGAATTGGACCACTGGACCGACGGGCGCGCGCTGATCGCCACCGGCTCACCGTTCGCGCCGCTGTTGCGCAATGGCGTGGAACGGGCTGTGGCCCAATGCAATAACGTCTATATCTTCCCCGCCATGGGGCTCGCTGTGACCGCAGCTCAGGCGACCCGAGTCACCGACGAGATGATGCGGGTTGCCGCGGCGACCCTGGGCGACGCGTCGCCCGCCCTCGCCGATGCCGACCAGCCGCTGCTGCCGGCGTGGTCAGACGTACCCGACGTGGCCGTGCGCATCGCCCAGGCTGTCGCGGCGCAGGCCGTGGCGGACGGCGTCGCCCCGAAACGCAGCAACGAAGAACTCACCGCACGGATCGCGCAGGTGCGCTGGACTCCCGCCTATCTTCCAGCGCCAGCCTGAGCGCGATCGATCAGCGCGCCTGCCGTAGTCCTACCATGGCGTCGTGTGGGAAATCCTTTCGGTGCTGTTGCTCATCGCGATCGCGGCGGGGTTCTTGGCTCCGCGGTTGTTCCGTCGGGGCCCCCGCGGCGACGCGTTGAGCGGCACGCTGCTGATCACCGGTGTCAGCCCGCGGCCTGACGCCACCGGTGAGCAGTACGTCACCATCACCGGTGTCATCGACGGACCGACCCTCAACGAGTACACCGTCTATCAGCGCATGGCCGTCAATGTCGACAGCTGGCCGACCGTGGGCGACCTGAAGCCGGTGGTGTATTCGCAGCGCAATCCCGACAACTGGACTTTCGCACCGCCCGACCCGCCCACGGACTAGGTCGGGCGGCGTCAGCCGTGGCTGATGTGCAGCATTTTGGCCAGGTTCGGCAGTTTGACACGCGGCCGCCCGTACGGCTCACCGGCCGAGCGCTCGTGTTCGTCGATCAGCTTCCAGTGCGCGTCGGTGACAAGTTTGGGCTGGCGGGAGGCCAGCCAATCGGCGAGTTTGTCAGCGTGGTCGGCACCGAAATCGGCCAACTCGGATTCGTCGGCGCCAGTAAGGTCGCCGATCAAGGTGTTGATGGTGTCCTGCGAGTCCTTTTTGTTGGTGCCGATCACCCCCGTCGGACCGCGCTTGATCCAGCCGACGACGTACTCATTGCGACTGCCTTCCACCCGGCCAGCGGTGTTCGGGATGGTTCCGCTCTTCTCGTCGAACGGCAGCCCGGACGTGGGCACGCCACGGTAGCCGACCGAGCGGACCACTAACTGCACGGGCAATTCCTCACGCGCGCCGGTGTCCTTGGCCACCACCCGCCCGCTGTCGTCGCTGACCAGCTCGTTGCGCCCGAGCACGATCTTCTCGACTCTCTCGCCGCCCGTGATCTCGATCGGGGAGGTCAGGAAGCGGAACACGATCCGCCGGTGTCCCGGTCGCGGTTCGCGTCCGGCATAGTCGCGCAGCACCTTGATGTTCTGCTTGCAGACCTTGCCCACCGCCGCCGCGTCGTCGTCGCTGATTCCCGCCATCTGCGCCGGGTCGACCACCACGTCGACCCCTTCCAGATCTGCCAGCTCGCGCAGCTCAAGCGTCGTGAAAGCGGTCTGCAGTGGGCCACGCCGACCGATGATCACCACTTCGTCCACGCCGCAGGGGCGCAGCGATTCCAGCGCGTGGTCCGCGATGTCGGTGAGGGCGAGTACGTCGGGGTCGGTCACCAGAATGCGTGCGACGTCGAGCGCGACGTTGCCGTTCCCTATAACAACTGCGCGACGGCCGGACAGATCGGGCGATATCTCCTCGAAGTGCGGGTGAGCGTTGTACCAGCCGACGAAATCGACCGCAGCGACGCAGCCGGGCAGGTCTTCCCCGGGAATGTTCAATGACCGATCCGATTGCGCGCCGATCGCGTAGACCACCGCGTCGTAGTGCTCGGCTAGTTCGGCCGCGCTGATGTGGTCACCCACCACGACGTTGCCGAAAAACCGGAACCGCGCGTCCTCGGCGGTGTTCTCGAATTGCTTGCTGATCGACTTGATCTTGGGGTGGTCGGGCGCGACCCCGGAGCGCACCAAACCCCACGGCGTCGGCAGCATCTCCAGCATGTCGACGGCGATGTCGATGTGGTCAGCCGAGTCGGCTGCCTTGAGCAGTGACGCCGCGGCGAAGAATCCTGAGGGCCCCGAGCCGACGATTGCGACGTGGTAAGGACGCATAATCCCCGATGCTAAACGTCTGCCCGGCCCGGCCGCGGCTTGGTCGCGCGTCATGTCACGCCGCCGGTAACGTGATCAGCTGTGCACCCCGACCGCCAGGCTGACATCGCCGCTCTCGACTCCACCCTGACCACGGTGGAGCGGGTGCTCGACGTCGACGGCCTGCGCAGCCGGATCGACAAACTCGAGCACGAGGCCTCCGATCCCAACCTGTGGGATGACCAGGCTCGGGCGCAGCGGGTGACCAGCGAGCTTTCGCACACCCAGGGCGAGTTGCGCCTCGTCGAAGACCTGCGCCGCCGCCTCGACGATCTGCCGGTGCTCTACGAGATGGCGGCCGAAGAGGCCGGCGCCAGCGCGGCCGAGGCGGAGGCGGAGGCCGACACGGAATTCAAGGCTCTGCGCGCCGACATCGAGGCGATGGAAGTGCGAACACTGCTCTCCGGTGAATACGACGAGCGGGAGGCGCTGGTCACGATTCGCTCAGGGGCGGGCGGCGTGGATGCCGCCGACTGGGCCGAGATGCTGATGCGGATGTATATCCGGTGGGCCGAGCAGCACAAGTATCCCGTCGAAGTGTTCGACACGTCCTATGCCGAAGAGGCCGGGATCAAAAGCGCCACCTTCGCCGTGCATGCTCCGTTCGCCTACGGCACGCTGTCCGTCGAACAGGGCACCCACCGGTTGGTGCGGATCAGTCCGTTCGACAACCAGAGCCGACGGCAGACCTCGTTCGCCGAAGTCGAGGTGCTGCCGGTGGTGGAGACCACTGACCACATCGATATCCCCGAGGGTGACCTTCGGGTCGACGTGTACCGCTCCAGCGGGCCCGGTGGCCAGTCGGTGAACACCACCGACTCCGCGGTTCGCCTCACCCACCTCCCGACCGGTATCGTCGTGACTTGTCAGAACGAGAAGTCGCAGCTGCAGAACAAGGTGGCGGCGATGCGAGTTCTTCAGGCAAAGTTGTTGGAACGCAAGCGCTTAGAAGAACGCGCTGAACTTGACGCATTGAAGGGGGACGGCGGCAGCTCCTGGGGTAACCAGATGCGGTCCTACGTACTGCATCCGTATCAGATGGTCAAAGACCTGCGTACGGACTACGAAGTGGGCAACCCGGCTGCCGTTCTCGACGGAGACATCGATGGGTTCCTGGAAGCGGGAATCCGGTGGCGCAATAGGAAAGATGACGACTGATAGGAATGTTTTCACGGTAGCGACGGCGCAGCCGTGGCATGACGTCTGGCGTGGCGGGCTCCGCGATTGGTTACTGACCAGCGGACTGCATATCATCCTGCTGCTGATCGGAGCGGTGCTGGCGGCCCGCTTCGTCACCTGGGCGGCGCAAAAGGTGAGCGAGCGCCTTGACGTGGGGTTCGCCGAGAGCGATGCGCTGGTGCGTTCCGAGGCCACCAAGCACCGGCAGGCCGTGGCGTCGGTGATCTCCTGGGTGTCGGTCGTCCTCATCGCCATTGGGGTCGCCGTCCAGATGGCCGATATTCTGAATGTTTCGGTGAAAGGGCTGGTAGCGCCCGCGACTGTGATCGGGGCAGCGCTGGGCTTCGGTGCCCAGCAGCTGGTCAAGGATTTGCTCGCCGGGTTCTTCATCATCGTCGAAAAGCAGTACGGGTTCGGCGATCTGGTTCAGCTCACCATCGTGGGGTCAACGACGGACGCCAGGGGCACCGTCGAGAACGTCACGCTGCGGGTAACCACGCTGCGCTCGCCGGATGGCGAGGTGTTCACGGTGCCCAACGGCCAGATCGTCAAATCGATCAACCTGTCCAAGGACTGGGCCCGCGCCGTCGTCAATATTCCCGTCCACACAAGCGCCGACCTCAACCTGGTGAACGAGGTTTTGCATCAGGCATGCGAGCATGCCCGCGACGACGAGGTACTGGGGGAGCTGTTGCTCGATGCGCCCACCCTGATGGGGGTGGAAAGCATCGAAGTGGACACCGTCACTTTGCGATTAGTGGCCCGCACATTGCCCGGCAAGCAGTTCGAGGCGGGCCGGCAGCTGCGTGCGCTGGTGATCCGCGCCCTGGCTCGGTCCGGCGTTGTCACGAAGGCTGACGCGACCGTCGGGGCCATCGTCCATCCGGCAACAGCCGTCGGCGTTGAGGACGAGACGCAGGGCGCGGCCCGGTGAGGTTCTTCAACCTGGACAGGCTGAGGAGAATCGGCGACGACGTGGACCGCGGCTGGCCGGGCTACCTGCTCGGCGGGCGTGTGCGTACCTCGACTGTGGCGCTGATTCTCGTGTTCGCGGCGCTGTGGTGGGTTTATGACGACCACCAGCGTGCGGTCGAATCCTCGCCGAAAACCACGCAGGTGCCCGCGACCCAGGTGGTGCCGCCGGGCTTCGTGCCCGACCCCAACTACACCTGGGTACCGCGCACTCAGGTGCAGGAACCAACACCCACCGTCACCGTGACGCCAACGCCGACGACCACGCCGACACCCACCACCTCGCCCACGCCGCCGCCGCTATTCCCGCCGATTGTCCTGCCCCCGCCGTTCGGTCCGCCCGTCACCAGCACGCCGTCGCCTCCGCCCAACCCGGCGCCGGCGCCGCCGGCCTTGCCGCCACTGCCCGGCTTACCCTGATGGCGCGGCTCCCATTTACCCGCTTCGCTCGCGACGCGACCGCATCATCGCCGGGCGGCCTGGCGAACGTTGGCGAAACTCGCCGTTACACTGGCGAGCCGTGATGATCACCCTCGACCATGTCACCAAGCAATACAAGTCGTCGGCGCGCCCAGCGCTCGACAACGTCAACGTCAAGATCGAAAAGGGTGAGTTCGTCTTCCTGATCGGCCCGTCCGGGTCTGGCAAGTCGACGTTCATGCGGCTGCTGTTGGGGGCCGAGACGCCCACCAACGGTGATGTCCGGGTCTCGAAGTTTCACGTCAACACGCTGCCGGGACGTCACATCCCTAAACTGCGGCAGGTCCTCGGCTGCGTCTTCCAGGATTTCCGGCTGCTGCAGCAGAAGACGGTGTTCGAGAACGTCGCGTTCGCGCTCGAGGTCATCGGCAAGCGCGCCGATGTCATCAATCGGGTGGTGCCCGACGTGCTGGAGATGGTCGGTCTGTCCGGCAAGGCCAGCCGGTTGCCGCACGAGCTGTCCGGCGGCGAGCAGCAGCGTGTTGCCATCGCCCGGGCCTTCGTCAACCGGCCGCTGGTATTGCTGGCCGATGAGCCCACCGGCAACCTCGACCCGGAGACCAGTAACGACATCATGGATTTGCTGGAGCGGATCAACCGCACCGGGACCACCGTGCTGATGGCCACCCACGACCACAACATCGTCGACTCGTTGCGCCAGCGTGTCGTGGAGCTGTCGCTGGGCAGGTTGGTGCGGGACGAGCAGCGCGGTGTCTACGGGATGGACCGCTAAGTGCGCTTCAGCTTCCTTTTCAACGAGGTCCTGAGCGGTCTTCGACGCAACGTCACCATGACCGTCGCGATGATTCTGACCACCGCGATTTCGATCGGACTGTTCGGTGGCGGCCTGCTGGTGGTTCGATTGGCCGACCACTCCCGCGAGATTTATCTCGACCGTGTCGAGACGCAGGTCTACCTCAACAACGACATTTCGGCCAGCGACCCGACCTGCGAGAGCCCGCCATGCAAGGCGCTGCGGGAGAAGATTGAGACACGCAACGACGTCAAATCGGTGCGGTTCCTCAACCGCGAAGACGCCTACAACGACGCTATCCGCAAGATGCCGCAGTTCAAGGATCTGGCGAGCAAGGACGTGTTCCCAGCCTCATTCATCGTCAAACTGAACAACCCCGAGCAGCACACGGAATTTGACGACGCGATGCGGAATCAGCCGGGAGTGCAAGGGATCCTTAATCAGAAGGAGCTGATCGACCGGCTTTTTGCCGTGTTGGACGGTCTTAGCAACGCCGCCTTCGCCGTCGCGTTGGTGCAGGCCATCGGGGCGATTCTGTTGATTGCCAACATGGTTCAAGTCGCGGCCTATACCCGTCGCACCGAGGTCGGCATCATGCGATTGGTCGGCGCCACCCGCTGGTACACCCAGCTGCCATTCTTGGTCGAGGCCATGGTGGCGGCAACCCTCGGCGTCATCATCGCCATTCTCGGTCTGCTCGTGGTGCGATGGCTGTTCTTGGACAACGCCCTTAGCCAGTTCTACCAAGCGCATCTGATCGCCCCGGTCGACTACGCCGACATCCTCTACATCTCGCCGCTACTGCTGTTGGTGGGCGTCGCGATGGCCGGGGTCACGGCGTATGCAACGTTGCGTCTGTACGTGCGGCGGTAGCGGTGGCCAAAAAGCCGCCCGGTAAAGCTCAGTCAGGAAGGCAGGTCCTGGCGACCAACCGCAAGGCCCGACACAACTATTCAATTCTGGAAGTGTTCGAGGCCGGGGTGGTTTTGCTCGGCACAGAAGTTAAAAGCCTCAGGGAGGGTAAGGCGTCTTTGGTGGACGCGTACGCGACTGTTGATGACGGTGAAGTTTGGTTGCGTAACCTGCACATTCCCGAGTATCACCACGGCAGCTGGACCAACCACGAGCCGCGTCGCACGCGAAAGCTGTTACTGCACAGGCGCCAAATCGATGTACTCATCGGCAAAATCAAGGATGGTAACCTCGCGCTGGTCCCGTTGTCGCTGTATTTCTTCGAAGGAAAAGTCAAGGTGGAGCTGGCATTAGCGCGCGGCAAGCAAGCGCACGACAAGCGGCAGGACATGGCACGGCGCGATGCTCAGCGGGAAGTGCTGCGCGAATTGGGTAGGCGATCCAAGGGCATGACCTGATCGGCGCCGCATACGCCCAGCTGTCCGCAGTCAGCTACGGCGTGAGTGATTTTGTCGGGGGTGTGGCTTCCCGGCGGGCGGCTGCGCTCCGCGTCATGCTGGTGACCTATCCGCTCGCCGCGGTGCTGCTGGGTGTGCTGGCCGCGACTGCCGGTGGATCGGTCCGCCCCGGCGCCATGCTGTGGGGGTCGCTGTACGGGATCAGCCAGGCGGTCGGCGTGTATTGGTTCTACGCGGCCGTCAGCGCCGGACCGATCTCGGTGGTGTCACCGCTTGCCGCGGTGCTCAACGCTGCCGTGCCCGTCGCCGTCGGCGTGGCGCTCGGCGAACGGCCGGGGGAGACCGCGTCGGCGGGCGTGGTGCTGGCGATGTTTGCGGTGATCCTGGTGAGCCGAGAGTCGCCGGCCGATGAAGACGTCAGGACGCACAAATTCACCAGCAAAGTGGCCTGGCTGACGGTCGGCTCGGGGGTGGCGTTCGGGCTGGACTTCGTGCTGCTGCACCAGGCTCCGGTGGAGTGCCGACTGTGGCCGCTGTTCTTTGCCCGGGCGGCGGCAACCGTGCTGGTGTTCGCCGTGGCGGCGATGAGCAAGAACTTGCAGCTCCCGTCCAAGACGCCGCTGCGGCTGGCGGTCGCCGCCGCGCTGCTCGACACGTGCGCAAACGTCAGCATGCTGCTGGCGATTCAGAAATGGATGCTGTCGCTGGCCAGCATCTTGATCTCGCTCTACCCGGCGACGACGGTCATCCTGGCGATCATCGTGCTGCGCGAGCGGGTGACCCGCTGGCAGGCGCTTGGCATGATTCTGGCGGCGGTGTCGGTGAGCATGATCGCCGCTACTTGACCGGCGTCGCGCTGGCCCTGCTGGCGGCGATCGGTTTCGGCGTCGACGACTTCGTCGGCGGTATCGCATCGCGACAAGTGGCCGCCATACGGGTCGTGCTGGTGTCCTACCCGATCGCGATGGTGCTACTCGGTGTGCTGGCCGCCGTCATCGGCGGGCCGATCTCTGCCGGCGCCGTGATCTGGGGTTCGCTCGGTGGCATCGGCCAGGCCTGCGGAGTGTGGTGGCTATACGCGGCCGTCGGTGCCGGCCCGATCTCCGTCGTCTCGCCGCTGACAGCAGTGCTGACCGCAACCGTGCCCGTGGCGATCGGCATTGCCATGGGGGAGCGGCCCGGCTTGGTGGCTGCGGTGGGCATCGGGCTGGCGATGGTCGCGGTGGTACTGGTCAGCAGGAGAGCCACCAACGACGACGGCACGCCACACCGGTTCACCACGGCGGTGGCCTTATTGACGATCGGCTCCGGTGTTGCGTTCGGGCTGAACTTCGTGCTGATGCATCAGGCGCCAGTCGAGTCCAAGTTGTGGCCGCTGCTGTTCGCGCGGATATCGGCCACCATGCTGGTGATCGTCGCGGCCGCGGCCAGCCGCAATTTGCGGGTCCCGTCCGGGAAACCGTTGAGGCTGGCGCTAACCCTTCCGGTACTGGACGCCGGCGCCAATGTCGCCATGCTGCTGGCGCTGCACGCGTCGTTGCTCTCGCTGAGCGGTGTCCTGATCTCTCTTTATCCCGCGGCGACCGTTGTGTTGGCGATGGTGGTGCTGCGCGAGCGGGTAACCCGCTGGCAGGCACTCGGCATGATCCTGGCGGCAGTGTCGGTCAGCATGATCGCCGCGAAGTGACGTCCGTCTAACATCAGGCGGCATGAGCAGCCCTGCGCGTCCGGTCACCGAACTCGACAAGTCCGATGTGCTGTCGGGTCTTTTCGACACCTGGGACAGCCTGGACCGATTACTGACCGGGCTGTCCGAGGAGCAGTGGCAGACGCCGACGCCGTTGCCCGGCTGGTCGGTGCACAACGTGATAGCGCACATCATCGGCACCGAATCGGCGCTGCACGGAATCAGCACACCGGACGCCGATGTCGACGTGTCGGCATTGGCTCACGTGCGCAACGATGTCGGCGTCGCCAACGAGTGCTGGGTCCGTCACCTCAGCGCAGAATCCGGCGCCGAGCTACAGCAGCGGTTCCGCGAGGTGACCGCCGATCGCCGTAAACTCCTGAGCGACATGGCTATTGACGACTGGAACGCACCCACCCTGACCCCGGTCGGCCCGGACAGCTATGGGCGGTTCATGCGGGTACGGCTTTTCGACTGCTGGATGCATGGACACGACATCCGGGATGCGTTGAACAAACCTGCGTCCGACGCGGAGCTGGCAGGCCCGGCGGCGCGGCTGACGCTCGACGAGATGGTCACCAGCATGGGCTTCGTGGTCGGCAAACTCGGGAAGGCGCCCGACGGGTCGCGGGTCGCTATCGAGCTGACCGGCCCGCTGGCGCGCACGATCCGAGTGCTTGTCGATGGTCGTGCCAAGTTGGTGGACGACTTCGGCGGACAACAACCGACAGCCACGATCCGGGTGGACGGTGTGCTGTTCACCCGGCTGGCCGGCGGCCGCGCCGACGCCAGTTCCGGCGGCGTCGAACTCAGCGGTGACAAAGACGTCGCCGCGCGCATCGTCGAGCACCTGAACTACACGATCTGACGAGCTCACGGCGCTCAGCCGCCGGGATGTTTAATACCGGAGCCGTTGTTAAAAAGCGCGTACCATTAACTGTCCCGCCGAAAGTCGGCGGGGATGCGAGGGGCTGAACGGTTTCGACTTCGCGCATCGAATCAAGGGAAGCGTGCCGGTGCAGGCAAGAGACCACCGTAAGCGTCGTTGCAACCATATAAGCGCCGATTCACATCAGCGCGACTACGCTCTCGCTGCCTAAGCGACAGCTAGTCCGTCAGACCGGGAGCTCCCTCGGCCCGGACCCTGGCGTCAGCTAGAGGGATCAACCGATGAGTTCGGTCGCGGGACTCATCGGGACACTCACAGCGACTGGGATCGTCATCTCGGCTAGTTCGCGCGACCGGGAGATCCGAGTAGAGGCATAGCGAACTGCGCACGGAGAAGCCTTGAGGGAATGCCGTAGGACCCGGGTTCGATTCCCGGCAGCTCCACCAAAAACGTAGGTCAGAGTGCTGGGTGAACAGCGCCCGTTTCATGTTCCTGACCCACCTGGCCGGTGCTTACGCACGTCAACATCCGCATCAGCAATGCGGTGAAGTGTCGGTCCCGTGGCATTGCTTGGCACAATGCCAACCCACAACGGCCGCCGTCAGGACTGACGCGCCACGATCACAGGGATCCTGGCCCTGTTGACCACCGCCGCCCCGACCGAGCCCAGCAACATGCCAGCGAACCCGCCGCGGCCGTGGCTGCCGACCACAATCAGTTGCGCCCGTTTGGACGCCTCGATCAGCGGACTCGCCGCATCACCAACTTCGATTTTGCGAAGGATCCGCACGTCGGGATAGCGTTCCTGCCAACCCGCTAGCCGTTCAGCAAGCGTCTCCTCCTCGCCGGATAGCTGAGCGTCCCAATTAACGTTCGGGAACAACTCTTTGAAGTCGGAGAGCCGCGGATCAGTCCAGGCGTGCAGGGCTATTAAACCGACACCTCGTCGTGACGCTTCGTCGAATGCAATCGCAGTCGCTGCTTCCGACGCCGGCGAGCCGTCGATGCACACCAGCACCGGCGCCCGTGCGACATTGGCGACCAGCGGTTTCTCGTCGTGGATCACGGCGACTGGGCAATGCGCATGGTAGACCAATCCCGAACTCACCGAGCCCAGGAAGTTGCGGACCACCACGCCGCCATGCCCCCGATAGCCCACCACGACCATCTCCGCCTCTTTGGAAAGGCCGACGAGCGTCGGGACGGTGGCCGAATAAAACACCTTGCTATCGATTTGCACTGGACCGCGCTCACCAGTGCTCTCTTCGGCGACCTTGATCGCCGACTTGATGAATTCAGGTGCCCGCTTCTCCTGCCGTTGCCTGAGGCCGGCCGGCGCGGGGACCTGGGACCACCCCGGTGCGGGTGCGTTGACGACATGGACCAGGGTCAGCGGCACATTCCGCAGGGCGGCATCATGGGCCGCCCACCGTACGGCACTCAGTGCCGCTGCTGAGCCGTCAACGCCCACCAAGATCGCGCGACGTGGTGGTTGCAACATTTCAGTCCGCTTCCGATCGGCTATGTACCCACCGTCAGGATCACTCAGGGGGGCCGTGATTGTTAGGGCTGAAGAGATGCAAACCGAAGGACCAAAGGCACCGATGAAGCGCCTAACGCTTTCTGGCCCACGCCTGCATCGGTCAATAGCGTGACTTCCGTTTGATTGGAAAAGTCGGAACCCGGCCGACGCGGCGGAGCATGACGCACGGACTGAGGCCCACATTCTCGGGTCAATCGGCCCTATTGGGGGATGACGGTGAGGCGGAACCTGATGCCTACAGCCCAGCCCACGAGCCCGAAGCAAGCTGGCTGCTTCGACGAGGAAGGAGTCATGACCACTACGATTCCCCAACCAAGTCGCGGGGCCCGGATGGGTTTGGCGCACCACTCGGTAGGACTAACGGCAGTGTCGGCCATCGTGATCGGAAGTACTGGGGATCGACGACGAATAGACGGCGGGACCACTGGACTCCGGGGGTGCCGGTGTTCGGCCGGGATGTCTCCGAACCGCTCCGAGGCGTCGGGGGATTGTTCCTGATGTCGGTCGACGCGGTGAGGTTCCTCTTTCGCCGGCCCTTTCAAGCACGAGAGTTTCTGGAGCAGTCCTGGATGCGCTGGAATCCATGTTCATTCGGCCGATTTCGTTCTTGGTCAGCACCAGGATCGTCGCCGGGATTGATCGCGATCACGCCGTTGTACTCCATCGCCGTGATCCTTTCGTTTCCCGACGAGCCGCTTCACTACCGTGTTCCTTCTAGGCCAGTCACCAGGGTTATACGACCACTACTTTTCGACGTTCTTGAGCCCAACCGACTTATTGTCATCGTTTCTTCAGGCCATCTTGATGGCTCTCGCAATCCTGTTCATACATACATACTTCGGCTATACGACCACGGGTGGACCGGCCGGTGTCGGCCTTGCGACAGGCCGCGCGGTGCGCGCATCGCTCATCGTGGTCGCATCGGCCACGCTGCTCGTCTCGCTGGCGATCTACAGCACAAACGGCAATTTCACCTGTCCGGATAGGAGGAATGGCATGAGCAGCAAGGAATTTGATCATCCAGAGATGGCTAAGTTCGATCCGGTCTTCACCGAGATGGCAACGAATGTGGTCGCGCCGGTAATCAAGCGATGGTTCCGCTCAGAGGTGCGGGGGCTGGATTCCTTTCCCCCCGCCGGCGGTGCGTTGGTGGTTTGTAACCACTCGGGCGGTGTACTGACGCCTGACGTGCTCGTCTTCGCCCCGGCCTTCTACGACAAGTTCGGCTATGACCGCCCTCTTTACACCCTGGCCCACTACGGCGTGTTCATCACACCGTTCGCCGGATACTTGGGCCGTCTCGGCGTCATCCACGCCAGCCGGGAAAACGCTGCAAAGGCATTGCGTTCGGGCGCGGTAGTCCTGGTGTTCCCGGGCGGGGACTATGACTCGTTTCGGCCGACGCTGACCCAGAACGTCATCGACTTCGACGGCCGTACAGGATATGTCAGGGCCGCGATCGAGGCCGGTGTGCCGATCGTGCCTGCGGTGTCGATCGGGGGGCAGGAAACCCAGCTGTTCTTGACCCGCGGCAATCGGCTGGCGAAGCGCTTGGGCCTCAAGCGCATACGGTTGGAGATACTGCCACTTGCCGTCGGTTTCCCGTTCGGTCTGACTACGTTCTTCCCAGCCAACATGCCGTTGCCCTCGAAAATCGTCACTCAGGTGCTGGAGCCGATCGACATCGTCGCCCAATTCGGCGATGACCCCGACGTCGACCAGGTCGACGCCCACGTCCGCTCCGTAATGCAGAGCGCTCTCGACCGACTGGGCCGCCAGCGCCGGTTCCCAGTGCTGGGCTGATCACATGTCCGACGCAAAATCGACCCTGGCATCCGATGTCAGCGGCGGCCCCTTTGTCGACCGTGGACGCGATCAAAGTTGACCGCGGCGTATAACCGCGTCGCGAGACGCGAAACGTCGCTACGAGGCAGCGGGTGGAGGAGCCGACGACACTGAGGAATGCGCCCGGGTTTGAGATGAGGCTCGACCGTCGCGCTGTTGTGTCGGCGTGGGTCCCAGGTACCAACGGTGAGGCCGCTACGAGGTGTTGACGGCGTCAACACCTTTCGGTGCATCCGCAGGTCGTTTCACGTTGTTTCATGTGTTTTCGCGTCGTCGAATTCAGCGTTTCTCCAGGTCAGCACGATTTTTTCGGCGGGTTCGATTCCCGGCAGCTCCACCAGCGACGCAGACAGCGAACAATTGTCTGCAGCGCGAAGTCCCCGAACTGGAAACAGCGCGGTGTAGGACTCGGGTCCGTGCGTTCTTCTGAAAGACGAAGCCGCAGCCTCTCTTGCGTGATCGGTTCGCAGGGGTCAAAGTCCCTGAAGATAGCTCCTTTTGGAGCTAGTGCCCGGCGGCCGATTGCGATAGGACAAGACTGGCGTGGTTGGCGCAACTGTAGGGACGGCAATAGGCAATCAGCATGGGCGAGGTACCGGGAGCGGTTCAACATACCGACGTCGATAAGTGGGACGCCGGTCTCACAGAGGTGGTCGTCGGGCTGACCCGCCCCATTGTCAAGCGATACTTCCGAGCACAGGTGAGGGGCTTGGCAAACATCCCGGCCGGTCCATCTCTGGTGGTCTCGAATCATTCAGGCGGGCTCGTGACGCCCGACATGCCGGTCTTCGCAGTTGCCTATTACGACACCTTCGGCTACGAACGTCCGCTCTACACACTCGGTCACGACACATTGTTCGCCGGGCCAGCCGCTGAACTTCTCAGGCGCACCGGAGTTATCCGCGCGACGCATGACAACGCCGCGGCGGCGCTGGCGACCGGTGCTGTGGTCATGGTGTTCCCCGGCGGCGATTATGACGCTTATCGGCCTACCGTGCAGGAAGACTCCATCGACTTCGGTGGTCGCTGTGGATACGTCACCACGGCCATCGAGGCCGGGGTGCCAATCGTGCCGGCGGTGTCGATCGGCGCGCAGGAAAGCCAACTCTATTTGACCCGCGGGAGGTGGCTGGCGCGTGCGCTTCGGCTGACGAGGCTGGAGCGCCGACTGTTTCGCACCGACATCCTGCCGATTGCGTTCGGCTTCCCGTTCGGGTTCAGCGTCGTCTTGCCGGTCAACGTCCCGATACCGACCAAGATCGTCACGTTGGTCTTGCCACCGATCGACATTGTGGCCAAGTTCGGCGCGCGTCCCGCCGTCGCTGAGGTCGACGCGCATGTGCGATCGGTCATGCAGTCAGCTCTGACTTGGCTGGCACGCAGGCGCAGGCTACCGATCATCGGCTGACACGCGGCCAACGAATGATGTGTCTTACGGCGGCGAATGCCCTTTTCTGAAGGGACCAAAGTCACCGGTATTACAGAGGTCGTGACGACGGCTGACAGCAGTCGTACTTTGGGGACAAATGACCGAGTTTATGCGCAACAGCGACGCGTTCACCTGGGCGATGGAAAGCGATCCTCGATTGCGTTCCACGGTGGTCACCGTGATCATGCTCGACCGATCTCCGGATTGGGACGAGGTACGCAACCGCTTCAGCCTCATCTCGCGCAAGGTGCCGATGATGCGACAGCGCGTCGTCACGTCTCCGCCGCCCGCGCCGCCGCGGTGGGAGTACGCGCCAGACTTCGACCTCGACTTCCACATGCGCAGAGTGACCGCGCCCGCGCCCGGCACCTTCGACACGGTGCTGGAAATGGCCCGAGTCGCCGCGATGGAGGACTTCGACCGGGCACGCCCGCTCTGGGAGAACACGCTCATCGACGGCCTCGAAAATGACTGCGCGGCAATGGTCCTCAAGTTCCACCACGCTCTGACGGACGGCGTCGGAGGCATCCAGATCGGAATGATTCTCTTCGACTTGTCCGAGGTCCCCGAGAAGCACGGACCAGCGGCGGAAGTGCCTGAAGTGCCCCCGCCGCCGTGGCTGCGCGGCTACCGCGACACTGCGCGATACGACGCCCAATTGGTGGGGAACGCGGTGATGGGCACACTGAAGAGTGCTCCGAAGCTGATTTCCAACGGCATTCGGCGGCCCGTACTTACCGTTACGTCGGCTGTGGAGATGGCCGCGTCGGTCTACCGAACCGTGCGCCCGGTGAACCGGACGGGTTCGCCGCTGATGACGAAGCGCAGCCTGATCCGGCGTCTCGGCGTGCTGGAGGTCCCGCTTCCACAGCTTCGCGCTGCCGCCCATCGCGGCGGCGGTGCGTTGAACGATGCCTTCGTCGCGGGCGTGGCCGGCGGGCTGCGCCGTTACCACGAAAAGCACGGCGCCGCGGTCGGCGACCTTCACCTCACGATGCCGATGAGCCTGCGCGAAGAGGGCGACGAGATAGGCGGCAACCGGCTCACCGTGATGCGGTTCGACGTGCCGGTCGGCGTCCCTGATCCGGCCCAGCGAATCCGCCAGATCCACGAGAGAACCGGCAGGGTGCGCCACGAGAAGTCGCTGCCCTACACGCAATGGATCGCCGGTGCCCTCAACATGATGCCCCGGTGGTACATCGGCTCGATCCTGCGCCATGTTGACTTCCTGTGCAGCGACGTGCCCGGAATTCCGATGCCGGTGTTCCTCGGTGGCGCCCGGGTTGTGACCCAGTACGCATTCGGACCGACTATCGGCGCGGCGGTCAACGTCACGTTGCTCACGTACGTGGACATCTGCGCGCTAGGCATCGACGTGGACACCGGCGCGATTCCCGACTACGACGTCTTTTCCGAGAGCCTCGTCGCCGGTTTCGACGAGGTGCTGGCGCTCGCCTCGGCTCCTGCCTGACGTTGTTTCGCGTCGGTAAATTTCAGCGTTTACGCAGGTCGGCCAGCTTTTGCGGCAGGTTCGATTCCCGGCCGCTCCACCAAAACGCGACCTGTTGTTTGCAGCCAAAAGCCTCTGAACGGGCGACAACGCGGTGGGGAATAAACGGTGGGGAAAGAGTGTCACGCGTTCGTCAGGGACGACGGAGCCTAATCTGTCGCCGAACGTGCCGAGATTCACGCCCCGTTCGCCGCGATTGTTTCGATGGCGATGGCGATGGCGATGGCGAGTCGCGCTTACGCATGGTGCAAGGCCCTCGTGACTGGTGGCGACGTCGTCGCGGCTCGGTGGCAGCCCATATGCCCTGCTAAGGCGAGGCCGCCAGCGCCTCCAAGGTTTGGGCGGACGTATACCGCGGTGTCCAGCCCAGCTGCGTCTTCGCCTTGCTGGTGTCCATCACCACCGAGGTCCGCGCGACGTGCAACCACTGCGCGGCTGACGGCACGAATGGCAGTCGGGCCAGGGCCCCTAAAACCACCGTTGCCGCGACCGCCGACACTCGGACGGGTCGGCCCCCGAGGGCAGCGACCACGTCAGACATCGAGATCACGCCGTCTCCGGCGATGTTGTAAGCACCGGCCGGCGCAGATGTGGTGGCCGCGAGCGCGATCGCAACGGCAACGTCGTCATGGTGCACGAGCTGAAGGGGAAAGCCTGGATCGGGAACCAGTGTCTCGAACAAAGGAATGGCACGAGTCACGTGGCGCACCAACGGAACCCAATTCCATGGCATCGCCTCGGCCAGTAAGCGGGCGTTCGGCCCGGCGACGATACACGGCCGCAGCACGTACACCTCCAGCGAAGATCCCTGGGTGATCCGGGCGAGCGCGGCCTCCAGTGCCGCCTTCTGCTCGGAGTAGTAATGCTCCGGTGAGCCGCGCGTTGAAACGTCCTCGGTAAGCGGCACGGGATTGTCGGAGTGATAGCCGTACGCCGCGACCGACGATGTATAGACGAGGCGCCGCGGCCGGCCTCGGTACGCGCCGGATGCGCAGGCTTGGAAGACGTTGCGGGTTCCGGCGAGATTGACCCGCTGGCTCTCGTGCCGGGAGCCCATGATGACGAAGGCCAAATGAATGACGACGTCGGCATCGGCAACCAGCGCGTCGACGGCGCCGCGATCCAGAATGTCGCCTTGCCGATACATAGTCTTCAGCCAACCCATCGATGCTGGGTCAAACGGCCGGCGCGCCATGCCATGAATACGCTCGACTGCGGGGTCGCGTTCGAGAGCCGTTACGGCCGCGGTCCCGATCTGGCCGGTGGGCCCCGTGACGGCCACAGTCAGTGCCATGGTCTCACGGTACGGGGGTGGGCCCGGATTACCGCTGGCGGCGCGGGGCCAGCTTTCCGGACCGTCATTTTCTCGCCTCGCATCGACGGGGTTTCGAAGTTTTTCGGGGCCAACCCTATTACGCAGGCAAGAGGTTTGGTGTCGGCTGAGCGGATCGGTGACCTTGGCCCCCAGGGGGTGGGGACGAATGGCACTCCCGGGGGCGATAGGTCCTTCGTCTAGCGTCGGTTGTATGAGCTCACAGCGGCGAGCGGTTGGCGCGCGCAGACGGTCGATGAGCCGAGAAGGGTGCTGAAATGGCGGATCGCTTAACACGTCTGGGAATCCTTGTCGGTGTCGACGGATCCGCGTGTTCACGTGCGGCGCTGCGGTGGGCCGCTGATGAGGCGGTGATGCGCAACGTCCCGCTCACGCTCGTGCACGTGCTGCACACCCCTGAGGGCTCGTGGTCGTCTTGGGGGCTGTCCACGTCTCCCCTTCCGGCCGATTTCGATCAAAAGCGGAAAGAACACGCGTTGCAGGTGATGGATGAAGCCGTCAGGCTCATCGAAGATGCGGCTGAGCACAGCAGTCCACTGACGATCAACACCAAACTGCTGTTCTCCCCGGTTGTTCCCACCCTGATCGACCTGGCCGACGAAGCACAGATGATCGTCGTCGGAAGCCGCGGGCACAACGCATTACAGCGCGGATTGCTCGGATCGGTCAGCACCGGACTCATCCATCACGCGCGCTGCCCGGTCGCCGTCATCCACGATGACACCGATGAGCCGGCGCCGACACAGGGTCCGGTGGTGGTGGGCATCGACGGCTCGCCAGCATCGGAGTTGGCCACCGCCATCGCTTTCGAGGAAGCGTCGTGGCGCGGGGTCTATCTGGTGGTGCTGCACGTCTGGAGCGATACCGATGGACCGGACGTGCCCGACGCCGACTGGTACGAGCGTCGCGCGGCCGCCCAAAAAACACTGGCCGAGCGGCTCGCGGGATGGCGGGAACATTACCCCGACGTGTCCGTACGCCCCAATATCGCCTTCAATAACCCCGCGCACCGTCTGATTAACCGTGCGGAGGGGGCCCAGCTCGTGGTCGTCGGCAGTCGCGGCCGCGGTGGGTTCCCTGGCATGTTGTTGGGTTCGGTGAGCAGTGCGGTCGTGCACGCGGTCCGCGCGCCGATTATCGTTGCGCGCCAAAGCTGATTACGCGCATGCGACGTCCCGGATCGATGTGCGTTCGGGCTGGTGCGCATTCGGCAACCGGGGTGGCCGACTACGGGCGATGGGCACGGGGGTCGCCCGGATAACGTTTCATCGGTCCGCACAGCCACTCGATAATGGTTCACCCTGAATGCTTGTGGTGCGTTCTTAACTTGTCAGTTCGCGTCGCCGTCGATGTCCACGACGTAATGTTCGAGCGGGGCCTGGACGCGACTTTTGATGCCGCGCAGCATTCCTCGCGTCATCAACGCCGTAATCGGCCCGGCGAGCTCGATTTCCACCAGGTCGCGACGGCGACGTACCCGGGTGCGACGGCGCACCAGCAGCCGGCAGCGGTCCTCTCCGCATGGAGCGATGTGAAACGACCACACCGCATCCCCGCCCGACAGCAGAGGGCTGCCCCTCAGTACGAGCAACCTCTCGGGTTCCACTCCCGCTACGGTCATCGTCACACCGTCACGGAAGCCCATCCAGCCCTTCGACACCAGTCGCACCGAGTCGCCCTGCGCAAGCCGCGCCCAGACGGGATGAATGCCATTGGCGTTGCGGATGTGCAATCCGACGAGGTTTTCCAGCAGGTTGTAGCTGTAGAGCCCGCCTCGGTCCTGCCCGAGTTGCAGTAGCCACGGCCACACCCGAGCCGCCGGCGCGTTGATCCATTCGGCCTCGGTGGTTTGCACCGCCGGTTCCTCGATCAGCTCATCGCCGGGCAACACCATCTGGGTTTCTTCTTTGGTTGCGCCCCAGTTGCGGAAATATTGCCTGCCCGCATACAACATCACGCCGACCAGTGCTGATCGTCCCACGCTGCTCATAGCGCCAGCGTGCAACGCGCGGGATCCGGGCGGCTAGGGCCTGTGGTCCCTCATTCTACGGTCGTTGGTCGTATAGAACTTCGTATAGAACCACGCATAGAAGGAGTCGAGGAGCTCGTTGTTCCGCTCGGCCACCGCCTCGCGCTTGACCTTCAGTGACGGTGTCAGCTCACCCCCTCCACGTCAAGTCGTGCTCCAGCAGGGCCCATTTCATCATGGTGTCCCACCGGTTGAGCTCGGCGTTGAGCCTGCCGCCATGTTCGCCAATCAGGTCGCGCAGGCGCTGCGACTTGACCAACTCGTCGTAGGACGCGTCGCTTAATCCCTGTTCGGTGGCCCAACCGGCCATCACGTCGGCGTCGACGGTGGCAAGCGCCACGCAGAAGTTACGAGCCTCCCCGAACATTAGGAACTGGCTGGCGTACGGGCACAGGGCGATGAATTTCTCCTCGACCGTAGGCGGCACGATGTATTTGCCGCCCGAGGTCTTGAACCTGTCTTTGATGCGGCCGGTGATGATGAGAAAACCCTCGTCATCCAAGCTGCCCTCATCGCCGGTGCGCAGCCATCCGTCGTCGGTGAATAGCGCGGCGGTCGATTCTGGCATGTTCTGGGCCCGCCATCACGCAGGGGCCGCGTATCTGGACTTCCCCCGTCGGCGCCTACGCGTATCTCGGCGCCTTCGAACGGCAGACCCACGGTGCCCAGCTTGTAGTGATCGGGGAGATCGATGAACCCACCTCCCGCCATTCGGTGAGCCCGTAATTCCAGCTTCAGCCGAGAGATAATTATCGCTTCCGCGGAATGCGGCGTGCGTAGGTGTCGCTTGCCAGGATCCACTGCTGCGCCATGGCCCTTGCGTAGGCCGTTGACGCGTGCGTGGTAGGAAAGCAGGCGGGAGTCACGGGACGGCCACGCCACGGAGCTCGTTGAGAGCCACCATCACGCCGCCACCCCTGACTCCACTGTCGAACGAAAAAACGCCCCGTTGACTAACCCGCTAACCTCAGGCCACCGTCAGCAGACGGCCCGCGACCTGGCAGCTCGGTCCCATGCTTGTGGCAAAGCACTGGTCCCTTCATCGTGGCAAGCGACAGCGTGTTGACCGCGTCAACATGGGTCATTGTTTTCCCAGGTCGCTTCGCGCACTTTCGAGCACATTGGATTGCGCGAGACCGCCGCTGACCTGCGACGATTCACCAAAGATTGACGGGTTCGATTCCCGGCAGCTCCACAACAGAATACGCGGTTAGTTAGCAGGTCAGAGGGTATTTCCGCTCTGGCGTGTGTTCTTTGTGGGCACATTTTGGGCACACCCTGCTACGAGGTCGTCCATTTTGTCGGCCACGTCATCGAGGTCGTCGGGGAACAGGTGCCCGTATTGATCGAGCGTCATCGTCGCGGTCTTGTGCCAGAGCTGGCTCTGTACGGTCTTGACGTTGGCACCGGAGGCGATCATCAGCGACGCCGCCGTGTGGCGTAAGTCGTGGACAGTGACCGAGGGAACTTCGCATCCGCTGCCTGGCACCGCTTGACCGCCGCGCCGAAGCAATGCAATAGCAAGAGCCACGAGATCGTCTACGTCCACTCTGCGTTCGCCTTCCTCAATACGGCGAAGTCCCAACTCCGGAATGCCGCGCCCGGTCGCTCCATCGCGCCGCCGACCCGTCACCGGTGATGCCGGCAATCTCGGGGAGGGGTCGGCAGCAGATTTCGTGGGCCTCCGCAGCCGGTACCCCGAAGATGCATAGCAGATCTTCGGCCATCTGGTCGCTGGCCTGCGCGTCGTCGCGCTCCGGCTGGTCTTGCACCAGTTGACCCAGCGCCAGCAACACTCCGGTGGCCATGGCCAGCGCGAGTTGGGGATCAGCGACACGGAAGCGGCCGGCCCGGTTGGCGGCGATGATGTCGCGCAGCGCCCGCGGCGCCAGGCCCCGCTCCGACAGGATTGGACCCAGGCCGACATTGAGCAGCACACGGCTTTCTTGCGGGCGGCGCCGAAATAGCCGACCGGTCAACCGGAAGCTTCGCGCAAATGTCTCGGCCGGATCCTCCACATCGGGGAGGCTGTCAAGCAGCGCCCCGTGGGCGTCGAAGACGTCGTTGACCGCCGCCTGGAACAGCTCCTCCTTGCTGTCGAAGTGGTTGTAAAACGACCCCATGCCCACATCGGCGGCCTGGGTGATGTCCAACACCGGCACATTCAGCTTGCCTGCGGCGATGAAGGCCTGTGCGGCCTTGATCAATGCCGCGCGGGTTTGCTGTTTGCGCCGTTCCAGGCGGTTCTGGCGCCCGCCATCACCGTCCGCCACAGTGGTTCACCTCGTTCTGTCTTGGCGCGCCTGTTGCTCGCCACATGCCAGCCAGTTTAGCAGGAATCCTCAGTTCTGAGGTTTTCGGCAAATCATGGTGCAAATGTGACATCGGTTGTCCTTAGCATGACCCGTTGGGCATCGATGACAATTCGCCGGCTGGCTGCGCCACGACTCAATACCTCCGTGCGCCAGTTCAACGCCGAGATTCGGGCGCCCGCGCCGCTGCGTGTTGACACTGACCGCCGAGCAGATCCTGGCCAGCATGGGCCATCACTGCAGGAAAAGTAATGACTCGCGACCCTAGTCTCTGAACGGGCGGGCGTTGGCACGGGCCACCCTGGACCCCCAGGAGATGAGCTCAGGGCTGGCGTCGTCGTTGGAGATCCGGCATTCGATCAGGACCGGGCCGCCCTTATGGGCGCGGGCTTTGCCGATCGCATCGGACAGTTCTCCTGCGGTGTTTGCCGTCAGCCCGAGTCCGCCGCCGTCTTCTGCGTTGAAGACGGCGATGAGCCCGGCGTAGTCCCAGTTCTTGTAGTAGTTGTAGGGACCGTCATGGATCGCCGATTCGATCACGTACCCCTGGTTGTTGACTAGAAAAATCAGGATCTGTTGGCCGTGGCGAATCATGTTGGACACTTCTTGGGCGGTGAGCTGGAAGGACCCGTCGCCGATGACCGAGACCAGGCGCCGGTCCGGTTCCAGACCCATTGCGTAGCCGAAGCTGGCGGGGACGGACCAACCGATCGAGCCGTATTGCATCTCGATCTCGAACCTAGCGCCGCCGGGCAGCCGCGTGTACATGCCGTTGAGCCAGGAATCACCAGTTTCCACCAATAGGGTGGTCTTGGAGTCGAGGTCTTGCTCGATCTGGCGCCACATCTCGACCCGGCTCAGCGCGGCCGCGCGATCGACATCCGCAGCCGCCACCGCTACGGATGCGGTCCGGCGGAGGCGCTTGTACTGGGTCAGGGTCGCGGCGTTGGCTTGGACCTTCTTGGCCAGGTCGGACAGGAATTCGGCCAGCGCTACGCCGGTGAATTCGACGTCGGGCAACCGCACCTTTCGGGGCTCGGCGCTGATGAGCCGCTGCCGCGGCGGGAGTGCGCTCCAGCCCACCGTCGTGTAGTCGTTGAACACCGGCCCGGCGGCCAGGATCAGATCGGACCAGTCGACGATCGCCTGACACTGCAGGCTGCTCACCTCGCCCCAGTAGATGCCGACGTATTGCGGGTGGTCCTCAGGGAAGAAGCCCTTGGCGTTCGGCATGACTGCCACCGCGCAGCCCAGCGCCTCGGCCAGTTCGCGGAAGGCGTCGATGGCGCCGTAGGAGCGCAGGTGAACCCCGGCCAGCAGAATCGGCTTATTTGCCTTCCCGAGAAGGTCGCTGGCCCGGGCAACCGCGTCGGTCAGCATCCGCGCGTTGCTGGGCTGCCACGCCGGCAGCATGGAGAACGGGGCCGGCTCAGAGCAGGGCGCAGCCGACAGGTTGCAGGGGATCTCAATATAGGCGGGCTTCCGCTCGTGAAGCGCGGCGCTGATCGCCTCATCGATGAGCTGCGGCGCTGTGTCGGGGTGCACGATGCGCACCGCCTTGCAGGTCACCTGTCGGAAGACCTCGTACTGATAGGACAGGTCGCTGTTGTCCATGGTGTGGTGCAGGACGTGATTGGAGCCCAGGTCATTGGTGTTGGGACCTGACGAAACGATGATCACCGGAAGGCGTTCGGCGTAGGCGCCGACCACACCGTTGAGCGCGGAGAACGCGCCCACGTTAAAGGTAGTGAGCACGGCCCCGGCGCCGTTGACCCGGGCGTAGCCCTCGGCAGCATAGGCGGCGTTGAGCTCGTTGCAGCAGCCGATCTGCTCAAGGTTCTTGTTCTCCAGGAGCTCATCGAGCAGGACGAGGTTGTAGTCCCCGGGGACCATGAAGTAATGCTTCAGTCCGATCTGCTCGAATCGGGTCGCGAGGTATTTCCCCACGGTGAAGTTAGGCATGGTTGGCTTTCCTTTCGTTAAGTCTCGGCCTGGGCGAACGATCAAGCCGGTGCGTCGAAGGTCTTCCCAATCTGTTCGTCGAGACCATGTTGAGTAAATCATCACTTATGAGTGAACCATCAGTCAACTATTTGTGACGATCGCCTCAGTAATGAGTTTTTCGGCAGATATGGTTGGTGTCGTCCTAGCTGGCATCCATCACGATGCACTAGCTGTAATCGGCGCCTCCCGCTGCCGCACGCCCGCGCATGGCAATGGCCACGGAGATTACCGCCGGTTCGGCTGCGGGCGGCGATTGGCTCTGACGACGTCAGCGTTTCTTAGCAGACTCCTCAGTCCTGAGACTATTGTCACATACACTTGACTGAGAGTATCTTCGTAAGTGACGATATCGTCAGTCAACTGAGGAAGGACACCAATGAGTGAGCATGTCATCGGCGCCCACAACGATCTGCACAGCGATCAGGGCGCCCTTCGGGGCGAGCATCCCGGGCGGTCGGCCAACCCGGTCATCAAGGTCCAAGACGTTATCTGGCTGGAGTTTGAGAAACCGGACCTCGAGCGGGCGGAGGCGTTTGCGCTGGCGTTCGGGTTCAAGACCGTGCTGCGCACCAACGATGAGCTGCACCTGCGGGGCAGCGACGCGGGCGCGCCCTGTGTGCTGATCCGCCGCGGCCCCCGTTCGCGGTTTATCGGCCCGGCGTTTGTCGCCGCGGACCAGAGCGATGTGCTGCGGTTGGCCGATGCGACCGGGGCCACCGTGCGCGCGCTGCCGGAGACCCTCGGCGGGGTGGCGGTTAATCTCGTCGACCCCAGCGGGCTGGCGGTGCGGGTGGTCACGGGCACTCATCAGCTTGAGGCGATGCCCGCCCAGGACCCGCACGTGTTTAACTTCGGCCACGAACTGCGCCGGGTTAACTCCACCCAGCGCCCGCCACGGGTGCCTACCCGGGTGCAACGGCTCGGGCACGTGGTGGTCCAGACCCCTAAGTACATCGAAGCGCTGAATTGGTATTTGAATCACCTGGGGATGATCGTCAGCGACTTCTGCTTCTACCCGGGCCAGCGTGAGCGCGGACCGATCATGAGCTTCATCCGCTGCGACCGTGCCCAGACCCCTGCCGATCACCACACCCTGGCGATGGCGCTAGGTCCGGCCAACCGCTACGTGCATTCGGCGTATCAGGTATGTGACCTCGACGCGCTGGCCGCCGGCGGTGAGTACCTGGCCGAGCGCGGGTTTTTCCGCTCGTGGGGCATCGGCCGGCACATCCAGGGCAGCCAGATCTTTGACTACTGGCGCGACCCGGAAGGTTTCCTGGTCGAGCACTTCGCCGACGGGGACATGTTCGACAACACCCTGGAGCCCGGCTGGGCCCCGTTGGCCTCCTCCGGGCTGTATCAGTGGGGACCCCCGCCGAGCAAGGACTTCCTGGGCATCGGAACACCGCGCGACTTGGCGCGTGAAGTCGTCGCGATGGTCGATGCATTACTCCACGACAACGAGTTCGACCTGTCCGCGCTTCGCGGGCTGTTCAACGTAGCCAATTCCTAACCAACCACCCCAACTCAAAGAAAGTAGGGACACCCTCATGACCATCTCGATCTTGCGCACCGCTGACGACTGGTGGGTGCAGACGCCAAGTGGCGCCGCCCGCATCCACACCGATGCAGCCACCACCGCCGAGGTGCTGGCCGACCGCGGGGCCATCGACGACGCCGCGCACTCCACCGACACCGTGCCGGTGGAAAGCCTTGAGCTGCTGTCGCCGGTCACGACGCCATGCCGCGTGGTGGCTCAGGCCACTAACTACGCCTCGCACGTGCGAGATGTCGGCCGCGACCCCGCCAAGACGCCGCTGACCTTTTTCCGCAAGGCCTCCGGCTCGGTCGCCGGTCCGTTTGATGACATCGTCAAACCCCCGCACGTGCAGCTGCTGGACTATGAGCTGGAGATCGGTCTGCTGATCGGCCGTGAGCTGCCGGTCGGCACCGAGGTGACCGAGGCCAATCTGGCCGAGTTCGTCTCCGGACTGCTGGTGACCAACGACGTGTCGGCGCGCGATGTGCAGCTGACGAAAGCCCAGTTCTACGAGTCGAAGTCGTATCCGACGTTCACCCCGATCGGGCCGGCGCTGGTGCTGGTCGATGCCGATGAGCTCAAGCGCTTCGGTGACCTGCGGTTGCAGTTGCGGGTCAACGGGGAGATGCGCCAGAACATGGTGGTTGAGGGCGACATGCTCTACACACCCGTGCAGGCGCTGCAGACGATGGCGAAGTTCCAGAAGGTCGATGCCGGCGACGTCGTTCTCACCGGTACCCCGGTGGGCACCGCACTTACCGCGCGTGGAATCGAGAACCCGAATCAAATGGATCTCAAGACCTTTCTCGCCGGTCAGGCAAAGAACCCCAACTACCTACATCACGGTGACGTCGTGGAAGCCACAGTGGCCACCGACGACGGCGCCATCGATCTCGGCACACAACGCAACAAGGTGGTATACGCATGAACGCACAATCCAAGGGCGCCCCGGCGTCACTGCCGGACTTCGTGCCGGTGATCATCATCGGTGCCGGCCCGACCGGCATCACCGCGGCCACCATGCTTGGCCAGCACGGCATTTCGTGTCTGGTGCTGGACCGCCATGAAACCGTCTACCCGCTGCCCCGCGCGGTGCACGCCGACGACGAGATCTACCGCATCCTGGCCCGCCTGGGCGTCGGCGACGAGTTCGCCGCCCACCGCCGGAGCGCGCTGGGTCTGCGACTGCTCGACACCGACATGCGGGTGCTGGCGGAGTTGGAGCGCAGTCCAGAGCCCAGCGCAAACGGCTACCCACAGATGAACATGTTCGACCAACCCGAGTTGGAAGGCATGATGCGGGCGAACCTGAAGAGGTATCCGCACGTCGTGTTGCGGGGTGATGTCGAGGTCACCAGCGTCACCCAGAACCAGGCCGGCCGGGTGCGAGTGAGCTTCCTTGACCGGGTGCGCGGCGGCGAGCAGTCCGTCGAGGCCAGCTACGTACTGGGCTGCGACGGCGCCGGCAGCGCGGTGCGGGCGTCGATCGGTTCGCACATGTACGGCCTGCCGTTTCAACAGGACTGGTTGGTCATCGACGTCGACACCGACGCCGAGCTCAACCAGTGGGAGGGCTGCCACCAACTGTGCAGCGTCCAGCGCGCCGGCACGTACATGCGTGTTGGGCAGACCCGCTACCGGTGGGAATTCCGGCTGCTCGAGGGCGAGACGGCCGCGGATTACCAAACCATCGAGCGCATCGAGCCGCTGATCAAGCCGTGGCTGGGCGACACACCCGCCGAACAGTTGCGCCTGGTTCGCGTCACCGCTTACACGTTCCGGGCCCAGGTGGCCAGTCGTTGGCGTGATCGCCATGTGTTCGTCCTCGGTGACGCCGCCCATCTCACCCCGCCGTTCGTCGGCCAGGGTATGGCAGCGGGCCTGCGTGACGCGCTGAACCTGACATGGAAAGTGGCCGGCGTGCTGGGCAAGACCCTGCCCGAGAGCGTGCTGGACACCTACGAGCAGGAGCGCAAAGCCCATGCGGCGGCCATGATTTTGATGGCCGTGTCGGTCGGAGCGGCGATGACCGGCGGCGGCCGGGTCGGCGACGTGGTCCGCAAGGTGGTGTTCCCGCGGCTAGCGCACCTGCGCCTGCCGGGCACGCGCACGAGCGTCGCCGACGGCGTCGCCCCCGGGCTGCACAAGTCGGCACTGGTGATCAAATCCCGAACCCCCGGGCAACTGGCCGGAACGTTGTGTCCCAACCCGGTTTTGCACGATGGTCTGCACTTCGACCAGGTCGTCGGGAACCGGTTCGCGCTGGTTACCTCGTCTCCGCTGAGCGCTGCGCAACAAAAGGAGCTCAAGAGCCGCGGAGCCGCGGTGGTCTCCGTCGCTGGGGACAGCCAACTCGGCAAGTGGCTAAAGCAAGGGCGGGCGAGCGCCGCCATCGTCAGGCCCGACGGCGCCGTCATGCAGGCCGGCCGGAACGTTGCGGCGATCCTCGATAGCGTCCCCGCGTTCTCCGCGAGTCAGGTCGATGGACCGGAAAGCGAGCGCTGATGACCGAGCTGCTGGTGCTCAACGACGGTAAGCAGGAGATGCAGGCGGTGTCTTTGGACGGCACCCGGGTGCGGACCCTGATCACGGGAATCGACGAGAGGGCCGACGGCATCGTCGTCGACCAGCTGCGGGGCCATCTGTACTGGACGAACATGGGCGCTCCCGACCCCGGGAGCGGCCCACGTTCGGAAGTGGCCTACGCCCGCAACGGGTCACTGGAACGGGCCGATCTCGACGGCACCAATCGCGTCACGATCGTGCCGCGCGGGACCTTCACGACCGGCAAACAGCTCGCCGCCGACTTCGAGGCCGGCGTGCTGTACTGGTGCGATCGCGAGGGCATGCAGGTGCTGTCGTGCAACCTTGACGGTAGTGAGCTGCGTCCACTGGTGGTGCCGGCGGTTGGTGACGAGGCCGCGCAGGCAGCCAGCAATCACTGCGTCGGCGTCGCCGTGGATCTGGATCGGCGCCTGCTGTACTGGACGCAGAAGGGTGCACCAAAAGCGGGTGAGGGCAGGATCTTTCGTGCCTCCCTCGATCTCCGGCCGGGCACCAGCGCCCAGCACCGCGACGACATCGAGCTGCTGTGGAAGGACCTGCCCGAGCCCATTGATCTCCACCTATTCGGCGGTGCGACGCTGGTGTGGACCGACCGGGGAGCCGAACCGGAGGGCAACACGCTCAACCGCGCGATGGTGCAGCCGAGCGTCGGCACACCCGAGATCCTCTCTCGCGGATACCATGAGGCGATCGGCGTCGCCGCCGTCTCCGAGTCCGAGTTCTACGTCGGCGATCTCGGCGGCAGCATCCGCCACGTCAACCTAGGCAGCGGCCTTGACACCGAACTGGTGCACCTCGGCCCAGGCCTCACCGGCATCGCGCTCGCCGAACTCTGAGGTAGCGGAAGTGATTGATTGGCAGCGGATCTGGTGTCGTTCGGTCAGGAACTGCTCCCGACCTGTCGCCGCTGCCGGAATCAGTTGATGTGGTGATCAATTACGCCGTCTTACCGCCGCAGAAAAACGCCTATGAAGTCAATGCGGGCGCTGCTGCCCGCCGATTTTCCCACCCGGTTGGGTACTGCTCTCGGGAATACTCTGCTGCAACCAAAGCATCAGCAGAGAGGAACCCCACCAATGGTCACGACACGTGTCGAAGCGGCGCAGTACCTCAAGGACGCCGGGGGGTTGAAGCTTGTCGTTTTCGGAGCGGATGGGCACGAGGTCGCAGCGATGTTCGTGCAAGGATCGGTGACATACGACGACGAGGAAGCCACCTTTATTGCGGTCGCAGAGGACGGCCACACGGTTGGGGAACTGTTCGTGGACGAAGCGGTCCGTTACGACGAGAACACCGACGCCTTTGTCATCCGTACCGCGCAATAGTCACCGGTGTTATCCGGTGCCACTGGCGTCGTATGGGTAATTGGGTGGATGTGAGCGAATGAGGACAACCGCGCATCACCCTGGTGTTGGGACCGGTCCTAGATAACCATCGAGCCCGGGATTCCTTGTACGGGTCGACGACCAAATTGGTTACCCAGTCGCCGTAGGAGCCGCCGGGCCTCACGGCCACCCGCTCACCGCTGTCGGCGCAGAGGTCAACCTGTAGCAGCCAACTGCCCGCTGTCTCAGACCTCGCCTTAATCCGGCACCCGAAGGAGGCGTTCAGGCTGGAACAGTTGGTCGCTGAATGAAAGGACCTGCACCACCCCAACCTCATGAAGGGCCCTCAGCGCCGGGGCCCTGGCAAACGAGGCCGTCCTGCATGATCTTCCATCTCTGTGTGTTGGCGCCGCCAACAAACCCGGCGTAATCCGAGGTGCTTTGGCGTAATCAGTCGTAGTTTCGCGTACATCTACGCAGCTCAAACGGTATTTCTGCAGGTCACCTCACGGG
>CAVRRV010000001.1:0-157572 GCA_963723615.1 uncultured Actinomycetota bacterium | reverse complement strand
AAATCATGGCAGTTCGCCGACGCGGGCGAGGTGGATGCCAGTTGCGGAGCGGCGGCGAAGACGACCTAGGCGAGTGGGCTCGCTGGCGCTGAAGGCTTGACGCGGGTAGAGGGCGAAGACGCCGAGACGGCAGTCGGTACAACCGACATCGAAATGAGGCCCGCCGCAATTGATTTCGTGGGACACGCAGCTAACGTGCAAGCATCCGAGCCATTACCCGGCTGGTAGCTTAACCAGCTATGGGTGCTTTGGATGGACGCGTGGCCTTGATCACCGGCGGAGCTCGAGGGCAGGGCCGCGCACATGCGTTGGCGTTGGCAGCCGAGGGAGCCGACATCGTGGCCGCCGATGCTCCCGATGCGATGACCGACCTGACCTACCCGCTAGGCACCGAGGAAGACTTACGAGAGACGGCGAAGCTGGTTGAAGAGCTGGGTCAGCGCTGCTTGCCGCTAACCCTGGATGTGCGTGACTCGGCCGCGGTCAACGCCGCGGTCAAGCAGACGGTCGCCGACATGGGCAGCCTTGACATCGTGGTGGCTAACGCCGGAATCGTCAGCACCGGGCCACTGGAAGAGGTCAGCGACAACGTTTGGCAGCAGCTAATCGACACCAATCTGACCGGCGCATTTCACACCCTGCGGGCGGCCATACCGGTGATGAAGCAGCAGCAATTCGGACGGATAGTGGTGACCTCGTCGATGGGAGGCCGGATGGGCATCCCCAAGCTGGCCGCGTACAACGCCACGAAGTGGGGTGTCATCGGCCTCGCGAAGTCCGTCGCCCTGGAAGTCGCGAAAGACGGTGTCACGGTCAACGTGATCTGCCCGACCACAACGCAGACTCCGATGGTGCAACCCGCTGGCGGCGACGACATCCCAGACGATCTGGTGCGCCAGATGATGAAAGCCAACCCGATACCTCAACCGTGGCTGCAACCCGAGGACGTCAGCCGCGGAGTGCTGTACCTGGTCACCGACCCCGGGGTCATCACCGGCAGTGTCCTGGAGATAGGCCTCGGCGGCAGCGCGCGCATGCATTGACGCGCTCCGCGCATCAAGCGTTGACGAGGGCTTCGGCCTTCTTGGTCGGTGCGGGCGTCGGCCACGGCGACGGGACCGGCCGCTGCTGGACTACCTGCGGCCACCAGAACCACTTGCCCAACAGCGCGGCAATGGCGGGCGTCATCAACGATCGCACGATAAGCGTGTCGAAGAGCAGACCCAGCCCAATGGTGGTGCCGACCTGGCCGATGACCGTCAGCTGACTGACCGCCATCGTCATCATCGTGAAGGCGAACACCAGCCCGGCCGAGGTGACGACCGATCCGGTGCCGCCCATCGCCCGGATGATCCCGGTATTGAGGCCGGCGTGGATCTCTTCTTTGAACCGCGACACCAGCAGCAAGTTGTAGTCAGCGCCGACAGCAAGCAGGATGATGACCGACATCGCGAGCACCATCCAATGCAACTCGATGCCGATCAGGTGCTGCCAGATCAGCACCGAAAGCCCGAACGACGCGCCCAGCGAGACCAGCACGGTTCCCACGATCACCGCCGAGGCCACCACGCTTCGCGTGATGATCAGCATGATGATGAAAATCAGGCACAGCGAAGCGATTCCAGCGATCAGCAGGTCGTAGTTGCTCCCGTCCTGCATGTCCTTGAACGTGGCCGCCGTGCCCCCGAGGTAGATCTTCGAGCCCTCCAGCGGGGTACCTTTGAGCGCTTCCTTGGCCGCCTTCTTGATCGCATCGATGTGCGAAATGCCTTCTTCCGTCATCGGATCACCGTCATGGCTGATGATGAACCGCACCGCATGACCATCCGGCGAGATAAAGCTCTTCATGCCCCGCTTGAATTCAGCGTTCTTGAAGGTCTCCGGAGGAAGGTAAAACGACTCGTCGTTCTTGGACTCGTCAAAAGCCTTACCCATCGCGGTCGAGTCCTTCTGCGCCGCAATCTGCTGATCCAACAGGCCTTTCTGGCTCTGATACATCGTCAGCATCGTCGTCTTCATGTCTTTCATGTTCGCGATCATCTCGGGCATCAACGCCGTCAACTGCGGCATGAGCTTGTCGAGGTTATCCATGATGGGCAGCAGGCTCTGGATGTCGTCGGTCATCGTGTCGATGCCGTCGAGGCCGTCGAAGACCGACCGCAGCGACCAGCACACCGGGATGTCAAAGCAGTGCTTTTCCCAGTAGAAGTAGCTGCGAATGGGCCGGAAGAAGTCCTCGAAATCGGCCATGTGGTCGCGCAATTCGGCGACATCGATGGTCATCGAATGCATCTTTTGGACCATCAGGTGCATATCGTCGGACATCTGCTGGGTCAGTCCTTGCATCTTCACCATGCTGTCGATCGTGGTCTGCATCTCGGTGGACTGCTTGAGCATGTCGCCCATCTGGTCTTGCTGATATTTCTGGTTCAGCTGCTGGGTGACGCCTTGCATGCTGATCTGAAACGGAATCGAGGTGTGCTCGATCGGCGTGCCCTCAGGCCGCGTGATGGCCTGCACGCGACCAATACCGGGCACCCGGAAGATCGCTTTGGCGATTTTGTCGATGACCAGGAAGTCCGCAGAATTGCGCAGATCGCGGTCACTTTCGATCATCAGCAGCTCGGGATTCATCCGCGCCTGGGAGAAGTGTCGATCGGCGGCGGCATAGCCGGCGTTTGCCGGCAGATCGGCGGGCAGGTAGTTGCGGTCGTTGTAGTTGGTCCGATAGCCGGGCAGGGTGAGCAGTCCGATGAGTGCCAGCGCAATCGTCATGATGAGGATTGGTCCGGGCCACCGGACCACGACGGCGCCGATCTTGCGCCATCCGCGAATGCGCTGCGTCCGCTTGGGTTCGAGGGTTTCACGGAAGCGCGACGCCACCGAGATCACCGCGGGGCCAAGAGTTAACGCCGCCGCCACGACGACCACCATGCCGATCGCCAACGGAATACCGAGCGTCTGGAAGTAGGGCAGGTTGGTGAAGTGCAGGCAGAAGGTCGCGCCGGCGATGGTCAGTCCCGAACCCAGCACGACGTGCGCGGTACCACCAAACATCGTGTAGTACGCGTCTTCCCGAGACTCGCCGTTGGCCCGCGCTTCCTGATATCGGCCTATCAAAAAGATCGCGTAGTCGGTGGCGGCCGCGATCGCCAGCGTGACCAACAGGTTGGTGGCGAACGTGGAGAGCAAGATGATCTTGTGATAGCCAAGGAATGCCACCATTCCGCGGGCGGCGCCGAGTTCCAGCACGACCATCGCCAAGGTGAGCAGCACGGTGATGATCGACCGGTAGACCAGCAGCAGCATCGTGATAATCACCAGGAACGTGACGGTTTCGATCACTTGCAAACTGCGATCACCCGCGATGTTCTGGTCGGCTGATAACGCCGCAGGTCCGGTGACGTAGGCCTTGATACCGTTGGGCGCGGGCACGTTTGCAACGATTTGTTGGACAGCCTCGACCGATTCGTTGGCCAACGCCTCACCCTGATTGCCGTCAAGGTAAACCTGAACGTAGGCGGCTCTGCCGTCGTTGCTTTGCGCACCCGCGCCAGTCAGGGGATCGCTCCACAGATCCTGAACGTGCTCAACGTGTTTGCGGTCAGCATCGAGCTTCTTGACGATCTGGTCGTAGTACGCGTGAGCCTCTCCGCCGAGCGGCTTTTGACCCTCCAGCACGATCATGACCGAGCTGTTGGATTTGTATTCCCCGAACACCTCGCCGACGCGCTTCGTCGCGATCACCGACTGCGCGTCATCCGGGCTCATCGACACCGAGCGCATCTTCCCGACGGCCTCCAGCTGCGGGACGACGACGTTGAGCAGCGCGATCAGGGCGATCCAGCCAATGATGATGGGGATGGCAAACGTGCGAATGAGCCGCGGTATCCTCGACCGCGCTGCGTGTTTGGCGACTGGGATCTCGTCCGTGCGTACGTCGGAAAAGGTTGTGCTCATACTGATTTCACCAAACAAAAGGTCAGGGCGTGCACGCCGTTGGAGACTTTCTCGTCCTTGACTTCGTCGTCGACAGTGATACGACAACCGATGTAGTCACCGTCGCTTTGCGCCACGATGTTCGGGAAGACCGAAGGCGCGGTCGTACTGAGCACCAGCGACCACGGCAGCGGCGCCCCGTCCACCCGCTGTGGCTCGGCGCTGAGATCCAAGTAGTTCACGTTGGCGCGGCTTGCCGCGCCGAAGATCTCGTATTTGACGACTTTGGGCTTGAAAGGCTTGGAATCGTCCGGCCGCGGGGTGGTCATGACGCCGGTGTCGTGAGCGCCGAAGAACGACTTGACGCGCGTGACCGCGAAGCCACCCACCACCATGACCGTCACGATCAACAGGGGTAGCCACGCGTTGCGGACAACCTTCGATATCTGCACCTAGTACATAATGTGCAAATTGTGCAGATTCTGCAAGATTTATGGCAGGTGTCTCAGATCACCTCGTGAAAATGCTGTTGACCAGCGCAGCGGCGCGCTCGACGTACGGCATCGGTGTGTCGTCGGCATCCTCGGGCTCACCGCTTGTCCAGCGCTCGATGCCCGACCGGATGGCCGTCAAGGCCAGCGCGGAGATCACCGCGGGGATCTCCTCGTCAGCCCGCATCGCTTGGCGGCGGGCAACGATGTCGATCAGGTGATTCTGGAACCGCTCCAGATCGGCCAGAAACGCGGCTAATACCGCAGGTGTCGTCTTCGCGAGTTCCAGCATCGTCTCTGCCTGTTCACGATCCGGGGGCATGTCCCGGAGATGGTGGGCCGCCAGAGTGATCAGTTCGTCCAGCACCACCGAATACGAGGCGGGCCCGGCCGCGACGAACTCCTCGACCAGCTCCGGCGGTATATCCGAGGGGCCGTAGGCGACCGCGGACTCCTTGTTCGGGAAGTAGTTGAAAAACGTGCGCGCCGAGATTCCGGCTTCAGTGCAGATCTCCTCGATGGTCACCCGATCGAAGCCGCGTTCACGTGCCAGGCGCACTGCGGCGCCGCGGATGTCCGCGCTGGTCTCGCGGCGACGTCGCTCGCGCAGACCCATCTGACTCGTCATACGCACATGGTTGCACGTGATGCAGACTTTGCAGCCGAATGCCGATCAGCTCGACGCAAGACACGTCACTTGACTCGGTTGAGTGGTTTGCAAGGTACAACGACCATCGCCACTTCGCCGCTGGCGGGCCGTGAGGGCTGAGCTGTGCTGCCGGTCACACCTTGAGACTGAATCGCCACGGCCGGGCGTTGCGCCCGGTGGAAGTACCGCGCGATTGGAGGACACGGTGCTAGGACTCCTAGTCATGATTATCGGGATTGCCGTGATGGCTCCCATTGCGCCCCGCGCGCACGCCGGTCTGCTGTGGCTCATCGGTGGAGCGGTCATGACCGCCGCGATGATCCTCATCTGACCTTGTGTCAGCGGAGCAACCCGCTCATCGGCGACGATTTTGTCGACTTGCTGCTGTGGGGTCTCGCCGACGCGACGTTGAGCTGACTGCAGGCGCCTGACGACGAGCGCTGACAGCAAGTGTTGCAGGCGCGCGCGAGCTTCACGCCAGCGTGTGAACTCTACATTCGCGCGGTCTAGCGGTCGCAAAGCCCCTTGGGCCAGCTAAACTCTCGTCCTTAAAGGAGTTGCCTCATGTGTGCTTGTGGTGGTCACTTCATCATTCCAACCGGTGTCCTAACCAGGCTCGCCGAGGACGAATCGATTCCGGCAGAGTCGCGAGAGGCTATCCGCCATAGTGTTGCGGTCGAGGAATCGTGGCGAGGACTACGGAACGCGCAGACCGAGGCAACACAGTCCAGTCTCCTCGCCAGGGGGATCACCAGCCTGCGGCTTGCCGGCGTGCTCGCATCTGTCCCGGCGGTAACGGTCTACGACTGTAAGAACACTCGATCGCTGCCCGGCTCGCCAGTCTCGAATCCCCGTGGCAGCTCGGACACCACGGCGAAACGTGCGTTCGATACCACCCGTGCCGTCATCGATTTCTACGGACAATGCTTCGGGCGGAACTCGATCGACGATGCCGGCATGACGCTGATGTCTTCGATCCACTACGGTGTGCGCTACGACAACGCCTTCTGGAATGGCGCTCAGATGACGTACGGAGACGGCGACGGCCAGGTATTCACCGACTTCACGAAGTCGGATGACGTTATCGGTCACGAGTTAACGCACGGCGTCACTCAATTCACTGCGGGCCTCGACTATTCCGACGAGTCAGGTGCTCTCAATGAGAGCATCTCCGATGCATTCGGTGCGATGTTTCACCAATGGCGGAGGAAGCAGACCGTCGTCCAAGCGGACTGGATCATCGGCGCAGGTGTCCTCGGCCCCGTGGCAATTGCGAAGGGTTACACATGCCTGCGCAACATGGCTAAACCCGGCTCCCCACAATGCCTGTCGCCGCAACCGTCGCAGTACAACGAGTACATTTCGGGCGGTGATCCGCACGAAAACAGTGGCATCCCGAATCACGCCTTCTACCTTGCCGCGATGACTATCGGTGGACGATCGTGGGAAAAGGCAGGGAAAGTCTGGTATGCGGCGCTGACCAGTACTAATGCCCACCCGTCCATGGACATGAACGAGTTCGCCACGCTGACGCGCGCGGCCGCCAGATCGTTATTCCCCCGCGATAGCGACGTATATCGTGGGGTGGACGACGCATGGACGCGGGTCGGGATTCCAGTAGCCGACATCTCTGTCTGAGCCGTTGTCGAACCAGTGAACGATCGAGGCACAGCAATGCAGTACATCATTGAGCGACGTGGCGGCTTCGCCGGCCTGAAGGCCAGTTGCACCGTCGATGGTGACACGCTGGATCCTGGCGATCGCGAAACACTGGAAACGCTGCTCAACAGCAAAGAGCCGCTCGCCGAGGATCCCGGTGCAGACCGCTACACCTACCTCGTTACCCGCGAAAGCCCGTCGGGAAGAACGACGCGCGAGATTCCTGAAAGCGTGATGCCCCGCGCGGTGGCAAGCGTTGTCACCACCGAGATCTGACTGCGGCGCACGACATTGAAGGAGAATCTCGTACGGGAGCCGGCGATCCGAGTTAGTCGATCGTTAGCGCGTACTCAATCGCCGAGTCGACCTTTTCTATCAACTGGGCCTCGTCATCTGGCCAGCACTCAACGATGATCTTGTTTCCGTTGTGATATCCGGAGACCGGCGGACCATTCAGCTGGGAGTTGAAAAACCCGAGCCAATCAACGCCGTGCGCCTCAGCGGGAATCCACGTGGTGTGGATCTCGTATTCATTCGGTCGCTGCGCCGAACCGGGAGACGGGCCGCGTGTCAGCACGGGTATCTCCATCGCGCGAAACCCCCGACCACTCTCCGGTCATGCACCAACCCTGCCACGAAACGCCGCCTCGGTATCTGGCATCGCTACGGCCTCAGTCAGCGCCGCTATCAACTGGTGGCCCTCTGCTGGCGTGATCGGCTCACCGGGGAGGTCAACGACGATGCGCCTTTGGATGCGCCCGTCGTCGTATTGTTTGCCGATGACGGCGACGGTGATGGGGTAAGGCCGACCGTCGTAGGTCGTGTGCTCGACGGCCCAGCTCTGCCCGTCAAAGAGCCGCCGGCCTCCTTCCCAGGGGCCGATCCATGTTGCGTCTTCGGGTTTGGTGGTCATGGGGGCTCCTCCTCGTTTGCCGATGCCTCGGATGGTAGACCGCGAAGCCCTGCGTTCGACAGCACAGATGAGTAGCCGACTACTCGTGCCGACCCATCGGGACGGTTGAGGATTGGGGCGTGAACGCAATCACACACCCAAGGTGAAGTGCCATGAAGTATGTGGTTTCCTGGACATTCCGGTCATTCGGCTCCGTAGCCGAACAGGAAGCGTCCGCGACCCGGCTGTTGAAGGTGTATTCAAAGTGGACGCCACCCGCGAGCATGACGTTCCACCAATTCCTCGGCAGGATCGATGGCAGTGGAGGTTACCAAGTGGTGGAGACCGACAGCCCAGCGGATCTCGCCGAAACCACAGCCAAGTTCACTCCCTTCGCCGATTTTCAGATTGAACCTGTCCTGGACGTCACTGACGCAGTGAAGGCGGCCCAGGCGGGCATCGCGTTCAGGGATTCGATCGGCTGAACCGCGACCCCAACGCGCGATCATAGTTCTGCGCCATGTGGTTTCGTGGCTCTACGGGGCATTGAGGGGCGCGAAACCCGCTAACTCCGACAGCTTTTCGGCGGGCTCCCCTCTGACCTTCGGCGATGCCTTCAGCATGTTTGTACACCGGGCTCGATGTCCCGACCCTCATCCAGTGAGATCAGCCAATTTCGCGACAGCGTTGCCGACGTCTATCTCCGGGTCGAGTTGGGCTGCGCAACGTAATGACGTGACGAGGAGTTCGACGACCACTTCTACCATCGCGTCAGGATCGAAAGGGCGGTCATTCTTCAGCCAGTAGGTGGTGGCCTCATCGAGAGCGCCCGCGCAGGTCCGCAGCATCAATCGCATTGCCGGCCGGGTGAGGTCGAGTTCGAGTAGCTGACACGTCCATTCGATGGTGTGCCAACGTGACTGATCGAAGATCTCCCACGCTTCAGGGTCGCCGGCGCTCCCGCCGAGCACCAATCGCAGGGCAAGGTCGTCGTGCTCACTCAGGTACGCCAGATGGGCCTGCAACATTCGTCGAAACTGCTTACCGGGATTGCCGTCGCCGGGCGGCAGTGTGGTGGCGGCGGTCAGTCTGGTGGCCGCGTCGCGCAGCGCCTCGAGGTAGATCCCGCGCTTGTTCCCGAAATAGTGGAACAGCAGACCCTGGGCGACACCTGCGGTTTCGGTGATGTCGCTGGCCGCGACGTCGTCAAAGTGACGGGCGGAGAAGTGCTCGACGGCGGCTTCGAGAAGCTTGCGCCGGGTCAATTCGGCCTGCGCCTGCCGTTGCGTTGCGGGTCGTGGCGTCTGTCGAGCCAGTTTGGCCTTGCTGGCAGTCACGGATAGATCGTGCGTTAGATGAACCGACGAGCGCAACTCAACGAAGGAAACTCGTCGAGTTATACTCATTGACTCGTACTCAATTAAAGTTTATGTTGTCTGCATCGAGAACCCACCGAGGAGACCGCTCGTGCCCGAAGTGAAGGCGTACGTCATCGTGCAGATCGTGATCAACGATCGGGATGGCTACCACCAGTACGAAACTGCCGGTCACCAAGAAATCTTCGACCGGTTCAGCGGGAAGCTGGTCGGTCTCGACGACGATGTGGAAGTCGTCGAGGGTAACTGGCCCTTCACGCGGACAGTACTCATCGAGTTTCCGAGCAAGGAGCTCGCGCGGGCCTGGTACGAGTCCGTCGGATATCAGGCAGTGGTTGGGTTACGCCACGGCTCCGCGACGTCGAACCTGGTCATTGCTTCCGGCTACCCCGGATGAGATGTAGGTAAGCGACGTTCACACGTTGGGCTGGAATGTATAGGTCTCGCCGTGAGCAAGGTAAACGAACTTCGTACTCGTGGTCGAGGTCTGGGCGGCCTTCTTGAAGTCATCGAGTCCCGATAGGAATACCGAGAAGTCGTTGTAGTGGATCGGGATGGCGGTGCGAGGTTTGGTGATCTCGACGGCCTTCACTGCCTGCTCGCCCGTCATCGTGACCACCGTGACAAGGAAGGTCGTGCCACCGGCGTGAATCAGGCCGAGGTCTATGTCGGGGTAGCGGCGCGGAATGTCTTCGAGGTTATCGACGAGCATCGTGTCGCCGGTGATGTAGAGCCGGTAGAGCTGATCGCCGTTGCGGCTGAAGTCAAGCAGATGCCCGTTGACCGGCATCAGCAACTCGTTGACTGCCTCCTCGATGGCGTGCTTGGCCGGCATAGCGGTGATCGTGAGCGTCGCGTCGCCTTTGTGCACCACCAGGGATTCCCACGTGTCGAGCGGATACCCCTGCTCGAACCCGAGAGAGCTGAGCTTGCCCACCGCATCGGCCGTTGAGACGATGGGCAGTTTCTTGTCCAGCTCTTGCGCGGCGACGTCATCGAAATGATCGCCGTGGTAGTGCGACAAGACGACCAGATCTATCGGTGGCAAGTCAGCGATCTGGCACGCTGGCTCCACCTCGCGCCGGGCCCATATGCCATGGCCCAGATAGACGTGCTCGCCTTTGTGGAGGAAGGCAGGATCGGTCAGAACCGTCAGTCCGCCGAAACGGATTAATGTGGTGGCATTACCGATGAAATAGACATCGCCCTGACTGAAATCTGCTGTCCCACTGTCGGTTATCTCTAAGGTGGTCATCTTGTCCTGACCTATCGGCTGACTCGGTGATCGTGAAATGTGACGTCCTCGCCGGCCCGCAGGTCGAGCACCTCACATCCGTCATCGGTGACGTCCACAACGTGTTCCCAGTAAACCGCCAACGAGTTGTCCGCGGTCACGGCCGCGCGGGTGGCATTCGAGAACCGTACTTCAGGACGTACTACCCGCGTGTCCCGATTTGTGGGAAACAGGGCTCATTAACTAGTCGGATCGGGGCTCGCGGGTCCAAACTGGCCGCATGAGTAACGAGCACAGCAACCAGGCGCCCGATCCGACGACCACAGACGCCGGGATTCCGGTGGCCAGTGACGAGCATTCGCTAACTATCGGCGCGAATGGGCCGATCCTGCTGCAGGATCACTACCTCATCGAGCAGATGGCCAACTTCAACCGGGAGCGCATCCCGGAGCGCCAGCCGCACGCCAAGGGCTCCGGCGCGTTTGGCTACTTCCAAGTGACCCATGACGTCAGTCAATACACTCGCGCGGCGGTATTTCAAGCCGGCGTGAAGACCGAGACACTGATCCGATTCTCCACCGTGGCGGGCGAGCGAGGCAGTCCAGACACCTGGCGTGACCCGCGCGGCTTTTCGCTGCGCTTTTACACCGGCGAGGGCAACCTGGACATCGTCGGCAACAACACCCCAGTGTTTTTCATCCGCGACGCGATGAAGTTTCAGCACTTCATCCGTTCCCAGAAGCGGCGCGCCGACAACAACTGCCGCGACCATGACATGCAGTGGGACTTTTGGTCCCTCTCACCGGAATCGGCGCATCAGGTGGCGTGGCTGTTCGGTGACCGGGGCATCCCAGCCAGCTGGCGCCACATGAACGGCTACGGATCCCACACCTACAGTTGGATTAACGCCGACGGGCAGATCTTCTGGGTCAAATACCATTTCATCTCCGATCAGGGCATCCAAAGCCTCACCCAGGCCGAGGCCGACCGGCTGGTCAGCGTCGACGGGGACTACCACACCCGCGACCTGCATGAGGCGATCAAGCGTGGCGATTACCCGAGTTGGACGCTGAAGATGCAGATCATGCCTTTCGAGGACGCCAAGACCTACCGGTTTAACCCGTTTGATCTGACCAAGGTGTGGCCGCATGCCGACTACCCGCTGATCGAGGTGGGAAAGCTGGTGCTGGACCGCAACTACACCGATCACCACACCCAGATCGAGCAAGCCGCCTTTGAACCCAACAACCAAGTGGCAGGGACCGGGCTCAGCCCGGACAAGATGCTGTTGGCGCGCGGGTTTTCCTACGCCGACGCCCACCGCGCCCGTATTGGTGTCAACTACAAACAGATCCCGGTGAACGCCCCCAAGGCACCGGTGCACTCCTACTCCAAAGACGGCACGATGCGGACCATCCCCGTCTCCGATCCGGTGTATGCACCCAACTCGAAGGGCGGACCCAAGGCTGATCCGTTGCGTACGGCCGAGCCGCTCTGGCACGCCGACGGTGAGATGGTCCGTACCGCATACACTTTGCGCGCCGAGGACGACGACTGGGGCCAGGCCGGCACGCTCGTCCGCGACGTGATGGACGACGCCGAGCGTGGCCGGCTGGTGTCTAACGTCGCCGGGCACCTACGTGACGGGGTCACCGAAGAAGTGCTTCAACGCACCTTCGAGTACTGGAAAAACATCGACAAAGAAACCGGCGACAAGATCGAAGCCGCGGTACGTAACGGATCGTCCTAACGGCCCGGCGCGACCGCCGATCTAGCGCTGCGCCAGCGGTGCCCGCACTGGAGACCATCGGGCACGAGTGCCCTTGCTGTCGTGCACCGGCAGCAAGGGCGAGCCGGTCCCGGCGGATTGGTAGCTTGCCGGATCGGCCCACCGTAGCCAAAACGTGACAGAGCCTTAATCGAATTGCTAACGCGCCCTTGTGCTTCCACTCTTCAGGGCGCCCCTACTATCACTATTGCAACTCTGTTAATTAAAAGGGATGAAACCATGCGCGCGGTTGTCCGGTCTGTTCTTGTGGTGCTTGGGATCGCTGCGTCCGTGGTTGCAGGGCCGGCCGACGTGCGCCTGGCGGCGGCGAGCCAACCGTATAGGTTCGCCATCGCATCAGTTCGACCAACGGCGGGCCAGGTAGTGGGTGTGGCGCACCCCGTGGTGGTGACGTTCCGCGCGCCCGTCGCCAACCGGCACGCGGCCGAGCACGCCATTCAAGTCGAGTCGGCGCCTGCGATGACCGGCAAGTTCGAGTGGCTCGACAACGACGTTGTGCAGTGGGTTCCCGACCGATACTGGCCGGCGCACAGCACGGTGGCGCTGTCGGTGGGCGGCCTGTCCACGGACTTCAAAACGGGTCCTGCCGTCCTCGGCGTCGCCGACATCTCAGACCACACGTTCACGGTGAGCGTTGACGGAGTCCGGACGGGACCGCCGCCTCGACTACCCGCGCCTCACCACTCACCCCACTGGGGAGAAGAGGGGGTGATGCTGGCCTCGATGGGTAGGCCGCAATTCCCGACGCCTGTCGGCGTCTACCCGGTCATGTCCAAGGAACGCTCGGTGATTATGGATTCGAGCAGCGTCGGCGTCCCGCTCACCGATCCCGAGGGCTACCGGGTCCCGGTGGATTACGCCACGCGTATCAGTAGCCGCGGCCTGTTCGTGCATTCAGCTCCGTGGGCTGTCCAATCGCTGGGACGTGAAAATGTCAGCCACGGCTGCATCAGCCTGAGCCCCGCGGACGCAGAGTGGTACTTCAACACGGTCAACATTGGCGACCCGGTGATTGTGAAGGAATAGCGGCCGGCTTCAACGCGCTCCGCACCTGAAGTCGTGTGCGGGCACGCGCATCGAAATACTGCCGTCGTGCAGGGCTTTCGCTTTCGTTGAACTCGGGACAATCCCATTGACCCGTACCGCCGACGGGCACGAGCGACCGCTCATCCGAGGCGATGAGAGGTGCTGGCTGGGCGTCCCCGAATCAGAGCTTGACTCGGGGACGCGTCGTCACTCCGGAGGACCGGGGAGAATCGGCTGACCGGGCACAGGTCCGCCTGCCGGCGCCGGAGCCGTCGGCGCACCCTTACCCCCGGGGCGACCAGCGGTGTCAGTGAGTACGGCGCCATCCGGCGCCGGAGCACCGACCGGCCCAAGCGCAATCAGCGGAGCACCAGCAGGAACCGGGGCACCCGCAGGAACCGGCGCACCCGCAGGAACCGGCGCGCCCGCAGGAACCGGCGCACCAGCAGGAACCGGCGCGCCCACGGGAGCACCAGCCATTTCAGAGAGTGCAGCGCCTGCCGGCGCAGGCGGAACACATACCGCCGCGACCAGCGGTCCGCCGGCGACTGCCGGCGCTGCAACTTCGCCCGCTGCTGCCTGGACGCACGCGTAGCCGCCCGTCTTTAGCGGGGCGGCTACTGCGTCCGGGCTCAACGCTATGGCGGCCCCGCACAACCCAACGCCGGCGACTACTTTGATGTTGAATCGATCGAAGGTTGTCATCGACGTCAACTCCTTATATTCGCGCTCGGGCAGTTCCCGCAAATCAATAGGTGCAGAAGCGCATAGCCCTACCGGGGTCGCGCTTCGACGACCGACTCATTTTTAGTGGACCCATGTGCAACACACACCACGCCGCACCGCGCCGTTTCCCAATAGTTATGTTCGGCCACATCGGTTCGATTTTCGTCATCAGCTCCACCGTCACCGGCGCCATCGCCTAGGCGGCCCATTCGAGTACCCGCCGGCGTTGAGCGTTCAAACGATGAACTCGGTGCGATCGTAACTGTCGCCGAAAACAGGCTCCGCTCATAGCGTTCGGCGTGCAATAAGGGAACAAACCGCCGCGGCGCAGCAACGCACGCGGCTTACACAGAAGCGAGAAGCATCATGGCGTCAACGCTGAAGGATTTGCTCGGCCTCAAGGGTGTCGTTGCGGCAGGGGAGTTTTCCCGCGACGGCTCGCTGGTGGATTTCGAAGCGAGTGTCGACTTCCCCGAGGACCTGGCGCAGACGACGGCACAATTCACCGCAGTGGTGACCCAGCTTTTCGATGTGCTGGCCGGGTCGTTCACCAAACTCAATGAGCGATTTGCCTTCACGCCGCAACAGGGTTGGGCTTACTCGGGCGGCGACTGGTCGGTGGCGGTCGGCGGCACCCGCGGTGTGTTCGTCAAGACGGCCGACGCCGACTACAACGAATTGTTCGCCGAGCTCGTGGGTCCGCGCTGAAGCGCTTAGCGAATGTAGACTTCCCCGCCGGCGGGGTATCCGCCGCCGGTAGTGGTGATGTGGACGTGGTCGTAGTGGCCGTACCCAGATCCTGATGGTCCGCTAGGGGTGTAGTAGGTGCCGCGCCAGATGGCATCCTGCAACGAGAATCGGCTCGCATTCTTAAGCGCGAACGCGACGACCTCGTTTCCGAGTGCTATGCCCGCGGCGCTGGAGGGGTTGGGAATCATCACGTCGAGCGCCAAACCCTGGGGATGCCATCTAAGCGCATCCGGTCGAACGCCGCCAATGCTCTTAATCTCCGGGAACGCCACGCTGATACTCCGAGCGGCCAGAATCGTCTTGACCTGCAGGCCGCGCTCGGGAGCGATCCCCACGGGCAACAGCTGCGGCACATTTTTAGCAACCACTCGCCATCGTGATGCCCTCGATGCCGGCAGCACCTCGCCGAGGCCGGCACTCACACTGGACGCAGCCCACGACGACGGGGTCGCTGCGGCCGCGGTGACCTGCACGCAACACGGCGCAGCGGCACCAGCAACCGAATCCGCGTCGCTGGCCGGGGTGGATTGATGAGCGCTCCCGCCGAGGGCAAATAAAACGGCGGCCGGGGCGGCAATTGCAGCCACGACGACCGGCGGTTTTCGCCCGTCGCTGGCTAATCGGTGTCGCCCCACGGCAGGCAGCCTACGGGCAAATCAAGAAATAGTCACGATCAGATAACGGCTAGCGGTGCAGGCCCGACGCTTCACGGCCAGCTGCTCGACTCGGGCGCAAACCGAAAGGCCGCTGCCGGGGGTAACGGCCGTCGATCATCGACGGATATCGCGTCCAGCATGAGCGCGACGTAGCGACGCCAGCCGTCACTGTTGGAATCCATCGTCCACAGCACGCTATAGAGCATCGCGATCAGCCGTGGCAGGTCATCGGCCACCAGGTCGGCCCGGACAACGCCGGCTTGTTGGCCGCGATGAGCGAGCGCGTCGAGCGCCTCGTACAACGAAGTCGAGATGTCGGGGGTCAGCGACCCGGCTCTACGTGCCGCAGTCAACAGGTTGTGTTCGCGCGCACCCAGCGATATCGCCGCATCGATCAGCTGGGCGAGGCCGTGCAGCGGGTCATCGGCGCCGCGCACGGCCTCGATCGTCGGCGTGAGGTCCTCGGCGATGCATTGATCCAGCGCGGCCCGGATCAGCTCGGCCTTGGTTGGAAATCGCCGGTAGAGCGTTCGTTCAGCGACGCCGGCCCGACGTGCGATCGCCTCGATGGGAGCGTCCGGCCCGAACTCGCCGTAGATCTCCCGCGCGGCCCGCAGGATCCGCTCGGCGTTGCGCGCTGCATCCGCTCGCAACGGCCGGTCCGTCACCGCGGTCATAGCGACAGCGTAACTGACAGTTGACTGCCACTCAGCCGGGTTCTACGCTCATCGTACAATTGGCAGCCAACTGACACTTAATGGGAAACGCCGGTGACGTCAACAACTTCCGATCTACCCGTCATTCCACTGCGGCGCGCCGCACAGTGCCCGCTTGCGCCCCCAATCGAGTTCGCGAGTTGGCGGGAAGAGCCCGGCCTTCAGCGGGCGATGTGGAACGGCCAACCGACCTGGATAGTGAGCCGCTACCAGGACATCCGAGCCGCGTTGGTCGATCCACGGTTGTCTGCCGACACCCTCTCGGACCTCATCAGGCCGTCCAGCGATGAGAGCACGCCAGTCATCTTCGCGCGCATCGACGATCCCGAGCATCACCGCCTGCGACGCATGATGACCAGCCAATTCACTTTTAGGCGTACCGAAGCAATGCGGCCGCAGATCCAAGAACTGGTCGACCAATACCTGGACAAGATGATCGACACCGGACCGCCGGCCGACATCGTGCGCGACTTCGGCCTGCCGGTGCCGTCGCTGGTGATCGCGCTGCTCCTCGGCGTCCCTCCCGAAGACCTCGAACTCTTCCAGCACAACACCTCCGTCGGAATGGACACGAGCTCCACCGACGAGCAAAGGGCGCAGGGCTTCGCCGAGATGTATCTCTACATCCAGGAGTTGGTGGCTCGTAAAGAGCGCGAACCCGGCGACGACCTGATCAGCCGCCTCGTCACCGACTACGTCGCGACCGGCCAACTCGACCACGACACCGTGGCCGTCAACGGCGTGATCATGATGCAGGCCGGCCACGAAACCACTGCCAATATGATTTCGTTGGGAACAGTTGCGCTGCTCGAGCATCGCGAAGTGTTCGAGCGACTCGGCCAAACCGACGATGCCGCCGTCATCGCCAATGCCGTCGAAGAGCTCATGCGTTATCTCACCATCGTGCACGCCCAAGTTGACCGAGTGGCGACCGAAGACCTCACCCTCGGCGGCCAGCAGATCCGCGCCGGGGACAGGTTGTTGATGAACCTGCCTGCCGGGAACTGGGACAGCGAATTCGTCGACAGCCCGGAGACTTTCGACGTCGCCCGAAACCCTCGCGGGCACTTGGGTTTCGGATACGGTACGCACCAGTGCATCGGTGCCAACCTCGCGCGTGTCGAAATGCAGGTGGCGTTCGCCACGCTGGCCCGCCGGCTACCGGGCTTGCAACTGGCAGTGCCGGCGGACGAGCTGAAATTCAAAGACGCCGATATCTACGGCATGAAAGAGCTACCGGTTACCTGGTGACAACCGACATGCGGTTCGACGATCAGGTCGCGGTGATCACCGGCGCCGGTAATGGTTTGGGCAAGCAGTATGCGCTGCTGCTCGCGTCGCGCGGTGCGCGCGTGCTGGTCAACGACATCGGAGGCTCGGTCACCGGGGCGGGCTCCAACGCCGACGCCGCGACCGCTGTCGCCGAGGAGATTCGCCGGAACGGCGGTGAGGCCATCCCCGACAGCAATAGCGTGACCAGCCCAGAAGGCGGACAGGCGATCATCGACGCCGCCCTGCGCAGCTGGGGACGCGTCGACATCGTGATCAACAATGCAGGCATCGTTCGCGATGCGCCGTTCGAGGACATCACCGCCGATCGACTCGACCCATTGTTGGATGTGCACTTGAAAGGCGCGTTCTACGTGACGAGGCCGGCATGGAAAGTGATGCGCGAGCAGCACTACGGCCGAATCCTCAACACCTGCTCGGCCGCCGGACTCCTGGGCGCCGAGCGGATGAGCAATTACGGCGCGGCCAAGACCGGGTTGATCGGCTTAACCCGGGTACTCGCCGCCGAGGGAGCCGACCGCAACATCAAGGTCAATGCCATCGCCCCGATCGCCTACACGCGGATGCTGGCACACTCGGTCGACGGCGCTGGCCAACAGGACGACACGTCAGCTCAGGCCGTTCTGGATGACCTTGTGGGCCAATACCTTCAGAAGCTGGATCCGGCGCTGGTAGCTCCAGTGGCGGCATTTCTGACGCACCCTGATTGTCCAGTTTCCGGTGAGATCTACACGGTAGGCGCCGGACACGTCGCCCGCTTCTTCATCGGCAGGACGAAGGGCTTCTACAGCCCGGCGCTATCGATCGAGCAGGTACGTGATCATCTCGACGAGATCCGCGACGACGCCCAATACACCGTGCCAGGCGGACCCGCTGACGAGATGAGCGAGCTGTTCGCGACGATCCTGGCCAACCAGCCGGAGTAACGGCAAACGGCTACAGATGACTCACGGCGAAACCCGCGGCTTGGCCCACCATGCCGTTCGCCGGGTATGACGCGTGGGCGAAGCTGGGCAGCCCACCGGGATCACCATTGCAGATCGTGTCACCGTCAGCGCACAAGTCGATGGTCTTGGGCGCATAGAGCGGGCCGATGACGATCGCCGGCGCGCCATAATTTTGCAGCCACGCAGCCGACGGCTTCCCGAAGAGCGTGACCGCGGCGACGTGGTTGGCGATCTCCGGCGGCAGCGGCTTGGGTAAGAACGGCGCGTACTCGGCAGGTACTCCCGCGGGTATGGAAGCCGAAGTGACGAAACCGGCCACGGCCGCGCCCTGGGAATACCCGCCGAGCACGATCCTGGTCTTGGGGCAGTTCGCCGCAGTGGCCTGGATATGACCACCGGCGTCCTTAATTCCGTCGAGAACACTTTGGGCGAACTGGACGCGGTCGGAGAAATCGCTGCTGGCTTGGTAGTTGACCGGGTAGACGTCCAGCGACCTGGCACCCAATTGCGAGCGCAACGCGTTGATGAATGACTCCCCGATCCCGCCGACACCGGGTGGCTCCCCAGTGCCGCGAGCGAATACCGCCTCGACGTCAGGGCATGGCTGCGCAGACGTGACTGCCATGGGGGCGCTCAACAGCCCACCCGCGATTATCAGCGCGGCAAAAAGGACACGACCGATCTGGCGTAGGCACATGGTCACCATTGTGGTGTGGTACCCCCGAACATGTCGCGGTATTCCGAGCGTGACCAAAGTCGCGGCCTTTCAGCCGCCCGGGGGTGCGACGAGAGGCCTACGCTGTCTCGTCTGAATCGTCCAGGACGCTGACGGCAATGCCGTACGGCAGGAATCGGACTTTGCGAGTCGCGTCGGTGTTGTTCCGGTTCGCGCGCAGCGCATCGAGTTCGGTGGCGTACACCTCCTCGACCCGGGCGCCGCCGTCGGCGCTCACGGTGTAGATCGCCCAGACACCGTCACCGGCCTCGCCGGTGGTTTCCGGCCTGGTGCGCGGGCGGCGTGCCAGATCCTCGAACAACGAGGACCACCCGGCCCGGTCACCGGGCACCGTGAAAAACCGGCTGACTCCCTCGAACGCGTCGCGCAGTCCCTCGCTCGCGTCACGGATCACTCGATCCAAGTCCTCCGGATCGAATCCGAACCGACCGTTGTCATCCATTGCAGCCTCCTAGCACCTCGCACCCATAACACCCAGTGTGCGCACAACCGACACGGTCCGCCACGCGCAGTTGCGCGCCCCCAGCATTCAGCCGCCGACTGCTACCGCCCTGGCGGCGGGGGCGGCGGCGGGTTGATCGGAATCGGGACCGTGACAAACGGCAGATGCAGGTACACCACCATCGGCGGCAACCGCGGCTGCGGAGGAGCGGGCGGGGGCGCGGCCGCCTGGGGCGGCGGGGGTGCGGCCGGCGGCGGAGGCGGCGCGGCCGGCGGTGGCGCCTCGTCTGCCGCGGGAGGCGGCACGTAGACCGGTGCTTGCCGAGTCGGCACCCGATAGACCGGGTTCGGGGTCACAGCCCGCTGCGGCAACTGGTGCACCACCGGAGTCGGCTCCGTGATCGTCTGCGGGGGCGGTGGAGGCGGTGCGGCCGATGGCGGCGGTGCTGCTGGCGGCGCGGATGACCCCGGCGCGGCCACCGCAGGTGCGTGCGCGCTCGGCGGCGCCGGCACCTGCTTCGTGGGGACGACGTTTCCGGGTGGGCTGGTTCGGTGGCCCACCGTCGGCCCGACATCGGCTACCAGCGAAATCGCCAGCGCCACAACGCCGATGAGGATGGCCGCCGCCACCCCACTACTCGCCAGCAGGAACGGCCGGTTTGCCCGGAGGCCCTCGTCGCCTTCCTCGTCCGCTAAGGCGCTGTACGCGAGGGCGCTGTCACCCAACCGGGCGTTGGCGGAAACATCGAGATACGCCGGAGCGAACACGTTGGGGTTCACCTCACCGGTACCCGGATCCTGCGCGTAGGCCAGCGCAGCGGTCGACGATGCGAACAACGGCGCGTTTGCCGATGCCAGCGCGGCTGCACGGGCGAGCGCCATGTCCGGTTCCTCGGGTGCGCTCACCGGAATCGAGACCGTCGCGTCCAATTGCAGCTTGATGGGGACGATATCGACGCCGCAACCGACGACGAACACGCCGTCCGGCCTCGACTCCAGCCCGTCGAGGGCAGCGACCATCGCCGCCAACTCGGTGACTGCCTCGGCGCTGCGCCGAGCGCAGTGCACCCGCTGTCGGTGCAGATCGACGATCGAACCGTCGGTGGTCTCGACCACGGCCAAGGTTGCGATTTCCGGCTCGACGAACAGCAGCGCGGTGTACTCGTAACCCATCGCGTCGCCGACCGTCTGGGTCAGCGCGGCCGCCGCGAGCAGCGGTGAGACCAGCATGACGCTTCGCATCTCGCGGAAGGCCAGCGCGTCGCGTAGCGCGGCGACCTCGGTCGGCTCGGTCCAGGTCACCCCAGTCGACATCAACCGATAGCCGCCTTCAGCGGCGCCTTCCCGGGTACCGAGGATCGCGGCGATCACCTGCTCGGGTGCCCCCGAGGTTGCCGCGCCGTCCGCGGCGACGACTTCGAAGTTGTCTTCCTCGACGGTGACACCGTCGGCATTTTCACCTTCGACTAGCACCATGCGGACCGTCGTTGGTGCCATCGACACACCAAGTACGATGTCCACTACTCCTCCAACGTCCTTTGCTAGCCACGGTCTAGGCGGAAAAGTGTACCGCGCGGGCCCTCGACAAACTTCGTATCAGAGCAAGATGCGCCGTTACTTCACCGATTAGCTGGACGTTATGAACTGCCGGTCGTGCCGAGACGGCAGCGACGCCACATAAGCCCCAGCCGACTCGGCACTTCCACCTTACTCGTCAGTTGTCCAAATACAGCACTCGTCAGGTGTCCAAATACAGCCCGGGATCGACTGGGCGAGCTGACGATAGATAGCCGAGTCCACCCCGCAGGTTCAACTCCCCAGTCGCGACCACCGGAACGACCGCCTAGTAGCCGTACCCCGGATTCATATAGGGGTTCTGCGGCATGTACGGGCTCTGCGGCTGGTAGGGACTCTGCGGCTGGTACGGGCTCTGCGGCTGGTACGGGCTCTGTGGCTGCTGGGTCGCGCCGCCCTGCCCCTCCGGCACCTGAACCGGTATCGGCACCGGCACGAACGGCAGGTTCAGGTATGTCGTCGTCATCACCACCGACGGCGTGGTGCTCGTCGGCGGCGGTGGTGGTGGCGTCGTGGTCGGGGTGGTGCTGCTCGTCGCCTGCGGTGTGGTGGTCGTCGGCTGCGGAGTGGTGGTCCTCGCCTGCGCGGTGGTCGGCGGCGGCTGATACGTGGTGGTCACCGGCGGAGGCGGCGGGGGCGGCGGCGCCTCGCTGGTGGGTGGCGGGGCGACACTGGGCGACGGCGCCGCGCTCGGCGGCGGGGGCGGCAGCGGGCTCGGCGACGGGAGCTGGGAGCTGAGTGGCAGCGGCGGCGGGATCGCCGTGGTGCTGCTGGGCAATGTGGGCGCGCGGTTGGTTGTGCTCGTCAGCGTAAATGCCACCCCGCCGATCGCGATCATCGAGATCAGAGCGGCAAGTCCCAAAAACAACTGCGGCAAGCGATTTCCGCGGTTTGGCACGTCGAACGGCTCAACCGTCGGCAGTTGCAGCAGCTGAGACGGTGTGGCGCGGTTTTCGTCGTCGCCATAAGGCTCACCGGTGTAGATCACCGGTTCCATGGCGGAATCGTCGGCTTGGGACCAGGCCAACTCGTGAAGCGTCTCCGACGGGTCTCCGTCAAAAAACGCCTCAACGTTGGGGGCGGTGGGACCGCCGGTGGGAGCGGCGAACGTGCCGGTCGCCGGCCCGAACCCGGCGGTGGGGGGGCCGAGCGTGCCAGTCGACGTGGCGAAGCTGCCAGTGGACGCGCCCAAGCTGCCGGTGGACGCACCCACCAGCGCGGCCATTGTCGACTCCTCGATCTCTTCGTCTTGCTGCTCGACCGGCTGTCGCGAGGAGAGCAGCAGTGCACCGAACGCCATGGCGAGCCCGGGCTGCTTGGCGGTCATCACCGATGCCTTCGCATGAGACGAAAGACGCTGGGCGACAATAGGGATCCTGGCCACGTCGCCGACCATCGCCACCGCCGTGAGATCTTTTAGGCGAACTCTGCTGCGCCGCAACATGTCATCGAACGCGGAGAACACACCTTTGAGCCGGTCCTCGATCAAACTCTCCAGCTCGGCCCGACTCACCTCGACCCGAGCGCGCTGTCCCGGCAGCTCAACGACCAGCTCTGTCGCCGTCTCGTCGGACAGCCGCTCCTTGGCCAGGCGGCACTCCTTTCGCACATTCGCGAGTTGCCCGATGACCTCGGTGCTGGCCGGATCGGTCCCATCGCTGTGGCCGACGTTTTCCAGAACATGAACCAGCAGCGCCTGATCAATGAAATCACCGGAAAAATCCGGATAGCGCAGTGTGTCGGCAATAGGCGTAAAGCCCGACGCGGCGTCGGCCAGGGTGATGCTGGTGCCGCTACCACCGAAATCGAGTAGAGCTACTACACCTTGGGCGGGTAGGCGGGCACCGAAGTTCAACGCAGTCAGCGCGGTGACGGAATCCGAAACCAGGCGCGGCGCTTTGCGGCCCCGAACGAAACCTGCATGTGTGCACAACCCCTTCTGCAGCGCCTGCAGGGCTTGCGAACCCCAGTGTGCGGGAACGGCAATCGTGATATTCGATGTCGACGCCTCGCCACCGGTCGCAGTGATCAACGCGTCGAGGGCCTCCACCAACAAGAGTGCAGGGTCATGGGTCGATCCGTCGGCAGACATCAGAGCGCTGGACCCACCGACCTGCTCGACGAAGCCGGTCATCAATGTGCCGGTATCTGTTAAGTCCGGGTCCTCCATGGGCACACCGAGTTCCGGTGCGCGGTCAGGAAAGAGAGTCAACACGGCGCGGCGCGTGACGGGCGGGTTCCCCTTGCGCACCGCGACGAGATTGGTGGTCCCGATCGATAACCCCAACGGGTCATACATAAAGTCAGTACCTTCGTCGATTGCGTTCGGTGGCCAGCGTTAACGATAACCGCGGTCGCCCTACGACGGTCGGGCACAAAATCATCGGTATACGGTCGATGCGGTTGTGTCACCGAAGTGATACAGCCAACCTCTTGACAGAGTTGAGCCGGCCTTACACCACGGTCAGTGGCAGCGATCGCCTCGGCTGGAACTCGAACGTCGACCCGCCGCTGAACTTGGCAACAGAAACCTCGGGCAGCTCGGTTGTGGCACTGCCGGTTTCGGATAATTCCGCGACCCAATCGGTGCTGTTTCCGCTGACCCGAACTTCGATATGCGGGTTCACCGCGGTGGCGATCGCCTGCAACGGCTGCACCGACTCCGGCGAGCACAACGAAATCCAGGCGGCATCGTCGTGGGCCGGTGACCGGCGAACACGCAGCTGGCCCGATGTTTCGGCGTTGACGTAGCCGAGCGGGTTGAGCAGCGGATGCAGCTCGAAAACCCTTAATACGCCGTCGATCCCGCTCGGAAGTGAGAGGGCTCGATGGATGCGCCCGGCGCCGAGCCCGGCCAGGCCGATCAGCTGGCGGGTGCCTACCGAGTTGGCCAGGCCGGTGTCCGAACCCGCGCGCGCTCGCACTGCGACCGCAAAAGACAGATACAGCAGATGCATCTGCAGGCATACCTCGTCGGCCATGCGCACCAGCGCCGAATGCGAGAAGGCAGCGAAATCGAAATCGGAGACCAGCGGGCCGGAATACTCGGCCAACCCGTCGTCGGTCCGATCGATCGCGTTGAGTTCCCATGTCGCAGCGCGTGTTTCGCTAACAATGTCCAGCGCCGGGATACTTTCGGCGGTCGGATGGGACTCGTCGATGACGACCGTCCAGGCGCAGTGCGGATGCCGGTCAGACGGAACCCTCGGCGGGCGATGGATGGGACGCATCTGCGCGCGCGGATTGGTCGCCACCGCGGTGGCGTCGAAGGTCGGATCTTCGATGGTGTGGCACATACCGAAGACGTACTCGTCGCCCATCGGCTCTACGTCCAACAGCGCGCCGCAGTGGTCGAGCTGGAACTCGCCGTGCCAGCGGTCGTGGATGGTGTAGCGGAAGTCCATGAACTGCGGCGGAGCGCCGATATCGAGCTGCAAGCCCTTGAAGATGGTGGGCACGTCGTCGCCCTCGAAGTTCAGCGCCCGCTGCATGCGCTTGGTGTAAATCGGGCTGGCGCCGGCCCACTCCTCGATGGCGATCTGCACCATCTCGTCGCGGCCGAACTCCTGGATGCACCAGGCCATGCCGGAGCGGTCGATCATGTGTCCGATCAGCAGCAGCTCGGGAACCAGCACAGCCAGCTCTTGGCGGGACAACTGCGCGTAGCGGGATTGATTCACCGACCAAAAATAGAGCTGACTATGTTATAAAGTCAACAATGTCTATCGCCGCAGGTCGGAAGCTCCGCCAGCCCGTCACTCCCACTCGACGTACTACGGCGCCGCGCAAACGGGGGGATGACACCCGGGCGAAGATCATCGACGAGACGGTCCGCTGTATCGCGGAGGAGGGGTTCGCCGCCGCGACCGCCAAGCACGTCGCTGAACGGGCGGGCGTTACCTGGGGGGTGATCCAGTATCACTTCGGCGACCGCAACGGCCTGCTGATGGCCGTTGTCGACGATGGCGTAGCCAAGCTGTTGGAGAGCCTGTCGTCTGCCGATGTCAGCGAACTGCCGCTGCGAGAGCGCATCGAGGTCGTGATCGACACCGCCTGGAGTTGCTATAGCAGTCCGACATCGATGGCGGCCTTCGAAATCCTGCGGGCCAACCGCGGCGGCCCGGGCGGGTCCTCGAGGCGTCACCTGCTGGAAATGAATTCGGCTATCGGCCAGCTCGGCAGACTGATAACTGACGATCCATCGAATGATGGTGTGGCCGAGGTGATTTGGGCGACGCTGCGGGGTGTGGTGTTGGCGCAGATGATCGTGGGCACCTCGATCGACTGGCACCGGGAGCGACGCGCGCTTATCGATATGGTCACCGACCACCTGCGCTGAGCCCGCCCCCGCGTTGAGCACCTTCAGCGCTTCGCTGCGCGGCAGGTCAGGGTTGCGGGCCAGATAGACGGTGCCCATCCCGCCGGCGCCCAGCACGGCTGCTCGGAGAATACCCACCGGCGTGTGCTGCAATGACGTGATGAGCTCTTACGATCACGTCGCCTATCTCGCCGACGTTGCTGCGATCGAACAGGTCAAGTACCGCTATATGCGTGGGCTGGACACCAAACATTGGGACGACTTCGCCGACACGCTCACCGAGGACGTCAAGGGCGACTACGGGTCGTCGCTCGGCGAGGAGCATCACTTCACCAACCGTGCCGACCTGGTCGAATACATGCGCTCGTCACTGGGTCCGGGCGTCATCACCGAGCACCGAGTGACCCATCCGGAGATCACCGTGACCGGCGATGAGGCAACGGGCTGCTGGTATCTGCAGGACCGGGTGATCGTGGCCGAGTTCAACTTCATGCTGATCGGCGCCGGCTTCTACCGCGACCGCTATCGCCGCACCGCCGACGGATGGCGGATCAGCGCGACCGGATATGACCGGACCTACGACGCAACGATGTCGTTGGCAAACATCGACTTCAAAGTGAGGCCCGGTAGCGCGCTGGCCTGAACTCGATTGCGCCTGAAGACTATTCGGTGATCGCCATCACCGCGCCGGGCCGCAGCCACTGAATGATCTGTACCAGCGAGGCGTCGTCGATCGCCACGCAGCCGGCTGTTGGGCCGCCGTCAGTGGTGTGGAAAAAGAATGCCGCACCTTTGCCCGGGGCATGGTCGGGGTTGACGCCCATCACTACCGCGTGTTTGTACTGCGGGATCTCGAGGTTCTCACTCGCTGAGGTGTCGAACGGGCACTGCGCCTGGTGGCAGACCTGCATCGTGTTGAAGGTAGGGCTGTTGTCATCGCCGTTCCACCAGTGATTGGGCCCGACTTGCACGTATTTCAGTCCCCCACCGGGATTGGGCGCGGTCCCGAACGCGAACGGCAAGGCGAAGACCCCCATTGGGGTAGCGGGGTAACCGCTCTTGGCCTGTGGTGCCAGACCCGCCGATCCGACATGCGCGGGTATGCCGGCCGCGACCGGCTGCCAGCCCGCGGCGGCACGTTCGTAGACATCCAACTTTGCGCTCGAACCGCCAACTCCGACAACGGAAATGACCTGAGATGCATTGCCGACCGAGGGCGCGAACCAGGGTGCGCCGACTGCACCCCCCTTCGGAGCTGTCGCCAGGGGTACGACGGCTGCGCACACCGCAGCGCACAGTAAACCCAGCAGTCGGCGCACCGTTTAATCGTGAACGCCACACCTTCCAGAGGTCAAGTTAAGGTTTAGCTTCGATCTGGTCACCGCGCGGCCGCGACTCTGCGCTCGCAACCGGCCGCTGCCGGGGGCGCTTATATGATCAGCACCGATCTTCTTGGGCGGCAGCGGCGAGATGCGACCTGAAGGCGAATCGTCCGGTCGTATGCGTCGTCCACAGGGTCCCGGGGTATAGAGAGCATTGGATGGCACCGACAGAACGCACCCGCACGCCGGCTGATGACGGCAACACGGCAAAGCTCGCCGTGGCGAGCGGCGTCGGCGCGCCACCACTGACCGTCTGGCTCGGATCAGCGATGTACACCTTTCCAGTCGGGCGGGATGTCATCGTGGGGCGCGACCGCGACTGCGACATCCGCTTCCAAGACATCAATCCCGACGACCTGACACTGATATCGCGGGTGCACGCGATTCTGCGGTTCGACGGCGCACAGTGGGTCGTCGTCGACAAAAGCCAAAACGGCGTTTACGTCGATGGTTCCCGCGCGGCCCTGGTGGCCATCCGCGACCGCTTGAGCATCACGCTGGGCAGCCCGCGTGGACCACAGTTGACATTCCGGGTGGCCGCGTCGGCGACATCCTCGGGACCCCGCAATCCCCGGACGGTTCCTGATGAAGGCCCGGGCCGTAGCCCGAAGAGGACCATGTTCCGGCCAGTAAGCCCGCCGCCGCCGACCCGGACGCAAACACGGCCGCCGGTACGTCCGACCGGGTCGCAGCCGCGGCCGAGCCGACCGGACATCCCCGCGCGGACGAGCCGCGCCCGGCGCGTTCCGACCCGGCCGATCCCGCCGCGGACGGTGGGTTCACGGGGTTCGGCGACAGTCGGCCGCGCCAAGACCAACAATGTCGTCGTCGACGACGCGCTGGCATCCCGCGTGCACGCGGTGCTGGTGTCCAGCCCGGCCGGTCTCGAGATCCGCGACAACAACAGCAGCAACGGCACATTCGTCAACGGCACCCGGATCACGAACGCGGTGCTGCGCGACGGCGACGTCGTCACCATCGGCAACACCGACCTGCTCGCGACCGGCAACACCCTGGTGCCGCAGCCCGCGGCGGCCCGCGGCAGCGGGCTGACCGCCCACGGGCTGGCATTGAGCGTTGACGGGCGCCCGCTGCTGCAGGATGTGTCCTTCACCGCGAAACCGGGGACGCTGACCGCCGTGATCGGGCCGTCCGGCGCCGGAAAATCCACGCTGGTCAAGCTGATTGGCGGTGCGATGCCGCGCAGCGCCGGTGTGGTCGCGTTCGACGGGCACGACGTGCATGCCGAGTACGCCTCGATGCGCTCCCGAATCGGGATGGTGCCCCAGGACGATGTCGTGCACCGCCAGCTCACCGTCGAACAGGCCCTTAATTTCGCCGCGGAACTTCGGCTGCCGCCGGACACCTCGACCGATGATCGACGGCAGGTGGTCGAGCGGGTGCTCGACGAGTTGGAGTTGACTCCGCACAAGAAGACTCGCGTCGACAAGCTGTCCGGCGGCCAGCGCAAGCGTGCGTCGGTGGCCATGGAACTGCTGACCGGCCCGTCGCTGCTGATCCTCGATGAACCGACTTCGGGACTGGACCCGGCTTTGGACCGGCAGGTGATGACGATGCTGCGCCGGCTCGCCGATGCCGGCCGGGTCGTCATCGTCGTCACGCATTCGCTGACCTACGTCAGCATGTGCGACCAGATCCTGCTGCTGGCACCCGGCGGCAAGACCGCCTTCGCCGACCCGCCCGCGCAGATCGGGGCGGTGATGGGCAGCACCGATTGGGCCGACATCTTCGCTCGGGTCAGCACCGACCCCGACGGTGCGCACCGGGCATATCTGGCCCGTCACCCCGCTGCCCCGCGGCGGCCATCGCCGACCGCCGGTGCGGCACCACTGGGCCGACCGCCCCAGACCAGCCATTGGCGCCAGGTAGTGACGCTGGCGCGCCGCCAAACCCGGCTGATCACCTCCGATCGCGGCTACTTCGCGTTTCTGGCGGTGCTGCCGCTGGTGCTCGGGGTGCTGTCGCTCGCAGTGCCAGGCAACACCGGGCTGGGATACGCCAATCCGACCGGGCCCCAGCCCGACCAACCCATCGACATCCTGATCCTGCTCAATATCGGCGCGGTGTTCTTGGGGACCGCACTGACCGTGCGCGACCTGGTCGGCGAGCGGATGATCTTCCAACGCGAACGAGCCGTGGGCCTCTCGGCGTCGGCCTACCTGATGGCCAAAGTGGCCGTCTACAGCACCGCGGCGCTGATTGGCACCGCGGTCATGGTCGCGATCATGACGATCGGCAAAGGCGCGCCCTCGCACGGCGGTGTGCTGTTGGGCCACGGCGTTTTGCAGGCTGTCGTGGAGCTGTACCTGGGACTGGCGCTGACGGCCGTCACCTCGGCGATGGTGGGGCTGGCATTGTCGTCGCTGGCCAGCACCACTGAACAGGTGCTGCCGATGCTGGTGGTGACCATCATGGTTTCGATGGTGTTGGCCGGCGGCCTGATCCCGGTGACGGGACGGCTGGTCCTGGACCAGATGTCCTGCCTGGTGCCGGCGCGTTGGGGGTTCGCCGCCTCGGCGTCGACTGTGGATCTGAACAACGTCGAGGCGGGGCTGCCCGTCGACCGATTGTGGCGCCATGTGCGCAGCGCCTGGCTGTTCGACATGGGCATCCTCGTCCTGCTGGCCGTCGTCTTCGCCGGCATCGTGCGCTTCCGGCTGCGGCTGCGCGCACGCAGTTAGGCGCTCACTGATCGCATTGACCACCGCACCGAAAGGTGAATTGACTGCTCTAACCGCGGTACTAGCGCTGCTGCGAGGTCAGAGAAGAGTTAGCGATATTCGTCGACACTGGTCACAAGCTAGCGCCCGAGCGGTTTTCGGTGCGGCGTCGCACCCGTGTAATAAGGGCTCTGCTTGATCTCGTCGAGGGTTGCTAAGCGCAGGCGAGTGCGGCCGGATGGGTAGTGGACGAAGATCGGCAATTCTGATTGAGGGCCGTGCAGATCGCGTAGGTCCTTGAGCCCTTGGTCGCCTGACCAGACGCGCGTGAAGCGAATAAGCCAGCTCGGGTAATCGACATAGATCAGGGCAAGCACCTGCCTGGGGCCCGGTAGTCTTCCGCCGCCGAGGTACACCACCCACATGATGTCGCCGGCGACCGACGCTAGGTATTTCGAACAAAGATTCACCAGCAGGTCATCGAGGCTGGCGTCGAAAGGGAAGTCCCAGATCTCTTGGTGACTATCCGTGTCGTCTCCGGCATGGACTGACTCGCGGTCAACGATGACTCGAATAGTCGCGTTGCTCATCATGCGTATGTTCTACCCCGGACTTCTCCGCCCTCGCGCTGCGCATGCGCGCCGGAGGCGCGACCGTAGCCGGGATCCATGAGCGACGCCGCAAAACCGAGGCGACACTAGCAAGCCCGCGGAGCCTAAAGGTGAATTGACCCCTCTGCCAGTGGTAGTAGCGTCGCCGCCAGGTCAGGGAAGGATGAGCGATGTTCGTCGATACCGCACAGCTGCACTCCGGGGCGTCCGAGTCACGCCGCGCGAGCGAGCACGCTCAAGCCGGCGTAAATCACCTGTCTGGGGCGACGCCGGTAGCCGGCATGTTCGGCAGCTTCGCCGCCGCCGATGATTTTCACGACGCGGTCAGCGCTGCGCACGCCTACCACGTCAAAGCCCTGCACAACCATCAGGAGAACCTCAACGACGTTGGGACGAAAGCGCATCGCGCAGGTTATGCGTTCACGGCGACGGAGGACCAGAACATGAAGGTGCTGCGGGAAGTGTAGTGAATCTTCGCTACATGAGCCGGGGCTTGCTGGTCATGTTTGCCGGCGGCGATCCCTGGAAGGTCAACGCCACGCTGCAAAGCGGCCGACCGGCACAGATCGCCGACCTCGGGCAGGCGTTTCATAACGCTGGTCAATCCACACAAGAAGCTGACAAGGCGTTCGCCGAGGCGCGCCGCCGGTTTGATGCGTGGATCCGCGACAACGGGCAGCATCCGATCACGGACTCGGCCGAAGTCCAGCGGACTGCCACCGCACTGGGCCTGCAAGCCAGCCAGCTGCCCAAGATCGCCGTCGATCTGGAAAACGTCGCCGCGGCACTGGCGCAGACGCAAGGAACCGCCAACGGCTATATCAACGCCTTGGAGGCTCGGCTGCAAACTCTCGACGACTGGATCGGCCAGGCCGACGACATGATCAAGCAGGACGAAAACCTCCTTGCCCAAGCCGACGACGATGACGACATCTGCGAACTTGAAGACGACATCGATCGGCTCGGGCAATACATCAACGATTGTGAACGCGAAGCCGTCGACGACACCAAAGCAACGCTGCAGCAGCTCGAGCGCATCCGTGACGACTATGCGGACGGACTAAAGAGGGCCAAGGCGAACCTGCGCACCGACGGCTACGACCCGGCCGCGATCCAAGCGCTGGACGGCGAAGACCCGAAAGGCCAAGCCGCCGGCGACATTCCACCGTCGGGGTTCGAGGCCGGCGAGCTGGCCGACCTTCGGCATGTTACTAACCAGGCCGTCGTGGATCAGATGGCCAAGGTGCGCGCCGCGCAGAAAGCACTCGACGACGCCGCGGTCACTGCCTACACCAAGGGCCAAGGCTCACCGGAGGGGCAAGCCGCGTTCGCGAGCCTGCCCCAACTGAAGAAAAACCTCGCCGACGCCCTCAACGATCTGGGCAAACTGCCCGACTACAACAACGTCGACCCCGCGGCGCTGCGGGCCAGCGCGGACGGGCACTTCCTGTTCGGCTACACCGCTGACGGGCAGCCCGTGCAGGTCACCGGTCAACTGAAAAACGGCACCGGTGAAATCTTCGACCAAGGCACCGGGACCTACTACACCTTCAAGGACGGCAAGCTCGTCGGCATGCGCACGCCCGACCCGGGCCGTGCCGAAGCCACCGACGAGCCGCTCTTGACCGCCGTCACGCTGGCCGTCGGTGCGCCGGAACTCAAGGCGGGCGGCGAAGCCGCTGTGCAAGGGTTCAAGGCGCTCTTAGAACGGCGGGCCGTTGGCTTGGGCGCCGGCATCACGTCGGAGAACGTCCTTGCCCAGACTTTCACTGCGGCCGAAGACCGCACCAAACATGCCGCAGAACAGCTGGCCGCTGAACAAGCCGGACACGTTCCCACATCGCTTCCCGCGGGCACCGCCGAGCACCCGCCCCCGGTAACCGCAACAGATCACCCGGCTCCCACGACGACGCACGACCCGCCGCTCGCCGGCGGCGGGACGCACGTCGCAGTGCCACCAGTCGATGAGGTGCCGCCCCCGCTGCCGCACGATTCGCCGATGTTCGACGGCTACCACCCCGTAGATCCCGGACCGGAATTCACGAAAGCTGACGGCAGCCTTCTCTATCCGGACGATCGCCTGCCCGGCAACGCCCTACGCCATCCCCGGCACCGTTGTTCCTGACGCGCACCTGCCCCCGGGCACCGTCATCGACCGCTTCGGCTACCCGGGCGGCGGTTACCTGAGCCCCGACGGAGTCCCCTTCGCTGAACGGGCCCTTCCACCAGAAAGCGCGCTCAAACCCTACTATCAATACGTCGTCGAAGACCCTACGATACTCCCGCCGGGCTGGCATATCGAAGAGTCCAAGGCGCATCCTGGTTCCACCAGCCGGGCGGCGGCACGCAATATCGAATTATCGACGAATTTGGAGATACTGCTAACGTTAACGAACTGGTCAAGTGGGGATTCCTAAGAAGGATTAATTAATGGTAGACATTTCGCGCTTGTCGGCAAATTGGCGTCAATGGGCGCCAAATCTCGGAGGCGGCAATATCTCTGTATCGACTGACTGTGATGACTGCGAAATCCTCTTCAGTTCAGGCGATTATTCGGTCCATCTTCACAACGACGGGTCCTGGTGGGTAGTCGATACGGTCAATGACCGTGGGCAACGACGGAACGGTGCGGCTAAGCTATCGAGTTTTGATCTGGCCGAAAAGTACCTTATCTGGGACTGGGCCACTACCGCTCGTTCAAGTCTTGCGTCTGGGCCATTAGGTGCCGATCTAGCCCGGTTAGGATACGCGCCTGAGGTTGAGGTTTCACAAGCTAAAAAAGGGTACCAGATCTGCCTGAATGATGATTGCGCGATATTATCCGTAGTTGATGCCACTATTTTTAGCCATCTAATGTCAAAGTCGGTGGACGAGATTGAACAGATGGTGCGGCAAGATCCCACCTAGTCAATCCAAGGCAGCCGCGATCTTGCACACCAATTCGGCATGTTTGGCGTCACGGCCGTCCGGCTTGCGGTAGCCGCTCCCTGGCATCGAGATCGTTGCCGACCGTCACGCAATCTCCAAACGGTCCGGCCAAATCCTTTGGCCTGCGCAGCATTGGTGAATACCACGATCGGCGATCAGCGATACGATCGCTCCATGTCGGATATCCCGCCTGGAGCAGTTCCCCCAGATCCAGGCCAGCACTGGGGCCCTCCCCCGCCGGCCGCTTTGACCCCGTCGGGTCGAACGCCGCCCGTGCCGCCGATGGCGGTCGGTCGGCCGGCGCGGTGGCCGACGTTTACTGCGCTTGCGATTGCGCTGATCGCCTTAGCCGTCGGCCTTGCTGGATGGTTCCGCCCGATGCCGCATGACAATCAACCCCCGCCCAAGCCCACCTACACCCAACAGCAGATCGCCGACGCCAAAGCAAAAGTATGCACTGCCTTCGGAAAATTAGATCGTGCGGTAAACGTGGGTAACGCCCTACCTAGAGGCAGCGACCCGCTCGTCGCGGCCATTAATACTCGACAGATATTCGATATATTCAGCCGATATCTCCTCGCGACGCTCGCCGAAGAACCGGCGACCCCAGCTGATCTGGCAACCGCTGTTCGTGAGCAAGCGAGTACGCTCGAAGAAGTTGTGATTGATTATCAGGACGGGTTTGGTACTTCCGATCCGGAACTGCGGCCGGTAGTGGGCGCCAACAGCGCGTCGGCCGACACGATCCGACGGTTGTGCAAATGACTCCCGATTATCCGCCCGGTGAATGGTCGGCGCTTCTGGTTGGTCTCCAGTGGGTAAGCGGAACGACAGTGGAGATTCTTGATAATGCGCTTGCTAACCGGAACGCCATCGTAACTCACTTCGCCGATCTTTATAGGACTCTACAGGAAGCCATTAATACCACTCTTTGCAAGCAGGAGGGTGTCACCGCCGATGCCATTCGGGATGCCTTTCGTCAGGGCGCCGACCAGGCTTCGGAGGTTGTCCGCAAGAACCAAGCCTACGCAGATGCTCTTCAAAAGGCTGTTAACGCTGTGGTGACACTTCGCGGTGCTCTGACCGACATTGCCGCAAGAGGCAATAACGAAATCCACGACATCCAGAACTCCAAAGCGGATTTGGCAACCAAAGTCACAGAGATTACTGAAGCAATCGCCAAATATCAGCGCGAAGCCAACGAGAAGGCGGCAGCATGCGCTGACGACATCATGGGCGCAGGCGAAGGTGTTGTCACCGCGCAAGGCGGCACCGGCCAATCGTTTCGGGGAATGGCGCACGCCGCCGGGCTCGACGGAAATCAGCAGCCCGACCTGAAGGCGATCGAGGACCACGTCCGAGGCCAGCTGAACCAGCCCGCGCCACCAGGAGCGGCTCCCGCCCCACCCGGCGGCCCAGCAGCGAGCATGCCCCAGCCCACAGCACCGGCGGCCCCACCACCCGCCGCACCTCCCGCCGGCGGCGCAGCGGCAAACATGCCCCAGCCCACAGCACCGGCGGCCCCACCACCCGCCGCACCTCCCGCCGGCGGCGCAGCGGCAAACATGCCCCAGCCCACAGCGCCGGTGCCCGCAGCGCCCGCCGCATTTGGAGGGAACGTGCCGACTGCCGCTCCCGGGCCACCGCCGATGTCCACCATGCCGTCGGCGCCGATGGGGGGCATGGCACACCAGCGGGTTTCGGGGCGCCGACTAACGCAGCAACAGGCTGGCGCCGCCGGGCTTGAATACAGGGGCGCCGATGAGTGCCCCCACATCAGCGCGGGGCGCCGGGTCTGCCCGGGGGGCCGGTGCAGCGATCGAGCTCACAGGTGCCGCCGACTGCGCCTACCTTCCCTGCGGCAGCGACGGGCACACCGGTCACGGTTGGGGACACCCCTCCCCCGACGCAGCAGGCGCCCGCACCACCCGTGCCACCCTCGCCGGTGGCCTACACCTCCGAGCCGGTTTCGCCCATGATGAGCGGGGCCGCCGCCACTCCGGTTCCACGGCCTCGGGGGCCCGTTGCCCGCCTACGGCTCCGACCTTCGCCCGCCGATCGCGGTGACGCCGTCAGTACCACCGATTTGCTCAGCCATCGGCGCCGTCAGCGCCGGTAAGCCCACCGCCGTCGTCGTCCGTCCCGGGTTCGGCGCCGGTACATCCCTCGGCCGGTGGGGCGCCCGGCGTAGGTCAGCCCGCGGTGGTGCGTCAATCCCCCTGTGCCGACTCCGGCACAGTCGCCACCCGGTGTGGGGGCCCAAGGCGTCATCGCCACCGCAGGCGGTGCGCTGGCCGGGGCGGCTTCGGCTGATTCGACAGCGCGGAGGCGATTGCAGCGCCTCGTGGCCGCGGTAGCCGCCAACAACCCCGGCTGGCGTGGGCGGTCGGAGATCGACGCGGACGACAGCACCGTGCTGGTGACCGATTTAGCCAGCGGCTGGATCCCGCCTGGCATCGAAATCCCTTCCGCCGTAACGCTTCTCGAACCAGTGCGCCGACGCGGTGATCTCGAAGCGCTGTTAGGTGAAGTCAAACTCGCTGCCGCCTCAGAACCTGGTCACTACCGTCCCGATCCCGACACCGACGAGCCCGTGCCCACCTCGCCGCGGCGACGGCGCGCGCCCGAAGTGGAGGAGCTGAGCTGGCAGCTGACCGACGCCACCCACTGGCGCGATGGGCTGACCGAGGCTCGCCCATACCCTTGCCACAGCTGCCTCCAAGAACACCGGGGTGCTCGAATCCGAAGCCGACGGATCTGCACGACGAACTGACCCAGCTCGCTGACCGCGTGCTGGATAGCTATCCCGATCATGTCAATCCGGACGAGGTCGGCAATTGGCAGCTGCTGTCCGCGATCGAGGCCCTGGTAGTCGGCGACAAAGCCGCCGCCAACTACCATCTTGCCTGGTTTCTAGCCTGCAATACCGCTGCGGCGGAAAGCGTTTCGCAATGACCGATAACGACCTTGCCAGCTTGCGGACCGCAGCGGCTACCGATCCTCGACCATCTACCTCGGTCCCCGACGAAATCCCAACAGTCCACTGATCGAGCACCCAAACAGCCAACCACCGCAAGGAACAATGTCATGGATCCGAAGCTTGTAGCGATCATCGAAGACTATGCGCGCGCGCATGGGCTGAATTTGCCGCCGCACCAAATCGTTTCCGACATGGTGGCCTCCGGCCCGTCGGGGGTCGAGCAATTGCTGTCCCTGCTGGGCGTAAGTGTCAATTCTGGTGATCCCGCGGACAACCTCCAGGCGCAGACGGGGCAGAGCCGGCGGGAGGCCGGGCTCGGTGCCGCCATGACGCAATTCCCCGCCACTGAACAGAATTCGGCCGCACAGCTCGCCGGTGTCGGCGGCAAAGACCCGATGTCAGAGTTTACCCAGCTTATGCAGGGAGCAACGGGGATCGGCCAGGGTCTCACCAGCAGCCTCACCGGTATCTTGCAACCGTTTACCCAGATCGCACAACAGATCCCGCAGCAAGGTATGCAGGCCATGCAGGCGGTAATGGGTGCTGCGAAGGGCGCTGGAGGCGGGGCGGCGGCCGCAGGGGCGATACCCGAGGAGCTTCTCGGCGCGGGCGGCGGACTCGCCGGTGGTGCCGCCGGTGAGTTGGGCGGCGCTGCAGGGGGTGCGGGCGCCGGCTTGGCTAGCACCGTTCCTGCCTCACAGCTCGGGCCGCCACCGACTCCTTCAGCCGGTACCGTCCCGGCATCGTCGACCACCACGCCGCCGGTACCGGCGCCTCCACCCGACGCAGCAGCCGGACCGAGAGGCGGAATGGGCGGCATGCCGATGATGCCTCCGGGCGCGATGGGCGGCGCCGGCGGATCGGGTGGCGACTCCAAGACCGACACCAAACGCGTCGTGCCCCCGTCGGTGAAGAACGGCGCCCCGGTGCAGGGACGTATCGTCGCCCCGCCGACTGCAGCCGAGGTGGTGAAGCGAGTGGCGGGCAAGCCGGTCGCGTCCCGGCGAATACTCGCACCCGACCAGAAGCCCGAGGACGATGACGGCGCTGACCAAGGGCGCTGAGCTGACGCGGGCCGCGGTCATACTGGGCTGATGCCGGTCTTTGTCCGCAGGCTTTTCGGCATCGGCAAGCTGCCCGCCGACGTGCGCGCCGAGGTCGACGCCGAGGGAGTCATCTACCTCGCCGACTACGTCGCCGTCACCCGACGGTTCAGCGGCGCCATCCCCGGCCTGCGTTCGGGGCACAGCGTCGCCAGCTACGTCGGGTCGCTGGTTTTCACCTCACAACGAGTGCTGGCGACCCTGTCGTCGCTACCCAAGCTGGCCGGCCCCACCGTCGACGTGCATTGGGACGCAACACAATCCGGCACGGCGACGGCGCGGATATCTCCTGCCGGTTTGCAGGTTGATGTCGATGTCGACGAGGTGGACCCGTCGTTCACCGGCCATCTCTCACTGCACTACAAGGTCACCGTTCCCGGCGACGTGCTTGCCGGGTTGCCGCGCCGATCGCTGAGCTTCGACATGCCGCCGGAATACGTTTTCCGCGCGGTCGGCGTCACCTATCGGCCGTAAGGGATCAGCGCCGCAGCCAGGCCGCCGACGTCGCCGACAAGTCCGGCCAGGGCGGGCGACGCAGCAGAGCCATGCTGACGAGCACCGCCGATATCAGGCCGGTGATCACCCCGATCAGCGCAATCCGGTTCGTGTCGATAGCCGGCACCCAGCAAGCGGTGCCGCCGTGGACGACGAACACACCGACTGGCGTCGAGGTGCCGGCACGCACCTTGGCAACGGTGATCACGGTCCCGCCGTCCGCCGTTCGGTAGGGCTCGCCGTAGACGCGTCCGCGAGTGCCATTGGTCGGCAATTGGTCCACCGATTCAGGAATATTCATAGGACTGATCCTTTTCGCCGGTTGTCGAGCACCGAAACATTCGACGCCAGTCTGGCCGATCCAGCGCCCCGACACGTCGAATGGGGCATCGTTCGTCGCTTTAACACGCGACGGTTTCTACGATGACTATGTGGGCGATCACGCGTTCAATCCGCAGGAGCGGCAAGCCGTCTATCGCGTGATCTCCGAGCGGCGCGACATGCGCCGTTTCGTGCCCGGCAGCACGGTGCCCGAGGAGGTCATGGTGCGCTTGCTGCAGGCCGCGCACGCTGCACCCAATGTGGGTCTGATGCAGCCGTGGCGGTTCATCCGGATCACCGACGAGGAGCTACGGCGACGCATCCACGCCCTAGTCGACGAAGAGCGTCTGCTGACCGCGCACGCGCTGGGCCAGCGGGCCCAGGAATTTCTGGCGCTGAAGGTCGAAGGCATCCTCGATTGCGCTGAGCTGCTGGTGGTAGCGCTGTCCGATTGCAGAGACAGCTATGTGTTCGGACGTCGCACCCTACCGCAGATGGACCTCGCCTCCGTGTCATGCGCGATCCAAAACCTTTGGCTGGCAGCGAGATCCGAGGGTCTGGGGATGGGGTGGGTGTCGCTGTTCGATCCGCCAAGACTGGCGGCCTTGCTGTCCATGCCCGCCGATGCCGAGCCGGTGGCAATTCTGTGCCTTGGCCCGGTGCCCGACTTTCCCGATCGGCCATCACTGGAATTGGACGGCTGGGCGGTCGGGCGGCCCCTCGCCGAATTCGTCTCGGAGAACGGCTGGGCAAAAGCGCCTCAACGCACGACCTGAGCCTCAGCTCATCGCCAGTTGCGCGATGAGCGTGTCGATTGCCGTCGCCGCGTCAGGAGGAACGGGACGCTCGGACTCCGCGTCTTGCAGGAACGCGGTCGAGATGCCGGCAGCGTTGGCAGCCTCAGCGGCGGGCCGTGGCGGTTACGATGCCGGTGTGCAAACTCCTCCGCCAGGCTTCCCCCCGCAATGGGGCAGTTCGCCACACGATCCGCGGGAGCACGTCGAGCCTGGCTACGGTGGCCAGCCGGTCCCCGAGAGCTACGGCCAGCCCGGCCCCGGCGGCTACGACCAGCCAACCGCTTTCAATCACGGCCAGCAACCACCTCATCCCGGTTACGGACCACCGCCGCCGCCCGGACCTGGCTACCCGCAGGCGGGTTACGGTCAGCAGCCCGGTTACGTCCCGCCGCCGTGGGGTGGTTACGGTGCGCCCGTTTCCGGCCCGACTGCCCAGCAGACCATCGGCTGGATCACCTTTGCCATCATCGGGTTGCTCGGGTTACTCGGCGCCATCCTCACGCTGAACCTGTGGATCAACCTGAACAGCGCTGTCAGCCGCGCTTCGGATGTGTGTAATCGGTTCGGCGGTGAGTACTCCACCCTTTGCCGGCAGTCGATCAAGAACGTGGTCCCAAGTGTTCCCGTGGCCCTGGTGATTTGCCTGGTTCTGATTATCGCGGCCAGCCTCGCGGCGACCGGTGGCGCGGTCATGCTCTTTCTCAAAAGGCAGATGGGGCAATTCCTGATCCTCGGCGGCGGCATCGTGATGCTGGTGTTGGCGATCGGTTGCGAGGCTCGCTACGGCGCTACCGGTCGAATTACCTACGACCTGATCGCGGGACTCGTCATCGCCGTCACCGGAGGCCTCATGTTTGTCCCGGCATTCCGGGCGGTCCTGGGACTGCCGCCGAAGTTGACCGGTGGCCCTGGGCCCGCCGGGTTTCCGGGCGGTGGGCAATGGCCGTACGGGCAGCCGCAACCGCCGCAAGGCGGACCACCCGGCCCGAGCGGGTATCCGCCGCAATACTGGTGAGCAGCTAACGGCAGGCCGGCCCGACACGCCCCCGCCGTCCTCACTAAGGCACCGCAGCCGATAACGTCGACGGGGCCCGGCAAGCTCAGGAGGTGGCGGCGATCGGCGACCACGACGTCAACCAAGACGTGACGCACCAGCGGCGTGACAATGTGCTGCTCGTGCACTGGCACGATCTGGGCCGGTATCTAGGCGTCTATGGTCACGCCGACGTCTCGAGCCCACGACTGGACCAATTGGCCTCCGAGGGCGTCCTGTTCACCAGGGCACATGCCACGGCGCCGCTATGCTCACCGTCGCGCGGATCGCTGTTCACTGGCCGCTACCCGCAGAGCAACGGACTGGTCGGGCTGGCCCACCATGGTTGGGAGTACCGCGCGGGCGTTCGTACACTGCCGCAGATTCTCGCTGAATATGGTTGGTACTCAGCTCTTTTCGGAATGCAGCACGAGACATCCTACCCGTCGAGGTTGGGTTTCGACGAGTTCGACGTATCGAACTCCTACTGCGAATATGTGGTGGAACGGGCTCAGCAATGGCTGCGCGACCATGACACCAGCCGACCATTTCTGTTGACGGCCGGGTTCTTTGAAACGCACCGCCCGTATCCGCGGGATCGCTACGAACCTTCCGACGCCGCCGCTGTCGATCCGCCCGACTATCTGCCCGATACCGTTGAGGTGCGCCAAGATCTGGCCGACTTCTACGGAGCCATCGCGACGGCCGACGCCGCGGTCGGCCGGATAGTGGACACGCTCGCCGCCACCGGACTGGACGCCAGCACGTGGGTGGTGTTCGTCACCGACCACGGTGCGGCCTTCCCCCGAGCGAAATCCACCCTGTATGAGGCCGGAACAGGTATCGCGATGATCGTCCGGCCGCCCACCCGGATAGCAATGGCTCCAAGGGTTTACGACGATCTGTTCAGCGGTGTGGATTTGGTCCCGACGCTGCTGGACTTGCTGGATATAGCGCAGCCGCCCGACATCGAGGGCATCTCGCACGCGCCGGCGCTGCTAGCGCCGGATCCCATCGAGCCGGTGCGCGACCATGTTTACACCACCAAGACCTATCACGACTCGTTCGATCCGATCCGCGCGATCCGGACGAAAGAATTCAGCTACATCGAGAATTACGCGCACCGCCCGCTACTGGATCTGCCGTGGGATATCGAGGAAAGCCCGTCCGGCCAGGCGGTCGCGCCGCTGGTCACCGCGCCGCGCCCGGAACGCGAACTTTATGATCTGCGCGCAGATCCCACCGAGACCCATAACCTGCTGGCCGGAAACGGCACCGACGTCGCCGATCTGGTTGCCGCCGATCTCGCTGTCCGGCTGCATGATTGGCGCCAGCAGACCGGCGACGTCATACCCTCCGATTTTGCCGGCAGTCGCATTGCGGCGCGCTACACCGAAACGTATTTGCAGATCCACGAGAAGACGCCGAGCAGTCGGTCGGCGATCGCCGTGGACCGCGGAATCGAAGACGAAGTCAGGCACACCGAGCAATAGTTCTGTTCAGCGTGAACGTAATCCGTATGGATACGACCACCATGACGTGCGGCTAGGTTCGATTGCCCGCCTCTCCCCCGCAAGCGGGAGGTACCCCCATCTCAGGCCGTACCAGCCTGCATCGTCGGCAGGCTAGGCTCACACCTGATGCCCGCGCACCCGACGTCGTATCTCGTGCTCGCCTCGCAACGGTGCGGCAGCACGCTGCTGGTCGAATCGTTACGCGCGACCGGCAGTGCCGGCGAGCCACAGGAGTTCTTCCAGTACTTGCCGACTACCGGCATGGCACCCCAGCCACGGCAATGGTTCGCCGGAGTCGATGACGAAACGATCCTGCGGCTTCTCGATCCGCTGGAGCCGGGCACTCCGGACATCGCCTCATCGGTCGCCTGGCGTGAGCACATCCGCAGTTCGGGCCGAACGCCCAACGGCATCTGGGGTGGCAAGTTGATGTGGAACCAGACGCCGCTGCTGAAGCAGCGGGCGGCGGGATTACCCGATTGCTCCGGGGATAGTCTGCGGGCAGCCATTCGAGACGTGATCGGAAGCGAACCGGTTTACGTGCACGTCTACCGGCCGGATGTGGTTTCGCAGGCGGTGTCGTTTTGGCGGGCCGTGCAGACTCGGGTGTGGCGGGGCCGCCCAGACCCCGAGCGCGACTCGCGGGCCGCTTACCACGCTGGTGCGATCGCCCACATCGTTACGATGCTGCGGGGGCAGGAGGAAGGCTGGCGCAATTGGTTCACCGAAGAACACATCGAACCGATTGACGTGCCCTATCCGGTGCTGTGGCGCAATCTGACATCGATCGTGGCCGCGGTGTTGGAGGCCGTCGGCCAAGATCGGCGGCTGGCTCCCGCACCGGTGCTGGAACGCCAGGCCAATCAGCGCTCCGACGATTGGGTGGATCGCTACCGCGAGGACGCGCAGCGATTGGGACTGCCGCAGTAGCCGGTCCGTCAGCCGCCTACCTGCGCAACGAAAAACACTCGTCGGAACGGGAAGAACGTGGTCCCGTCGGGCCGGGCTGGATAGGCTCCGGCGAGCAGCGGGATGAGCTCCTGGCGAAACTGTTGGTATTCCTGCTCGTTGAGCTGTTCGCTCACCGGCAGCAACGCGGTACCGCTGATCCAGTCCAGGACCGGATGCTCGCCGGTGAGCTGGTGTACGTAAGTGGTCTCCCAGGCGTCGACGGTGCATCCGGCGTCGATCAGCAGCTCGGCGTAGTGCGCAGGTATATCGACCACGGTCCCCACCCGAAACGGGATGTCCCGCAGGGTCTTTGCGAATGGCTCACGTCGGGCCACCGCACGCACCGCAGCATGCGACGGGGTTTCGAAGTTGCCGGGCATCTGAACGGCAATCCACGACCCGGCGGCCAGTTGACTGGCCCACCGGACGAACAGGTTGGCGTGTTCGGGCACCCAATGCATGGCGGCGTTGCTGAGCACTACGTCGGTATCGCGCTGTGGCGTCCAGGTTCTCAGGTCTCCGACGGTCGCCTCCACGCCACGGTCGCGGGCGGCGGCGACCATCTCCGGTGAGCTGTCCAGCGCCTCGATCACCGCATCCGGCCAGCGCCGGGCCAGCTGCACGGTCAGGTTGCCTGCGCCGCACCCAAGGTCGACCACCCGACGTGGCTGCTGCGATCCCACCCGGGACAGCAGATCATAGAACGGTCGGCCACGGTGATCGGCGAAGGTGAGGTAGACGTCCGGATCCCACATATTGGTCCTCCTGCTCAACAGCCCGCGCGACGACTGATATAGACAAACGGTATTACCCGCTGCTTGCCGGACGAGTCGAGGATGGGCGATGACCGAGGAACGCGTGCCTGCCGACAGCGCTGCGGACAGGCAGGACGAAGGCGCCGAGGTCCGACGGATCTGGGCTGAGCTGGGCTTGCCCGGTGTGATAGACGTGCACACCCACTTCATGCCGAAATCGGTAATGGACAAGGTGTGGCACTACTTCGACTCTGCGGGTCCACTGGTGGGTCGTGAATGGCCGGTCACCTATCGGGTAGCTGAATCCCAACGGGTAGATATGCTGCGGCAATTCGGCGTGCGCAGTTTCACCGCGCTGGTCTATCCGCACAAGCAGCAGATGGCGGTATGGCTGAACCAGTGGGCTGCCCAGTTCGCCCGATCGACTCCGGATTGCCTTGCCACCGCAACGTTTTATCCCGAGCCAGACGCCCGAGACTACGTCGATGCCGCGATCCGCGACGGGACCCAAGTCTTCAAAGCACACGTTCAGGTAGGTCGCTACGACCCCAATGACCCGCTGCTCGACCACGCTTGGGGAGCCATCGAGGATGCTCGGATACCCGTTGTCATCCATTGCGGTTCCGGGCCGGTGCCGGGCGAACACACCGGGCCTGAGCCGATACGGCGTCTCCTGCGACGCTATCCGCGGTTGCGGCTGATCGTCGCGCACATGGGAATGCCGGAGTACATCGAGTTCCTGGACATCTGCGAGAGTGCCGCCGATGTGCGACTGGACACCACGATGGTGTTCACCCCGTTCGTCGACGAAACCATGCCTTTCCCGCCGTCACATCTACATCGGCTACGGCAACTAGGCGATCGCATCCTGTTCGGCAGCGATTTCCCCAACATCCCTTACGGCTACGCCGACGCTATGCGGTCGATCACCCGGGTGCCGGGCATCGACGACGGCTGGCTGCGCGGAGTGTTCTATGAGAACGCCGCCGCACTGTTCTTTCCGACCGGCGCGGTCGCCGATCGCTAGTCAGTACCAGCGAAAGCTCGCGGGTATGCGGCGGCTCATGTTCACGTGACAGCGGCGTGCCGCGGAGTCCGCTGCGGGTGCCGCGGAGTCTGCTGCGGGTGGGCCGTGCTGGCCCAGCGTAGCCGCTCCAGTAGCAGGGCTTCGGGTAGCGCGACATGGCCGTCGAGCTGCTGATTCGACAGCGGGTCCAGAGCCGTCAGCGCCGCGCGCTGGTTACCGGACTGCGAAGTCAGCCCGGGAAGTGGCCCGCTCCCAGTGGAACGGGCGTCGGTCCGGAGTGCAGTTGCGACGGCCAGCGTCTGGTCGTCGCCGGCACCGGCTACCTCCAGCACCGTCCAGACTTCGCGGACCGGATACGACCAGATCGCCGCGAGGGTGTTCGGCAGCGCAGTGTCGACCTTAACCCCATATGCTGCAACGTAATCGGTGCTCCCCTGCCGAATTCCGGCCCAGGTTTCGCGGGCGGACCGCGGGTACGGCGTCGGAACGTCGTCGGACTCCGCGAGGGTGGCGGCCCACCCGCCCTCGCGGAGGTGGTCGGCGAGCCGACGCGCGGCGACCTCGGCGGTCTCGTGCAGTGGAATTCGCGGCGAACGGGCTTGGAGCGCCGCGAGATTATCTGCGGCCGACAACGTCAGGCCGATCCAGGTTTCCCGCTCCCGCGCACCGTTTTCGGATGTGCTGTCGCGGCTGCTGATCCGGATTGCGTGCGCGCGCAGGCCGTAGCGTTTCGCGTAGCTGGCGATGAGCGGCAGCGGCAGCACGTCGGGAGCTGACGCCGGCGGGGTGATGCGCAGGAGTGCGGTAGTCCGCACGTCGGTGCCGGATTCGCCGGTCAGACGTGCGCCGCGGTTGGGGCGCAGGATCGCCAGCCTGCGGCGCAGGATCGTCGTGAGGGGCAGTCCGTGCCACCGGGCCAGCAGCACGATCACCACAACGACGGCGACGCCGAGCACCCGACGCTCGCGCGCGGACTCCCATGGAAAAGCGATGGCAGCGGCCACGACGGCCAACAGCACCAACGTAATCCGTCCGGTGGGCGGCGAGATTGATTGGTGTGGGCTCACAGCGTGGGCTCCTTTCGTCGGCGTGCGGCGATCGCGGCGGCGGCTACGACGGCCAAAATGAGGGCCGCGGTTCCGGCGAACGCGACGATCCGCGGCACGGGGCTCTTTGGTGCCGGTTCCGGTGGCGGCGCGACGTGTTTCACCGGTGCCGCATCGTGATTGGTGCCGGCGGGCAGCTCCCAGGTCAGGGCCGCAACCGGGTCCACGGCGCCGGCGCCGACGACGTTGGACGGCGCACGGGCCCCGTTGTGCGCGGTTGCGGTGATGCGCTGGATTACCTGGCCGGCGTTCAATTCCGGGTACTTGCTGCGAACCAACGCCGCGACACCGGATACATAGCCAGTTGCGTAGCTGGTTCCGATGAGCGGCACCAGCTGCTGGTGTTCGTTCGGCAGGCCATTGGCAAGTCCGCCGTCGTCGCGGTTGCTCACCGAGACGATGTTCTCGCCGGGCGCGGCGATACCCACCCACGGGCCGGCCATCGTGAATTTCGACGGTTGGTCGGCCGGTGTCAGCGAGCCCACCGACAGCAGGTACGGCTGCCACCATGACGGCACCGACACTGACGTGACACCCGCCCAGTTGCGGGGGTCTTCGGGACGGCCCAAGTCGGTGAGCGGGTTGGACTCACATGCCGCTCCGCTGGTAGCCGAACCGGTGGAACCGCTGTTGCCGGCGGCGGCCACGATGACAGCGTCCTTGTCGATGGCCGCGTACCGGATCGCCGCGCCGAGTGCGGATTGGTCGACGTTGCGATCGGCAGGTAGGCAGGTGATCGCCGAGATCGCGATCACCCGGGCGCCGAGGTCGGCCGCGTGCACAATCGCGCGGCCCAGCGCGGCCACGTCGACGGACGCCCGCGCCAGCGTGGGATCGCCGCCCGGGGTCCGCGGCGAGAACTTCGCGGATGTCACACGCAAAGACACCAGCCGGGCCGCGGGCGCGACTCCGGCGAAGCCGTCATCGCCGGGCTGACCGGCGATCAGGCCGGCAACCGCCGTACCACGCCCGTCACAGTCGGCGAGGCCATCGGTCGATTCGACATAGTCACCGCCGGGTTGCACGCCGGGTAGCCGCGGTCCCGGCCGCACCCCGGTGTCCAGGACCGCCACCAGTTGCCCATCGCCGCGGGAAAACCGCCACGCCGCAGACGGATCCAGCATCCGCTGGCTGGGCGTTGCCGCACCGAAGTCGGTACCTGAAAGGACGCCGGTACTGCTGCACTCGCCGCTTTTCTCCATCGGCTGCACTGGACCTGGGGCACCGTTCGGCGGCGTTGCGCCCGGGTCGACCGCTGGCGGGGCGATCGCCAGGGCCGGCGGACAAGCCCATAACGCAGCAGCCAGAACCGCTGTGAGGCAACCGCATCGCCGGGCGCGGGCAGAGCTCATCGATTGAGGACCAAGCTGAACAGACCGACCAGGTAGGCAATCACCGGGATCAGCGACGCGTCCATTCCCGACGCGACGAAACCCACCAGCCGGCGCAGCGGCAGCGAGTAGCTTTCCGGAGAAGCAATTGTCGGGCTCAGCGCGACGACCACCCATGCCGATACCAACGCCGCGAGAACTACCACGGCGATCGACGCGGCCAAATAGCGCCCGGTCGCGGTGTAGAGCACCACCAACGCCACGCTGACCAAGTGCGGCTGAGCCAGTAGCCAAGCTTTGCATGCGGCCGAGTCCCACACCCGGGCCCTTAGCGCAGTCCCGGCCGAGGTGGCCGCGACCACGTACCAGCCCCAGGCGGACAGTGTTTCCGGCCGTAACGCAATCGCCACCGACCCGATCACGCTGAGCAGTACAGCCCCCGCGATGAATCCGGTTTGGTGCGCATCGCTGATTCGGACCCGTCGCGGCAGGTCCTCGAGCAACCGCGACGACGGCGCCGACGGCGTGGGGTCCCCCGGCGCCGGGATGGCCGGCAGCGGGAATCGCGCCCACAGTGCGGACAGTTGCGGAGCTTCCACAGTGACCAGCAAAGCCACCACGATCAGGCCGGAGCCGAGGCTCAGCAGTGGCAGCTGCCATAGCGATTCCGCGCCGGCAGCCAACAGCACGCCCACGCCCAGCACCGTCGTCGTGGTGAAAAAGCTGATGACGCTGTCGCTTTCGCGGCGAGGAAGGATCAGGCTGATCAGCGACCACGCGGTCACTCCAGCGGCGGCCAGCGTGACCTGCGCCGGTCCAAAGCCGCCCGGTACCGCCAAGGCCAACGCCGCAGCGATGGGCACCAGCGCGGCAGCCGACAACGCCGCGCCGGCACGCGGTGACCGCGCCGCCAAGCCCGCCAGCGCGGTGAGGACCGCTATCGCGCCCACTGCGAACAGCCCGGCCGGCGCGCCTGTGACCACTCGGTGCGTCACGGCCAGACCGGTTGCCGCCCAGATCAATCCGACAAGGCCCGCGAGTGCACCACGCCGGATATGCGCGGTCCCCCACGGCTTTAACCGAGATGCTGAGAAGATCACCGCCGCGTCGGCGATGTCCTCGACGATGCCCGGCGCAGCCGGCCCGGCGGGAACCGGCTGCAAAGCCAACAGGTCACCATCGACGACACCGACTGTCCCCAGACTGGCGTCCAGGCTGAACGGCGCACCGCCGATCGGAGCAAGGCTGAGCCGAGCGGGGGTCGCCGATTGCGCGGCAGCACTGCCGTTGCTCACCTCATCCTCAGTGACGGCAGGAACGACCAAACGTTCGACTGCCGGGAGGATTTCGCGCAGCGGCAGTTCCGCAGGCAGCGCGATTTCGGTCAGCCTGCTGTCCGCGAGGATCGCGACCCGCACGACGGGCATCACAGCGCTGGACATCACCGACTCCTCAGACTTCTGCGGGACATTGCTTCTCTTTCTCTTCGTGAACAGCGTTTGTTATTGGACGGCTCAGATGGCTCGTGAGCTGAACTGCGTGCTGAAATCTCGGGACAGCCGTTTTCCCTCGAACCAGTGACCATTCGGTAACTCCGCGGTGAGCTGCTCGACGGCAACGGCGATGGCAAACGCGGCTCCGGGGCGAAACGTGGAGATCCATTCGCCGTCGAAGGCACGTGACGGGCTGACCAGCACTCTGCCCGCAGTGGTGTCGACGATGCTCATACCCACTTCGGTGCTGGTGTGCTGTCCGTCGTGGTGGCAGCCGGCGACGATCTCCACGTAGCTGCGCGGCCCGGTGAACACCGACTCCACCACGGAACGCGCTGATTTCGGGATGCCCAGGTAGTCAAGGACTTCGGCTAGCGACCCGCCGTTCCGCAACCGCTCGTCGGCCCGTGCGCCGACCTGGGCGGGCAGGCTGAATTCGTCGAACCGCGCGGGGGCACGCTGCGCCAGCCCGACGCCGAGTACCGGGACCAGCGCCCGGGCATCGTGGATATCCATCGCCGTGAAGGTCACCAGTTGCGCGTTACGCAGTGCCACAACGGTTTTCTCACCGCGCCGCGCGATAATCCCGCGCAGCAGCTCGTCAGCACCGGAGGCGGCACCAGATCCCACATAGCGCAGATCCAGCCACCGCTCCGGAAAGCAGACCACCCGAATCCAGTCGGCCACCGCCGAGTTGATGGCGCCGCCCGTGGACATCATGCCCATCCGGGTCAGTTCATCGGTCTGGCGACCGATGAACGCACCCCGCTCAGCGGCATCAGTGTAAGGCGTGGTGATCGCCAATACCCATGGAAACGTACCCGCTCCAATGGTTTCGGCGATGAACCACGCCTGGTCGACGGTGAGCTCGACGGCGTTGGGCTGAGCAGTCATCTACGTCGCAAGCCAGCCCGCAAGGTCGTGTGACTTCGTTCGCCCCACAAGCCGTGCCTTCGATTGAGCTAGCCGCCCCATTTGGCGCCTTCGGCCTGGTCGCGGCCCAGCATCGAGGTGGTGTTGTTCTCGTGCGTGCCTGCCATCGCGCGGTAGGCCAGCACCAGTTGTTCCATGGCCTGATTCCACTGGGCCTGCCAGGCCTGGTAGCTCATCCCGGTGTCACCCTGCCAGCCCGCCTGCAGCGCTGCCTGCTCGCTGGCGATATCGGCGCCCAGACTCTGCAGCGTGCCCGCATAGCCGGCCATATCGGCCGAATGCGCCAGCATCGCCGGGTAGTTGTACATGATCTGCGACATCACAAGTCCTTTCGCTAAGCCGTATCAGTCAGGTCAGAAGCCGGGGTAGCTGCTCGCGGCAGCGGCATCGGCGGCCACATAGGTGCCCGCAGCGTCGCCGAGGTTGGCCTGGGCGATATCCAGCAAGGTGTTGATCTTGGCCGCGGCCGCCACGAACCGGGCGTGAGCGGCCTGAAACGCCGCCGCGGAATCGCCCGCGTGAAACGCCTGCGCCGACATCGCTTCCTGCTCGGCCTGACCGATCGTCGAGCGCATCAACCCCGCCTTGGCGCCAAACGCCGACTGCGAGGCCACCAACTGCGGAATATGAGCATCCAACATACTCATCGCTGAAGTCCTTTCTCTAATTGATTAGCGTTGTCTTGATTAGCGTTGTTACACAGGCACACTCAGCTGTGGCTCCCCTCCCCCTCCGGCGCCTCGGGACCCCACGTGCCCGGCACCATCGGCATCCTCGGTCCCCCACCGAAATCATCGCCGCTCAGCGTGGCCAATCCCGCCGCCTCAGCGACGGTATCCTTGTCCACCGTCCCGGCGAACCCCAGCGGCCCCGCACCACGATCCGACGCCACCGTCGACGCGACGGGCTCGCGATCGGCCTGCGCGCCCCAGTCCGGGTCGACCTCAACATTCATGTCGGCGAATTCGTCGGCGTGGTCGTGCATCTCGGCCCGCCGGCGCCGCCGGGCCCGCGCCTTGTCGCGTCCCACCGCACCCACCGCGGCCGCTGCGGGAATGACACTCGCCGGCGCCTTGGTTTCGTCGCGATCGATAATTGTCGGCCCGGGCCCGTCGTCTGGACCGATGCCGCCGACCATGTAGCCGAAGCCAACGGTGGTCGGCGTGGCCGCCGGGGCAGCGCCGGCGGTGCCTACGGTTCCCGGCGATCCGGGTGCCGAACTCGCGGATGAAACGATCGTCGTCGGCGGAATCGCGGGCATCCGAGACGGATGGGACGGCCCGGCGGACACCAAGGCCGGGACCATACCCGCGGGCGCGGGCACGGCCGCCGGCAGGACCGTAAACAGCGACTGCGCGTAATCGACGACCGCGGCGATGATGAACGGCAGAAGTGTGAGTAGCGGCACGTAGGTGGCGATGGGCGACACAACCTCGTAGACGGCGAAGGCCACCAACAAGGGACCAGCTGCCAGTGCGACAAGAGGATTGGATTGGAAGAACTCGATAATCTGCTGCAGGATCCCGGATGACGGCCGGTCGGCGGCGGCTGCCAACGCGTTGTTCGTCTTGAGCACCGACGGCGCCGCGGTGGTGCGCGGGGCCGATGCCAACGCCGTCCCAGAAACTGCCTGGTAAGTGGCCATCGTCGTGGCCGCCTGGATCCACATCCGCACATAGTCGGTTTCGTTGAGCGCAATCGGAATCGTGTTGATTCCAAAGAAGTTCGTCGCGATCAGCACGCCATGGACGACGTGATTGGCGGTCAACTCCGGAAGCGTCGGCATCGCGGCCAGCGCGATGGTGTAGGCGGCCGCCGCGATCTCGTGCTGGGCAGCCACCCCGGCACTGTTGGCGCTGGCCTCGGTCAGCCATGCGAGATACGGCGCGTGTGCGCTTACGTACTGCTCCGCGCTCGGACCCTCCCACGCGCCGGCCTGCACCGCGCCCAAAAGTGAGGTGAGTTCCCCTGCCGCCGAGGCATATTCAGCGCTCAGCGAGTTCCAGGCCCCGGCGGCCGCCAACAGCGACCCGGGTCCAGGACCGCTACTAAGAAGCGCTGAATGCACCTCAGGCGGCGAAGCCATCCACACCGGCGCGGTCATCGTCAGCCGCCGGCCGCCAAGTACGACGCCGCGGCAGCCGCATCACCGGCCACGTAACTCAGGCCGGACTCACCGACACCGACCCCGGCACGGCCGAGCTCTTCCACGCCCTCGGCCGCGACCGCGTTGTGTTCAGTGCCCTGTGCGCTGAAGCCGGCCGCAGTCTGCAGCGATACCGGATCGACCGCCGACGGGATCACGGCCGTGATCGCCGGGGCCGCGCTTGCATGCGCGGCGGCTAACCGGGCGGTGATCGCTTCCACGGCGGCGCTGGCGGACGCCAAGCCCTCCGGGACGACTCGCAGTGTCATGACACATACTCCTTTCGTTGAAACTCACCGACCATCGACGGCCACGCTCTCGCCGACACGCGGATTGACCAACTGCACATACGTCGGGGTGTCGCTGTCGCCCAGCAGAATTGCCCGACCGGCGGGCGACCGATCGAATCGCTGACCGCGGATCTTGCCGCCGTCAGCCGGGTTGCCCGACAACATCAACGTGGTTGCTTGCAGGTCGTTGAACCGGCGCAGCAGTGGGCTGGTCATCAGCGCGTGCGCGGCACCGGTCGCGCGTGCGGTAACGACCACCCGCAGTCCCAGGTCGGCGGCCTGAGCGAGCAGCCCAATCAGGGGGGTCCACGGCCGCTGCCCGATATAGGGACCCGTCATCGCCGGAGTATCCGGAATTTGATCGACGTCGTCGATGATCAGGTAGTGGGTGTGGCCCTCGAATGACCAGCCGGTCAGCTGTGCCGCCGTGAGGCCTGCCGGTGGTTGCCGCTTTTCGATGAGTGCCGACAGCCCGAGCATCGCCGGGATCACCCGGTCGATGTTGGCGGTGTATTCGTTGTCGGGGAACAACGGCTCATCGACGAGATGCAGCCGTCGATCCAGCACGGTGAACGCGACGCGGTCCGGCGTCGAGTTGTCGCGGATAGTGCGGATGATGTGGCGCAACAACGTGGTTTTACCGGACTTGGTGTCGCCCAGCACCATCAGCAACGGGTTCTCGGCGAAGTCGAGTTCGACTGTGGCCAAGTCTTCTTCGCGCTGGCCGATGACGACCCGATCTGCGCCCCGATACAGCGCGCCGACCGCGTCGGGCGCCAAGTTGGTGGGCAGCAACCGCACCGGTGGCGCCGCGATCCCGGGGTGGCGGTCATTGATCGCGGCAACCTGGTCCAGTTCGGGTGCCGCGAACAGGAAGTGCTCGGCAGCCATGGTCAGACCACGACCCGGTTGCTCGGCGGGCACCGCATCGGCCGGCCGGTGTAACGCGCCGACCAGCCGGACGTTGCTGTCGCGCGCGTCGTGCAATTTGAGCTCCAGCCGCAACCCGAGGCCGTCCCGCATCGCCAGCGGCACCTCCAGCCAGCTGGGCGTGGTGACGACGACGTGGATGCCATAGGCCAATCCGACGTTCACAAGTTCGGTCACCTTGTTCAGCAACGGGTTTCGGGTGTTGAACAGGTCGGTGTTGTCCCGGCTGAAGGCATAGAGGTTGTCGATGACCAGGAACACCTGGCCCAGTCCGTCGTCCGGCCCGTGCTTGTCCCGGAACACCTCCCGCTGCTGGCGTGACCGCAGCAGCTGCTCGAGCTCCCCGAAGGTGCGGCGGATGCGTTCCGGTTCCAGCGCCGAGGCCACGCTGCCGACATGCGCCAAGTCCTCCAGCGCCCGCAGCTGCCCACCGCCGTAGTCCAGGCAATAGAAACTCACCTCGCGGGGCGAGTGCAGGCTTGCCGCCGACAAGATAAACGTTTGCAGGGCAGCCGTTTTTCCTGACTTCGCACCACCATGGATCACCAGGTTGCCGGCCGATGACCTCGCGTCGAACACCAGCGGGTCGCGGCGCATCATGAACGGCTTGTCGATTTCGCCGAGCGGCCAACGCCACTCGCCTCGCGGCACCGCTGCGCGGGTCAGCACTGTGCGCAGCGGAATCGCGTCGTCGAGCGGCGGCAGCCACAGCTCCGGCGCACGTGGACCATAGCGCGCCAGCTGGTCACCAATGGTGGCGATCAACTTGCGTGACGGCGCGACCGGTTCGTCGTGACCATTCTTGGCGATCACTGTGGTCAGGTCGGGTTCAACCCGGCCGGCAGTGAACAATTTCGGCTCGGGAACCGAATGCACCACAAAAGTTTTCGGCGTCTGAGGCGGATCGTAGATGCCGTCGACATAGGTACTACGGAATTTGATCGGTGCGGCACCCGGGGCGGGCACCAGGAAGCCGAGGCCTTTGTGTTCCTTGCCGGACTCGATGTGGTAGGCGTCCTCCACACCGATGATCGACCGCGACACGGCAGGGCTGGCCACTTTCAGACCGATCCGGTAGGAGGTGTTCTTGTCGATGTCCTTGATCTTCCCCACGTCCAACGTTTGCGAAGCGAACAGGATGTGGATGCGGAACGAGCGGCCTTTACGGGCGACGTAGTCGAACAAGTCCGCGTACTCGGGGTGGTCGGACAGCATCAAGGTGAATTCGTCGGCGACCACGAACAGGGTCGGGATGGGCGCCAAATCATGTCCGGCGGCGATCGCGTTTTCGTATTCGGTCACCGAGTTGAACGCACTGCCCTGCACTCGGCGTCCGGCCTCACGCAGCATCATTTCTCGACGCGCGACTTCGCCGCGCAGCGTATCGGCGAACCGGTCGGCCAACGATTTCTTCTCGGCCATGTTCGAGATCACCGCGACGACCTGCGGGAAGTTACGGAAGATGTCGGCGCCGGCCTCACCCTTGAAGTCGGCGTAGATCACGATCAGTCGGTCGGCGGAGTGAGTCGTCAACAGTGACAACAGGATCGACATCAACGTTTGCGACTTGCCCGCACCGGTCATGCCGATCATCAAGCCATGCGGACCCATTCCGCCCTCGGCCTCGTCTTTGAGGTCGAAGATCAGCGGCTCACCGGTCGCGGTGACGCCGATCGGAACCCGCAACTCGTCGTCGCGGTGCCGGGCTGCCCACAACGTCGGGACGTCAAGCCGGGATGCGTCCGGGATTCCCAGCAGCGTGGTGAAAGCGGCGCCGCGGGTGGCAGTCGATTGCAGGCCGCTGTGCGTCGGATTGGAGTCCCAGCGAGACAGTCGGCGGGCGAGGTGGGCGGCGTCGTCGGCCCCCAGATGGTCGGCGCTGTCGATGTAGCGCTGCCAGCCGCCGGTCTGCCAGCGGTCGATCACACCGTCCGCGATTCGCAGGATCGGCCGTTCGGGATGGGAATATTGTTCGCGATGCGGTGCGGTGGCCGATCGGTGCACGACGGTGATCCCGGCCCGGCCTGCCGCCAAGGGCGAGGCGTTCAGGTCGAAATCCGGGTCGTCGACGATGATCAGCAAGTGCCGCAACGCGTCAGCCGGCCCGCCGGTGAATACCGGGCGGTCGGTTAGCGCCGGCCCAAGCAGCGCGGCCAATTCGTCAGGCTTGGTAGACAGGTAGCGGGCGGGCCCGACTCCGTCGGCCTCGCCTGGGATGTCAACGTGCGGCAACCACTTGAGCCATGACCATTCCGGCGACTCAAGATTCGACGTGGCCACTGCGACGCCAAGCACCGTCGGGTCGTGCCAGGTCACCGCCTGAGCGACCCAGGCACGCAGCGCAGCGCGCACCTCGTCGGCATCTCCAAGGACCGTGATCCGGGAGATCTTGGCCAGATCGATACCGGTCGGCACATCGCGGACGGTGCGTTGGATATCCAACAAACTGCGTAATGCGCTGTGCGACACCGGTTCCAGGTCGATCTCGTCGGCGGTGTCGTTGACGCGCAGCGCGGTGTCCAATGCTGCCGAGTGCAAGCCGGCGCGCACCACCAGAAAATCGGCGTCCTGGGGATCCCGTTCCCATTGCCGTCGCGACCCGGGTATCGCGGCCAGATCCGCCGGCCGCGGATGCGACCATTCGGCTGCGGCGCGTTGCTGCGCGGCCTGAGCTCGGATGTTGTCCCGAACGACCGACAGGTAGCGCAGGTAGTCGGCCCGCTCGGCGTCGACCTCCTCGGTGCGGGATTTGTTGTCGGTTCCGCGGAAGAACGCCGTGGCGGCCAGCAGCAACACGAACGGGAAGAACAGTGTCTGCGGAGAGATGAGTCGCATTCCGGTGGCGACCATCGCGACGATCATCCCGACGATCAGAAGCACGATCACGACCGGCAACGCCCGCCGCAGCAACGATGGCGGAATCACCCGGGGTAGTTCCGGTGGCGCTTCGATGTTGATGCTGCCCTTGCGGATCGCCGGTGATGGCAGCCGGCGGCGGGCCTCGAAGATCAGTCGGCTCATCGGTTCTGCCCTTCGGCTGAGGTGCGACCGGGTCGGGTGTCTGGCGCCAGCCCGTCGTGGGCAAGCAGCGCGTCGGCCCGCGACAGCGTCGGTCCGGGCGCGAACAACGACAGGATGGACCAGGGGATCGCCGTCGGCGGCGGGCTCAGGCCAAGAGCCTCAGCGGTTTTCCCGTGCCCCGTAGCGCCGCCCTCGTTGCTTTCGTTGTCAATGCCGTACCGGACGCCGGTGTCGGAGATCCAGAACAGCGATCCGGCGACCGGTGAGGCCGCGTTCTGCCCGACGGTCTGGGCAAAGTACCCAGTGCCGGGGGCCATGGCGACTCGGCTGGCGGTGCCGCCGGTACCGGCGCCGACCAGGTCCTCGGTGTGCACCGCGTCCGGAATCGGAAGCGCCGAACCGGAAAGCAAGGTCAGCGAGTTCGTGCTCGCCCCGGCCAGCTTGCTCCAGTGCGCGCAGGTGACCGGATCACGGGCAGCGTCGACGAGGCTGATCCGCTGCTCGGGGTAGCGGCTGGTATCCAGGTCCCGCGACACTGGCAGCTTGGCGACCTGATCGGCGCCAAGCCGCGGTGGCTGATCCAGACCGTAGGAGTTGGCGTTGCGCAATACCGCGGCCAACACCGGCGAGATCGGCTGTAGGCCGTTCGGCAGCACCGCGTAGTAGAGCATGCCGTTGGCGGAAGTGCTGTCTAAGCCATGGGCTTCGACCACCGCCCCGACCGGTGCGGGCACGGGCAGGCCGAACCGTGGTGGGCTTCCGGCGAGGGGGATGACAGGCGCGGACAGCGGCGGCGCCTCGGGGATCGCGTTGAATAGGCCGACGTCGATTGGCCGCGGCGCAGGTAGGGCGGTACCCAGGCCCAGCGCGCTGGTCACCGCATGGTCGGCGAGGTCGATCCGGCTGCGCCGGCCGTCCCACAACAGCCAGGTGCTGGTGGGGTTGCTGACCAGCACCGCGTTCCCGGCAGCCAGCGCCGCGGCCCGGGCGCCACTGCTGTCGGGGGCCCCTGCGATCACCGTGATCCCGGTGGCCTGACCCGCTGGAACCCCTGCGGCATCGCACACCGTCCAGTCGGCGTCCTTGCGGGTGTTTTGCACCATCCGCTCGGGTGCACCCGGGATGCCGATCAGGTTGCCGAGCGGAAACTTGTCCAGCTCACTGCTTTTCACCATGCTGGGGTTCACCGGCCTACCGGCGATCAGCCGGGCCGAGGCCAGGTTCAGCACCGGATGCAGCTGATCACCCACCCGTACGTACAGCGCGGCGGTGGACCGGTCGGCCAGCACCGGGTTGTTGGCCGCCGAGCCGTTCGGCCGGATCAGTGAAAAGACAAAGCAGCCCACCAGCGCGGTGATCAGCATCAGCACACCCATCAGCACCGCGCGCGTCTGGGTGCGCAGCGGGTCGACGAGCATCCGGGTGTCGTGCAGGGCGACGCCGGAGGCGATGCGGCGCATCACAAATCGCCAGCCACTCACCTGATGGCGCGTGACGAAGCCACGGCGGTAGGCGACCTTGTCGGGGTTGTCGTTGACCGGGGTGCGCGATGCGAACGAACGCCGGTCGTCGGGCGCCTCTGGGTTTGTCATGCCGGCGTCTCCAGTCGCAGGCCCTCCAGCAGCGGCGGCACGGTGTTGGCGAGGTCGGCGGCGGTGATCGTGACGAGCTCCTCGTCGGTGAATTCTCCTGTCTGCGCGTGTTCGGAGTGGTCCAACCGGAATTCGCGTTCCTCTTCTGACTTTTCGACGACGTTGCGGACGAACCGACCGTTGCCGGCGATATCCAGGCCGCGGCGTTCGACGCCGGCTGTATCGGGTTTCGTCGTGTTGGCCAGGTGGGCGAACAGCGCTTCCAGGTCGTCGAGCGCGGGCTGCTCGAAGGCACTGTCGCGTCTCTTGGCCATGAAGTTCGCAATCTCGATCAACTCGGCCGGCTGGTAGGACGGGAAGTCGATGGTGCGAGTGAACCGCGATCGCAGACCTTGGTTGGTGTCCAGGAACCGATCCAGGTCGGCGCGGTAGCCGGCGATGATGACCACCAGCCGGTCCCGGTCGTTTTCCATCCGGGCCAGCAGGGTGTCGATGGCCACCAGACCGAAGTCGTTCTTGGCGCCGGTGGCAACCAGGGCATAAGCCTCGTCGAGGAACAGCACACCGTCCAATGCACTGTCGATGATCGCGTCGGTCTTGGCTTCGGTCTCCCCGATGTGCTGACCGATCAGATCGGCGCGGTGTACCTCTTTGATGTTCTCCTTCTTCAACAGGCCAAGGCCGCAATAGATTTTCGCGACGACGCGGGCGATCGTGGTCTTGCCGGTTCCGGGCGGCCCAGTGAACACCAGGTGGTGGGTGCGCTGGGCCACTTCCAGCCCGCGCTCTTTACGCACCAATTCCATCGCCACCGCACTCTTGAGCCGCGCGACCTGGTCTTTGACCTTTTCGAGTCCGATGAACTCGTCGAGTTCGCGCTCAGCCTCGGCCAGCAGCACGGCCTTGCGCTCCTGGGCTCCGGGGTCGACGAAATCGCCCGGCTTGGGCTCAGTCTCGGGGTCCCACGGGTCGGTGCGCGCGTCGATGCGGTCCGAGGTGGTGGGCACGATCCCGAAGCTGGTATCCGTCAGGGCCTCTTCGACCTGGGCGTTTTCCGGGTTGGCGGCATACAGGTCCTGCAGCACCTCTCGTGCGGTGTCGTCATCGCCGTCGGCACGCAGCGCCAGCGCCTTGGCCAGCGCGCCGTCCACCGCGGCGACGGCGACCGGACCGTCCGGCTCCTCGAGATAAGACAACGCAGCAGCAAACATGCCCAGCCGTGCCAACGAGATCCCCAGGGCGACCTTGACGGCGTGCGCGAGGTGCGCGTCGAGACCGGGGTCGTTGACCATCGGCGACAGCAACTTGACCACATCTGCCCAGCGCTCAGCCCGGTACTGGATGGTGGCCGCGACCCAGCGGGCCTCCCGTGAGCTCGGCCGACGCTGACTGACCTCGATGACCAGTTTGTGTGCGTCGGCAAACTGCCCGTCGGCTGCCAGCGCCGCGGCGTAGGCGAGGTGAAAATCGTCGGGTTCGGTGGCGCGAAACCGTAGATACAGCCCGGTGTCGTAGTGGAACCCCAAGGCGCCCGGAGCCAGCTCCACCTGGCGTTGCAGTACTCCTGCGGTCGCCGTGTTACACGAAATCGCTTCCAGCACACGGAGGGACACGTCACCGGCGGCGGCCAGACCGACCCAGGCGTCGCACTGGTCATGGGCGATTCGCACCAGGCCAGTGAACCCGGAGCGGGCGGCGGCCAGGTCTGCTGGACGCCTGCGCTCGTAGACGCTCAGCCCCAGCGCCCGGCAACAGGTCGCGAATCGGCTCGTGACGTCGTCGTCCACCCGGACCGTTGCTGGCCGGGTGGCGATGATGCCGGTGTCAGCGTTCTCCACGCCTCAGTCTCCCCTTCAGAGGTAGTGTTGCCTAAGCTAACTTCGGGCCGAAGTTAGCATTGCATAAGCTAGGTGTCGAGACGCACGTATTGGCGAGAAACGTGGCCTCGGTCGGGCGGGCGCGAAAGCTCAACCCGCTGCACGTCAGTCCACATATCAGCCTCCCGGTGACGTCTTTTGGGCGCGGCGAGACAAAGACGGTCTCCGGCGGCATCCGAACCTCCGAACCGTAGCTTATTGAAAATGACTGTCATTACCGGCCGTACTGTACGCCATGAGGTCCTCACCTCTTAACTGCACTGACCAATGTGTTGCGGGTGATCATCGATCGGGCCTCGGATTCCGGTCCGGGAACCGGTCGGCCGACCTCGCGCAGGTAGTCGGCCAATGGAGTCGCTACCGCCGCCCAGCCGTGCTCGTCGAACCACTGGTCGGCCGGAGCGTGTTGCTCGTTGTAGACCAACTGAAAGAACAGGCGCTCGTCACCCTTGGCGCGAGCCGCACGTTCCTCTTCGACGCCGGCTTCTAATTCGTCGGGCGACATCGGCGCGCCATCTTCCACGGCAACGTGACTAGCGGGTGCGGCCAACGCGTCGATTCCGGTGAATAACTGCTGCTCGGCAGCGGCCGGCAGATAGATCAGCAGACCTTCGGCAATCCAGGCCGACGGCTTAGCACCATCGAATCCGCTGTCCTGCAATGCTTGCGGCCAATCTTCACGCAGGTCGACGGCAACCTCGCGGCGCTCGGCGTTGGGCTTGGCCCCCTGTTCGGCGAGCACCTCACGCTTGAAATCGAGAACCTGCGGACGGTCCAACTCGAAGATCGTCGTGTCGCCGGGCCACGGCAGTCGATAGGCGCGGGAGTCCAAACCCGCGGCCAGGATGACCACTTGCCGCACACCCGCGTCGACGGCCCGCCGGAAGTAGTCGTCGAAATATCTGGTGCGGGCCGCCTGGAAGTTGACGAAATGCTCGCCCCAGTCGGGGGTTTTCAGGTGGTTTTCGGGGTTCTTGCCGTCGAGCACGTCGGCCGCGTTTCCTCCCACCGCACGGCAGAACACCTCGGCAAACGGGTCGATCGCTAACGGGTCCGGTTTTTGCGCCTCCAAAGCTCGAGCGGTCGCCACGAATAACGCGGTCGAACCGACACTTGTCGTGATGTCCCAGTTGTCGTCGTCAGTACGCACGGCAACCGACCCTACGCCCACGTCGCAGCGCGCTTTGTCGGTGCCGCGCAACCGCAATGGCGATCGGCGCCGCCCCCGCCCGCGGTCCCGACAGCGGTCGCGGCCACACCTTCGGACGGACGTAAAGAGGCACCGATGCTCCTTCAAAACAGCCAGCGGCTTCCGGCCGGTCAAGCCCACGACGGCAGTCAATACGACGCTGCGTCGTAGAACAAGACCCCGTCCCGGTAGGGGGTATTCGGCCGCCCGGCTACACCAACGGGCGGCCGGCTTTGATCCGCCGGTCCACATCCCACAGCAGCAGGTTGAACGGAAACCGCCGGACGAACCGCGGCATCAGGTTGTTCACCGTCCGGAGCACGGCGATCAGCCGGTCGAAGCGCCGCTGTTTGGCAGCATCCCAGGAAAATCGCATCTCGTCGCGGAAGCGTTGCGGCAGTATGCCGGTCGTGATCAGCAAGACAAGGCTTTCCGGCAGCCGGCGCAGCGACTCCGGCAGCGCTACGGCGCGCACCCGGCCCACAGCGATCGGATACAAGTAATCGCGAACCGTCTCGTCGATGTGGACCTTGTCGAGCTGCTGCTGCCAGTAGCGGTCGAACGCGGCCCGATCCGGCGGCCACATTTCTGCCGGCACCTGCAGCGTGGTGCCCAGCACCATGCCGTCGCGGTAGTGGCGGTCGGCGTCTTGCTCGTCCATTTCGCCGACGAACATGCGATAGAAGTCGACCCCGCCCTTGTAGAGACACGCCGCCACCCACAACTGCAGGTCCGGGTCGAACGCGTTGTATTGGACCGGACTGTCGGCTGTCGAGTAGACCTCGGCATGCGCACGGTCTACCGCCCGTCGAAACGCCGCCTTCTGGGCATCGCTACCGGCCATCGCCACGGCGAGATAGGTAAACGTGGTGCGGGCGCGCTTGATCGGATGCAAGTCAACGCGACCGCTCTCGACACGGCTCTCCAGCACGCCGTAGCCCACGCCTGGCCGCGCCAACTGCATGATCACGTTGGCCGGGCCGAGCAGGAGCGCCATCCCCATCAGTCCGTCGTCGAGACGGACCGCTCGCCGCGTCCGACCGCGCCCCAACCGGGCTATCGGTGGATCGCTCATCGTGCGCTCGACATGCCTGATTGGCTCGCTGACCGTCATCGCACACCTGTCCGCTAATTCTGAGAACGCCTGTTTCCTGATATTGCAGCCCGGCGTGCTCCGGTGTCAAGATGGGGCCCATGGCCTTAGCCGAGACGACGAGCGCGCGGCCATACCGTGGCGTCGAGGCCGCCGACCGGCTGGCAACCCGCCGGGCCAGGCTGTTGGGGGCCGGTCTCGATCTGCTGGGTGCCGATCGGCAGGACGCCGCGGAGTTGACCGTGCGCGGCATCTGCCGGCGGGCCGGCGTGGCCGCCCGCTACTTCTACGAGAGCTTTGCCGACAAAGACGAGTTCGTCGCGGCGGTCTTCGACTGGGTGATCGCCGAGCTGGCCACCACGACGCAGGCCGCGGTTGCCGCCGCGCCGCCGGAGGAGCAGACCCGCGCAGGCATGGCCAACATCGTCCGCACGATCGGTGGGGATCCGCGGGTGGGGCGCCTGTTGTTCAGTGCGCAGTTGGCCAACGCCGTGCTGGTGCGAAAGCGTGTCGAATCCAGCTTGCTGTTCGCGATGCTTTCTGGCCGTCATGTCGAGAACGCGCTGCGGGTTCCGGAGAACGACCGGATCAAGGCCGCCGCGCATTTCGTGGTCGGCGGGGTAGCGCAGACGATCAGCGCCTGGCTGACCGGTCAAGTCCGGCTCGATCCCGATCAGCTGGTCGACCAGCTCGCGTCACTTCTTGACGAGCTGGCCGACCCGAGCCTGTACCGCGACTAAAGCCGGCGTAGTGCTAGTGGGCGGCCGGGATGCGGCGGTCGGCCGACGTCTTCGGCACGGCCCGCGCATCATTCGTCGCAAATTCCTTTGTCCAGCAGGCAAACTCAAGCGTGATCCCGTCGGGATCCTGAAAATAGAACGACCGTACATAGACACCGGGATGCACCGTGGCCGAGACCTGCGTCTCGCTCTCGTCATGGTTGAGCACCGGCCCGACCCGGATGCCCTTGTCCTTGAGCCGCTGACGGTAGGCGTCGAACTTCTCGGCCGGGACATGGAACGCCAGGTGGTTCATGGTGCTGACCGCGCTGGTGATTTCGCCGATGCCGGGTATGGCAGCCGGCGACGAGAGCCCCGGTACCCGGTCAGGCGCGTTGGCGAACCAGAAGAACGCGACGCAGTCACCGTTGCCGGCGTCGAAGAAAAAATGCTGTCCGGCACCGCCGGGCAGGTCGAGCGATTTGATCAACGGCATGCCGAGGATGTTGCTGTAGAAGTCCACAGTGCGGGCCATGTCCGAGCACACCAGCGCGACATGGTTGATACCGCCGAGTTCGAACTCGGAATTGATGTTGTGCGGCTTGATCATCTCCGGGCTCCCGTCCGTCGGCGTTGCGCTTCGCTGGTTCCGTGGCGGAGATCCGAATCTGAACCTAACATCAGATTCAGTTCTACTCCAGAGGTCGGGACGTTCCCGGGATCACGGCCATCCCACGGTCAGGACGAAGGAGGCCCCGCCGTGTCCACCGTGTCCGAGCAGCCGACCCGTCGTAGTTTGCTACCGACGAACCGCGGCCGCCAGACGCAGGCCGCCATCGACGCCGCCGCTCGGACGGTTGTTGCCCGCAAAGGCATCCTGGCCGCCACCATCGCCGATATCGCCGCCGAGGCGGGCCGGTCGACGGCGTCGTTCTACAACTACTACGACTCCAAAGAGGAGATGGTCCGCGAGTGGGCGCTGCGGTTCCGCGACGAAGCTAACCAGCGGGCGCAGACGGTCGTTCGGCACGGCCTATCCAACCGCGAGCGGGCGCAACAGGCCGCGGCGGCGCACTGGCATACCTACAAGAACCGGCTGGCGGAGATGATCAGCGTCTCGCAGCTGGCGATGATCAACGATGACTTCGCTCAGTACTGGGCCGAAATATGCGCCATCCCGACATCCTTCATCACCGAAATGGTGCGGCGCGCCCAAGCCGACGGCTATGGCGCCGGTGATGACCCGCAACTGATTGCAGTGGCGATCGTGGCGATGTTGAATCAGTTCTGTTACCTCCAACTCGCCGGTCCTGGGTCGAGCGCGGTTGGCGACCCCGACGATGAGGCTTGCATCAACACGATGGCGAACATCTTCTATCGCGCCATCTATTACAAGGAGGTTCGTTGAGGTGACTCGCACCACCGGCACGCCCGGGGTCATCCGTGAATTCATCGGACTGCCGTCGCCCACCGCCCGGCGTGCCGGTGCGGGCGGACACCCGTGCCAGGGGCTGTATCACCGGGGAGTCGGGCGCAAACCGAAGGTGGCGATAATTGCCACTCACTACCAGATCGACTTCTCCGAGCACTATCTCGCCGACTACATGGCTACTCGCGGCATCGGATTCTTGGGTTGGAACACCCGGTTTCGTGGTTTTGAGAGCAGCTTTCTACTCGACCATGCGTTGGTCGACATCGGCGTCGGGGTTCGCTGGCTGCGCGACACGCAAGCAGTGGAAACCATTGTGCTGCTGGGCAATTCCGGAGGTGGATCATTGATGGCCGCCTACCAGGCGCAGGCGGTCGAGTCGCACGTGACGCCGCTGGCGGGTATGCGGCCCGCGGCCGGGCTGACCGACCTGCTGCCGGCCGACGGCTATGTGGCCAGCGCGGCCCACCCGGGCCGGCCGGACGTGTTGACCGCCTGGATGGACGGCGCCGTCGTCGACGAGAACGACCCGATCGCCACCGATCCCGACCTCGACCTGTTCGACGAGCGCAACGGGCCGCCGTATTCGCCGGAGTTCCTGGCCCGTTACCGGTCAGCGCAGGTGGCACGGAACAACACGATCACCGACTGGGTCGAGCGGGAGTTGAAACGTGTTCGGGCAGCCGGGTTTTCGGATCGCCCGTTTACCGTGATGCGAACTTGGGCCGATCCCCGCATGGTCGATCCAACCCTCGAGCCGACCAAACGCCAGCCGAATATGTGTTATGCCGGCCTCCCGGCCAAGGCCAACCGTTCTGCGCACGGCATCGCCGCGGCCTGCACGCTGCGAAGCTGGCTGACCATGTGGAGCCTGCGGACCGCCCAGACCAGGGCCGAGCCGCATCTGGCCCGGATCACCTGCCCGGCCCTGGTGATCAACGCCGAGGCCGACACCGGTGTGTTTCCCTCGGATGCCCAGCGCATCCATGACGCGCTGGCCAGCAGCGACAAATCGCAGTGCGCCATCAACACCGACCACTACTTCACCACACCGGGGGCACGCAGCGAGCAGGCGGACACCATCGCCAAATGGATTGCCAAGCGGTGGCGCTAAGGGTCCTCGCCCATTTCGTTCCCGGACCTAAGGTGCTCGATTTCCTCGCGCCGGAAGCTGATTGGCTTGACATCCGTTGGTGCGCCGACGACGACACTCCTGATTCGCAAGCCGCGTTCTATCGGGAATTGCCCGACGCCGAAGTGATATGGCATGTGCTCCGGCCGCTTTCGGGCGCCGACCTGTTGCGCGCGACTCGACTGCGGCTGGTACACAAGTTCGGCGCCGGGGTCAACACCATCGACGTCGAGACGGCCACCCAACGCGGCATCGCCGTCGCCAACATGCCCGGCGCTAACGCGCCGTCGGTGGCCGAGGGAACGGTGCTGCTGATGTTAGCCGCACTGCGCCGCCTGCCGGCGCTGGACCGCGCCACCCGCGAGGGCCGTGGCTGGCCGTCCGATCCGCGGTTGGGCGAGACCGTGCGCGATATCGGCGCCTGCACTGTCGGGCTGGTCGGCTACGGCAATGTCGCCAAACAGGTCGCGGGCATCGTCGCCGCGATGGGCGCCACGGTGCTGCATACCAGCACCCGCGATGATGGGCTGCCCGGCTGGCGGCCGCTGCCCGAGCTGCTGGCCGGCAGCGACATCGTTTCGCTGCACCTGCCGTTGACAGCCGACACTCATGGGCTGCTGGGTGAGGCCGCGCTGGCCCGCATGAAACCCGATGCAGTACTGGTCAACACGTCACGCGGCGCGATCGTCGACGAAGGCGCCTTGGTCGACGCGCTTCGCGACGGCCGGTTGGCCGCCGCCGGCCTGGATGTCTTCGACGTCGAACCGGTACTGCCGGACAACCCATTACTCGGCTTGGACAACGTCGTGCTCACACCGCACGTCACCTGGTACACCGTCGACACCATGCGGCGCTATCTGGTCGAAGCCGTCGCCAACTGCCGCCGGCTGCGAGACGGGCAGCTGGGGGCACCTCCCGCTTGCGGGGGCCTAGCCCATGTCGTCAACCAACCCACCGGTTATTAGATTGAGGGGATCGAGCTGTAACACCGATGAGGGAATGCACTCCGCGGCCTTGAGCGAAGGCCTGGGGAAACCAAGGAAGGCGACCAATGCCGATCGCGATAACTGCTGAGCATCAAGACCTAGCCGATTCGGTGCGGTCCCTGGTGGCGCGGGTGGCGCCATCGGAGGTCTTGCACGCCGCGCTGGAAACAACGGTCGACAACCCACCGCCGTACTGGCAGGCGGCAGCCGAACAAGGCTTGCAGGGCGTGCACTTGGCCGAATCCGTTGGCGGGCAGGGTTTCGGCATTCTCGAGCTCGCCGTGACGCTCGCCGAGTTCGGCTACGGCGCGGTACCCGGCCCGTTCGTGCCGTCGGCGATCGCCAGTGCACTGATCTCGGCACACGACCCGGACGCCAAGGTGCTCGCCGACCTGGCTTCTGGAACGGCCATCGCCGCCTACGGGCTGGACTCCGGGCTGACCGCGACCCGGCACGGCGACGCGCTGGTGATCCGCGGTGAAGTCCGTGCGGTGCCGGCGGCGGGTGAGGCGTCGTTGCTGGTGCTGCCGGTGGCGATCGACAGCGGCGAAGAGTGGGTCGTGCTGCGCGCCGATCAACTCGAGATCGAACCGGTCAAGAGCGTCGACCCGCTGCGGCCCATCGCGCATGTGCGCGCAAACGCCGTCGAGGTCGCAGACGATGTCGTGTTGAGCAACCTCAGCGTCGTCACCGCGCGTGCGCTGATTTCCACGCTGCTGTCGGCCGAGGCCGTCGGCGTCGCGCGCTGGGCGACCGATACCGCATCGGAATACGCCAAGATCCGCGAACAGTTCGGCAGGCCGATCGGTCAGTTCCAAGCCGTCAAGCACAAGTGCGCCGAGATGATCGCTGACACCGAGCGCGCCACCGCCGCCGTCTGGGATGCGGCCCGCGCCGTCGATGATGCCCGCGAGAATAACTGGGACACCAAAGGTTCCGCGGTCGAGTTCGCCGCTGCGGTGGCGGGGACGTTGGCACCGACGGCCGCCCAGCGCTGCACCCAGGACTGCATTCAGGTCCACGGCGGCATCGGGTTCACCTGGGAACACGACACCAATATCTACTACCGTCGCGCGTTGGTCCTGGCCGCGGGCTTCGGCCGCAAATCGGAGTACCCGCAGCGGGTGGTCGATACTGCGGCCGGCACCGGAATGCGCAAACTCGACATCGACCTGGATCCCGACACCGAGAAATTGCGGGACGAGATCCGAGCCGAGGTCGCCGCGCTCAAGGCCATACCCCGCGAGGAGCGCAACATCGCCATCGCCGAGGGTGGGTGGGTACTGCCCCATCTGCCCACGCCCTGGGGGCGGGCGGCCAGCCCCGTGGAGCAGATCATCATCGCCCAGGAGTTCAGCAGTGGGCGGGTAAGGCGGCCACCGGTCGGCATCGCGGCCTGGATCGTGCCGTCGATCGTGGCGTTCGGCACCGGCGAGCAGAAACAACGTTTCCTGCCGCCGACGTTTCGCGGCGAAATGATCTGGTGCCAGCTGTTTTCCGAGCCGGGTGCCGGATCCGACCTGGCCGGCCTGAGCACCAAGGCGACCAAGACCGACGGCGGCTGGCGCATCACCGGACAGAAGATCTGGACCACCGCGGCACAGTTCTCCCAGTGGGGAGCGCTGCTGGCCAGGACGGACCCCAGCGCACCGAAGCACAACGGCATCACCTACTTCCTGCTGGATATGAGCAGCGAAGGCGTCGAGGTGAAGCCGCTGCGTGAGCTCACTGGCGGCGCAATGTTCAACACCGTGTTCATCGACGACGTGTTCGTCCCCGATGAGTTGGTGCTCGGCGAGGTCAATCGCGGCTGGGAGGTCAGCCGCAACACGCTGACCGCCGAGCGGGTGTCGATCGGCAACAGCGAGGCGCCGTTCTTGGCCAACCTCGACCAGTTCGTCGAGTTCATTCGCGACGGCCAGTTCGACCAGGTCGCCCAAAACCGCGCCGGACAACTGATCGCCGAGGGCCACGCCGCCAAGGTGCTCAATATGCGCTCGACGCTGTTGACGTTGGCCGGCGGCGACGCGATGCCGTCAGCGGCAATCTCCAAGCTGCTGTCGATGCGCACCGGACAGGGCTACGCCGAGTTCGGGATGTCCTCATTCGGGAGCGACGCCGCGATCGGCGACCCCGACGAGCCGGCCGGGAAGTGGGCTGAGATCCTGCTGGCCAGCCGGGCCACCACTATCTACGGCGGCACGTCGGAGGTGCAGCTCAACATCATCGCCGAACGGCTCCTGGGGCTGCCGCGCGACCCGTAATCCTGCATACAAAAATCCACGCCGACCTGACTGTTGTCAGATCGGCGTGGATTCTTCTTCGGCGGGAGCGGCGACCCTATTTCCGTTTGGGAGAGGCTAGTCGCCATTCACCGGGCGGATCCGGCTCGCCCGCGCCTACCGCTCCTCCCCAGGCCTAGAAGATGTGGAAGCCGCCGTTGGTGTGGCGGTGGTGGCCCCAAAACACGGGGGCGACGTGATACGGGCCGCCCACGGTGGGCGCTGGTACTGCGGAGGCTGCACCCACGGTGGGCGCTGGTACTGCGGAGGCGGCGTTGGCCGCGGGCATCGCGCCGAACAGCATTGCGCCGGCCACGGCGCCTGCGCCGATCGCACCAACTGCTAGGCGACGGGCCGAGGACATCGAAGTGGATAGTGAGATCGACATTTTGGTTGCTCCTTCGTCATCTGGGTTATCTGGGGGACTGACACCAAGAACGCTAAACCCCAATCCTTAGCAAACGCTAAATTAGCGCCTTAATAATGCTGAGAATATTGCGCATTACTCCAACCAGCTATTTCTGGTTTCTATGCCAACTCCGCTGGTGGCGTTCCATTCATGAATTACTGCATTCATGATCTCATGAGGCACGTCCGTACTGGCTTCATTAGCTACGGATGTATCTATACTGCCTGCTTATGAGGGATTTACGCGTCTACTGATCTCCGTATCTCCGTGCTTCATTACGTAAGGATAATTATCAGTAATGTGCACAAATTACTTTGCATGTCCGCTTCATTCACTACGAGATAGCGAACTATTTTGATTGCCGTTAACGACGCTGGCTGGCACGTTGTCTTCTATATACAGCAATCACACTCTGACGTGTCGATATAAATCGATGCAATCGTCCCGACGATCGGCCCAGCCCGAATGAGTCGGGCCGCCGGCGCTGACCACGGCATCCGTTGCGCAGACACGGACACCCGGGCGCGGGTGCACGACTCCGCTTTAACGGACATACTTATGTCCTGATCTACTGAAATCTCACATCGACAGAAGGTCTCCCAGCCGCATGGAACCCAGTTCCCCATCGTTTCGAGCCAAGCCCCACGCCCGCGCGGACGCCGCGGCGCCGACCGAACGCCTCACCGGTCTCCGACAGAAGCTGGACCACCAGAAACTCGACCAACCCTCACGCGGCCAACGAACACGGCGAACCGTCGACCTGTCCCCCGCCACACACCGGGCCCTCGACATCTGGCAGCGAGAAGCCGCCGACCGGCTCGGATTCGCCCGCGTCACCGGACAAGAGGTTATTAGCGCGCTCATCGAGCTGCTTTTGACCGACCCGAAGCTTTCCGCCGAGGTGACACGGAGCATCCGGGACCGGCGCTGATCCCACGAACGAGCGAGCGGTGCTAGCTTCGCCGTCATGGCACAAGCGCAGCGTCCCAACCGCCGCGAGCACGAGCTGTCCGGCGAGCGCACCACGCTGGAGTCATTTCTCGACGACTATCGAGACATCGTGGTGCGCAAGGTTTCCGGTCTCTCCGATACCGCTGCCCGCCGCAGCCTCGTAGCGTCGTCGACAACCGTGGGCGGGCTGATCAAGCACCTGCGCTGGGCCGAATACGGCTGGTTCGCACAGCTCCTGCAGGAACAAAACGACGACAACCGTCGCACGCACGACCGCTCCTGGGAGTTCGAGTTCCTGCCCGAGGAATCACTGCCAGCGCTGATAACCGAGTATCAGACGCAGTGCGAGGAGTCCCGGCGGATCGCCGCGCGTTATCCCCTCGAGCACGTGGTGCCGCATCGTCGCTTCGGGACGGTATCGCTGCGCTGGATCTACGTCCACATGATCGAGGAGACCGCCCGGCACACCGGGCAACTCGACATCCTGCGCGAGCAACTCGACGGCGCAACCGGGTTCGACGGGTAGCTGCCCGCTGAGCGTTCGTCGCCCGGTCAGTCGACCTCGAACTCGCGCAGCTCGCGTTTGAGGATCTTGCCGGTCGGATTGCGCGGCAACTCGTCAAGGAAGATCACTTCGCGCGGCACCTTGTAGCGGGCCAGGTTCTCGCGCACATAATGCTTGACGGTGTCCTCGTCGAGGTCGGCGTCCTGCTTTTTCACCACGAAGGCGCGCAGCCGGTGACCCATTTCCTTGTCCTCGACGCCGATCGCGGTGGCTTCCACCACCTCGGGATGTCCGTTGATCAGGTCCTCGACCTCGGCCGGGAAGACGTTTTCGCCGCCGGAAACGATCATCTCGTCGTCGCGGCCGCTGATGTAAAGCAGCCCGTGCTCGTCGAAGTAGCCGACATCACCCGACGACAGCAGGCCGTCGATGATCTGCTTACCGCCGCCACCCGTATAGCCCTCAAAGGGAAAGCTGGTGCCGACGAAGATCCGCCCGACCTCACCTTGCGGTAACTCTTTGCCGTTGTCGTCGAAGATCTTGACCTTTACACCCTTGACGACGGGTCCTGCCGTCGACGAGTTGAACTCCAGGTGCTTCGGCTCCGCAATCGTGGCGAAGGCAATCTCGGTGGAGCCGTACATGTTGTAGACGACCGGACCGAGTTCCTTGAGGGCACGTTCAGCCACGTCGGCGCCCAACGCCGAGCCGGAGACAAAGATGATCCGCAGGCTCGAGAGATCGGGCCGCTCATCCATCTTTTCCAGCGCATCGAGCATTCGCGACAACATCACCGGCACGACGACGACCGCTGTCACCTTGTGTTTCTCGATGTCTTTCAGCACGCCGTCCGGTTTGAACTTGTTATGCAGCACCAGCGTCGAGCCCAAGAACATTCCGATGGTGGCGTGCAAGAAACCCAGAGCGTGGAACATCGGCGCCGGCAGCGACGTCGCCTCGTTGGCCTTGAACGGAACGTGCGACAAAATGCCGCCGATGGGGGCCAGCGATGGCGGGGTGCTCCGGTTCGCGCCCTTTGGGGTGCCGGTGGTGCCGCTGGTCAGGATGATGATCGACGAATGCTTGCTGGCCTTGGGTGCGGGAGATTTACTGTTGGCGGCGATCAGATCGGCCAACGTCTCGTCGGCGCTGCCTGAGTCCTCAGAGTCCGGGGTGGTGCCCAGCGCCCGCAACTTGCCCAACGGCGGCTCTGCTTTGCTGACGTCCTTGGTGTACTCGTCGTCGTAGATCAGCAGTTTGGCGTCTTCACGCTCGGAGACTTCTTTGATCTGCGGGCCAGAGAATGAGCTGTTCAGCAAGATAATGCGGGCCCCGACCCGCGCGGATCCGAATTCCGCAACGGCAAACCAGCGGTGGTTGCGCGCCAGGATCGCCACCCCGTCGCCGCCGCGCACACCCTTGGCGAGCAGACCGTGAGCGACTGCGTTGGCGGCCTCGTCGAGCTCTCTGTATGTAAATGAGCCCTCGTCGTCGATGATCGCCGCACGGTTGGGCGTACGTCTGGCGTTAAACGAGGGCAACATGCCGATCTCGCCCCATTTCCGGATGTCGGCTGCCATCGCGGCGTAGTTCAGCGGCGGCTCCAACCGAAACGCCCCCGACTCGATGATCTTGCGGAGGTAATGCAGTTCAGAGGCCCCACGCTCGGCGTACTGCTGGATTTTGGCTAGCGCCTGCCCGGGCAGATCGATGAGGTTAGGCATAACTGCACCCTATGTGACGTACGTCGCACCGCGGCCTGAATATCCACCCGAATTAGCATGAACCCATGGCTCCGGTGTCCCTGGAAGTGGGCGGACGCCAGGTCGAGGTCACCCATCCCGACAAGGTGATCTTTCCCGGTCAGGACGGGCGAGGCGGCCACACCAAACTGGACTTGATCCGCTACTACCTGGCCGTCGCCGACGGTGCGCTGCGGGGAGTGGCCGGGCGTCCGATGATCCTGAAGCGCTTCGTCAAGGGCATCGACCAGGAGGCGATCTTTCAGAAGCGTGCGCCGGCAAAACGGCCCGACTGGGTCGATGTCGCCGAACTGCGCTATTCCTCCGGCACCTCGGCCAAGGAGGCCGTCATCCACGACGCCGCCGGACTGGCCTGGGCGGTCAACCTGGGCTGCGTTGACCTCAACCCGCATCCCGTGCTCGCCGATGATCTCGACCACCCAGACGAACTACGTGTCGATCTGGACCCGATGCCCGGCGTGGCATGGCGGCAGATTCTCGACGTCGCACAGGTGGCCCGCGAGGTACTCGAGGACCATGGGCTGACCGCTTGGCCGAAGACGTCCGGGTCGCGCGGCTTCCATATTTATGCGCGCATCGTGCCGAGCTGGTCTTTTCGGCAGGTGCGGCTGGCCGCCCAAACGGTGGCGCGGGAAGTCGAGCGACGCGCACCCGAGCTGGCAACCAGCCGCTGGTGGAAGGAAGAACGCGAGGGGGTGTTCGTCGACTTCAACCAGAACGCCAAAGACCGCACGGTCGCGTCGGCGTATTCGGTGCGGGCCACCCCGGATGCGCGGGTCTCCACGCCGTTGCGTTGGGACGAGGTCGCCGACTGCGACCCGGCCACGTTCACCGTGGCGACGGTGCCGCAGCGGTTCACCGACATCGGGGACCCGTGGGCGGGGATGAACGACAGCGCCGCCGGCCTCGAACGGCTGCTCACGCTGGCCGAGGAGCTCGGCCCTGCCGAGAAAGCGCCGACGGGTGCGCGTCGGGGCGCGGGGGCGGGCCGGCGTCAGTCCGTGATGCCGCTCATCGAGATCGCCCGCACCAAGACCAAGGATGAGGCGATGGCCGCCCTGGCCACCTGGCGCGACCGCTATCCCGCCGCGGCGGATCGTCTGCAGCCGGCCGACGTGCTGGTCGACGGCATGCGCGGACCGAGTTCGATCTGGTACCGGATTCGGATCAACCTGCAGCATGTGCCCGACGAGCAGCGGCCGCCGCAGGAGGAGCTGATTGCTGACTACAGCCCTTGGCCAACCCGTTGAGGCACGGCGCTATGTCCCGGAACTGGCATTTTTTGACGCCTGACTGCCGTCAGCGTGGAGGTTGGCCCGCATGGGAGCCGCGGCACCTGCGCCCTGCCGCGGCGGCCATGCGAGACAATTAGGCAATGCAGGCGACTGAGCAAGCCCGCGGTCTGCGGGAGCGCAAGAAGATCAGGACCCGCCAGACCATCAGGCGGGAGGCATTTCGGCTGATCGAACAAAACGGCTACGACGCCACCACCGTCGAGCAGATCGCCGAGGCCGCCGAGGTGTCGCCGAGCACCTTTTTCCGGTATTTCCCGACCAAGGAATCCGTGTTGCTCGCCGACGACACCGACCCGGTGATCCTTCAAGCCCTGGCGGCACAGCCGCCCGACCTGTCGCCGAGTCAGGCAGTCCTTCGGGCCTACCAGACCGCGATGGCCAACTTGTCAGAGGACCAACGGGAGTTCGAGAACACCCGGCAACGGCTGATGTTCTCCTTACCGGAGCTCAAGGCCGCCATGTACGACGAGTACTACCGGACCATCACCACGTTCGCCGAGGCGATGGGCCGCCGGATCGGCCGTGACGCGGGGGATTTCGAGTTGCGGGTGTTTGCCGGCGCCCTGACCGGTGCCATGATGGCCGTTTACGATCCCGGTCCGGGCGCGGTCGACACCGTCACCCGTGCCCTGGACTTCGTCGACGCCGGCATGCCGTTGACCTGAGCGAACGCTGTTAGGCTCACGCGATGCACGACCGATGGAGTCGGCGGGGCTTCCTGCGCGCCGGCGCGGCAGCGGGGCTGCTCGTGTTTGCGACTCCCGCGGCCTGCTCGTCGCACAAATCGGCGCCCGCCGCCGGCGGTAGCCGGCCGGTGACCATCACCCACGTTTTCGGTGAGACGAGCGTCCCCGAGCCACCCAGGCGGGTGGTCAGTGCCGGTTACACCGGGCAGGACGACCTGCTGGCGCTCGGAGTCGTGCCGATCGCGGTGACCAACTGGTTCGGCGACCAGCCATTCGGGGTGTGGCCGTGGGCCCAGCCCAAACTCGGCAACGCCAAACCCGTTGTGTTGAACCTCGACAACGGAATCCAGGTTCAGCAGATCGCCGGCCTGAAACCCGACCTGATCGTCGCCACTGACGCCGGACTCGATGAGGACACTTACCAGAAGCTGACCGCAATCGCTCCAACGCTTCCGCAGTCCGACGGCTACGCATTCTTCGAACCGTGGAAGGACCAAGCGACTGCCATCGGCCAGGCAGTTTTCCGACCCGACCAGATCAAATCGCTGATCAACGCTGTCGATAAGAGTTTCGCCGGCGTCGCGGACAAATATCCGCAGTTCAAAAACAAGCGGGTGCTGCTGCTGGAAGGCAAGTTTCACCAAGACAACGTGGTGGCGACAACCGGTTGGCGCACCGAGTTTTTAACCCAGATGGGTCTGGCAATCGTCGACAGCGTCACCCCGTTCGCCGTCGATCAGCAACGTGCGTTCATCCCGCGCGACAAGATCAAGTCGGCGCTCGGCGCCGCCGACCTACTGATCTGGACGACTGAAAACGACGACGATCAAGCTGCGCTGGTCGCCAATCCCGACGTGGCGGCGCTGCGGGCGCGCAGCGTGTTCACCACCAAGGATCAGGCCGGGGCCATCGCGTTCGCGTCGCCGCTGAGCTACCCGCTGGTGGCCGATCAGTTGCCTTCCCGGATCGCCGATATCCTGCATTAGAACGGGCCGGTCACCACGGTTTTCGTGACCAGAGGCCCGCCGTCTGAGTGTTCGCTAAGGCAGCTCTGGCAGTGCTCGAAGTTTTCTGGCCGCCGCCGGATCGCGGGGTTACCGTCGAGTAATGAGCGTGGCGATGGATCTGAGCGTGGCCGACACTGTTCTCGACTATGGCGATCAGGCGCTGCTGCTGCAATTCGACAGCACCGCCGACGTATTGGCGTGGACGGCCGCGCTCCGTGAGGCCGCGATACCCGGTGTGCTCGACATCGTCCCGGCCGCCCGCACGGTGCTGCTCAAACTCGATGGCCCCCGCCAGCAGAGCGCCATCCGCCGTCGGCTCCGCACGCTGCGGGTGGTTCCCAACGCGGTGGCGACCGCGCCGTCGGGCGAGGCCACAGTGATCGACGTCGTCTACGACGGCGCCGATCTCGCCGAGGTGGCCGACCGCACCGGATTGACCACGGCGCAGGTCATCAACGCCCACACGGCTACCCCCTGGCAAGTCGGATTCTGTGGTTTCGCCCCGGGTTTCGCGTATCTGATCGGCGGCGACCCGCGGCTGGCCGTGCCACGGCGGTCGGAGCCACGGTCATCCGTCCCCGCCGGTGCAGTTGGCCTGGCCGGCGAATTCACCGGAATCTATCCGCGTCGCTCCCCCGGCGGATGGCAGCTGATTGGCCACACCGATGCGGTGCTGTGGGATATCCACCGTCCGGAACCGGCGCTGCTGACGCCGGGCATGTGGGTCCAATTCCGAGCCGCGTAGCGGCAGGTGTACGAGGACGCGAAAGGAGACGCCCGTGACAACCCTGGAGATCCTGCGCACCGGACCGCTGGCCCTCGTCCAAGACCTCGGACGGGTCGGGCTTGCCCATGTCGGCGTCACCCGATCGGGGGCGGCCGACCGGCGTTCACACACGCTGGCCAACCGGCTGGTGGCCAACCCCGACGACCGCGCCACCATCGAGGTCACCTTGGGCGGATTTTCGGCGCGAGTTCGCGGCGGCGACGTCGACATCGCAGTGACCGGCGCGGATACGAATCCGAGTGTTGGCGGGACTATGTTCGGCGCCAACAGCATTCAGCATGTCCGCGACGGCGAGGTGATCTCACTGGGCGCCCCACGCTCCGGGCTGCGCAGCTATCTGGCGGTGCGCGGCGGCATCGACGTGACACCCGTGCTGGGCTCCCGCAGCTACGACGTGATGTCGGCGATCGGCCCGTTGCCGCTACAACCCGGTGACGTCGTACCGGTCGGCGGACACACCGAGGAGTACCCCGACCTCGACCAGGCTCCGGTGGCGCCGATCTCCGAACATCTGGTGGAACTCCTGGTGGTGCCGGGGCCGCGTGACGACTGGCTCACCGATCCCGACGCCCTTGTGCACACCATCTGGATGGCTTCCGACCGCAGCGACCGAGTGGGCATGAGACTGGAGGGACGCCCACTGCAGTACCACAGCCCGGACCGTCAATTGCCCAGTGAAGGGGCCACCCGGGGTGCGATCCAGGTGCCGCCCAACGGATTACCGGTGATCCTTGGTCCCGATCACCCCGTCACCGGCGGCTATCCGGTGGTCGCCGTGATCGCCGACGAAGACATCGACAAGGTCGCCCAGGTGCGGCCAGGGCAGTACGTGCGGCTGCACTGGTCGCGATCCAGGGCCACGCCGGCTTCTGCGCCGAGTTCGGTAGCGGCGGGCTAGTCGACCTGGTAGACCAGCAGTGTGCACACCCAGGTACATACCGCCCGCCTGGTCCACACAGCTGACCTCAAGAGTGATGCCCGCCAGCGCGCTTACGAAATGGTCAACGAAGCGTTCGCCGGCGAGTTCACCGACACCGACTGGGACCACGCGCTGGGCGGGATGCATGCCCTGATCTGGAATCGCGGCGCGATCATCGCGCACGGAGCGGTGGTCCAACGACGTCTGCTGTACCGCGGTGCCGCGTTGCGCTGTGGCTACGTCGAAGCCGTTGCGGTGCGCGAAGATTGGCGCGGCCAGGGTCTGGCGATCGCGATACTCGATGCGTGCGAGCAAGTGATCCGCGGCGGCTATCAGCTTGGTGCGTTGAGTTCCTCCGACCGGGGCAGGCGGCTGTACACGGTGCGTGGTTGGCTGCCGTGGCGCGGGCCGACATCGGTGTTGGCGCCGAGCGGACCGACCCGGACTCCCGACGACGACAGCTCGGTGTTCGTCTTGCCGGTAGGGATCAACCTGGACGAGACCGCAGCGTTGACGTGTGATTGGCGTGACGGGGATGTGTGGTGACCGTTTCGTCTAGTACCGCCGGATGGCGCTCGAGCGAACCGGATCGCAGGGCAACGCTTCAGCAATTGGTCGGTAACCCAGGCGAAATCTGGCTGGCATACACCACTCATATGAGTCGCACTGCCGCGCTGTCGCTCGCCGGCTATCGAGTGGCAGTCACGTCTGCGCGGCGCTCCCGCGAGCTATGCACGTTGCTGCACCGCCAGGGCGCCACAGTTGTCAGTGCGGCTGCGATCACCATGGTCGCATTGTCCGATGACCGCGAATTGCGTTGCAATACAGAAACATTGGTAGCCCGGCCGCCAGACATTGTGATTGCGACGACCGGTATCGGATTCCGCGGTTGGATCGCCGCCGCCGACGGATGGGGACTAGCCGATCAATTGACAGCGGCGTTGTCCGGCGCTCGGATCGTGGCCCGTGGACCGAAGGCCACCGGTGCATTGCGCGGTGCAGGCCTACGAGAGGAGTGGTCCCCGGAATCCGAGTCGTCGCGCGAAGTCTCGCAATACCTGCGGGAATCCGGCATCAGCGGCTGTCGTATCGCAGTGCAGCTGCACGGCGCCAGCGACGACTGGGATCCGTTTCCGGAGTTCCTCGACGAGCTGCGCTCCGCGGGCGCGGAGGTCGTCCCGATCCGGGTGTACCGGTGGAAGCCGGCACCAGTGGGCGGCGACTTCGACCAGCTGATCAAACAGATCGCACAACGACAGTTCGACGCCGTGAGCTTCACCTCGGCACCAGCGGTAGCAGCAACGCTGATGCGGGCCGCCGACCTCCGCATCTCTGGCCAGCTACTCGATGCTCTCCGCTCGGACGTATGGGCAATGTGTGTAGGCCCGGTCACCGCACAGCCATTGGTACGCCTCGGCATTCCGACGTCTTCACCGGAACGAATGCGGTTGGGCGCGCTGGCCCGACATATCGCCGAGGAGTTGCCGGTGCTGCGGTCGCGCACGCTGCAGGCGGCTGGCCATCGGATCGAGATCCGCGGCTCCTGCGTGGTGCTCGACGGCGCGGCCCAGTCGCTGTCACCGGCCACCATGGCAATTCTGCGTGCTTTGGCGCACCGTCCGGGCGTCGTGGTCGCCCGCACCGAGCTGCTCCGAGCTCTGCCGGGCAGCGCCAGTGATCCTCACGCCGTGGACACGGCGGTGCTGCGGCTACGAAAAGCGCTGGGCGACAGGAGCATTGTCGCGACGGTGGTCAAACGCGGTTACCGGTTGGCGATCGACGAGAGCTCCGGTGTGGCGTGAACCGGTAGGCCGTTCGCTTACGGCGAACGCGCCCGTGGAACTTAAGCGTGATCGACTCATGTTTGTACCTGTAGAGCCGGCAAGGTGTCGGCAATCACAGAGCACGAGGAGACACGAATGAGCAACCTGACCCTGTGGTCACGACCCGCATGGGATGTCGACCGCTGGATGCGCGATTTCTTTGGACCGGCCGCCGCGACCGACTGGATCAAGCCGGTAGCCGGTGGGTTCAGCCCCGCCGCTGAGATCGTCAAGGACGGCGAGGACGCGGTGGTTCGGCTGGAGCTGCCGGGCGTGGACGTCGAAAAGGACGTCAACGTCGAGGTCGACCACGGCCGCTTGGTCATCCACGGTGAGCGCCGCGACGAAAAGGCCAGCGAAGACCCCGCGAAGGACGGGCGCACGCTGCGCGAGGTGCGCTACGGCTCGTTCCGCCGGTCGTTCCGGCTGCCTGCGCACATCACCGGTGAGGCCGTCTCGGCGTCCTACGACGCCGGCGTGCTGACCGTCCGGGTTGCCGGTGCTTACGCCGGAACCCAGGCGCAGCGCATCGCGATCACGAAGTAACCCGCGGAACTTCCGCAATCAGCTCGAATCCGGTGGGGCCCAACGGCTCCACCGGATTCGTTTGTTTGACGAGCAGTCCCCCGCAAGCGGGAGGTGCCCCCAGCAAAAGCCCTTCGACACGCCGGATTTAAGGAGCCTTTGCGTCTGGTCGTGCCGCTATCACGCGAACGCCTGCTCGGCGTCTACCCCGATGACTCGGAGCAGGTTCACCACCTTGCGGTCAAGCCCCTCACCAACTTTGGTCACGTCGGCGATACCCAGACTGCCAAAGGCGTTGCTGGGCTGGTCCATCGTGAAGATCGCGTTGCCGTCCGAATCGCTGTAGACCAGCATCCGCAGCGGCGCATACAACAATGCCTTCGGGTCGTGGCGAAACATGGTCTCGGCGATGACGTGATTGCCGATCAGATAATCGATCGCCCTTGTGCGATGTCCGGCCAAGCTCAGCAACTCGGTCCCGCCGATCTTGGCGTAGATCATCAACTCGTTCGGCGCATTCTTCGTCACGGCGGCGCGGACGTCGTCCCAGTTGCCCCCCGCTTCGACGATCCGGTCCATCGCCGCCCGGTCGAGCGGCGGCGCCGCTTTTTCCAGCTTGGCCACGAACTCGTCGAACGGTATGCCGGTGGCGACGTCGACGCGGGTCATGACGTGTTCCTCACGGTGAAAGCCGGTCATGACTGAACGCAACGGCTGCGCAAGCCGATTCATTCCGGCTGCTGGCCCCAGCGGGCCAGGATCTCCTTGGCTCGGGTTCCCAAGGCGGCCTGCAGGAACGGCCCGAAGCTGATCCGCCCGACACCCAGTGGACCGAATGACGCGGGATCGTCCTGATCGGGTAAGGCAATCGCATTGACCGGAAGGGGTAGCTCAGTGGTCAAGCGCCGCAACGTCTCCGGATCATGGCGGCCCACCGGATAGAGGACGTCGGCACCGGCGGCGGCGGCCTTCTGCAACCGCGCAACCGCCCGCTCGACGCGGTCCGAATCGTCGCCGTCCTTGCGTAGGAAGAGGTCGGTGCGGGCGTTGATCACGAGATGAACCCCGGCCTGGTCGGCGGCGGCGCGCAGGGCTCCGACCAATTCGGCGTGCTCATCGGCTGAACGCAGTCGCTTGCCCTCGCTGTGCACGGTGTCTTCGATGTTCAGCCCCACCGCGCCTGCCCCGAGCAACCCGTCGATCAGCCGCGACGCCGGCAGCCCGTAACCGGATTCGACGTCCACCGAGACCGGGGCGTCAACTGCGGCGGTGATCTGCGCGACCCGGCTCAGCAGGTCGTCGAATGACATGCCCTCGTTGTCGGGTTTGCCGATTGAGTCGGCGACGGGATGACTGCCCACTGTCAGTGCGACGAAACCGGCATCGGTTGCCAGTCGTGCCGACCAGGCGTCCCACACCGTCGGGAGGATCACCGGGTTGCCCGGCTGGTGCAGCGACAGCAGCGTCGTTGCGCGGTCGGCCAGTGCGCTGGGTCCCGGCATGGCTGCCTCCCGCTTCGCGAGCATGACCTGTGTCACGCGATGGCCGTGTGCTGGATATTATCGTTGACGTACTGTGATCCATGACACCTTTATCGGTAGGGAGATCCGTTGTCCAGCACTACTGAACTCGCCGAACTTCACGAGCTCATCGGTGGCCTGCGGCGGTGCGTGGCGTCGTTGAGGTCGCGATACCGCGACACTCCGGCAATGCGCCGGGTGGTCAACGACGTCCAGCGGATCGTCAACGACGTCGAGTTGCTCGATATCGACGCCGGTGAGCTGGATCTCGCCCGCCACGCCGTGGACCAGCCAGGTGAAAAGATCGGCATCCCCGATACCCAGTACGACAGCGATTTTTGGCGTGATGTCGACGACGAGGGTGTCGGCGGTCACAGCAGGTCCTGACAACTCAAACCCACCGGGAATCGGCGGGTTCTCTCTGTGTACTCTTCGACCAACAGCCCGTTCGAAGAGGAACACTAGATGAGCGCACCCACGGCGAACCGTTCTGCGTCCGGTGTCTTTTCACCCACGCGCGCCCACATCCAGCAAAGGACGCTACGCACCGACCGGTGGTGGATGTCGCCGCTGCGGATCGACCTGGGCTTCGCTGCGTTCGTCATCTACGCGACGGCGCGCGCATTCCAGCGGGATTACTTCTTCTTCCCGAAATACCACTACCTGACGCCGTTCTACTCGCCGTGCCTCAGCAAGGCTTGCGGTGACGCCAGCGACTTCTGGCCGCAGATCCTGCCGAACGTGTGGTGGCTGCCGTTCGCGGCGCTGTCGCTGCCATTCCTGCTGTTGTTCCGGCTGACCTGCTACTACTACCGCGGCGCCTATTACCGCACGGTATGGCAGTCGCCCACCGCCTGCGCGGTGGCCGAGCCCCGCGTCCACTACACCGGCGAGACCAGGTTCCCGCTGATCATCCAGAACACCCACCGGTATTTCTTTTACGTCGCCGGAATCATCTCGGTGATCAACACCTACGACGCGATCGTCGCGTTGCATTCCGACGACGGACCCGGTGGATTCGGCTTCGGCCTCGGCAACGTGATCATGGTCGGCAACGTCATCATGCTTTGGGTGTACACACTGTCGTGCCATTCGTGCCGGCACGTCACCGGCGGGCGGCTCAAGCACTTCTCCAAACATCCTGTGCGGTACTGGATCTGGACCCAGGTCAGCAAACTCAACACCCGCCACAAGCTGTACGCGTGGATCACACTCGGGACGCTGATGCTCACCGACTTTTACATCGCGCTGGTGGCCAGCGGCACGATCAACGAGGCCGCATTGCACTTGAGATTCATTGGCTGACAAGCCGTTTCAATAGAGTAAAGGGTTGAGTGAGGTTTCATGACTGAAATCGAACGGCACTCCTACGACGTGGTCGTCATCGGTGCCGGCGGCGCAGGTTTGCGCGCGGTCATCGAGGCGCGAGAACGCGGCCTCAAGGTTGCGGTGGTGTGCAAGTCGCTCTTTGGAAAGGCCCACACGGTGATGGCCGAGGGCGGCTGCGCCGCGGCGATGGGCAACACCAACCCGAAAGACAACTGGACGACCCACTTCGGCGACACCATGCGCGGTGGGAAGTTTCTGAACAACTGGCGGATGGCCGAACTGCACGCCAAAGAGGCCCCCGACCGGGTTTGGGAATTGGAGACCTACGGCGCGCTGTTCGACCGCCTCAAAGACGGCAAGATCAGCCAGCGCAACTTCGGGGGGCACACCTACCCCCGGCTCGCACATGTCGGCGACCGCACCGGCCTGGAACTGATCCGCACCATGCAGCAGAAGATCGTCTCGCTGCAGCAGGAGGATTACGCCGAAGTCGGCGACTACGAGGCGCGGATCAAGGTCTTCGCCGAGTGCACGATCACCGAACTCGTCAAAGACGGCGACGCGATCTCCGGAGCATTCGGCTACTGGCGCGAAAGCGGCCGCTTCGTCTTGTTCGACGCCCCAGCTGTGGTCATGGCCACCGGCGGGATCGGCAAGTCGTTCAAGGTCACCTCGAACTCCTGGGAGTACACCGGCGACGGCCATGCATTGGCACTGCGGGCAGGCGCTTCGCTGATCAACATGGAGTTCGTCCAGTTCCACCCGACCGGCATGGTGTGGCCGCCGAGTGTGAAAGGAATCCTCGTCACCGAGGGCGTCCGTGGTGACGGCGGTGTGCTCAAGAACTCTGACAACAAGCGGTTCATGTTCGACTACATCCCGCCAGTGTTCAAAGGCCAGTACGCCGAGACCGAGCAAGAGGCCGACCAGTGGCTCAAAGACAACGACTCGGCCCGTCGCACCCCGGACCTGCTGCCCCGTGACGAGGTCGCCCGCGCGATCAACTCCGAAGTCAAGGCCGGACGCGGCACCCCGCACGGCGGGGTCTACCTCGACATCGCATCCCGGCTGACACCCGAGCAGATCAAGAAGCGGCTGCCGTCGATGTATCACCAGTTCATGGAGCTGGCCGGAGTCGACATCACCAAGGAGCCAATGGAAGTCGGGCCTACCTGCCATTACGTGATGGGCGGTATCGAGGTGGACGCTGACACCGGTGCCGCCACGGTCCCCGGGTTGTTCGCCGCCGGCGAGTGCTCCGGCGGCATGCACGGGTCCAACCGGCTGGGCGGCAACTCGCTGTCGGACCTGCTGGTCTTCGGTCGGCGGGCCGGCCTCGGTGCCGCTGACTACGTGCGGGCGCTCAACAGCCGTCCGAAAGTCTCCGACGACGACCTCGACGCGGCGGCCAAGCGGGCGCTGGCTCCCTTCGAGACACCGACGAACGGCGCCACCGCGGAGAACCCCTACACGTTGCATATAGAGCTGCAGCAGACGATGAACGACCTGGTGGGCATCATCCGCAAGGCAGACGAAATCACCGAGGCCCTCGCTCGGCTCGACAAGCTTCGCGAGCGGTTCAAGCACATCCACGTCGAGGGCCACCGCCAGTACAACCCCGGCTGGAACCTAGCCATCGACCTGCGCAACCTGCTGCTGGTCAGCGAATGCGTCGCCAAGGCCGCGCTGGAGCGCACCGAAAGCAGGGGCGGCCACACCCGTGATGACCACCCATCGATGGACTCGTCGTGGCGCAAGGTGTTGCTGGTCTGCAAGGCTGCAGGCGGCGACGATGTGATCCCCGACATCTCGGTCACTCACGAAGACCAGGTGCCGATGCGGCCGGATCTACTGGAGGTGTTCGAGATCTCCGAGCTGGAGAAGTATTACACCGCCGAAGAGCTGGCCGACCATCCAGGACGGAGAGGCTGATGAGCTACGACGCGACCATGCGGGTATGGCGTGGCGACGGGGCCGGTGGTGGATTGCAGGACTTCACCGTGGAGGTCAACGAGGGCGAGGTGGTGCTGGACATCATCCACCGCCTGCAGCAGACCCAGACGCCGGACTTGGCGGTCCGCTGGAACTGCAAAGCCGGCAAGTGCGGCTCGTGCTCAGCTGAGGTCAACGGCAAGCCCCGGTTGTTGTGTATGACGCGGATGTCGACCTTCGCCGAAGACGAAGTGGTCACCGTGACCCCGATCCGGGCGTTCCCGGTGATCCGCGATCTGGTTACCGATGTCTCGTTCAACTACGAAAAGGCCCGTGAAATCCCGTCATTCACGCCACCCAAGGATCTTCAGCCCGGTGAGTACCGGATGGCGCAGGAGGATGTGGAGCGTTCTCAGGAGTTCCGCAAATGCATCGAATGCTTCCTGTGCCAAAACGTCTGCCACGTGATCCGCGATCATGAGGACAACAAGCCGGCGTTTGCAGGCCCGCGCTTTCTGATGCGAATCGCGGAGCTGGAAATGCATCCGCTGGACACACTGGACCGGCGCGACCAGGCACAAGAGCAGCACGGGCTGGGCTACTGCAACATCACCAAGTGCTGCACGGAAGTCTGCCCCGAGAGCATCAAGATCACCGACAATGCCCTGATTCCGATGAAGGAACGCGTCGCCGACCGCAAATACGATCCGGTTGTGTGGCTGGGCAACAAGTTGTTCCGTCGGTAAGCATCGGTGTTAAGCCACCACTGATCCGGGTATCCGACGCGCAGCCTCCAACGCGAGCGGGGCGGACGCCCCGTCCGTGCAACCGGAAAGGCGGCGATCATGGCTATCCGACAACCCGCCAGCATCAACGACATTCGAACGGCGATCCGCGAACTGTCGGTGCGCGCCGAACTCGCGCACAAGGAAGGACGCAAGCAGGATGCCGCGGAAATCGAGCGTCGCATCCAGGCGTACCGCGACGAACTGGGCAGACGGCCCTAGCTGGAGCCGAGTTAGACGTCCAGTCGCCGGAAAACGCTGCGGTGAAAAACGATGGGCGCGATGTCCGGATCGACTTGGACATCGCTGACCCGCAGCACCACGATCGTGTGATCCCCGGCTGGTATGAGTTGCTCGATCGCGCTTTCCAACCAGACGCCGGTGCCCTGGATGAAGACCGCACCACTGCTGTTGGACACCGTTTCCAAGCCGGCGAACCGATCGCCTGTCTTGGCGGCCAGAGTGCGCACTGCGTCGTCGTGAGACTCGCCCAGGACGCTGATACCGAGCGCGCGCACATTTTTAAGTTTCGGCCACGTCGTCGACGTGTTCTGTACGCAGAACGACACCAACGGCGGATCCAATGACACCGGGACAAACGTGCTGGCCGCCAGCCCCTCTCGGACTCCGTTGACTACGGCCGCGATGGCGATCACACCGGACGGGAAGTGGCCAAAAGCCTCACGGAGTGACGACGGCGTCAGCTTGTCAGGTGTGCTCACCGGGCTTCATTCGCATCGACGGGACTTTCGTATTCTGACCCTACCCGCCACGCGTCGCACCTTGTGCGGTCCCTGTCGAATAGCCGTGTGCGGCAGCCACGTCAGGGTGGGCCCGCAGCCTGCTCTTCCAAGCGTTGCGGCCGTAAACCGAGAAAATGGGGTCGGAGGGATCCGCGCGCAGGCCGGCACGGGCTGCCAGCTCGGCGGGCAGCGACAGGGTCGGGATCTGGGCGTCCAATCGCGGGTTGAAGAAGTAAGGCACCGAGATCCGATCCGCGGCATGGCGCAGGTTCACCCGATGCTCGGTCGCCCGCAGATAGCCGCTGGTCGCCAACTCCAGCAGCTCACCGATGTTGACGATGAACGCCCCGTCGCGCGCGGGAACGTCGATCCAGCCGCCATCCCCTGCCGCCCGCACCTGCAAACCCCGGCTGCCCGGCTCCGCGAGCAGCAGCGTGAGCACCCCCGAATCTCGGTGCGCACCCACGCCCTGCGAGCTGGCCGCGGCCGCCGGATAGTGCACGATCTTGATCAGTGTGGCCGGCGCCCCGGCGAACGCGGCGTCGAAAACGTCCGGCGGATTGCCCAGCGAGGCCGCCCAATGCCGCAGCAGGCTGCGGGCCACCGCGGCCAGCGCCGCATCCCACTCGGCGATGATCCCGGGCAGCTCGGGCACTCCAGACGGCCACTGGTTGGGACCCTGCAGCCACAGATAGTCGGGCCGGTCCGGGCCGCCCACCGGGTTGCGCTCCGGCCCGATGTCGATCTGCTCGCGCCAGTCCACCTCGCCGCCGGTCAGCTCGCCACCCAGCCGGGTGTAGCCGCGGAAATGCGGACTGCCCACCATCGCGACGGCGTCCTTTTCCGCCTGCGGCAGAGCGAACAAACGCTGCGCCGCGGCCAGCACCCGGCGAGTAAGCGCCTCGGGCACGCCATGCCCGATCAGGTAGAAGAAGCCCACCTCGTGGGCCACCTCGCGCAGACGTTCCCTCAGTTGGCCAGGGCGGTGACCCAGGTCCACTTCGGGCAGCGTCGTGACGCTTGACACAGTCGACACCAATCCATCATCGCCGCAGGTGAAGCGATATGCCACGGTCCCGATCAGCGGGAATCCAACCGGTTGGTTAATTAGACAATGAAATTTAGCTCACAGTCGGTTGCGCCGGGTTATCGATGGGTATAGTTTAGCGGTGTTACTGGTGGGTAACTTAGTCCTAGTACCCAACCAAAGTGGCGTTCTCATCGAGGAGGAACCAGTGAGCCACTACAAGAGCAACGTCCGTGACCAGGTATTCAACCTGTTCGAGGTGTTGGGCATCGACAAGGCATTTGGTGAAGGCGAGTACAGCGACCTAGACGTCGATACCGCCCGCGAGATGCTGGCGGAGATGAGCCGGCTGGCCGAAGGTCCGGTCGCCGAATCGTTCGTCGACGGGGACCGCAATCCCCCGGTGTTCGACCCGGAGACGCATTCGGTGGCACTGCCCGCGCCGTTCAAGAAGTCGGTGCGCGCGGTCCTGGAGGCCGGTTGGGACAAGGTTGGCATCGACGAGGAGCTCGGCGGCACACCGATGCCCAAGGCAATGGTCTGGGCCCTGCACGAGCACCTGCTGGGCGCCAACCCCGCGGTGTGGATGTATGCCGGTGGCGCAGGTTTCGCCAGGATCTTCTACCACCTGGGCACCGAGGAGCAGCGGAAGTGGGCCGTGCTGGCCGCCGAACGCGGCTGGGGTTCGACCATGGTGCTCACCGAGCCGGACGCCGGCTCAGACGTCGGCGCGGGCCGCACCAAGGCAGTCAAGCAGGACGATGGCTCGTGGCACATCGACGGCGTGAAGCGGTTCATCACCTCCGCCGACTCCGATGACCTGTTCGAGAACATCTTCCACTTGGTGCTGGCACGCCCCGAGGGCGCCGCGCCGGGTACCAAGGGTCTGTCGCTGTTCTTCGTGCCCAAGTTCCTGTTCGACTTCGAGACCGGCGAGCCGGGCGAGCGCAACGGCGTCTTCGTCACCAACGTCGAGCACAAGATGGGCTTGAAGGTATCCGCGACCTGTGAGCTGACATTCGGCCAGCACGACGTTCCGGCCAAGGGTTGGCTGGTAGGCGAGGTCCACAACGGCATCGCGCAGATGTTCGAGGTCATCGAGCAGGCCCGTATGATGGTCGGTACCAAGGCCATCGCGACCCTGTCCACCGGCTACCTGAACGCCCTCGAGTACGCCAAGTCACGCGTGCAGGGTGCTGACCTGACCCAGATGACCGACAAGACCGCGCCGCGGGTCACCATCACCCACCACCCCGACGTGCGTCGCAGCCTGATGACCCAGAAGTCCTACGCCGAGGGTCTGCGCGCGCTGTACAGCTACACCGCGACCTACCAGGACGCGGCGGTGGCCAAGGCCGTACACGATGTGGACGCCGATCTCGCGGTCAAGGTCAACGACTTGCTGCTGCCGGTGGTCAAGGGTGTCGGCTCCGAGCAGGCTTACGCCAAACTCACCGAGAGCCTGCAGACCTTCGGCGGGTCCGGCTTTTTGCAGGACTACCCGATCGAGCAGTACATCCGCGACGCCAAGATCGACTCGCTGTATGAGGGCACCACGGCCATCCAGGCGCAGGACTTCTTCTTCCGGAAGATTGTCCGCGACAAGGGCGTGGCGCTGGCCCACTTGTCAGGGCAGATCGAGGAGTTCGTCAAGAACGAGTCCGGAAACGGCCGGCTCAAGGCCGAGCGTGCGTTGCTCTCCACCGCCCTGGCCGACGTGCAGGCGATGGCAGCCACGCTGACCGGCTACCTGATGGCGGCGCAAGAAGACATCTCCAGCATCTACAAGGTCGGCCTGGGTTCGGTGCGCTTCTTGATGAGCGTCGGCGACCTGGTGATCGGCTGGTTGCTGCAGCGCCAGGCAGCGGTGGCCATCGCGGCGCTCGACGCCGGGGTCAGCGACGCCGACCGAGCCTTCTACGAGGGCAAGATCGCCGTGGCGTCGTTCTTCGCGAAGAACTTCCTGCCGCTGTTGACCAGCACCCGCCAGGTGTTGGAGACGATCGACAACGACATCATGGAGCTCGACGAAGCAGCCTTCTGACCCAACCAAACAGCAAAATCCCCCGTTCTCGTTAGGGACGGGGGATTTTGCTTCTCGCGACAACTTCTGGTCATCCCCGTAGGGGGAGGGACATTAGCGGGCGGGAAGTTAGGGGGAGGGGCCGCCGCAGGATCCCCTCATTCCGTCGGCGGCCCCCGTCTCGACCCGATGCCTGCGAACAGGCCGGAAGTCGATTCAAGGACGCCCCGCGCTGCCATCGGGTCGGGGGTCGGACGACAACACGGAGCTATCCGACAATTCGCATACCCGAGCCCCGCCGTTACTAAACGGCACACCGCACCTGGCGTATCAGGCTTCCAGGATGGCGGCGACGCCTTGGCCACCGGCGGCGCAAATCGAAATCAGCCCGCGCACCGGCTTTCCTGCCGCCCCCTTCTGCTGGGCCTTGGCCTCTGCCAGCTGCTTGGCCAGCTGCGCGAGAATTCGCCCGCCGGTGGCAGCGAATGGGTGACCGGCGGCCAACGACGAACCGTTGACGTTGAGCTTGGACCGGTCGATCGACCCCAGCGCAGCGTCCAAGCCCAAACGCTCCTTGCAGTACTCTTCGGACTCCCATGCTTGCAGGTGCGCCAGCACCACCGAAGCGAACGCCTCATGGATCTCGTAGAAGTCGAAGTCCTGAAGGCTCAGCCCATTTCGTGCCAGCAGACGCGGCACTGCGTACGTCGGCGCCATCAGCAGACCATCGGCGCCGTTGACGTAGTCGACCGCGGCCGTCTCGGCGTCGACGAAGTAGGCCAACGGCGTCAGCGAATGCTCGGCGGCCCATTCGTCGCCTGCCAGCAACGCCACCGACGCACCGTCGGTCAACGGCGTCGAGTTGCCCGCCGTCATGGTGGCGTCGCCGGACTTCACCCCGAACACCGGCTTGAGCTTGGCCAGCTTCTCCACCGACGCGTCCGGCCGGAGGTTGTCGTCGCGGTACAGACCCAAGAACGGGGTGACCAGGTCGTCAAAGAAGCCGCGGTCGTAGGCCGCCGCCATGTTGCGGTGGCTGGCGGCGGCCAGCTCATCCTGGTCGACCCGCTTGATGCCCAGCTGCTTGGCGGTGATGGCCTGGTGCTCACCCATCGACAGCCCGGTGCGCGGCTCACTGTTCACCGGAATCTCCACCCCGAGGCTGGCCGGCAGTTTGCCGACCAGCTTCAGCCGCTCGACGTTGGACTTTGACCTGCGCAGCCCCAGCAAGGTGCGGCGCAGGTTGTCACCCAACCCGATCGGCGCATCGGAGGTAGTGTCCACCCCGCCGGCGGCGGCGACCTCGTAGCGACCCGCGGCGATACCGTCGGCCGCGGCAATCGCCGCCTGCAACCCCGTGCCGCAAGCTTGTTGCAGGTCGAACGCCGGCGTGTAGGACGACAGCGCGGATCCGAGCACAGATTCGCGCGTCAGGTTGAAGTCGCGGCTGTGCTTGAGCACCGCGCCGCCGATCACCGCACCCAACCGCTCACCGGCCAGACCGAACCGGTCAACCAGCCCACCCAGAGCGGCCGTGAACATGTCCTGGTTGGACGCCTCGGCGTAGGCGCGGTCCGACCGCGCAAACGGGATACGGTTGCCGCCCAGCACGGCGACGCGGCGCGGAGAGATCTTCGGCCGGGAACTTGCAGAGGAGCTTTCAGAAGCCACGCTTATCTCCGTCAGTTGAGGGTTATCCGGGGTTAGGAGCCATACTACCCACTGTTCTTACTCTGGAGTAAGTTCGCTCTCGATACGGTATCGATACACGACAGCTCGACATGGAAGGCAACTCAGTGGCCCCGAAGGTTTCACCCGATCTATTCTCCCAAGTCGTCAACTCCGGGCCCGGCTCGTTTCTCGCCAAGCAGCTCGGTGTTCCGCAGCCCGAGAAACTGCGCCGTTACCGGGCCGGCGATCCGCCGCTGGCCGGGTCGTTGCTGATCGGCGGCGAAGGCCGGGTGGTCGAGCCCCTGCGGGCGGCGCTGAGCACCGACTACGACGTGGTGGGCGCCAATCTCGGCGGTCGCTGGGCGGATTCGTTCGGCGGCCTGGTTTTCGACGCCACCGGCATCACCACGCCGGGCGGACTGACGGCTCTACACGAGTTCTTCACGCCGCTACTGCGCAACGTCGGCCACTCCGGTCGCGTGGTCGTCGTCGGCAGCACTCCCGACCACGCCGGCAGCCCCGACGAGCGGATCGCGCAGCGCGCGCTGGAAGGCTTCACCCGCTCGCTGGGCAAAGAGCTGCAGCGCGGCGCCACCGTCGCGCTGGTCTACCTGTCACCAGACGCCAAACCAGCCGCCACCGGCGCAGAGTCGACCCTGCGGTTCATCCTGTCGGCCAAATCGGCGTACGTGGACGGGCAGGTGTTCTACGTCGGCGCCGCCGACTCCACTCCGCCCGCCGACTGGGACCGGCCGCTGGACGGCAAGGTGGGCATCGTGACCGGTGCCGCACGAGGTATCGGCGCAACGATCGCCGAGGTGTTCGCCCGTGACGGGGCCCACGTCTTGGCGATCGACGTGGAGTCCGCCGCGGAGGCCCTGGCCGAGACGGCCACCCGCGTTTCAGGCACGGCTCTGGCACTCGACGTCACCGCAGACGACGCCGTGGACCGGATCACCGAGCACCTGCGTGACCATTACAACGGCCGGGCCGACATCCTGGTCAACAACGCCGGGATCACCCGCGACAAGCTGCTGGCGAACATGGATGACGCGCGGTGGAACTCGGTTCTCGCTGTCAACCTGCTTGCGCCACAACGCCTTACCGAGGGATTGGTCGATAACGGCAGCATCGGGGACGGTGGTCGGGTGATCGGCCTGTCGTCTATGGCCGGCATCGCGGGCAACCGCGGGCAAACCAACTACGCCACCACCAAGGCCGGCATGATCGGGCTCACCCAGGCGCTGGCGCCGCAACTCGCCGAGAAGGGCGTCACGATCAACGCCGTCGCGCCCGGGTTCATCGAAACCCAGATGACCGCGGCCATCCCGCTTGCCACCCGCGAGGTGGGCCGTCGACTCAACTCCCTTTACCAGGGCGGACAACCGGTCGACGTGGCCGAGACGATCGCCTACTTCGCCAGCCCTGCGTCAAACGCGGTGACGGGTAACGTCATTCGCGTCTGCGGCCAGGCCATGTTGGGCGCTTAGTCCGGCGACGATGCGGATCGGGACGATCCGAGGAGAAGCCGGACCATCAACTTAGTCAGTAAGGGAGAACTCAGTGACCCAACCAAGCGGTCTGAAGAATCTGCTGCGCGCAGCGGCCGGGGCGTTGCCGTTCGTGCCACGCGGCGACCACCTGCCCACCCGGACACTGACCGTCGACGACTTACCCATCGACCGCGGGAACGTGGCCGACTATGCCGCGGTCACCGGACTGCGCTATGGCGACACCGTGCCGTTGACCTATCCGTTCGCGTTGACCTTCCCGACGGTGATGTCACTTGTGACCGGATTCGACTTTCCCTTCGCAGCAATGGGATCCGTCCATATCGAAAACCACATCACCCAATACCGGCCGATCAAGGTAACCGACACCGTCAATATCGCCGTACACGCGGAGAACCTGCGTGAACACCGCAGGGGCCTGCTGGTGGACCTGGTGACCGATGTCAGCGTCGGCAACGAGGTGGCGTGGCACCAGGTCACGACCTTCCTGCATCAACAACGCACCAGCTTGTCCGACGAACCCAAGCCACCGCCGCAGAAACAGCCCAAGCTGCCTCCGCCCAACGCCATCCTGCGGATAACCCCGGGCCAGATTCGCCGCTACGCCGCCGTCGGCGGCGACCACAACCCGATCCACACCAACCCCGTCGGGGCCAAGCTGTTCGGATTTCCCACGGTCATCGCGCACGGGATGTTCAGTGCGGCAGCGGTATTGGCGAACCTCGAAGCCGGCCTTCCCGACGCGGTGACATACACGGTGCGGTTCGGCAAGCCCGTGCTGCTGCCCGCCAGTGCCGGACTGTACGTCGATCAGGTCGAGGACGGCTGGGACCTCAGCCTGCGCAACATCGCCAAGGGGTATCCGCATCTGACTGGCACGCTACGGGCGGGTTAGGCATGGCCCCGCTCAACAACTGACCGCATACCGTGCGCGCCCAAGGCGGCGACCAGGAAAACCAGCAGCAGCCACAGCGGAGGCCGGGCGAGTTCCCAGACGAAGATCGCGGCCCAAAACGGCGCGCGTTGAGTGACCGCGAGCACGCCGGCTGCGCCGGCCATTGAGATTGCCGGAACATGAAAGTGGGTTCCTGCCACCGCGTTGATGATCAGCACGAACAGCGTCCCGGCCGCCGCGCCGATGGCCAGCGCGGGGGTGAGCATCCCGCCCCTCGCGCCGGCGCGCAGGAACACCGCCGTCAGAAGGGGTTTCAGAAGCAGGACTGCTGCCGCCGTTTCCAGGGTCATCCCACCGGCGAGGGTTGCCGTCAGGATCGATTTGCCGTTGCCGGGCAGTTCGGGCCACCAGCGCGAGCAAACACCGACCAGCAACCCCGCGCCGGCGATCGCCGGGATCAGCAGCCAGGATCGAGTCAGCGCGGCCTGACGTGCCGCTGCCATGAGGCGGTTGAACGCAAGTCCCAAGACAAGGGTCAGCGGGGCCAACGCCAGTGCGTAACCGATCAGCCGATAGGACACGTACAGGTTGGGCCAGTGCAGGTTCGGCTGATCATGGGTGACGAACGAGGCAACCGCGACAGCCAGGCTCGAGGTGATCAACGCGGCACCCAGCGCTCGGGGCTGCCAGGTTTTCAACATGATCCGCACTCCAAACAGCGCACCAGCGAGCGGCACTGCATACACCGCACCGAGCCCGGCGCCTGCCGCACACGCCAGCAGGATCTCGCGGTCCCGTGCCGAGAGCCGTTTCAGCCATCCCATAGCGAAATCCCCGAGGGCCGCGGCTAATTGGCGCGGGGCCACTTCCCGGCCCAGCGACGCACCAGAGCCGACCACCAACACCTGCAGCGCCGCGTCGACACCGAAGGGCAACAGGCGAATACGCTCAGGGCTGGCGATGGCCGCAGACAGTGACGGAACATCGGTTCTCGACCGCAGTATCCACCAGCCCAGCCCCGCAAGAGCTCCGCCGACCATCGGCCCCAGGGCTCGACGGACCGGGCTGCTACCGGTCACCGCCTCCAACAACGATCCGAATGTGTAGTGGTAGGTGAGATGTTCAACGAAACGCAACAACAGCGTCGTCGACAACCCGGCAAGCCCGGCGAGCAGCCCGACAATCACAACCGCGCATAGAAAGTCAACGTTGCGGCGGCGCATGGCGTGAACTGTCTTCAGCCGCGACTAGCCGGGGCCGGTGGCGGTTTCCGCCGCATCTCGATCGGACGGCACGCCCTTGAGTCCGCGCCAGAACAGGTTGATCATCAGTTCGGCCGCCCCGTCGACGTCGGTATCGCCGGTACTGAGCCGGGTCGCCACCGCCTCGCCGGCGCCCACCAGCGCCACGGCCACCATGTCGAAGTCGGCGTCCGGTTCGGGATTTCGGGTGCCCGCCTGCAGCAGTCGGGCGACCATGGCGATGATCCGCTCTCGTCCCTCGCGCACGGTGTGGGCGAATGCCTGCGAGTTGGTGGCTTGGGCGTACATCACGATCCACGACGCGCGGTTGGAATCGATGTAGCGCATGAACGCCACGATGGTGTTGCGCAACAAGTCTTTCGGGCTCTGCTCAAGATCGATGTCTTCACGCACACCGTCGATGAATCGCGTCATCTCGCGGTCCAGGCAAGCGCCGAACAATTCCTCCTTGGAGCCGTAGTACAGGTAGAGCATCGGTTTGGAGATCTCGGCCTTGGCCGCGATCGCGTCCATCGACGTGTCGTGGTAGCCGTTGATGGAGAACATCTGGACAGCGGCATCCAGCATCTGCTGTTCACGGACAGCACGGGGTAACCGCTTGGTGCCACCTGCCATGCTGTCCCCTTCTAGCGGATGCTTGCGCGCCTGTCGGCGTGCGATTCTCGTCGCAGTTTCCCGCTACCTGCTCGGCGCCACCGAGAGTGCGTGATTTCAGAGTAAGCAATGCATAGCCGCGCCGCCGGGTTACGGCCCGCAGTCTGGCTTGGGCCCTTTGAACTTCGCGATCCGCAGCACCGACGCATCGACCGCGGGCATCGTCAACTCCCCTGCGGCTAATGCCTTCTCCAACCGATCCAGCACCGCGGGCACCTCGTCGGTAGTAACCCACAGCGCTACGTCAGTGCCCGCCTGCAGGGTGCGCAAGACCGCGTCGGGCACGCTGTAGCGCTCGTTGATCGCAGCCATGCTGGACAGGTCGTCGCTGAATACCGGGCCGTCGAAGGCAGGCGCGTTGTACCCGGTGCCGCTGCGCAGCAACTGCACGGCAGCCCGGCTGAGGCTGGCCGGCTCGTTGCCGGTGAGGCCGGGTACCTGCAGGTGGCCGATCATCACCCCGACCGGGGTGGCGGTGACCAGTGTCCGATACGGCACCAGATCGTCGTTCTGCAACTGCGCCAGCGGCGGCGTGACGACCCCACCGGTGTGCGAGTCGCCGGATCCGTGCCCGTGGCCGGGGAAATGCTTGAGCACCGGCAGTAGCCCTGCATCGCGCAGGCCTCGCGCATATGCGCCGGCGTACTCGGTGACCTTGGCCGGATCCGAGCTGAACGACCGGTCGCCGATCACGGTGTCGTCGGCGGCGTCGGTGACATCGACCACCGGAGCGAAATCGACGGTGATGCCGAGGCCGCGCATTCGGTGGCCACGGTCCAGCGCCATGCCGTAGACCTCGGCGGCGGTGTGAGTCTGGGCCAACACCCGCGCCGACGGTGCCGGCCCGATCAGCGAGGACAGCCGCGCCACCCGGCCACCCTCCTCGTCGACGCTGACCGCCACCGGCAGCGCCGTGCTTGCGGCCAGGTTCTTCACCAAGCCATTCGTCAGCATCGACAGGTCGGTCCAGCTTCCGATGAAGATGCCCCCGACGTGGTGGTTTGCCACCACGTCTTTGGCGTCGTCGCCGTTGCGCACTCCCACCATCAACAGCTGAGCCAGCTTGTCGCGGGTGGACATCGCCGCCAGAATCGCCGCCGGCTGCCCGCACGCTGGCCGGGCCGGCGGGATCGCCTTGGCCGCCGAGGAAGTGGCCGGCGCGGACTTGGGGCGTTCAGAGGTATGACCACACCCCGCCACCAGCGCCGTAACGGCGGCAAGCACAGCCAGAACGCGCGGGAAACCCATCAGCCCATGCTGTCATGGGGTCGATCGACGACGCCGTCGACCCGGTTCGTCTGCTCGAACGCGATGCGCTGTCTGAGCTGCCGACCGCTGGACCGGCCACGACCTCGCCTTCTGCTAAGTTTGGCCACTAGGCTTGCCGAACGATCCAGCCCGCACGTCCAAGGAGCTGCCCGATGAACCGCTTTGTTGCGCCCGCCGCCACCAGTGTCGTGGTCGGCCTGTTGCTGGGTGCAGCCGCGATTTTCGGGATCACGTTGATGGTGCAGCAGGACACCAAGCCGCCGCTGCCCGGGGGCGACCCGCAGTCGTCGGTACTCAACCGGGTCGAGTACGGCAACCGCAGCTAGCCCGGGATGTGGGCCGGGGCAAGAGCGGGGCAATCCGGATCTGAAGTGAGCGTGGCCGCTCCGTTCGCCTCCGCACAGCAGGCGTCTGCTGTGATGCCGCTGTCCCGACGCTGGTTGTGGATGGTCACGGCGGTCGCGCTGGCGTTGAGCATCGCTGCGTCGCCCGGCCAGATCTCCCCCGACACCAAGCTCGACCTCACCGCCAACCCGCTGCGTTTCCTGTCCAGAGCGACCAATTTGTGGAACAGCGAACTGCCGTTCGGACAAGCGCAAAATCAGGCCTACGGCTACCTCTTCCCGCACGGCACATTCTTTTTGGCCGGTCACCTGCTCGGGCTGCCGGGCTGGATCACTCAGCGGCTGTGGTGGGCGCTGTTACTGACCATCGGCTTTTGGGGATTGTTGCGGGTCGCTGAGGCGCTGGGTATCGGCAGCCCGACATCGCGCGTGATCGCCGCGGCGGCATTCGCGCTTTCGCCGCGGGTGTTGACCACCTTGGGTTCGATCTCGTCGGAAACTCTGCCGATCATGCTGGCGCCGTGGGTGCTGCTGCCCACGATTTTGGCGCTGCACTCTGACGGGCGGTCGGTGCGTCGGCTGGCCGGTCAGGCCGGGGTGGCGGTGGCACTGATGGGAGCGGTCAACGCGATCGCGACGCTGGCCGGCTGTCTGCCCGCCGTGATCTGGTGGGCCTGTCACCGGCCCAACCGGCGGTGGTGGCGCTACTCCGCGTGGTGGTTGCCGGCCCTGGCACTGGCGATGTCGTGGTGGCTGGTGGCGCTGATCTTGATGGCCCGGATCAGCCCGCCGTTCCTGGACTTCATCGAATCCTCCCGTGTGACCACGCAATGGTCATCGCTGGTCGAAGTGCTGCGCGGCACCGACAGCTGGACGCCGTTCGTGGCGCCCAGCGCCACCGCGGGTGCACCGCTGGTCGACGGGTCGGTCGCTATCCTGGCCACCTGCCTGGTGGCAGCGGCCGGGTTGGCCGGGCTCGCGATGGAGGGCATGCCGGCACGCGGGCGACTGGTGACGATGCTGCTGGTCGGGGTGGTGCTGCTGGGCGCAGGATACAGCGGCGGGTTGGGCTCACCGCTGGCCCAGCACGTGCAGGCCTTCCTGGACGCTGGCGGCGCACCGCTGCGCAACGTGCACAAGCTCGGGTCGTTGGTCCGGATCCCCATCGTCTTGGGTCTGGCACAGCTGCTGGGCCGGATCCCGCTACCGGGTAGCGCGCCGAAACCTGTGTGGGTCCAGGCGTTTGCTCATCCGGAGCGCGACAAGCGGGTCGCGGCCGGGATTGTGGTGCTGACCGCGTTGATGGCCGGCACGTCGCTGGCATGGTCCGGCCGGATCACCCCGCCGGGTACGTTTAGCGCGATACCGCGGTATTGGCATGACGCCGCCGACTGGCTCTCCGCGCACAACACTGGTGCGCCGCCTGGAGGCCGCGTGCTGGTGGTTCCCGGCGCGCCGTTCGCCACTCAACTGTGGGGCACCAGCCACGACGAACCGCTACAGGTGCTCGGCAACAGCCCGTGGGGCGTACGTGACTCCATCCCACTGAACCCGCCGCAAACCATCCGTGCGCTGGACTCGGTCCAACGCCTCTTCGCGGCCGGAAGACCCTCCGCCGGATTGGCCGATACGCTTGCTCGCCAAGGCATTTCGTATGTTGTTCTGCGCAACGACTTGGACCCCGACACGTCGCGATCAGCACGCCCGATACTGGTGCACCGGACCATCGCGGGATCGCCACGACTACAGAAAGTCGCTCAGTTCGGCGCGCCGGTCGGGCCCGGCCCGGTGTCGGGATTCGTCGCCGACAGCGGGTTGCGACCCAGATATCCCGCCGTGGAGATCTACCACGTCGCTGCAGCGGCCGTCGATCCCGCCGCTCCCTACCTCGCCGACATCGACCAGCTGGCCCGCGTAGACGGCGGGCCCGAGGTGCTTATGCGTCTCGACGAACGGCGGCGGCTGTCGGGTCAGCCGCCGTTGGGTCCGGTGCTGATGACCCCGGACGCCGTACGCGCAAGGCTGCCGATACCCACTGGGGCAGGGGTCACGGTCACTGATACGCCGCTGGCCCGCGAGACCGACTACGGCCGGGTCGACGACCACTCGTCGGCGATCCGGGCCGCCGGCGACGCCCGGCACACCTTCAACCGGGTGCCTGATTATCCGACCCCAGGGGCCGAAACTGTATACGGCGCGTGGACCGGCGGCCGGCTGACGGCGTCCAGTTCGTCGTCGGACGCCACGGCGCTGCCCGACGTCGCGCCCGCCGCGTCGCCGGCCGCCGCGATCGACGGCGATTCGGCGACCGCGTGGGTCTCCAACGGACTTCAGTCCGCCGTCGGTCAATGGCTCCAGGTGGACTTCGACCACCCGGTGACCAACAGCGTCATCACCATCACGCCCAGCGCGACCGCCGTCGGCGCGCAGGTCCGCCGCATTGAAATCGAAACCGCCACCGGCACCACAACGCTGCGTTTCGACGAGGCCGGCAAACCGCTCACCGCGGCGCTGCCGTACGGCGAAACCCCATGGGTGCGGATCACCGCGATCGCCACCGACGACGGATCCGCCGGAGTGCAGTTCGCGATCACCGATTTGTCGATCACCCAGTACGACGCCTCCGGGTTCGCGCACCCGGTCGACGTGCGGCACACCGCGCTGGTTCCCGCTCCCCCGCCGAATGCGGCTGTCGCACAATGGGATCTGGGCTCCGAGCCACTCGGCAGGCCGGGCTGCGCGATGGGCCCGAAGAACATGCAATGCGCGGCCTCGATGGCGCTGGCACCGGAAACGCCGGCTACGTTCAGCCGCACGCTGAGCGTGCCTCAACCGGTGTCGGTGCTGCCGACGGTCTGGGTGCGCGCACGCTCGGGCCCCAAACTGGCCGATCTGCTCGCCGAGCCGGACACCACCCGGGCTCGCGGCGACTCCGATCTGGTCGACGTACTCGGCTCCGCCTACGCCGCCACCGATGGTGACCCGGCCACCGCGTGGACAGCACCTCAGCGGGTGGTGCAGCACAAGACACCCCCGACGTTCACCCTCACCCTGCCCCGGCCAACCGAGGTGACCGGGCTACGACTCACGCCCAGTCGGTCATCGGTGCCCGCACACCCGACCATGGTGGCCGTCGATCTCGGGGACGGTCCGCAGGTCCGAACGTTGAGCACGTCCGGGCCGCAAAACCTGCCGCTGAAATCCCGCGTTACCGACACCGTGACGGTCAGCCTGCTCGACTGGGAAGACGTCATCGACCGCACCGCGCTGGGCTTCGACCAACTGAAACCACCGGGGCTTGCCGAGATTGCGGCGCTGGGCGCCGACGGCAGACCGATCGCCGCCGCCGACGCCGCCCGTAACCGGGCTCGCGAGATCACCGTCGACTGCGCTCACGGGCCGGTCATCGCGATCGCCGGCCGGTTTGTGCACACCGCGATCCATTCGACGGTGGGCGCATTGCTGGACGGCGCGCCGGTGACCGCGCAAGCCTGTGACCCGCGGCCGATCATGCTGCCGACCGGTCAGCAGGAACTGTTGATCAGTCCGGGGCCGCAATTCGTCATCGACGGCGCGGAATTGTCCGGGCCGCTCGCGGCCCAATCGCCCACCGCCGCAGCCACATCGGTGACGCCGGCATCCACCGGGGCATGGGGTCCGGCCCGCCGCGAAGTGCACATAACCGACGCGACGACATCGCGGGTGTTGGTCGTGCCGGAAAGCCTCAACACCGGCTGGGTGGCACACACCAGCGCCGGGACTCGGCTGACGCCGGTGGCCGTCAACGGCTGGCAGCAGGGGTGGGTGGTGCCGGCGGGAACATCGGGCACCATCACGCTGACCTTTGCGCCTAACTCGCTGTACCGCGCGGGCCTGGCCGGCGGGCTGGCGCTGCTGCCGCTGTTGGCCCTGATGGCGTGGTGGCCGCAGCGGCGTCGGCCCCGCGACGACCCCGCTGCGCGCCCGTGGGCGCCCGGGCCCTGGGCCGCTGTCGCGGTGCTGACGGCCGGGGCGGTGATCGCCGGTGTGGTGGGCGTGCTGGTGTTCGGTGCCGCTCTGGGCCTGCGGTGGGCGCTGCGCGACCGTCCGCGGCGGCGCGACGTGATCAGCGTGGGGTTGAGCGCCGGTGGGCTGATCCTGGCCGGCGCGGCGCTGTCCCGGCATCCGTGGCGATCGGTCGACGGTTACGCCGGCCATTCGGCCGGCGTGCAACTGCTTGCGCTCATTTCGCTTGCGGCGCTGGCCGCGTCGGTGACGATGCGGGCCGGAAGCCGGCCCGAGGTGGGGGCACCTCCCGCTTGCGGGGGCGAACGGCGCCAATAACACCCGTCGGCGACGATGCGGGCCGACCAGACGATTGGTGAGCGTTAAACCGCAGCTGTGCATGGAGATCCCATTCCACGCGCAACGTGTTGTGGAGTGACTTGCCCGGTGTCTTTGATGCTGTTACCGGATAGTCAGCACATCTTCGGGCGAGGTGGTGGTGATGGCGTCTGTTCGGCGTGATCCGTGTCGTTGATGGTGGCCGATATTGATCGGTGGAGCGCCGAGGCGGTGCGCGAGGTTTTCCACGCGGCCGGCGCACGCGGGCAGGCCACCTTGGCGGCCTCACGTCAGCTGAGCTCGTTGGCGGTGTTTGACACCTGGGAAGGCGCGACTGCCGAAGCCCGCCAACATACCAATGCCGCGATCCGCCAAGACCTCGACGCGCACGGCAACGAGTCGCTGGCGGTGGCCCGCGCGGCCGGCAAGGCGGCCGACGGCATCGAGCATGTGCAGTCCGCGTTGGGCACGCTGCGTCACGACGCGGCCGAGCTGCGCATGACGATCGACGCGATCGCCAACAAGGTGGTGCCGAGTTCGACATTCGACGGCCCGCCGATGGAGGCTCTGATCGCCGAAATGCAGCTGCAGCCCCGGCTGGATGCGATCGTGGCGGACGCCAACGCGGCCGACCTCGAGCTGGCGAGCGCGATCAACATGGCTGACGGCGACGGGCCGATTCCGCCGGAACCGCACGATAGCCGACCGCAGATCCAGGATGCGCTATCCAAGCCGCTGCCCGTCGACCCGAACCAGTTCAACACGCTGTGGAATCACCTCACCCCGGAAGAAAAGGACTGGCTTTACCGCCAAGACCACAGCATCGGCAACCACGCCGGGATGCCGTGGGATCCTCCGGACCACTTGGGCAAGGACCACTACAACCGGTTGCGCCTGGCCGAGCTCGAGCAGCACACCCAATCCGACGTCGACCGGATGCAGCACAGCCTCCACCAGTTGATGGCCGGGCACAACGTCGACGACGGCGCGCTCTACGCACTGCAATCGCAATTGGCCGCGGCCAGAAGGCATCTCGAGGGCTACCAGGCCGTGGAAGCGGACTTGAACTCCAAGAACGGACCGAAACGCTTCTTGGGGCAGCTTGACGAATTCGGTCACGGCGCCGTGTCGATCGGAAACCCGGACACCGCGAGGCGCAACGCCATCTTCATCCCCGGTACCGGCCAGGACCTGACTCGGCTGCCGTCCAGCGACGAGAAGTCGTTGGCCATGTACACCGCCGCGATGAACGCCGACCCCAGTCTGAAGCCGGAGGATGTTGCGGTGACGACGTGGATGGGTTATGACCGCCCCATGGAGCTCGGTCACGCGGCCTTCCCGGAGCCCGCGTACGGCGGCGCGGACAGTCTGGACACATTCGAAAACGGGCTGCGGGCCTCGCACGTCGGCCCACCGTCGATCGACACCGTGATCGGCCACAGTTATGGCTCGACCGTGGTTGGGGCGGCCGCCTCCGGCGGGCACCACCTCGACGCCGACAACGTCATCGCGGTCGGAAGCCCCGGCATGCTGGTCGACCGCGCCGGTCGGCTGAATCTGAATGCCGGCGCAGGCGTCTATGTGATGAGGGCAGACAACGACATCATCGGCATGGGTGGCGTCGTCACCGAATGGACGTTGGGAGCCGACCCGACCGCCCCGGGCTTTGGCGCTAAGCGTTTGGCGGCCGATCCAGGACCCGCCGGTCCTCTCGGGCTTCCGAGCGTCGGCGCGCACAGCAGCTACTGGTTCGCCGGGAACAAAGCGCTGGAGAATTTCGGCGCCGCCATCGCCGGCTTGCCGCCCCATTACGTCATCGGGCAGCGATGAACCGCCCTGCCCGACGACCGTCTGTGCGCAATGGCGTCGCCGCTGCCCTGCTGGTGGCGACGCTCGTCGGAGCGTGCGCACATCACCATCCACTGGGGCCGCCCACACCAACCGGCGCGACCGTTCTCGGAGGGCCAGCTATGACATCTGCTCCACCGCCACCGCCCGGCTGGAAACCGCGGCCCGTCGTCCCGACCAGCCAGCAACAAGCCCAAGACACCGTGCTGGGCTACCTCAAGAAGACCCTGCAGGCACTGCCTGCGGGAACGACGCTGGACGCCACCCGCTATAGCGGCGGCACCAATACTCCCCCCTGCGAAGACGTCATCAGCGGCGTCCCACCCGTGGCGTTCACGACGATCGCGGATCTCAAGCTGCCCGCCGGCGTCGATCCTGACGACATCATCGCCAAGGTCGGTGAGATCTGGCAGGGCTGGGGTTGGTTTGTCCTCGACCGCGGCGACCTCGTAAGGAAAAACCGCTTCGGCTATGCCCCGGACGGCTACCGCCTGCAGATCATGGCGGCAGCGAAGCCGGGCTATCCCCTAAGCGTTGAGAGCATCTCGCCATGCTTTCCAGGCGATCTGCCCGATAATCGCAGCCCCTTCCCGATGGTGCTCACAGCCCGCTAGCCGCGTCGGCGTTGCGGCCTCCGCGGGTTTTCCGGCCGGCTGGCTGGGTACGCGCGACAATGGGGACTCCACCGTCGCCAGGAGCTACGGACATGGGCTGGTTCAGCGCACCCGAATATTGGTTGAGCAGACTGATACTGGAGCGTGGCATCGCGGCCGTCTATGTCCTCGCGTTCGTTGCGGCCGCACGACAATTCCGTGCGTTGATCGGGGAGCACGGACTGCTGCCGGTGCCGCACTATCTGGCCCGGCAGTCCTTCGGACGAGCGCCAAGCATCTTCCACGTCCACTATTCCGATCGGTTCTTCGCGACGGTGGCCTGGTTGGGCGCGGCGCTGTCGGCGGCGATGGTCGCGGGATTGGCCGACGTGGTACCGCTTTGGGCGGCGGTGATGCTGTGGCTGCTGCTCTGGGTCCTTTATCTGTCGATCGTCAACGTCGGCCAGACGTGGTACTCGTTCGGCTGGGAGTCGCTGCTGCTGGAGACGGGTTTCCTGGCGACTTTCCTCGGCAATGACCGGGTCGCGCCGCCGGTGCTGGCGATCTGGCTGGCACGCTTGCTGCTGTTCCGGCTGGAGTTCGGTGCCGGGCTGATCAAGCTGCGCGGTGACTCGTGCTGGCGGGATCTGACCTGCCTGTACTACCACCACGAGACCCAGCCGATGCCCGGGCCGCTGAGCTGGTTCTTCCATCACCTACCCAAGCCGCTGCATCGAGTGGAAGTCGCGGGCAATCATTTCGCGCAACTGATCGTCCCTTTCGGCCTGTTCGCCCCGCAGCCGGTGGCCAGTATCGCCGGCGCGATCGTCGTCATCACCCAGCTGTGGCTGGTGGCATCCGGTAACTTCGCCTGGCTCAACTGGTTGACGATCCTGCTGGGCTGCAGCGCAATCGACGCGTCATCGGCGAAAGCGGTATTCCCTGTTCCTGCGCAGCCGGAACTCACCGAGGCTCCGCGCTGGTTCGCCGCGCTGGTGATCGTGTTCGCGGTGCTGACGCTGGTCTTGAGTTACTGGCCGGTGCGCAACATGATCTCGCGGCGTCAGCGGATGAACATGTCATTCAACCCATTTCATCTGATCAACACCTACGGGGCGTTCGGCAGTGTCGGGCGGACGCGCCGAGAGGTGGTGGTCGAGGGCACCGACGAACCGACAATCACCGAGCAGACGGTGTGGAAGGAATACGAATTCAAAAGCAAGCCCGGAGCCGTGCGCCGAGCCCCGCGGCAATGGGCGCCGTATCACCTGCGACTTGATTGGCTGATGTGGTTCGCCGCCATCTCCCCGCACTACGCAGACTCGTGGCTTCGCCCATTTATGGTGCGGCTCTTGGAGAACGATTCGGCGACGCTGCGCTTGCTACGCCACAATCCGTTCCCGGATGCCCCGCCGCGTTACGTGCGCGCTCAGCTCTACCGTTACCGCTTCACCACCGCGGCTGAGCTGCGTCGCGATCACGCATGGTGGCATCGCACGCTGGAAGGCGGCTACGTGCGGCCCATTGCGCTGACGAACGCGACCGCCCCACCCACCTGAGTGCCGGATACGCCGTCACCCAGCTTCCGGGATTGGTACCTGCTTACTGCAGCCGCAACGCTGCTGGCGCATGTGCCGGAACTACCGGCTTAAGTGGCTCGACCGGCCGGATTCGTTGATAGGCGGCGCCGAGGGCTGGACGGGTGTCGGATTCTCCTTTGTTCGGCCACAAGGCGGTGGCCCGTTCGGCTTGGGCGGTGATGGTCAGCGACGGGTTCACCCCGACCCGATCACCACAACGTCATAGTCGAATTGGTTGGACATCGCCTGTTCTCCTACTTGACGCCGGGCAGGCGCTTAAGCGCGCGTAGTCCGGTGGTCATGATCCGCGCGTAACGGCCCGCGTTGAGCCACGTCGGGGCGCCGACGGGAAACAGGCGCTCGGTTGCAATCGTCTGCGACTCGGTGTATTTCAGGACGCCATGCTTGCCGTGACGACGACCGAGGCCAGAGGCCTTCATGCCGCCCATCGGTGCGTCGACCGAAGCCCAGGCGGCGGCGTAGGCCTCGTTGACATTGACGGTGCCCGCTTGCAGTTGGGCCGCAACCCGGCGGCCGTGCTTCGGATCGGAAGTCCAGACGCTGAAATTAAGACCGTAGTCGCTGTCGTTGGCCTTTTCGATCGCCTCCTCCTCGCTGTCGACGCGGTAGAGCGAGACCACGGGCCCGAACGTCTCGTCGGCGAACGCCGTCATGCCTTCGCGCACCCCCGTAAGAATCGTCGGCTCGTAGAAGTAGGGACCGATGTCGGGTCGCGCTCGGCCACCGGCCAGCACGGTGGCGCCTTTGCTCACCGCGTCGTCGACGTGGTCGGTGACCGTCTGGAGTTGCTTCTCGGAGATCAGCGAACCCATATCGCCCGAATAGTCCAGGGCTGCAGAAAGTTTCAGTGCCTCAGCGGCCTTTGCGAAGCGCGTGGCGAACTCATCCCACAGGGCCCCAGGGACATAGATGCGTTCGACCGAGATGCACAACTGCCCGGCGTTGGAGAACGCGGCCCGCACCGCGCCGGTCACCGCTTTGCCGACATCGGCGTCGTCGAGGACCAGCAACGCGTTCTTGCCGCCCAACTCCATCGAGCAGTCGATCAGCCGTTGGCCTGCCTGCGCGGCGACAGTGCGCCCCACGGCGGTGGAGCCGGTGAACATCAGATAGTCCGACTGCTCGATGATCGGTGTCCCGAGTTGGGAGCCGGAGCCTGTGACGACCTGCACCAAACCCGGTGGCATGCCTGCTTCTTCGAGGAGCTGCACCGCCCACAATGCCGAAAACGGTGTCTGCTGATCGGGTTTGGTCAGTACGGCGTTGCCGGCGACGATCGCTGGGAGGGCGTCGCTGATGCCGAGCGTCAGCGGATAGTTCCATGGCGAGATGATGCCGACCAGGCCCTTGGGGTGATGGAGTTCGGCTACCTGGGTAAGCATCAACTGCACGCCCTGTCGCCGCTTGGCACGCAGGTAATCGGCGGCGGTGTTCGCGTAGTAGCGGGCAGTCAGGCAGACGTCGAGGACCTCTTCGAACGCGTGCCGTCGCGCCTTGCCGTTCTCGAGTTGGATGAGATCGAGAACTTCGTCCTGGTGTTCGAGCACGAGATCGTGGAAGCTCAGCAGCACTTCGGTCCGTTCGCGTATCGGCCGGGCTGCCCACGCTGGTTGTATCGCGCGGGCCCGCTCGGCGGCGGCGGCCACGTCAGCACTCGTGCAGCGGGGAACGTCCCCGAGGGGACGGCCGGTCATCGCGTTGAAGACCTCGACGCCGGAATCTGCGTGAGCGGCCTCCACTCGGCTGGCTAGTTCCTTGAGCAGGACGGTGTCTACGGTGTCCGGGGAACGTCCGTCGAATGCGGTCATGGCGTGACCAACATGCGATTCAGTGCAAAGCGGCCGGTTTCCTCGTCGACCATCTCCATGGCGATGCGGCGGGCCCGGACCGCGGCACGGTCGGCCTTGACGTTGAGGTCACGGCGGGGCACGGTCTCTTCGCCGAGCCGGCGCTGAATCGTCTCCAGCACAACGGAATCCCGCGTCGCCCAGTCGTGGAACATGGCCCGGAGAAACTCGGCGACGTGGGTGGTGTCGGTCGCGAAATTGCGGGCCAACTGCAGAAACACGTGGGTCGCTTGCGGGGATTCCGGCGTGAATCCCTGAATCCGCAAGAGTTCATGACTCTTCCCATCTCTGGGAGCAATAACGTAGTGCTGGACATGCAGCGCCGGTGAGACGAATGTGCCTTCCTCACGCCGGATGCCCGCTGTCTCGGCGGGAAGGCCGGTGATCTCGGCCTCCCACGGTGCGAGCCTGCTCGACGGCAGCTCCCGGAAGTAGGAGACGGACCGCTCGGAGACTTCGACCTCGTCGAGCGCGGGCAGCACCTCGATATCCGGCGGCACCACCTCCGGATGCGTCACGAAGACATCGGTGAGGTCGAGGTAGTGCTCATGCAGCAGAAGGTAATTCGCGTCGACGCGCAGCACCTCGGCGGTGCTTGCCCATCCCGTCCCGTCGGCGTACCAGGGCACCCGCGGCGGGGGGCGCAGCGCGGCGACACCGGGATCGCCGAGCCAGATCCAGACGAACGGCGACTGCTCATGGACCGGGTAGGTGCGCACTCGGGCGCCTGGCGGCACATTTTCCTGGGACGGCACATCAACCAGGCAGCCGTCGGGTTCATAGCTGAAGCCGTGGTAGCCGCATACCACGCGATCGCCGTCGCGGCGGCCGGCGGACAACGGATAGGCCCGATGGATGCAGCGGTCCTCCATCGCAACGATCTCGCCGGAGCCGCGGCGGTACAGCAGCACGGGCTTATCCAGCAGGCGTCGAGGAAGTAGCTCTTGCCCGACCTCGTCGCTGCTCGCGGCCACATACCAGCAGTTGAATGGGTAATTCGATCTCATAGGTCGAGCACCAACCTCTCGGAGAGAGAGCGCGAAACGCAGATCATCATGGTTTGGTTCGCCGCCTTCTCGGCGTCGTTGAGCACCGAGTCACGGTGATCGGCGTCGCCCTCGATGATGTCGCATTCGCACGTCCCGCACACCCCCTCCATGCACGAGCCGAGCACGTCGACGCCGGCTTCTTCGCAAACCTCGTAGATCGATTTTTCTTGTGGCACAGTCAAAGTCATGCCGGAACGCTGGCATTCCAGTTCGAAGGACGCCAGCGCGCCAGGTGACGGTTCCTCGAGCTCTTTGGCCGAGAACCGCTCGATATGCACGCTGCCCTGTGGCCAGGTTTTACACGCGTCTTCGACCGCGGTCAGCAGCCCTTCAGGTCCACAGCAGTACACCAACGTGTTCTCACCCGGCTCGGAGAGCGCCGAGTCGAGGTTTGTCCGGAAGTTCGCCCCGTCCTGCGCATCCCGCGCACAGACGTTGACCCGCTCGCCGTGGCGCTGCAGTTCGTCGACGAAGGCGATCGACGACCGGCTTCGACCGCCGTAGAGCAGCGACCAGTCGGCACCCGCGGCCTCGGCCGCCGCGATCATCGGCAGTATCGGGGTGATGCCGATGCCGCCCGCGATGAACAGGTAGCGCGGCGAACCCACCAGCGGGAAGTGGTTGCGCGGACCGCGCACGCGGACCGTGGTGCCTTCGTGCAGCTTGTCGTGCACGAACTGCGATCCACCGCGACTGTTCGGATCGAGCAGCACGCCGACCTGCCACTCGGCGCGGTTGGCCGTGTCGCCGCACAGCGAGTACTGGCGCACCAGCGACGGTGTCATCAGCAGATCGATGTGTGCGCCCGGCGCCCACTCCGGCAGGTCTGCGCCGTTTGGGTCGGCAAGCGTCAGGGTGATGACACCGTCGGAGACCGCCTCGCGGCGCCGAACCTCGACGTCGACCTCGACCTCGCGGTAGGCGGGCCTGGCTCGGGTCGCCTGTTCGGCTATGGTCATGAGCGCCGCTCTCCCCCGCAAGCGGGAGGTGCCCCCACCTCATCGCTGCGTACTAGATTGTCGTCGGCGCGGGTCACGATGTTCTCCGCACGGGGATCGAGTTGTACTGGTTGAGGAACAACGCGCGCACCCGCGTTGGCTCACCGTCCAGGTGCAGGTCGGGAAAGCGTTCCAGCGTCTGCTGGATCCACAGCTTCAGCTCGAGGCGGGCGAGGTTGGCGCCGAGGCAGAAGTGCTTGCCGCGACCGCCGAAGGCTTGGTGCTGGTCGGCGAGGCCCGGCCGGGTGATGTCGAACTTGTGCGGGTCGGGGAACACGGTCTCGTCGCGGTTGGAAGCGATGTACCACAGCAGCAGGCGGTCGTTTTCCTTAATCGTCTTGCCGTGCAACTCGGTGTCTTTGGTGGCTGCGCGTGCCATGAAGGCAAATGCGGGATAGCAGCGCAGCCCCTCTTCCACCACCGCATCGATCAGCTCGGGATGCTCGCGGACCTGCTGCAGCAGCTGTGGGTTGCGCAGCAACTCCAACATCGTCGCGCTGTAGGTCGCCCGGGTCGAGTCGTTGCCGGCCGACATCAGCAAGACGAAGAACGTGGCTATTTCCAGTTCGTTGAGCTTGTCGCCCTCAACCTCGGCATCGACCATGGCGGTGAGCAGGTTGCCGCCAAGAGAATCGTCGCGCTGCGCGATCCTATTTTGGGTGTACTCGGTGATCTCGCTGACCACCGCCATGGTGTCTTTCCATTCCTCCCGAATTGCTGGGTCTTCGAACGCGGTGAACACGTTGGTCCAATGCACCAGCTTGGCGTCATCCTCGGGCGGGGTGCCCAGCAGCGAGCCGATCACGCGCGACGGGATCGGGCGCGCGACATCGACGACCAGGTCGAATCGTTCCCGGTCGGCGACACTGTCGAGAGTGCGGCTGATGATCTGCTTGACGTGTTCTTCGTGGGTGCCGACCGCCTCCGGGGTGAATTGCTTGATGACCAGCGCCTTAAGCCGATCGTGGCGGGGCGGGTCCATCGAAATCAGCTGCAGCCGTTGCAGATCCAATGGGACACCGATATCGTCCATGTGGAAAATGCCGCGCCGCTCCGAGGAGAAGGTCCGGTGATCGCGGCTCACCGCGCGCACGTCGTCGTAGCGGGTGATCGACCAGAAGCCGCCTTCGTCGGGCAGGTTGCGCTGCGGGCTGAAGTGCGCCGGCGCCTCGCGCTGCATCCGGGCGAACAGGTCATAGGGCGGCCCGTCGTCCCACACCGTCTGGTCGGCCAGGTCGACGCTATCAAGGTCTAGTTGGTCGATGGTTGTCATCGCTTCTCCTTCAACTTATGTATAACTACGGCAATGGTTTTGCTGGGCAGAGGCGTCGGTTCCGGTGATTTTCAGTGTGCGCTGCCGATGCCTTGACGGTAAGTGGTTCGACCACAATGATTGACGTGAGCTAGCGGCCGCGTCGGGTCACGCGGACGCCCGGGTATTTGCATCCAAAATTCTTGTGCGACAGGCGATCTCATTTATTTCGGGTCTGACGCCTCCTTGCGGCGAGTAGCTCCTCGGGAATGCCGACGATGCTCGCCACCGCGCTTCCCGCAAGATCTGACCGCTCGCCGAGCAGCGTGTCGAAGCGGACATCCAAAGCGACCCGTACGGATGTACAGCGCAAGTTCTTCTTTGCCGCGGCATAGTAGCCAGATCTGGCGTCAGGCAGCGCGACTGTTAGCTAGCATCTGCCGGCGATCAGTCGTCCCGAATAGCGGCGACTTCCGCAGCGAATTAGCGATAGCGTGGGATCCGTGGACCACCGCTGGGAACAGCAGCGGCCAAAGAACCACCATGAGCATCGCGGTGAGGGTCAGGTAGACCATCGCGTTTCTCCCATTCTGCGCGCCGGCGACGGGTTAGGAATTCATCGATTTGACGGACACTCCGCAATGGAACCTCAACTAGCTGGTTTGCTAGAGATTAGACGGCGCGTCCCTTCAAACGGTAGGGAGTTCGCCTCGGCGCGGCGACGTCCGCGGCGGACCAACTATTGGCTGGTTCTCGTCTGCGGAAGACAAGCAACTACTGCGGCGCCAGGCCAGTCCTGAGTGACAACTGTGGGAACGTCCAATCCAAGGCCCGACTGTTCAGCTCTGAACACCATGACAGGCGTGTCCTCGCGTGATCTGATGGGCGCGTGGTGTCGGGTGAGCATCTGGCGGCGCGACAGCCCGGAGAAGGCGCGGACGACACGGTTGTTGCCAAGGCTGCGGCAACGATCGTCAGCGGCATGGAAGACCAGTTGAACGACATAACGCGTTCAACCCAGGAGTTGCTGGTGACCGAAATCGCGGAGCTGCGCGAGGATACCCAATTGCTGCAGCTGTTGCGAGACACCGTCTCCAGCAACATCGACACGTTCTTCTCCGCGGTCCGCCACCGTATCCCGATCGCGCACATCGAGCCCCCCGCGGCGGCAGTGGAGTATGCCCGGCGCTTAGCGCAGCACGAGGTGTCGGCAAATGCGTTGGTACGCGCATACCGCCTGGGCCACCAAGCGGTGCTGAAGACTGCGCTTGAAGAGATACGCGCATCGAAGCTAGATCCGAAACTGAGCCTAAGCGTGTACGAGCTAATCGCGACAGTCTCGTTCGATTACATCGACCGGATCTCGCAGCTAGTGATTGTTATCTATCAGGACGAGCGCGATCGCTGGCTGGGGAATCGAAACACCATGCGCGCATTGCGTGTTCGCGACTTGATCGCCGGCAGCGATGTTGATGTCGACGCGGTCATCGCCGCGATCCGCTACCCGCTCAGACGAACTCATGTCGCGCTCGTCGTCTGGTGCCCAGAGTCCGACAGCGGCGACGAATTGACGCCGATGGAGCGCTTTGTGCACAAGCTCGCCGAATCAATTGGTGCTCATGAGGGTCCGCTGTTCATTTCCGTCGACCGCGTGACGGGGTGGGCATGGGTTCCGTTACCAACCAGCGCTGCGTCGGACGCGCTGGCCCGGATTCGCGAGATTGCCCAGGCAACAACTGATGCGCCATGGATCGCCGCGGGCAATCCCTTGCCGGGGATCGACGGCTTCCGCCGCTCACATCAGCAGGCGCAGGACGCGCGCGCGGTGGCAATTGCGTCCGGCGCGGACGTTCCCCGGGTAATCGCGGCCAACGACCCTGGCCTCGCGGTGGCAGCGCTGGCCGGCAACAACCTGGAAGCCGCTTCTACATGGGTCAGCGAGGTGCTCGGACCGCTCTCGTCTGCCACCGAGAGCGACGAACGGCTCCGCGAAACGCTGCGGGTCTTTCTGCGCACCGGCTCAAGCCACAAGGCGGCGGCCGAAGCGCTTCATCTCCACACCAGCTCGGTAAAATACCGCGTACGCCGTGCGGCCGAACGTCGCGGCCGCCAGATTACCGACGACCGGCTCGACGTCGAAGTCGCGTTGACCCTGTGCGAGTGGTTCGGCGCCACGGTGCTGCGGTGACTATAGCGTCTCGTCGAGCTCGCCGAGCCGGTCGGTCAGTCGCAGATTCTCGGAGTAGTCGACCGGACAGCAGATCAGCGAAACACCGTCGTCGTCGAGCGCAGCCTTCAACGTGGGCAACAGCTCGTCGGCGCTGTTGATCCGGTATCCCTTGGCGCCGAAGCTTTCCGCGTATTTCACCACGTCCGGGTTACCGAACTTCACGTAGTAGTGTTCGCCGAGTTCGAGATCCATCTTCCACTCGATGAGGCCGTAACCGCCGTCCTCCCAAATCAGCACGACCAGCGGTATCCGCTCTCGCACCGCGGTTTCGATCTCCTGCGAGTTCATCAAAAATGCCCCGTCGCCGACCACGGCCAGCACCTTCGATTCCGGCAGGGCTAACTTCACCCCAAGGGCTCCAGGTAGCGCAAAACTCATGGTGGACAGGCCATTTGACACCAAGCAGGTATTCCGCTCATAAGTGGGGTAAAGCCGTGCCATCCACATCTTGGTAGCACCGGTGTCGACCAGCACGACGTCGGTGCGGCCCAGCGCTTCGCGGGTGTCGGCGACCAACCGCTGGGGCGCCAGCGGGTATCGCGAATCCTGTTGTCCTCGCTTGAATTCCTCGTCGAGCAAGCCAGAGCCAGGTATCTCCGGATCGGCGTCGAAGACATGATCGTCGAGCGCTTCGGCGAGCTCGTCGAGTGAGGCGCTGATGTCACCGATGATCCCGACGTCGACCGAATAGTGCTCGTCGACCTCGGCCGGGAATCGATGAACATGGATGATCTTCTTGTCGGCCTTGGGGTTGATCCGGACGGGATCGAACTCCTGCAGCTCGTAGCCGACCGCGATGACGACGTCGGCATTGTCGAACCCGAAGTTGACGTAGTCGTGTCGCATGAAGCCGAGGGTCCCGATGCCGTTGGGGTGGTCGTCGGGCATGACGCCTTTGCCGTGGAAGGTGTTGGCCACCGGGATATCGAACTTCTCGGAGAACCGCACCAGGGCCTTGGTCGCGTCGGAGCGGGCGGCGCCGTGCCCGGCCAGCACCACCGGTCGCTTGGCCTCGCGCAAGATGTCGACCGCGCGCGCCACTTGGCGGAAGGCCGGCGCATCAGCGCGAACGACGTTGCGCGGCAACGGCGTCAGGTCGTAGTCGGCTTCATCGGCGTCGATGTGCTCGGGCACGGCGAGATACACCGCAGCCGGGCGTTCGGTCTCGGCCAGCTTGAAAGCTTTGCGGACCATCTCCGGTATGGCACGCGCGGTCGGGATGCCGGCGGCCCAGCGGGTGATCGGGGCGAACATCGACACCAGGTCGACGTACTGGTGCGACTCTTTGTACTGGCGGTCCTGGCCGACCTGCGCGGAGATGGCGACCATCGGGGTGCTGTTGGTGGTGGCGTCCGCGACGCCCAGTTGCATGTTGATCGCCCCCGGGCCCAGCGTGGCAGACACCACCGCCGCCCGCCCGGTGACCCGCCCGTACATCTCGGCCATGAACGACGCGGCCTGCTCGTGCCGGGTGAGCACGTAGCGGATGTTGGACGAGGCCAGCGCCTGCACGAAGCGGATGTTCTCCTCGCCCGGCAGCCCGAAGACCACGGCAACGCCCTCATTTTCCAGGCACTTGACTATCAGCTCGGCAGCTTTGCTCATCCGGCACCTCCCTTTTGGCCACGATAGTGGCAGGGTGGAGATCGGACGTTTTGCAAACCCACCCACGCAAAGGATGTCAGCGTGTCCATCGCCACGATCAACCCGGCCACCGGTGAAACCGTCAAGACCTTCACGCCGGCAAGTGACAGCGAAGTCGAGGCCGCAATCGCCCGTGCCCACGACCGGTTCCTCGACTACCGCCACTCCACCACATTCGCTCAGCGCGCCGAGTGGGCCAATGCCACCGCCGACCTGCTCGAGAAGGAAGCGGACGAAACCGCGGCCATGATGACCCTCGAAATGGGCAAAACCCTGAAATCGGCCAAGGGCGAAGCGCTCAAGTGCGCCAAGGGCTTTCGCTACTACGCCGAGAACGCCGAGAAACTGCTGGCCGACGAGCCGGCGGAAGCGTCGAAGGTCGGCGCGAAGCGCGCCTATACCCGCTACCAGCCCCTTGGGGTGGTGCTGGCCGTGATGCCGTGGAACTTCCCGCTGTGGCAGGCCGTCCGGTTCGCCGCGCCTGCGCTGATGGCGGGCAACGTCGGCATCCTCAAGCACGCCTCGAACGTGCCGCAATCGGCGCTCTATCTCTCCGATGTCATCGCCCGCGGCGGATTCCCGGACGGCTGCTTCCAGACGCTGCTCATCTCGTCCAGCGCCGTCGAGGGCATCCTGCGCGATCCCAGGGTCAAGGCGGCTACCCTCACCGGCAGCGAACCGGCCGGTCAATCGGTCGCCGCCATTTGTGGCGACGAGATCAAACCCACCGTGATGGAACTCGGTGGCAGCGACCCCTTCATCGTGATGCCGTCCGTCGACCTCGACGAGGCGGTCAAGACCGCGGTGACCGCCCGGGTGCAGAACAACGGTCAGTCCTGTATCGCTGCCAAGCGGTTCATCGTGCACACCGACATCTACGACGCGTTCGTCGACAAGTTCGTCGAGCGGATGGAGGCGCTCAAGGTCGGCGACCCCACCGACCCGGACACCGACGTGGGTCCGCTGGCCACCGAGTCGGGCCGCGATGAAATCGCCAAGCAGGTCGACGACGCCGTTGCAGCGGGCGCAAAGATCCGCTGTGGCGGTCAGCGCCTCGACCGGCCGGGGTGGTTCTACCCGCCGACGGTGGTCACCGAGATCACCAAGGACATGGCGCTCTACACCGAAGAGGTGTTCGGCCCGGTCGCGTCGATGTATCGCGCCTCGGGCATCGACGAGGCCATCGAGATCGCCAACGCCACCACCTTTGGGCTGGGTTCCAACGCCTGGACCAACGACGAAGCCGAGCAAGCGCGCTTCATCGATGACATCGAGGCCGGCCAGGTCTTCATCAACGGGATGACGGTGTCCTACCCCGAACTTGGGTTCGGCGGCGTCAAGCGGTCGGGCTACGGCCGCGAGCTTGCCGGCCTTGGGATCCGCGCGTTCTGCAACGCCAAGACCGTCTGGGTGGGGTAGCCCGGTCTACGCGGATACGCCAGCGAGGGCCCTCCGGTCCTCGTCGGCAAAGGTGTCCTCCAGCTGCACCGGCGAGTAGTCGAGGTCGATCTCGCCGACCGGTCGCCCCCGCGCGCTGCTGATCGTGCCGAGCCGCCGCCTCCCCTTGTCGGCGGCGTACTCCATGAACTCGTCCGTCGAAATGTCGAATGGCATCGGGTCATAAAGGGCGAAGCCTTCTTCGATGAGGCGCAGCCCGAGCGGCATGAGCTCGTTCATGCGCGTTTCGAAGACGTCCCAATTGGCGTCGTCGGCGGCGACGTGGCGCCGGCAGGTGAAGGTGCCCCATGCCATGTGGCGTCGCTCGTCGTCACCGATGCGCCGGACCAGCTCCTGCATGCCGGGAAGAATGCCGCGTTCCACGCAGATCTTGTGCCAGGCGTAGTAGCCGGTCAGCGCCAACATGCCTTCGACCATGTGGTTGTAGGTGACCGACGCCCGGACCTGGGCGGCCGGTGAAGGATCAACGGACAACGCGTTGAGGCAGTCCGGCAACTCCTCGTAGAAAATCGTGCGGTAGGTAGGGATGTCGTCCAGGTAACAATGCAGGTCGTCGGTGATGCCGACGGCGTCCAGCCACAGGCGGAACGCCTGGGTATGTTTGGCTTCCTCGAACGCGAACTGCGTCAGGTACATTTCGTCGCCCAGCCGACCTTCGGCCCGCATCGCGGACATGAACGGCTGGATGTCCTCGGTCACCGCTTCCTCGCCGGCGATGAACTCGGCGCACAGTCGGGTGGCGTAGTGGCGTTCGTCGTCCGATAGCCGTTCCCAGTCCGCGCGCTCGCGGGAGAAGTCGATGTCGGCCGGGTTCCAGAACTTCGCGTTGCCGCCGGCGAAAAGCTTGAGCGGCAAGCTGTCCCAGTTGAGTCCGCCCCTAATCATCGAACCTGAACTCGTGCGTGTCATGTGACCTCCTTGGATCTTTGTGGCTGAGTTGTGTCCGTCGAATGGGACTCCGAAAATGCGGCAGCCAATACGGCGACCAGCCTGCGCACCGCCAGCGCCGGCTGCTCCGGAGTGGGTTCGTCGAGCCCGAGGATCGGATCCAGTCCGCGCATGTACGGGGCCAGCGCCAGATGCGGAAAGATCAACAGCAGCAACGACAACAACGCGTCGATGTCGGCATCCTTGTGAAAGTCGCCTCGGGCCTGGGCGTCGCGTACCAGGGGCCGCAGCACTTCCAGGTAATGGCGGTGAATGACGTTTCGCACGCTGATGCGGGCATCGGTGTCGACCTCCAGGCTCGCCGCCGCATGCAGCGAGCGTTCGTGCGGATGGTCTGCGAAATACGCGACCCACGCGTCGAGCCAGTCGGTCAGGAAGTCGAAGAATGGCCTGCTCGGGTCGAGCTCGCGGATCCGATCCTCCATATACGCTCGCACACGCTGGCTGGCGATGTCGGCGATGAACGCATACAGGTCGCGCTTGTCGGCGAAGTATTGGAACAGGCTGCCTTTGGCCACGCCGGCACGCCGGGCGATGACGTTCAGGCTGCCGCCGGAGAAGCCGTGCGCGCCGAACTCTGCCTCTGCGGCCGCCACGACCGCCGCACGGCGCGCCGGATCGACGCGGGCCCAAGTCACCGTCGGCATCACGCCTCCTCCGCTGGATGACCACTGGTCATTCTACTGTGGGCCAGCTCACTCCTCAAGGGTCGGCTGGCCCGCCGCGTGCGACGTCGGTGCGGTGATCTACTTCCTGCGCAAGTTGAGTTGGGTTGTCCCGGACTTCACCGTCACCAAATACCGCGACCAGCTGCTGCGACTACACGAGCAGATCGAAGCCGAGGGGTCTTTCGTCACCCACACCCCACGGGTCTCGATCGACGTCCGCAAGCCCGGGTGAATCCGTCTCTTCGATCTCGACTAACGGGAGGCGTCGGAGCCTTAGCATCGGCTACGTGTCGTTACTCAATACCGCTCAGGGACCAACCGATACCGCTGATCTCGGCGTCACGCTGATGCACGAGCACGTGTTCATCATGACCACCGAGGTCGCCCAGAACTACCCGGAAGCATGGGGCGACGAAGAGGAGCGGGTGGCTGACGCCATCACCCGGCTCAACGAGCTGAAGTCGCGCGGCGTGGACACCATCGTCGACCTCACCGTGATCGGGCTGGGCCGCTACATCCCGCGCATCGCCCGCGTCGCCGCGGCCACCGAACTGAACATCGTCGTCGCGACCGGCCTGTACACCTACAACGACGTCCCATTCTGTTTCCACTACGTGGGCCCGGGCGCGCAGCTCGGCGGGCCGGAGATCATGACCGACATGTTCGTCCGCGACATCGAGGAGGGCATCGCCGACACCGGCATCAAGGCGGGGATCCTCAAATGCGCCACCGACGAGCCCGGCATCACCCCCGGTGTGGAGCGGGTACTGCGCGCGGTCGCCCAGGCGCACATCCGCACCGGGGTACCGATCTCCACGCACACCCACGCGGGGCTGCGACGCGGGCTCGAACAACAACGCATCTTCGAAGAAGAAGGCGTCGACCTGAGCCGGGTGATCATCGGCCATTCCGGCGACAGCACCGACATCGGCTACCTCGAAGAACTCATCGCTCCGGGTTCGTATCTCGGGATGGACCGCTTCGGCCTCGACGTCATCTCACCGTTCGAGGATCGGGTGAACATCGTGGCGCAGATGTGCGAACGCGGCCATGCCGACAAGATGGTGCTCTCGCACGACGCCAACTGCTACTTCGACGCACTGCCCGAGGAGCTGCTGCCGGTGGCCGCTCCCAATTGGCATTACCTGCACATCCACAACGACGTGATTCCCGCACTGAAGCAACGCGGGGTTACCGACGAGCAGCTGCACACCATGCTCGTCGACAACCCGCGGCGCATCTTCGAGCGACAGGGCAGCTATCAATGACGCAGAGTGCGCCGGTCCCACCGATCGGCACCCAGATTTCGGCGCTGGCCGAGATGGCCCCCGACGAGCCGGCGGTTACCTGCGACGGACGCACGCTGACCCGCGGCGAACTCGACCGCTCGACCAACCGGCTGGCGCGCGCCTATGCGGAGCGCGGCGTCGGCGTCGGCGACTACGTGACCATCGTGCTGCCCAACTCCGTCGAGTGCGTACAGGCCATGGTGGCGTGCTGGAAGCTGGGCGGGGTGCCGCAGCCGCTGTCCGCGCGGCTGCCGGATGCGGAGTTCGAGGGTCTGGTGGAACTGCGGCCACGCGCGCTGCTCGTGGGGCGAACGCACCCCGGAATACCAAGTGTTCCTCAAGGTTTCGTCCCCGACCAGGCGTTGTCGGATGGACCGTTGCCGGAAGCGGTGTCACCGTGCTGGAGGTCGATCGGCTCCGGCGGTAGCACCGGCCGGCCGAAGCTGATCGAGGCGGGCGGCGACAGCCGGCTGGGGCCGGCACTGGGGTACGCCGTGGGTGGCCAGGAGGGCGATACCGTGCTGGTGCCGGTGCCACTGACCCACACCACCGGCTTCACCAGCGCGGCGGTCGCGCTGGTGATGGGCAACCACCTGGTGCTGATGGGCCGGTTCGACCCGCACGAGTTCCTGCGGCTGATCACCGAGCATCGCCCGCAGCTCGTTACCGCGGTGCCAACGATGATGCAGCGGGCGCTGCCGGTCTACCGCATCGATCCGGATTCCTATGACCTGTCCTCGATCCGGCGGTTTTGGCATCTCGGCGCGCCGTGTCCGCCGGCTACCAAGCAGGCGTGGATCGACCTGCTGGGCCCTGAAAGGGTCTGGGAGCTTTACGGCGGCACCGAATTTCAGGCGATGACCTTCATCTCCGGCGACCAATGGCTGACGCATCCCGGATCGGTCGGTGTGGTGGTCATGGGCGAGATGAAGGTGCTCGACGACGACGGCAACCCATGCGCGCCGGGCGGGGTCGGCGAGATCTACATGCGGCCCAACCCGGGCAGTGTGCCGTCGTACCGGTACATCGGCACGACGGCGAAATCCCGCGACGGCTGGGACTCTTTGGGCGACCTTGGCCATTTCGACGAGGACGGATTTTTGTACCTGTCCGATCGCCGGGTGGACATGTTCACCGTCGGCGGCCGCAATGTCTACCCGGCGGAGATCGAGAACGCGCTGTCGGCGCATCCGGATGTGCTGTCCTGCTTGGTTGTTGGCGTACCCCACGAGGATCTGGGCCAAGTGCCCTATGCCCTGGTGCAGGCGGATTCGGCGCTGGACGAGCAGACGGTGCAGGCGTTTCTGCGCGACCGGATCGCCGGCTACAAGGTGCCGGCCACCGTCGAGTTCGTCGACACCCCGTTGCGCGACGACGCCGGCAAGGCGCGCCGCTCAGCTGTCCGCGCCGAGGTCATGGCGCGATTGCGTCTTCTTGACGCTGGCTGACCACGCCGTCGCGTACTGGCACGGGCTGCTGCTTCCTGCGAGACTCCCAGCGCTGCAACGCTTCCCGGGACGGTGATTCGACAAGTGCGTAGCTCACCGCAGCTATGGCCACACTGAAGATCAGCGTCAGCACCAAAACCTCGGGCATATGGCCCCTGAACGAGAACTCACCGATGACCGGGAAAACCATGGTCAGCGCCGCAAGATGCCAGATGAAGATTCCGTAGGACCAGCGTCCCAGCGTCACCATCGGGGCGGAACCCAAGATTCGATGGCTGTCGTCGGCGCGGTCCAGCACCAGCGGCGCCACCAGGCCCACCGCCACCACCGCACCCATCGCGGTCTTCACGGTGAACTGTGCGGCGCTGCTCGGGACCAGCCCCGCGGGGCCGGCCAGTGGCGAGGCGGCCACCAGATAGGCCGCTACCACAACGATGGCCATCAGCACCCGATGTCGAGCCAGCCGGTGCGGCCACCCGAGCGGGCTGTACACCCACTCGGCGAGCAGCATGCCCGCAGCGAACCAGGAGAAGAATGCCGGCGGCCAGGTCAACGGATTGAGCCCGGCCGGGGCGGCGAATGGAATCCAGCCCCAAAACCAACTGGCCACAGCGAGACCGGCGATCGCCGGCACCCGACCACGGACCGGCAGCCGGGCAGCCAGCACCGCAAGGATCGGCAATGCGAGGTAGAACGTGACCTCGACCGACAGGCTCCACATCTGGGTCAGCCCGGCCGTAAGCGTCAGCGGCACGTACACCTGGGTAAGCGACAGATTCGCCAGCCACACCGTCAGACTCGCGTGATCGCCGTCCGGCAGCAGGGTCAGAATCACCACGACAGCCAGCACGTACGCCGGCATGATGCGGACCACCCGCGATCGCAGGTAGCGGCCGGTGGACGGGCGCGACGCCTGGCCGCGCGCCGCCCCAGCATGTCCGCGCCACAGCAAGAAACCAGACAATGCGAAGAACACCGCCACCGCCAGATCGAAGCGGCCGAACAGCCGACCGTCGAACCCGCTGGAGTGCCCGGTCTCAAACGCGACGTGGGTAATGACGACGCCGATGGCCGCGCATGCCCGCATACCCTCCACGGCGGGCAGGAATCTGCGAGTGCCGCCCACCTGCCGGCCGTCGGTCATGCGCGCCACTCTCCCCCGCAAGCGGGCGGTACCCCCACGATCCCGGCTACGCCGGCATCATCGTCGTCGGCGTCGCTCATGCGCGCCACTCTCCCCGCAAGCGGGCGGTACCCCCACGATCCCGGCTACGCCGGCATCATCGTCGTCGGCGCGGGTCATGACGACAGTCTGCCCGTAATGGGTTGCTCGGCGATTCGGGTACACCCGATTTGCCACCGCGGGACATAAATCGCAACTTTAAATATTGCTGTTAGGGTCGAACGAGTTTTGCTTCTCTGCCGCGCCGCAGGCGGGTAGAAACCCCAGGTCCCGGGGGTTCGGGGCGAAACGGGTTTGGTGGCCTGAACCGACCGAGACCAGAAGGAGGTCACGGCAACGTGAACCGAGCAGTCATGTTGCGGATGGCCGCGTGCGGGATCATGGGACTCGGAGCCGCCTTGCTGATCGCCGCATTGCTGTTGTCGACCTACACCAGCAGCAGGATCACCAAGATTCCGCTTGATCTCGACGCCACCTTGATCAGTGACGGCACCGGGACGGCGATTGACCCCGCGTCGATCTACAGCCAGAAGCTCGTCGTCAACAAAAACGTGCCGCTGGTGTCCCAGCAGCAGATCGACGTCGAGTCCCCCGCCAACGCCGACGTCGTCACACTGCAAGTGGGCACGTCGGTTCGACGCAGCGATAAGCAGAAGGATTCCGGCCTGCTGCTCGCACTGGTCGACACCGTCACCCTCAACCGTAAATCTGCGTCAGCGGTTTCTGATGACACCCATCCCGGCGGCGCCGTGCAGAAGCCGCGCGGGTTCAACGATGAGAACCCGCCCACCAATATCGCGTTGCCGCACGACGGGCTGTCCTATCGATTCCCGTTCCACACCGAGAAGCGGACGTACCCGTACTTCGACCCGATCGCGCAGAAGGCGTTTGACGCTAACTACACCGGTGAAGAAGACGTCAACGGCCTGACCGCCTACAAGTTCACCCAGGACGTCGGCTACGACGGCGACGGCAAGCTGGCCGAGCCGATCAGGTACCCGTCGCTGTATGCCGACGACGCGGACAGCAAGGTAACCGCGGCCGCGTCGATGTGGGACGTGCCCGGCGATCCGGACGAAAAGATCACCATGACCCGCTACTACGCAGCGCAGCGGACCTTCTGGGTGGACCCAGAGTCAGGGACGATCGTCAAACAAGAAGAGCGTGCCAATCACTACTATGCCCGCGATGCGTTGAAGCCAGAGGTGGTCCTGGTCGACTACAAGATCACCTCCAACGAAGCGACCGTCGAGTCACAGGTCAATGCCGCGCGCAATGAGCGCGACCGCTTGGCGTTGTGGTCCCGGGTGCTGCCGATCACCTTCACGGCGTCGGGCGTGGTCGCGCTGATCGGCGGGCTGCTGCTCGGCTCATTCAGCTTGCGAACCGAGGCGGCATTGCTCGACCCTGGCCTGGACACCGCCGACCATGGCTTCTTCGGTCGCGGCGAGCCGCCGGTCGAGCGAGTGCCCGGCGCCGAGGCCGAGACCGAGAAGCTGCCAACACCGCCCAGCGACGTGCAACGAGAGCAAGGTCAGGACCCGTCGAGTTCGGGAGGCCCCTCTACGTCGGGTCCACCCGACCGCTCCTAGCTAGTCCGGCGCGTGCGGGCGGTACCCCACTGGACTCTGCGGTGGTCCCGTCCCGGGTACGCACTGGCATTGGCGGTGCTGGTCGTGGCGCCGCTAATGGGCCCGGGCTATTTACTGCTGCGCGACGCGGTGTCCACCCCGCGGTCGTATCTATCCGATAGCGCCCTCGGGCTGGTTTCGGCCCCACGGGCGACGCCGCAGGATTTTGCCGTCGCGTTGGCTTCGCACTGCGTCGATGGCGGCGTCGTGGTCAAGGCGTTGCTTGTCGTGGGACTGTGGCTGGCGGGCTGGGGCGCGGCCCGTCTGGTCGCAAAGGTGTTGCCAGAAGCCGGCGTCGGCGGTCAGTTTGTGGCGATCACGCTGGCGATCTGGAATCCGTACGTCGGTGAACGGCTGCTGCAAGGACATTGGAGTCTGCTGCTCGCCTACGGCTGCCTGCCGTGGGTGGCGACGACGATGCTGACCCTGCGATCAACGGATTCGGCTGCCTGGACTCGGCTTTTCGGTCTGGCGTTCTGGATGGCGTTGGCCGGGCTGACTCCGACCGGGCTGATCCTTGCGATCACGGTCGGATTGGTCTGCGCGGCTGTCCCTATTGAGGGCCCGGGTGGGCCCAGGCCGCGCTGGCTTTGTGCGGCGGTCACATTGGCCGGCGCTCTCGTGGCGGCGCTGCCGTGGTTGACGGCGGCGGTACTGGGCTTGTCATCGACAGACCATATCTGGGCGCGCGTGCCCGACGTTGCCGCCTTCGCCGCCCGCGCCGAGCCCGGTCTGGGCACGCTGGGCAGCCTGGCCAGCCTGGGCGGGATCTGGAACGGTGAGGCCGTACCGGGTTCGCGGACAACACTTTTCGCAGTCGTGTCGGCCGCGGTGCTACTTGCGGTGGTGGTCACCGGCCTACCTGCGCTGGCACGTTATCGGGCGGCCGTGCCGTTGGTGGTGCTGGCGGCGGCGGCGGTGGTCCTGCCCGCTGCGCTGGCCACCGACCCGGGACTGGCCGTCCTGCACTCCGTGGTCGACGCGGTGCCCGGTCTGGGCGTGCTCCGCGACGGGCAGAAGTGGGTCGCACTGGCGATGCCCGGCTACGCCCTGGCTGGGGCGGGCGCGGTGCTGACGTTGCAGCGCTGGCTGAGTTTTTCAGGGCCAGTGGGCCCTGCGCTGGCGTGCTGCGCCGCGCTGGTGCTGTCACTTCCCGACTTGGCTTGGGGCGTAGGGGGAAAAGTTGAGCCGGTGCACTACCCGACCGACTGGACGACCGTTGCGGCCGCGATCAACGGCCAGCCCGCAGATGTCGCGGTGCTGCCGGTCGACACCATGCGGCGCTTCGCCTGGTCCGGATCGGCACCGGTACTGGATCCGCTGCCGCGCTGGGTGCGCGCCGACGTTCTGATGACCGGCGACCTGACGATTTCCGGCGTGACGGTTCTCGGTGAGGGAAACCGGGCCCGCGCTGTGCAGCGGCTGCTGTTGGCGGGCGCCGATCCGCAGGCTCTTCGCCGCGCCGGCGTGGGATGGCTGGTGGTCGAATTGCGCACACCCGGCGACATGGGCTTGGCCGCAAGGACATTCGAGCGATTGCCGGTGGCCTATCGCGGGCGAGACCTGCTGCTGTATCGGATCGGCGGCGACACCGCGCCAGAGTCGGCGGGTCGGCGGTTGACGGTCGTGATCGCGCACCTGGTGTGGTTGGCGATGCTGGCCGGCGGCGCCATCGGAGCGACGGTAACCGGCTGGTCGGCGCGGGCACACCAGCGGCAGCGCCGGTCAACCGTCGCTACACCACTCCGCTGACACGGTCACCGACGACAACCGACTCCAGCACCGTGCGCATCGCGTCAGCGCTTTGTGGCCAAGAGAATTCGGCGCTGCGCGCTTGCGCCTTGGCACCAAGCTGATCACGTAGCACCGGATCGTCCAGTAATTGCTGAAGCCGATTCACCAACTCAGCGCGACTGTCGACCAGCACACCGGTCACTCCGTCGATGATCGAGTCGGCCAACCCGCCAGAAGATCGGTAGCCGATGGTGGGCACCGCGTGCTGGGCCGCCTCGATGACCGCCAGACCCCAGCCTTCTTTGCGCGACGGCAACACGTGCACCCAAGACTGTTGCATGACATGGTGTTTGGTGGCGTCATCGATATGGCCGTGAAATGTCACAGCGTCGCTGATACCCAGCCGCTCCGCGTGGTAGACCAAGCGCTGACACCACCACCCGCCGCCGACGATGTCGAGATGAAGATCGGATATCGATGGCCGCAGTTGCGCCACCGCGCTCAACGCGTCTTCGATCTGCTTGTGCGGCACCAGCCGGGACAACACCAGCACTCGCGGTGTGGCCGCACGCGGGCCGCTCAGAGACGGCGCCGGTGCCTCGTCGAGCCCGTTGCGCACCACAGCAATTCGCTCGTTGTCGACACCGAGGCCGACCAAGTCGCGGGCCGACGGTAGTGACACCGTCACGTATTGGTTGCGGCGATGCAGCTTCGGTGACAACCACGATTCGACGAACCAGCCGAGTCGGCCCATTGCCCGGCCGGCCACTGGCCATTGCTCACGATGGCAGTGGTGTACCAGCACCGCGACCCGCCGGCCGTAGATCAGCCTGGCCAGAAAGGGCAAGCCGTTCTGGGTGTCGACTACCACGTCCGGCCGCACCGCACGCAGCGGTCCGATCCCCAGCCCAGCCGCCGCCATCGCAAAAAGCGCCCATACGTATACCGAATACCGACCGCCCGCGCGGCTGATCCGGACACCGTCGATCACTTCTCGTCGCGCCGCACCGGGGTAGCGAGCGGTGCGCAACGTGACCGCGACGCCGGATGCGGCCAACTGCGCTCCGATGCGCTGCAGATAGGTTTCACTGCCGCCACCCTGTGGGTGCCCGGTATCACGCCAGCACAGCAGCAAGACGGAGCGGAGGTCAGACATCGTTTGTCAGCCTAGCGGGCCGTAGGGTGTGGCCGGTGGCCGTCACCGACACCTTCGCGCGACGGGCGACCCTGGCCCGCTCGCTGCGACTGCTGACGGAATTCCGTTACGAACGGCGCGACCCGGCCAGGTTCTACGGCGCGTTGGCGTCCGACACCGCGGAGATGGTCAGCGACCTGTGGCAGGGCATCCACGGCGAACGCCCGGTCGGTCGCAGCCTGCTCGACGTCGGCGGCGGGCCCGGATACTTCGCGACGGCCTTTGCCGATGCCGGGCTTCGGTACATCGGCGTGGAGCCAGACCCGAGTGAAATGCACGCCGCTGGAACGACTTTGGCGCGCGACGCGGGGACGTTCGTCCGCGCGTCGGGCATGGCACTGCCCTTGGCCGACGACAGCGTGGACATCTGCCTGTCGTCAAACGTCGCCGAGCACGTGCCACGGCCCTGGCAGCTCGGCGGTGAGATGTTGCGGGTCACCAAGCCGGGCGGGCTGGCCGTGCTGTCCTACACCGTCTGGCTGGGTCCGTTCGGCGGGCACGAGATGGGCCTGACGCATTACCTGGGCGGCGCCAGGGCCGCCGCGATCTATGCCCGAAGGCACGGTCATCCAGCGAAGAACAACTACGGGTCGTCATTGTTTGCGGTGTCCGCCGCCGAAGGCCTGGGCTGGGCCACCAGCACCGGGGCCTTGGTGGCCGCATTTCCGCGCTACCACCCTCGTTGGGCGTGGTGGCTGACGTCGGTGCCGGTGTTGCGCGAATTCCTGGTGAGCAATCTGGTGTTGGCACTGCGTCCGCGCTAATGGAACATGTTCTAATTTCGCGTCCGCTTGGGTAGGGTGGCGGCCATGAGCGACGTTACAACGGAGTACGACAAGCTTTTCATCGGCGGCAAGTGGACCGCGCCGTCGACATCCGAAGTCATCGAAGTGCACTGCCCGGCCACCGGCGAGTACGTCGGCAAGGTGCCGCTGGCGGCGGCAGCCGACGTCGACGCCGCGGTCGCTGCGGCCCGCAACGCTTTCGACAACGGCCCCTGGCCCTCGACACCGCCGAAGGAACGGGCGGCGGTCATCGCCGGCGCGCTCAAACTGATGGAGGAGCGCAAAGACCTCTTCGTCAAGCTGCTCGGCGACGAAACCGGCCAGCCGCCGATGTCCGTCGAGACCATGCAGTGGATGAGTGGGGTTGGGTGCCTGAACTTCTTCGCCGGCCCCGCCGTCGATCAGGTCAAGTGGCAGGAAGTCCGCAACGGCGGCTACGGGCAGACCATCGTCCATCGTGAGCCGCTCGGCGTGGTGGGCGCGATCGTGGCGTGGAACGTGCCGCTGTTCTTGGCGATCAACAAGCTGGGCCCGGCGCTGCTGGCCGGCTGCACGGTGGTGCTCAAGCCGGCCGCCGAAACACCGCTGAGCACAAATGCTTTGGCGGAGGTGTTCGCCGAGGCCGGGTTGCCCGAGGGCGTGCTGTCGATCGTCCCCGGCGGGATCGAGACCGGACAGGCGCTGACCTCCAACCCCGACATCGACATCTTCTCTTTCACCGGAAGCTCGGCCGTCGGCAAGGAGATCGGCAAGCGCGCCGCCGAGATGCTCAAGCCGTGCACCCTGGAACTCGGCGGAAAATCGGCAGCCATCCTGCTCGAGGATGTCGACCTGGCCGCCTCCGTCCCGATGCTGGTGTTCTCCGGGATCATGAACACCGGCCAGGCCTGCGTGGCCCAGACTCGCATCCTGGCTCCCCGCTCGCGGTACGACGAAATCGTCGACGCGGTAGGCGCTTTCGCACAGGCGCTACCCGTCGGGCCGCCGTCGGACCCGGGTGCGCAGATCGGCTCGCTGATCTCGGAGAAGCAGCGCGCCCGCGTCGAGGGCTACATCGCCAAGGGCATTGAAGAGGGCGCCCGACTGGTATGCGGAGGCGGACGTCCCGAAGGACTGGACAACGGCTTCTACGTGCAGCCAACCGTGTTCGCCGACGTCGACAACAGCATGACGATCGCGCAGGAGGAGATCTTCGGACCTGTGCTGAGCATCATTCCCTACGACACCGAAGAGGACGCGATCAAGATCGCCAACGACTCAGCGTACGGACTGGCCGGCAGTGTGTGGACCAGCGACGTGCCGCGCGGCATCGAGATCTCCGAGCAGATCCGCACCGGCACCTACGCGATCAACTGGTACGCGTTCGACCCGTGCTGTCCGTTCGGCGGTTACAAGAACTCCGGCATCGGTCGCGAGAACGGACCGGAGGGCGTCGAGCACTTCACCCAGCAGAAGAGCGTGCTGATGCCGATGGGCTACACCACCGACGCCTAGCGGCCGGCGACCGTCTCGCCAGCGTGGCGCTGGGCGCCGTTCGGCCAAGCTTCCGCACCACGGCGGCGTCGCCGTCGCGGACGAAAGGGGCGAGTCCTGGACGCTTATCCGTACCGCCAGACATGTTGTCGGAGAAGGTCTTCACCGGACGAGAACTAGCCCGACCACGTCAACCCTCGACCGCGAACAGCCCCCACTCGCCTGCCACACCCTTGAGGCTGTGCTCGCCGCGAGTGGCAAAACTCAGGCCCGACCCGGCGACCAGATCGACGACGATGCGCGACACCAGCACCTCGCCCGCCCCAGCCGCTGCTGCCACACGCGCGGCGATGTGGACCGCGATCCCGCTGATGTCGTCGTCGCGCAGCTCGACCTCGCCGGTGTGTACGCCCGCCCGCACCTCAAGACCCAAGCTCCGCAGCACGTCGCGGATCGCCATGGCACACCGGATCGCGCGGGCGGGTCCATCGAACCGGGCGAGGAAGCCGTCGCCCGTGGTGTTGACCTCACAGCCGTGGAAGCGCTCAAGCTGGCGCCGGACCTGGGCGTCGTGCCTGCCGAGCAGCTCCTTCCATCGCTCGTCGCCAAGCTCGACCGCGCGCTTCGTGGAGTCGACGATGTCGGTAAACAGCACCGTGGCCAGGACGCGCTCGACCGCAGGCAGCGGCCGGACGCCGGTAAGGAACTCCTCGATCTCATCGATCACGGTATCGGCGTCGCCCGTAAAGAAAAGGTGGTCGTCGCCGTCGACTTCCACGAACTTGGCCCCGTGGATACGGTCGGCGAGGTAACGACCCATCTCGAGCCACACCATCCGGTCGGTCCGCCGGTGGAGCACGAGCGTCGGCACCTGGATCGCGGGCAGCACGTCGCGGATGTCCAGCTGCGGATAAAGCGCGAAGATGTTGCGGACCATGCCCGGGCTGGCGGCCACCCGCTGTAGCCGCGCCCACCACCGCCGGAAATCGGCGTCGCCCCGCCGGCTCGGAGCCCATGCACCCAGTCCGACGCCCTCACCCCAGCCCTTGGAACTCACCTCGACCAACTCCGACAGCTGCTCCTCGGTGACGCCCAGCGGATAGTCGGGCGCTCGGAGCAGGCGGGAGAACGTGCCGTATAGGACAAGCGCATTCACGCGGTCGGGATGGCTGGCCGTCATCAGCATCGCCATCGTGCCACCCTCCGAAACGCCCACGAGGTCGGCGCGTTCACATCCGGCCGCGTCCATGACGGCGCGTAGGTCATCGACGGACTCTTCCAACGTCGGCGCTTGCATCACCGGATCCGAGAGGCCAGTGCCCCGCTTGTCAAAGGTGACGACGCGACGGAACGACGCGAGCCGCGAGTAGAAGTGGACGACCGACGGCTCCTCCCACATGATGTCGAGGTGGGAGATGAAGCCGGGCGCGACGACGAGATCGGGCCCTTCTCCGGTCACCGAGAACGCGATATTCAGGCCGCCGCTCTTGGCATAGTGAATGTCCGGCACCCTGCCTGCGACGTTCATGGTCGAACCTTACGCCGCGTGCGCCACGCGTAAGCGCGCCAGACGGTCCGCCAGCTGCACCTGACAGGACCTCGGCGTTCACCGTGAATCCGGCACGACGTTTTGAGACGCTCAGAACGCCTCTTCGCGGAGCTGCATGACCGCGAGATCGACATTGGCCGCGATCTCGCGTTCAGCAGTCAACCGCGGCAGCACGTTCTTGACGAAAAAGTTTGCGCATACGACCTTTCCGGCATAAAACGCACTATCGGCCGGTGACGGGTCGCCGTCGAGTGCCGTCAGCGCTGTCTCCGCCTGCCGAAGTAGCAGCCAGCCGATCAGCAGGTCGCCGACCGCGAGCAGGAAACGCACCGACTCCAACCCCACACGGTAAAGCTCACTGGCGCTCTGCTGGGAATCGATCAGATACCCGGTCATGGTCGCGACCCAGGCTTGCAGGTCGTCGACCGCGGTGGCCAACTGCTTGCGCGCGTCGACAAGTTCGGGGCGCGCTTCCTCGCTGTCGATGAACGACTCGATCTGCGTGATCAGGTGGCCCAGTGCCGCGCCCTGGTCGCGGACGATCTTGCGAAAGAAGAAGTCCTGCGCCTGAATCGCGGTGGTGCCTTCGTAGAGGCTGTCGATCTTGGCGTCACGAATGTATTGCTCGATGGGGTAATCCTGCAGGAAGCCGGACCCACCAAATGTCTGCAGTGATTCGGTCAACGTTTGATAGGCCCGCTCGGAGCCGACGCCCTTGACGATCGGTAGCAACAGATCGTTGACCCGCTCCGCCAACTCCGGGTCGGCGCCGGACACAATGGCGGCTGCCGCCGCATCCTGGTGGGCGGCGGTGTAGAGGTAAAGTGCGCGCAGCCCTTCGGCATACGCCTTCTGCGTCAACAGCGCCCGACGCACGTCGGGATGGTGAATGATGGTGACCCGCGGCGCGGTCTTGTCGGTCATCTGGGTCAGGTCGGCTCCCTGAATCCGAGTCTTGGCGTACTCCAACGCATTCAGATAGCCCGTCGACAATGTCGCAATGGCCTTGGTACCCACCATCATTCGGGCGTACTCGATGACCCTGAACATTTGCGCGATGCCGTTGTGGCTGTCCCCGACCAGCCATCCCTTCGCCGGGACTCCGTGCTGGCCGAAGGTCAGTTCGCAGGTGGCCGAAACCTTCAGGCCCATCTTGTGTTCCAGTCCGGTGACGAACACCCCGTTGCGCTCGCCCGGCTCGCCGGTCTCGCGGTCGAGCAGGAATTTGGGCACCACAAACAGGCTCAGCCCCTTGGTGCCCGGTCCAGCACCCTCGGGCCGGGCCAGCGTCAGGTGCAGGATGTTCTCGAAGACATCGTCGCTGTCGCCACTGGTGATGAACCGCTTGACGCCGTCGATGTGCCAGGTGCCGTCGCCCTGGTCGACCGCCTTGGTCCGGCCGGCGCCGACGTCGGACCCGGCGTCGGGTTCGGTGAGTACCATCGTCGCGCCCCAATTGCGATCGATCGCGAGCGATGCCCAATGCTGTTGCTGCTCATTGCCGATCCCGTGGAGGATGTTCGCCATAAACGGCCCGGCCATGTACATGAACACGGCGGGGTTGGCGCCGAGCACCAACTCGTTGATCGCCCATTGCACCATCGACGGCGCGGGTACACCGCCGACGGCTTCTTCGAGCCCGACCCGGAACCATTCGCCTTCTCGCCATGCGCCCAGTGACTTCTTGAACGGCTCGGGCAGGGCGACGACGTGGGTGTCGGGGTCGAACGTCGGTGGATGGCGGTCGCTGTCGGCGAACGACTCGGCCACCGGCCCCTCGGCCAGGCGAGCGGCCTCGGAAAGCATCTGCCGCACCGATTCGCCGTCCAGGTCGCCGAAAGCTTCGTCGGCCAGCACCTGCTCCAGGCTCAGCGTTTCAAAAAGGTTGAACTCCAGGTCGCGCACGTTGCTCTTGTAGTGGCCCATAGCTGACGCCCTCCGGATCGGCTGCGCAGAGCCTAACCCCGTTAGCGCCCCTGGAATCGGGCTTGGCGACGCTCGATGAACGACTGCACACCCTCGGCGGCGTCCGCGCTGGCGAACAGGGCGGCCACGTCGGGTCGTAGCCGCTCGATGGCGGCCGCATCGCCCTGCTCCCGGGCCAGGTGGGCGGACGCCAGGGTGGCCCGCACGGCCAGCGGCGCCGCCCGCCCGGCAATGGTGTGGGCGATCTCGCGGGCGCGCGTCAGGGCGGCCGCGGCGTCGTCGACCACCTCTTGGACCACTCCGATGCGGTGTGCCTCGGCGGCGTCGAACTCGTCGCCGGTGAGCAGCCAACGCATGGCATTGCCCCATCCGGCCTCACGGGGGAGTCGCAGGGTCGCGCCCCCGAACGGATAGATCCCGCGCTGCACCTCGAGCTGCGCGAACCGGGTGCCCGTCGCCGCGATGCGGACGTCGGCGGCCAGCAGCAGCTCGATACCCAGCGTCATGCACCAGCCGTGCGCGGCCGCGACCAGCGGCGTCGTCCAGGAACCGTCCAGGCGCCACGGGTCCCGTCCGTCGTCTGGGACGGGTAAGTCGCCGGAAGCGATGTTGGGGCCGACGTCGACAAGGTCCAGACCGCCGGTGAAGTGATCGCCGTGGGCGAACAGCACACCCGCGCGCACCGATGCGTCGGACTCCAGCAGCCCATAGGCGCGGGCCAGGTCGGCCAGCATCGCCTGATTGAAGGCGTTGCGTTTGTGCGGTCGGTTCAGGCCGATCAGCAAGACATGTTCATCCCGCTCAAGCGTCACGGTCTCCAGGGCCGGCAGCGCGTCAGTGCTGGTCATCCGCCGAGTCAACCGCACGACAACAAAATATGCAATAGGGCATATCGACGAATAGGTGGCGTGTCTAGTCGGTGGCACGGTATAAGCGATCAACCTGGCCATTCAACGATGCGAAGGCGATTCCGGGCGTCGGCGTTTGCTTGTTGTGCACCGGTGTTATATGGTTAATTGCATAATCATGAGTCGGCGGAACCGGCGCATGAGGGCAACTAGTTAGCCCAGGAGAAACATCATGTTGATCGTCGAGCTCAATCTCGCCGGCTATCGCTTCAGCCGGGAGATTCCCGATCTACGCCACAAGCCGCTGCGGTCCGTGCGATTCGGCCAGCGGACAATTCAGTGGCGAATTCCGCAGCTTCGCCACACGCACGCGGCGTAACGGTCGGCTGGTAAATGGACAGCACGACCATGCCGTTGGCGACGCGCGCCCGCAGGAAGCGCGGCGACACCCGCACCAAGATGCTGATCAGCGCCGCCGAGGTAATGCGGGAACGCGGCGCCGCGGGCGTGACCATCGACGAAGTGCTCACCCGCAGCGGTGCGCCCCGCGGCTCGGTCTACCACCACTTTCCTGACGGCCGCAATCAGATCCTCGCTGAGGCGCTCCGATACGCCGGGGATGCGATTACCGCCGACATCGACGACGCCGCCGGGCGGGGTGCCAAGGTGCTGTTACGGCAGTTCGTCGAATTCTGGGAACGCTTGCTCGCTGAAAGCGATTTCCACGCCGGCTGCCCGGTGGTCGCCGCGGCGATCGGCTCGGCCGATGACGAAGTCCTGCTAGCCGCCGAGGCCGGACAGATTTTTGCGCACTGGCGCACAGCGTTGACGTGGGCGTTCGTTGCCGACGGCTTCGCTGAGTCGGACGCTGATTCACTGGCGGTGATGTCGATCGCCGCGTTGGAAGGCGCCGTCGTGCTGTGCCGCTCCACACGTAGCAGCGACCCGCTGCGAAAGGTCTACGACCAGCTTGAATTCCTAGTCAAAGCAAGGGAATTCGTCCGTCGCAACGGACTGCCCGAGCGCCGCGAAAGCTCGTCGGCGGGCTAGTCGCTGGCCGGCAGCGGTTTGGCTTCCTTGAGGCTCAGCGCGGTCTCGCCGATAGCCAATGTTCCGGCCCCGGCCTTGGTTACCAACACCTCGGCGCCGGTCTCGTCGACGTAACGCTTACCCATTACGCTGCCGTCGGCGAACGCCGGATCCAGTTCACCGGAACGCTCGGCGCCCAACGCCACCATCGGTGCGCCGCCACAGCGCAAATCGTCGAGGCTGTCCGCGCTTCGAACGACGATAACCTGCGTGTCGCACACCTGACTGGCCAGACGGGTTCCGTTCTTGATCATGATTTCGATCCTCGGTTCGTTTACTGCTCGGCCGGAGCGGCGCGAAGCTCTTCGACGATTTCGCGGCGAAGCACCTTGCCCGTCGCGTTGGTGGGCAGTTCGTCGCGAAAGACTACCCGGTCAGGGGTACGTGACCCCCGCAAACTCTTGCGGACGTATTCGCGCAGTTCCTCGGGGTCGGGGTCGGCACCGGCGGCCGGTACCACCACCGCGACGATCGCCTGGCCCCACTGCGGATCGTCGACACCGACCACCGCAACGTCGCGCACGTGCGGGTGCTCGACCATTACGTCCTCCAGCTCGGCGGGCGCGATGTTCTCCCCGCCGCGGATGATCGTGTCGTCGCTGCGGCCGCCGATGAACAGGTAACCGCCCTCGTCGAGGGTGGCGATGTCCTTGGTGGGAAACCACCCGTCGGCGTCGAGCACCGAGCCGATCCCGGTGTAGCGGCCCGAGACCTGGGCACCACGAACAAACAGCTCGCCGGTCTGCCCCGGCGGCAACACTGCGCCGCTCTCGTCGCGGATCTGCACCTCGACACTCGGAACCGGCTGACCGACCGAACTCAACCGCCGAACCACGGCAGGGTCCGAGGCCCCCTGTGCCTCGCGGTGGTCGTCCGGGGTCAGCACCGCGATGGTCGAACTCGTCTCGGTCAGGCCATAGGCGTTGACGAAGCCGACGTGCGGCAACAGCCCCAGAGCCTTGCGGACCAGCGGCAACGGCACCTTGGATCCGCCGTAAGCCAGGCTGCCCAGAGACGGCAGCTGATGCTGTCCGCCCTGCAATACAGTGACGATGCGGTCGAGCATGGTCGGCACCACCGTCGCGCTGGTGACGTGCTCGGCGTCGATCAGGCGCACCCATTCCTCGGCGTCGAAGACCGGCAGATAAACCATCTTGCGTCCGGCGTACAGGTTCGACAGCGCCGCGCTGACTCCCGCGATGTGGTAGGGCGGCACGCAGATCAGCGCCGCATCGGTCGGCTCGGCCGACCCGAATTCGACGGTGCCGGTGACGTAGCTGGTCAGATTGTTGTGCGTGAGCTCGACGGCCTTGGGCTGCGACGTGGTCCCCGACGTGAACAGCACGATGCCGATCGAGTCGGGGTCGGCGAACTCCGCAGCCGGTTCGGCGTCGCGGGCCTGAGCCAGAAACTCGTCGGAAACGATTACCTGCTTGGCTGTGCCTTCCAAGCCATCCAGCCCACCCAGCTCGTCGAGGTAGCGGCTGTCGACGACCACCAGCGGGTCGGGCAGCCGGGCGATCAGGGTTTTGATGCCCTCAGCGGAGAGCCGGTAGTTGATCGGTGTGAACGCCAGCCCCGCCCGCGCCGAAGCGAAGATCAGCAGCGGGAGCATCGCACCGCCGGTGCCGACATAGGCGACATGCGATGCGTCCGAGCACGCAATGATGCCGGCGCCACCGTCGGCGAGATCGCTGAGCTGCTGAGTCGTCAGCCGGACATCTCCGGAGACGACGGCGGTCCGATCGGGATCGCTCGACGTCGCCATCTCGAGAAGTAGCGAAATACTCACGCTCGCGCTTTCTGTGGTGTCAACACGTTACAAAGCTCGTCAAAAGTGTCATGTCGTGCCAACGCCACAGTTTAGATGACGCAACTATCTCCCGGCCCGGGGCCGATATCGTCGCGGTGTTTACCCACCGGAACAGCACTACCGACGGCGCGCCGGCAGTGGCAGGCCCGTCACCGTCGAACACAGTGCCGATGACGAGGAAGTCGGGGAATCAGGCCGCCTGAGATCAGGTGCCGGTCCAGCGCGCCGGCCGCTTCTCCGCGAACGCGATCGCGCCTTCCTTGGCGTCGTTCGACGAGAACACCGGCATCAGGATTTTGTTCTGCTCGGCGAACCTGGTCTCCGGACTCCAGCCGCGCGACTCGACGATGATCCGCTTGGTGGCGGCCACCGCCAGCGGCCCATTGGCCGTGATCCGCTCGGCCAATTCGATCGCCGCATCCAGCGCGCCGCCGGGCTCGGCCAGCACGTTCACCATGCCCAGCGCGTGCGCCCGCTCGGCGGTGAAGTTCTCGCCGGTCAGGGCCAACTCCATAGCGATCGCAGGCGGGATGCGCTCGGGCAGCCGCAGCAATCCCCCGCCGCCGGCAACCAGCCCGCGTTTGACCTCGGGAATGCCGAACGCCGCGTCTCTGGATGCCACGATCAGATCAGTGGCCAGGGCCAACTCGGTGCCGCCGGCCAGCGCGTAGCCTTCTACCGCCGCGATGAGCGGCTTGACCGGCGGTCGCTCGGTAAAGCCCATCCCGCGGCCCTCGACGATGGGGACCTCGCCGCGGGCGAACGCTTTGAGGTCCATTCCCGCGCAGAACGAGCCGCCAGCGCCGGTCAAGATACCCACCGAGAGGCCCTGGTCTCCGTCGAGCCGGTCCACCGCGTCGGCCAGACCTCTGGCCACGGCGGCGTTGACCGCATTCTTGGCCTTCGGCCTGTTGATGGTGATGATCAGGATCCGGTCCCGCTGGTCGACGAGGACTTCGGGTTCGTTGTTGCCGGCTTCTTCAGTGCTCACAGTATTCACAGCGCTGTCGCGCTCCTTTTTTTAAATTTGTGACGGCTGTCGAGGAGATGGTATCCAGCCGTTCCGCACAGCCGGCGAGGAGAGGATGGCCCTGAGCTAACATCACAGCCAAACCCGCGCTGAAATCCCAGGGGAACGCGTTGACCGCAACCGATATCGAACCGACTGAGACGTCCAAGTGGGACCCCGGGCTCACCGAACGCGTGATCGGCTGGCTCCGTCCGCTGATCAAGGGCTACCACCGCGCCGAGGTGCGGTGGCTGGAATCCTTCCCGCAAGGCGGCGCGCTGGTGGTATCCAATCACTCCGGCGGGTTGTTCCCGATGGACGTTCCGGTGTTCGCCACCGGCTTCTACGAGCAGTTTGGTTATGACCGCCCGGTCTACACCCTGAGCCACGACATGCTGTTCAACGGCCCCCAGGGCAAGTTCCTCATCCGCACCGGCTTCATTCGGGCCAATCACGAAAATGCCGACGAGGCACTGCGATCCGGCGGTGTGGTGGTGGTTTTCCCGGGCGGCGATTACGACGTGTACCGGCCAACCCTGTCGGAGAACAAGATCGACTTCGACGGCCGGACCGGCTACGTGCGGGCGGCGTTGAACGCGGGGGTGCCGATCGTGCCGGCCGTCGCCATCGGTGGTCAAGAGACCCAGCTCTACCTTTCCCGCGGCATGGGGTTGGCTCGGGCGCTGCGGCTGGACAAACTGATGCGGGTGAAGATCCTGCCGATCTCGGTGGGCTTCCCCTTCGGGCTTTCCGCCGTGCTGCCGGTCAACGTGCCGCTGCCGGCCAAGATCGTGATGCAGGTGCTCGAGCCGATCGACGTGAGGGCCGAGTTCGGCGACGCGCCTGACATCGACGCGGTCGACGCCCATGTCCGTCGCGTCATGCAGAAGGCGCTCGACGCGTTGGCCAAAGAACGTCGCCTCCCGGTAATCGGCTAGCAGCGCCGATGGCACCGCTCGGCCTGCTGGGCACCATGGTCCGCGCGGGAATCATCGCCCCGTTGCGACCCGACAAGTATCTGCGTATCGCCGCGGTCGCGGGCCGCGAAGGGCTTTCCGTCACAATGGGATTCGCGATGTCGGCACAACGCTGCCCGAACCGTCCTGCGCTGATCGACGAACTCGGCACCCTGACCTACCGTCAGCTGGACCAGCGCGCCGACGCATTGGCTGCGGCGCTGCAGGGTCTGCCCGGCGGAACACCTGAAGTCGTGGCCATCATGTGCCGCAACCATCGCGGTTTCATCGAGGCGTTGATCGCGGCCAACCGGATCGGCGCCGACGTGCTGCTGCTCAACACCTCGTTCGCCGGCCCGGCGCTGGCCGAGGTGGTCAACCGCGAAGGCGCCGACGCGGTGATCTACGACGAGGAGTTCACCGATTCGGTGGACCGCGCGCTGACCGACAAACCCCACACCATCCGCGTCGTCGCATGGACCGACCATCCGGAGGCCCACGACACCATTGTGGAGAAGCTGATCGCCACCCACATCGGCAACCGGCCCAACAAAGCCGACCGCAAAAGCAGGCTGATCCTGCTGACCTCAGGCACCACCGGTAATCCCAAGGGCGCCAAGCATTCCGGGGGTGGCTCGACCGAACTCAAAGCGATCCTCGACCGCGTCCCGTGGCACACCGAAGAGACGACGGTGGTGGTGGCGCCGATGTTTCACGCCTGGGGCTTTTCCCAGCTGGTGTTCGCCGCGTCGCTGGGCTGCACGGTGGCGACCCGACGCAAGTTCGACCCGGAAGCCACCCTCGAACTAGTCGACCGCTATCAGGCCACCGGCCTGTGCGTGGTGCCGGTGATGTTCGACCGGATCATGGACCTGCCCGACGACGTGCGCCGCCGCTACAGCGGTCGCTCACTCAAGTTCGCCACCGCGTCCGGATCGCGGATGCGCCCCGACGTCGTCACCCGGTTCATGGACGAGTTCGGCGACATCATCTACAACAACTACAACGCCACCGAAGCCGGCATGATCGCCACCGCGACCCCGACAGACCTGCGCGCCGCGCCGGACACCGCGGGAAAACCCGCAATTGGCACCGAGATTCGCATCCTCGACGCCGAGCATCGCCGGGTGCCCACCGGCGAGGTCGGTCAGATCTTCGTGCGCAACTCCAACCGCTTCGACGGCTACACCTCCGGCGCGGGCAAGAACTTTCACGAGGGCTTCATGGCGTCCGGTGATGTTGGCAGGCTGGATGAGGCCGGGCGACTGTATGTGGTCGGGCGCGACGACGAGATGATCGTGTCCGGCGGCGAAAACGTCTACCCGATCGAGGTGGAAAAGACGCTGGCGGCTCACCCGGACGTCGCCGAGGCCACCGTGCTGGGAGTCGACGACGAACAGTACGGGCAACGGCTGGTGGCTTTCGTCGTGCTGGCGCAGGCGGAGTCGGCCACCGTCGACATCCTCAAGCAGCATGTCCGCGACAACCTGGCCAACTACAAGGTGCCTCGCGAGATCGTCGTGCTCGACGAGTTGCCCCGCAGCAGCACCGGCAAGATCGCCCGCCGCGACTTGTTGGCCCGGTTGGGTGGTCAGGCCTGAGCCATCGCGCTTTCGATCACCGTCAGCTTCTCGGAAAGCCCTGCGGCGCGGCGGATTTCGATGAAATCATCGATGATGGCATCGGTTACCTCGTGTGGATCGTCGACAGTGGCGCCGTCGGATAGCACCGACACGTTGAGCTGGTCGACGTAACTCCACACCGTGATGTTCAGGCCGCTGCCGGTGGTCAACGGTCCCACCGAATAGATTTCGGTGACCAGTGCACCGCCGACCCGGCCGTGTTCACGCGGACCCGGGACGTTGGAGATCGGCAGGTTGAGCACCTTGTTCTGGCCGTCGCGGTTGGCCAGCCAGCGAAACAGTGACTCCGATGGCGCCGGCGGAAAGTAGGCGGCCCACCGGCTGACCAGCTCCGGTCCGAGCAGCTGGTGGCTTTCCTTGGCGTCGACAGCGTAATCATGGGAACGCCGTACGCGTTCCAACGGGTCGTCGGCGTCGGTAGGCAGCGCCACCATCATCCCGGTGAAGTAATTCCCCGAAATGCGGTCCGGCGAAAAGTCGAAGCTCACGGGGACCGACGCCAGCAGCGGGTGATCGGCATTGCCGTCATAGCGCAGCAGCAGTTTGCGTAACGCGCCTGCGGACAGCGCCAGCACCATGTCGTTGATCGTGACGCCGAGGGCCTTGCCCGTCTCCTTGATATCGCTCAGCGCCAAGGTCGCGGTCGCGAATCTGCGCTCGGGGGTGAGCATGTGATTCATGAAGGTTGGCGGCGGGGTGAACGGCATAGTCAGTTCCGGCGAGAGCTTGCGCGTGCTGCGGCGCACCCGGTTGATACCCTGCGCGGTGTAGCCGATGGTCCGCGGGATGCGCCCGATGTGGCGGATGTGATCAACGAACGCCGACCGCACCAGCTCCCCGGTCGACGGCGCCGGGTCGGGCGCATACCGGGTCTGGCCGGACTGCGGCCCGGGCGCCAGATCCATGCCGCGCGCCAGCAGATTCGCCGCGGCCACCCCGTCGGCCAGCGCGTGGTGGACCTTGCCGACGACCGCGATTCGGTTGTCGGCTAGCCCCTCGACGAAATACATCTCCCACAGCGGGTAACCGCGGTCCAGCGGAGTACTGGCGATCTCTCCGATCGCCTCGTCCAGCTCGCGGCGACCGCCAGGCGCAGGCAGCCGCCACGGCCGCACGTGATAGGTCAGATCGACGTCGCAGTTCTCCCGCCACATCGGATGATGCATCTTGAGCGGAATGTCAACCAGCTGATAGCAAAACGGTTCCAGCTTGTACAGCCGACTGTGAATCACCCGGCGGAACGCGTCGATGCCGAAATCGCGGCGGTCGGGATCCAGCTCGATCACGGCGACTTTGAGGGTGTGCATATGCACATTCGGTGTTTCGCTGTAGAGCAGTACCGCGTCCCAGCCGCTCAGCCGCTTCACCTACGTACTCCCCTCATGGGAAGGGACCATACAGTCGGCCGGTGGCTAGATAACCTCTTTGGCCGTGATCATCCGGTTGCGGTGGATCTGGCCCAAGAAAAGCCCGACCGCGGTCGCCATCGCACCGGTTCGCGCGCCGTCGGTCAGATCAAAGCCGTGCCCGGCACCGGGCAGCTCCACGTAGCTGACCACTGAACGGGAAATCGATCGGAGCCGCTCAACGAAGCTGCGCGCCTGCGCTACCGGTATCACCGTGTCGTTGCTTCCGTGAATCACCAGGAATGGCGGGGCTTCCGGGTGTATCCGGGCGATCGGCGAGGCGTTGCGGAATACCTCGGGGTGGCGGTCGATCCGGCGCTTGACCACAACCCGCTCCAGGAAATTGACGAAGCGGTCCCGCTCGACGGTCGAACGGTCCTCCCAGTCGTAGCGGCCGTAGATTCCGACCACGGCATCCACCGACGTGTCCGAGCCTGCCGGCAACTCGGTCTGCATGTCGGGGTCGTTGCCGGTGAGTCCGGCCAACGCCGACAAGTGCCCACCGGCCGAACAACCCGCTACCGCAATGAAATTGCGATCACCGCCGAATTTGTCGACGTTGGCACGCGCCCACGCGACGGCGGTTTTGACGTCGGTGATGTGGGATGGCCAACGGTGGTGCGGTGAAACCCGATACTGCACCGACAGACACACCCAACCCAATTCGGCCAAATGCGACATCAGCGCATAACCCTGCAGGGCGCGGCCACCGTGCACCCAGGCGCCACCGGGCACGAAGATCAGCACGGGCGCCGGGCGGACCGGCAAATCCTTGCGACGCCACACGTCCAGCAGCTGCGCCGGGTACCTGCCGTAGCGCACCGACGTGCGGTGCAGGTGGCGACGGTGTTGCAGCGCCCGCCAAAACGGCGGGGTCCGCTCCGGTGCGGGCCACTCGATGTCCAGGTCCTTGCCCGACACAATCCCGCGCAGCGCAGCGTCAGATACCGCCTGGGTCTTGTCACGCTCGGCCTTGCGGATCTCGCCGATGCCCGGAGTCAGCCACGACTTGGCCGACGCGGACACGAATCCCGGCACCTGCCGGTAGCCCCACACGCCCATCGCGGTCACGCCGCCCAGCGGCTCCAGACGCCTGCCCACCACCGGCAGCGAAGCCATCGCATCGCTTAGTGCCAGCATGTAGTCACCAGGTCGGGCTCGCAGCAACCACTTCGCCCGGGATGCCATGCTCGGTCCGCGATAGCGGGTCGCCGGTCGTTCCGTCATTCCGGGAGCGTACCCCGAGGGGTCCTCGGTCGAACTGCAAACGCGTCCACTTCGTGACCGCGCTGCCGCCGCACATTGGTGACGGCGGTTGTCGACGGCGCGCTTCACAGTGGTCGATCGACCAACTGTGTCGATCGGCTGACTGCCTCTGGGACCCAACGGACTACCGCGTGTCCGTACTCACCCCCAGTGACGGGAAGCGGCGTAAGCTCATAGGTATCGGGCAGCTCGGTTGCGAGCGAACATGCTCGACTGAAAAGGAAAATTTGATGGCGTCACCAACGACGTTCCAATCGCCCTACCTTCAACGTCTCGAACTGGTCAGGGACACCATCACGTCCCATTCCAAGCTCGGAGACAAGGCGGCAAGCGAACTAGCGGAACATGTTCTGCACGCACTGAATTCGATTCCCGAGAAGGTGCGCTGAGTACGGATCCGCGATGGTCCCGCGTTTCGTGATCACACGGCTTCCCCGATTCGTCTGCACGTCCTAATTCACTATTGATTCGTCAAACGTGGACTAATCCCTCACGATCCCTGGCCGGCATTTTTCGGGCGCACCTGAAGGTTTGAACCATGACAGTTACCGTGACACTCCAAGACGGCGCAACGGACAAATACATGCGGTTCGGTGACGAGTACGTCAAGCACAACGACGGCACGCTCGACGTCATCCGCGATGGCGCCAAACGGCCACATCACTACGGGCCGGGCGCGTGGACCGACGTACAGGGCAACGAAAAGCAATTGAAGAGAAGCCATTTCGAGGGTTGATCCAAACGGGAAGCCACGAAGTCTGGCGGCCGTAGAGCACCTGGGCGGTGGCGCAGTGCGAAAGCTGAAGGTCCTCGTCGAGCGATTGCTCAGCCACTCCGCTGAATGCACGACACGTTGCGGCACATGATGTTTCAATCCGCTTCCAAGAACTCGGCAATCTAGTTCGGCCCTTCGAAGGCCACCACACCGCGGTGGCGGGCGGGATCGCGCATGCCGCGACGGCCAGCGCAATGATGATGGTGGCAGCAGCCCTTCGGCACCTTCGCGGCGATCAGCCCGAGATCGGGTCGACTGACAGGTAATTGGCCGCCCGCCAGTAGGCGTCCATCTTGTGTAGGAGTTCTGGTTCGAGGGTCCGGGTCGTCATTGTGGTGCTCCTTTGGTCGACTCGCATCTACCCGGTCCAAATGGCGAATACGGCGCAGCCCGCTTGTTCCCGCGTGACGTGATGGTGGTACCGGCCGGGAACGACAGCCGGTTAGGGGGTTTCAGCGGGCTTGATCTCGAGTCCGGCAACCAGGCCATTCGTCGGCCGCTGCCCGGGTTGCGTTGACGTGTCGGCCCCATTCGCGATGGCGACCGGTTGGGGTGGGGACGCGGCGGCGGCACTTTCTCTGGCGAGGAAGGTGCCCAGTTCACCGATCGCACTCATTAGCGGCGCCGGGAACACGATGGTGGTGTTCTTCTCCACCCCGAGTTCGACAAGCGTTTGCAGGTTGCGGAGCTGCAAGGCCAACGGGTGGGCCATCATCGTGTCCGACGCCTCACCCAGCGCGGCCGCGGCCATTGATTCGCCTTCCGCCGCAATAATTTTGGCTCGCTTCTCCCGCTCGGCCTCGGCTTGCCGAGCCATCGCGCGTTTCATACTGTCGGGCAACTGGATGTCTTTGAGTTCGACCAGTGTCACTTCGACACCCCATTCGAGGGTCGCGATGTCGAGGATCTTTCGGATATCGGCGTTGATGGTGTCGGTCTCCGACAGCGCCTGGTCAAGGGTGTGCTGACCGACGACCTTGCGCAGCGTGGTTTGCGCGATCTGGTTGATCGCGGCGTGGACGTTCTCGATGGCGATCACCGATTTCACCGCGTCGACAACCCGGAAGTAGGCGACCGCCGAAATGTCGACGCTGACGTTGTCGCGGGTGATGATGCCCTGGGACTGGATCGGCATCGTCACAATTCGCAGCGACACCTTCATCAGCCGATCGATGACCGGGATTATCACGGCCAGCCCGGGGTCCTTAACACCCACCACCTTGCCGAGGCGGAACAACACACCCTTCTCGTATTGGGTCACCACCCTGATCGAGAACGACAACACGATCAGGGCGACAACCAGGACCACCGCAACCAGGATGATCAAAGCTTTCATAGCGTGTCCTTCGTAGGTATCGAGGAATCTAGGGTTTGGTCCTCAGCCGCGGATGAAGCCGTTGTTGCGCACGAGGAAGTCCGCGAGGCAGCCGATGGCGGGATCTGGGGCGCCAGAAGGCGTGGATCATCAATGGGTTCGGTCCGGGGCAGATCTGGCAGGGAAACGCCGGTGTCGGCACAGGAAGCAAGTGAATTGGTCATGGTGACCTGACGTGCATTGGATCACCGGCGTGTGAGGGTTCGGAGCCAATGCTCCTTGAGCCAAGCGGCGGGCGGCTGAACTCATCCCGGACGAGCTGAAATTCTCAGCACCTTTGACGCTACACCCGTTGGACTGCTCGGGCGCGACAGTGTGCTTCTACGCCGCCGCTGCCGGCGTAATATGGTCCTGACAACCATCTCGTGACGGTTGCGCCAGGGTGCTGGGCTTCGGTGTCGATTCCCAGCTCCGCCAAGACTATTGAGCGCAGGTATGACGGAGTTCACCGAGGACGCCGACGGCTTACCGTTGGGGTCGCTGAGCGCGCAGCAGGCTACCGCTGATGCCGCCGACTTGCGGGCTGGGATCAACGACCTGGCGGGCTTGGTGGCGGGCAGTCTGGGGTTGCCTGAGTTGCTGGCTGAGGTGTCGGCGTTCGCGGTGCACGCGATACCGGGCGCCGACGGTGCCGGGGTTACCTTGTTGCAGCTCGACCGGGTGGACAACATGGTGGAGGCGTTGGCGGCCAGCGCCCCGTTTGTCGCCGAGATCGACGAGATTCAGTACGTGACCCTCAAGGAGGGGCCCTGCATCACCGCGGCACTGGAGCGGCGCACGGTGCGGTCTGGGTCGTTGGGTGGGGAGAAGATGTGGCCGCGATTCGGTCCCCGAGTGGGCCGCTTGGGCGTGCACAGTGCGCTGTCGCTGCCGCTGCTGCTGTCGGATCGGGTGATCGGCGCGATCAATGTCTACGCCCACGGCAAAGACGTCTTCGATGAGCACGCCGCCGAACTGGGGGAACTGTTCGCCAAACCCGCTGCGGTGGCGGTGCATAACGCCCAGGTCCTCGCGCACGCGATGGCGCTGACCGCCCAGTTGCAGAAGGCGCTGTCGACGCGCCCGGTGATCGATCAGGCGATCGGCCTGATCCGGGGACGCAGCGGGCGTAGCGCCGAGGAGGCGTTCACTCAGCTCCGGGCGATCAGCCAGAGCGAACACCGCAAATTGGCTGAGGTGGCCCAACACATCGTCGATGAAGCCGTGCGTCGGGCCCGCGCCCGACGCGACCCGATCTGAGCCCGCACCACCAGGTCGGCCTGCGGCCTGCCGCTGCACGGTGTGAAGCGCGTAGGTTGGAGGGTGGGTAAACAGTCAACGCGACGGGTCCTGGCTTGCGTCGCGCGTTCCCCACCCTGCAGGCGACTCGCCTGTTCGGCACCGGCAGGCTCGATCCGCGCTCGGGCGCGCCCAGCGGAGCAATCCCGTCATGAAGATCAGTGCGGCCCTGGCCGCCGATTTGGGCATCCTCACCGCCGCCCTGGATGAGCCCGGCGCCGATGTGCTGCACAGTCTGCACAGCTTGGGCGTCGACGCCCAAGCGGCGGTTCCCACCTATCTCGGTCTGAGCGTGACGGTCGACGGCAGTGATCCGCCGTTCACGTTCACCATCTTCGAGGAAGGCGCGGCCGACGGTGTTCGCACCTCGCTTCGGCTGACGCTGCCCGGTGTCGGTGACGGCTGGGCATCGCCCTCGGTTGCCCTGATCCTCTACGCGGGGACGCCGGGAACATTTGTCGACCTCGCCGCGGACCTGGCGTGGCTAACCGGCCGTCCGCCCAGCGACTTCGCGCTCGATCAGCACCTGAGCGTCCGTGCCGGGTCGGACGCCGGGACATCTCTGCGAGCGGCGTCGGTCATCAACCAGGCCATCGGGGTACTCATCGGCCGCGGCTACACCCCGTGGCAAGCACATTCGAAATTAGACACCCAAGCTGATGGCGCGGGTAGCGATCGATACACCACCGCGCAGTTCATCCTCGACACGCTCACAGCCGAGGACCCGGTCGACGCCCAGCGCGTCGATCAGGAGCCCAAGATGGGCTGAGAGTGCAAGCACGTAAAGACCGCGCTGCGCAGTGGTTCCCTGTGCCCGCGCCATATAGCGTCAGCGATGTTGAGAAGCCAGCCAGTCCGGGACGAGGTCAGCTGTCGGCCGCTGTCCTCGATCGTGCGGATGACCCTCTCCGCCAACGTAATCTGTTCGACGAGCACGTCATGCCACATGCGAACACCTTCGCCTCCAGCCTGAAAAAGCTGAATTATGCTAGCGGCCAAGCCAACCAGACCACGCTGGGAAATCGACCAGCGGTATCTCCGCCGCCTGCTCGAGGAGCTTGGGTAGTCGCGCGAGTCATTGAGCCCCAACGGGGCCCGCGCCCGGCTCTCCAGCGACACCGAACGCTGCCAGGCTCTTACCACCTGGCTGCACACCTACAATCACCACGGCGACAACAGACTCGGCGGCCAACCCCGCTACCCGTGTGGCTGACCTCTCAGGTCAGAACATCTGGCCGGGGGTACCCGACAGGTGTAGCGTTGTAGTTGCTGAGCCCTTCAGCCAGTCCGGAAAGAGTTTTGGCTGTACGCCGCTGAACTTGATGAGCGTCTGCTCGTGCCGCACATTCTGAATCTATCCTTTGAGGTCAGAGAAACATGATGCCGGGGATACCCGGCAGCGCGACGAAAGACGCGCCGATCGGGCTGGGCAACACCAAATCGCTTGAGCACCAAGCTAAATGACGCCCTCCGACACTGACCCTGCCATCCTCCTCCCACATATCCACAGAAACTAGGTAAACGTCATGATCGGCCTCGGAATCCTCCTTATCGTCCTCGGGCTCCTCCTCCCTGCCCTCGTTCCTACCTTCGCCTACGCCCATCTTTGCTTGGTCATCGGAGTCATCCTCCTCGTCGTCGGCCTGGCACTAATGCTGATGGGACGGATGGGACACGCCGTCGGCGGCCGCCGCCACTACTACTGACCGGCCCGATGTACTCCCCGGCTCGGCTTGCAGTGGCTGGCCGAGCCGGGTGTAGTGGGTTGCAGTTTTCGTTGCCGCCGAACGCTGGGAACCCGACATAGAAGCCCGAAAGAAAGGAAACGATGGCGATCACAGACGTTCCGGCCTTTACTCACCTGACCGACGCCGACATCGACAACCTAGCCGTTGAGCTGGATGCGATCCGGCTGGACATCGAGGATTCCCTTGGCGAGCGCGACGCGCGCTACATCCGCCGCAGCATCGCCACGCAACGTGCTCTGGATCTCGCCGGCCGGCTCATGCTGGCCGGTAGCTCGAGACGCTCGGCGTGGTGGGCGGGAACGGTGACCCTCGGTCTGGCCAAGATCATCGAGAACATGGAGATCGGCCACAACGTCATGCACGGTCAGTGGGACTGGATGAACGATCCCGAAATCCACTCCTCGACATGGGAGTGGGACATGCCCGGGGTGTCCAAGCACTGGCGCTACACCCACAACTTTCAGCACCACAAGTACACCAACATCCTCGGCATGGACGACGACGTGGGCTACAGCACCCTGCGGGTCACCCGTGACCAGCCCTGGAAGGGCTACACCATCGGCAACCTGCTGTTCAACACGCTGCTTGCGATCGGCTTCGAATGGGGAATTGGCCTGCAGCCCATCGAATTCGGCAACATCCTCAAGGGCGGCTCGGACCGCGAAACCACCCTCCGGCAGATCCGCGAATTCTCAGCCAAGGCCGGCAAGCAGGTGGTCAAGGACTACGTCGCGTTCCCGGCGCTGACCTCGCTGTCGCCGGTGGCGTCTTACAAATCGACGGTGGTGGCCAACGCGGTCGCCAACGTGATCCGCAACATCTGGGCCAACGCGGTGATCTTCTGTGGGCATTTCCCCGACGGGGCAGAGAAATTCACCAAGACCGACATGATCGGCGAAACCCGGGGTCAGTGGTATCTGCGCCAGATGCTGGGCAGCGCCAACTTTGAGGCCGGGCCGGCGATGCGATTCATGAGCGGCAACCTGTGCTACCAGATCGAGCATCACCTTTACCCCGATCTGCCCAGCAACCGGCTGCACGAGATCTCGGTGAGGGTCAGGCAGGTCTGCGACAAATACGACCTCCCGTACACGACGGGTTCGTTCCTGATGCAGTACGGCAAGACGTGGCGCACCATCGCCAAACTGTCGCTGCCGGACCGCTACTTGCGCGCCACCGTCGACGACGCTCCGGAGACCCGCAGCGAGCGGATGTTCGCCGAATTGGAGCCCGGTTTCGCAGGGACAGACCTAGCCACAGGGCGCCGCCGCGGGCTCAAGACAGCGATCGCGGCGGTCCGCCAATGGCGTCGCGACCAACGCAGACGACTGTGATCTACTGGTCAGTAACCTACGGGACCGTAGGTTACGTTATAATCGGCTAATAGTCGGGCTGGCATGCCAGAACACCGCTGGATGGAGACCAATTCACGTGACCGAGATGAACTATCTCGATCTGCACGGTGAGCGTGTTGCCTACCGGGACGCAGGGGCAGGCGAGGCGCTGCTGTTGATTCATGGCATGGCGGGAAGTTCGGCGACCTGGCGGGCCGTCATCCCACAGTTGTCAAAGAAGTATCGGGTGGTGGCACCGGACCTGCTGGGGCACGGTGAATCAGCCAAGCCGCGCGGTGACTATTCGCTGGGTGCGTTCGCGGCGTTGCTGCGTGATCTGCTCGATGAACTAGGCATCAGCCGGGCGACTGTGGTCGGTCAGTCACTCGGTGGCGGTGTGGCCATGCAGTTCACTTATCAACATCGCGACTACTGCCAGCGACTGGTTCTCATCAGCAGCGGTGGCCTCGGCCCCGACCTGAGCTGGATATTGCGGATCCTCTCGGCACCCGGAACCGAGCTGGTGCTGCCAGTGGTCGCGCCGCAGCCGGTGTTGAACGTCGGCAACAAGCTGGGGTCGTGGCTCACGTCGGCCGGGATTCAGTCGCCGCGCGCCGGCGAGATATGGAGCGCCTATTGCTCGTTGTCGGATCGGCCGACTCGGCAGGCGTTCCTGCGTACGTTGCGCTCGGTGGTGGATTACCGCGGCCAGGCGGTCAGTGCGCTCAGCAAGATACATCTGAGTCATGGATTACCCACCTTGCTGATTTGGGGTGAACAGGACCGGATCATTCCTGTCGCCCACGGGTACGCCGCTCACGAAGCTGTGCCGGGTAGCCGACTTGAGGTGCTCCCCGGCGTCGGGCACTTCCCGCATGTCGAGTCCCCGACAGCGGTGGTGGACATTCTTGACGATTTCATCGCCACCACAGGGCGGGATGCCGATCTGACGAATCGAAAGACCTGACCAGAACAGTCACCCAGCGGGAACGAACGACCGATCAGATTTCACGATCAGCAAGGTCGTCGAGCATGCGTTGCGGGTCGCGACGCGTCTTGGCGGCGAAGTGGTCCCAGTGACCGTCGACACCGACCCCGACGCCATCCGTCGGCTCTGCGAGCTCTGGAAACAATGGGACCCCGGGCTTTACCTACGGGTCCTGCCCAGCCCGCACCGCACCCTGGTGGCACCCACCGTCGGTTTCGTCCGAACCCAAGTCGAAAAGGGACGCTTCGTCATCGTTTTGCTCGCCTACATCGAACCGAGGCGCCGACGCTACCGAATCCTGCACAACCAACGAGGCCCGCTGCTCGCCACAACAATTCGCGCACGCACCGACGCTATCGTCGCCACGCTTCCGATTCGGTTGGACTGAGCACCCTCCCAAGACTGCAGATCTCCGATCGACGTTCGTTGTGGCGGCACCCAAAACACCGATCCACAGTACTTGACAATTGCTCCCGCGCGGTGGAACGTCAACTGAGTTGAGACTCTCAACCAGTCCGGGATGAGGTCAGCCGTCCGCTGCTGTCCTCGCAGAGCGTTAGCTCGCGCCGAACAAATCGGTGACAACCGCATGTCGGGAATCACCATGAATGCTCGTCCTACCCCCTCTATGCCGCCGGTCGGCGGCTTTCTTTCCCAGCCATGGGAGCGTCACACCACACGATTAGCCAATCGTCGGCTGAGGTCATCGGTAGCCGTCATCAGCGCCCACGGCCACATCGACGCATCCAACGCTGACAATATGACCGAGTACACGCTGGGACATCTGACGGGTTGCCGCGGGCTGATCCTGGATCTGCGCGGCCTGGATTTCTTTGGAACCGAGGGTTTCTCGGCGCTGCACAGGGTCTCCGTCTGCTGCGCGCGCGCCAGCATAGGCTGGGCAGTAGTAACCAGTGAGGCAGTCTCCCGGGTGCTGCGGATCGGCGACCCACAGAGCTTGCTACCCGCCGCCAGCACTGTCGAGGCAGCGATGGCCATCGTCCAAGACCTGCCTCGCCGTCCACCACAGCCCTCGCGAGCCGCAGGGACCCCGGACAATCCTCCAGATGCGAACGCACGGTGTGCTTAGTCTGCGGCGGTACACAACAGGTCCGGCACGAACAGCGGACCTTGACAGAAGCGATCGCCAAGCTCGATTGTCCTGCGTTGACGGTGGTTGACCCCGGGGTTTGAGGATGCGAAATCTGAGGTTGCGGAGTGCGGCGCCGGCAAGGAATGTCGAGACCGCGTCGACCCCGACGGTTAATGTGTTGCGGGGGTTGGTGGCTCGCGCGACGACGCCGCTGCTGCCCGATGACTACCTTAAACTGCTCAATCCGCTGTGGTCTGCGCGGGAACTGCGTGGCCTCGTCGTCGATGTTCGCAGGGAAACCGGAGACTCGGCCACGGTCACGATCAAACCCGGATGGGGCTTTTCCGGCGACTATCAGCCCGGCCAGTACCTCGGCATCGGAGTGCGTGTTGGTGGGCGCTGGCATTGGCGGTCGTACTCGCTGACGTCGATCCCACGGCGCGACAAGAAGTTGATCTCGATCACCGTCAAGGCCACGCCTGAGGGCTTCTTGTCATCACATCTGGTCAACGGCGTCGAGCCCGGCACCGTTGTTCGGCTCGCGGCCCCGAGGGGCGATTTCGCTTTACCTGATCCGGCGCCGGCCAAGTTGCTGTTCGTGACTGCGGGCAGCGGCATCACTCCCGTGATGGCGATGTTGCGCTCGCTCAGGCAGCGTGGCGAGAGCCCCGACATCATGCATGTCCATTCGGCGCACTCCGTCGGCGACGTGATATTCCACGACGAGTTATGTGCGATGGAGCGCACCCAGCACGACTACCGGCCGCACCTGCAGCTAACAGCGGACGTGGGCAAGGTCGACTTCGCCGCGCTCGACGGTCTCGTCCCGGACTGGAAAGACCGCTCCACGTGGGCGTGCGGTCCGCCAACCATGCTCGACACCGTCGAAAAGGTTTGGGCCGAAGCGGGTATGCGAGACAAGCTACACACGGAGCGGTTCGCTATTGCCCGCACCGACAAAGGCGGCGAGGGCGGCACGGTCACCTTCAAGATCTCAGACAAGAGCGTCAAACTCGATGGCGCGACAACGCTGATGGAAGGTGGCGAGAAGCTCGGCATCCAGATGCCGTTCGGATGCCGAATGGGCATCTGCCAATCCTGTGTATTGCCGCTGGAATCGGGCTACGTGCGCGATCTGAGGTCCGGAACCGAGCACCGCGCCGGCGATCGAATCCAGACCTGCATCTCCGCAGCATCCGGCGACTGCACCATCGACATTTAGGAGCGCCGCATGGCGATCACCGACATCAGGCAGTACGTACACCTCACCGCGGCCGACATCGAAGAACTGGGCCGCGAACTGGACGCGATCAGAACCGATATCGAGGAGTCCAGGGGCGAGCGGGACGCCCGCTACGTGCGCAGAACAATCCAGCTGCAGCGCGCTTTCGTGGTCGGTGGCCGAATTGCCTTGCTGGCGAGCAGGAACAAGGTCGCCTGGGTCGCCGGGACCGCCCTGCTCGGCATCGCGAAGATTATCGAGAACCTGGAACTCGGGCATAACATCATGCACGGCCAATGGGATTGGATGAACGACCCGGAGATCCATTCCACCGAATGGGAGTGGGACACCACCTCTCCGAGCGTGCAATGGAAGCACTCGCACAACTTTGTGCACCACAAGTACACGAACATCGTCGGGATCGACGACGACGTCGGCTACGGCCTCCTGCGCGTCACCCGAGACCAGCGCTGGAAACCGGAGTATCTCGGCAACCCTGTCTTCAACCTGCTGCTCGGAACGCTTTTCGAGTGGGGCGTCGCGCTGCACGGGGTTGAATTTACGAGGGTCCGCAAAGGTGAGAAATCCATGGACGACGTCCGTAAGGACTTGCGCGTGATCGGCAAGAAGGTCGCCAAGCAGGTCGGCAAGGACTACATCATCTTTCCCGCCCTGTCGGGCCCCGGGTGGAAACACACCCTGGCCGCGAACGCGATAGCGAACCTGATCCGCAACTACTGGGCGTATCTGGTGATCTTCTGCGGGCACTTCCCTGACGGCGCCGAGAAATTCACCCGCGAGGAATACGAGAACGAGACGCACCCAGAGTGGTACTTGCGGCAGATGCTCGGTTCGGCGAATTTCACAGCCGGCCCCCTGATGGCCTTCATGAGCGGCAACCTGTGTTACCAGATCGAGCACCACCTGTTCCCCGACCTGCCAAGCAACCGGTACGCCGAAATATCCCAGCGCATCAAGCCGTTGTGCGACAAGTACGACCTGCCGTACACGACCGGATCCTTAATGCACCAGTACATGCAGACGTTCTGGACAATCGTCAAGCTCTCGGTCCCGAACAAGTTCCTCGAAGCTACCTCGGACGACGCGCCCGAAACCCACTCGGAGCTGAAATTCCGAATTCGTTCGGGCGTTCGCGAGAGCTTCGGTGTCGAACCGGGCACCGGCAGACGTCGCGGGCTGCGGACGGCGTTGCGCGAGCTTCAGACCGGTGAGGTCGTGACAAGTGTTTGAACGACAACGCTTTCGGAACCGACTTTATCCCTCCGAGACGGGTGACTCACCGACCCGCCCGGTGGCAGGGCGAGTATCCGGTAACGGCACGGGCCAGGGCATCAGAACAATTTTGCCGCCGAGTCCGCCGGCGTCGATGCGGGTATGGACTTCGCGGGCGGCCGCCAGGGGTAGGCGATCGATGACGATGGGATGGATGGCGCCGTCGCGCAGAAGGCCAAACAGTGTGGCCATGTCGGCCTTGAATTCTTCCGGTCGCTTCGTTCGTCGCGCGGTGATGCTGTACCACACTGCGCTACGGCCGCTGAACAGGAACTTGAACGCGCCCCAGAGGTGGAGCCTGGCCAATCCAAGCCCGGCCGAGAGCAGGCCTTCGCGCCCGTCGGCCATGGTCTGAGACCCGTAGCCGACTAGCAGCCCACCGGATGCCAGACAGGCGAACGAGCGAGTGAAATGGGCGCCGCCGATCGCGTCGAAGGCGGCGTCCACGCCAGCGCGGCCTTTGTGTGTGTTGGGTTGTGCGGCGGTGAGCTTGCGCACTGCTTCGACGAAGTCGCCGTCGCGATAGTCGATTGCCTTGGCGCCAAAGCTTTCGACCACGGCCATGTTGGCCGCAGAGCAGGTACCGATGGCGTTCAGACCAAAATGCCGCGCCAGATCGAGCAGCGCCGTGCCGACCGTGCCCGAGGCCCCGATCGCGAGGATCGTGGCACCCGGCGACAGCTGGCGGTAGCGGGTGAGCATCTGGAAGGCGGTTAGGTAGGCCAGCGGGATACAGACCGCCTCGGCCGGATCGACGCCATCGGGAACGGGCACCAGGAACCGCGCCGGCCGAATTGCGTACTGGGTGTAGCCGCCGACGACGCACAAATCGGCCACCATCTGACCCTCGTGCAGGCCGGCCACGCCGGGACCGACCTTATCGACGATTCCCACGATGTCGTATCCGGGGGTGAACGGCAGCGGCCCCTTGTAATCCGGGTAGCGGCCGCGCCGAATGAAGATGTCCGTGAAGCCGGTGCCGGCGGCCAGGACCTTGATGCGGACCTCGTCGGGACCGGGGTCGGGGATAGTCGGTTGTTCCGTCAGTTCCATTACCTCAGGGCCGCCGAACCGCGAGATAGAAATATTTTGCCAGGTCATTCTCTCACCGTAGACCTAAAACCTCACGATGAGCAGTTTTTTGGCTATGGCCTTGCGCGTGCGGATGTCTTCCACTCAGCTCTGAATCACCAAGAACCGCAACATTACGACGAGGATTTTTGTGACTATGTTACTGACCGCCAAGTTTGCTGACACGCCGGACGCGCAGCACGCCAATGAGGGAACACGCCGAGCATCATCGTGATCGAACGTGAAGCTCCTCGGGTCCAGGCCTCGCCCCGGCAACTGTGCGCAGCGAACCGCTCCTCGTAGTTCCCTGGAGTGGCCCACCTACTCGCTCTCCGCGGTTGCTGGGGCCAGACGTTGTGGCTTACCGCCGACGGTGGCCCATTGTCGATAGTGGCCGTCAGTGAGGTCGTGGTACCAGGTCGTTTTCCCCGGCGCTGGCAGCCCGGCCTCGCGCAGTGCGGTCGACAGTGGGCGGTAGGAGGGTGTGAGCGGTATGCGGTCAACAATGTGGACGATGGCCGGACGCTGGTCCCGGGGGAGCCCGCCCAACGCGGTAGTCAGGGCGGCCGCGTTGAGGACGCCGTCTTTGCCAAGCGTCACGGCCGCGACCGCGACGTCGTGCGTGTCGGTCGCAACCGGATAGACCACGGCCAGGTCGATCGCGGTGATGTCGCCGAGGGCGTCGCAAATCGGCTGGCAGAAGACCGGTCCGCGCACCGACTGGATCACCGTGTTCCTGTTGTCGACGAACCAGTAGTCGCCGTCGCTGTCGCGGCGAAACAGGTGGTCCGTGGTGATCCACGTGTCTCCCCCGGCGAATACCCCGCGCATCGACACGCGTGCGGCATCGAGTCCGGAGCGCGGCTTCGCGAGCAGCACGCCCACCTCGTCGTCCGCGCAGGGGCGCACGAAACCGTGGTCATCCTCGATGAACCGGCCCGTCGCGGCGTCGTAGCCGCCAAGCAGAATCTCGGTGCTGCCCGGCAGCGGCCGACCCTTGGCCCCGGTCTTCGTGCCGGCGACATTGGCCAGCACCGCGTCCCCCTCGGTGGAGGCATAGAATTCCAGCACTCGGGCCGGGGCGAATCGGTCGGTGACCTTGTGCCACAGCCCGATCGGCATGCCGGCGCCGATGAATAGGCGGATCGGATGATGTTCTTGAAGCTCGGGCGACGTCGCCTCCACCAATTCGAGCAGCATCGCCCAGGTGTAGGTCACCACCGTGACCCCGTAACGGTGCACCTCGTCGGCGAACCGCGTTGGGTCGACGCCCCGGGTCAAGGCGATGCGCGACCCGCCGGCAACCGCGCCGCCGAGGCCGACCATCAGACCCGACGGATGGTGCAGCGGGGTCAGGCAATAGATCGTGTCACCGCGGCCGAGCGCGGCGGCAGTGGCCGTGCCGTAGGCCGAGAGCGCCCACCGATGATTGGTGACCTCCTTGACCACCCGGCGCCCTCCCGTCGTGCTGAAGAACACGAAGGCGAGATCACTTGCCCGGCCCGGGTTCGGCCGATACCACTGCGGCAGCCGCGCACCGGACAGGTCGAGGCGGTCCAGCTCGACGACCCGGTCCGACTCCGTCCGGCGGAGGTCCGCGGTGCGGCCGTGACCGAGGGCGAGCACCCTGGCGCCGGTCGCGGCGGCCGCCGCCAGATGGTGTGGGTCCGTGACGATGTCGGCCACCTCGCACAGCTGGACGGCGACGGCGAGGTCGTCATCTGGAGGTAGCAACACCGCCACCGCCCCGAGCCGGGACAGTGCCGCGATCGCGACCACGGCGCTGGGGCTGGTATCCATCAACACACCGACGTGGGCTCCTTGACGGACACCGACGGCGATGAGACCGCGCACCGCGTCGTCGATGCGGTGATCAACCGCCGCGTTGGTGTGGACCCGATCCTCGAAGAGGAAGCACTCCTCCTCGGGCGCTCTGTTCGCCTGTTCGGTTATCAAGCTGCCCAACGACACCCGGGTATGGGGCTGCAGCCGCCCGAGGCGGGCGAGTCGGGGTACGGTACGCACCGCCTCCCCGGCGATCTCCCTGCCGCTGCGTGCCGCCCACACCGCGGCGTCGGCCAACCCTAGGCTCACGCCGATGCCCACTTCGGCCAGCGCACCCACCGAGTGCCCGAAACGCGCCGACAGCCCGCCAGCGCCATCGATCCCGACGCTAGGGTCGGCCTCCATCGCATGCACGCCGTCGGGTCTGGGCCCTCGACCGTCTTGCCACAGCACCCATTCACCGACGGTGGGCCACGTGTGCGCGGCGGCGGTTGATCCGACAACGAGCCCGAAGTGACCTGCCCGCAACAGCACCTCGAACACCTCGGCACGCGGGGCGGCCCGCCGGATTCCTCGCACGGACGCGGGTTGGCCGATGTCGTCGATCTCGCCGATGAATGCAACTACGGGACAGGTGATTTCCGCGAGCGTGATCAACGTGCCATCGATCACCGCGCCGCCGGTCATCATGCGGTTATGGACCACGAACTGCCGTAACAGTTCGGCGACCGCGGGACCCGACCATGCCACCCAGCCCTCCACCTCGAGGAAGCGGCGTTGCTGTTCCCTGGGCAGCAACGCCTCTCGGTCATGGAGTTGCCGTAGAAAGTCCCACCTCGCCCGGACCGTCTTGATCGGGTCCAGAAGTTGAAACCCGGTACGGGCCATCCATCCGGACACCGAGAGACGGTTGAAGACGTGGTCGGCGATCAGCTGGGCGCCGCGGCCCGCCAGGGCCGCGGGAATTCCGAACGGCAGACCGCTGAGCGAATCGACGGCGGCGCCAAATGTGATGACGCTGGCCAGGCCCTCAGACCGTCGGTAGGCCGCGGTCTGATAGCAGAACATGCCGCCCTGCGAGTAGCCCGCCAAATGCACCTTGCGGCCCGTGTGTGCGTGTACCGAGTCGATGACCCGGCTCAGCGCGACGACATGGTCGCTCAACGTGCGTTCGAGCCCACCGGTTTCCCGGTCCGGTGAGCCGAAGTCCACCACCCACGGGTCTACACCGAGATCATGCAGGACTCCGACCGCGCCCTGGTCTCTGGTGACGTCAAACACGTTGGCCGACATCATCATCGGCGGCACAAGTATTACCGGCGGCCGTGACGGATCGTTCGCGCTGTCGGGGAAGTAGCGTCGTAGCCGGTACATGTCGCACCGTTCCACGGTCTGAAACGGCGACGGACGGGATGCGGTCTGAAGGCCACCGAACCGCAGCACCTCGACACCGTTCTGCACGGTCGTGATCACCCGGTTCGCGGGACCGGCGATCAGGTCGCTACCCCACGTCACCGATACCACACGTCACACCGACACTCCCGGTGATCACACATCCGCTGACGTCACCAAATCGACACTACGCGCAGCGCGGCTGCCGTCGCCGCGCTGTCGCCGGTAATGCGGAGGTTAGGCCGGTTGTGCAGGTGGAATCTAAGCATGCCGCCGAACGGTTCAGGCACTGGGGATCGGCTCAGCGCCAAGGGATATACGTAGCTCCTGCGGTGTGAGGACGATGGCAGTGGTCTTCAGCGCGGCGATCCGGACGAGTGGCTGGGCGTACAGCAGCAGCAATGTAGACGGTGGCGCGGGTGGGGCAGTGAGCGGTCGGGGCGGCGGGGCGCTGGACTCGACGGTGCTCAACGATGCGGCCGCCACCCAAGGACACGATCACCCGGCTCGCAGTGTGATTGCTTCGGCAAGCAGACCGCTACCGGCCGCGGGGAGTTCGGCATACACGAGTCGGACGGCGCTCCTGACGAAAAGGAGCGCCGTCCGAAGCACCAACCACCTGGTTACCAAGCGTGCATGATGGCGCGGTGAAATGTGGCCTCGGCGTCAGGAGAGAATTTCCCGCCTGACGCAAGCCCACCGCGCTGTGCCCAGTTGATGGGCCTTGCTTTGCGTGGGTGCCTAGTGATCGTGCTGGGCGCCACAGCCGAGAGGAGGAATCTTTTCTTCCGGTCCGACCTTGGTCTGCCGTGGATCCGTTCTTTAAGTCTACGCCTATCCAGGTAAAGCAACAGTAAGAGTTGGGCCGAGCGTTCAACGGGCATCTCGCCGACCATCACCAATTCCTGTGCGCGCACACCGACATCGACGAGCAGATCGAGGCGCGTCTGGCCCCTTTCATGTGGAAGACGATCCTGGACACCACGGTCCTCATCGCCGAAGACCTGGGCGCAGCGCCGACACCCCTGGTGCTCGCGCAGGTGGAGTGCTAAACCAGAAGGAGCGCAGCCAGCCGACACCCGTCGCGATGGCGCGGTGCGGCAACCGACATGTAGGAGGTGGTTGCTGTGCTTCATCCCGATCCATTCCGTGACATCGACAGACTCGCCGCGCAGCTGCTCGGTACATCGCCCGGATCCGCCCGAGTCCCACTGGCCATGCCGATGGACCTCTACCGCTCCGGTGATCACTACGTGCTTCACGCCGACCTCCCGGGCGTGGACCCCGATTCGGTGGACGTCAGCGTTGATGGCGGCATTCTCACCGTGACGGCACAACGCAGCGAACGCACCGAACACGACGTGCAGTGGCTGAGCTCCGAGCGCTTCACCGGCGGTTACATGCGTCGCCTGTCCCTCGGTCAGGACATCGACGCCGACCACATCGCCGCCACCTATCAGAACGGGGTGCTGACCGTAACCCTCCCCGTGGCGGCAAGGGCCAAGCCGCGCCGCATCGAGATCACCCAGGGGCACGTGAGGAAACAAAGCTCATCGAGCCCAGCGACTCATCCGACCAGCACACCACGACCTAACCTCGCTTCACCGGACGGGGTCCAGGCGGGTCATGCCGGCGGGCCTTAGCAATTGGTGATGCCCATTTCACATCGAGTGCGCCAACAACACCCGGAGCTCTTTGCCGAGGCCATCCGCCTCCCCTCGAGAAGCTCGTCACAGTCACAGTCACAGTCACACAGCCGCGCCGTTGGGCGCCGGAATACGGCAGCTTGGCGGCTCAAGGCAATATGTACCCTGCCTGGGCACTACTACCACGCGAGGTACCGTCGGCGGAGCAGATTCGACACGAAAGATATTGGGGTACAGACTAATTCACAGGATCACCGCTGACTCCCCAACTCGGTTGGCGGGGAATGGAGGTCTGGCGTTTTGATGCCGTGTCTGTCTCGCCAATGCGGCTTGAGAACGATGCGGCCCTCAGATCAATCCGAGTTCGCGAGCACGGGCGACCGCATCGCCGCGATTGTGCACACCCAGCTTTTTGTATGCACGCTCGGCGCGTTCTTAGGGGCGCCGTGTTCGTCTGATAACCGAGGGACCGGGTGGACGTGACACGATCTAGATGCTGTGCAACCGGCTGACGAAGGAGCGGGAATGAAAAAGGAGCAAGCAGACGAATTTGAACGGGAACTGATGCAACCGCTCGCACAGGTCCTCCGCAAGAGGCTTGGTGGGGCAGGGGAGGTCCACGTCAACAATGAGCCGCGGCTGATGACCGGTGAAAGGGTCGAATACGCCACGTGGCTCGAAGTCGTGCTCAACGATGCACGAACCGAAGTCATCTTTCGGCCCCTCGGTCGCGAAGACTTCTCTGCGACCTGGCAATGGGGAAAGAGCGGCCGATTCATCTTCCCGATTTCACAAGGCGGCCCCGATGCCGGCGACAGCGCCCGAGCGTCCATTGACGCTGTCGCCGAACGCATCTGCCAAACCGCGAGTATGTGGCATGAGGAACCGCCCGAGTCGT